>NZ_CAJSLV010000047.1 GCF_907177275.1 Actinacidiphila cocklensis
CCGGCGACGACGGCCGCCTGCCGCAGCGCGGCCCACCGCGCGGTAGGCGGCCGTACTGCCGCCCGCGCCGCCGGCGGCCGGCAGGCCGCGGCGGGCCGCGAAGTCCGGTACGGAGACCGGCGGGTTGCACTCGGGCAGCACCTCGGGCCTGCCGTCCTCGCCGACCCGGCCCAGCGCGATGGCGCACAGCTGGCCGAACTCGCCCGCGTTGGCGCTCACCCCTCGGTAGAGGTCGCCGTTGAGGTACAGCCCCGAGCCGACGCCCGTACCGAGGTAGAGGTACGCGAAGTCGCGCGCCCTGCGGTCGCGGCCGATCCACCGCTCCCCCGCCGCCGCGGCCAGCGAGTCCTTCTCGATGATCACCGGGCAGGGGAAGTGGTCCTGGAGCAGGTAGAGCAGCGGCAGGTCCCGCCACGCCGACATCAGCGGCGGGTCGAGCACCGTGCCCGAGGCGCTGTCCACCGGTCCCGGCACCGCGACGCCGATCCCGAGGAAGCCGTCCTCCTGCACCGCGCCGCGCGCCTTCTCCAGCGCCTCGCGGCCCAGCGCGACGACCTGGTCGACGAACTCGCCCGGGTCGATGTCGGCGCTGACCGGCCGGGTGCAGGTGCACACGATGGCGCCGTCGAGGTCGATGACGACCGCGGTCAGCAGCTCCGGGTCGATGTGCAGGCCCAGCGCGTGGGCCGCGGTGCCGCACAGCCGGACGGGGGTGCGCGGCTTGCCCGAGGTCGCCCGGCGCTGGGCGTCCTCGACCAGGATGCCCCGGTCCAGCAGCGACCTGGCGATCCGGGACACCGACTGCTGGGTCAGGCCGGTGCGGTGGGCGATCTCGCCGCGGGTGATGGTGCCCGACAGCCGTACCGACTCGATGACCACGCACTCGTTGAAGGAGCCCAGGTCGATCTGGTTGACCCCGCTCGACGACGGCGGGTGCGGTGCCGTGCCCGGGGTGCCCCCCTGCGGCACCGCGCCGCGCGGCGCGCGCAGATGGCCCGCGACGCTCTCCCGCAGCCAGCCGACCGGCCCGTCCGCCTGCTGGAGCGCGGCGATCAGGTCCAGGTAGACCCGGCGGGACGACTCGGGGTGGCTGGTGCTGTCCAGTGCGACCATCGCCCGCAGGAAGCCGCGCCACGACGACCTGGCCGGCAGCAGGTGCACGCTGGGGCCGCCGGGGGCGGGGGTGGACCCGTCGCCGGCGGTGTCGTCCCACAGGGTGATCGCGTGCAGTGCGATGTCCGGGTGGTGCTCGGCCGCGCCGGCCAGGAACTCGGCCAGGGCGTCGGCCGCCGACGGCTGTTCCGGGTCCTTGCCGCCTCTGGCGTCCGGTCGGCCCGCAGGGCGCAGGGCGCCGAGGGCGCGGCCCAGGCCGGTGAGGACGTCCTCGCCGATGACGGTCGCGGCCGGTGCCGCGGCGGCCGCGGCCCCGGGGCGGGTGCCGGCCAGCAGGACGGCGCGGCGGGAGTCGGCGTAGAGGCCGAGGACCCACACGTCGGGGCCGGGCAGCGGCGGCACGGTCGGCACGAAGGGGCCGGGTCCCGCGTCGGGGGTGAGCCGCCAGCGGCGGCGTATCGCGGCCACGGTCGCGTGCGACAGGCCCAGTTCGCGGGCGATGGCCCGCCCCGCGCCGCTGCCGCCGGGGGCGAGCAGCGCACGGGTGACGACCTCGGCCTCGTCGACGGTCGCGGGTCTGCCGGTGCGGGGGCGCTGTTCGAGCCCGGGCAGTCCCGCGCTCTGCCAGCGGTGCCGCCATGTGCCCACGGTCTGCCGGGAGATGCCGAGCCGCCGGGCGATCTCGGCGTCCCGCACACCTTCCTCCGCGAGCAGCACGACCTGGGCGCGCACCGCCATCGGCCCGCCGCCCGTGGCCCAGCCGCGCAGCACCTCGCGGCTCTGCGCCGCCTCGGCGCCTGCGGCCTGCGTGGTCCGGGTGTCAGCCACGGCTCACCCCGCCGCCCGTAGCCGGGGTCAGGCGCAGGGTGAGGATCTGGAAGGGGCGCAGCGTCAGCGCGACACGGCCGGCGTCGTGCGGGTGGGCGGTCAGCGGGGACTCCAGCAGGTCGGTCTCGTGGACGGCGGTGAGGGGGAAGCCGGCAGCCAGCGTGGCGCGGGCGCGGCCGCCGCGTGATTCGTAGAGCCTGACGACGACGTCGCCGCTGCGGTCGTCGGCGAGCTTGACGGTCTCGACCAGCACGCCGGGACCGTCGACGGCGACCAGCGGGGCGGGTGCGGGGGCGCTGGGTCCCGGCCGCAGCGGGAGCCCGAGCGCGTAGCCCTCGGCGATGGCGTCGCCGACACCGGCTCCCGGCCGCAGGGTGTGCCGGAAGTGCTGGACGCCGCGGTCGGCGTGCGGGTCGGGGCTGTGCGGGGCGCGCAGCAGGGTGCTGCGGACCACGGTGGTGGTGCCGCCGTCGGCGCGGGTGTGCCGCGTGACGTCGTAGCCGTAGGTGGCGTCGCAGGCCAGGGCCACGCCGAAGCCGTGCTCGCCGACGTGGACCCAGCGGTGGGCGGCGGCCTCCTGGCGGGCGGCGTCGGCCGCGGTGTTCTCGTGGGTGGGGCGGGCGACGTGCCCGAACTGGACCTCGGCTCGGCTGCTCTCCGCGTGCACGTCGAGCGGCCAGGCGGCCTTGAGCACGGTGTCCTGCTCGCGCCAGTCGACCTCGGTGTCCACGGTCAGCGACCGGCTGCCGGCGCTGAGCACCAGGTCCTGGACGACCGTGGAGCGGCCGGTGCCGCGGGTCACCCGGACCGCGGCGAGCAGCGGACCGCCGGCCAGGACCTCGACGCGCTCGGCGGTGTCCAGGTCGCGGCGGGTGCTGCGGTAGCCGGGGTCCAGGTGCAGGGCGCTCCAGCCGGCGGGCTCGTCGCGGTGCAGCTGCAGCAGGTTGCCCGCCTCGCCCGGGGCCACCGCGTCGCGCCCGGTGGCCAGGTCGACGGCGGAGCGCACCAGGCCGTGCGGGTCGATGTGCACCCGCAGCAGGCCGTTGTCGAGCAGGTGCCCGCCGTCCTGCGCGGGCGTGACGGTGACCGGCGCGGTGCCGTCGAGCGGCAGCCCCGCGGGTCCGCCGCCGAGCGCGGGCGCCTGCGCCATGACGGCGACCCGCCCGTCGGGCAGCGGCTGCCCGTTGGTGTGCGGCGATCCCGCGCCGGCCTCGGGTGCGGGCAGCACGACGACCTCGCGGCGGTCGCGGGGGCCGGAGTTGAGGACGGTCCAGCCCTCGGGGTCGCCCGCGGCCCGCCGGATGAGCCTCTCCAGCCGCCGCTGCACGTCGCGGTGGGTCAGCTCGGCCTCGCCGTGCACCCAGGCGATCGAGGTGCCGGGCAGGATGTCGTGGCACTGCTGGAGCAGCACCTTCTTCCACAGCCGCTCCAGCTCCTCGTAGGGATAGGGGATGCCGTGCCGGACGGCCGCGGTCGCCGACCACAGCTCCGCCTCGTGCAGCAGCGCCTCGCTGCGCCGGTTGCCGCGCTTGGTGCGGGCCTGGCTGGTGTAGGAGCCGCCGTGCGGTGTCAGGTCGAACTCGCCGCGCCACACGGGGGCGGAGGCGTACTCGGCCTCCGCGTCGCGGAAGAAGTGCGCCGGAGAGCGCAGGGCGACCCGGGGGGCGCCTTCGAGGTCGGCGAGCCGGCGGGCGCGTTCCATCATGTCCCGGTCGGGGCCGCCGTCGCTGCGGCCGAAGGGCAGCAGAGAGCGGGTGGCGGCGCCCATCTCGGCGAAGTCCGCGACCGCGCCGGTCACTTCGGCGCCGGTCAGCGTGCTGCCCTCGGGGCCGCCCGGCGCGAGGTGGGTGAACAGCCGGGTGCCGTCGATGCCCTCCCAGCGGAAGGTGTGGTGCGCGGGGCCGGTGCCGGGATCGGGGCGCCTGCTGAGGAACCACTTCGCGCCGGAGAGCGCCGCCAGTTGGGGGAAGGCCGCGGACGCGCCGGACGCGTCGGGCAGCCACACGCCGTCGCTGTCCACGCCCAGTTCGTCGCGGAAGAAGCGCCGCCCGTAGACGAACTGCCGCACCAGCGCCTCGCCGCCGGGCATCTCCGCGTCGGCCTCGACCCACATGCCGCCGACCGGCGCCCAGTTGCCGTGGGCGACGGCCTTGCGGATCCGCTCGAAGACGTGCGGCTGGTGGTCCTTCATCCAGGCGTAGTGCTGCGCCGCCGACGCGGCCACGATCAGCTCCGGGTACTCCTCGGCGAGTGCGGCCATGGTGCTGAAGGTGCGCGCGCACTTGCGTACGGTCTCGCGGACCGGCCACAGCCAGGCCGAGTCGATGTGCGCGTGGCCGACCGCGTCGATGCGGTGCGCGGACTCGTGGGCGCGGCGGGCCAGCAGCGGGGCGAGCACCGTACGCGCCCGGGCCGCGGTCCTGCCGACGGCCCGCGGGTCGACGGCGGCGACGGCCCGCTCCAGCGCGAGGCGTATCTCGTGCCTGCGGGGGGTGTCGGCGGGCAGCGCCCGCATCAGGCCGCCGAGCGTCTCGAAGTCGTGGATCAGCTGCCAGACGGTGTCGTCGCGTACCGCCAGGTCGGCGCGGCGCAGCCGGTACAGGGGAGTGTCGCCGGCGGTCGCGGGGTCGCCGTAGCGGGTGCCGGCGCCGGTGCCGCCCTCGATGCGGGGGTTGGCCGCCGCCTCGACCAGCAGCCTGACGCTCTCGCCGCCGGACGCCGAGCGGTGCAGCAGGACCGCGCCGAGGTGCGGGTGCAGGCCTTGCAGCGGGATGCCGTGCTCGTCGTGGACCAGGCCCTCCGCGCGGCCGTCGGGGGCGCCGGGTCCGTCTGCGGAACCGAGGTCGATCAGGGCCTCGACCCGGCGCCCCGCCCACCGCTCCGGCACGGTCGCGCGGACGTCGAACCAGCTGGTCGCCCAGGGGCGGCCCCATGGCTCGCCCACGGTGAAGGGAGCGTAGTCGGCGCGCAGCGCCACCTCCGCGGGCACCGGTTCGCCCGCGATGTGCCAGGCGCCGACATCCATGGGCAGCCGCTGCGGATAGAGCGCGGGACGCAGCCGTTCGGCGAGGAAGGCGGCGGTGCGCTCTTCCCCGGACGTGATCCGGTCATGCATGGGCAGCCCTTCCTGTCCAGCCAGTGACCGCCATGTAAAACCATGTGTGTTATCAAGTCAACGCTTACGCCCAATTCGGCTTTCTTGCTGGTTGTGACCTGCGAGAACATATTTGTCAGGCGAATTTCCCACCACAATGGGCATTCTTCGTCCGTTAATTAACATGACATCAGCGGCGCGAAAAGGCGGCAGAAAGGACCGCCCCCGTGTCCGGCCCTTTCTGCCGCCTGCGCTCGCCCTGCTGCGGACCCCCGGATCAGCGCGCCCGGGCGTCCCGGGTCAGCCGGTGAGCGGCACAGGTGCGGGCCGCTCGCAGCTGCTCGCCACCGGCAGCGACCTGCTCTCGTGCGCCGCGTCCAGCAGCGTGAGCATCACGTCGAGGACGTGCTCGGCCACGTCGGCCGACGCCAGGTGCGGGCGGTCGTCGGCCACCGCGGCGGCCAGGTCGGCCAGGCCGGTGCCGCGCCCGGCGCCCCGGTAGCCGGCCGAGACCGGCAGCGGCTGCCAGGAACCGGCCGTGAACAGCTCGACCGGCCCCTCGAAGCCGTTCGGGTCGGGTACGCCGAGCGATCCCGCGGTGCCGTGCACCTCGATCCGCGGCAGGTGGGCGGCGTGGATGTCGAAGCTCATGATCAGGGTCGACAGGGCGCCGCCGGCGTGCTGGAGCACGCCCGTCACGTGCGTGTCGACCTCGACGGGGAAGCGCTGCCCGGCCCGCGGGCCGCTGCCGATCTCCCGCTCGGCCCGCGGGGTCGCGGCGGCGCCGGTGACCCGCACGACCGGACCGAGCAGGTGCACCAGCGCGGACAGGTAGTACGGCCCCATGTCCAGCAGCGGCCCGCCGCCCGGCCGGTAGTAGAACTCCGGGTCGGGGTGCCAGGCCTCGTGGCCCGCGGTGGTCATGAACGCGGTCGCCGCCACCGGGGTGCCGATCAGCCCGTCGTCGACCGCCTTGCGCGCGGTCTGGGTGCCGGTGCCGAGCACGGTGTCGGGCGCGCTGCCGACGCGTACGCCCGCGGTGCGCGCGGCGGCCAGGACGGCGGCGGCCTCCGCGCGGGTGGTGGCCAGCGGCTTCTCGCCGTAGACGTGCTTGCCCGCGGCGATCGCGGCCAGCGCGACCTCGGCGTGCACGGCGGGGATCGTCAGGTTGAGCACCGCGTCCACGTCGTCCCTGGCGACCAGTTCCGCGACGCTGCCCGCCACTTCGGCGCCGGCCTTGCCCGCCGCCTCCTTGGCGCGGGCCGGGTCCAGGTCGGTGACCGCGGTCAGCCGCAGGGCGTCCAGCCGGGCGACGGTGTCCAGGTACTGCCCGCTGATCTTGCCCGCGCCCACCATGCCGATCCTCAACGGCTCGCCCACAGCAGTCCCCTCTCGGTGATCGCCCGCACCTCGGGCACGTCGAAGTCGTCGGCCTTGTGGCCGAGCGCGGAGACGAAGACCCGCCCCGCCCCGCAGGTCCTGGTCCACACCTGCGGCATGACCACGTCCCGTGCGCGGTCGCCGCCGGCCGGGAAGACCGAGGCGGCCAGCACCTCGTTCGCCGGGTCGGTGGCCACCCAGTAGTGCTCGGTGTGCACGGCGAAGTCCTTCAGGCCCTCGGTGATCCGGTGCGCGGCGGGCGCCAGGTTGACGGTGTAGTCCACGAAGCCCGGCGGGTGCATCAGGAACTGGCCGCCGGTCAGCCGCAGGTAGTCCAGGTCGCCGCGGAAGGAGTCGATGATCCCGCCGTGCCAGCCGGCGAAGCCGGTGCCGGCGCGGACGGCGTCGGCAAGGCCGCGGCTCTGCTCCGCGGTGATCTCGCCCATCGACCAGCACTGGACGATCAGGTCCGTCGCGGCCAGCAGGCCCGTGTCGGCGTAGACGTCGAGCGTCTGCGAGGTCTGCACGGAGAAGCCCTGGTCCTTGAGGAAGGGCAGGAACAGGTCGGTGATCTCCACCGGCGCATGCCCCTCCCAGCCGCCGCGGACGACGAGGGCCTTGCGTATCGGGTCGGTCACGGGCGTTGCACGCTCCCATCGGTGTTGCGCAGCAGAGCCCACCGGTCGTGGGCCAGCGGTTCCGGTACGGGGTACTCGGCCGCGGCGGCCTCGTCGAAGTCGACCCCGTGGCCCGGGGCCTGGTGGGGCGTGAGCCCACCGTTCTCGGCGACGATCGTGCCGGGGAAGACCTCGTGCACCGGCGGCTTGAAGACCGCGGCCTCCTGCACGCCGAACGCGTGGCTGGAGATGTCCATCGCCAGCGTCGCGGCCTGCGCGACCGGGCTGACGTCGGCCGGCCCGTGCGGCGCCAGCCGTACGCCCCGCAGTTCGCACAGCGCGGCGATCTTACGCGCCGGGGTCAGCCCGCCCAGGGTGGGCACCCTGATCCTGGCGAAGTCGATGTCGGGACCGGCCAGCAGGGCGGTGAACTGCGCCGGGTCGTGGAACAGCTCGCCGACCGCGAGCGGCACCGGCGACGCGTCGTGCAGCCGCCGGAAGTGCCCGGCGTCCTCGGGGGCGAGCAGGTCCTCGACGAAGTACAGCGCGGCGTCCTCGATCCGCCGCAGGAACTCCCTGGCCTGCCGCGGGTCGAGGCGTTCGTGCACGTCGTGCAGCAGCTCGACGTCGTCGCCGACGATCTCCCGGACCCGGGTGAGCACCGCGGGCACGTGCCGCAGGTAGCCGGCGCTGTCCCAGGGCGCGCGCCGGGTGCGCACCGCCTCCGGGTCCGCGGCGCCGCCGCCCGCGGCGCCGTAGGTGTCGGCGCCCGGGACCGCGGCCTGGATCCTGACGTGCCGGTAGCCGCGTTCGCGGGCGGCCAGCACCTTGTCGGCGATCTCGGCTGCGTCGCGCCCGTCGACGTGGGTGTAGGCCTCGGCGAAGGTGCGGACCCGGCCGCCGAACAGCGAGTGCAGCGGCACCCCGAGGCGCTTGGCCTTCAGGTCCCACAGCGCGACGTCGACACCGCCGAGGGCGTTGCCGGTGATCGAGCCGCCGCGCCAGTAGGCGCTGTTGAGCAGCAGCCGGTGGATGTCCTCGATGTCGTCGGGGTCCCGGCCGGCCAGCAGCGGGGCGACGTAGTCGTCGAGGACCGAGCGGACGGCGAGCGGACGCTGGGGGTCGCTCGCGCAGCCGAGGCCGTAGAGTCCCGGGTCGTTGGTCTCGACGCGGACGATGAGGTGGGGACAGCCGTGCGGGGCTGTCAGGAACGTGCGGACGGCCGTGATGCGGAGGGTGGCACCACGCTCCTCGACCCAGGGTGCGGGCGCGAGCGGCGCGAGGCCGGCATCAGGCAAAGCCATGCGTGACTCCCACGTACAGGTAGCAGAATGACGTACTGCCTCCTGAACGTAAGGAGGCCGGTCCGAGTTTGTCAACGCCAATGACAAACCGGGACCGGCCGGGGAACGGGGCGTCAGGTCAGTGCTGTCCGAGGCGTTTGAGCAGGGTGCTCAGACTGTGGGCGGCCTCGGTGACGGCCTGCGCGACCTCTTCGAGCCGGGCGTCGTCCATCCGGCTCTTGGGCGCCGAGCAGCTGATCGCGTCCATGCCCTGCCCGCCGCCCAGCGGCACCGCCACGCAGCGGATGTCCACCGAGTTCTCGCCGTCGTCCACCGCCCAGCCGCGCAGCCGGGTCTCGGCCAGCTGGGCCAGGAAGGCGTCGGGGTCGGTGACCGTGCTCGGGGTCAGCCGCTCCAGCGGCCAGTCCAGCCGCCGCTGCACCTCGGCGGGGTCGAACTGCGACAGCACCGCCTTGCCCAGTCCCGTGGCGTGCGCCGGCAGCCTTCTGCCGACCGCCGAGTACATCCGAAGCGCGTGCCGGGACTCGCGTTTTGCCAGGTAGACGACGTGTGTGCCGTCCAGCCTGCCCAGGTGAACCGCCTCGCCAGTCTCCTCGGCGAGGGCGTCGAGCACCGGCCCGGCGAGGCTGGTGACGTCGTCGCCCTCCAGGTAGGCGGTACCCGTCAGCAGGGCCTTGAGCCCGATGCCGTACCGCGTCCCCGAGGGGTCCAGATCGACCCACTTGCGGGCCTCCATGGTCCGCAGGATCGCGTGCAGGCTGCTCTTGGGCACGGCCATGGCCGCGGCCATCTCCGCGAGCGAGAGCCGCGCGCCCTGCACGCCGAGCAGTTCGAGCACCTCCAGGACGCGAGCCGCGGACTTCACCTCTTCGGGCTTCCGCCCGCGTGCCGCTTCTGCCACCGATTCCACTGATCCTCCGCTCCCCGCGCCACGCCCACACGGCCGCGCTGAGCCCATCTCACCTCAGCGCGCGTCTTGACGCTATACCAAACGCGACCCTAAGTTCAGTCACTCCAACGTCATTCGGTCTTCTGAACGGCCGAAGCCTAGGTAGGGGCCCATGCGCACTCCATTCGCACGTTTTACCCCGAAAACCAGATTTGCCGCCGTGACGGTGGCGACCGTCCTGTCGCTGAGCCCGCTGGCCGCCTGCGGCGGCGGCTCCTCGGGGTCGGGCGACGCCAAGTCGCTGACGATGTGGACCTTCAAGCAGTCGCACGTGGCGGCGCTGAAGAACGCCGCAGCCCAGTTCAAGAAGCAGACCGGCATCACGGTCACCGTGCAGGCCTACGGCCCGGACGACGCCTACACCACCAAGGTGCAGGCCGCCGCGAAGACCCACGACCTGCCCGACGTGCTCGAAGTCCACTCCGACGGCGAGGACTTCGCACTCGGCGCGACCGGCATCGCCCGCGACCTGGCCAAGGACGTCGGCGCCGACTGGAGCGGCCTGTACCAGAAGGGCGTCCAGACCTCCGGCACGGTGACCCCCGCGCACTACAAGGAGTCCATCCCCTCGGACTCCAAGTCGCACGGCGTCAAGGAGGGCCAGCGCTTCAGCGTCCCGCTGACCTCGGGCACCTTCGGCATCGTCATGGGCAACAAGAAGATGCTGGCCGCCGCCGGCATCACCAAGCCCCCGGCCAGCTACGAGGAGTTCCTCACCGACCTCAAGGCGACGACCGGCAAGGACCCGAAGAACGGCGGCGTCAGCCTCGGCCTGAAGGTCAAGGCGACCGGTCTGACCTGGGGCCTCCAGCCGCTGGCCTTCGGTGAGCTGGGCAAGGAGAAGTACCAGGCGCTGTGGGGCCAGGACGCCTCCGCCGACTTCGCCTCGCCCGACGGCCAGAAGGTGCTCGGCCTGTACTCGCAGATGCAGCCGTACTGGATGCCGGGCACCCAGACGCTGGACATCGACGCGGCCGACCAGGCCTTCGCCCAGGGCAAGTCCGCCTGGGACATCGGCGGCACCTTCACGCTGGCCTTCCTCCAGCAGAACGGCATGAACCCCGAGGACGTCATGGCCTTCGGCTTCCCCGGCCCGCAGGGCGGCGCGGTGCCCAAGCCGGCCCTCGCCCCGCTGGCGCTCACCGGCCTGACGGTCTCGGCGACCAGCAGCCACCCGGAGAACGCCGAGAAGTGGATGAAGTTCCTGGCGCAGCCGGCCGTCGCCTCGCAGTTCGCCAAGGACGCCACCGAGGTGCCGTCCACCGAGCTCGGCGCCGACGCCGCCTCCGTGATGGGCGCGACCCTCGCCGACATGACCAAGGCCTTCGAGGGCAGCCCGGAGAACACCTACGACCCGAACGTCAACGACTTCCGGCCGCCGGGATACGACCAGGACTCGATGGCCGAGATACTCGCCGACCTCACCCCGCTGAAGCAGAAGAGCCCCGAGGCCACCGGCAAGGCCCTGGCGAAGCTCAACAACAACTTCTGGGCGACGGCGAACAAGTGACGACCGCACCCCGTCCCGCGCTGACGGAGACGGCCGCCGCCGGCCGGGGAGGCGCTCCCCGGCCGGCAGGTGCGGCCGGCCCCGACGGCGGCCGGCGCGTTATGCGCCGCCGCACCTACGAGGCAGTCTCCGGTTATCTCTTCGTCGCCCCCGCCGTGATCCTCTTCGCGGTCATGGGCCTGTACACCGTCGGCTACGGCTTCCTGCTGAGCTTCGCCCAGTGGAACGGCTTCGCTCCGCACTGGGACTGGGTGGGCCTGCAGAACTACAAGGACCTGCTCTGGCAGAACCCCGCCTACGCCCCGCGGCTGCACCACGCGGCGATCCACACGCTGTACGTGATGATCGCCGTCCCGCTGCTGACCGTGCTGGTGTCCTTCCCGCTCGCGGTGCTGCTCAACTCGGCCAAGCGGATGCAGGGCGTGCTGCGCTCGGTCTACTTCGTGCCGTACGTGACCAGCGGCATCGCGGTCTTCTTCGCCTGGCAGTACATCCTGCAGCCGGACGGCGCGATCAACAGCGTGCTCAGCAGCCTCGGCATGGGCTCGCTCGCGCAGCCGCAGGGCTGGCTCGGCAATCCCGACACCGCACTGCCCACCATGATCGTGGTCACCGTGTGGGGTTCCGTGCCGGTCGCGATGCTGCTCTACCTGACGGGCCTGCAGGGCATCGACCGCAGCGTGCTGGAGGCCTCGCAGCTGGACGGCGCCGGCTGGTGGCGCACCAACGCCTCGGTGGTGTGGCCGCTGGTGCGGCCGATCACCTCGATCGTGGTGCTGCTGAACCTGCGCGACTCGCTGCAGGGCTTCCAGACCTTCCTGGTGATGACCAACGGCGGCCCCGGCGACCACACCAACGTGCTGGGCCTTGAGGCCTACCGGCTGGCCTTCCTCAAGGACCTCGCGCCGACCCTCGGGCTCGCCAGTGCGCTCGGCTGGATCCTCTTCGCCGCCGCGCTGGTCATCGCGCTGATCAACCTGCGAGTCATGCGGAGCAAGACATGACAACGATTCCCCTCGCATCCCGGCCGGGCCGCGCCCCCGGCGGCAGCGGCACAGGAGCGGCCCGCGCCCGCAGGATCAGTGCCCGGGTGCTGGTCGGCGCCCTGCTCGCGCTCTACGGCGTGATCAGCATCTACCCCTTCCTGTGGATGGTCTCGGCGGCGTTCAAGGACCAGGTCGAGGTGATCAGGGGCGGCCATCTGATCCCGCACCACCCGACCTTCCAGACGCTGACCGACACCTGGAACCAGCTGCACTTCTTCCGCTACTTCATGAACAGCCTGGAGGTCAGCGCACTGACCGTGGTGCTGACCCTGGTGGTCTACGCGGCCGCCGGCTACGCCTTCGCGGTGCTGGACTTCCCCGGCCGCGGCGCGCTGCAGAAACTGTTCGTGGCACTGCTGTTCGTGCCCGGTGTCACGGTGATGCTGCCGATCGTGCTGCTGGAGAACAAGATGGGCATCCTCGGCACCCACATGGGCCTGGTGCTGCCCTTCGTCAACGGCGGCGCCCCGCTGTCGGTGCTGCTGATGACCGGTGCCTTCGCCACCGTGCCCAAGGAGCTGCGGGAGTCCGCGCGGGTCGACGGCGCGAACGAGTTCCACATCTTCACCCGCATCTACCTGCCGCTGACCCGGCCGGCGCTGATCACGGTGGCCCTGATCACCGCGATCCCCACCTGGAACGAGTACCTGCTGACCCGGGTCTCGCTCAACGACGAGAGCACGTACACCCTGCCGCTGGGCCTGCAGACCCTCGCCGCGCAGAACGTGCCGCACTACAACAACCTGATGGCCGGCGCGCTCATCGTGGTGGTGCCGGTGATCCTGCTCTTCCTGAGCCTGCAGCGCTACTTCGTCAACGGCCTGGTCGGGGCGGTGAAGGGCTGATGCGCATCCTCGTGACGGGGGCCGCCGGGCACATCGGCGGCCATGTCACAGCAGAGCTGCTGGACGCGGGGCACGAGCTGGTGCTGACCGACCTGCTGCCGGTGGACGAGCCGCGCGCGCACCGGGTGCACACCGGCGACCTCCAGGACCCCGAGCTGGTGCGCAAGGCGATGGACGGCGTCGAGGCGGTGGTGCACCTGGGGGCGATCCCGCACCCCAACGTGGACGACCCCAGCGCGATGTTCGCCGCCAACTGCCACACCGCGCACCGGGTCTTCCAGGAGGCGGGCGCGGCCGGGGTGCGGCGGGTGGTGGCCGCCTCCAGCATGGCGGCGACCGGGCTCGCCTGGTCGCCGGTGCCGGTCTCGCCGGCGTACGTCCCGCTGGACGAGGCGCATCCGAGCCTGGTCCGCGACCCCTACGGGCTGTCCAAGGTGGTGCTCGAAGAGGTCGCGGCGACGGCGCACCGGCGCTTCGGCCTGGACGCGGTGTGCATGCGCTTCCCCTTCACCGGCACCGGCGAACGGCTCGACCACTTCCTCGCCGCCTGCGCCGCCGACCCCGCCGCGCAGCGGCACGACCTGTGGGGCTGGCTGCACACCCTCGACGCGGCGCGGGCGGTCCGGCTGGCCGTCGAGGGCGACGTACGCGGCTGCCACGTCGTCAACGTCACCGCAGCCGACACCACCTCCACCGTGCCGTCCGCGGAACTGATGGCCGCGCACCACCCCGGCGTGCCCGTACCGCCGTCGGTCACCGGGCACGGCACCCTGTTCGACACGACCGCTTGTACCGATCTGCTGGGGTTCGTCCCCCAGCGCACCTGGCGTTGATCGCTCCCCCACCCCGGCCTCGGCAGACTCCCCAGCAGAAAGAGCACACCTGTGCATGACGACCGGCACATCGTCGAAGAGCGGATCACCAAATTCCTGGCGCAGGCCGTCAGACCGGCACTCTACGGCGCCCCCGTGGACCTCGGCCTGGCCGCCTGGCACGTCCCCGGCGAACCCGTCCCGGTGGCCGACGCCCTGACGGCGGCCTACGAACCCGTGGCGATCGGCGACACCTGGGGCGGCCCCTGGTCGACCAGCTGGCTCAAGGCCACCGGAAGCATCCCGCGGGAATGGGCGGGGCGGCGCGTCGAGGCGGTCTTCGACCTGGGCTTCGACCCGTCCAAGGGACCGGGCGGCCAGGCCGAGGGCTTCGTGCACGACGCCGCCGGCTCCCCCGTCCAGGGGCTGCACCCGCACCACCGCAGCGTGCTGCTCGCCGAACCCGCGGCGGGCGGCGAGCCGGTGGACCTGCTGGTGGAGCTGGCCGCCAACCCGATGATCGAGGGCGCCAAGTCGGTCGGCACCCGTTTCGGGTCCCGGCAGACCGCAGGCACCGACCACCTCTACCAGCTGCGGGCCGCGCACATCGCCGTCCGCGAGGACGCGGTGTGGCACCTGCTGCACGACATGGAGGTGCTCGACGAGCTGATGCGGCAGCTGCCGGTGGGCGGTTCGCGCCGGCACGAGATCCTGCGGGCGCTGGCCCACGCGATCGACGCGGTCGACGTCACGGACGTGCCCGGCACCGCGCAGGCCGCCCGCGACCGGCTCGCCGACGTCCTGTCCCGGCCCGCCTACGCCTCCGCGCACACCGTCACCGCGGTGGGCCACGCGCACATCGACTCGGCGTGGCTGTGGCCGATCCGGGAGACCGTACGCAAGTGCGCGCGCACCTTCACCAACATGACCACGCTCGCCGAGGAGTACCCCGAGCTGGTCTTCGCCTGCTCCTCCGCGCAGCAGTACGCCTGGATCAAGGAGCGCCGCCCGGAGATCTTCGAGCGGATCAAGAAGGCGGTGACCGACGGCAACTGGGCGCCGGTCGGCGGCATGTGGGTGGAGGCCGACGGCAACCTGCCCGGCGGTGAGGCGCTGGCCCGCCAGCTGATCTTCGGACGGCGCTTCTTCGCCGAGGAGTTCGGCATCGCGCAGGAAGGGGTGTGGCTGCCGGACTCCTTCGGCTACACCGCCGCCTACCCGCAGCTGGCGAAGCTGGCGGGGGCGAGCTGGTTCCTCACCCAGAAGCTGTCGTGGAACGAGACCAACCGGCTGCCGCACCACACCTTCGACTGGGAGGGCATCGACGGCACCCGGATCTTCACCCACTTCCCGCCGGTCGACACCTACAACGCCAGCCTGACCGGCGCCGAACTGGCGCACGCCGAGAACAACTTCGCCGACAAGGGCGCGGCGACCCGCTCGCTCGCCCCGTTCGGCTTCGGCGACGGCGGCGGCGGCCCCACCCGGGAGATGCTGGAGAAGGCCCGCAGGCTGCGCAACCTGGAGGGCTCCACCCGGGTCGAGGTCGGCGACCCCGCGGACTTCTTCGCCGCGGCCCGCGCCGAGTACGACCGGCTGCCGGTCTGGCGCGGCGAGCTGTACCTGGAGAACCACCGCGGCACGTACACCAGCCAGGCCCGCACCAAGCGCGGCAACCGGCGGGCCGAGGCGCTGCTGCGGGAGGCCGAGCTGTGGTCGGTGGCCGCGGCCGTGCGCTGCGGGGCGCCCTACCCGTACGAGCGGCTGGAGTCGATCTGGCAGCGGGTGCTGCTGCACCAGTTCCACGACATCCTGCCCGGCTCCTCGATCGCCTGGGTGCACCAGGAGGCCGAGGCGGTGCACGCCGAACTCCAGGCCGAGCTGGCCGAGGTGATCGGTACGGCGCTGGACGGCGGCGAGGGCCTGGCCTTCTTCAACGCCGGCCCCTACGCCCGGCGCGAGGTGGCCGTCCTCCCGGCGGAGCTGCGCACCGAGGGCGGCCAGCCGCTGTCCGACGGGCGGCAGGCCGTCCTGGTGGAGGCGCCGCCGCTCGGCACCGGGCGGGTCGTGGCCGGCGGGCCGCCCCCGGTCGCGGCGAGCACGCAGGACGGCACGACCGTGCTGGACAACGGGGTGCTGCGGGTGCTGATCGACGCCGCGGGGCTGGTGCGCTCCGTCTACGACCTGCGGGCCCGCCGCGAGGCGATCGCGCCGGGCAGCGCGGGCAATCTCCTGCAGCTGCATCCGGACGACCCGAACCTGTGGAGCGCCTGGAACATCGACGGCTACTACCGGGACACCGTCAGGGACCTGGACGAGGCGGTGTCGGTCGAACTGGCCGAGTCGGGGCCGCTGCTGGCCTCGGTGCGGGTGGAGCGCGCCTTCGGCGGCTCGCACCTGGTGCAGCACCTGGAGCTGACCGCGGGCAGCGACCGGCTCACCGTCAGGACCGACATCGACTGGCAGGAGCGCGACACACTGCTCAAGGCCGCCTGGCCGGTCAACGTGCACGCCGACACCGAGAGCGCGGAGATCCAGTTCGGGCACGTGCGCCGCCCCACCCACGAGAACACCAGCTGGGACGCGGCCCGTTTCGAGCTGTGGGCGCACCGCTGGGTGCACATCGGCGAGCACGGCTGGGGCGCGGCGGTCGTCAACGACTCCACGTATGGCCACGACGTCTCCCGGCAGACCCGCGAGGACGGCGGCACCACGACCACCCTGCGCCTGTCGCTGCTGCGCTCCCCGCACAGCCCCGACCCGCAGGCCGACCGGGGCCGGCACTCCTTCTCCTACGCGCTGGTGGTCGGCGCAGGCGTCGGCGACGCGATCGCGGCGGGCTACGCGCTCAACCTGCCGCTGCGGCCCGCGGGCGTGGCGCCGGCCGGCGGGGCCGCGCTGATCGCCGTGGACAACCCGGACATCACCGTGGAGACCGTCAAGCTCGCCGACGACCGGTCGGGCGACGTCGTGGTGCGGCTGTACGAGTCGCGCGGCGGTACGGCCCGCGGTGCGCTGCGCGCCGACTTCGCGGTCTCCGGCGCCGAGGTCACCGACCTGCTGGAGAACCCGGTGGACCGGCTCGAACCGGAGGCCGGCGGCGCGCTGCCGCTGGACCTCCGCCCCTTCCAGATCCTCACGCTCCGGCTGCGCAGGACCTGACCCGCGCGGCCCGCACGCCTGCCGCCGTCCGGCAGGCGTCGCTCCCGCACGACCCCTGACCCGCACGTCCCGTCGTGATCCTCGGAGGTTGTCCGTGCCACCCAGACGCATACGCATACGCATCAGGGCGCTGCTGCGTGCGCCCGCGCTCCTGCTGCTCGCCGCCGTCGCACTGCTGCTGCCGGCCTCGCTGCCCGCGTCGGCCGCCGCGCCCTCGCTCTACCCGCTGGGCGTCGGCGCCGATCTCGGGCCGCAGCCCTTCACCCTCGGCCTGACCGCGTCGGCGGGCGACGACGCCGGGGGCCTGAAGACCGGGACGCAGGACGGCACGCCGTACTGGCGTACCGACGTCGCGGCCGGCACCGGCTACCTCGCGTTCGACCTCGACAGCGAGTACACCGACACGGTGACGGCGGATCAGCTGACCGTCGCCGTCACCTACCAGGACACCGGCAGCGGCACCCTGCGGCTGACCCGGGGCGCGGGCGAGGTGCTGGGCAGCGCCGCGCTCGCGGACTCGGGCGCCTTCAGGACCGAGGCGTTCCTCGTTCCCGCGGACTTCTCCGCGGGCCGCGAGCTGCGCATCTCCGGCGTCCAGGGCGACGCGCCCGCCGACGTCACGGTCTCCGCGGTCAGGGTGACCACGGGCCTGTCGGTGAACCTCGGCACCGCGGTCGACTCGCGGGGCGTCTCCCCGCGGGCCGGCGACAACGACACCCACCTGGTCACCGGCGTGCAGGACGGCCGCGGCTACTGGGGCACCGACCAGAGCCACCCGGGCGCCGAGACCGGCTTCTTCTACATGAACGCCGACGACGGCACCCTCTACGACAACCGCGACCCGGTCGCCGTCAGCATCGACTACTTCGACCAGGGCAACGGCTCGATCCAGCTCGAATACGACTCCCCGGGCGACACCATCCCGCAGATGTTCAAGAAGTCGCCGCTGTTCACCTACGGCGACTCGGGGACCTGGAAGACCCACACCTTCCTGCTGGACGACGCGATCCTCACCAACCGCTCCAACGGCTCCGACTTCCGCATCACCACCGGCGGCGGCGCGGCGGAACTGAAGGTCGCCCGGGTCTCGGTGACCGCGCTGCCGACCGTGCTCGACCCGACGACCGGCCTGAAGCAGCTGGTCGCGCAGGCCGACACCGCCTATTCCGCGGCCCGCGAGGGCACCCGCGACGGGCAGTACCCGGTGGGCGCCAGGGAAACGCTCAAGGCCGCGACAGACACGGCCCGCAGCGTGGCGAACGGCACCGGCGTGACCGACGAG
The DNA here is from genome assembly GCF_907177275.1 of Actinacidiphila cocklensis. Lineage (GTDB taxonomy): Bacteria > Actinomycetota > Actinomycetes > Streptomycetales > Streptomycetaceae > Actinacidiphila > Actinacidiphila cocklensis. The sequence continues at coordinate 17,943 of NZ_CAJSLV010000047.1, forward strand.
CAGGCGCGTACCGCCTTCCACACGCTGGCCGGCGCGCTCGACGCCTTCCACGCCACCGTCGTGAACACCGACCTGGCCCACCTCGGCACCGCCACCGCCTCGTCCACCGCCGCCGGCTCCTCCCCGGCCGCGGCGATCGACGGCGACGGCGGCACCGCCTGGGTCAGCGGCGACGCGGGCAAGGGCGAGACCTTCACCGCAGACCTGGGCGCGGCCCAGCGGGTGTCGCAGGTCAAGGCGGTCTGGGGCGGCGCCTTCGCCCCGGACTACACCGTCCAGCTGTCCACCGACGGGACGCACTTCACCGAAGCCGGACGCACCGGCAGCACCGGCCCCGGCGACGTCTTCGCCACCGCTTTCCCCGCGACGACCGCGCGTTACGTACGGCTGGTGGTCCACGGTTACGCGGCCGGCGTGACGAAGGTCGAGCTGGCGCAGCTGAAGGTCTACGACCAGCGGGTCGTCACCGCGCACCCGAAGCTGGTCGCCACCCGCTACCCGGCGGCCAGTCCGGTCGTCGCGGACTTCGACGTCCGCGACCACGGCGCCGACGCCACCGGGCACAAGGACGCGACCGCGGCCGTGCAGGCGACGCTCTACGACTGCCAGGACGCGGGCGGCGGCACCGTGTGGATGGGCGCGGGCACCTACCGGATCACCGGCACCGTGGAGATCCCGGCCTTCTGCTCGCTGCGCGGCGACCGGCGCGACCCCGACCAGGGCAAGGGCGACTACGGCACGCTGATCCGCGCCGACCTGCCGTCCGGCGCCGACGGGCCGGTGCTCTTCCGGGTCGGCGGCAGCGCCTCCGTCCAGGGCCTGACCACCTACTACCCGAACCAGAGCGCGACCCGTCCGGTGCCGTACAACTACACGTTCGAGATTCCCGGCTCGGCATGGGCGAGCGACGAGAACTTCATGATGAGCACCGTCGAGCACGTCACGATGCTCAACTCGTACAAGGGCGTCGGCATCTCCACCATGACCGACGAGCGGGGCCGTCCCGCGGTGCAGGGCCAGGTCCACGAGTCGGCGACGCTCGACGACATCAAGGGCACGGTGCTGTCCGAGGGGGCCGTCGCCTACAACGGCTCCGACGTGGGCACCTGGAACGACATCACCTTCTCCAACGCGTACTGGGCCGGCGCCCCGGCCGCCTACCAGCCGCCGAAGCGGGCGGCGCTGGACGGCTGGACACGCGCCAACGGCACCGGGCTCGTGCTCGGTGACCTGGAGTGGGACCAGTTCTCCCGGATCACCCTGTCCGACTACCGCACCGGCATCCACGTCGTGAAGGGCCAGCGGGCCACCTTCACCGGCGCCTTCGTGCAGACCCGGGTGCTGCGCACCGACGTCGCCCTGCAACTGGACGACCTCGACTCCCGCTGGGGCATGACGCTGGCCGGCAGCACCCTGCAGGGCAGCACCGCCTCGGTCCGCAACACCACCGCGGGCTACGTGAAGGCCACCGGCAGCACCCTGACCGGTCCGACCAGCGGCACCGTGATCACCATGCCGGGCACCGCACCGGCCTACCGCGCCCCCGCGGCCGACCCGCGGCCCAGGCGGAACGTGCTGTACGTCGCGAGCAGCGCGCCGCACGGCGTCGGCTACCAGCCGGCCGCCGACGCGACGGCGGCGATCCAGCAGGTGCTCGACCGGGCGGGCGCCCAGGGCGGCGGCCTGGTCTACCTGCCGGCCGGGTGGTACAGGATCGGCGGCCACCTGAGCGTCCCGGCAGGGGTGGAGCTGCGCGGCGCCGCCGCGTCGCCCAACCGCGACGAGAGCCAGAACAGCGGCGGCACCGTCCTGCTCGGCTACGCCGGACGCGACAGCGCCGACGCCGCGACGGCCACCGCCACCGTCACCCTGGACGGCACCGGTGCCGGAGTGCGCGGCCTGCGGGTCTTCCACCCGGAGAACAACCCGGCCACCGGCTACGTCCCCTACCCGTACGACATCAGGGGCGCGGGGCGCGGCAGTTACGTGGTCGACGTCGGCCTGACCAACGCCTGGAACGGCGTCGACATGGCCTCGGACCGCAACGACGGCTTCGTGGTGCACAAGCTGACCGGCGTCTTCCTCAACCGGGGCGTCAACGTCGGCGCGGCGGACGGCGGCCGTATCAACGGCGTCCTCAGCAACGGCAACGGTGTGGCCAGGGTGGGCTACGGCATCCCGAACTGGGGCCTGGGCAGCAACCTCTTCCCCCAGACCATCGACGGTGTCACCCGCAAGAACACCGACCTGGTGCACGTCGACGGCGCCCGCGACCTGACCGTCGTGGACGTCTTCGGCTACGGCATGCACAACGGCCTGGTCGTCGACTCCGGTGACGTCCACGCCTTCAACCTGGGCACGGACAACCTCGGCGACGGCGGGTACACCGTCAAGGCGGGGGCCGACGCCCAGGTCAGCGCGGTCAACGTGATGCGCTACAACGGCACGACGTCGACCGGTCCCGCGAAGCTGTACGGGATCATGGTGATCAACATGGTGCAGCAGTCCGTGACCGCGGCCGCGGACCCGGCGACCGGCGGCACGGTCCGCGTCACCGGAAACGCGACCGAGCCCGGCCGCTACGAGAAGGGCGACACGGTGACCGCCACCGCCGTCCCCGCGCCCGGCTTCCGCCTGCTCGGCTGGACGCTGGACGGCACCGACCTCGGCAGCACCGCGCCGACGGTCGGCATCCCGGTGACGGCGGACCGCACGGTCGTCGCCGCATTCGGCCCGGCTTCGGCGGGCTGACGGACCGCGGGACCGGGCGGCCGTACGCGGCCGCCCGGTCCCGCGTCACTCCGTCGCCCTGCTCGCGCGCTCGCCGAAGGTGCGCAGGCGGTCGATCAGGGCGGCAGGCGACCGGACGCGGAAGGGCAGGTCCAGCATCAGCAGGCGCGCGGCCATCCAGTCGATGCGGTCGGCGTCCACGCGCCAGCGCGACGTGCCGTCGGGGAGCGCGTCGACCTCGCCCGGCGCCTGGCCGAGTTTCGCCCGCAGCACGTCGGCGGGGGCCTCGAAGTCCACCACGGCCGGCACCGTGGGCCACATGTTGCGCAGCTTGGACGCGACGAACTGCGCCGCGTCGGCGGCGGGAAGCACCCGCGGCGCGGCCCGCGCGCCGGTCGCGGTGACGTCGGTGAGCCGATCGGCCCGGAAGATGCGCCAGTCGTCGCGTGCCAGGTCCCAGGCGACCAGGTACCAGCGCCGGCCGCTGGCGACCAGCCGCTGCGGTTCCGCGTGGCGGCGGGTCTCGGCGCCGTCGCCTGCGCGGTAGGCGAAGCGGACGCACTCGTGGTTGGCGATCGCACCGGCCAGGGCGGTCAGCGCGGAGGGCTCGACCCGCGGGCCGCCACCGGTCATCGTCACCACCGCGGAGCCCAACGCGCCCACCCGGTACCGCAGTCGGGACGGCAGCACCTGCTCCAGCTTGGTCAGCGCGCGCAGCGAGGCCTCCTCGATGCCGTCCACCGCGCTGCCCGCCGCCGCGCGCAGGCCGACCGCGATGGCGACCGCCTCCTCGTCGTCCAGCAGCAAGGGGGGCAGCGCCTTGCCCGCGACCAGGCGGTAGCCGCCGACCGAGCCCATCGTGGCCTCGACCGGGTAGCCGAGCTCGCGCAGCCGGTCCACGTCCCGGCGGATGGTGCGGGTGCTCACCTCCAGCCGTTCGGCCAGTTCCGTGCCGGGCCACTCCCTGGGGGTCTGCAGGAGGGAGAGCAGATTCAGCAGTCGTGCCGGGGTGTCCGTCATGTTCTCCAGAGTCCGCGCCTTGTAGGACAAGAGCTGTCCTACATCCTGCATAACGTAGGTCCCGTCAACAAAAGAGGCAGGCAGGAGCCCCTGAATGAGTACCGAGCGCAGGCGCTGGATCGCGCTGGCCGTCGTGATGACGGCCAGCTTCATGGACCTGGTCGACGCGACCATCGTCAACATCGCCGTCCCGAGCATCCAGCGCGACACCGGCGCCGGCTTCAGCGCGGTCCAGTGGATCACCGCCGGTTACGCCCTCGCCTTCGCGGTCGGCCTGATCACCGGCGGGCGGCTCGGCGACATCTACGGCCGCAAGCGGGTGTTCCTGATCGGCACGGCCGGTTTCACGGTCGCGTCGCTGCTGTGCGGAGTGGCTGCCGATCCGCAGATGCTGGTGGCGACCCGCCTCCTGCAGGGCGCGGCGGCCGCGCTGATGGTGCCGCAGGTGCTGTCGATCATCCACGCGACCTTCTCCGGTGAGGAGCGCGGCAAGGTCTTCGGGATGTTCGGTGCGGTCATCGGGCTGGCAGCCGTCACGGGCCCGCTGCTGGGCGCGCTGCTCACCCAGTGGAACATCCTCGGGCTGGAGTGGCGGCCGATCTTCCTGATCAACCTGCCCTTCGGGATCGCCGGCCTGCTCCTCGGCCGCCGGTTCATCGACGAGTCGAAGGCACCGCAGGCGCTCCGGCTCGACATCGCCGGCGTCGCCCTTGCCACCGCCGGTCTGCTGCTGCTGATGTACCCGCTGGTCCAGGGCCGCGAGAACGGCTGGCCGCTGTGGGGCTACGCGCTGATGGCCGGCGGGGTCGCCGTCCTCGCGGGCTTCGTCCGCTACGAGCGGGCCAAGAAAGCCAAGGACGGTTCGCCGCTGGTCGAGTTGGCGCTCTTCCGCGCCCGCAGCTTCGCCGCCGGGATCGGGGTCCAGCTGGTCTTCGGCGCCGGGTGCGGCATCTTCTTCCTGGTCTGGACGCTCTACATGCAGATCGGCCTGGGCTGGTCCCCGCTGCACGCCGGGCTGACCGGACTCCCCTTCACCGTCGCGTGCTCGGCCTCCGCGGGGATGTCGGTCCAGCTGCTGGTGCCGCGTTTCGGCCGCAAGGTGCTGCAGGCCGGGGCGCTGACCACGGCCGCGGGCGCGCTCCTCTACATCGGGGAGGCCGCCCGCTACGGGCAGTCGGTCCACTCGTGGCAGATGGCGCTGCCGCTGCTGGTGATGGGTGCGGGGATGGGCATGATCTTCTCGCCCCTGACGGACGCGGTCCTGTCCGACGTGCCGCAGGACCACGCGGGGTCGGCCTCCGGCCTGATCAACACCACCAACCAGCTCGGCAACGCGTTCGGCCTGGCACTGGTCTCGGTGGCCTTCACCGGCTCGACCCCGATCCGCGCCTTCGAGCACGCGATGCTCTGGATGGTCGGCGCGATGGCGATCGCGGCCGTCCTCATGACGGCCCTCCCCCGGCGCGCCGCCAGGACCCCGGAGCCCGCGGACCACGCGGCCGGGACCGCGAAGGCGCCCGCGCTGGCGGGATGACGCCCTGACGGAGTCCAGCGGGCGGTGGCCGGGGGGAATCCCCGGCCACCGCCCGCTTTACGGTTGTGCCGCCGCGCCTTCTTGCCCTACTCGTACGGGTAGTGCCGTGAGCGGTCGCCGGCCTCCCAGGCCGCGCGCAGGTCGGGCAGGTTCGGGTCCCAGTCAGGACGGACCTCGCGGGTGGCCTCACGCAGGTCGCGCCGCAGGTCCTCGATCGAGGGACGGCCCCAGTACCAGTAGCCGTTGTAGATGCTGTGCACCACCAGCCCCGGCTTGAGCACGAGGGTGTGCGGGACCATCGGGTCGTGGGTCGGGTCGGTGTACTCCTGGATGTCCAGGTCCTTCTGCACCTTGCGGCCCACGTCGGACAGGAAGGTCCACTGCGCCCCGACGGAGGCGCGGAACTCGTTGAGCTCGAAGAAGTTGTCCGTGGCGATCGTGACGATCTGCGTGTACGCGACGGCGATCTCCGGGTGGTGGGCCGCCAGGCGCAGATGCTGCTGGTGGTCCTTGGGGCAGAAGTGCCCGCGGGAGAGCAGCAGGATCATCGGATCGCCGCCCTGGAGGTCGCTCAGGCGCCGACGCACCTTGGTGTGGTCGGTCAGCTCGTAGTCCGGGAAGACGGCACCGGGCACGATGTCGGCACGCATGGGACAGCTCCCTCTGGTCGAGCCGGCGGGCGATCAGCGGTCGGACAGCTCGTCGCGAACGGTCCGGGGTGCAAGGTACGTCGTGAAAGATATCGCCGATCCCGCCCCGGTCGCGGGCGCAACACGGCCGTACGTTCGTATCGCCGCCGCGCAGCCGGTCCGTCAGTCGGACGGGACCGGCAGGACATCGGGGGACAACGCGCCCGCCTTGGCCGCGTCGCTGGTTATCCGGCGCCGGTGGTGGCGGCGGCACAGCACCTCGTAGCCCACCTCGGCCGACTTGCCGTCGACGTCGCCGACGACGACCTGCGCGCCCTCCACGACCATCACCCCGCCGACCGTGCGGGCGTTGTGGGTGGCCCGCACACCGCACCAGCACAGCGCCTCGACCTGCAACGCCTCGACGCGGTCGGCCAGTTCGATCATCCGCTGGGAGCCGGGGAAGAGCCGGGTGCGGAAGTCGGTGGTGATGCCGAAGGCGTAGACGTCCAGGTCCAGGTCGTCCACCGCCCGGGCCAGCTGGTCGATCTGCTCGGGGGCCAGGAACTGCGCCTCGTCCACGATCGCGTAGTCCACCCGGCCACCGCGGCTGATCAGCCCGACCAGGTGCCCGTAGAGGTCCATGCCGTCGGTGACCTCGACCGCGTCGGTGACCAGGCCGAGCCGGGACGACAGCTTGCCCTCGCCCGCCCGGTCGTCCTTGGTGAAGATCACCGCCTGCAGTCCGCGCGAGGTGCGGTTGTGGACGATCTGCAGGGCGAGCGTGCTCTTGCCGCAGTCCATCGTTCCTGAGAAGAAGACCAGCTCGGGCATGGGTGGGACGGCGGCCTTTCGATCGGGGACAGGAACGGGCGTACGACGTTCAGGAGCGTACTTCGAGCAGCGGCACGAGTTGCTCGACGGGGGTCATCGAACCGTGCAGACCGGTCATCCTGGACTCCCCCGGCTCGGTCCTGGACGCCGTGATCGCGACGTCGTCGCACGCGGCGGCGACCACGTCGCCGATCCTGGCGAGCACCCGCGGCTCGGGGTCCGGGCCGAACCAGCCGGCGTCCACCGCCTCGTCCCTGGTGGCGACCCACATACGGTCCCCGAGCACCTCGCTCCAGACCGCGTGCACATCCGCGGCGGCGCCGGGCACCGCGTAGACATGCCGTGCGCGCCCCTCGCCGCCGAGCACCGCGACCCCGGCCCGCAGCTCCCAGTCCTCGTCGAAGTCGATCCGCGAGTCCTCGTCGAAGGGGATGTCGATCATGCCGTGGTCGGCGGTCACGTAGAGCACCGCCCGCGGCGGCAGCTGCTCGGCGAGCCGCTGCGCCAGCCGGTCCACCATCATCAGCTGGCCCCGCCAGGCGTCGGAGTCCACGCCGTGCCGGTGGCCCATCGCGTCCAGCTCGCTGTAGTACGTGTAGACCAGCGTCCGGTCCGCCGCGCCCAGCCGGTCCGCGGCCAGGTCGACCCGCTCCTCGCCGGTCAGCCGCCCGTGGAAGACCCCGCCGGACAGCGCCACCTTGGTCAGCGGGGTGTTCTGGAAGGTCGGCGAGGACACCTGGCAGGTCGCGATCCCGGCGGCGTCGGCCAGCTGGAAGACCGTCGGATACGGCTGCCAGGCCGTCGGCGACGTCCAGGGCTGCCAGCGGAGCTGGTTCATCAGCTCGCCGGTGTCCGGGTTGAGCGCGGTGTAGCCGGCCAGGCCGTGCGCGCCGGGCGGCAGCCCGGTGCCGACCGAGGCCAGCGAGGTCGCGGTGGTCGCGGGGAAGCCGGCGGTCAGCGGGCGGCCGGTGCCCCCCAGCGACGAGGGCAGCAGCGAGTTCAGGTACGGCGCCTCCTGCGGGTGCCGCCCGACCAGCTCCCAGCCGAGGCCGTCCACCAGGAAGACGCACACCCGGTCGGCCGGGGCCAGGTCGAGCCCGGTCGCGGGCATGCCGGGAATGCCGAAGGCAGCGACGGCTGCGGGGATCACGTCGCACAGCGCGGCACTGCCGTAGCCGGGTGCGGGAGCCTTGCGCGGGTCGAGCGGCACCGGCTCGGGGCCGGCGTGGAACGGATGGCCCATCAGTCGACGGCCGCGGTCGCCTCGGAGAGCGCCTGCGCGAAGGCCAGGGTCTGCCGTACGGTGTCGGGTCCGTCGCCCGCCTCGCTCACCCGCAGCGACAGGTCGTCGGCGGTGGACGAGCCGGTGTAGCCGTGGTCGGCCTCGCAGTTCGGGTCGCCGCAGGCGGCGGGCTCCAGGTCGAGCCGCGACACCGCGCCCCAGCCGATCGTCAGCACGACCTCGCGCGGCAGCGTGCCCGGCGTGTACGACTCCGGGTTCGCCACCACCCGGCTCACCACGACCGAGGAGATCCGGCCGATCTTCACCGACTCCGTCGAGGTCGTGGCGTACGGCGTCGGAGAGGTGTCGTCCGCGGCCTGCTCGTCGGTGTGGCTGACGATGAAGCGGCCCTCGGTGAGCACCAGCACGGTGACGTGCCGCCGCACCTCGTTCGCGTCGAACGTCGTCTCCTGGTGCACCAGATAGGACGCGACCGGCTCCTGCCCGACCGCGGCCTCCACGGCCTCCGACACGAGCGTCGGGTAGTAGCCGCTGCGCTCGATCGCCGTCCGCAGCCCCTGCGTCGTGGTCCCGGTCTTCGCCATGCCTCACATCCTAGTCGCCGCCGCCCCCCTGCCTCCTTCGCTGTGCGTCGGCTTGTGGACTGCGTGAGGAACGCGCCGCCGGGAGGGGGTCCCGCGAACGGCGGGCCCGGCGGGGCGGAGGGACGAACCGGACCGGCGGGTCAGAAGGACGAGAGGGCGCGCGGCCCCAGGTCGGTGCGGGCGGGCGGCGGGGCCAGCCGCACGGTGGCACCGAGGACGGTGAGCCCGCGGGGCGCGACGACGACCGGGTCGAGCGAGACCCCGACGACCTCGGGAAGGTCGTCGGCCAGCAGCGACACCCGAAGCAGCAGCGCCTCCAGCGCCCCCGTGTCGACCGGCTCGGCCCCGCGCCAGCCGAACAGCAGCGGCGCCGCCTTGATGGATCGGATCAGCTCGGCCACGTCCCGGTCGGTGGCCGGGACGAGCCGGTGCGCGATGTCGCCGAGCAGTTCCGAGGGCGGCCCGGCCAGGCCGAAGGACAGCACGGCCCCGGCGCCGGGGTCCATCCCGGCGCGCACGACGGTGTCGACGCCGCGCGGCGCCATCGCCTGCACGACAGGACGCAGCTCGGCGGGGCCGCCGAGGCGGGTGGTGAGCTCGTCGTACGCGCGCCGCAGGTCGCCCTCGTCGGCGAGGTCGAGCCGGACGCCGCCGAGGTCGGCGCGGTGCCGCAGGTGCGGGGCGGTGGTCTTGAGCGCCACCGGGTAGCCGAGCGCCGCGGCGGCGGCCACGGCGGCCTCCGGGTCCGGCGCGGGCAGCGCGTGGCGGACCGTGACGCCGTAGCGGCCGAGCAGCGTCGCGGCGTCCCGGTCGGACAGCGTGACCCCCGCGGGCGGCGATCCGTCCGGCAGCATCCGCCGGACGTCGTCCGCCGCCGCGGCCTCCTGGATGTCGTCGAACTGCGGGACCCGGCCGGGGTCCACCGCCCCGGCCCGCCATGCGGCGTATCCGGCGGCCTCGGCGAGGGAGCGGACGGCCCGGTCGGGCGCGCGGTAGGCGGGGATACGGGCGCCGCCCCCTTCGGGCCGGCCGAGCCGGTCGGCCAGCCCGTCCAGCGCCAGGTGCACCACCACGACCGGCTTGTCCCCCGCGGCCGCCCCGCGCAGCGCCTCCCCCAGCGCCGGATCGTCCCCGCCGGCGTCACCGCCGAACGCGGACCCGGCGGCCGGGCCTTCGCCCGGGCCTTCTGCCGGGCCGGGGTCGGCGGCCGACTGGTCGGCCTGCTCCTCCGTGCCGACGCGGGGGATCGCGGTGACCACCACGGCGTCCGTGGCCGGGTCGGCGAGCGCGGTGGTGAGGGCGGCGGCGAAGTCGGCGGGGGTGGCGGCCGTGGTGAGGTCGAGCGGCGCGGTGGGGTGCAGGCCCGCGGTGAGGGCGGCGTCGTAGGTGAGCAGGCCGAGCGATTCGGAATTGCCGAGGATCGCGATCCGGTCCCCCGCGGGCAGCGGCTGGAGCGCCAGGAAGAGCCCGGCGTCGAGCAGTTCGGTGACGGTGTCGACCCGGATCACCCCGGCCTGCCGGAAGAGCGCGTCGACCGTGCTGTCCGGGATACGGGCCACCGGCACCTGGTGCCCGGCGGGCACCGAGCCGGTGTGCAGCGCGCCCTTGACCACCACGACGGGCTTGGCGGCCGCGGTGCGGCGGGCGAGCCGGGTGAACTTACGCGGGTTGCCGAAGGACTCCAGGTACATCAGGATCGCGTCGGTGTCCGGGTCGTCCTGCCAGAACTGCAGCAGGTCGTTGCCCGAGACGTCGGCGCGGTTGCCCGCCGACACGAAGGTGGACGGTCCCGCGCCCCGCCGGTGCAGGCCTGACAGCAGGGCGATGCCGATCGACCCGGACTGGGTGAACAGGCCCAGCCGCCCGCGGTGCGGCATCCCGGGCGACAGCGAGGCGTTCAGCCGTACCCCCGGCGCGGTGTTGAGCACGCCGAAGGCGTTCGGGCCGATGACCCGCATCCCGTGGCTGCGGGCCTGCCGCACCAGCTCGCGCTGGCGCTCCCGGCCCTCGGGCCCGGCCTCGGAGTAGCCGGCCGCGACCACGACCACGCCCCGTACCCCGGCCTCCCCGCAGTCGGCGACCGCCTCGGGCACCCGGTCGGCGGGGACGGCGATCACCGCCAGGTCGACGGTCTCGCCGCCCTCGGTGATCTCGCGCACCGAGCGGTGCCCGGGGACGCCGTCGAGGTCGGTGCCGCCGGGCGGGAAGGAGTGGTTGACCGCGTGGAGCCGGCCCGTGAAGCCGCCGGCGGCGATGTTGCGGAGCAGGGTGCGGCCGACGCCGCCGGGGCGGCGGCCGGTGCCGATGACCGCGACCGACTCGGGCCGCAGCAGCCGCTGGACGGACCGGGCCTCGGCGCGGTGCTCCCTGGACCGCATGACCTGCACCGACTCGGTGGTGGGCTCCAGGTCGAGGTCCAGGTGGACGACGCCGTCGGCGAAGCTGCGCTGCTGGGTGTAGCCGGCGTCGGTGAAGACCTTGACCATCTTGCGGTTGGCGGGCAGGACCTCCGCGGTGAAGTGCAGGATGCCGCGTTCGCGGGCGACGGCCGCGATGTGTTCGAGCAGCGCGGAGGCCACCCCGCGGCCCTGGTGCGCGTCCTGCACGAGGAAGGCGACCTCGGCGCGGGTGCCGCTCCTGCCGGAGACGGACCGGCCCGCCTCGTCGGTGCGGTCGTAGCGGACGGTGGCGATGAACTCGCCGCCGACGGTGGCGGCCAGGCCGACCCGGTCGTCGTAGTCGTGGTGGGTGAAGCGGTGCACGTCCCGGTCGGACAGCCGCGGGTAGGGGGCGAAGAAGCGGTAGTACTTCGACTCGTCGGAGACCTGCTCGTAGAAGTCGACCAGCCGCCCCGCGTCGTCGGGGCCGATCGGCCGGATGTGCGCGATGCCGCCGTCCCGCAGCACCACGTCGGCCTCCCAGTGGACGGGGTAGGGCCGGCGCGCGGGGTCCCGCGGGTCCTGCTGGTCGTTCATGGCCCCCAGCGTATGCGGCGTGCCCGGCTAGCGGCGGGCAGGCGCAGAGGGCAGTCTTGGCCATGCGCAGCGGCGTGCCCGAGCAGCACTCCCGTCGTGCAAAAATGGTCTAGACAACTTGGAAGACCTGACACACATTGAGGGGCAAACACCATGGTTGAGCGCCGCGTCAACATCGGCTGGGCGGAAGGCCTGCACGCCCGCCCCGCGTCCATCTTCGTCCGCGCGGCGACCGCCGCCGGGGTGCCGGTGACCATCGCCAAGGCCGACGGCGGCCCGGTGAACGCCGCCTCGATGCTCGCGGTGCTGAGCCTGGGCGCGCAGGGCGGCGAGGAGGTCGTGCTCGCCTCGGACGCCGCGAACGAGCAGGAGGCCGCGGTCGCGCTGGACCGGCTGGCGAAGCTGGTCGCGGAAGGCCTCGAAGAACTCCCCGAGACTGTCTGACGGTTTTCCCGCAACCTTCACCGCGGACCCGGCCACCGGCCGCCGTCACGCGCGCATGCGGAATTGAAGCGGGTCCTGGCAATCCCCCCGGATTGCCGGGACCCGCTTTTTCACAATTGCCGACCGCGAGAGCGGGACGGCAATTCACAACTCTTGTATACGGTGTGATTGTTAATTACGGCGGCGCACTGCGTTTACGCGGTGTTTCAGGGTCCTCACCGCCGCAGCGTGCTCGACGTGGACGGCGGCGAGCCGGCGCGCCCGCTCGGCGTCACCGCGGGCGACCGCGTCCACGATCGCGGCGTGCTCCTCCCACGCCTCGGCGGCCCGGGCGGATCCGCCGTCGGCGTAGACCCAGGAGATCTTGTGCCGCAGCTGGATCAGCAGCGCGGCCAGCGTCGGGCTGCCCGACGCCTGCGCCAGCGTCTCGTGGAACCACCCGCTGAGCGACGGCAGGTCGGACAACTGTCCCTGCACCGCCCGCTCCTGGCCGAGCCGGACCAGCCCGCGCAGCACCTTGAGATGCGCGTCGGTACGCCGCTGCGCGGCCCGCGCGGTACCCAGCGGCTCCAGCAGCCCGCGGATCTCCAGCAGGTCGGCGGCCTCCTGCTCGGTGGGCTCCGCGACCGACGCGCCTGCGTGCTTGCGGGTGCGGACGAAGCCCTCGGACTCCAGGGTGCGCAGCGCCTCGCGCACCGGCACCCGCGAGACCCCGTAGCGCTGTGCGAGCAGTTCCTCGGTCAACCGGCTGCCCGGCGGGAAGTAACCCCCGACGATGTCGTCGCGGATGGCCGTACACACCACCTCGGCCGAGATACGCCTCGCCGTGCCTTCCGTCCCGTTCACATCAGATTCCGCATCGCAGGACTCCGTTCTTTCCCCGTTATTCTGCAGCGACTCTATTCCAGCACGGAAGGAAAAGGGAATGCGGCCCCTGAATTGTGCCGATACGCACGGAACCCCGGCGCCGTGGCGGGCGCCGGGGTTCGCGGGTCTGCGGTGCTGCCGGTCGGGGCTCAGCTCGTCACGCGCACCGGGCCGATCTCCAGCGCGCGGACCGGCTCCGCGATCACCGAGGCGTCACCGACCAGCACGACCACCAGGCGGTCGAGCGGGAAGGCCCGCACCGCGGCCGCGGTGGCCTCCACGGTGCCGGTGGCAGCGAGGCGGGCGTACAGCCGGGCCTGGAAGTCGTCGGGCAGCTCCTGCTCCACCTGGTCGGTCAGGGTGCCGGCCACCGCGGCGGCCGTCTCGTAGCGCAGCGGCGCCACCCCGACCAGGTTCTGCACCGCGACGTCCCGCTCCTCGTCGGTCAGGCCGCCCTCGGCGAGGGTGCGGATCACCTGCAGCAGGTCGGCCAGTGCCTCGCCGGTGACCTCGGTCGCCACCGAGCCGCTGATCGCCAGCAGCGCCGCGCCCGTGCCGTCGGCCGAGCCCAGCAGCACCTGGCCGAAGGCCCGCACCCCGTAGGTGTAGCCCTTCTCCTCGCGCAGCACCCGGTCGAGCCGGGAGGTCAGGGTGCCGCCCAGGCAGTAGGTGCCGATCACCTGCGCGGCCCACACCGGGTCGTGCCGGTCGGCGCCGGTGCGCCCGATGAGCAGCTGGGTCTGCACCGCGCCCGGCCGGTCCACGATGACCACCCGGGCGGTGTCGTCCGCGGTGATCGCCGGGCGGGGCCGCGGCTCGGCCCCGGAGCCGGTCCAGCGGCCCAGCGTGTCGTCGAGCAGCGCGGGCAGGTCGATGCCGGTCAGGTCGCCGACGACGACCGCGGTGGACGTCGCGGGACGCACATGGGCGGTGTAGAAGGCGCGCACCGCGTCCGCGTCGATCCTGCGGACGGTCTCCTCCGTGCCCTGCCGCGGCCGCGAGCAGCGCAGCGTGGCGGGGAACAGCTCCTCGGACAGCGCCATCGCGGCCCGCCGCGCCGGGTTGGCCAGCTCGTGCGGGATCTCGTCGAGCCGGTTGGCGACCAGCCGCTTGATCTCGTCGTCGGGGAAGGCCGGCGCCCGCAGCGCCTCGGCGAGCAGCGCGAGCGCCCGGTCGAGCCGGGAGGCGGGCACTTCGAGCGAGACCCGCACCCCGGGGTGGTCGGCGTGCGCGTCCAGGGTGGCGCCGCAGCGCTCCAGCTCGGCCGCGAACTCCTCGGCGGTGTGCTGGTCGGTGCCCTCGGACAGCGCCCTGGCCATGATGGTGCCGACCCCGTCGAGGCCCTCGGGTTCCGCGTCCAGCGGCGCCGCGAGCAGCACCTCGACGGCGACGACCTGCTGGCCGGGGCGGTGGCTGGTCAGCAGCGTCAAGCCGTTGCCGAGCGAGCCGCGCTCCGGGGCCGGGAAGGCCCACGGCTTGGGGTCGCCGGCCTGCGGCTGCGGGTGGAACGTCATGACGGCAGCGGTGTCGCTCACAGCTCGCCCTCTTCCTGGTCGGCCTCGACAGCCTCGTCGTCAGCTTGGTCGTCCTGCTGGCCGCCCCCGGTGGGCTCGTAGACGAGCACGGCCCTGTTGTCGGGGCGGAGCCGGGCCGCGGCCACCTCCCTGACCTCGTCGGGTGTGATCGACAGCACCCGCTGCACCGCGGTCAGCGCCAGCTGCGGGTCGCCGAACAGCACGGCGAAGCGGCACAGTTCGTCCGCCCGCCCGCCGACCGTCGCGAGCCGGTCCAGCCACTCGCGCTCCAGCTGGGCCTGCGCCCGCTCCATCTCCTCGGGGCTGGGACCCTCGTCCGCGAAGCGGGCCAGCTCCTCGTCCACCGCGGTCTCGATGGCGGTCAGCTCGACCCCGCTGGACGCCTTGACGTCCAGCCAGCCCAGCGACGGCGCCCCCGCGAGCCGCAGCAGCCCGAAGCCCGCGGTCACCGCGGAACGGTCGCGGCGCACCAGGCGGTTGTGCAGCCGGGACGACTCACCGCCGCCCAGCACCGTCAGCGCCAGGTCGGCGGCGTCACCCGCACGAGTGCCGTCCTCGGGCAGCCGGTAGGCCGCCATCAGGGCGCGCGAGGGCACGTCCTCCTCGACGACCTCGCGCAGCTGACCGCCCATCACCTCGGGCAGCGAGCCGTCCCGCGGCGCGGCCTTGCCGTCGTGCGCGGGGATGCTGCCGAAGTACTTCTCCACCCACGCCAGGGTCTGCTGCGGGTCGATGTCGCCGACCACGGACAGCACCGCGTTGCCCGGCGCGTAGTACGTGCGGAAGAACGACCTGGCGTCCTCCAGGGAGGCCGCGTCCAGGTCGGCCATCGAGCCGATCGGGGTGTGGTGGTAGGGGTGGCCGTCGGGGTACGCCAGCGCGGTGAGCCGTTCGAAGGCGGTGCCGTAGGGCACGTTGTCGTACCGCTGGCGGCGCTCGTTCTTCACCACGTCCCGCTGGTTGTCCAGGGACTCCTGGTCCAGGGCGTCCAGCAGGCTGCCCATCCGGTCGGCCTCCAGCCACAGGGCCAGTTCCACCTGGTGGGCGGGCATCGTCTCGAAGTAGTTGGTGCGCTCGAAGCTGGTGGTGCCGTTGAGCGAGCCGCCCGCACCCTGGACCAGTTCGAAGTGCCCGTTGCCCTTGACGCTCCCCGAACCCTGGAACATCAGGTGCTCGAAGAGGTGGGCGAGACCGGTGCGCCCCTTGACCTCGTGCCGCGAACCGACGTCGTACCAGAGGCATACGGCGGCGACCGGGGTGAGGTGGTCCTCGGAGAGCACCACCCGCAGGCCGTTCGCCAGGCGGTGCTCGGTGGCTGTCAGGCCGCTGGAGTGTGCCTCCGGCGTGGCCGTGTGACCCATGGGCAAGCTGTCCTTCCGGTCGCGTGCTCGTGACTGCGTAGAGTGCTGCCACTCTAGGCAAGCGAGTCGGCGGGCGGCGAAGTTCCCGGTCGCGGGCGCGCTCGTGCCGGGTCGTGGTTCGCGTTGTCGGTGGCGCGGTCCACAATGGTCCGCGTCAGTTCACCGGTCCAGCCGAACGACCTTCCGGTCCAGACGAAGGAGCGCCGCCGAGATGGCCCGCCGCACGACGAAGACCCCGCCGCCCGACGACGGTTTCGAGGAGCGCATCCTCGACATCGACGTCGTGGACGAGATGCAGGCCTCGTATCTTGAGTACGCCTACTCGGTGATCTACGCGCGCGCCCTGCCCGACGCCCGTGACGGCATGAAGCCGGTACACCGCCGCATCGTCTACCAGATGAACGAGATGGGCCTGCGCCCCGACCGGGCCTTCGTCAAGTGCGCCCGGGTCGTCGGCGAGGTGATGGGCAAGCTGCACCCGCACGGCGACGCGTCGATCTACGACGCGATGGTGCGCATGGCGCAGCCGTTCTCCCAGCGCCTCCCGCTGGTGGACGGGCACGGCAACTTCGGTTCGCTCGACGACATGCCGGCCGCGATGCGGTACACCGAGGCCCGCATGTCGGGTCCCGCGCAGCTCATGGTCGAGTCGATCGACGAGGACACCGTCGACTTCGCGCCGAACTACGACGGCCAGGAGCGGGAGCCGGCCGTCCTGCCGTCGGCGTATCCGAACCTGCTGGTCAACGGGGCGTCCGGGATCGCGGTCGGCATGGCCACCAACATGCCGCCGCACAACCTGGGCGAGGTGATCGCGGCCGCCCGGCACCTGATCCGGTACCCGAACGCGGACCTGGACGCCCTGATGCGGTACATCCCGGGTCCCGACCTGCCGACCGGCGGCCGGATCATCGGGCTCTCCGGCATCAGGGACGCGTACGAGACGGGCCGCGGCACCTTCAAGATCCGCGCCACGGTCTCCGTGGAGGACGTCACCCCCCGCCGCAAGGGCCTGGTCGTCACGGAGCTGCCCTTCACCGTCGGCCCCGAGAAGGTCATCGCCAAGATCAAGGACATGGTCGGCGCGAAGAAGCTGCAGGGCATCGCCGACGTCAAGGACCTCACCGACCGCGAGCACGGCCTGCGGCTGGTCATCGAGATCAAGAACGGCTTCAACCCCGAGGCCGTGCTCGAACAGCTCTACAAGCTGACGCCGATGGAGGACTCCTTCGGCATCAACAACGTGGCCCTGGTGGACGGCCAGCCGCTCACCCTCGGCCTGCGCGAGCTGCTGGAGGTCTATGTCGACCACCGCTTCGAGGTCGTGCGGCGGCGCAGCGAGTTCCGCCGCACCAAGCGCCGCGACCGGCTGCACCTGGTCGACGGCCTGCTGGTGGCGCTGGTCGACATCGACGAGGTCATCGCGATCATCCGGGCCAGCGACAACGCCGCGCAGGCCAAGGAGCGCCTGATGGAGCGCTTCGGCCTGTCGGAGATCCAGACGCAGTACATCCTGGACACCCCGCTGCGCCGGCTGACCCGCTTCGACCGGATCGAGCTGGAGGCCGAACGCGACAAGCTCACCGCGGAGATCGCCGAGCTGACCCGGATCCTGGAGTCCGACGCCGAGCTGCGCAAGCTGGTGTCCGCGGAGCTGGCGGCGGTGGCCAAGCAGTACGGCACCGAGCGCCGCACGGTGCTGCTGGAGTCGGCCGGTGCGCCGGTCTCGGCGGTGCCGCTGGAAGTCGCCGACGACCCTTGCCGGGTGCTGCTGTCCTCGACCGGGCTGCTGGCCCGCACCTCCAGCGGCGAGGAGCCGGAGGACAGCGGGGGCGGGGGCCGGCGGGTCAAGCACGACGTGATCGTCTCGGCGGTGCCCACCACGGCCCGCGCCGACGTCGGCGTGGTGACCTCCTACGGGCGGCTGCTGCGGGTGACGGTGATCGACCTGCCGATGCTGCCGGACACCGCGGGGGCGCCCTCGCTGGCCGGCGGTGCGCCGCTGTCGGAGTTCCTGTCGCTTGAGGACGGCGAGCGGGTGCTGTGCCTGACCACGCTCGACGAGTCCTCGCCCGGCCTGGCGCTGGGCACCGAGCAGGGCGTGGTCAAGCGCGTGGTGCCCGACTACCCGGCGAACAAGGACGACCTGGAGGTCATCGGCCTCAAGGACGGTGACACGGTGGTCGGCGCGGTGGAGCTGCGCACCGGCGAGGAGGACCTGGTCTTCATCACCGACGACGCCCAACTGCTGCGCTACCCGGCCTCGCAGGTGCGCCCGCAGGGCCGCCCGGCGGGCGGTATGGCGGGCGTGAAGCTCGCCGACGGGGCCAAGGTGATCTCCTTCACCGCGGTGGACCCGGCGGTGGACGCGGTGGTCTTCACGGTGGCCCGCGCCGACGACACGCTGGAGGGCGCGGGCGAGGGCACCGCGAAGCTCACGCCGTTCGAGCAGTACCCGCGCAAGGGCCGGGCCACCGGCGGGGTGCGCTGCCAGCGCTTCCTGCGCGGCGAGACGGGCCTGCTGATGGCCTGGGCGGGCGCCGCCCCGGCCCGCGCGGCCACCGCGACCGGCACCCCGGCCGACCTCCCGCCGAAGGACCCGCGCCGGGACGGCTCCGGTGTCCCGCTGGCCAAGCCCGTGGCGGTGGTGGCGGGACCGGTGTGACCCGGGTCCCGGCCTGCCGGGACGGGCGTACGGCCGCCGCGCGGTCGTACGCCCGCCGGGGGCCGTACCGGCGGCCGTCCGGCGGCGGTTAGGCTCACCTGTGTGAGTACGTGTACGACGGCGTCGGCGGAGCTGGCCGAGCCGGTGGGCGCCACCGCGGCCACCGCCAGGACCTGGCTGCTGGTCGAGCAGCCGGGGCCGTGGGGGCGCAAGGCGCTGACCGGCAGCAGGCTCGACCCGGCGGTGGGCCGGGCGCTGGACCGCGCCGCCGACGGCACCGGTGTGCGCGTCGCCCTGATCCGCAGGCCCGGGCGGCACGCCGACCTGCACACCCCGGCGAGCCACCGGGTCTACCTGGCGCACACCGCGCCGGGCGACGCGTGGGTCCGCACCGACACCCTCGCCGACCCGGCGGAGCTGACGGCGCTGGACTTCACGGCGCTGGGCGCGGGCTCGCACGGCGGTTTCGGCACCGCACACGCGGGGCCGCCGCTGGCGCTCGTATGCACCAACGGCAGGCGGGACCGCTGCTGCGCGGTGAACGGGCGCCCGCTGGCCGCCGAGCTGGCCGCCTCGGGCGGCGCCGACGCCTGGGAGGTCACCCACCTGGGCGGCCACCGCTTCTCCCCCACCATGCTGGTGCTGCCCTACGGCTACACCTACGGCCGGGTGGACGGCCGGCTGGCCAAGGACGTACTGGAGGCGGCACGTACCGGCCGGATCGTCCTCGACGGCTGCCGCGGCCGGTCCGCCTGGGACCGCCCGGGCCAGGCCGCCGACCTGGCCGTCCGCGCCCTGGCAGGCGTGGACCTGGAGGGCGCGCTGACGGTACGGCGTACGGTCGCCGCGCCGGACGGCGGCAGCTGGTCGGTGCTGGTCGCCCACACCGACGGCCGCGCCTGGGAGGTGGCGGTGACGCAGAGCGCCGCGCGGCCGCCGCGCCCGGAGAGCTGCGACGGCCCGCTCGGCAGCCCGGCCACCCTGACGGCGACCGGGCTCACCGCGGTCAGTGGACGTTCTTGACGAACTCCGTGGTGTAGGTCTGGCTGAGGTCCACAGTCGCGTTCTGCAGGTTGGGGTTGAAGGCCTTGAGGACCGACTCCACGGTCGTGGGGCCGTCGGCCGGCATCACCCCGTCGGTGGTGAACATCGGCAGTGTCGCCTTGATCGCGTCCGCGTAGAGCTGCGCGCCGCCCTGCGCGTAGTCCGCGGGCATCTTCGCGGCGATCTCCTCCGGGCTGTGGGTGGACATCCACCTGAGGGTCTTGACGAAGGCGTTGGCCAGCTTCTGGACGGTGTCCTTGTGGCCGTTCACCCAGTCGGTGTTCATGTACAGGCTGGAGGAGGGGTAGAGCCCGCCGAGCGCCTGCCGCGAACCCTCCGGGGTGCGCATGTCGTAGAGCACCTTGCCGGTGCCCTTGTCGAGGATCTGCGCGACGGTGGGGTCGGTGGTCATGCCGGCCTGGATCGAGCCGTGCTGGAGCGCGGCGATGAAGGTCGCGCCCGCGCCGACCGCGACCGGGGTGATGTCGCTGACCTTCAGGCCGTTGTGCACCGCCAGGTACTTCGTGAGGAAGTCGGTGGAGGAGCCGAGGCCGGTGATGCCGAGGTGCTTGCCCTTGAAGTCCTTGGCCGAGGTGATGTCGCCGGCCGCCTTGGTGGAGACGACCTCGACCTCGCCGGGCGCCTGCGAGAACTGCACGACCGACTCGACGTGCTTGCCCTTGGTCTGCAGGTCGAGGGTGTGGTCGTAGAAGCCGACCGCGCCCTGCACCTGGCCGGCGACCAGGGCGGTGGTGGCGTCCACGCCGGCGGGCTCGCTCAGCAGCGTGACGTCCAGGCCCTCGGCCTGGAAGTAGCCGAGTCTCTGGGAGAGCATCGCCGGCATGTAGATGACCTTGTCCAGGCCGCCGACCATGATCTTGACCTTGGTGGTCTTGCCGGCGGCCGCGCCGGACCCGGCGGCCGCGTCGGAGCCGGAGCCGCCCGAGGAGGAGGCCGCGTCGTCGGCACACGCGGTCAGGGTGGTCAGGGCCAGTGTTCCGGCGAGGGCGAGCGCGGCGAGGCGGATGTTCTTGCGCATGGTCACGTCCTTGTGAGCGTCGAACGGGGGGTTCGGGCGGGGTGTGCGACGGGGGTTCGCGGCGGCGCTCTGCGGCCGCCGGGCGGTGCCTGGCAGGTCAGCGCTCCGCGCCCGGCTGGACCGGCTTCCAGCGGAAGAGCCGCTTCTCCACGAGCGTCAGGAGTCCCTCGGCGGCCAGCGCCACGACGGCGAGGATCACCATGGCCGCGTAGACGCCGGCGGAGTTGAGGGTGCCCTGGGAGTTCGCGACGAGCAGGCCGATGCCCTCGGTCGCGCCGATGTACTCGCCGACGATCGCGCCGATCAGCGCGAAGCCGAAGCTGATGTGCAGGCTGGTGAAGATCCACGAGGTCGCCGAGGGGATGACCACCTGGAAGGTGACCCTGCGGTCGCTGGCGCCCAGGATGCGGGCGTTGGCGACCAGGTTGCGGTCGACCTCGCGGGCGCCCTGGAAGGCGTTGAAGAAGACCGGGAAGAAGACCAGCACGACGGCCGAGGCGATCTTGGAGGCCGGGCCGAGGCCGAACCAGATGAGGAAGATCGGGGCCAGCACGATCCGCGGCATCGCGTTGAGGATCTTGACGTAGGGTCCGAAGACGTCGGCGAGGAAGCGCACCCGGCCGAGCGCGATGCCCAGCAGCACGCCGGCCGCCACGCCGATCACCCAGCCGTAGAGGGCCTCGTAGAGGGTGGCCCAGATCTGCGCGCCCAGCGGGCCCTGGGCGGTGCCGTGCGCCGTCCAGGTCCAGATCTGGTCCCAGATCCTGCTGGGCATCGAGAAGTTGAACGGGTCGATGACACCGGTGCGGGCGAACCACTCCCACAGGCCGAGCACCGCGGCCAGCACCAGCAGCCGGCAGCCCTGGACGAGCAGCGTGCGGTTGCGTACGGCGCGGGCGCGGGCCGCCGTGCGGTCGGTGGGCTTGGTCGCCGGCTGTGCCAGTGCGACGGACTCAGGCGGCATCTGCGGTGCCCCTTTCGCGGGTGATGCGGACCTCTTCGCCGAGCGAGGACCAGATCTCCCGGTAGATCTCGACGAAGCGGGGTTCCAGCCGGACCTCCTCGACCTTGCGCGGACGCGGCAGGTCGATCGTGAAGACCTCCTTGACGGTGGCCGGGCCTGCGGTCATGACCACGACCTTGTCGGCGAGCGCGATGGACTCCTCCAGGTCGTGCGTGACGAAGACCACCGAGGAGCCGGTGCCCGCCCACAGTTCCAGCAGCTGGTCCGACATCAGCGCCCTGGTCTGCACGTCGAGCGCCGAGAAGGGCTCGTCCATGAGCAGGATCGACGGGTCGTTGACGAAGGTGGCCGCGAGCGCGACGCGCTTGCGCTGGCCGCCGGAGAGCTGGTGCGGGTAGCGGTCCTCGAAGGCGGACAGGCCCACCCGGGCCAGCCAGTCCCTGGCCCGCTCGCGTGCCTCGGTCTTGGCCACCCCGCGGAAACGCGGCCCGGCCATGACGTTGGACAGCACGGTCCGCCATGGGAAGACGGCGTCCTGCTGGAAGACGAAGCCGACGTCGCCGCCGATGCCGCGCACCGGCTCGCCGCCGACCAGCACCTCGCCCTCGGTGGGCTCCTCAAGGCCGCTGACCAGGGTCAGCGTGGTGGACTTGCCGCATCCGGTGGGGCCGACGACCGCGACGAACTCGCCGCGCTCCACGGTCAGGTCCAGTTCCCTTACGGCGGTGTGCAGGGCGCCGGACGGGGTCCTGAACGCCTTGCCCGCCCCCCGCAGTTCGATGGCGGGGCTCGTGTGGTGGGTCATGGCGGTGGACGCTACGAGCGCCCGCCGCACCCCGACAGCCTTGTGAGCGCAAGGCCTGCTTGTGCGCACAAGCAGGCCTTCTGCTCGTTTTGCGCGCCGCTGGACAACGAATGCGAAACGGAGTCTGCCCTTCAGGGCGTCCAGCGTTTACGTTGCGTTGACGACATGGACGTCGGCGGATGCCGGCAGTGCGGGGGATGCGAAGCCGGAGGAGCTGATGATGCGGATCGGATGGCCGCGCCGTGTCTCGGCGCAGGTGCTGCTGGTTCAGGTGCTGATCACCGGCGGGGTGACCGCGCTGGCCATCGGGCTCTTCCTGGCGCCGCTCAGCCGCCAGATGGACGAGCAGGCGATGCACAGGGCGCTGGCCATCGCGCAGACGGTGGCGGCGGAACCGCAGGTGGCGCAGTCGCTGCTGACCACCCCGCCGACCGCGGACGGCCCGGTGCAGGCCGAGGCGGAGCGCATCAGGACGGCCACCGACGCCAGCTACATCGTGGTGATGGACACCCACGGGACCCGCTGGTCACACACCGACACCGCACGGATCGGCGAGCACGTCTCGACCGACCCGAGCGTCGCGCTCGGCGGCCACGACATCATGCAGATCGACAGCGGCACGCTGGGGCGCAGCGCGCGGGGCAAGGTGCCGCTGCGGGACGCGCACGGCAGGATCGTCGGCGCGGTGTCCGTCGGCTTCGCCTACACCGGGCTGCGCGCCCGGCTGCTGGCCGTGGTGCCACTGCTGCGGTACGCGGGCGCGGCGCTCGCCGTGGGTGTGCTGGCGGCGCTGTGGGCCGCCCGGCGGCTGCAGCGGGCCACGCACGGTCTGGCCTTCGCCGACATCTCGGCACTGCTCGACGAGCGGGAGGCGATGCTGCACGGCATCCGCGAGGGGGTGGTGGCGCTCGACCCGCGCGGCAGGATCCGGCTGGTCAACGACGAGGCGCAACGGCTGCTCGGGCTCGACGGCGGGGCCGCGGGCCGGCCGCTGGACGAGGCGCTGCCGCCGGGGCGGACCACCGACGTGCTGGCCGGGCGGGCCGAGGGCAAGGACCTGCTGACCGTCAGCGGCGGGCGGGTGCTGGTCGCCAACCGGATGCCGACCGAGGGCGGCGGCGCGGTGGTCACCCTGCGGGACCGCACGGAACTCGAACTGCTGGGCCGCGAGTTGGACTCCACCCACGGCCTGCTCGACGCGCTGCGCGCCCAGGACCACGAGCACGCCAACCGGCTGCACACCCTGCTGGGGCTGCTGGAGCTGGGCCTGCACGAGGCCGCGGTGGACTACGTGGCCGAGGTCGCCGACACGCACCGGGCGTCGGCTGAGGAGGTCTCGGACCGGGTGCACGACCCGCTGGTGGCGGCGCTGCTGGTGGGGAAGGCCGCCATCGCGGCGGAGCGCGGGGTGACCCTGCGGATCGTGCCGGGCACGCTGCTGCCCGACCGGGTGGTCGACCCGCGCGACCTGGTGACCGTGCTGGGGAACCTGGTCGACAACGCGCTGGACGCGGCCGCCTGCGAGGTCGAGGTGGAACTGCGCCCGGAGCGGGACACGGTGCTGCTGCGGGTGGGCGACGACGGGCCGGGGGTGCCGCCGGAGCTGCGCGGGAAGATCTTCGACGAGGGCTGGACCACCAAGGAGTCGCCCTCCCACCGCGGCCGCGGCCTGGGCCTGGCCCTGGTGCGCCGGCTCGCGGAGCGCTACGGCGGCACCGCCCGGGTCGCCGCCCGCGCGGGCGGCGGCGCGGTCTTCACCGTCGTCCTGCCCGAGGCGCTCACCGACCCGGACCTGGCAGAACGCGGCGGTGTCGCCGCCCTCACCGGAGGTGCCCGATGATCGACGTGCTGGTCGTGGACGACGACTTCCGGGTCGCCGAGATCAACTCGGCCTATGTGGGCAAGGTTCCCGGCTTCCGGGTGGCGGCCCGCGCGCACACCGCCGCGCAGGCGCTGGCCACCCTGGAGCGCCACCGGATCGACCTGGTGCTGCTCGACCACTACCTGCCCGACGAGACCGGGCTGACGCTGGTCCGCCGGATGCGGCAGCTGGGCCACCACGCCGACGTGATCATGGTGACGGCCGCGCGGGACGTGGCGACGGTGCAGGCCGCGATGCGCTTCGGGGTGCTGCAGTACCTCGTCAAGCCGTTCGGCTTCGGCGGGCTGCGGGCCAAGCTCGACGGTTACGCCGCGCTGCGCCGCACCCTCGACGGGGTCGTCGGGGGCGGCGGCGGTGAGGCGGGCCAGGAACAGGTCGACCGGATCTTCGGCGCGCTGCGCACCGCGTCCGCGGCGCCCGCGGCCCTGCCCAAGGGCCAGTCGGCGCCCACCGCCGACCTGATCCGCCGGGTGCTGCGGGCGGCCCCGCATCCGCTGTCCGCCCACGAGGTGGCCGAGCGCGCCGGGCTGAGCCGGTCCACCGCCCAGCGCTACCTCAAGCACCTGGAGCAGGCGGGCCGGCTGCGCCTCACCCTGAGGTACGGCGACACCGGCCGCCCCGAGCACCGCTACGCCTGGGCGGCGCAGGCACCGGCCGACTGACCCGCCCCTACACCGCCCCGGCCCCGGTGAGCGAGCGCACCTCCGTCTCGGCGTAGCGCCCCGGATCGGCGGGCTCGGGCGAGAGGACCGTGCCGAGCCATCCCGCGAGGAAGCCCAGCGGGATCGAGACCAGGCCCGGATTCTCCAGCGGGAAGAGGTGGAAGTCGACCCCGGGGAAGAGCGCGTCGGGCCGTCCCGACACCACCGGCGACAGCACGACGAGCACCAGCGCGGGGACCAGCCCGCCGTAGATCGCCCACACCGACCCCCGCGTGGTGAAACGCCGCCAGAACAGCGAGTACAGCAGCGCCGGCAGGTTCGCCGACGCCGCCACCGCGAAGGCGAGGCCGACCAGGAAGGCGATGTTCTGGTCCTGCGCCAGCAGGCTCAACGCGATCGCCACCGCACCGATGCCGACCGCCGCGAAGCGCGCCACCCGAACCTCGTCCTGCTCCATCGCTTCCTCGGCCGGGTCCCGCCGCCCGTGCCGCGCGACGGGCCTGCGCAGCGCGGTGTAGAGGTCGTGGGCCACCGAGGCGGACGACGCCAGGGTGATACCGGCCACCACCGCGAGGATGGTGGCGAAGGCCACCGCACCGACCACGGCGAACAGCACGGTGCCCCAGGTCGACCCGGACCCGCCGCCGAGCGCCTCGGCGAGCAGCGGCACCGCCGTGTTGCCCGCCGCGTTGGACGACCGCACGGTGTCGGACCCGACGACCGCCGCCGCACCGAAGCCGAGCACGATCGTCATCAGGTAAAACGCCCCGATCAGCCCGATCGCCCACACCACCGACCGTCGCGCCGACCGCGCGGTGGGCACCGTGTAGAAGCGCGACAGGATGTGCGGCAGTCCTGCCGTGCCCAGCACCAGCGCAAGCCCGAGGCTGATGAAGTCCAGCCGCGACGACCAGCTCCCGCCGTACTTCAGCCCCGGTGCGAGGAACGCGTCCCCGTGCCCGCTGCCGGTGGCCGCCGCATGCAGCAGGTCGTCGACGTTGCCGTGGAAGCGCACCAGCACCATCACCGTGAGCATCACCGTGCCGCTGATCAGCAGCACCGTCTTCACGATCTGGATCCAGGTGGTGGCCCGCATGCCGCCGAAGGACACGTAGAACACCATCAGCGCCCCGACGCCGATCACCGCCCAGGTCCTGGGCGCCGTCCCCTGACCGCCGATCAGCAGACCGACCAGGCTGCCGGCGCCCACCATCTGCGCCACCAGGTAGAGCACCGAGACCACGACGGACGAGGTGCCCGCCGCGATCCGTACCGGCCGCTGCCGCATCCGCGCCGACAGCACGTCGGCCAGGGTGTAGCGCCCGCAGTTGCGCACCAGCTCGGCGACCAGCATGAGCACCACCAGCCACGCGACCAGGAACCCGACCGAGTAGAGCAGCCCGTCGTAGCCGAAGAGCGCGATCAGACCCGAGATGCCGAGGAAGGACGCCGCCGACATGTAGTCGCCCGCGATCGCGAAGCCGTTCTCCATCGGCGAGAACATCCGCCCGCCCGCGAAGAACTCCTCCGAGGAGCTGCGCCGCCGCCCCGCCCACGCGGTGATCGCCAGCGTGACCGACACGAACACCGTGAACAGCACCACCGCCAGGCCCTGGTGCTCCCCCGCCGAATCCGCCAGGTACCGGCCGGCCGTCATCTGCCCGCCGCTCAACGCACCCGCTCCTGTCCGGTCCTGGTCGCCAGCGTCCACCGCAGATCCAGCGCCGCCCGATCCCTGCGCAACCTCGCATGTCTGACATAGGCCCAGGTCAGCAGGAACGTGGTGGCGAACTGCGCCAGCCCGGCGACCATCGCCACATTCACCTCCCCCGCGACATGACGCCCCATCAGCCCGGGTGCGGTGGTGGCCAGCACGACGTAGAGCAGATACCAGGCAACGAAGGCCGCCGCCACGGGAAACACGAACCCGCGATACCGCTCTCTCACCTCCTGGAAGGCCGCACTGTCCTGCACCTCCTGGAAAACCGCCCTCCGATCCCCCGTCGTCCCCGCGACAGCCTGCGGCACCGCGGCCGGCGGCGCGACGGGCGCCGCCTGCTCGGGTACCCAGAGCCCTGCTCCACCTGCATCACTCCACGGGTCGTCCACCCGCAGCGCCAGGGGGTCGCCGCCGTCCTCGTTGTCCACCGAACTCTCCTCGTTCCACGGCCAGATGGGCAGTGCGCCCAATCATGGACAGAGCGGGAAGATCCAGGGCCAACAACCCGAAACCTTCACCTCATCAGGTGATCCCGTTCCGGTAGGCGTATCCGACCGCCTGAGCGCGGTCGCGCACCCCCGTCTTGGCGAAGAGGTTGGATCAAGCCCGGGGTTGAAATGCCGTCTCCACCCCCGGGTGGAGAACCGGCCGGCGGCCGGGGCGCAGGGCTGCGACGCAGCCGGCCCGCGGCCACCGCGAGGGTGCCCCCGCAGCACGGGCCGCGGACGCGGCGCCCTGGCCCGAACGCGAGCCCAGGCCCGGTGCCGGTGCCGGTGCCGGTGCCGGTGCCGGTGCCGGGCAGCTCACAGCGTCGCCACGGGATTCGGCGCATCCGCAGGGATCGGCTCCACGACCTCCCAGCGCTCCGCGATCAGGCCGCCTTCGAGCCGGAAGACATCCGCCACCGCGATGTCGAGCGCGACGCCGCCCTCGCCCACGGGCAGCCACCGCCGCGAGAACATCGTCACGTAGTCCCCCTCCGCGACCAGCCGGCGGATGTCGACCCGCATCCCGGCGAGGGGCAGCTCCCGCGCCTTCGCGATCCAGTCCGCTTTCGTGGCGGTCCCGAACGGCAGCCCGTGATCGACGTAGTCCTCGCGCAGCAGCGTCGCGACGGCTTCGAGGTCGCCCTTGCCGTAGAACTCCAGGCAGGTGAGGACCAGGTCCTTGGTGTCAGTGGTCATGCCGAGGAGTGTGGCGGCGCGCTCCGGGAGTGTCGATGAACTCGCAGTTCATGGCCCGCAGCCGACCTCGCGGCTAGGGTTGGCGCCGTGGAGACGGTCGGCGGCCTGTTGCGCGAGTGGCGGCACAGCCGGCGGCTGAGCCAGCTCGAACTCGCGCTGGCAGCCGACGTGTCGCCGCGGTACGTCAGCCTCGTCGAGACCGGACGGTCCCGGCCGAGTGCCGACATGGTGCTGCGTCTCGCGGTCCAGCTGGAGGTGCCGCTGCGGCATCGCAACCGCCTGCTGGTGGCGGCCGGGTTCGCGCCCCGGTATCGCGAACGACCGCTCGACGAACCGGACATGGCGGCCGCCCGGGAGGCGGTACTCAGGGTGCTCCGCGCCCACGAGCCCTACCCGGCGCTGGTCGTGGACCGGCACTGGAACATCGTGATGGCCAACGCACCGGTCCTGCACTTCCTCGCGGACGTCGATCCCGGCCTGCTCGACGCCCCGGTCAACATGGTGCGCCTCGGCCTCGATCCGCGGGGCCTCGCCTCCCGGCTGGTCAACCTGCCCGAGGTCCGCGCCCTCTTCCGCGCCCGCCTGTCGCGCCAGGTCGCCAGGACCGGTGACCCGGTGGTCGCCGCGCTCTACGACGAGTTCCTGGCGGAGCACGGACCGGGCGAATCCGAGCCCCCGCCGCAGTCGGAGGTCGCGACACCGATGGTCTTCCGCTTCCGGGAGCACGAGGTGCGGTTGTTCTCGACCGTCACGACCTTCGGCACGCCGCACGACATCACTCTCGACGAGATCTCGATCGAGTCCTACTACCCGGCGGACGCCGCAAGCGCCGCCGTCCTGCGAGCCCTCGCCGACACCCCGCCGCCCCGCACGGCCGGCGTGTGAGACGGCGGCCGCCCGGCGCTCTTCGAGGACTCGGGGTCCGGAAGAGCGCCGGGCGGCGTGGCGCCGGCGTTGCCGCTATGCGCCGGCGGGCATCAGCTGCGCCATGTCGAAGCCGCTGACGTCCTTGCTCGAGCCGATGCCGTCACCCCACTGCATGTAGCCCTTGCGCACCCCGTTGTCCTTGTCGTTGACGTCGAGGGCGAAGGAGAACACGGTGTTCGCCGCCGGCTGGACCGACGTGAGGTCGCTCCACGGGATCGCCAGCTGGTACAGAGTGGTGTGGGCCGCCTCGTCCCTGGTCACGTGGACGGTCGCGTTCGTGACCTGGCCGCTGCCCTCGGTCGGGGCGATCCAGCGGTAGAGCTGGGCGCCGGCCGAGGTGAGGGCGGCTCCGTACTCGTAGTGGCCGTTGACGGAGGCGGTGCTCGACGCGGCCGACGACCCCGGCACACCCGAGGTGGCCGCGAACTGCAGGCAGTCGCCCTGCCAGATGTCGGCCCCGGTGGCGGGTTCTGAGAAGACGTCGTCGGTGAGATTCGCCGTGAGGTAGAGGTTCGTGGAGTCCCAGTCGAGCCACACCTTGCCCGACAGGTCGGACGCGCCGCCGTACGGCTGCGAGCCGTCCAGCGTCGACCATGTGCCGTCCGCGGTGGTGGCCAGGTCGACCGCGGGGCCGTCCTGGACGTCGGCGAGCGTCCAGGAGTCGCCGAGGCTCTTGTTGGCCACGGGGAGGAAGGTGGCATGCCCGGAGAAGGGCTCGGAGGACAGGTCGCCGGAGATGACGCTGGTCACCGTGAACGTGTAGGGCTCGGCGAAGCTGATGCCCGTCACGGGCACGTCCACGGTGGCCGACCCCTGCGGGGCGATGGTCGCGCTGACCGGCTGCGTGCCCGATGCGCTGCCGAGCTTCCAGTCGACCGCGGTCACCGTGGTGGGGGTGTCCGACGGGTTGTTCACGACCACCTTGAGCGAACCGGCGGGCGGGTTCGTTCCGGTCACCACCGGGGTGACCTGTTCCGGGGTGGCGCCGGAGGTCACGGTGAGCGCGCTGACCGCGGCTTCGGAGTAGGCGCCCGCGCGGCCGGTGAAGGCGGCCGTCGCGTCCAGCTCCGCCTTCGTCCCCGGACTCGCGGAGCCCGGGATGCCGACGCTCCAGGTGGCCGTCACCGTCTGGCCGGGAGCGACCTCGGGCAGCGAGACCGGTGAGGTCGGCGTGGCCGTCCAGCCGCTCGGCGACGTCAGGTCCAACGTCAGGCCGCGTACGGCCTGCCCGCTGGTGTTGGCGAACGTGGCGGTCGCCGTGATCGTGGTGTTCGGCTTGACGATGCCGGCCGCCCGCAGGCTGAACGGGTTCTGCACCACGATCGGGGTCGTGCCGGTCACGCCGTTCACGGTCGCCTCGATCGTCGCCGCGCCGGGTGCCCGCATGGTGACGACGCCGGTGGAGGCGACCGTGGCGACCCGCGGGTCGCTGGAGCGGTAGGTGACGTGGGCGCGGGAGAGGTCCGCGAGCGACTGGTCGCTCATGGCCGCTTCGACGATGTGGTCCGCGGGGGCGTGCTTCTGCTCCAGCGTGGGGTCCGTGTCCGGCGCGATCCACGGGTTGGTGCCGGTGAGGTCCAGGGAGTCGCCGGGCGTGAAGACCACCTGGGCCGGCTGGACGGTCACCGACTGCACCCGCGGGGTGATGGCGCCGTGCACCCGCACCGTGCCGGAGCCCGCCACGGTGGCGGAGTCGGGTCCGACGCGGAACTGGTAGGCACCGTTGTGGACGACCTGCTTGAGGGAGTCCTCGTCCCAGTGGCTCAGGTCGGCGGCCTTGACGGACAGGCTGACGTGCTGGGTGCGCCCGGGCGCGAGCACCGCCGTCTTCTTGAAGCCGGCCAGTTGCTCCTTCGGCAGCTCCACGCCGGGAACGGTGAACTGCGGTGCAGCGTAGAGCTGGGCGACCGTCGAGCCCGCGACCGTACCGGTGTTGGTGACGTCGAAGCCGACGTTCACCGTGCCGTCGGCGGAGACGGAGCCGGGTCCGACGTGGACGCCGGAGTAGGTGAAGCGGGAGTAGGACAGGCCGTATCCGAACGGGTAGGTCGGCTTGCCGGTGAAGTGCATGTACGTGCGGCCGAGCCCGCCGGTCTCCGACGGAGTGAGCCCGTAGTCGTCCATCGCCGGGAGCTGCGAGTCGTCGGCGTACCAGGTGAAGTCCAGGTGGCCGGAGGGGTTCTGCTCGCCGAAGAGGACCTGGGCCAGAGCCGCGCCCTGGCTCTCGCCGTTGTAGCCGCTGAAGACGATCGCCGGGAAGTCCTTCCGGGCCTCCTGGATGTCGTAGGGGCCGTCGGCCTGCATGACCAGCGCCGTACGGGGGTTGCCGAGGGCGGCGACCTGGCTGATCAGCGAGTCGTAGTTGCCCGGCAGGGACAGCGCAGAGCGGTCGGTGCCCTCGTCGGCCACGCCCATGTCCGAGCCGACGGCGACGACGACCAGGTCCGCCGTCTTGACCGCGGCCTGCGTTGCGGCCGAGCACTCGGCGGGCGCCGTGGCGGTCGTCGTGGTGCCGCACGCGTCGAAGGTGACCGTCGCCGACGGGTTGGCCGCCTTGGCCGCCGCGGTGATCCCCTGCACGGCGTTGACCGTGAGGGTCGGCCGGCCGGAGTAGCCGCCGAGCGTCGTGGTGTTCGCGAGGTTGCCGACCACGACGATGTTGTCGAGCTTCGCGGGATCCGCCGGCAGCAGCGGCGTCGATGTGCCGGTGACCTCGTTGTTCTGCAGCAGCACCAGGTCCTGCGCCGCGACCTTCTCGGCCAGCGCCTGGTGCGGGGGCGACTCGATCTGCGCCTTGGTGATCTTCGTGTACGCGACCTTGCCCGCGGGGTCGAACTCGCCGGTCTGCATGCGGACCGTGAACAGCTTCGCCAGCGCGCTGTCGATCACCCCGGGCGTCAGTATGCCCATGGTGATCGCCGCGTCGATGTTCTGCGCCGTCAACTCCCCGCCGGCGCAGTTCAGCTGGGTTCCGGCCCGCAGCGCGAACGCCTGCCCGCCGGCCGCCGCCGGAACCTGCTTGCCGGTGGCGGTGTTCGTCCAGGTCGTGCCGTTGGTCGTCCATCCCGGGGGCGCCCAGTTGTGGCCGCCGGAGGAGTAGACGTCACCGATCGCACCGCAGTCCGAGGTGGTGTACCCGCCGAACCCGTAGGTGGCCTGCAGCAGTTCGTTCACCGTGTAGGTGTCCGCGGGCGCCGGCGTGCCGTTCACCGCGTTGTACGACGTCATCACGCCGGAGACGTGCGCGTTCTGCACGAGGGCGGCGAACTGCTTGGTGTAGTAGTCCCTGGTGTTCGCGTCGGTGGTGTTCGCGCTCTGGGTGTGCCGGCTGTTCTCGTCGTTGTTCAGCGCGTAGTGCTTGGCGGTCGCCGCGACCTTCAGGTACGGGGTCATCTGCCGGCCGGTGATCGTCTGGCCCTGGTAGCCGTTGACGAACGCGCCGGCCATCGTGGACGCCAGGTAGGTGTCCTCGCCGAACGACTCGTTGGTCCGCCCCCAGCGCGGGTCGCGGTCCATGTTGACGGTCGGCGCCCAGAAGGTGAGATCGCCGTAGTCCGACGCGGACGGGCCGATGTTGTTCTGCCCTTTGCCCCAGAGCGACTTGTCGAGGAACCCGCGCACCTCGTCCGAGATCGCCGTGGTCTCCTGGTACGTCAGCTCCGGGTCCCAGGACATCGTGGACGCGAAGTTCACCGGGAAGCTGGTCGCCGTCACGTCGAGCTCGCCCTGGCTGCCCGCCGCGGTGTCGGCCCCGAGCCGGTTGATGCCGTGCTGGCCCTCGCTCCAGTACGTGTACTGCTGGACGCCGAGCCGCGGGATGGCCGGCGCGTTGTTGGTCTGGAGCTGCGCCGTCTTCTCGGCCGGCGTCATCCGGGACACCAGGTCGGCCGCCCGCTCGGCGAACGTGTAGTGCGTGTCCAGGTAGACCGGCCGGGTCGAGGCGGCGGCCCGCGCGGAAGGCGCAGAGCTCGCCCGCGCCACCGCCGGCACCCCGGCGACCACGCTCACCGCGACCGCGGCGGCCAGCAGCCGTCCCGTTGGTGATCTGCGTCTTCCGGAGCGCACAGGTGTCTCCTTCGCGAAGCCGTGCCGGCTGGAACGTAGCGCTGACAACGTTGTCTCCTTCATTTCCCGAGCACCGCGTACCGCGGCCGCCCACCGAACTGATGAAAACTCGCGGACACACTGTTCAGCTTGAAATGAGCAAAAGTCAAGGCTTCCAGCAGGGCACGCGCAGACCCGTACGAAGCGTCAGATCAGCGCCCTGACAGGCAAAATCCGACGATTGGACGCCGTCGGCCCAGCACCTTTCGATGGGGCGCAATATGACTAAAGGCGGCCAACGACTCCTGGTGTTCCGCCGCCAGCAGACGCAAACCACAGCCCGGCAGGGATGTTCTGACTAACATCGTCGGAAGTCCTGCCGCGGCCTCCCGCCGCGAGCCCGGGTACGTCCTATCCCCGCGCCGCGTCCTTGAGCGCCTTGAGCAATGTGCGCAGGGCGGGCTGCACGAGCGTGATCTCCGGGACCGCGGCGTGGATCGTCCTGACCGGCTCGGGGCGGCGGACCCTGCGGACGGCGACGCCCGGGTGGCGCTTGCCCAGTCCCATACGTGGGATGAGGCACACGCCCAGTCCGGCCGCGACGAAGGCCTGCGCCGTGGCGTAGTCCTCGCTCGTCGCCACGAAGTTGGGGCTGAACCCGGCCGCGGCGCAGGCGTCGGTGATGGGCACGAGGCAGGGGCCGGGGGGTTCGCTGCCGACCCACGGCTCGCCGGCGAGTTCGGCCAGGTCGAAGGCGCGCTGCGCGGCGAGCGGATGCCCCGAGGGCAGCACCGCGCAGTAGGGGTCGTCGAGCAGGTGCACCAGATGGACGCCCTGCGGGCTGCCGTGGTCCGGCCCCACGACGATGGTCAGGTCCGCCCGGTCCCTGTCAGCCGCCGGCAGCGGGTCCACGGGATCGATGAGTCTGAGATCGATCTGGACTCCCGGATGCTCCCGGCGCAGACGGGCCAGGGCCGGTGCCACCACGGTGGGGCCGATGGAGGAGATGTAGCGGATCGACAGCCTGCCCGTACGGCCTGCGCGCAGGTCGGCCAGCTGGGTCTCCGCCTCGGCGAGGGTCTGGCTGATGACGCCCGCGTGCCCGGCCAGGAGCCGCCCGGCCGCCGTGGGCCGGACGCCCCGCCCGACCCGTTCGAGCAGCGGGAGCCCGGCCTCCTTCTCCAGCAGGGTGATCTGCTGGCTCACCGCGGAGGGCGTGTAGCCGAGGTTCCGGGCGGCCGCGGTGATCGATCCGCTGGTGACCACGACCCGCAGCAGGTTCAGACGTCGCACATCAAGCATGTAGATGAGCTTAACGATGATGCAGTTCTTTGTGCTTGTCCTTGCATCTGGGCTCGGGCATCGTTCCTGGGCATGGACCCGGACGAGGAGTACACGCCGTGAACAGCACCGCAGGCAGGGTATGGACATGGGCACGGCTGGGGGTGCTCGCCCTGCTGTGGGGCTCCACCTTCCTGTGGATCAAGCTGGCCCTGACCGCCCTGGCCCCCGTGCAGGTCACCTTGACCCGCTGCGTCCTGGGGGCGGCCGTGCTGCTGGCTCTGTGCCTGAGGTCGCACCACCGGCTGCCGCGAGGCCGCACCCTGTGGCGCCACATCTTCGTGGCGGCCTTCTTCTGCAACGCCCTGCCGTTCGCCCTGTTCAGCATCGGCGAGCGAACCGTCGGCTCCGGGCTGGCCGGCGTACTGAACGCCACGACGCCGCTGTGGTCGGTGCTGACCGGTGTGGTCCTGGGCACCGAACGCGCCCTGCGGCCCGTCCGGTTGGCCGGGCTCCTGCTCGGCTTCGCGGGGACGGTGCTGATCTTCGCCCCGTGGTCGCAGACGGGTCAGGCCGGCTGGGGCGTAGCGGCCATCGCCGCCGCCGCGGCGAGTTACGCGGTCGGCTTCGCCTACATGTCCCGCCACCTCGTCGGCAAGGGCGTCCCCACCCTCTCCCTCTCCGCGGCGCAGCTCGTCGCCGCGACAGGACTGACCGCGCTCACCCTGCCGGCCAACGGCCTTGCGGCGGTGCACGTCTCCCCGAAGCCGTTGCTCGCGGTCGTCGTCCTGGGGGTGTTCGCCACCGGGATCACCTTCCACCTCACGTACCGGATCATCGCCGACGAGGGTGCGACCAACGCCGCGACGGTCGGCTACCTGCTGCCGGTCGTCTCGGTCCTGCTCGGGGCGATCGTCCTCGGCGAGGCGCTCAGCCCGAGGATCGTCGCGGGCATGGCCGTCGTCCTCGTCGGCGTCGGCATGACGCGCCGCCAGAAACCGCAGGCCGCGGCGGCGTACGAGAAGGGGAAGCGCTCACCTGACCACGGTCTCCGCCCGCCCCGCGTCGCTTCCCGCTGACGCCGCGGTCATCGGCGCCGCCGAGGGCGCCGAAGACCTGCCGGTGTCCATCATCGGTGACGCGGCGACGGCCTTCCGCGCCGAACTGCCCGTCTGACCGCAGGGCGGCCCCCTCCGAACGGCGCACCGCTCAGATGCGGCGCACCGTATGCAGCTTCTGGGCGTAAGTGCCCGTGCCGTCCAGGAGCGAGGCACCGCCGAGGTCGGCCATGGTGGGTCCGTTGACGGTCTTGCGGCTGGAGAGGAAGCGGCGCTTGCCGGCCGCGTCCGCGCCCAGGTGGATCCCGACGTGATCGACGGTGACCGTCGGGTTGTCGTCCCCGGAGTCGGCGTTGAACAGCACCAGGTCACCGGGCTGGAGCAGGGAGGCGGCGGGCGGATGGACGCCGTCGGTCCTGTCGATCAGCACACCGGGTGCGTAGTCGGCCATCTGGCCGGACCGGCGGGGGATTCGCAGCCGGGAGGTGTCCGCGTCCGCGGCCAGCGGCACTCCCATGTGGTAGCCGAACACCATGCGCGTGTAGCCCGAGCAGTCGAGGTTGCCGACCTGCTTGCCGGAAGGGCCGGTGTAGGCGCCGTCGTCGAAGGTCCAGCCGACGTTCATGTACTCGTGGAAGTCGGCTCCTTCGTAACGGAAGCCCTGGGGATCCAGGTAGCCGTACCCGGCCTCGCCCAGCACCTGCCTACCCTGGGCCGGCCCCGACCCGGCCGTCACCGCCTGCGCCCCGGCCAGGAACATCGCGGCGTGCGCGAGCACGTCAGGAGCCGTGGAACCGGCCCAGGCCCGTATCGTCTGCTCCACCTCGCCGGTCCACGTACCGTCGAAGGGCTGGGACAGTACCCGCACCCAGTCGCCGTGCGTCACGCTCGGCGGGACGTCCCAGTTCGCGGCATCCACCTGGAGACGGCTGACGAGGAGCCTGACCGGCAGGTTGGTGCATCCGCTGTTGGCCAGCGCACGCAGGCCCACCCTGCCCTTGGGGAAGGTGGAGTCGCTGACGTCGACGGCCCACGCGGCCGGCTCCGCCGACCCCGAACTCCACGCCTTCGCCAGGATGCGGGAGCCCTCCCGGCGCACCCGGATCGTCCAGTCGGTGCCTGCGGGCACGCCCGTCGCGAGCGTCAGGGACGGCACCAACTGCGTGACGGTGTCGGCGACCTCCTTCTCGACGCGGAGTTCGACCGCACCCGTGGTGAGGAAGGACAGCCGCGCCCGGTAGCTGTTGTGGGTGTCCTGGTAGCCGAACGACAGCGCGTACGAACACGCCTGACCGGTGGGCACCTTGTCGAACCTGGCCACGGAGCGCACGTCGACGTCGGTGATCTCGTCGTCGCGCAGGCTCGCGTGACGACTGGCGAAGTCGGTGGTGAGGGTGATGACGCCGGTCCCGGGCACCACCGAGTAGTCGGTGTCGGCAGGCCCGAGGGTGGACCAGCTGCCGCCGCCCGGTGAGGTGCCCCAGTACTGCCGGTCAGTGGCCGCCGGGTCCGGCAGGGTGCGCTGGAAGTCGTCCACGAAGGGCCGCTTGTTCTCGGCGAACGTCCGCTGCGGTCCCGGCAGTACGACGGTCCGCGCGCCGTGCGTCAGCAGCGCGACACGCCGACCGCCGGAGGTGACCTCGGTACGGGCCGGGGTCCCGGGCAGGACGGTCGCGGTGAGCGGGCTGCCCAGGGCCACCGAGGTGAAGTAGGAGGCGTCCAGCGGGGGCATCACGACGGAGGAAAGAGCCGAGGTCAACCCGGTCGAAGCCGGGAAGGGCGGCACGGCTACTGCCGGTTCGGCAGCGCGGGCCGGGGTGGCGGCCAGACTGCCGAGCGGGACGGAGACGGCGGAGGCGGCCAGAGTTGTCAGCAGGCCGCGCCGAGAAGTATTCGCCATGCCGCCCATGATCCCGCCCCTCCCCCCGACACGCCCGCGTTCCCGCCCGTTGCCCTGCGGCGACCGGGGCACCGGCCTCCGACGGCCGCTGTCGCCCCTGCTCTCCTCGGCATGGATGTGGCGACGTCCCCGTGGGAGTCAGCCGAGCGGGTCGGGCACGCGGCAACAGGACCGGCCGAAGCGGAGGTCGGCAACCGCGGGCGTCGCACCCGGCACAAGGTGACGCGACGACAGATCCGTGCGGCGCTGGGCGCCGGAACACCACCCCGGGCTGCCGGAGTCCGACTGGCCCGATGCCGCGCGCTGCCGGGCCGGGCTCGCTGTCGTGCAGGCCGGCTCCCGCGCCTACGCGCTCCGCTTCGTCCGGCCGGCGGGTGTCCGCGACCCGGAGTTCACGCTCGGCGAGGGCGGCCCGTCCACCGCCTCCGTGCCGGACTCCCCCGGAAGGCCGCGGACCGCGGACCCGGCGGAGGCCTGAGCGTCCCCGTTCGGCATCCGGGTGCGCAGCCACAGGGCGTTGGAGACGGTGTGCAGGACGTTGACCGTGACGATCGCGGGAGCCACGATCCCCACCGCGCGCGGGAACGACGGCTGCAGCGACAGCGCCAGGATGATCGCGGTGACGCCGTTCTGCTGGCCGAGGGCGAGGCAGGCCCGGTCTACCCGCTCCAGCCGCCGCGCGATCACCGGGGCCACCATGGCCTGGGAGGCGAAGGCCGCCGCCCCGAGGACGATGCCGTGCACCACCTCGACACCGCCTGTCAGCAGCAACCCCAGGGTGAATGTGGCCACGGTCAGTGCCCAGCGCTGTCACCTCCAGCGCCGCCGCCGTGCGGCGGCACCCAGGCGCAGGCGTCGACGCCCCGCTCGCGTGCGATGTCCGCCGTCATCCCGCCCAGGCCGGCGGCCGGGATGAGCGCGCACCCGGCGTCGAGGGTGAGCAGCGCCTCCTCGACCGGCCCGGGCATGGCGCGGAACGCAGGTACGCCGGCGCTTGACACCCGGACGCCGCGCGGAAACGGTCCGCCACGCGCGGCGCCCGGCACCTCGATCGGCGGGGCCGGACCCGGTGCGCGGCGGAGATCACCGAGCAGATCCCGGGCGAGCGGGTCACCTGGACGACGGTCGCGGGCGAGTCGCGCCAGGCCGGTGTCGTGACCGCCGCGCCACCCCGGGCCGGGGCTGCGGGGCCACAGGCCCGCCCGCCGATAGTTTAGGAATCAACCAGCTACCCGCGGCGTTGTCGACAGCATGAAACGCATCGGCTTCCTGTCCTTCGGGCACTGGTCCGACACCCCGCACTCGCAGACGAGGTCGGCGGCTGACGCGCTGCTCCAGGCCGTCGATCTGGCCGTGGCGGCCGAGGAGCTCGGCGCCGACGGCGCCTACTTCCGCGTGCACCACTTCGCCCGGCAGCTCGCCTCGCCGTTCCCGCTGCTCGCCGCGATCGGCGCCAGGACCTCGCGGATCGAGATCGGCACCGGCGTGATCGACATGCGCTACGAGAACCCGCTCTACACGGCGGAGGACGCCGGCGCGGCGGACCTCATCTCCGGCGGCAGGCTCCAGCTCGGCCTCAGCCGCGGGTCCCCGGAGCAGGTCATCGACGGCTGGCGCTACTTCGGCTACGCACCCGGTGAGGGCGACACCGAGGCCGACATGGCCCGCAAGCACACCGAGGTGCTGCTGTCCGTCCTCCAGGGCAAGGGCTTCGCCCAGCCCAACCCGCGGCCGATGTTCGCCAACCCGCCCGGCCTCCTGCGCATCGAGCCGCACGCGGAGGGGCTGCGCGACCGCATCTGGTGGGGGGCGGGGTCGGACTCCACCGCCGTCTGGGCGGCCAAGCTCGGCATGAACCTGATGAGCTCCACCCTCAAGGACGACGAGGGCGGCGCCCCCTTCCACGTCCAGCAGGCCGCGCAGATCCGCGCCTTCCGCAAGGCGTGGGCCGAGGCGGGCTGGGAGCGCGAGCCCCGCGTCTCCGTCTCACGCAGCGTCTTCGCGCTCACCACCGACCAGGACCGCGCCTACTTCGGCGGCGACAGCGACAGCGCCGATCACATCGGCTACCTCGACGCCGGCAAACGCGCAATCTTCGGCCGCACCTACGCCGCCGAGCCGGACGCCCTGGTCGGGCAGCTCGCCGAGGACGAGGCGATCGCGGAGGCCGACACGCTGCTGCTGACGGTGCCCAACCAGCTCGGCGTCGACTACAACAGCCACGTCCTGGAGAACATCCTCACCCACGTCGCCCCCGCCCTCGGCTGGCGCTGACCCGCCGCACCCCCCGGCCGAGCAGCAGCCCTGGGCCACAGCGCCCAGGGCTGCACCAGGCGACAGCCACCGCCGACCGGCAGGCACAGCAGACCGAGCACGGGGTGTCCGTGGGGCCACCCGCTCGCTCCGCCGCAGGTCAGACGCCAATCTTCGAGCGGTCGAGCGTCGTGGCGGGGTTGAACCATTCGGCCACCCTTCTGACCTGCGGCGAAGCCGCCGATCCTGCGCTGAACTGGCGTTTTCCCGATGGCCAGCGTTGGCTACCGACGGCCGTTCTCGACTGCTTCTCTGGGCGACTGAGCACCCAGCCTCGACGCGGACCGGAAGCCGTCCAGCACGGCGCACGACACCGCTGGCAGACGCCGGCGCCGGCACCTTCACCGCCAACAGTGCCCGGCTGGACAACATGCTCTTCGCCGACCCCAAGCGGGTCTGCGCGAAGTAGTCCGGCGTGACGAAGTCCGCGTGAGACTCCACGGCGTGGACGTACTTCCACGCCGTGGATGTCTTCGGCAGCGTCGCACCCGCGACGAACGCCTCCTGAACCACTCGGTGGGCGGGGGCCGTTGTCCGGCCCCCGCCCACCCCGGAGGGCAAGGTGTCCGAAGAGGCAGCCCTTTCGTACCCGATGGTTTGACCCGCTCCGCGCTGCCCATTCCGGCCCGCGCACGCGACGGTGTCGGCTGGTGCAGTTTCCGGGAGCTGGGGGTTCGGTGCGCAAGCGTCAGCACGTCGGCGGTAGGGAAGCCGGTGCCGGTGCCCCAGGGGCGCGGCCCGGCCGGTCCGCGAGCCGCACGCTGCGGCTCGGCACCCTGGTCGCCGGGCTCGTGCTCGTCGCCGGGGCCGTCCCCGGCATTGCGGCGGGGCCTTCCCCGTCGGTCGCCGGGCCGCCGGTGAACCCCCAGGTAGTGGACCAGGCGCTGGCGCCCGGGGAGTCGACTCACGTGGCGAAGACGGTGGACACGCCGACGATTCCGCCGCGGCCGGACGTCGTGCTGATGATCGACGACACCGGCAGCATGAAGGACAGCATCAGCAACGTCGCCGGCTCGATGCAGAACGTGGCGACGAACGTCCTCCGGCAACAGCCCGACGCGCGCTTCGCCCTCACCGCCTACGGGGACGTGACGGACGGCGCGGACGTCTTCACCGTGGAGCACCAGCTGACGTCGGACGTCAGCGACATGAAGGACACGTGGTTCACCGAGCTCACGGCGGAACGCGGCTACGGCAGCCCCGGCCCCGCCGAGGACTGGATCAACGGGCTCTGGCAGATAGCCAACGGGGCGAGCGGACGCATCACCTTCCGGCCGGAGGCCAGTCCGATCGTCGTCCTGATCGGGGACGCCTCCAGCCACGACCCCAGCGTGAACCACTCCCTCGACGACACCATCGGCGCGCTGAAGACCGCGGGTGTCCGGGTGCTGGCCGTCGACATCGACACCGTCCTGGGAGACGGCCTCGACGGCGATGGCGACACGCCCGACAACCACGAGGGGACACACGACCCCGACGAGGCGACCAAGGTCGTCGACGCCACCGGCGGCAAGCTGATATCGGGCGTCAACGAGAACGCCGTGGCCCAGGCCATCAGCGACGGCCTGGTCAACCTGCCGACCACCGTCACGTACGAGACCGTCGGCTGCGACCCCGCGCTCACTGTGAGCCTCGCCCCCGCCACCAGGACGGTCACCAGCGGCGAGACCGCGTCCTTCGACGAGACGATCACCGTCGCCCCCGACGCGCCGCAGGGTACCGAACTGACCTGCGCCGTGCAGTTCCTGCTCGACGGCAAGGTGCCTGGAGGCGAGGCCCCCGACGTCGTGACCGCGGCGCCCGTACGCAACAGATCAGGAACGGGCCCGGTCCGTACGGCCCTTGCCGCCCCGGGAACGACGTCGTCCGGCGAGGACGGGGTGACGGGCACGCCCGCGACGACGGACCGTACGGCAGCGGGAACGGGCAGCCCAGGCAGCACCGTCGCCGGAGTGGGCCTCGCCGCAGGCGTGGGCGGCGGCAACGCGGCCTGCGACTGGGGCCTGGTGGCCGGACTCGGCACCGGCCTGATCGCCGGTCCGGACGGCCTCGTCGCGGGCGCGGGAGCGGGCCTGCTCGGCGGCGTGGGGGGCTGCGACGGCGCGACGGGCGGTATGGGCGGTACGGGCACGGACTCCGGTACGACCACGGGCACGACGACGGGTACGTCGTCCGGTACGACCACGGGCACGACGACGGGTACGTCGTCCGGTACGACCACCGGCACGACGACGGGTACGTCGTCCGGTACGACCACGGGCACGACCGCCGGAACCACCACCGGCACGACGACGGGTACGTCGTCCGGTACGACCACGGGCACGACCGCCGGAACCACCACCGGCACGACGACGGGTACGTCGTCCGGTACGACCACGGGCACGACCGCCGCAACCACCACCGGCACCACCGGCGGTCCCGGGGCCCCGCTGCCCGAGCCCGCCAACGACTACCAGGAGATCATCGGCATCGCCGTCCGCGACGTCACCGCCCCCGTCGTGGCCGTCGACAGCCGGTCCGTCGAGGCACAGGGCTCCCAGGGCGCGCGCGTCCGCTACACCGCTACCGCCACCGACGCCGTCGACGGCCCGCTGCCCGTCAGCTGCACGCCCGCCTCCGGCTCGCTCTTCCCGCTCGGCACCACGACCGTCACCTGCACGGCGACCGACAGCGCGGGCAACACCGGCGCCGCGAAGGCGACGTTCACGGTGCTCCCGAAGCCCATCCCGAACCAGGCGAACCTCGCCGTGCACATCGGCGTCGGGCCCGCTCCGGCGTACACCGGCGCCCGTACGCTCGCGCAGGTCACGATCACCAACACCGGCCCGCGGGCCGCCACCGGCGTGGTCGTGTCGTCGGCGTGGCCGGCGACCGTCGCCGGCCGGAGCAGCGTCGGGGCGCCGACGGCGTGCACGAGCGCGAAGCCGTGCACGATCCCGCCGGGCGGCCGGGTCACGCTGCTCCAGCAGGCCGTCTACCACGTGCCGCTCACCGGCACCGTGCGCGTCAACGTGCACGGCTCGCCCGCCGACCCGCGGACGGCCGACAACACCGCGACCGCCCCGATCCGCGTCCTCCAGCCGAAGCTGACGGTCACCCCGACGGTCGCCCGGCCCGGCGACGTGGTCGTGGTGCGTGGCACGGACTTCCCGCCGGGGACGGCCGTTCCGCTGTCGTGGAGCCGCGGGATCACGGCCCGGACCGACCCCGCGCTCGTCGCGCCGGACGGCACGTTCGCGGCGCAGGTCCTCATCCTCCCCCGCGACGTGCTGGGCGCGCGCAACGTGCGGTCCGCGCCGACCCGTTACGACCCGCCGGTGCCGGTGCCGGTGCTGGTCGTGCAGCAGACCGTGCAGCCACCGGACTTCGCGGCCCGCAGCTGAGTCCCTGCCGCGGACGTACGGAGCCGCAGGCAACCGACGGAGGAGGGAAGGCACATGATCCACGAGGTCGACGAGGCCCTGCGCGCCCTCTTCCGTGCGGAACCGCTGGCGGGCGGGCAGGTCGCGGTCGTCTTCGACGCCCCCACGCGCGACTGGGCGGCCAAGGTCAACGCCCCGACCGTCAACCTCTACCTGTACGACATCCGCGAGGACATGCGGCGGCGCGAGCGCGGCCTGCTCAACGAGTACGACGAGCACGGCACCGTCACGGCCCGCCGTCGCCCTCCCCGCTACTTCAAGCTCTCGTACCTGATCACCGCCTGGACGCGCCGCCCGGAGGACGAACACCGGCTGCTGTCCTCGCTGTTGCTGTGCCTGCTGCGCTACGAGGCGCTGTCGCCCGAGCGGTTCAGCGGCACGCTGTCCGAACTGGGCGTCTCCGTGCCGATGAGCGTGGCGCTGCCGCCGCCGGAGGACCGGTCGTTCGCGGACGTATGGAGCGCGCTCGGGGGCGAGTTGAAGCCGTCGCTGGACCTGGTGATCAGCGTGCCGGTGACGGAGTCGCCGGTGTACGCGGCGGGTCCGCCGGTCGGCGAGGACGGGCTGCGGCTCGGCTTCTCCGAGGGCGTCCCGCCCCCCGCGGCGCCGCCGGAGCGCCCGCCCGCCCGGGCGCCGTCCGGAGCGGAACTCCCCGTCTACGGCGGCAGGCCGGACGTGCCCGCGCCACCGCAGCGCGAGCCGCGCGAGCCCCGCCGGTCGGGCATCAGGTCCCGCGTGGCGGAGGACCAGTGAGCGCGGAGCCCGCGGCGGAGGAGCCTTATGCGGGCGGGTCGTACGGCGTCGTCCCGCCCACCGACCTGAGCCTGCGGCACCTGCTCGCCCGGGCCGCGCTCGTCGAGGAGCGGGTGCGGCGGGCCGTGGACGCCCGGCAGGCGGTCGACCCGCAGCCGGACGACGCCTTCCGCGGGCTCTACCTCAGCGACGAGACGGTGCGGCGGCTGCTGGACGAGGGCCGCTCGCTCGCCGGACCCGACCAGACCGACGCCGAACGCTTCGCGGCGGCTGAGGCGTTGGCGGACGCGTCCGAGGGTCCGCCCGGCGGCGGCTTCCCGGGTGGCGGCGCGGTCGGCGGGGCACCCTTCGCCGACGGCCCTCCCGGCAACAGCCCTTCCACCGACGGCTTCTTCACCGGCAGCCCCGGAAGCGCGCTCGGTGCCAGCCCTGGCCACGGCTTCGGCGCCGGCCCCTTCGGCGGCCCCCTGGACGGCGGCAGCCCCGTGCGCGCCACCGCCCCCGCCGGTGGCGCCTCCCGGCTGCGCCACCTCGCCCGGGCCTTCGACCTCACTCCGCTCGA
Source organism: Actinacidiphila cocklensis (assembly GCF_907177275.1). Taxonomy (GTDB): domain Bacteria; phylum Actinomycetota; class Actinomycetes; order Streptomycetales; family Streptomycetaceae; genus Actinacidiphila; species Actinacidiphila cocklensis. Next base: position 61,924 of record NZ_CAJSLV010000047.1, read on the forward strand.
CGTCGAGATCCTGCTCATCGCGCTCGTCCCCGACCTGGACGACCGCTTCGAGCAGTTCTACGGCTACCTCAACGACCACGTCGCGCGCTGCCGCCCCACCGTCGGGCTGGCCCTCGGGCTGAGCGGGCGGGCTGCCGCCGACCCGCACGCGCGGGCGCGGCTCGCGCCGCAGGCGCCGCTGCGGGCGGGCGGCCTGCTGGTGGTCGAGGAGACCGAACGGCCCTTTCTCAGCCGGTCGTTGCGCGTGCCCGACCGCGTCGCCGGCCACCTGCTGGGCGACGACACCCCCGCCCCGCGACTCGCCGACCTGCTCACGCCCTGGCACGACGTCCCCGGCGTCGGCGACCCGGACGTCCTCGCCCGCGCCCTGGCCCACGGCGTCCGCCTCGCCCACCTGCGCGAGGAGCAGGGCGGCGCCGGCACCGCGCTGGCCGCGGCGGCGCTGCTGCGCTCGGGCCACCGCGTCCTCGGTGTCGACCTGCTGCGCCTCGCCCAGGACCCGCACCCCGGGGAGTCCGTACGCGTCCTGGCCCGCGAGGCGCGGCTCACGGGCGCGGGCCTGGTGTGCGCGCCGCTCGAAGCGCTCACGCCCGAACGCACCGAGGCGCTACGGCTGCTGGCCGACACCGCGCCGCTCACCGTCCTCGTCGGGCGCACCCCGTGGGACGCCGCGTGGTCCACGCGGCCCCCGCTGCTGCTGCACGCCCCGCGGGTCGACCCGGTGACGCGGGCGGCGCTGTGGGCCCGCACGTACGAGGCCCCGGTGCCGGACGACCTCGACGTACGGCGCACGCTCGCGCCCTTCCTCCTCACGCCGGACCAGATCACCCGTGCCGCCCGCAGCACCGCCCAGGCCGCGCTGCTCTCGGACGGCCCGCTGGACGCCGACCACGTACGGGCGGGCGCCCGCGCCCAGAACGCCGCAGGCCTGGACCGGCTGGCCCGGCGCGTCGAGCCCGCGGTGGGCTGGGACGACCTCGTGCTGCCCGCCGACCCGCTCTCCCAGCTCCACGAACTCGCCGCCCGCGCCCGGCACCGCGACCTCGTCCTCGGCGCGTGGGGCATGCGCCCGGGCGGCGGACGCGGCCGCGGCGTCACCGCCCTCTTCGCCGGCGACTCGGGCACGGGCAAGACGATGTCCGCGGAGGTCATCGCGAAGGACCTCGGGCTCGACCTCTACACGGTCGACCTGGCGACCGTCATCGACAAGTACATCGGCGAGACGGAGAAGAACCTCGAACGCATCTTCAGCGAGGCCGCCGGCGTCAACGGCGTGCTGCTCTTCGACGAGGCCGACGCGATCTTCGGCAAGCGCTCGGAGGTCAAGGACGCGCACGACCGGTACGCCAACGTCGAGAGCGCGTACCTGCTCCAGCGGATGGAGACCTTCGACGGCCTGGCCGTCCTCGCGACCAACCTCCGCGCGAACCTCGACGACGCCTTCACCCGCCGCCTCGACCTCGTCGTCGACTTCCCCCTCCCCGACGCGGAGCAGCGCCACTTCCTCTGGCACCGCGCCCTCCGCCCCGTCCTCCCCCCCGACTCCCCCCTGGACCTCGACTTCTGCGCCCAGTCCTTCGAACTGGCCGGCGGCAACATCCGCTCCATCGCAGTGACCGCCGCCTACCTCGCGGCTGAGGCCGGCACGGAGCTGACGATGCCGATGCTCATCCACGCGGTGCAGCGCGAATACCAGAAGCTCGGCCGCCTGACCTTGCCCTCGGAATTCGGCGAGTATGCGCACCTGCTCACGACATAGTGGGGCGGTCGGGGACCTGGAGGCGGAGTTGTTCGATGCTTTCGAGGATCGACCACGCCTCGTCGATCTCCTGCCGGTCGACCGAACCGGCACCGCGGTTGGCAGGGCTCGCGTGCTGTTCCTCCAACTCCCGGTGGACGGCGGCCTGCTGCTCGTAGAGGAGGTCCAGCAGCGAGTCGGCCGCGCGTACCGGCTCGCCGCACCTGCCGTCCAGTTCCCGTACGAAGTACGTGGTCGTACGGCCCGCGGCGAGTTCGCTCAGGCGGTAGCAGCCGTACTTCCGCCCGTAATTCCCGGAGTCAGTCAGGAGACGCACGAGCGGCAGCAGGTCCGGGTCGGAGGCGAGGATCACCCGCTCGCTCCCCCCGGCGCTCCCGGGCTGCGGCGCGGGACCGCCCTCGTCCGGGGAGGTGGCCAACTCCCATGGCTGCCAGGTCAGATCCACGCTGAGGTCGAGTGTGTAGGGGTCGGCTTGCGCGAGCAGGAAGAACTCCTCCGGGAATCCGACCCCATACAGCTCCCGCAGGACTTCCCGCGGCGTGCGGCCCTCGCCGTACAGCGCGATCGCCGCACGGACCATCGACGCGTAGTCGGCGCGTGACCGCTCCCCGCGCTGCTCCTCACCGTCCGTCACAGAAAGCCTCCTTCGCTGGGCCGCCGGGCCGCCATGACCTCGTCCAGAACCTTCTTCACCTGCGCCCATACACCCTTCAGCTCGTCCGCCGTCAGCGCGCCGACGATCTCCTTCGTCAGGTCGCGCGCATGCTCCAGCGCCTGCCGCGAGCCTGCCTTGCCCAGACCATTGAGCCGGGCGGCCCGGGCCTCCACTTCTGCGTCGAGGGCGTTGAACCGCCGGACGATCTCCGGGCTGTCCGCCGTTAGAGACGGGTTGTCGGCCATCATCTTGGCGACTTCCTCGACCTCCACGAAGATGTCCTCCCGGAGGCGCTTTTGGTCGCTCGAGCCGAGCCTCGGATCGGCCTGCCGGTATTCCCGGGCGAGGGTCCGCGCACTCGCGAAGGACTGCGACTGGACGATGAGCGCGTACATCGGGTGGAGGCTCCGGTTGTTGTCCGGGAACTTCTCGCCTTTCGCCGTCGCGTGGACCTCCTCAGGACCTACCTTGAGCCCGCGGGCCGGTCTGTACGGGAGCGGACTCGTCACGGTAGCGGCGTCGGGCGTGTAGGCCATCGAGAAGTCGCCTCCGTAGGCCGCCATGAGGTTGTTCCTGAGCTGGCGGCCCTCCGCTTGGCCGATCCCGTACAACGAGCCCTGTGTCGACCGAAGCCCGGCGACCACGCCCTCGTTCTGGAACACACCGTCGCCGTGGTCCCGGTCCGACGCCTTGATGAGCATGTTCGGCTCGGTCGGGTAGAGCATCTGCGGATGCAGCTTGGCTATCGCCACGCGGATGGCACGGTCGATCGCGTTGGCCAGGGTCGTCAACTGCTTGGTGCGCGAGGTGGCCAGACCCTCCCAGTTGAACCCGTCGAAGGTGTAGCCGCCGACCGTGAGCAGCGGATGGCGCTCGAACTCCGAGAGGATCCGCGTGTACTCGGTGAGCACACCCCCGCCTCCGACAGCCTGCACGCCGCCGTCGGCGTCCTGGCTCAGGATGTGCACCTGCCGGTTGACCTTGGAGAGGACGTCGACCAGTTTGCTCGTGTAGGATGACCCCAGCACCTCTTCCCGGAACACGCCGTAGGGCAGCTTCTCGGCCGAGAGATTCCCCTCTTCGGCCATGGCCTTGGCCCGGGCCTCGCCGTCCTCTCCCTTGATGCGGTCGAAGGCCTGCTGCACCTCCGCGAACGACACCGACTTGCCGTCCTCGTGCTTCCAGCGCGGAGCCCACTGGAAGCCGAAGACGGCCATACGGAGCCCGCTCGGCTGGGTGACGCCGGAGATCGCGTTCGTGACCGCGTTCCGCCCCGCCTCGTCCTTCTCCTTGTCCAGCGACTTGATCGTGTTGATACCCGTCACGACGGCGGTCCTCGTCAGGGCGCTGTTCTCGCGGTCCGAGCCGTCCCACGCCTGGTCCAGATAGCGGGCGGCGACATCGGGCCCCACCTCCTTCAGCAGGGCGGCCATGTTCACCACGAAACCCGTCGTGTCGTCCTTCCCGTCGTGCATGGACTCGCCGAAGTGCTCCACGTTCTCCCTCACCGCCCCGAGCCGTTCCGTGGTGATGGGCGCCTGGGCCTCCCCGAGGACGAAGGGGAACGGCCCCCCCTTCACGGGGACGTCGGCCTCCTTCTTGCTGGCGTTGGGGGTGACGCCGATCGTGGTCCGGATCGTCTTGTCCTTCTCGACGCTGCGGTAGGGCTCCATCGCGACGCTGAAGCGCATGCCTTTCAGCTTGCTGTCGAGGCGGGCCTGCTGTTGCTGCTCCACCTTCTGCCCGGCGGCGACTTTCATCTGATAGCCGGTATGGAGGTCGGACGAGTCGTCGTCCGGGCTCTGCTCCAGCTGCTGGAAGGCTCCGTCGATGAGCGAGCCGTTGAAGGACGACATGTTCTGCGCGGCGTACCAGCGCTCGCCGGGCCCGTCCTCGGCGATCCAGCCCTTGCCCTCCTCGGCGGTCACCTTGCGGACGCCGCCCTTGCTGCCTTCCGCCCGGACATGCCATGACGTGCCGCTCTCGGCGACGTCGAGCTTGATCGTCGCGCCCTGCTGCTTGCTTTCCGCCTTCCCGAGCGCGTCCCGGAGGGCGCCGATCCGCACCACCTGGGTCCGGCACAGCTCCCCGGCCGACGCCCATCCCCGCCGCGCCGCCGCCCGCACGGTCGACCGCAGGGATCCCGCGTCCTTCTCGTCGTCCTTGTCCTTGCCGTGCTTGTCCTTGTTCTTCCCCTTGCCGAACTTGGATTTGAGTTTGGCCCAGATCTTCTTGCCCATCTTGACGATGAAGCCGACGATCTTGTCGATGACGCGGTTGACGGGGCGGGCGACGGCGTGGAAGACGGATTTGACTTTGGAGGCGAGGTTGCCGATGCCGAGGAGGGAGGCGAGGAGGCCGAGGAGGGTGGGGATGGCGGCGGCGAGGGCGGTTTCGACCATCTTGGGGACACCGGCTTCGCCGCCGTTGGCGATGGCGATGACGGCGTCGAGGACGGCGTTGACGAACTCGATGACCTGGGCGCCCTGGTTGATCACGAAGGAGACGATGTCGATGATCGCCTTGACCGCTCGGACGAACGCGGAGGCGGGGTTGAGCAGGGACAGGATCCAGGTGATGCCGGCGATGATGACGGTGGGGATCAGGTAGGTCGTGAGCTTGCCCAGGATGGTCGCCTTGAGGTCGCCGACGTCCTTGACGATCTCCTGCTCGACGCCCGCCGGGCCCTCCTTCGCGAGCTTCTGGGCGACCGGCACGGTCTTCTCGACCTCGGTCATGGCCTGGTCGGGGATGCCCTTGGAGGTGATGCGGGCGCGGATGTTGGCCCAGGTCAGGCCGAGCAGGCCGGTGATGAGCTGGATGATGCCCTTCAGGTCGAAGGACGAAGGCAGGTTCAGGCCCGCCTTGACCGCGGTGCCGAGCAGCCAGGACACGAGGCCTTTTTTGAGGTGGTCGGCGATGTTCTGAACGAAGAGCTTCAAACCGGCGCCGACGGCATGGACGAGGTTGTTCAGGAACCCGATCGGGTTCTTGATGATCTTGCTGATCGCCGAGGCTGCTTTCGCCAGGACGCCCATCAGGAGGTTCTTGAGCTCCATGATGGTTTTGATCACGCCCGCGATCGCGCCGACTGCCTTGGACACCAGGCCCTTGTTGGCGTCCTGGAGCTTCTTGATCTCGTCGTCGATATTGTGCAGCGCCTGCGTGTACTTCGTCGCCAGGTCCTGCACCAGCTGCTTGGACTTGTCGTTGACCTCCGATTCGAGGTCGTCGAACTTCCCCGCGAAGTCCTCGGCCGCGTCCTGACCGTACGTGCGCAGGTCCGCGGGGAGCTTGTTCACCTCCGCCGTGAGCTGCTGACGGCCTGTCGCGATACGGGACTTCGCCTTGCCCAGCTCCGTGCCGATCGTGTCCGCGACCGACGAGATCACGTTCTGCATCTGGGTGACGTAGAGCCGGCGGGAGATCTGGAAGAGGTCGTTCGCCTCCTTCGGCATCCCCAGCAGCTTGTCCTTCGCCCACTTCGCGCCGCCCAGCCAGCCGCCGTACCGCTTCTTCTTGTACGCGCTCATCCGGGCCTTCTGATCGGCCTCGAACGCCGCCCGTGCCTTCGCCTCGCCCGCGTTGAACTGGGTGTCGACCTTCTTGTCGAGGCCGTCGAGGATGCCCTCGACGTCCTTCTTCGTCGCGTCGAACACCTTCTGGAGCCGGGAAGTCGCCTCCACGCGGCGGGAATCGTCCTTCGACTTCGCCCCGCCCTTGCCCCCGTCCACCGCCTTGCCCGCCGCATGCCGGGTGGCCGTGAGCTGCGCCATGGCGTGCGCACCCGTCGCGGCCGCACCCGACTTCGCCGCGGAGATCTGCTGCTTCTCCGCACCCCGCGCCTTACCCGGCGCGGTCGCCGAGTGCGCGTCGGCCTGCTTCTTGTCCTTCAACGCCCCCGTGAAATCCGGCTCGTTGCTCTTCGCGAGCTGGTCGTCGGTCACGTCCGCGGACTTCATCTGCTCGTCGGTCTGCTTCGGACCGGGCGAGAAGTCCGTGACAGCCGCCGGCTGCGGCGCCGGCGCCGCATCAGCAGCAGACGGGGCACCGGGGTTCACCGGGGGCTGGTCCGGGTGAAGCGGGGTGACCTGCTTCTCCTTGGCCGCGGACGTGTCCGGCGGGGCGCTGGTCGTCGTCGTGATGTCATGCGCGGAGGTGTTCTTGCCGTCGGTGACCTTGCCGTCGACGGCGCCCTTGATCTTCTCCGCCTTGCCCGATTTGGAGAACTTGTCCGCGTCGTCGAGGTTCTTCGGCGCCTGCGCCGCGATCGCGTCGTTGACGGCCTTGATGAACGCCGCCTTGTCGAAGGCGCCTGGCTTGGCCGCGTCCATCTTCGCGGAGTTCGCGACCTTGCCCTGCGCCTGCTTGTCGTCCGGCGGCGCCACCGCCGCATCCTGCGCCGACTTCGACTCCGTCGCCGCGGGCTGGTGATGCGACAGCCGCACCCGCTTGGCCGCCACGTCCGCCGACACCCGGCGCATCCCCGGCGCCTGCGACGGCGAAGGGGAAACCGGCGCCGCATACCGCTGCGCCACCAACCGCGCCACCGCCGCATTCCCCGCCGCCCCCTGGAGCAGCTGCACCGACGCCCGGCTCAGCGGAGCCACCGGCTCGGCAGCGGCCTCCGTGGATACGGAGGGTGCGGGCTCGTGGGACGGGGCCGGGCGGTCCCTGGTCCGCTCGGCCGCTCCGCGTTCCCCGCGCGCGGTCCACACCATGAACGCCAGGGTCACTCCTGCCCCGGTCCTGCGGCACAAGCGAGCAAGCAACGAGGCGGGCCGTCGGGGAAGGAAGGGATGCCCCTTCGGTTCCCCCGTTCGGGCTGCCCTCTCGGTCATCAAGGTCGAGTCGCCGGTACGGCCCAAATCCTGTGCGCGGCAGGGGAGGTCGCCGGAGGATTTCCTCCCGTATCTCATGGTCGAGGGGGGAGTGGCATGCCGTCGTACCTGTCCCCGGGCGTCTACGTCGAAGAGGTGGAGTCCGGGTCGAGGCCCATCGAGGGGGTCGGGACCGCGGTTGCCGCGTTCATCGGGTTCGCTCGCAAGGGTCCACTGCACGAGCCGACGCCGATCAGCAACTGGACGCAGTTCAAGAGCGTGTTCGGCGACTTCGCCGAGGGAGCGTATCTCCCCGGCGCCGTCTACGGCTTCTTCGCGAACGGCGGCGGCATCTGCTACGTCGTCCGTATCGGCGCACCGGACTCCGCCGCCCAGGACGAGCCCGCCGAGCTGACCGGCGGGGAGCCGGCGCGCCTGGGGCCGTACGTGGTGCGGGCGCTGCCGCAGGCCACGGGGCAGATCACGGTGGAGGTCACGGAGCCGGAGGGCGAGGACCCGCCGCAGGACACGTTCGGGCTGGTCGTCCGGCGGGACGGCGAGGTCGTGGAGACGTACCCGAAGCTGACCACCAAGCGCAGCAAGGACAACGCGGCGACGCAAGTACGCTCCCGCTCGCAGTACATCGCGCTGGCCGAGAGCCAGCAGGGGCCCGCGCCGCAGCGCCCGCAGGCGCAGCAGGTGGCGGTGCCTGCGGCCGCGCCGGAGCCGCTGGAGGTGTCGGCGTCGTCGTACACCGGCGACCCGGAGCAGCGGACGGGCGTGGCGGGCCTGGAAGCGGTCGAGGAGGTCACCATGGTGGCCGCCCCGGATCTGATGAGCGCCTACCAGTCCGGCCGGATCGACGCCGAGCAGCTGATCTCGGTGCAGCAGGCGATCGTCACGCACTGCGAGCTGATGGGCGACCGGGTGGCGATCCTGGATCCGCCGCCCGCGATGACCCCGCAGCAGGTGAAGGTGTGGCGGGAGCGGACGGCTGCGTTCGACTCGAAGTACGCGGCGCTCTACTACCCCTGGATCAAGGTGTTCGACCCGTCCGTGGGCCGGGACGGCTTCGTGCCGCCGAGCGGCCACATCGCGGGGGTGTGGGCGCGCAGCGACGAGACGCGCGGGGTGCACAAGGCCCCGGCGAACGAGGTCGTACGCGGCGCCGTCGCGCTCCAGACGCAGGTTACGAAGGGCGAGCACGACCTGCTGAACCCGGCGGGCGTCAACTGCGTGCGGGTCTTCCCGGGGCGCGGCATCCGGGTGTGGGGCGCGCGCACGCTGTCGTCGGACCCGTCGTGGCGCTACCTGAACGTGCGCCGGCTCTTCAACTACCTGGAGGAGTCGATCCTGGGCGGCACCCAGTGGGCGGTCTTCGAGCCGAACGACGACGCGCTGTGGGCCAAGATCCGCCGCACGATCTCCGCCTTCCTGGTCAACGAGTGGCGCAAGGGCGCCCTGTTCGGCCTCACGCCGGACGAGGCCTTCTACGTCAAGTGCGACGCGGAGACCAACCCGCCGGAGGCGATCGACGTGGGACAGGTCGTGTGCGAGGTGGGGGTGGCCCCGGTGAAGCCGGCGGAGTTCGTCGTCTTCCGGCTCGCGCAGATGTCGGCCGGCTCCGGCGCCGTCGACGAGTAGGACGTGCAGACCCCCAAGTCCCGTAGCCGGAAGGCGACCACAGGAGGCAGGACATGCCGCTGCCCGAACTCGACAGCTCTGTCGGGCACTCGTTCGGATTGGAGTTCGACAGCGTCCTCATCAAGCGGATCACCGAGGTCAGTGGTCTGAAGATGGAGCAGGACGTCATCGAGCTGAAGCAGAACACCGCGGACGGCAAGTACGCGATCAAGAAGCTGCCGGGCCGCCCCAAGGCGGGTGAGGTCACGGTCACTCGCGGTCTCACCGAGGACAACAGTTTCGAGAAGTGGATCAAGGACTCGCGGTTCGGGAGGATGGCCAACGCCCGGCGCAACGGGTCGATCATCGTCTACGACTACGAGGGCCTGCCGATCAAGCGGTACAAGCTGATCAACGCCTGGCCCAAGTCCCTGGAGATCAGCACCCTCAAGGCGGGCGACACCTCGGTACTCACCGAGAAGCTGTCGATCACCTACGAGAGCGTGGAACTCGACTGATGCGCCGGATCACGGCCGCGGCCGCGGCTCCCCGCGGCGCGGAGGGCGGGGCCGCCGGAACGCCGGACAGCGGCCAGGGCGGCGAGCTGCGCACGGAGTTCGCCTTCGAGCTGCCGCGCGGCTACGTCGACGAGTCGGGCAAGGTGCACCGCTCGGGCGTGATGCGGCTGGCGACGGCACGCGACGAGCTGGTGCCGCTGCGCGACGACCGGGTGCGGGAGAACTCGGCGTATCTGTCGGTGGTACTGATCTCCCGGGTGGTCGTACGGATCGGGACGGTCGAGGACGTGCACCCGGGCGTCATCGAGGACCTCTTCGCGTCCGACCTGGCCTTCCTCCAGGACTTCTACCGACGGATCAACTCCGAGGGCCACACGCGCGCCCGCGTCACCTGCCCGGCGTGCCGGGAGGACTTCGCGGTGGAGCTGTCCGGCGGCGGTGGTCGCCTGGGGGAATCGTGACGTACGCGGCCGACCGTATCCACGAGGAAGTCGCGTACCTCGCCTACCACTTGCACTGGCCGCTCGACCAGATCCTCGATCTGGAGCACGCCGACCGGCTCCGGTACGTCAGGCACGCGGCACAGCTCAGCGGCTGAGCCGGGCACAGCCGCTGAGCGGGAAGGGAGGGACACGGGGTGGGACTGCTGTCATGGCTCGGCGGCGGAAGCCGCCACCGACCGAACGCAGGGCTCGCGGCCGCCGCGGACCCTGCGGCCGGCGGGAGGCGCGGCGGGGAGGCGTGGCGCGACCTGCCGCCGATCCAGCGCACCGCGGACGACCTCGGCCTGATCACCGAGCCCGGCGGCTTCCGCGCGTCCCTCGACACCTGGCAGGACGTCTCGCTGTCCCGCCCGCTGGGCCACCTGGTGAGCCCCGAGGCGCCGTCCGGGATGCTGTACGACGTCGCGTCCGCGTCCCCCGAACCGCCGCCCGCTGCGGCCCCGGAGGCGGCGGAGCAGGGCACGCGCACCTGGGCGCCGCCGACTTCGGGCCGTACGGGCACGCACCCGGCGGTGGCGCTGCAACGCGTCCTGGACGGCGGTCCGTTGACGTCCCTCCCGGCACCCCGCGAGGTGGCCGGGGGCGCCGCCGCCGAACCCGTCGCCGTACGGCCGCTCACCCCGCCGGACACCGTGCCCGCAGGGGACGAGCTCTCCTCCGTACGGGAGCCGGAGCCGGTACGGGAGTTGCCCGTGCCGCCGCTCGTACCGCCCTCCGGTGCCGAGCCCCCGGCCCCGCCCGCGGTCCAGCGCTCGGCCCACCCCGAGGCCCCGCCTCTGCCGCGGCCCGCCACCCCGCCCGTGCAGCGGACGACGGAGCAGCCCGCGGTCCGGCCCCCCCAGCACCTCGGCATCGGCGAGCCCCTCCCGGGGCTGCCGCCGACCGCGCGCGGGCCTGCCGCCCGCTCCACGCCCGCGCCCGCACGGCCCGAGCCCGAGGCCCCGCAGGCCCCGGAAGCGCACGACGCCCCGGCCCCGGCGGACTCCCCGGCGGAAGGCCCGCTGCTCGGCGACAACCCCCTGCTCCCCCCGGGGGACAACGCCGCCGAACCGGGCGCCGCCCCCGACCCGGACGCGGCGCCCGGCACCGCGCAAGCCCTCCGCGACCCCCTGGCCCTGGTCGGGGTGCAGCGCCTCCCCGCGGACCTGCCGCACCCTCCGCCGCCGCATGCGTCCGGGCCCGAGCGCATGACGGGGCTGGTCGGCGAGCGCCCCGTCCCGCTCTTCGCGCGCACCGGCAGCCCGGAAACCACCACGACGCCCGCGCCCGACCCGGAGCAGCCGGTGGTCGCGCGCTGGGCCACCGAGGCACCGGACGAGCCGGCACGCCGCACCGCCGCCCCCGCGACCCCCTACGTCCAGCGCTCCACCGGCACCGCACCCGTTGGCCCGAACCCGCCGCCCCCACCGCACCCCGAGCGTCGCCGCGCTGCCGCCAACCGCCCCTGGACGGACGCCGGTTCGGTCGCGATCGCGGCGGGCGTAGCCCAGCGCACGGCGGACGGCTCCGTGGTGTTCACCGCGCCGTCCCCCACCGCCCTCGCCGTCCAGCGCGCGCCCGACCCCGCCCCCGTCACGACGGATCCCGAGTTCGCCCCCTCCCCCGTATCCGACGGGTCCGACGCGGCCGACTCCGCGAGCGCCGCCCCCGACCCGGGCGGGCCCGCGGCCACGACCACCAGCAAGCCCGCCGACCCCGCACAGAAGCCCGACGCGGAGGGCGCCGCCCAGCACGTCGACGACGCCCTCGTCCGCGCCCTCTTCCCGCGGCTGAGCCGCTTGCTCAAGGACGAGCTGCGGCGCGACCGCGAACGCGTCGGCTTCCTCATCAACACCCGTCACTGAATCACCCGCCACTGACAAGGCCCTACCGGCAACAGAAGGAGTGATGTCATGTCGGTCACCGATGACCCCGCGGTCAGCGTCTGCTTCGTCGTGACCGTCGACGGCATCGAGCTCGGCTCGTTCAACACCTGCGACGGGCTCGGCTGCGAGGTGGTTCTGGAGACGCGGGAGGAGGGCGGCAACAACAGCCTGTCGTGGCAGCTGCCCACCCGGTTGCGCTACTCCAACGTCAAGCTCTCCCGGCCGCTGACGCGCGACACCGAGAAGGTCGCGAAGTGGTTCGCGAGCATGACGACGGGCATCAAGCGCCGCACCGCACACATCGAGGCGCGCACCGCCGACGGCCACGTCGTGGCGCAGTGGGGCCTGCTCGAAGTGGTGCCGGTGCGGTGGAGCGGGCCGTCGTTCAGCCCGGAGTCGCCGAAGGTCGCGGTGGAGACGATCGAGATCGCCCACCACGGCTACGTGATGGGGAGCTGACGCGATGAGCAGTCCTGTGGCGTTCAGCGCGACGGGCGCGAGCACCGCGGCGGGGGCGGCGGGCGGTGCGCGCCCCAAGCTGGAGCACGCCTACCTGGAGATGCGCACCCCGCCGCCGGGCGGCAGCCTGACGCCGGGCCCGGCGTGCGGGCGGATCGACTTCCAGTTCAACCCCAAGGAGCTGAGCCTGACCAAGGCGGCGACCTGGAACCGTACGCCCGCCAAGGGCGCCAAGAGCGCGGGCCCGCCCGAGTACCAGGGGCCGCAGCCCAGCAAGCTGACGGTCGAGATGTTCCTGGACGCCAGCGACACGCACGACACCAGCGTCGTGAAGACGGTCGAGCAGCTCTTCTCGTGCTGCGTGCCGACCGGGCAGACGCGGCAGCAGAAGCGCGCGTCGCCGCCGTGGGTGGTCTTCCACTGGGGCGGCCTCACCGGCTTCCCCGGCTACGTCAGCCAGGTGCAGGCGAACTACACGCTCTTCACGACCTCCGGGGTGCCGATCCGGGCGGTCTGCCAGGTCACGATGGAGGAGATCAGCGGTGACACCCCTGGCCAGAACCCGACGTCGGGCGCGCTGCACCCGCACCGCGTGCACAAGGTGAGCAGCGGCGACACCCTCGCGGTGCTCGCGTGGCGCGAGTACGGGGACCCGGCGGCCTGGCGGGTGATCGCCGAGGCCAACGGCATCGACGACCCGATCCGGCTCGCGCACGGGCGGGAGCTGCTGCTGCCCGCGGTCGAGGAGATCGACCGGCTGCGCCAGGCGGGGCGCGCAAGTTATGGCAACGGCAGCGGCGGGGCGTGACCCGTGGTCGGCCAGAGCGTCGCGAAGACGCTGGTGATGGAGTTCGGCGGCCGGCCGCTGCCCGCGGGGCTCGGCGACACGCTCGTCGAGGCGTCCGTGGACGGCAGCCGCACCCTGCCCGGAACGTTCCTGCTGCGCTTCCGCGACCCGGGTCGCGTGCTGCTCGCGAAGGCGGGCATCGCGGTCGGCACGCAGGTGCGGCTGCGGGCGGCGGCGGGCGGGCCGCCGACCACGAAGCCGCTGCTGACGGGCGCGGTCACGGCCCTGGAGCTGGAGATCGACGACGGCGGCACCTTCACAGTGGTGCGCGGCACGGACGACTCCTACCGGCTCTTCCGCGGCCGCCGGGTCGCGGGCTACCAGAACATGACGCTGTCCGACATCTGCACGCAGGTCGCCCAGCGGGCGGGGCTGCGGCCGGGCTCGATCGACGTGGCGGGGCCGGTGCTGGAGCACGTCGTGCAGCCGAACGTCACCGACTGGGCGTTCCTGCGCTCCCTCGCCGAGCAGGCGGGCGCGCAGGTCTACGTCGAGGACGGGAAGCTCAACGTGACGGCGCCGCCCGGCGCGGGCGGGGCGCCCGCGGTGACCGCGCGGGCCACGCGCGACCCGCTGGTGCTGGAGATGGGCGACAACCTGCTGCGCTGCCGGGCGTCGGTGTCGGCGGCCGAGCAGGTCACCGAGGTCGAGGTGCGCGGCTGGGACGTGCAGACCAAGCAGCCGCTGGTGGGCCACGCGGATGCCGGGACGTCCGGCACGCTGCGGCTCGGCGTGACGGCCGCGGACGTCACCCGCCCCTTCGGCCCGGCGAGCCTGCTGGTCAGCGACACCGCCTACGGCGACCAGGCGCACGTCGACCAGGCCGCGAAGGCGCTGGCGGCGCGCGTGGCCGGGTCGTTCGCAGAACTGGACGCGGTGGTCCGCGGCAACCCGGAGATCCGCGCGGGCAGCACGGTGACGCTCGCCGGGGTCGGCGCCCCCTTCGAGGGCGGCTACACGGTGACGTCGGTCCGGCACGTCTTCGATCCGCTCAGCGGCTACGAGACGTGGATCGGCGTGACCGGCGGGCAGGACCGTTCGCTCTACGGCCTGTCGGGCGAGCCGGGCGGCGGGCCCGCGGCGGACGGCCGCTGCTTCGGGCTGGTCAATGCGACCGTCACGGACACCCAGGACCCGCAGGGCCTGGGCCGGGTCAAGGTGCGCTTCCCGTGGCTGTCGGACGACTACACCAGCGACTGGGCGCGCTGCGGCCAGGCCGGCGGCACGGGCGGCGGCGAGGCGTTCATCCCCGAGGTCGGCGAGGAGGTCCTGGCCGGCTTCGAGCAGGGCCGGCTCGAAGCGCCGTACGTGCTGTGCGGGCTTTTCAACGGCAAGGACAAGCCCGCGGCGGCGCAGGGCGGCAGCGGGCACGCCGTCGACCCGACGAGCGGCGCGGTCAACCGGCGGGCGCTGGCCTCCCGCGAGGGCAACAAGCTCGAACTGCTGGACACCGCCGGCGGCCCGCAGGGCGTCCGGCTGGTGACCGGCGACGGCAAGACGCATCTGACGCTCGACCGGCAGCAGACCGCGATCACCGTGCACAGCGACGGCTCGGTCGCGATCGAGGCGGGCTCGCAGGTCTCGGTGAAGGCGGCCGACGGTGTCGAACTCGACGCCGGGAAGGGCCGGTTGCGGCTCGCCGGGGACGTGGTCGAGGTCGCCGCGCGCTCGGGCCTGGTGCTCCAGGCGGGGTCGGGCGCAATGTCGCTCACCACCGAGGCGGCCGTCTCGGTGCAGGGTCGGCAGGTGACGGTGGACGGCACCGAGCGCACCGACATCCGCAGCAACGGCTCGCTGTCGGTGACCGCACCGATGGTCCGTATCAACTGACGTCACAGGGGTGAGGAGCGGATGGCAGCAGCGGCCCGGATGGGCGACGCGACCGGGCACGGCGGGGTGATCAGCGGCCCCGGCGTGGCCTCCGTGCTGATCGGCGGCCGGGCCGCCGCGGTCGTCGGCACCCCGCACACGTGCGGGACGCCGCTGCACGCGCCGTCCGCGATACAGGGGCCGGGCAGCACGTCCGTGCTCATCGGCGGGCGGCGCGCCGCCCGGGTCGGCGACACCGCCGGATGCGGCTCGCCCGTCGTCGCGGGCTGCCCGACCGTGCTGATCGGAGGCTGAGCCATGGGGCAGGAGTTCATCGGCGCGGGCTGGGCCTTCCCGCCGCACACCGACGCGACCGGCGGCATCGCGCTGGTCCGCGACGACCGGGAGATCGCCGAGTCGATCCGGCTGATCCTGTCCACCTCGCCGGGCGAGCGCCCGATGCGGCCCGAGTTCGGCTGCGCGCTCGGCGACTACGTCTTCGCGCCGGCCGACGCGGGCACCGCGGGCCAACTCGCCTACGAGGTACGGCTCGCGCTCGACCGTTGGGAACCGCGCATCGACGTCGCCGAGGTGGCGGTGCGTTTCGACGAGGCCGACAAGGGCGTGCTCTACCTGGAGGTCGGCTACTGCGTGCGCGGCGCGAACGACCCGCGCAACCTCGTCTTCCCGTTCTACGTGATCCCGCAGCACCAGGAGGGCGAATGACACTGCCGGCCCCGAACCTGGACGACCGCACCTTCCAGCAACTGGTCGACCAGGCCAAGCAGCTGGTGCAGCAGCGCTGCCCGGAATGGAGCGACCACAACGTCTCCGACCCGGGGGTGACGCTCATCGAGGCCTTCGCCACGATGGTCGACCAGCTCATCTACCGGCTCAACAGGGTGCCGGAGAAGAACTACCTGGCCTTCCTCGACCTCATCGGGGTGCGGCTCTTCCCGCCGACCGCGGCCCGCACGGACGTGACGCTCTGGCTGTCGGCGCCGCAGCCTGACACGGTGCGCGTCCCGGCGGGCACCCAGGTCGCGACCGTGCGCACCGAGACCCAGGAGGCGGTGGTCTTCAGCACCGCCCGCGACCTCGCGGTCGTGCCGTGCGAGCGGGCATACCTGGCGACGGGCACGGCGGGCGGCTCGATCACCGACCGCACAGCCGAGCTGCGCCTCGGCCGGGACGTGCCGTGCTTCGGCGCCACCCCGCAGCCCGGCGACTGCCTGTACGTCGGGCTGTCGGCGGCGGTGCCCGGCTGCGCGGTCGTGCTGCGGCTGGACTGCCAGGTGCACGGTGTGGGCGTCGACCCGACCGACCCGCCGCTGCGCTGGGAGGCGCTGTGCGGGGACGAGTGGCTGCCGTGCGAGGTGGACAAGGACGACACGGGCGGCTTCAACAAGGCCGGCGAGGTCGTCCTGCACGTCCCCGAGGGCCACGCGGCCGCGGTGCGTGCGGGCGTCACCGCGGGCTGGGTGCGCTGCCGGCTGGTCCCGGCGGGGCAGGGCCGGCCGACGTACGTGGCGCCGCCGACCGTACGGCAGGCGAGCGCGTTCACGATCGGCGGGACGGTGGAGGCGCTGCACGCCGAGAGCGTCGCCGCCGAGGTGCTGGGGGCGGCCGAGGGGCTGCCCGGGCAGACCTTTTACGTCGCCCGGCCACCCGTGGAGCCGACCGGGGCGCCCTTCGTCGTCGAGGTCGCCGAGGGCGACGGGTGGGCGCGCTGGCAGCAGGTCGACGACTTCGCGCACTCCACCTGGTCCGACCGGCACTTCACCCTCGACCCCGGCTCCGGGCGCGTCGACTTCGGCCCGGCGGTGCACCAACCGGACGGAACGGTAAGGCTGTTCGGCGCAGTGCCGCCGAAGGACGCGACGGTGCGGGTGCGCGGCTACCGTACCGGCGGCGGGCGGCGCGGCAACGTCTCGCGCGGGTCGCTGCGGATCATGCGCAGCTCCGTGCCCTTCGTGGCGCGGGTCGAGAACCGCCGGGCGGCGGTCGGCGGGGTCGACGGCGAGACCGTCGCCAACGCCCGGGTGCGCGGCCCGCTCACCCTGCGCACCCTGCACCGCGCGGTCGTCGCCGAGGACTACGAGCGGCTCGCCCGCGAGGTCGCGCCGGGAGTCGCCCGGGTGCGCTGCCTGTCCGCGGCCGCCTCCGGGGAGGACCCGGAAGAGGCGGCGGGCGGGGTGCGGCTGCTGGTCGTCCCGGCGGGGCGCGGCGACGCGCAGGGCCGCATCGACTTCCCCGAACTGGAGCCGCCCACCGACATGCTCTCCTCGATCGCCTCCTACTTGCACGACCGCTGCCCGATCGGCACCCGGCTCAACGTCGAACCGCCCTTCTACCAGGGCATGACGGTCGCCGCGCGGGTGCAGGCGGTGCCGGGCACGCCCACCGGGCCGCTGCGGGACGCCGCGCTCGCCGCGCTCTACCACCACTTCAGCCCGCTCACCGGCGGCACCGACGACCAGGGCTGGCCCTTCGGGCGGCCCGTCCACGCCGGCGAGGTCTTCGCGGTCCTCCAGCGCGTGCCGGGCGTCGAACTCGTCGAGGACGTCAAGCTCTTCCCCGCCGACCCGTACACCGGCGAGCGCACCGACCCCGTCGACCGGCTCGAACTCGCCCCGAACTCGCTGGTGTTCAGCTACAGCCACGACGTCCAGGTGCAGGTGAGATGACATGCGCTCGGCCATCCCCGGGCTGCCCAGCCCGCACCCGCTCATCGACCGGCTCCCGGCGGTCTACCAGGAGCAGGACTTCCTGCACCGCTTCCTCGCCGCGCTGGACGAGGTGGTCGCGCCCGACCTGCTCGTCCTGGACAACCTCGACGCTCATCTGAGCACCGGCACCGCGCCCGCCGACTTCCTCGCGTGGCTGGGCCAGTGGGCGGCCGTCCAGCAGGACCAGGAGCGGCCCGAGGCGCTGCGCCGCGAGGTCATCGCCGCGGCCGTCGGCCAGCACCGCATCCGCGGCACCCGGCGCGGGCTGGTCCAGGCGGTCCGCCGGGCGACCGGCACGGAACCGGAGATCCGGGAGAACGGCGGCACCGCGTGGTCCCCGCGGCCCGGCACCGCCCTGCCGGGCACGCCCGGCGCCCGGGTGACGGTACGGCTGCTGGTCGCCGACCCCGCGCAGATCGACCGGGCGGCGCTGGACACCCTCGTCGCGTCGGAGGTGCCCGCGCACGTCACGTACCGGATCGAGATCCTCCCCCTCGACTCCGCCGGGGGGTCGTCATGATCTGCCCCACCTGCCGCCACGACAACCCCCCGGGCACCCGCTTCTGCGCCGCCTGCCAGGCCTTCCTGGCATGGGACCCGGCCCCCGAATCCGCTGCGGACCCGCCGCCCGACCCGGACGCCCACCACCGGCCCCCGCCGCAGGGGTACGGCCCCCCGCCCGCGGCGCTGCCGGAGCCCGCACCCCCACCGCAACCGCCCGCGCAGGGGTTCGGGCCGCCGCCGCAGCGGTACGAGCCCGTGCCGCCGCCGTTGCCGCCGCCCGATCCGCGGAGCGGGCCCGTCGTGCCGGACGCGGCCGCGGCCCGGCGGCCCGGCGAGCGGATGGACCGGCCGCAGCCGGTGACGGGCTTCTTCGACGTCGGCACGGAGCAGCCCGCCGCCGAGTCGGCGCGGCCGCCGGACCGGCCCTGCCCGCGCTGCCGGGCCGCCAACCCGGCGGACCGGCACTTGTGCGGGCGGTGCGGCGCGGTGCTCGACCCGGTCGCCCCGGCCCCGACGGCGCCCGCGCCCGTACCCGAGGCGCGGCCGCCGTGGTGGCGGCGGCTGCGGCGCCCGGAGCGTACCGTCGCCGCGGGGTACCGCCCGCACACCCGCACCCGGCGCAGGCTGCGCCCGCGTGTGGTGTGGCCGGCGGTGGTCGTGGTGCTCGCCCTCGTGGGCTGGCTGGTCCGGGTCCAGCTCTCCGACCTGGTCTCGAACATCCAGGACCGGTCGGCGAAGCCGGCGCCGCTGCACCCGAACACCGCGACCGCGTCCACCGCGGAACCCGCGCACCCGGCGGACATGGCCTTCGACGGCTACGCGAACCGCTACTGGGCGCCGGCCGCCCCGGGCGCGGGCGCCGGCCAGTACGTGGAGGCCGGGTTCCCGCACGCCGTGCGCCTGGTGACGATCCTGATCACCCCGGGCTGCTCGGCGGACGACGGCACCTTCCTCATGCAGGCCCGCCCGTCGAAGATCACCCTCACCTTCTACGACACCGCGGGCCGCCCGACCACGCACACGGTCACGCTGCACGACCAGGCGGGCCCGCAGACCTTCGAGGTCCACGCCTCGGACGTCACCAAGGTCCGCCTCACCACCGACGCCAGTTACGGCGCGACCGGCCGCCACCGGCTGGCCATTGCGGAAGTGGAGTTCTTCGGGCGCCAGTGACCGATTCCGTCAATCCATGACCTGCGGCCGTCGAGCCGGGAACGGCGACCGGTGATCGTTTTCCGGGTCGGCCACGGAAAAACGATCACCGGCGAACGGTCCGTCAGATCAGCCCCTGACGCATCGCGTAAGCGACCGCCTGCGAACGCGTCCGCAAATTCAGCCGGGTCATCACCGAGTGCAGAATGTTCTTGATCGTGCGGTCGGAATATGCGAGTTTCAGGGCGATATCCGCAGTGCTGCACCCCTCGGCCACGAGCCGCAGCACTTCGATCTCCCGTTCGTTGAGCCGGCTGAGATTCAGCCCGTGCGCATTCGTCCGCTCGCCCTGGAAGCGGCCGACCTGTACCAGCAGCCCGCCCAGCAGGTCCGCGGGAACGTACCCCTCGCCGCGGGCGACCGCGCCGATGACCTCCACGAGCTTCGCGGGCGAGGCCTCGGAGCGGCGGATCACCCCGATGAAGCCGCACTCCGCCGCCTTGAGCAGCTGATTCTCGTCGATGAGGGTCACCACGAGCACCCCGCGCGGGCTCCCCGCCCGGTGGATCTGCCGCAGCATACCGAGCACCTCGTCGTCCACGGCGTCGACGACCGCCACGACGACGGACGCCGCCTCGGGATCTCGGTCGAGCAGGCGGACTTCAGGCCGCAGCCGCAATTGGCTCGCCACCCCGGCCTGCGAGATCGGATCCCACGTCCGAAGATCGACGGCGATCCGATCAACACTCATTTCCTTCACGGTCCCTCCCCCTTTCGTGCACAATTCTCAGTCTCCTGACGTGCACTGCCGGCATCTGGAGTTCCCGTTCTGTCATCCCGATATTCCCTGACGCGACGAAGGATGACTCAAAGCGAACCCATTCCTGCCCGAAAGACTTCCTGCACGGCCACTCCGGAGGGAAAACTTCCGCGCCTACGGTGGCGCGTATGAGTATTTCGGCGAGCTTCGACGAGGGTGCCGTCGCCGTGGAACCTGGCGATGACGTGGCGCTGCTGGTACAGGTGGCCAATTCCGGTACCACCGTCGAGGAGCTGCACCTCGAACCCGTCGGCCCCTGCGCCGCGTGGACCACGGTGGAGCCCGAGCGGCTGTCGCTCTACCCGGGTGCCTCGGGCAGCGCGCAGGTGCACGTCCGCCCGCCGCGCGCGCCCGGCACCGCCCCCGGCGCCACGACGCTGGGCCTGCGGCTGGTGCCCACGAGCGACGCGAACCTGCCGGTCGTCGCCGAACGGCCGCTGGAGGTCATGCTGTTCACCGACCTCTCCGCCGAACTGGTGCCGCGCACCTCGCAGAGCGCGTGGCGCGGCCGGCACGAGGCCGCGGTCGACAACCGGGGCAACACCCCGCTGACCATCGCGCTGGCAGCCCAGGGCATGGGCGAGCGCGTGAGGTTCGTGCTGGACCCCGCCGAACTGACCATCCCCTGCGGCGAGACGAAGCTCGCCCGTCTCAGCGCCCGTCCGGTACGCCGGATCTGGCGCGGCGCGCCCGCGACGCACTCCTTCCAGGTCCTGGTCACGCCGGAGCCCGCGCCGGACGGCAGCGCCCGCCCACCCGCCGTCCTCGACGGCACCTACGAGCAGCAGGCCGTCCTGCCGCGCTGGCTGCCGCGCGCGATCATCACCACGGTGCTCCTCGCGGGCGTCCTCGTCGGTCTCTGGTACGGGCTGCTGCGTCCGACCGTACGGTCCGCGGCGCGCGACGCCATCACGCCCGAGTCGATCGCCAGCGCCGCGTCCGCCACCCCGGGGACGACCGCCGTAGGCACCACGACCGGCACCTCCGCGGGCTCCACCGCCGGTGCCACGGCGGGTACGGGCACCACCGCGGGCACCGGCACGACCGCCCCGGCGGCGACCGGGGGCGGCACCTCCGCGGGCACCGGCAGCACGGCGGGCAGCGCGGGCAGCGCGGGCGGCGCCAACCCGGCGAGCGGCACGAACGCCGCGGCCGGAGTGCCGACCAGCGC
Source organism: Actinacidiphila cocklensis (assembly GCF_907177275.1). GTDB lineage: Bacteria > Actinomycetota > Actinomycetes > Streptomycetales > Streptomycetaceae > Actinacidiphila > Actinacidiphila cocklensis. The sequence continues at coordinate 83,158 of NZ_CAJSLV010000047.1, forward strand.
CCGCATCAGCGCCAAGGACTCGGTCGGCGGGGGCACCAAGTCGGCCTCCTACACCGTCGCGAGCGGCAAAAGCTTCAACGTCACGGACATCCTGGTGCAGAACCCGCAGGGCGACGCGGGCACCCTCGTGGTCGCCACCGCGGACGGGCAGATCCTCAGTCTGGCGTTGGAGGACTTCCGCTCCTCCGACTACCACTTCGTCACGCCGATCGTGATCCCGGCGGGCGGCAGGGCCACGCTGACGGTCGGCTGCCGCGAGGTCGGCCGCCCGGTCAAGGCGCCCGTCCCCTCGCAGTGCACGGAGTCCCTCTTCCTCGGCGGCACCCTCCAGAGCCCCAGGCGCTGACCGGGCGCGCACGACCCGCAAGGCCCACGAGAACCGCACCACCCGCATCACCCGCATCACCCCTCGTACGACACCCTCCGGGAGGAGCCGGCATGCGAGCGCACGACCACGGCCCTGAGCACGACCACGAGCAGGACGGCGCCCAGCGGCAGAACGCGGACGCCGACGCGCAGCAGGCGGCCCTGCCCCATCTGCTCAGGGCGGCGGCCGCGGGCCGCACGGACGTGGTCGGCACCGCCGGCATGGGCGTGCTCCAGCGGCTCGTCGGCAACAGCGGGGTGGGCGCGGTGCTCCAGCGCGAGCGCCGGCACGAGGACGAGGACCACGCGGAGGCGCCCGAGCCCGCACCGCGGTCGTCCGTGCACGACGTCGTCGGCGGTGGGGGCGGCGAGCCCCTGGACGCAGGGACGCGTACGGACATGGAGTCCCGGCTCGGCGCGGACTTCGGCGACGTCCGCCTGCACACCGGTTCCGGCGCGCACGCCTCCGCGACCGAGGTCGGCGCCCGCGCTTACACCGTCGGCAACAACATCGTCTTCCAGCGCGACGCCTACGACACCGCGTCCGACGCCGGCCGCACCACGCTCGCCCACGAGCTGACGCACGTCATGCAGCAGCGGCAGGGCCCGGTCGACGGCACCGAGGCCGCCGGCGGCATCCGCGTGAGCAACCCCTCCGACCGCTTCGAGCAGGAGGCGTCGGCCAACGCCGAGCGCGTCATGGCCGCGCCCTCCCCCGCCGCCCGGCCGGCGGAACCCGCGCCCCCGGCGGCCGTCCCGGCGGGAGCGGCCGTCCAGCGCGAGGAGGACGACGCGGCGGCGGCCGTCCAGCGGGCGCCGGAGCAGGAAAAGGGCGACAAGGAGGACGAGGAAGAAGCGCCGCCCGAAAGCTGACGCCTCTTCCCCCGCCGTCCGCGCCCCCTCCCCGGAGAGCCCGGCCCCTTCCGCGGCTCAGCCCTTGACGCAGACGACCTGCTTGAGCTTGGCCACCACCTCGACCAGGCCGCGCTGCTGGTCGATGACCTTCTCGATCGGCTTGTACGCGCCCGGGTCTCGTCGACGACCCCGGAGTCCCTGCGGCACTCCACCCCGCGCGTCTACGTCCTGCAGCAGGCCCATCATCAGCGCGCGGTTGCGCTTGGCGTACTCCTGCGCCCAGAACAGGTCGTTGCGGTACGCCGCCATCCGCGGGGTGTCCGCGACGAACACGGCGAGCTCGCAGTCGACCAGGCCCTTGTTGTGCGGCAGGGCCTGGGCCACGCCGGCCTTTCGTGTGCACCTGGGGTGGTTGGCTGCCGCACGGGCCTCGTGGTGCGGGGCGGGCGTCGGGCCGCACGTCTTGCGGCACCACTACGCCAGCCTGCTCATCAAGCACGGCGAGTCCGTGAAGACCGTCTCCGAGCGCCTCGGCCACACCAACGCGGCGATGACGCTGAACATCTGCACCCCCCCACCGCTCGGCTGCAAAGCCGCAGGTCAGACGTCGATTTTCGAGCGGTCGAGCGTCGTGGCAGAGTTGGTGATGAACTCCTTGCGGGGGGCCACCTCGTTGCCCATCAGAAGGTCGAAGGCCTGTTCTGCCGCTTCGATGTCGCTGATGTTGATCCGGCGGAGGGTGCGGTGGCGGGGGTCCATCGTCGTCTCTGCCAGCTGGTTGGCGTCCATCTCGCCGAGGCCCTTGTAGCGCTGGATGCCGTCCTTGTAGCGGACGTTGCGGCGCTGGAGGTCCAGGAGGGTCTGGCGCAGTTCGCTGTCGGAGTAGGTGTAGATGTACTTGTCCTGGCCCTTCTTGGGCTGGACGAGTTCGATGCGGTGCAGCGGGGGGACCGCGGAGAAGACCCGGCCCTCCTCGACCATCGGGCGCATGTAGCGCTGGAAGAGGGTCAGCAGCAGGCAGCGGATGTGGGCGCCGTCGACGTCGGCGTCGGCCAGGAAGATCACCTTGCCGTAGCGCGCCTGGTCGATGTCGAAGGTGCGCCCGGAGCCGGCTCCTATGACCTGGATGATCGCGCCGCACTCGGCGTTCTTGAGCATGTCGGAGACCGACGACTTCTGGGTGTTGAGGATCTTCCCGCGGATCGGCAGCAGGGCCTGGAACTCCGAACTGCGGGCCAGTTTGGCGGTGCCGAGCGCCGAGTCGCCCTCCACGATGAACAGTTCGCTGCGCTCGACGTCGTCGCTGCGGCAGTCGGCGAGCTTGGCCGGCAGCGAGGAGGTCTCCAGCGCCGTCTTCCTGCGCTGCGCCTCCTTGTGCTGGCGGGCCGCGATACGGGTCCTGGCGGCGGCGACGGCCTTCTCCAGCACCGCGCGTGCCTGGACCTTGGCGTCCCGCTTGGTGGAGGTCAGGAACTCCTTCAGCTCCTTGGCGACCACGGTGGCCACGATCCGGTTGGCGGCCGAGGTGCCGAGCACCTCCTTGGTCTGCCCCTCGAACTGCGGCTCGGCGAGCCGTACGGTGACGACGGCCGTCAGGCCCTCCATGGCGTCGTCCTTGACGATGTCGTCCTCGGCGACCCGCAGCAGCTTCGCCGCACGCAGCGCTTCGTTCATCGTCCTGGTCACGGAGCGCTCGAAGCCCGTCACATGGGTGCCGCCCTTGGGCGTGGCGATGATGTTGACGAACGAGCGGGCGGTGGTGTCGTATCCGGTGCCCCAGCGCAGGGCGATGTCGACGCCCAGTTCTCGGGTGACCTCGGTCGGCGTCATGTGGCCGCGGTCGTCCAGGACCGGCACGGTCTCCTTGAAGGTGCCGCTTCCGGTGAGGCGCAGGACGTCGCAGATCGGCTTGTCCGGTGCCAGGAACTCGCAGAACTCGCTGATGCCGCCGTCGAAGTGGAATGTCTCCTCGACCGGCTTGTCCGACTCGATGCCGCGCTCGTCGCGCACCACGATGGTCAGGCCGGGGACGAGGAACGCGGTCTGCCGGGCGCGCTGGTGCAGGGTCTCCAGCGAGAGCTTGGCGTCCTTGAGGAAGATCTGCCGGTCCGCCCAGTACCGCACGCGGGTGCCGGTACGGGTGCGAGGGACCTTCTTGGCCTTCTTGACGCCGCTGGCGGGGTCGAAGGCGGCGTCGGGACCCGCGCCGCTGAACGAGCCGGGCACCCCGCGCCGGAAGCTGATGGCGTGGGTGTGGCCGCTCCTGTCGACCTCCACGTCGAGGCGGGCCGACAGCGCGTTGACCACCGACGCGCCGACGCCGTGCAGACCGCCGGAGGCGGCGTACGAGCCACCGCCGAACTTGCCGCCTGCATGCAGCTTGGTCATGACGACCTCGACGCCGGACAGTCCGGTCTTGGGCTCGACGTCCACCGGGATGCCCCGGCCGTTGTCCCGGACCTCGATGGAGGCGTCCTCGCCGAGGATCACCTCGATGTAGTCGCAGTGGCCGCCCAGCGCCTCGTCCACCGAGTTGTCGATGATCTCCCAGACGCAGTGCATGAGGCCGCGGCTGTCCGTCGAGCCGATGTACATGCCGGGCCGTTTGCGAACCGCTTCGAGCCCCTCGAGAACGAGCAGGTGCCGCGCAGTGTAGTTGGAGCCGTCGCGATCGGCGCCCGTCAGCAGCGCGGAGGACGGCACGGATGTTTCGGCGGTCACGCGGACAACTCCTCGATCTGGATGGCCTGAAGGTCTTCAGCCGTATCGGTGAGAGGGTACCGAGGTCAGCGGCGGCGGCCACGCCGCCACCCGGTATTCGGGCCTCCATCCTAGTCTCGTTCGAGCATGTGTTCGATCACCCGCGCGAGTGATACACATGTCACGTTCCCAAAGAGGCATGAACCATTTAGGCTCCGGGCACGTCCTCACCAACACCCCGGCAAGCCGGTCGGGGCCAGATGTGGACAAGCACACCAAAAGCCCCACAAGCAACATCTGACGAAAAAACTCCTATTCGCCGCCAATCGGTCACACCCAGTCATCCCGAGGCCCGTTTTCGAGGAAAAGTCGTCAGCGGGAACGTTTTCGGCCTGGTTGGATGTTGACCCTGGTACGACAGCTCGTCGAGCTAGAGAAGAGGCGACGTGACTACTGTTCTGACCCCCGCGAGTCCGCTGACAGCGGCAGACCGCTGCGACCGCTGCGGCGCTCAGGCCTACCTGCGTGTCGTGCTCATCAGTGGCGGAGAGCTGCTTTTCTGCGCGCACCACGGCCGCAAGTTCGAGCCGGAACTCAAGAAGATCGCTGCAGAAATACAGGACGAGACCGGACGGCTTACCGACCCCCCGGCGTCGGCGGGAGATGACGAGCGCTGACACGTCGCACCAGCGACAGCTCGGACCTGCGGGCGGACGGACCCCATGAGGGGGTGTCCGCCCGCAGGCTTTCCCGTCACATGTGCTGGGACACCAGCGCGGACACCGCGGAGACGCGCGTGTACACCCCGGGGAAGGCTGCTTCCGCGCAGCCTGTCCCCCAGGAGACCAGGCCGATGAGCTTGCCCTCCGCGACCAGCGGACCGCCGCTGTCGCCCTGGCAGGCGTCCTTGCCCCCGCCTGAAACCCCCGCGCACACCATGGATGCGCGCATATACGTACCGTCGGCGTTGCCCGGGTAAGCCTTCTCGCACACCGTGTCCGCCAGGACGTCGACCGTGGCCGACCGCAGCGACACCGGATAGGCCCCCGTGCCCGTCGTGTCCCCCCAGCCGTAGACCTGCGCGTGGGTCCCCGCCGTATAGAGCGCGGTGTCCGCGGGTCCGGCCATCGGGATGACGGCTCCGCCGGGCAGTGCCTGCGACAGCGTGATCACGGCGACGTCGCCGGCGTTGGTGGCGGCGTCGAAGTCCGGGTTGACCCACACGTCGGCCGGCGGCAGCTCCTGTCCCGCCGACCCGCTGAGATCCGTACGCCCGGAGATGACCCGCAGATCGGGGACCTTCCGCCAGTCGGTGACGCCGAGCGCCTCCTGGCCGAAGCAATGTGCCGCGGTGACGACCGTACGCGGCCCGACCGCCACACCGCCGCAGAACTGCCCGGATCTGGCCGAGCCGAATCGCTGCCGGCTGGTGAGCGCCACCACCCACGGCTCGCTGCCGGTGGTGGTCGGTGCGCCCCCGACCACGACTCCGTTGGCGGCGGCCGGGGCCGCGGGCGCCGCCAGGGGGACGGCGAGCGCCGGCAGCAGGGCCGCCACGGCTATCACTGCACGGCGGCCGCCCACGGCGCGGCGACGCGGGCGGGTGCGGATGGGGACATGCATGCGGCCTCCTGACCCTGTGAATTCCTCTGGATACCCAGAGTCATCGATAGGGCCGGAGGCCGCATCCGCAGAGATCCGCCGCCCCGCAGGGCAGGGCGGCGGATCGCGGAGGTCAGTCGAGGTAGTCGCGCAGCACCTGCGAGCGCGACGGATGCCGCAGCTTGGACATCGTCTTGGACTCGATCTGCCGGATCCGCTCTCGCGTGACGCCGTAGACCTTGCCGATCTCGTCCAGCGTCTTGGGCTGCCCGTCGGTCAGGCCGAAGCGCATCGAGACCACGCCGGCCTCGCGCTCGGACAGGGTGTCCAGCACCGAGTGCAGCTGCTCCTGCAGAAGCGTGAAGCTCACCGCGTCCGCGGGCACGACCGCCTCGGAGTCCTCGATCAGGTCACCGAACTCGCTGTCGCCGTCCTCGCCCAGCGGGGTGTGCAGGGAGATCGGCTCGCGGCCGTACTTCTGGACCTCGATGACCTTCTCGGGGGTCATGTCGAGTTCCTTGGCCAGCTCCTCCGGAGTGGGCTCGCGACCCAGGTCCTGGAGCATCTGGCGCTGCACCCTGGCCAGCTTGTTGATGACCTCGACCATGTGCACCGGGATACGGATGGTGCGGGCCTGGTCGGCCATCGCGCGGGTGATCGCCTGCCGGATCCACCAGGTGGCGTACGTGGAGAACTTGAAGCCCTTGGTGTAGTCGAACTTCTCGACCGCACGGATCAGGCCCAGGTTGCCCTCCTGGATCAGGTCCAGGAAGAGCATGCCGCGGCCGGTGTAGCGCTTGGCCAGCGAGACGACCAGCCGGAGGTTGGCCTCCAGCAGGTGGTTCTTGGCCCAGCGCCCGTCCTCGGCGATGATCTCCAGTTCGCGCTTGAGCTTGGGGGCGAGCTTGTCGGCCGCCGCCAGCTTGTCCTCCGCGAAGAGGCCCGCCTCGATGCGCTTGGCCAGCTCCACCTCCTGCTCGGCGTTGAGCAGCGGGACCTTGCCGATCTGCTTGAGGTAGTCCTTGACCGGGTCGGCGGTGGCGCCGGCGACCGCGACCTGCTGCGCGGGCGCGTCGTCCTCGTCGTCGTCGGAGAGCACGAAGCTCTCGGACTCCGTCTTCTCGGCCTCGTCCTCGCCGGCCTTGCCGGGAGCGGCGTCCTCGATACCCTCTTCTGCCTCGACCGCCTCGTCCTCGCCGGCGGACTTCTTGGACGCCACCTTCTTCGCGGGGGCCTTCTTGGCGACCGTCTTCTTCGCGGCGACCTTCTTCGCGGGCGCCTTCTTGGCTGCTGGGTTTTCCGCCTCCACCGATGGCTCCACCGTGGTCTCGGCCTCGGCCACCGCCTCGGAAGCGGGGGCCTTGGGCGCTACGGTCTTCTTGGCAGGGGCCGCCTTGGTGGCGACCGTCTTGGTGGCAGTACGTTTCGCCGGGCTCTTGGCTGCGACGCTCTTACGGGTGCGCTTGGGCGCCTCAGCGGCACTCACCATCAGCGTCACACCCTCCTCGTCGAGGACCTGGTTGAGGCTGCGCAGAACGTTCTTCCACTGGGTTGCCGGAATCTGGTCCGCTTCGAACGCCCGACGCACGTCGTCGCCTGCGATCTGCCCCTGGGCCTTACCCTGCTCGATGAGCGCCATCAGAGACTCGGACTCGGCGATCTCGGACGGGAGCGTACGGGATGTGCTGGCCGACACGAACAACCTCTCGGAACGATGGGAACGACTCGGTGGAACCGCAGAGCGACTCAGCGTCAAGATCGACGCCGAATATTCCTCGTACGGCCGCCACCTCTTAAGTCATCGCACTGCCTCGCCTGGCGTTACGCCCAGCTTACGTGGCCCGAGTCACACCCCAAATTGTGCAGATCAGCGGCAAAGTCGGACATGTGACACGCGCGGGCCGCCGCAGGCCCCGGCTGGGGGGCGGGTCCGCGGCGGCCGGGCGGGGCGGTCAGTGCTCGCGGGGGGCGGGGACGACATGGTCGGCGGGAGCGGCCGCCTGCTCGGAAGGGACGGCGAGCAGCTGGCGCATCGCCGCCTCCGCGGTGCCGCCGTCACCCTCGGCGAGGGCGTCGACGATGCGGTGGTGCAGCCCCACCGAGGTGTCGCCCGGCCGCTCGCAGCCGGTGACCGGGCCACCGGAGACGTGCAGCGCGGACGACACGATCCCGGACAGGTGCTCCAGCATGCGGTTGCCCGCGACCTGCAGCAGCAGGGTGTGGAATTCCACGTCGGCGCGCGTGAAGGTGAGCGCGTCGCCCTGGGCCGCGGCGTGGGCCATGATCTCGGCCATGTCGGCCAGCCGCTGCTGGACGTCCTCGCGGCCGTGGCCGGCCGCGAGTCTGGCGGCGAGCGGTTCGATGGTCCAGCGCAGCTCGAGCAGCTCGCGGCGCTGCTCGTCGCGCTGCGGCCCGAAGGCGCGCCATTCGATGATGTCGGGGTCGAGCAGGTTCCAGTCGCTGACCGGCCGGACCCGGGTGCCGACGTTGGGCCGGGCGCTGACCAGGCCCTTGGCCTCAAGGACCCGCAGGGACTCGCGCACCACGGTGCGGGAGACCTCGAACCGCTGGCCGATCTCCTCCGGCACCAGCGGGCGGTCGGCGCCGAGATCGCCGGAGACGATCATCTGTCCGAGCTGCTGGACGAGTTGGCCGTGCAGTCCGCGGCCGCGGCTGCCGCCCGCACGGCGGCCCACGCGGCCCATGTCCGGGTCCATACCGTCCCAGGAGCCGAGTCCTGGGCGGTCGCCGCCGGGGGCGTCGGCATACGAGTAGCGGTCCAGCTCGCCCGGGCCGGCCATGCCGGAGTCGGCGGATCGAGCCGCGGTCATCATGGTGTGCGCAAGGGTACTCACGCATCCTTTGTCGGCGATGCCGATGCGAGCCTTGAGGGCTTTGCTGAAAAGCACACGAAAGGGTGAGCGCTCATCACCTGATAATTGACGTTTTATGGGGACGAATCATCCCTCTTCACCCTCGATCCTGACAGCTCCCCCGGAACGGACGGGAGTTGACCTGCGGCCACGCCTGCGACCGCGCAATGCGCCTGCCACATAGGCGATGACCAGGCCGGACAGCGACAACGCCATTGCCACGAAGAGTGGTTGGGCGGCCGATCGCAGCGCGGCGAGAGCCGCACGGTCGTCGGCTCGCGACGCCCCGCTGAGCAGCGACCACAACGCGCCGCCCGCGTCGAGGAACTGGCGCCCCGCACTCCCACCGAGCAACGCCCGTACGCCTGGTGCGACCAGCAGGGGGACCGACAGCACCGCGGACAGCCCGAGCGCCGTCGTGCGGAACGCGCACGCCGCGAGCACCCCGGTCCACGCGCACCCGACAGCCAGCGCGGCCCAGCCCGCCGTGGTGGCCGACAGCGCCATCGGGTCCGGGGCGCGGCCCGGGCCGAGGGCGACCCGCAGCGCGGCGGAGTTCAGCAGCGCCGCCAGCGCGGCCAGCCCCAGCGCGAGGGCGCCGCTCACCGCGAGCTTGGCGGCCAGCAGCCGCGCGGCCCGGGGCTCCGGACCGAAGCCGGGCGTCAGCGCGGGGTAGGCGAACTCCTGCCCGTAGGACAGCGCGCCCAGCGCTCCCGCGCCGACCGCGGCGGCGGGCAGCGGAAGGGCCGCCGGCCAGCCGGACAGCAGGCGCAGCGGCGAGGCGTGGGCGGCACCGCCGCGCGCCAGCAGCAGCGCGCAGAGGACGGAGGCGGCCAGTGCGGCTGCCGCCGGCAGCCAGGGGGTGCGCACGCCGAAGCAGCGGCGCAGCTCGTAGCGCACCGGGTGCAGTGGCCGGTGCTGCGTGCGATGCGGGGAGGGCCGGTTCCTGGGGGTTGGGGACGGCTGGCGGTCGGCGTCCTCCGGGGCCTGGACAGCGTCCTGGGCTGCGTCTGCGGCCGTCTCGTCGGCCAGCTGGTGCAGCAGGATGCCGTGTCGGTAGGCGACCTCGCCGACGGCCGCCGCCGTGGCGCCGTAGACCGCGATACGGCTGCCGCCGGCCGCGACCACCTCGGCGCCGTCCTCGGCGAGCAGCCCGGCCAGCCGCTGGGCGTACGGGGAGCGTACGGCCACGTGCGGGCGCAGCCGGGTGCCGGCGAAGACCGCGGCCGTCTGGTCGGCGACGATCCGCCCGTCCGCCAGCGCGACCACCCGGTCGGCGGTCCTGGCCAGCGCCCCGGCGTCCCGGCCGGTCAGCAGGACGGCGCCGCCGGCGGACGCGTGGCGGCGCACGAGCGCGTGCATCCAGGCGGCTTCGCGCGGCGGCAGGTCGCGTACCGGGTCGTCCAGGACGAGCGCGTGCGGATCGGGCAGCAGCGCCACTGCGAAGGCCAGCCTGCGGTCCATGCCGAGCGAGTACGTGCCGAGCCGCCGGTCGGCCACCTCAGCGAGGCCGACGGATTCGAGCAGGTCGTCGGCGCGTGCGACGCGCAGGCCATGGGCGGCGCAGAGCATCCGCAGGTGGCTGCGTGCCGTCCTGCCCGGATGCCCGGGGACATCGCCGAGCACGGCGCCCACGGCCCGGGCAGGTCCCGCCAGTTCGTGCAGCGGGCGGCCGTCGACGAGCGTGGCGCCTCTGCCGGACTGGAGGCCGAGCAGCAGGCGGACGACGGTGGACTTGCCCGACCCGGCCGGGCCGAGCAGGCCGGTGACTTCGCCCGGGCGGATGTCGAAGGTGAGGTCGGCGACAGCGGGCGGAGCGCCGCGGCGGGGCTTGCTGGTCAATCCGATGGCCTGGATCACCCCAGCACCATAACGCCGGAAATGGGGTAAATCGCCCCGCGAACTACACCTCGGGCCGGAGCATCGGCGGATTGAGCAGGGTGGCCCCTCCCGCCCTGAACAATTGTGCGGGACGACCGCCCTGACGTGTCGTCGTCCCCCCGGTGGGCACCAGGAAGCCCACCGTGCCGGTGACCTTGCGGTGGAAGTTGCGCGGGTCGAGCGCCACTCCCCACACCGCCTCGTAGACCCGGCGCAGCTCGCCCACGGTGAATTCGGGCGGGCAGAAGGCCGTGGCCAGGGACGAGTACTCGATCTTGGACCTCGCCCGCTCCACCCCGTCCGCCAGGATGCGCGCGTGGTCGAAGGCCAACGGCGCCGCTTCCGCGGGCTCCTGCCCGCCCTCGGCGAACAGCGTGCCGACCGGCGCCCAGCGCGCGCTGCGCGCGTCGCCGCCGGCCCGCGGAGCGGGCAGGTCGGGCGCCAGCACCAGATGGGCGACGCTCACCACCCGCATCCGCGGGTCGCGCTGCGGGTCCCCGTAGGTCGCGAGCTGTTCCAGGTGGGCGCCGCTCTGCGCGCGGAGCCCGGTCTCCTCGGCCAGCTCACGTGCCGCGGCCTGCGAGAGATCCTCGTCCGCCCGCACGAAACCGCCGGGTAGTGCCCATCTCCCCTGGTAGGGAGGCTCACCCCGGCGTACCGACAGCGCACACAGCGCGTGCTCCCGCACGGTCAGCACGACCAGGTCGACGGTGACGGCGAAGGGCGGAAAGGCCGACGGGTCGTAGGGCGACATGCCGCGATCTTAGTCGTCTGCCTGACGATAATCAGCAGGTTCGACACCTGCTCCGCGATCACCTCCTTCCGTCGTCCTGCCCGCGTCAGGCACCGAGCCGCGGCCCCGGCGCGGCCCCCTCCGCAATCGCCGTCCCCAGCCGGCCGACGCGCACCGCGAACGGCGCCCGGCGACCCGCATCCCGCTCAGCCGGACCGCCCCCACCGGTGCACGGGACAGCGGCCGCAGCGCGACGGCCCCGCCCGGCACGTCGGTCCGCACCCCGGCCGGGGCGGCCGGCAGATGGACCGGCCCGGCCGCCGCTGGCGCGGCGGGACGGCGGGCCAGCGGATGCAGGCAGGGCGCGACGCCGCCGGCCCCGCTGCTCCGCCGCGTAAATCTCGGGCAGCCGCAGGCCGAACGACGCGGCCGCGTCCGCGTCCAGCACTCCGGTCATCAGCGTGACCGCGGCCTCGTCAAGGCCTGCGGCCGCCGGCCCCGCCGCTGCCACGGCGGTCTCGTGGACCCGCACGGCGCCGCTCCTGTGCCCGAACGGGTCGAAGCCCCTGATCACCTCGTGGCCGGCGGGCGGGCTCGCTGTCCGCGCCCGCGTCCGGCCGCAGGGGGTTCGGCTGTCGCGCTGAGAGCTGCACTCGTGAGGAACGGCCTGCCGAGCGCGCAGGTCACGGGCCGTCTACGGTTCCTGAACGAACGACATTGCTCGTGCCGCACCCGGAACCCGCGCAGCCGCAGACAACAGGAAGAGGCAGCATGCCCGTCCACCGCCAGCCCGGCACCATCCTCACCGACCACCGCATCCAGGTGCCGCTCGACCACGCCGAACCCGACGGCGAGCAGATCGAGGTCTTCGCGCGGGAAGTGGTGGCGGTGAAGAAGGACTCCGACCGGCTGCCGTGGCTGCTCTTCCTCCAGGGCGGCCCCGGCAACCGCAGCCCGCGCCCGCTGGGCAGGGACGGCTGGCTGGCGCGTGCGCTGGACGACTACCGCGTGCTGCTGCTCGACCAGCGCGGCACCGGGCTGTCGACGCCCGCGAACCGCCGGACGCTGCCCGCCCGCGGCGACGCGGCCGCGCAGGCGGAATACCTCTCCCACTTCAGGGCCGACTCGATCGTGCGGGACTGCGAGGCCATCCGGCGCCGGCTGCTCGGCGAGGACAAGTCGTGGAGCGTGCTGGGCCAGAGCTTCGGCGGCTTCTGCGCCGTCAGCTACCTGTCCTTCGCGCCCGACGCCCTCGACGAGGTACTGATCACCGGCGGCCTGCCCGGGCTGCGGACGCCGGCGCAGGAGGTCTACCGCGCGGCCTACCCGCGCATCCAGCGGAAGAACGCGGCGCACTATGCCCGCTACCCCGACGACGTCGAAGCGGTCCGCGACATCGCCCGCCACCTGCGCGAGCGCCCCGCCGAACTGCCGGGCGGCGGTGTGCTGACCCCGCGCGCGTTCCAGGCACTCGGCCTGATGCTCGGCTCCGGCACCGGTTCGCACACCCTGCACTATCTGGTCGAGGACGCCTTCGTGACCGGGCCGGCCGGCCGCGTCCTGTCCGACTCCTTCCTCGCCGAGGTCCAGGGGCACCTCTCGTTCGCGGGCGGCCCCCTCTACGCGCTGCTGCACGAGGCGATCTACGGTCAGGTGTCGGTCTCCGCGCGGGGGACTCACTGGGCGGCCGAGACCGTGAGAGGCGAATTCCCCGCTTTCGACGCGGACGCCGCGCTGGACGGCGACGGACCGGTGCTCTTCACCGGGGAGACCATCCACCCGTGGATGTTCGAGACCGACCCTGCGCTTGCACCATTGCGCGAGACGGCCGACCTGCTGGCGCAGCGCGAGCAGTGGCCGGACCTTTACGACCCCGCCCGGCTGGCGCAGAACCGGGTGCCCGTCGCGGCCGCCGTGTACCACGACGACATGTACGTCGACACCGCGGACTCCCTGGAGACCGCGCGGGCGATCCGCGGTCTGCGGACCTGGGTCACCGACGAATACGAGCACGACGGCCTCCGGGCGAGCGGCGGCCAGGTCCTCGACCGGCTGGTCCAGCTGGTCCGCGGCGAACGGTAGCCGCCTCCAGGACCCTTCTGCGCCGGGCGCTCCGCAGGGAGTGCCGCACCACGTCGGGGTCCAGGCCCTGGGCGACGGCGTGCTGCAGCAGGCGGGCGAAGGTGCAGTGCGGTTCGAGGTCCAGCGCCCTGCACAGGGCGACGCGCGCCTCCGCCTCGTCGCCCAGGCACCAGGCCACCCAGCCGGTCAGGGCGAGCAGCGCCGCCGCGTGCTCCGCGTACGGCCCCGCGCAGCGCCTGGCCAGCGCTCGCCACAGCCGGATCGCGGCCCCGGCCCTGACCGGGTCCGCCCACTCCACGACGCGGTCGCGGGCCGCGTGGTCCTGAAGGCCGAGGATCATCTCGGCCGCGTCCTTGTGGTCGAGCAGCGCGTCGTCCCTCCTGTCGGACGACACCGGGTCGTTGACCGACGGTGCGGAGAGGAAGTCCTCCAGTGCGCCGCGGGCGAGTTCGACCGTGCGATCCGTGACCGAGACGCTCGCGCTGCGGTCGAGCATGCGCGGCACCAGCCGGGCGCACGCCAGGTCGAGCGCTGTCTCGTGTTCGAGGGCCGGCGGCTCGACCGGCCGCAGCCGGGACTCCAGTTCGCGCAGCGACACCGGCATCGGCATCCCGGCGTAGGCGGACGTGGCGGCGATCACTGATCGGCCGGCCTCCGCCACCGGGGCACCCTCGTCGGGCTCCTCCACGGTGCTGTCGGAGCCGGGCCGGCAGTAGGACCACCATCGGCCCCCCGAGACGCACAGCGCCTCGATCACCGGGACGTCCATCTCACCGCAGGCGACCCGGAGTTGCTGGGCGAGCGGCCGCAGACGCTCCATCACCTGGGAGGGCCGCTCGCCCGCGCGCGGGTCCTGGCAGAGGAAGGCGACGATCGAGGACGGCCGGCTCCCGCGCCGCAGGCTCCCTGCCACCAGGAAGTCCGCAAGCTGCCGTGCGAGGCCCGGCCACTCCGCGACGTCCTGCGGCTCGTCGGGCAGCTCCACCCGCAGCCTGCCGCCGAAGCGCCCGTGCTCACCGTGCAGGGCGAGCAGGACGATCGAGTCGGTGGGGTGATAGCCCATCAGGAACGGCAGGGCCTGCGCGAGCTCTTCCGGGCTGCGCAGGACGACCTTCGTCTCCACGCCGGACGATGATGACTCTCCGTGCTGAATCTGGTTGCTCTGTGTCATGATTCGAGCTTGCCGCAGCCGGGGCGCTTCACGCCAGACCCCCTCAAAACCTGTGGATAACTCTGGCCCAGAGTTATCCACAGGCCGCGTAACGATGCCGAGCCTGCACTCCAGGCAGAACGGCGAATCCCCCGGCCTCCCACCCAAGCCCACCCGAACGGCCCACACTGCGTGACGGTATGGTGACACCCCGCCGACAGGCAGCCGCTGGCGTTCACGGGCGCCGACGAAGCGCAGGGCTTCGTCCCGGGCACCGGCGATGCGGTGGCCCGTATCGGTGCCGACAAGCCCGCCGCACCCGACCGGGTGGCGGGCGCTTCCAGCGGTGACTCCCGCCCCTGCTACCCGGCCAGGGCGAGGACGAGCGGGAGCACCTGAGCGGCCCCGGCCCGGCGCAGCAGGCGTGCGCCCACGGCGAGCGTCCAGCCGGAGTCGGTGTAGTCGTCGACGAGCAGGACCGGGCCGGGAGCGCCTGCCAGGGCGGCGGCGAGGTCGTCCGGCACAGTGAAGGACGCGGCCAGCGAGCGGAGCCGCTGGGCGGAGTTGCTGCGGTGCGCGGCATGGTCGTCGGCCTGCGGGGCGTAGCCGAGGCTGCCGAGCAGCGGGAGCCGGCCGACCCGGGCCAGGCCCTGGGCCAGCGAGGCGACCAGTTCGGGACGGCTGCGCGACGGCATGGCAACGACGCCCACCGGCCGGGCCATCGCGTCGGGGGTGCCGCTGGCCCATCCGCCCGGCGAGCGCGCCCAGTCGGCCACCACCGTCACCACGGCGGCCAGCACGTCGTCCGGCACCGGCCCGTCCGCGGCCTGCGCGGACAGCAGCGGGCGCAGCCGGTTGCCCCAGCCGATGTCCGACAGCCGGCCCAGCGCCCGCCCGGTGGCCGCCTGCTGGTCCTCGGGGATACGGCCCTTGACGTCGACTCCGACCGCGGGCATGCCGGAGGGCCACATGCGGCGCGGCTCGACCTCGGCCCCCGGGCGCTCCAGCTCCCCGGCGGCTCCCGACAGGGCCGCAGGCGAGACCGCGGGGTCGAGCCAGGAGCCTGCGCAGTTGTCGCAGCGACCGCACGGGGCCGCCTTCTCGTCGTCGAGCTGCCGCTGCAGGAACTCCATCCTGCACCCCGTGGTCGCCGCGTACTCCCGCATGGCCTGCTGTTCCGCCTCCCGCTGCCGGGCCACCCACGCGTACCGCTGCGCGTCGTACGCCCACGGCTGCCCTGTCGCGGTCCAGCCCCCCTTCACGCGAGTGACCGCCCCGTCCACGTCCAGCACCTTCAGCATGGTCTCCAGGCGCGAGCGCCGGAGGTCCACCAGCGGCTCGAGAGCGGGCAGCGACAGCGGGCGGCCCGCGTCCTCCAACGCCGCCAGCGTGCGCCGCACCTGCTCCTCGGGCGGGAAGCCCACCGAGGCGAAGTACGCCCAGATCGCCTGGTCCTCGCGGCCCGGCAGCAGCAGCACGTCCGCGTGGTCCACCCCGCGGCCCGCCCGGCCGACCTGCTGGTAGTAGGCGATCGGCGACGAGGGCGAGCCCATGTGGACGACGAAGCCCAGGTCCGGCTTGTCGAAGCCCATCCCCAGCGCGGAGGTCGCCACCAGCGCCTTCACCCGGTTCGCCAGCAGGTCCTCCTCCGCCTGCAGGCGGTCGGCGTTCTCCGTCTTCCCTGTGTAGGAGGCCACCGGATGACCGCGCTGGCGCAGGAACGCCGCGACCTCCTCGGCCGCCGCCACGGTCAAGGTGTAGATGATCCCGGAACCCGGCAGATCCCCCAGCCGCTCCCCCAGCCAGGCCAGCCGGTGCGCGGCGTCCGGCAGCTCCAGGACCCCCAGTCGCAGGCTCTTCCTGTCCAGAGGCCCCCGCAGCACCAGTGCCTCGTCACCGCCGGTGCCCAGCTGCTCCGCCACGTCCGCGGTCACCCGGGCGTTCGCGGTCGCCGTCGTGGCCAGTACCGGCACGCCCGCGGGCAGTTCGGCCAGCATCGTCCGCAGCCGCCGGTAGTCGGGCCGGAAGTCATGGCCCCAGTCGGAGATGCAGTGTGCCTCGTCGACGACCAGCAGACCGGTGGTGGCCGCGAGCCTCGGCAGCACCTGGTCGCGGAAGTCCACGGAATTGAGGCGTTCAGGACTTACCAGGAGAACGTCGGTCTCGCCGCGCTGCACCTCCCCGTAGATCGCCTCCCAGTCCTCCGGGTTGGCCGAGTTGATGGTGCGCGCCCGGATTCCGGCACGCGCAGCCGACTCGACCTGGTTGCGCATCAGCGCGAGCAACGGCGAGATGATCACCGTGGGCCCGGCGCCGCGCCGCCGCAGGAGGGCGGTGGCCACGAAGTACACCGCCGACTTGCCCCACCCGGTGCGCTGCACCACCAGCGCCCGCCGGTGCTCCTCCACCAGCGCCGACACCGCCTGCCACTGGTCCTCCCGCAGCCGCGCCGAGCCTCCGGGGTCGCCGACGAGCCCGGCGAGGATGGCATCGGCTTCTGCACGGAGTTCCAGGTTGTCCATGCCCCCATGCAACCCGATGGCACGGACAATCAGCCAATCCGCCGCGTCGGGCAGGGCCGCCGGCGCGTACGGGCACTGCACGCAGCGGTCGTGCCGCCGCCGCAATCGGTTGAAGTCGTGAAGGCGGCAGCGTCACCCGTGCTGCTCGCCGGAGATTTCCCGGACAGCGGCCGGACGCCGGCTGTCACGGCCGGCCTGCGGCGCAGAGCCCGCGGTCACAACGGCGTTCCCGCTGGTCCTGGCGGTATGGAGGCGAGAGACCCGCCAGCGCCGCGGCGGCCGGGATCTATCCGACGGACGGGACTATTCCGGTCGCCGACGCCAATTGCCCGTTGCCGCAGGGCAATACGCGGGGAAGAATTGGACGCGGATCCCCGAACGGCTCTTCGAGCCCCTTGACCGGCGCACGCCCGCGGCCGGTCCACGGGTGCATCCGTGAAGGGAGGACCGTGACCATCGGCTTCGTTCCGGGGACGTCCTCCGCCCTTCCCTCACTCGCGTCACGCACGCTGGAGCCGGCCGAGTGGGCCGACATCGGCGTCCCGCTGCTCGCGAGTCCGCGGGAAGTGGTCAAGGACCTGCACGCCAGACATCTGCCGTCGCCGTCGACCGCGGTGGTCGCGGTCTACGACCCGGACGGGCGGATCAGGGCCAGCGCCTCGTTCGCCGGTCGCAGCGGTGTCGTGGACGGCTGGGAGCGCCGCAATGCGCTGCTGTCCCACCTGCGCCGCGTCATTCCGCACGACCTGCGCCTGCGCAGACCCGTCCGCACCGCGGTGCTGATGATCTGCCGCGACGGGGCGCCGGGGTGGACCCCGGAGGACGGCGCGTGGATGTGGGGGCTGCGCGACGCCTGCACGCTGCACGGGCTGCGCTGCGGCTCCTACGTGACGCTGACCGCCGACGGCTGGCACGTCATCGGTGAGAACCGCGCCGGGCGGACACCGAATGCGACCTCCTGGTCGCGTGCCCGCAGCGACCCGCCGCCGGTCGCCAAAGGCACACCGCAGACACTGCGGCACGTCTCCTCGCGCTGAGCCGCACCGGGCGGGACGACCCGCCCGGTGCGCGGACGCTCAGGCGCTGGCGCCGAGCAGGCTGTTGACACGGGCCGGCTCGCCACACACGATCAGCAGCAGTCCGGCCCTGGCCAGCGCGGTGGCCAGCGCCCGCGGCAGCGTGTCGTCGCTGCCGCCGTTGAGCGCCACGACCACCACCGGGCGGCCGGCGGCACGCGGAGCGGCGATGTCGGCGTAGAACACGTCGTCGCCGGCGTCGTGCTGCGCCCAGTAGGACGCCTCGCCGAAGCTCAACTCGTGGACGGCCCACGGGTGCTGCTCGCCGGTGGTGAGCACCAGGATCTCTCCGGGCACGCGACCGGTGTCGAGCAGCAGGTCGACGGCCTCCTCGGCCGCGTCGAGCGCACCGTCGGCCGGGGCGGGGATGAGCTGGATCTGTGCGGCTTCCCGGGTGGCCGGGCGCTGCTGGGGCACCGCTGCGGCAGGGGCCGGCTGGGTCGCAGCCGCGGGACCGGCACTACCGGTCGGGCGGCCGCTTCCCACAGGGCCGGAGCCGACGGTGGCGACTACCCTCGGCGGTGCCGGCCGCGGCGCGGCGGGCCGGGGCGGGCCTGGGACAGGACGGGGGGTCGACGCACTCCGGCCGCTGGTCGGAGCAGTGCGAGGACCCGGGACGCTCTCGTGAATCTGAGGCTCCTCGGGGGTGAGAGGCATGAGTTGATGTCTATCAAATGCGCACCGAATGCGCAGCGGCGGGTGGGTGCTGGATCAGAAATCGAAACCGAGTTGTTCCCCTGAGTCGTCCGGGTTGCGCACCTTCTTCAGGTGCTGCCAGCGCGGCATGGAGTCCAGGTACGACCACGACATCCGGTGCAGCGGCGTCGGCCCCAGCTCCTCAAGTGCCGAGCGGTGGACCGGCGAGGGATAACCGGCGTTGTCGGCGAACGCGAACGGGGCGTATTCCACGCCGAGTTCGGCCATCTCGCCGTCGCGCCGCACCTTGGCGATGACGGAGGCGGCGGCGACCGACACGCACGACTGGTCGCCCTTGATCACCGTCCTGACCTGCCACGGCCCGCCGCCGGCCAGATAGTTGTGCTTGCCGTCGAGTATGACCGCCTGGGGCGGCTCGGGCAGTCCTTCGAGGGCGCGGAGCGCAGCGAGCCGCAGGGCGGCCGTCATGCCGAGCGCGTCGATCTCCTCGGGGGACGCCTGGCCGAGCGCGTAGGAGGTGACCCAGCCGGTGAGCACCGCGGCCAGCCGAGTACGGCGCTTGGGAGTGATCAATTTGGAGTCGGTCAGGCCGTCCGGCGGGCGGCGCAGGCCCGTGACGGCGGCGCAGACGGTGACCGGCCCCGCCCAGGCGCCGCGGCCCACCTCGTCGATGCCAGCGACGGTCTTCACGCCGAGCGTGGCACGCATGGAGCGCTCGACGCTGTGTGTGGGTGGTGGGTAGGCCATGGCGGTCACCAGCCTACTCGCCGGTCTCCGGCGCTTTCCACGCGCCGATCAGGACATCCCGGCCCAGTCCGGCAGGGCTTCGGTCCGCTCGGTCCATGCCGCCGGGGGTTCGCCGCCGGGCCGGGCGGAGATGATGCCGCCGACGATCGCGCAGGTCGTGTCGATGTCGCCGCCGGCCTTCGCGGTGGCCCAGAACGCCTGCTCGTAGTCCCCGAGGTGGCGTGCGGCCGACCACAGGGCGAAGGGTACGGTGTCGTGGGCGCTCGTCCGCCGGCCGCAGCCGAGCACCGCTGCCACAGTGGCGACGTCGGCGTAGTCGAGCATGTCCCGCGCCCGCCGGACGCCGGCCTGGACGGCGCTCCGCGGCACGACGTCGAGGACCGCGCCGAGCAGGTCGGACGGGTCCTGCGGACCTGCGGGATCGGCGGCCAGCGCCGCCGCGGCGGCGACCGCCATCGCACCGGCGACCGCCTCGCGGTGCTGGTGGGTGGTGTACGCGGAGATCTCGGCCTGGTGGCTGGCCTGGACGGGATCGCCGGCGTACCAGGCGCCGAGTGGGGCGACGCGCATCGCGGCGCCGTTGCCCCACGAGCCCTGCCCGTTGAAGAGCCCGGCCGCCAGTTCCCGCCAGTCGGCGCCCTCCTGGCGGATCAGCCGCAGCATGCGGTTGACGGCAGGGCCGTAGCCCCGGTCGAAGTCGTGGTGTTCGGCGAAGGACAGGGCGAGCGCATCCTGGTCGATGCGCCCGTGGCCGGCGAGCACGGCGACCACGGAGCAGGCCATTTCGGTGTCGTCGGTCCATTGCCAGGCGCCCGGCGGGAGTTCGCCGTTCTGCAGTGCCGTGTAGTGGGCGGGGACGAAGAACTGGGAGCCGAGGGCGTCGCCCACGGCAAGCCCCCGGAGGCTGGTGAGGGCGCGGGAGAGTCGCGCGGAGTGGGTGGTGTGAGCCGTCATGACGTCGAAAACTCTGACATCGCGCCTGTTCCGGGTCAATCTCCTTGTGCTGAAACTCACCCGCCGTCGTCGCCGCCCGGCGGAGCCGGTGTGCGCCAGCGTTCGAACGGCCGGTCCAGAGCGTAGCTGCCGGAAGGCCCGAGCAGGAGGGTGCGCGTCTCGGCGTTGTCCGGATTGGACAGCGCCTCGAACTCCGACACCGTCCAGTGGAACCAGCGCATGCAGAACAGGCGCATGGTGATCCCGTGGGTGACGAGCAGGACGTTCTCGGGGAAGTCCTCCTTGTCGAAGGCCCGGTAGAGGGTCTCGAGGAACGCCCCGACACGGTCGTAGACGTCCGCACCGCTCTCCCCCATCGCGAAGCGGTAGAAGAAGTGGCCGTACGCGTCGCGCGCCTTGCGCTGCCGCTGGATGTCCTCGATGTCCTGCCAGTTGCCCCAGTCCTGCTCTCTGAGCCGGGGTTCCTCCTTGGCCCGGGTCAGGCGCGGGTCCAGCTTCAGGGCGCGGTACGTGTCCCAGGTGCGCCGGTAGGGCGAGACGAACGCCTGGACCTGCTCGTCGCCGAACAGCTGCCGCAGCCCTTCTCCGGCCTCGGCGGCCTGGCGCAGGCCGGTGGCGGTGAGTTCCAGGGCGTGGTCCGGCACCCGCTCGTAGATGGTGTCGTCCCTGTTGCCCTGGGACTCGCCGTGCCGGATGAGCACGATGCGGCGAGGGCGTCCCATGGCGCTCAGCCTATGGTGCGACCTGGTCACCGGCTCGCCGGGGCCGCCGACCAGGTCCACCCCGCCGCCGGCGGCACGGGGTGGACCGTCGCTTCCGTCAGCTCCCGGCGCCGGCGGGACCGGCTATCAGGTCGTCCGACAGTTCCCGCAGCTTTCGCCGGGCCGCCGGGTCGTACGCCTGCCGATCGGCATGCGCCTCGCTGACCCCGCTGAAATAGCGGCCGCTTCCCGGCTCGGCGTCATTGATGAGCCGCAGCGTCGCCGTACCGCCCTCCTCGACGGTGCTCCACGGGCTGATGCCGACCTCCCGCACCATCGTGGTGTCCATGAAAGTGGCCGGGTGCAGCGCGTCCACCGTGACGCCGCTCCCGCGCAACTCCTCCGCGAGGTCGAAGGTGAACATGATCTGGGCGAGCTTGCTCTGGGAGTACGCCCGCGAGGCGTCGTAACCCGCGGCCAGCATGGGGTCGGCGAAGTCGATGGCATGCTGGCCAGCCGAGGCGACATTGACGATGCGGGACGGCGCCGACGCGACGAGCAGCGGCAGCAGCCGGCGGGTCAGCCGGTATCCGGCCAGGTAGTTCACCGCGAACCTGCGCTCGATCCCGTACGCGTCGACCTCTCGCCGACCACCGGGTGAGGCGCCGCCGATCCCCGCGTTGTTCACCAGGACGTCCAGCCGGTCGGTGCGGGCGGCCACCTCGTCGGCCAGCCGGTCGACCTCCGGCAGCGCGGCGAGGTCGGCGAGCAGCACCTCGGCCCGGTCCTCACCGGTGGCCTTCCACACCGCGCTGCGCACCTCCTCCGCGCGCTCGGCATGCCGGCCGTGTATCAGGACCCGGTCGCCGGCCTCGGCCAGGCGCAGCGCCAGCCAGCGGCCCATTCCATCGGTGGATCCGGTGATCAGTACGGTCCGCCGGCGGCGCCCGGTCACAACGCCGCCGGCCGCAGCCGGGAACCGCCGTCGACCGAGAGCACCACACCGGTGGTGAAGGTCGCGCCGATCAGATACCCGATCGCTCCGGCGACGTCCTCGGGGCGGCCCACCCGTCCAGCGGGCGCGGTCGACGCGAAGCCGTCGAACACCTGCTGGCGGGCATCGGCGTCCAGCCAGTCCCACCACGGGGTGTCGATGATGCCGGGCGAGACGGCGTTGACCCGTATCGGCGCCAGTTCGACGGCGAGGACCGGGACCATCGCCTCGACGGCCGCGTTGACCGCGGCCAGTCCGGCGGTACCGGGCCGCGCAGAGCCGGCGGAGCCCGCGGTGACGAAGGTGATCGAACCGCCGGGGCGCAGTGCCTTGAGCGCCGCCTGGGCGGCGACCGTCTGGGCCACGAGCTTGCCTTCCGCCGCGGCCCGCAGATCGGCTATCGGCAGTTCACCGAAGGGACCCGCCGCGGTGCTGCCGGTGACGGCCACCACCACGTGGTCGACCGGGCCGAGCCCTGCGAAGAAGTCATGAGTGGCCGTCTCGTCCAGCGCGTCGAGCGACACGCCGGACGCGCCCTCCCCGAGCTGTGCGAGCGCGGTGTCCAACCTGCCCTTGTCGCGGCCGGTGACGATGACCTCGCGACCGGCCTGCAGCTGCTCCTGCGCGGTGGCCAGACCGATTCCCGATGTGCCGCCGATGACGACGACACGTTCTGTCGATGCGGGCATTTCGTTCCCCCATTTACGAGACATGCTGACTCGTAAATCATATGCGAGACACCATGCCTTGTAAAGTGACCTCATGAACGACACACCGGCACGTGGCAGACCCCGCAGCGAGACGGCCCGACGCGCCGTCCTCGACGCGGCGCTGGAGCTGTGCCAGAGCGACGGCTACCAGCAGCTGACGATGAAGGGCATCGCGGAGACCGCGGGAGTCGGCCGCCAGACCGTCTATCGGTGGTGGCCGGCGAAGCAGGACGTGCTGATCGATGCCCTGCGCGACCTCGCACTGCGCAAAGCGGAACGCCTGGACCCGGAGACCGGCGACACGCTGCGCGACGTACGCACGCTGCTCGACGCCACGTTCACGCTCACCACCGCGCTCACCGGCAACGCGCTGATCGGGCTGATGGCCGAGGCGCAGCACGACCCGGAACTGTCGCACCGGCTGCAGTCCACGGTCATCGGACCTCGCAGGCAAGCGCTACGGGCGCTGCTGGCCCGCGGGGTGGCCGAAGGTTCGCTGTCCGACGGAACCGTGTCGCTCGACCTCGCCGTCGACTTCGCGTTCGGCACCATGTGGTACCGGCTGATCAGCCGGCACGCGCCGGTCGACTCCCGGCTGGCGGAGCAGATCACCACGGCGCTGACCACGCTGCTACGACCGGGCGGGACCGCCCAGGCCGAGCCGGAGCCCGGCACCGCCGAGGCTCCGGAGGGCCGCCCAGTCGGCACCGCGTGAACGTGCGCGTCCCCTCATACGGTCCGCGCCGGCCCGGTCAGACGGTCCACGCCTGCACGACGTCGACCACGTCACCAGCCACGGACAGCACGTCGCCGTCGAGGCCGGCCCGGTCCGAGAGCCGGGCCACCGCCCCCTCACGGTATTTGCCGTGCTCCGTGGCGGAATTCCACGCCGACAACACCAGGAAGTCGCTCTCGGCACCCTCCGCGAAGACACCGCGCAGCATGCCGGGCGACCCGGCCATCGCGGGGTTCCACACGCGCTCCTGCGCCTGGACGAAGTGGTCGACGCGGGTGGGCCGCACCTTGCACAACGCGACCCGCAGCAGGTCGGCGTCGGAGAAGTCCGGCTCGAATCCGACCTTCACGTCCAGCCTGCGGGTGAAGTTCCGCGCCGCGAGCATCTCGAACGTGCCCTCCTGCGTCGCCGCGAGGGCATCGTGCGGACCCGCCATGAAGGCGTCGTAGGCAGCCCGCCCGTCCCAGAAGGCGAAGAGATGTGCCACGCCGGGCTGGGAACGGCTCCAGCCGCCGCCCTGGCCGTGGAATCCGGGCTGCTCCCTGAGCGCCGCCCACCTGCGCTGCCCCCGGTCGAAACCGGCCTGGTCGAGGACGCCGCAGCGTATCCACTTCACCAACACCGCGCCATCGTAGTGGCGCGCAGGCCTGAGTTCGGCCCGGTCCGCGACTCCGGTCCCCGCCGCGCCCGACAGATGCCCCCGAACGGCGGACGGCGGTGGGGAGCGGGACCCTTCGGTCCGCTCCCCACCGCCGTCACATGCCGGTCGGCCGGTCAGGCCGTGCCGTCAGCTGCAGCCGCTGGTCGAGCCGCAGCCCTCGCACAGGTAGCAGCTGCCCGCGCGGCGCATCTTGGTGCCGCAGGAGAAGCACAGCGGTGCGTCGGCGTTCAGGCCGAGCTGGATCTCCAGCAGCTCCGTCGAGTTGTGCGCCTCCCTGGGCGCCGGGGTGGCCGCGGGGGGCTTGGCCACGGACAACGGCGTACGGGGTTCGACCTGCCGCGGTGCGGACTGGGCCAGTCCCTCGACGTCGACCTCGTCCTCGCCGGCCTCGTACGAACCGGTGTCCAGGTGCCGCTGCCGCTCGTCGGCGGAGTGGATGCCGAGCGCGGAGCGGGTCTCGAAGGGCAGGAAGTCCAGCGCCAGGCGGCGGAAGATGTAGTCGACGATCGACTGCGCCATCCGCACGTCCGGGTCGTCGGTGAGTCCGGCCGGCTCGAAGCGCATGTTGGTGAACTTCGAGACGTAGGTCTCCAGCGGGACGCCGTACTGCATGCCCACGGACACCGCGATGGAGAAGGCGTCCATCATGCCGGCCAGGGTGGAGCCCTGCTTGGACATCTTCAGGAAGACCTCGCCCAGACCGTCGTCGGGGTACGAGTTCGCCGTCATGTAACCCTCGGCGCCGCCCACCGTGAAGGACGTGGTGATGCCGGGACGGCCCTTGGGGAGCCGCTTGCGCACGGGGCGGTACTCGACGACCTTCTCGACCTGCGCGGGCGCCTGCGCCGTACTGTCGGCCTTGCCGTCGTCCTTCTTCTTGGCCGAGAGCGGCTGGCCGACCTTGCAGTTGTCGCGGTAGATCGCCAGCGCCTTCAGGCCGAGCTTCCAGCCCTCGTAGTAGACCTCCTCGACCTCCTCGACGGTGGCCGACTCCGGCAGGTTCACCGTCTTGGAGATGGCGCCCGACAGGAAGGGCTGGGCCGCGGCCATCATCCGCACGTGGCCCATGGCCGAGATCGCCCGCTCGCCCATGGCGCAGTCGAAGACCTCGTAGTGCTCGTTCTTCAGCCCGGGCGCGTCGATCACGTTGCCGTGCTCGGAGATGTGGGCGACGATCGCCTCGACCTGCTCGGGCTGGTAGCCGAGCCTGCGCAGCGCGGTGGGGACCGTGTTGTTCACGATCTGCATCGAGCCGCCGCCGACGAGCTTCTTGAACTTCACCAGGGCCAGGTCCGGTTCGACACCCGTGGTGTCGCAGTCCATCATCAGGCCGATCGTTCCGGTGGGCGCGAGGACCGACGCCTGCGCGTTACGGAAACCGTTCTTCTCGCCGAGCCGGACGACGTCCTGCCACGCCTCGGTCGCCGCGGCCCACACCGGGGTGTCGAGGTCGTCGACCCTGCGGGCGGCGCCATTGGCGTCGGAGTGCTGCTTCATGACGCGCTTGTGGGCGTCGGCGTTGCGGGCGTAGCCGTCGTACGCGCCGACGACCGCCGCGAGCTCCGCGGAGCGCTTGTAGGACGTTCCGGTCATCAGCGAGGTGATGGCTCCGGCGAGGCCGCGGCCGCCGTCGGAGTCGTAGGCGTGGCCGGTCGCCATGAGCAGGGCGCCCAGGTTGGCGTACCCGATGCCCAGCTGGCGGAAGGCGCGGGTGGTCTCGCCGATCTTCTCGGTCGGGAAGTCGGCGAAGGAGATGGAGATGTCCATCGCGGTGATGACCAGCTCGACGACCTTCGCGAAGCGCTCGGCGTCGAAGGACTGGTGGCCCTCGCCGTCGTCGCGCAGGAACTTCAGCAGGTTCAGCGAGGCCAGGTTGCAGCTGGAGTTGTCCAGGTGCATGTACTCGCTGCACGGGTTGGAGGCGGTGATCCGGCCGGTCTCCGGCGAGGTGTGCCAGTGGTTGATCGTGTCGTCGTACTGGATGCCCGGGTCGGCGCAGGCCCAGGCCGCCTCGGCCAGCTTGCGGAACAGCGACCGCGCGTCGACCTCCTCGATGACCTCGCCGGTCATCCTGGCCCGCAGCCCGAAGTTCGCACCCGACTCGTACGCCTTCATGAACTCGTCGTTGACCCGAACCGAGTTGTTGGCGTTCTGGTATTGGACGGACGTGATGTCGTCGCCGCCCAGGTCCATGTCGAAGCCCGCGTCGCGCAGCGCGCGGATCTTCTCCTCCTCCTTGACCTTCGTCTCGATGAAGGCCTCGACGTCCGGGTGGTCGACGTCCAGGACGACCATCTTGGCGGCGCGGCGGGTGGCACCGCCCGACTTGATGGTTCCGGCGGAGGCGTCGGCACCGCGCATGAAGGAGACCGGCCCCGAGGCGTTGCCGCCGGAGGAGAGCAGTTCCTTGGAGGAGCGGATACGGGACAGGTTCAGGCCGGCACCCGAGCCGCCCTTGAAGATCATGCCCTCTTCCTTGTACCAGTCGAGGATCGACTCCATGGAGTCGTCGACGGACAGGATGAAGCACGCGGAGACCTGCTGGGGCTGGGCGGTGCCCACGTTGAACCAGACCGGCGAGTTGAAGCTGAAGACCTGGTGCAGCAGCGCGTAGGTCAGCTCGTGCTCAAAGACCTCGGCCTGGTCGGGGGAGCTGAAGTAGCCGTGCTTCTCCCCCGCCTTGCGGTAGGTGAGCACCACCCGGTCGATCAGCTGCTTCAGACTCTGCTCGCGCTGCGGACTGCCCACCGCGCCGCGGAAGTACTTGCTGGTGACGATGTTGACCGCGTTCACCGACCAGAAGTCGGGGAACTCGACGCCACGCTGCTCGAAGTTGATCGAACCGTCGCGCCAGTTGGTCATGACGACGTCACGGTGCTGCCAGACCACCTCGTCGTACGGATGCACGCCGGGGGTGGTGTGGATGCGCTCCATGTGCAGGCCCTTGCTCGTCTTGGACCCCTTGGTGCGGGAACCGCGTACCGGGCCGCTCGTCGTCTCTGTCATTCCGCCTCCCTATACGGGCGAAAACGCCCTGATGTGCGCGGTTCTTCCCGCAGCACGGTGTTGTCCACGGCCTCGGCGCGCGTCGCGCTCCGGCAGAAATCTGTGTCCTGCGCGCCGCTCAGTCGGCGGCGGATGCGGGCGCGGGGACACCGAGGTCCTCGTCGAGCCCGCCAGGAGTGGTGGGTGGCAGCTGCTCGCGCAGCTCCGTGATGGCCCTCTCGAAGTCCTCGAGCGAGTCGAACGCGCGGTAGACCGAGGCGAACCGCAGATACGCGACGAGGTCGAGGTCCTGGAGCGGACCGAGTATGGCCAGTCCCACGTCGTGGGTCGACAGCTCCGCGCTGCCGGTGGCCCTGACCGCCTCCTCGACCCGCTGCCCGAGCTGGGCGAGGGCGTCCTCGGTGACGGGGCGACCCTGGCACGCCTTGCGCACGCCGACGATCACCTTGCTGCGGCTGAAAGGTTCCGTCACGCCGCTGCGCTTGATCACCATCAGTGACGCGGTCTCCACGGTCGTGAACCGGCGACCGCAGTCCGGGCACTGGCGGCGCCGGCGGATCGAGGCGCCGTCGTCGGTGGTTCGGCTGTCGACGACACGGC
Source organism: Actinacidiphila cocklensis (assembly GCF_907177275.1). Taxonomy (GTDB): domain Bacteria; phylum Actinomycetota; class Actinomycetes; order Streptomycetales; family Streptomycetaceae; genus Actinacidiphila; species Actinacidiphila cocklensis. Next base: position 110,764 of record NZ_CAJSLV010000047.1, read on the forward strand.
TGTCGGGGTGTCGGCAGAAGGGGCAGTGCATCGTTCCTACTCCCTCCCTCACTCCGTGGTGAGCGCGCGCCAAAGATGCTTCCCCGGTGTCGAACGACCCCGTGAAGCAGTCCCCAAGCATAGGTGATTCCTGCGGCGTTGGACCCGCCGGGTCCCCCGTCGGACCACAACCCGTGGGGGCCGGTCCCTATCCAACCACTAGATGTGGTGCGGTGGATTCAACCGACTCGCCGAGCGTGTCACAAGTCGCCGACCGTAGGCGACCGTGCGTCCTGTGTGTCGCGCCGCCGCCCGGGCGACGGCGGGGCGCCGGTGACACACTGGGGTACCGCACCGCCGGAGCGTCACAGCAGGCGCCCCTGCGAGTCGGACGGGCACCTGAGCGGACCGGCCGACACAGAAGCGGAAGTCGAACTTCCATTCGATCAATACACCCGGTACCTTGATCACGTCAGCGGATTTATACAAATTCACTCGAACGTGTGTTTGGCGCAACCTTTCGAAACCCACTACCGTTGTACTAACTGCCCGCGGCCGTGAAGCGGGCCTCCCGCAGTTCATGCGGTGGGAGAACATCTCGAAAGGGGCCGCCGTGACCACCACCGCAGAGAGCGCCACAGCGACATTGACCGCCCATGACCGCTCCCCGGATCGAATCGGCCCGTTGGACGTGATGAACGAAGAGAACAGCCCGAAGCCCGCGCGCTCACTTCCCGGACGGCCCCCGGGTATTCGCGCCGACAGCTCCGGACTCACCGAACGCCAGCGCAGGGTCATCGAAGTCATCAGGGATTCGGTGCAGCGCCGCGGATACCCGCCGTCCATGCGTGAAATCGGCCAGGCCGTCGGGCTGTCGAGCACGTCGTCGGTCGCCCATCAGCTGATGGCACTGGAGCGCAAGGGCTTTCTGCGCCGCGACCCGCACCGCCCCCGGGCGTACGAAGTACGTGCCTCCGACGCCGGGCACCCGCAGCCCACCGACACCTCGGGCAAGCCGTCGGCCTCCTATGTGCCGCTGGTCGGGCGGATCGCGGCCGGCGGACCGATCCTCGCCGAGGAATCGGTCGAGGACGTCTTCCCGCTCCCCCGGCAACTCGTGGGCGACGGCGAGCTGTTCGTGCTCAAGGTTGTCGGCGACTCGATGATCGAGGCCGCCATCTGCGACGGGGACTGGGTCACCGTCCGCCGCCAGCCCGTCGCCGAGAACGGCGACATCGTCGCCGCCATGCTCGACGGCGAGGCCACGGTGAAGCGCTTCAAGCGGGACAACGGGCATGTGTGGCTGCTGCCGCACAACGCCGCCTACCAGCCGATCCCCGGCGACGAGGCCACCATCCTCGGCAAGGTCGTCGCAGTCCTGCGCAGGGTCTGACGCGCGGGTCGTCCGAGCGCCCCGGAATCCGTACGACGGTTCCGGGGCGGCCTCGTTGCGGCCCCCGGGCGCGGTCGTCGCGCCCGGCCCCTCAGACCTTCGCCGCGGCGTCGATCGCGGCCAGTGAGCGCCGCACCTGGTTGCGGTCGGTCGTGTACCAGAGGTCGGGCATGGACGAGCGCAGGAAGCCGCCGTAGCGGGCGGTCGCGAGCCGCGGGTCGAGCACGGCCACCACCCCGCGGTCGCCCGACGCCCTGATCAGCCGGCCCGCGCCCTGCGCCATCAGCAACGCGGCATGGGTGGCGGCGACCGCCATGAAGCCGTTGCCGCCGTGCTCTTCGACGGACTTCTGCCGGGCGCTCATCAGCGGATCGTCGGGCCGCGGGAACGGGATCCGGTCCATCACCACAAGCTGGCAGTTCACACCGGGCACGTCCACCCCCTGCCACAGCGACAGCGTGCCGAACAAGCAGGTTCTGGCATCCTGCGAGAAGGCGCGGATCAGCTCTCCCAGCGTCTCCTCGCCCTGCAGCAGCACCGGGTGGTCCAGCCGTCCGCGCATCGCCTCCGCGGCCGTCTGGGCGCCGCGCATGGACGAGAACAGCCCGAGCGTACGGCCGCCCGCCGCCTCGATCAGCTCGGCGAGCTCGTCCAGCATGTCCTCGCGGCCGGCGTCCCTGCCGGGCGGCGAGAGGTGCTTGGCCACGTAGAGGATGCCCTGCTTGCGGTAGTCGAAGGGCGACCCGACGTCGATGCCCTTCCACCGCGCCACGTCGTCGCCCTCGGTGCCCTCGGCGGCCAGGCCCATCGAGGCCGCCACGCCGTTGAAGTCGCCGCCGAGCTTGAGCGTGGCCGAGGTGAGGACGACCGAGCGCTCGGTGAACAGCTTCTCGCGCAGCAGCCCGGAGACGTTGAGGGGGGCGACCCGCAGCGAGGCCCCGAAGCGGTCGTGGCGCTCGCACCACACCACGTCGTACTCCGAGACCGAGACCAGTCGCTCGCTCACCTCGTGCACGTGCTCCACCGCGGCGAGGGCCTGCTTGCGCACCGCGTCCTCGTCCTGCACCGACTTGTCACGGGTGTCGCCGAGCGCCGTGATCACCTGGCGGCAGGCGTCCCGCAGCGCCGCGAGGACGTAGAGCAGATCCTCGGGAATCTCCTCCAGGCGCCCGGGCAGGGCCAGCTCCATCACCCGCTCGAAGCCCTCCGCGGCGCTCAGCAGGGCGTCCGCCGCCTTCTCGTTGACCAGCCGGGCAGCGCGCTTGACCGCGCGGTTGACACTGCCCGCGCTCAGCTCGCCGGTCGCCACACCGGTGACGCGGGAGACCAGCTCGTGCCCCTCGTCGATGATCAGCACCTCGTGGCTGGGCAAGACGGGGGTGCCCTCGATCGCGTCGATCGCGAGCAGTGCGTGGTTGGTGACGACCACGTCGGCCAGTTTGGCGCGCTCGCGTGCCGCCTCGGCGAAACACTCCGCGCCGTACGCGCACTTGGTGGCGCCCAGGCACTCGCGCGAGCTGACCGAGACCTGCCCCCAGGCGCGGTCGGACACCCCGGGCGTGAGGCCGTCACGGTCGCCGGTCTCCGTCTCGTCGGCCCAGTCCCGCATCCGCAGCAGGTCCTGGCCGAGCTTGCTGGTCGGCGCCGCCGCCTCGAACGGGTCGAAGAGGCCCTCTTCGTCGTCCTGCGGGACCCCTTCGTGCAGGCGGTGCAGGCACAGGTAGTTGGACCGGCCCTTGAGCATCGCGAACTGCGGCTGGCGCCGCAGCAGCGGCTGCAGCGCGGTGACCGTGCGGGGCAGGTCGCGCTCCACGAGCTGCCGCTGGAGGGCCAGGGTGGCGGTGGCCACCACCACCCGCTCCCCGTGGGCGAGCGCGGGCACGAGATACCCCAGGGACTTACCGGTGCCGGTGCCGGCCTGGACGAGCAGATGGGACTTGTCGTCCACGGCGGCCTCGACGGCCTCGGCCATGGTGACCTGACCGGCCCGCTCCACGCCTCCGACGGCGGTGACGGCGGCATGCAGGAGGTCGGTGAGCGCGGGTGGGGGCGTGTCAGTCATAGGAGAGCAAGCCTACGGGCAGCCACCGACAGCGCCGTCCGGCTGCGCCATTGTCGGTCATCCACGGGACCGGTCCCGTCATCCGGTGCTAGCTTCTGGTCACATGCCGTTCGAGCACCGCCTGACCCTGGACTCCTCGGCCGCGGAGTACGTGATCGACGTCGCCAACGTGGTCCGCGAGCCGGCGCTGGGTGGGACGAGGGCGGCCGATCTCGGCAGGCTCGCGGGACTGCTCGACGGCCTGGCGGATTTCGCCCGCGACCCGGCCGTCCAGGTCTACCCGATCACCGACCGCTCGCTGCTCGTCGACGGGCGGCTGACGCCTGCGGAACGGCAGCTGCTGGAGTGCTGGTACCGCGACGGGGTGCTGGAGGTGCTGCCGCGCGCCGACGACCGCATCCTGGAGCTGGCGGACGCCCTCGGCCTGCGGGTGGTCAGCGCCGACAACTTCCTCGACTTCCATCGCGCCTACCCGTGGATTGCCGGTGACCGGGACCGCTTCCTGCGCCCTGTCCTGGAGCCCGGCGGCCGCATCGGGGTCCGGCCCCGGATCATGCCGGTGCCCGAGGAATGGCAGGTGTCGCGCAAGGAGGAAGAGGGCCTGCTGCTGCAAGCCGGGGTGGTCAGGCGCTGGGAGCGCTCGGCTCAGCACCGCGCGGTGCTGAGCCGCGACTGGCGCTGCCCGGAGAACGGCTGCCCGCTGTTCGGGTCGGCCGACCGGCCCGGCACGGCGCTGCCCCGCCGCCGCAAGGACCGGGTGCTGTGCCCCACGCACGGTGTGCAGCTCGCCGACACCGGCCCACTGCGCCCCCGTGCCCAGGTCAAAGTGGTCATGGACGGGACCGTGCGCGGCCGGTTCATGGTGACGGAGGGCGATCCGGTGGCGGTGGGCCGCGCCCCGGCCGGCGGTGGCGTGGCGCTCGGTGCGTGGGTCGGCGACAGCGCGGTGGAGTCGGTGAGCCGCACCCATGTGGTGCTGAGCTACGACGGCGGCGCCCTGAGCGTGCTGGACGAGCGCAGCGCCAACGGCACCCGGGTGCGCCGCCGGCTGCCCGGCGGCGAGTCCACGGGGCCGCTGGAGCACGGCGTCACCCGCAGGCTGCGCAAGGGCGAGTCGGTCGTCCTGCACGACCGTCTGGAACTGCTGCCGAGCGGGCGCCAATTCGTCTTCGAGGACGACCCGACGGACGGTACGGTCACAGCGCGGGAAGGCAGCGCGGTCGCGGAACCCACGATGATGCAGCTGCCGTTGCACGACGTCGAGTAAAAGGGGCCGCAGTGCCAGGGGAAATCGGTGTCGGTACGGTCCTGAGCGGCCGCTACCGGCTGGAGCAGTTGCTGGGCGGCGGCGGGTTCGGGCAGGTCTACGCGGCGGTCGACCAGGGCCTCGGCCGGCGGGTCGCGGTGAAGGTGTTGACGCTGCGCGCCGAGTGGGCGGACGTGGAACGCAGCGAGCGCCAGGGGCGTTTCCGCCGCGAGGCGGTCGCCGCGGCCGCGCTGAGCCACCCGAATGTGGCGACGATCCATGACGCGGGCGAGCACGACGGGCGGCCTTTCATCGTCATGGAATTGCTGCAGGGCACCGACTTCCGCAATGTCCTGCTGGACCGCGGCGGACTGCCGGTTCCGGACGTGCTGGCCTATGGCGCGCAGATCTGCGCCGGGCTGCAGCACGCCCATGAACGCGGCCTGGTGCACCGCGACATCAAACCCGAGAATCTGATGCTGCTCCCGGACGGCGTCGTCAAGATCTGCGACTTCGGCCTGGTCGCCCCGCAGGACCCGAACGTGACGCGCTATACCGAGCCGCAGTCGCTGCTGGGATCGCCGCCGTATTTCACGCCGGAGCAGGCGCAGGGCGGCGAGGTCACCGCGCAGTCCGATCTGTACTCACTCGGCTGCGTCCTCTACGCCATGCTCGCGGAGGGACCGCCGTTCACCGCGGGGAATTACATCGGCTACGCCTATCTCCACGTCCACGAGGAACCCGAGCCGATCGTGAACCGGCGCCCCGAGGTACCGCAGGAGCTGGCGCAGCTGGTGCACCAGCTGCTGGCCAAGGCTCCGCGGGACCGTCCGGCCAGTGCCGCGGAGGTGGGCGCGCGGCTGCGCGCGATGATGCGGCCCACGGCGTTGCGGCGCACACCGACGGCCCTGGACCGCGGTGCCCGGCATCTGGTGTGGACGCTGATCGAGGAGGGCGAGGCGCTGCTCACCGCCGGCCGGTTCCACGATGCCGACGACCGCTACTGGCAGGCGCGGCAGCAGATCCTGCGCCAGGGCGCGGACAGCGAGCCGGCGTCCTTTGCCGCGCTTTTCGGCCGGGCGCGGGCGCTCGAAGGCCTCAACGGCGTCGAGGCGACCCGCAGGCAGTTCGAGGAGCTGGCCGCGAGCACCGCGGAGGCGCTGGGCGGCGACCATCCGCTCGCCCGCTGCACCGCCGCCTATGCGTCGGTCAGGGCAGCACACTGACGTGGACGTCGGCTGCGAGCCGGAAGGTGTCCCCCGGTCTCAGTGCAGCCTTGTCGTTCGCCGCGAGCCGGTAGCCGCGTACGTAGGTGCCGTTGGTGGAGCCCTCGTCGCTGATCCATGCCGAGCCGTCGACCTCGACGCCGACGCGCGCGTGGATCCGTGACAGGTTGTCCCGCTCGGCGAGGAAGGTGACCGCCGGGCAGAGCTGCGGGTCGCGGCCGAGCCGGATCGAGTAGCCGGGTGCCACCTCGACGATGTCGCCGCTGGGGAAGTGCAGCCGCAGGGCCTCCACGGGGAAGTCCCTGCGGGTCCGCGCGGACCTGGGCAGGGCGCCGGGGATGACGTTGATGACCCGGGTGTACTCGGTGCCGGCCCGGTCCTGCGGCGGACCGCTCGGGGCCGGCCCGGCGCCCGGCGTGCCGGCCACCGGCGCGGGCTGCGCGGGCACACCGGGGCGGGGCAGCCGTTCGGTCGGGGCCGTCGGGGAGAACTCCGGGGCCGCCGCGGCATGCGCCGCGGCCATCAGTGCGAACGGCACGAAGCAGCCCTGGCAGACCAGTTGGCCGGCGAAGGAGCGGGGCACACCGCATTCCGGGCACGATCCGTCGCCCGTTTCCTCGCTCATCCGCCCCCATCCCTCCGCGGTACGACCGGTGCCGCGATCGTATCGGCTGCCGCGGCGGCACGGTGCGACCGAGGTCAGACCGCGTGCAACGGGTTGGGCACGGTGCCGTGAACAGCGGCGTGCGGTCGCTCTGCCCGGTCGCGGTAGCCGTCGAGGTGCAGCCGGTTGCGGTTGAGGCACAGGCGTGCGATGCGAGGGGTAAGCAGGTCGAAGCTGGCGAATCGTTCCTTGAGGTGGGGAAAGCGCTCCTGGTAGCGGATGATCTCGCCGCGTGCCAGTGCCCAGAAGTCGGCCGCAGGGACGTCGAGCTGGTCCTCGCACAGCGGCGCCAGGTACCGCATGACGCCGACGAAGAGGCCCGCGTGGATGAACTGTGTGAGGAACCCGGGCGCCTCGGTCAGCAGCACCGCCCGGACGTCGTCGGGCATCGTGTCGTGCTCGGGCAGCGCCTCGGCGCTGACGTTGACGTCGTCGACGAAGTCCTTGACCGCGAGCCGCACCGGGAGGTCGTGCTCGTCGAAGACCACGATCGCGTTCTCGCCGTGCGGGGAGAAGACCGTCCCGTAGCGGTAGAGGAAGTGCAGCAGCGGCGGCAGCAGCGCGCCGAACAGGTGCCGCAGCCAGACCGCGGGGGCGACACCGGAGCGCGCGACCAGCTCCGCGGTGAACGAGCGGCCTTCCGGGTCGGTGTGCAGCAGCGCGGCCAGCGTCCGCGCACGCTCCCCCGGTTCGAGGTGCGCGGCCAGCGGCTCGCGCCAGATACAGCCCAGCAGTTCGCGGTACTGGTAGGGAACGGTCGGCAGCCGGTCGTACTGCGGGTGCGCCACGGTCACCGAGGCGACCTCGCCGAGCAGGATCACCCGGGTCTCGTCGCGCAGAAACGGATCTTCCGCACGCAGCCGCTGGACCCACGCGGTGACCGCCGGCGCGGCGAGGGTGCGTTCGGTGGGCAGGCCGCGCCAGACCAGGGTGTTGAGCACCGACAGCGGCAGCTTGACCGTACGGCGCTGCGGGCGGCTGGTGTTGAGGAAGGTCCTGATGGACTGCTGGGGCAGCCTGAGGTCGTTGTCGGTACCGAGGGCGATGATGGACCCGTCGGCGACCGCGGGGGCGAAGAGCGGCAGGACCACGTGCTCCCACTGCCAAGGGTGCACCGGCAGCAGCAGGTAGTCGGCAGGGTCGCGGTCCAGGTCGGCGATGGTGTGGTGGAAGGCGTCGAGCGTGGCGGGCGGGATCTCGTCCGCGTAGAGCAGATCGGGGGTGGCCAGCGTGTCGACACCGCGGTATCGGGCGAGGCTGTGGTGCACGGCGATCCACGGCAGGCGGTGCTGCCGGCGTGCCTCGGGCGCCCACCGGGCCGCGTCGGCGTCCGAGAACCCGATACGCCCCTTGTTGGCGACCAGCCAGGGGTGTCCGGTCTGGTGCCCTTCCAGCTCCGGGTAGTCCAGGTCAGCCAGGTCGGCGGCGGGCAGCGCGCCTGCGTCCAGGCGCAGGTCGGCGCGCAGCGTGGCGAGGAGTTCGCGGATGAGGTGGCCGGTGGTGTCCCCGCTCAGGCCGAGTACGCCGTCGTGCGCCTGGCTGATGAAGTGCAGCGGGTCGCCGTCGGGGCCGATGCTCGCAGGGTCCACCTGCCAGCTGCCGTACGCGCCCCGGCCGGCGCGGAAGCGGTAGGTCAGCGTGTCGCTGACCTTCAGGCGGTACGCCGCCGGGCCGGCCGCGGGCTCCGGTTCGGGGACGATGACTTCCTCGTAGGCGAATTCGGCCAGCATTTTCGCCAGCAGCCGCCGGGCCGCACGCTGCCAGGCGGCTGGTTGGGGGGAAGGGGAGGTGGTGATCACGGTGGACTCCTGCGGGGGTACCAGGGGTGCAGGCGGGTGGAGGGGTGACCGGGGCTGCTGGTCAGAGCAGATGGCGCAGGGAGCGGTCGCGGATCATCAGGGCCGCGCGCTTGCCCGGGACGTCGGCCTCGGCGGACAGCCGGAAGCCCGCCGCGAGGAACGCCGCCACGGAGGGAGTGTTGCGCAGATCCGGTTCCGCGACGACCCGGCCGCAGCCGGGGCGGTGGTCCAGGACGAGGTCCGCGACGGCCTTGATCAGGGTGCTGCCGAGCCCGCGGCCGCGGTCGGAGGAGCCGCCGATGAGCAGGTGGATGCCGGTGTCCTGCGGCCTGGCCGGATAGTACCTGGCCAGCGGGTCGATATCGGCGCGGTAGAGCTCCCAGTAGCTCATCGGGGTGCCGTCCAGCAGGCCGAGGCAGGGGACGCTGCGGCCGTCGCCGCCGAGTTGGGCGTCCAGGTGCCGGCCCGTCACCTCCGGCCCGCCGGCCAGCTCCCAGAATTCCGCGGTCACCGGGTCGTTCATCCATATGCTGACGAGGGCGAGGTCGCGTTCGCCGTCGACCGGCACGAGGCGGAACTGCCCGGCGGGCGTGTCGGCGGCGGCCCAGCGCGCGATGTCGCCGATCAGACCGGGGTCGGCGACGGCGCGGCCCGGGCGGGCGCCGGACGTCGCCGGGCGTGGCACATTGCCGGGGGCGGCGAAGAGCGCGAGGAATTCCGGCGGCAGCGTCAGATCGAGGGTGTCCTCGGTGCCGGAGTCGGCAGATGGCAAGGTGACTCCTCCTCTCCCGCGCGGGGCCGCCGGTCAGACGGCCAGCGGGTTGGGCATGGTGACGTACACCGACTGGGTGTCGACGGGGCCGACGAGTTCGTCCATGCCGTGCAGCCGGGTCAGCAGGTTGGCCTTGCAGCGCAGGCGCGTGCTGTCCAGCAGCAGACCGGGCAGGCCGCCGGTGCCGGTCTGCGCCTCCCGGGCGAGGAAGCGGCGGAAGGCGGCGAGCAGCACCCGCTCGTCGGCCAGTTGCTGTGACCCGAGAGCGCCGATCAGTCCGAGGACGTTGTTGATGCCGACGTAGTAGGCGAAGCGTTCGTCGGCGATCCGGTCGGCGACGAAGGTGTCGCTCTCGGCACCGAGGCCAGGCAGACGCTGCTCCAGATCGGAGCGGTGCGAGTCGCGGTAGTAGTAGCCCTGGTTGTCCCGGTAGCGCCCGCCGCAGGGCCAGCCGTCGGCGTCGAGCAGCACCAGGGTGTTCTGCTGGTGCGCTTCGAGTGCGATGCCCGCCTCGGCGTCCAGCCACAGCAGCGGGCGGACCACTGCGTCAAGGTAGCGCAGGAACCACTCGGTGGCGACGGCCGGGCCGGGGCGCCCGGTCCTTTCCGCGAGCCTGGTGACGAGCACGGCCAGCCGGGACCGCAGGACGGTCGTCGTGCCCTCGGCCGGCCAGGGCCGCGGCGAGGCCAGTCCCGCGACGCAGTGCGCCTGGTCGCCCGGGCCGAAGGGATTGTGCCGGAGGACGACGTCGAGGCCCGCGACAGGCTCGCCGTCCGCGGTGTCGACGGCCAGCCAGGCGGGGTCGCGCACGATGTCGAAGCCGGGGTGGGCCGCGCGCCACTCGGCGGCGAGTCCACTGCGCAGCAGCCGGTGGACCTCGGTGCCGCGCAGCAGTTCCTTGCGCAGGTTCTCCCGGCGGGAGTTGGTGATGCGCACGCCGAGCGACAGCTTGAGCATCGCCGGGGCGTCGTGCCGGTAGACGGTCCGCACCGAGGACGTGGGGTGCCATGCCTCGCCGTGCGGGCCGAGGTCGTGCAGCAGGCCGGCGTCGAAGAGCGCCCGCACACCGGGCCGGTGCTGGATGTCGCGGGCCTGCCACGGGTGCAGCGGCAGCAGTGCGGTGCCGTCGGGCCGCGCCGGGCCGGATCCCGCGAACGAGCTGACCAGGTCGACCGCCGGGATCGGCCGTCCCCGCTCGGTCCAGGCGGAGTCGGTGGCGAGCAGCGCCTCGTCCACGGCGAGCCAGTGCAGCGGGAACGAACCGCGCGCCTCGGGGGAGTATGCCGCGCTCTCACTGTCGCTGAGCCCTTCGCGGCTCTTGGGAGCCGGGTGCATGGGGTGGCCGAGCACGAGGGCCTGCTCCGAGTCGAGGAAGGGCAGTTCCGCGTCGGCGGGACCTGGACGGCTGCGGCGCTCCGTGACGAAGGCGGCCGTGCGGCGAACCGAATCGGCCACCCTGGACACCAGGTCGGCGGCCTGGGCGGGCTCGCCGCCGCCCTCCCTGGCCAGCAGAGCGGACAATTCGACAGCGGTCATCGCAGGTCCGGTGGTGGTCGGCCCGACCGGGCCGAAGCGGTGGTGGCCGGTGGGCGACCAGTGGCGTACGGCGGCCCGGGCTTCGATACCGCTGGCCGGCAGGGCGATCCGCAGCACACCGTCGGCGGGTCGGGGCAGGTCCCTTTCACGTACCCAGCACCGCAGCAGATTGTCGGTGGCCGCGGCGTCGGCGACGCAATATGCGTCGGGATGCTGCAGCGGATCGGCGCCGTCGCCCGTTAGCGGGGTCCCGGCCGGCTGCGCAATGTGCGGGCGCTGGAGCGGCACACCGGTCAGTTCGACGACCGGGGCGGGTGCGACTTCTGCGGGGGCGGTCATACAGGGGCTCCACTGGTGATTGCCGAGGGGCTGCGGGGGATGTCGGGTGCGGGCGTCATGCGGCGGCGTCCGATGCGGTGGCATGGGCAGCCTCGATGGCTCCCGCGAGGCGTTCGAGTACGGCCTCGGCCTGCTCGTCGGTGATCGTCAGCGGCGGCAGCAGCCGGACAACGCTGCCGTGCCTGCCGCCGAGTTCGATGATCAGGCCGCGGCGCAGGGCTTCGCGCTGGACCCGTGCGGCGAGGTGCGGTGCGGCCGGCAGGGCGCCGTGGTCGTCCGCGTCGGCGTCGGCGTCGACGATCTCGACGCCGATCATCAGACCGCGGCCTCGTACGTCGCCGATGCAGGAGTGGTGCGCGGCCAGTCCCCGCAGCCGGCTCAGCATGCGGGAGCCGACGGTCTCGGCGCGTTCGTGCAGCGCGTTGCGGCGGACGAAGTGCAGGGTGGCGGCGCCCGCGGCCATGGCCAGCTGGTTGCCGCGGAAGGTCCCGGCGTGCGCGCCCGGCAGCCAGCCGTCCAATTCCTCGCGGTAGACGATGACGGCGAGCGGCAGGCTGCCGCCGACGGCCTTGGACAGCACCATGACGTCGGGCACGATGCCGCTTCGCTCCACGGCCCAGAAGGTGCCGGTCCTGCCGACTCCGGTCTGCACCTCGTCCATGACCAGCGGGATCCCGCGGTCCGCGGTGATCGTCCGCATCCTGCGCATCCAGCTGTCGGGCGCGGGGATCACGCCGCCTTCGCCCTGCACCGCTTCGAGGAGCATCGCCGCGGGCGGCTGCACTCCGCCCTTGGGGTCGTCCAGCAGGTGCGCAGTCCAGCGCGCGCCGAGTTCGGCGCCCCGCTCGCCCCCGACGCCGAAAGGGCAGCGGTAGTCGTACGGGTAGGGCAGCCGGGTGACCTGGGCGTCGGAGCCGCGCACGGCCGCGCGCACCGCGATGTCACCTGTCGCGGCGAGGGCCGCGGCCGTCATGCCGTGGTAGGCGCCGGAGAAGGCCAGCAGCCCGTTGCGGCCGGTGGCGGTCGTGGCGAGTTTGATGGCCGCCTCGACAGCGTCGGTGCCGGCCGGACTGCAGAACTGGATCCGGCCGTGGTCGGCGAGCGCGGGCGGCAGCGTCTCGAAGAGAGCCGTGGTGAAGGCGTCCTTGACTGGTGTCGCCAGGTCGAGGACGTGCAGCGGCGCACCGGAGTCGAGGACGCCTCTGATGGCTTCGAGGACGACGGGGTGGTTGTGGCCCAGCGCCAGGGTCCCCGCTCCTGATAGGCAGTCCAGGTAGCGGCGGCCGTCCGCGCCCTCGACCGTCATGCCCCGGGCGCGGACCGGGACCACAGGCAGTGACCGCGCGTAAGTGCGGGCCGCCGATTCGCGCTGCGCCTGCCTGCGCAGGATCCCCTCCGCCGCCGTCAGGCCGTCCTGATCGCGGAAGCCGTCGGCCGGCGCCGCGAGATGTCCCGACGCGCTCGAAATGGCCGCCACGTGCTGTCTCCTCCGAGTCGCCTGCAGTCGATCCGTCCCCCGTCCGTACTAACGACGTGGTGACGGACCGATCACGGGCCGCGCACAGAACTTTCCCGGCGGAACCGGTGAGCGGCCGGTGACCGTCCATCACACCGACGGCGCGACCATGTGCCGTCGGTGCCGGAGACACAACTGCTCGACCGGCATGCGGACTTCGCAGGGGGCTCGTGTTCATGTCATCGAAACGTCGGTCGTTGATGGCGGCTGCTGCCGTTGTGGTCCTGGTGGCCACGGCAAGCGGGTGCAAGTCGTCGGGCACCGAGGGCGACTCCAAGCCCACATCGGCGCAGACGGATACGGCGAAGCCGAAGCTCGACCTCTCTCTTCCCACGGCGCTGCCGACCAGCGTCACCGACCTGAAGAAGTGGGAAGAGGCGTACAAGCGCGGCGCCTGGAAGAACTGGGACAAGTCCCAGTGGCTGCGTAAGGCGGCGGATTTCGTCAACCCGGTGATCGACGGCCTGTGGAACGACGACCGGATGAAGGGCGCGGACCCCGAGGACAAGAACGTCCCCGTCGACGTCCCCGCCGACCAGGGGCAGACCGACCGCGCGCCCGCCCCGGTGGTCGCACGTGCGGTGGCGACGCCGTACCACCAGAGTGCGCCTGCGGTGGGGAAGCTGTTCTTCGACAGCCCCAACGGCTCGATGGTCTGCTCGGCGACCGTGATCCAGGATCCGGCGCACCCGGGCAAGTCCAACCTGGTCTGGACGGCGGGCCACTGCGTGCACGCGGGGGCGGAGGGCGGCTGGTACCGCAACATCGCCTTCGTGCCCGCGTACAACGACTCCGGTAAGAGCGCGGCGGACCTCAAGAACGCCAAGCGCGACGTCCTCGCGCCCTACGGGGTGTTCTGGGCCGACGGGGCCAGCACGTCACAGCAGTGGATAGACACTGGGGCCGAGTCCGGCGGCAGCGGCTCGCCGTACGACTTCGCCGTGCTGCACGTAGTGCCCGAGAAGGGCGGCAAGTCACTGGAGGAGACGGTGGGTTCCGCCATGCCGGTGTGGTTCGACGCACCGTCGACGGCGCAGGTCGGAGCCCTGGACGCGTGGGGGTACCCCGCGGCTCCGCCTTACGACGGCCAGCGGATGTTCGACTGCGCGGGCAAGCCGGGACGGCTGTCGCTCGACGCCCGGCAGCCCACGGAGTACCGCATCGGCTGCACCATGACCGCGGGTTCCTCCGGCGGCGGCTGGTTCGCCAAGCGGCCGGACGGTACGACGGCGCTGGTCAGCAACACCTCGATCGGCCCGGTGACGGCGACCTGGCTGGCCGGTCCACGGCTCGGCGCAGACGCCAAGAAGGTCTTCGACGCGGTGAGCAGGAAGTTCAGCTGAGGACGGCCGCTGTACAGCGATAAGGAAAGGGGTGAGGCCCCGTCTCCTGGAGACGGGGCCTCACCCCTTTCGCGTCGATCACGGTCGCGCCACCGGTGGGCGGGCCGATCGCCGGCCTGCTCGGTCAGCCGTGCGTGGCGAGGGTGAACGGGGCCAGTTCCGCCGCCAGCTCCTCGTGCACCCGGACCTTGAGCAGTGTGCCGTCGCCGGTGTGCTCCTCGGAGAGGACCTCACCGCCGGCGTGCACCCGGGACACCAGGCCGCCGTGGGTGTAGGGCACCAGAGCCTCCACCTCCACGTCCGGGCGCGGCAGTTCGTCGTCGATCATCCCCAGCAGCACATCGATGCCCTTGCCGGTGCGCGCCGACACCGCGATGGCGTGCTTCTCGTTGCGCAGCAGGCGCTGGAGCACCAGCGGGTCGGCCGCGTCCGCCTTGTTGATCACGACGATCTCGGGCACGTCGAGCGCGCCGACATCGCGGAACACCTCGCGAACCGCAGCCAGCTGCTCCTCGGGCACCGGATGTGAGCCGTCCACCACGTGCAGGATCAGGTCGGCGTCGCCGACCTCCTCCATCGTGGAGCGGAAGGCCTCCACCAGGTGGTGCGGCAGGTGCCGGACGAATCCGACGGTGTCCGCGAGGGTGTAGAGCCGCCCGCCGGGCGTCTCCGCCCTGCGTACGGTCGGGTCGAGGGTGGCGAACAGTGCGTTCTCCACCAGGACTCCGGCACCGGTGAGCCGGTTGAGCAGCGAGGACTTGCCCGCGTTGGTGTAGCCGGCGATGGCCACCGACGGCACCTTGTGCCGCTTGCGCTCCTGGCGCTTGAGGTCGCGGCTGGTCTTCATCTCCGCGATCTCCCGGCGCATCTTGGCCATCTTCTCGCGGATGCGGCGCCGGTCGGTCTCGATCTTGGTCTCACCGGGACCACGGGTGGCCATGCCGCCACCGGACGAGCCGGAACCGCCACCACCCATCTGCCGGGACAGCGACTGGCCCCAGCCGCGCAGCCTCGGCAGCATGTACTGCATCTGGGCGAGCGAGACCTGGGCCTTGCCCTCACGGGACTTTGCGTGCTGGGCGAAGATGTCCAGGATCAGCGCGGTGCGGTCGACGACCTTGACCTTCACCACGTCTTCGAGATGGATGAGCTGGCCTGGGCTCAGCTCACCGTCGCAGACCACGGTGTCGGCGCCGGTCTCCAGGACGATGTCCCGCAGCTCCTGCGCCTTGCCCGAGCCGATGTACGTGGCCGGGTCCGGCTTGTCACGGCGCTGGATGACGCCGTCGAGGACGAGTGCGCCTGCGGTCTCGGCGAGTGCCGCCAGCTCTGCCAGCGAGTTCTCGGCGTCGTCCACGGTCCCGGAGGTCCAGACACCGACGAGCACCACGCGTTCCAGCCGCAGCTGCCGGTACTCGACCTCGGTGACGTCCTCCAGTTCGGTGGACAGTCCCACGACCCGGCGGAGCGAGGCCCGCTCGGAGCGGTCGAGCTGATCGCCGTCCCGGTCTTCGTCGATGTGCGTGCTCCAGGCGACGTCCTCTTCCATCAGGGCGTCGGCCCGAAGGCTCTCGGGGAGGCGCTGGCGGTCGTTCGAAGAGGAAGAAGAGGAGGAGGTCATCGGATCCTTAGGTCGTACGGTCACGGTCCGGCACCCGTTCGTGCCGTCACTACGATGGTCGCACGCCGGGCGGTCGCGGTCACGCGGGTTTCCCGGCGGTTGCGCACAACGTGAGGACCACTCCTACGGGTGACGCGGGCCGGGAACGGGCCTGCGCAGCCATCCGTTCACTCAGAGTAACCGCCAGAACGGACCAGCCGGCCCGGCGGCGGACCTGAGGAGTGAGTGCGGTGCGCGAGCGCAGGACGGCAGTGGGCAGGACGGCCGAGGCGGGCTCAGCTGCGGCAGGCGGTCACCGCGGGCCTGGCGCGGTAGACGTCGTAGACACCGGGCACCGCCCGCATGGCGCGCATCAGGGCGGCGAGGGCCTGGGGGTCGGGCAGCTCCACCGTGTACGTGTGGCGCACGCGGTGCTCCTGCGGTGGTTCCACCGCCGCCGAGACGATACCGACGCCCTCGGTGGCGATCACCTCGGTGAGGTCGGCGAGCAGCCGCGGGCGGCTCAGCGCCTCGGCGAGCACCGTGGCGCGGTAGCCGCCGGCCGGGGTGACGTCCCGCCACCCGACAGGTACGGAGGTGCGGCCGGCCGCGGTCATCCGGGCGGTGCTGGGGCACTCGACCCGGTGGACGGTCACGGCGCCGCCGCGAATGACGAAGCCCGTCACCGCGTCGGGCGGGACGGGCGTACAGCAGCGGGCGAGTCGCACCGCGGCGCCGGGCAGGTCGGCGACGGCCACCGGCTGGGCGGCCGGGGCGCTGCTGGCCGCCCGGGTGGGCCGAGCGGCCGGGGCGGCGGCCGGCTGGTCGTCGTCGACCGGGGCGGGGTGCTCCGCCAGCCATCGGGTGATGGCGATCCGGGCAGCGGGGGTGGTGGCGTGCTCGAGCCATTCCGCGGCCGGGCGGGAGGCCGCCGCATCGTCCAGCAGCAGTTGCAGGCTGTCACCATCGCGCAGCCGGGTGCCCAGCGGCGCCAGCCTGCCGTTGACCCGTACGCCGATACAGCGGCGGCCGCCCTCGCCGTGCACGGCGTAAGCGGCGTCGACGCAGCTCGCACCTGCGGGCAGCCGGATGGTGCCGGAGGCGTCGCCGCCCTCCGCGGTGAAGACGGTGATCTCCCGGTCCTGAGCGAGGTCGTCCCGCAACGCGGACCAGAAGGTGTCGGGGTCGGGAGCCTCACGCTGCCATTCGAGCAGCCGGGCGAGCCAGCCCGGCTGGGTCGGGTCCACCTTTCCCCAGGCCTCGGCAGCCGCGGAGCCGGCAGCGGTCCGTCCCGCTCCGCTCGTGGCGGGCGGCGGCGTGCCGTCGGCGGACTGCAGGTGCTCCGCGGCGGTGTGCGGGTCGCCCAACGCGATCACCCCGGCCTCCGCCACCCGGTGCATCTGACGGGTGCGGACGAGGACTTCGGCGATCCGGCCCCGGTCGTCGGCGACGGCGGTGTGCAGCGACTGGTAGAGATTGAACTTGGGGGCGGCGATGAAATCCTTGAATTCGGCGATCACCGGGGTGAAGCAGGTGTGCAGCTCGCCGAGCACGGCGTAGCAGTCCGCGTCCTCCCCGACCAGGACGAGGAGCCTGCCGAAGTCACCGCCGCCGAGCTCCGCGCCCCCGCGCTTGAGCAGCAGCCGGTGGACGGAGACCGCATGCCGCGGCCTGATGGCCACCTCCGCCGCGATGTCCGCTTCCCGCAGCACCTTGCGCAGGTCCTCCGCGATGGCCGCCAGCAGGTCCGGCTGCTCCGCGTTGGCAGCGATCATGGCCTGGGTGCGGGCGTACTCGGCGGGGTGGAGGATCGCGAAGACCCGGTCCTCCAGCTCGGTCTTGAGCGCCTGCACACCCAGCCGCTCGGCCAGCGGGATCAGCACGTCCCGGGTGACCTTGGCGATTCTGGCCTGCTTGTCGGGCCGCATCACCCCGAGGGTGCGGACGTTGTGCAGCCGGTCGGCGAGCTTGATCGACATCACGCGTACGTCGCTGCCGGTGGCCACCAGCATCTTGCGGAAGGTCTCCGGTTCCGCGGCGGCGCCGTGGTCGACCTTCTCCAGCTTGGTGACGCCGTCGACCAGGTAGGTCACCTCGGAGCCGAACTCGTTGCGCACCTGATCCAGCGTCACGTCGGTGTCCTCGACGGTGTCGTGGAGCAGAGAGGCCGTCAACGTGGTCGTTTCGGCGCCGAGTTCGGCGAGGATCAGGGTGACGGCCAGGGGGTGGGTGATGTACGGATCGCCACTCTTGCGGGTCTGCCCGCGGTGCGAGGACTCGGCGAGCACATAAGCGCGGCGCAGCGTCTCTACGGCGTCGGGTCCGGCCTGCGGGTGCCGGGCGCGGTGGACCTTGATGAGGTGTTCGATGGCGCCGGGCAGCCGAGCCCGGGTGCCGGGGCCGAGCAGGGCTGCCCGGCCGAGCCGACGCAGATCGATGCGCCGCAGACCGCGTCGGCGGGCCTCGGCGGCGCGCTGGATCTCCATCGCGTTGTCTGCGCTCATCGGCACCTCCGGCAGCATGAACCGGCGGCGGGAGCCCTCGCACGACCCGCGGGGCCGCGCCGGTGATTGATGCTACCGAGCCCACCACGTGCGGCTGTCACGCTCTCGCCGAGAGTGATCCCCATCACCCGTTCGAGGGACGGTGTACGGGGGTTCCTGGCGGAATGCGCACGGCGGCAGAACGGAGCGGCGGTGTCAGCGGACCGGGTGGACGGCCGAGAACGCGGGGTCGAGCACTCCTTCGGCGACGATGACCGCGGGACCGGTCATCTCGATCAGGCCGTCGACGTTCTCGGTGATCACCAGCCGGCCTCCGGGGAGGTCGACCGTATAGGTGACGGGGCGGCCCGTCTCCGCGGGGTCGAGGCCGTCGCGCCGGGCGGCGGCGACCATGACGGCACAGGCGCCGGTACCGCAGGAGCGGGTCTCCCCCGAGCCGCGCTCGTGGACGCGCATGGCCACATGGCGGGGTCCGCGGTCCACGACGAATTCGACGTTGGTGCCGGCGGGGTAGGCCTCGGCGGGGGCGACTGCGGGGGCGCGGAAGAGGTCCCCGGCGTCGTCGAGGCCCTCGACGAAGACGACGGCGTGCGGGTTGCCCATGTTGACGTTCAGCGCGGGCCAGCTGCGGTCACCGACCGAGACGGTGACGGAGCCGCCGGGAAGAGCCGCGCGGCCCATGCCCACGGTGATCCCGCCGGGGGTGCCGTCGTCGCCGTCCTTGGCGATGTGCACCTGGCGCACGCCGGCGCGGGTGGCCACGGCCAAATCGCCCGCCTCGGCCAGGCCGGCCTGCTGGAGGTAGCGGGCGAAGACACGGACGCCGTTGCCGCACATCTCGGCGATACTGCCGTCGCTGTTGCGGTAGTCCATGAACCACTCGGCCCGGTCGGCGAGAGCGGCGGCCTCGGGGTGGGCCGCGGAGCGGACGACGCGCAGCAGGCCGTCGCCGCCGATGCCGGCGCGGCGGTCGCACAGCCGCGCCACCTGGGCGGCGGACAGGTCGAGCAGGCCGTCCGGGTCGGGGACGATCACGAAGTCGTTCTCGGTGCCGTGGCCCTTGAGGAAGGTCGAAGGGGCGGTGCCGTGGTGTGCGTCAGTCACATGTCGATCGTACGCGGACGGGCTGTCCTGCCGTACGCGGGCAGGCGGCCGGAAGGCGCCGCGAGGCGTCAGCGCAGCCGCGCGACGCGCCAGACGGCCAGCGCGGCGAGCAGCACGGTCACGGCCGCGTAGCCAGCGACGAAGCGCCAGTCGACCCGGGCGCCCGACCCGCGGGCGGGCAGGCCGGGCCAGGTGTAGCCGACCCGGCGGGCCGCCATCAGGCCCCAGCCCGCGGAGCAGCAGCACAGCAGCAGGCCGAGCATGGCGACGACCGGGCCGGCGTCGCCGGATTCGAAGGCGAGAGGAAACGCGAACATGAGCGACCCGCCCACCGCGAGCGCGATGATCGGGGCCAGCTGCCATATCCGCAGCCGCCGTTGCGGTCGCAGCTCGCGGAAGGACTGGCCGCCGTCGAGCGGCAGCACCGCGTCGATGGAGCCCAGCGGGTCGAGCGGGTCGCCGAGGGCGTCCAGCGGTTCCAAGTGCGCCAGTTCGTCGAGGCGTTCCGCACCGTTGGCCGGGACGCCGTGGATCTCCTGTGACGCATGGGACTCGTAGGAGTCCGCTGCTGGGTCGCGCCCCTGAGGGGTGTCGCGTGGGCCGACTGCCATCGCCACGCGCCCTCCCGAGTCTCCGACACCGTAGCTAGATGCTCGATGATGGCACGGTCGGAGGGCTGCTCCCG
The DNA here is from genome assembly GCF_907177275.1 of Actinacidiphila cocklensis. Classification (GTDB taxonomy): domain Bacteria; phylum Actinomycetota; class Actinomycetes; order Streptomycetales; family Streptomycetaceae; genus Actinacidiphila; species Actinacidiphila cocklensis. The sequence goes on from NZ_CAJSLV010000047.1 coordinate 130,532, forward strand.
GACGCCGGAGCGTCCCGATGCCATCACGTGATCAGGCTGTGACCGCTTCTTCGAGCAACCTCAGCGCATGGTCGGTGAGTTCCGCGTCCCCGGCAGTGAGCCAGTGCACACGGCGGTCACGTCTGAACCACGAATCCTGTCGCCGCGCGAAACGTTTCGTGGCCCGCACGGTGTCCTCGCGCGCCTGCTCCTCGGTGCAGTCACCGGCCAGTGCGGCGAGCACCTGCTGGTAGCCGAGGGCGCGGGAGGCGGTGCGGCCCTCGCGCAGTCCGACGGTTTCCAGGGCACGGACCTCGGCGACCAGGCCGGCGGCCCACATGCGGTCCACCCGAAGTGCGATGCGCTCGTCGAGCAGCGGCCGGGGGATGTCCAGTCCGATCTGCACGGTGTCGTAGACGGACTCCTGCGCCTCCACCTGGGGCAGGTTGGCCGTGAAGGGCCGACCGGTGATCTCGACCACCTCCAGGGCGCGGACGATCCGGCGTCCGTTGCTCGGCAGGATCGCCTGGGCGGCGGCAGGGTCGACGGCGGCCAGCCGGGCATGCAGGGCGCCGGGGCCGCGCATGTCGAGTTCGGCCTCCAGCCTGGCCCGGACGGCGGCGTCGGTGCCGGGGAACTCCAGCGGGTCGATCGCGGCCCGGACGTACAGCCCGGAGCCGCCGACCAGCACCGGGACGCGGCCCGCCGCGTGCAGCCGGGCGATCTCGGCACGGGCCAGCCGCTGGTAGTCGGCGACGTTGGCGGCCTGCGTCACGTCCCAGATGTCCAGCAGGTGGTGCGGCACACCCTGCCGCTCGTCGGGTGGGAGTTTGGCGGTGCCGATGTCCATACCTCGGTAGAGCTGCATGGAGTCGGCGTTGATCACCTCGCCGCCCACCATCCGGGCCAGAGCGACACCGAGATCCGACTTTCCTGCCGCGGTGGGGCCGACGACGGCGATCACACGGTTCTTCACGGTGCCAGTCTCCCAAACATCCGGTGCCGACCTCGATCGGCCGGGACACCGGCGGTCCGGGGTTGGCGGGGCGCATTCACGGCGGCGCGAGTATTGTCTGACGTGAGGGGCATTTTGCGATGCTTGTACCGCTTTGCGGGCATCTTGTCGCAAAGCGGCCGCAGTCGCCCGCCCTGGTCGCGTCATCTTCGAGGGAAGGTGCCAGATGAGCTTCATGGACACGCTCAAGGACAAGCTCGGCCTGGCCAAGGACAAGGCGGGCGACACGGCCCGGCAGCACCCTGACAAGGTCGACTCCGGAATCGACAAGGCGGCGCAGACCGCGGACTCGAAGACCGGCGGCAAACACTCCGACAAGATCGACACCGGAGCCGACAAGGCGAAGGACACCATGGGCAACCTCGGCGACAAGGGCGGCCAGGACACCGGCGGTACGACCTGAACACCCGCGCCGGATGAGGCCGTTCCTGTCGCACGGCGCCAGGCGAACGGCTGAAGATGCCGGACGGCCGCGGAACTCCACCTTCCGCGGCCTGTCCATGTCCGCTTCCGACGGCAATGTGCCGGCTGGTTACGTCCAGCCGGCCACGAAGTACCCGACGCCGTAGGGCGCGTCCTCGTAGAGCAACTGCCCACCGAGGCCCGCACCCTCGGCGGCGCCGGCCAGCAGTTGCCAGGGCGCCCGGCCGGCCGCACGAAGCTGCGCCCCGGACTCCGGGTCGAGTCCGGCCAGCGTACGGACGTCGGCGGCGGCCAGGGCAGCGGCGACGGCCGCGTCGTAGCCCTCGGCGCGCTCGTCCAGGTAGCCCGGCGCCTTGACCGTGCGGCATGCGCTGCCGTCGCCCATGACGAGCAGGGCGACCCGCCCTGCCGCTGCGACGACCTCCCGCCCGGCGGCGGCACACAAGTCGGGTGCCAGCTCCTCCCCCACGCCCAGGCCCTCCACCGGGCCGGCGTTCCAGCCGCGCAGCAGCCAGGCGGCGACGGCCAGCGAGGACGGCAGGGGCGGTGCGCCGCCGGCCGAGGCGTGCTCACCGTCTGCCGCCGACACCTTGCCGAGCCGTACGTCGAGCGCGACGCCGAAGGGGCGGAAGGAGCCGTAGGCGCCCGTGGGGAAGGCACTGCGGCCCGGTGAGTCGGCCGGCCCCACGGCGACCAGCAGGTCGGGCCGGGACGCGGCCAGCAGGCCGACGGCGTCCGCGCAGGCCTCCCGCAGTGCGTCCAGCTCCGGCGCGGCTCCGGCCGCCACCTCGGGCACCAGCAGCAGCGGGCAGGGGCAGACGGCAGCGGCGACCAGCATGATCGCCACCCTACCGCCGGCTCAGGACAGCCGGCCGCCGCCTTGCGCAGCCCGTGCTCAGTCGACCGAGCAACCGCCCGCGGCGGCCATCGGCCCCGCCGGTGCGGGCGCGGGCACCCCGATCGTCGGCAGCCCGAGCATCACACCGGCGGGCTGCGGCGCCGGGGCGGCGGTCCGCCGCTCCCAGGCGTCGCCAGCGCGCGTACGGCGTACGGACAGCGGCGGCCGCTCGGCGAGCAGGTGGTGGGGCGCCGCGTAGGTGATCTCGACGGTCACCATGTCGCCCGGCCTGACCTGCTGTCCCTCGGGACGCTCGAAGTGCACCAGCCGGTTGTCGGGCGCGCGGCCCGACAGCCGCCGGGTGGCGTCGTCCTTGCGGCCTTCTCCCTCGGCGACCAGCACCTCGATGGTGCGGCCCACCTGCGTCCTGTTCTGCTCCCAGGAGATCTCCTCCTGGAGCGCGACGAGCCGCTCGTAGCGCTCCTGGACGACGGCTTTGGGGATCTGGCCGTCCATCTCCGCGGCCGGGGTGCCGGGCCGCTTGCTGTACTGGAACGTGAAGGCCTGGGCGAAGCGCGCCTCGCGGACCACGTGCAGCGTCTGCTCGAAGTCCTCCTCGGTCTCGCCGGGGAAGCCCACGATGATGTCGGTGGTGATGGCGGCGTCCGGCATCGCGGCGCGCACCTTCTCGATGATGCCGAGGTAGCGGTCCTGCCGGTACGACCGGCGCATCTCCTTGAGCACCCGGTCGGAGCCCGACTGCAGCGGCATGTGCAGCTGGTGCATCACGGTCGGCGTCTCCGCCATCGCGGCGATCACGTCGTCGGTGAAGTCGCGCGGGTGCGGCGAGGTGAAGCGGATCCGCTCCAGGCCCTCGACCGCGCCGGTGGCGCGCAACAGCTTGCCGAACGCCTCGCGGTCGCCGATGTCGGAGCCGTAGGCGTTGACGTTCTGGCCGAGCAGGGTGACCTCGACGACGCCCTCGGCGACCAGTGCCTCGACCTCGGCCAGCACGTCGCCCGGACGCCGATCCTTCTCCTTGCCGCGCAGCGCCGGCACGATGCAGAAGGTGCAGGTGTTGTTGCAGCCCACGGAGATGGCGACCCAGGCGGCATACGCGGACTCGCGGCGCGACGGCAGCGTCGAGGGGAAGGTCTCCAGCGACTCGACGATCTCGACCTGGGCCTCTTCCGCGATCCTGGCCCGCTCCAGCAGGACCGGCAGCTGCCCGATGTTGTGCGTGCCGAACACCACGTCGACCCAGGGTGCCCGCTTCACGATCGTGTCGCGGTCCTTCTGCGCCAGGCAGCCGCCCACGGCGATCTGCATGCCCGGCCGGGCCGCCTTCTTCGGCACCAGCTGGCCGAGGTTGCCGTACAGCCGGTTGTCGGCGTTCTCCCGCACCGCGCAGGTGTTGAAGACGACGACGTCCGCGCCGTCGGCGCCCTCCGGCGCCCGCACATAGCCGGCGCCCTCCAGCAGGCCGGACAGCCGCTCGGAGTCGTGGACGTTCATCTGGCACCCGTAGGTGCGGACCTCGTAAGTACGCGCGCTCATAACAATCCCCCAGAGTACGTGGTTCCCGGGCTGCGCCGCCCCCGTCTTGCGACGCTCACGGCCGCCGGCCCCGCTGCGTGTCCGCCGGCACTTCCGCGTATCAGCGCAGCCTGGCAGGATCGCGGGGCATGGACCTCCACCGCCTCCGCACACTGTGGCCGCAGGGCCGCCGTGCCCGGTGGCGGCGGGCGCTGCAGACCGCGCTGGCCGGCGCGTCCGCACTGGCCCTGCTGCTGTGGTGGCTGCTCCCGTCCGGCGGCCCCGGCTACCCCCGTGCCCCGTTGTCCTTTGCCACGGGCGTCGCCAACGGGGTGTACGAGAAATACGGGATGCTTCTGCAGAGCGACCTGCGGACGGCGCTGCCCGGGGTCAAGGTCACGCTGGAGCACACCGAGGGGTCCGTCGACAACATCAAGCGGGTCGCCTCGGGGCGGGACGACTTCACCATTGCGGCTGCCGACGCCGTGGCAAGTTACGACGGCCCGGGAAGGGAGCGGCTGCGGGCGGTCGCGCGGCTCTACGACGACTACATGCAGCTGGTCGTGCCGATCGACTCCCCCGTCCGCTCCATCAAGGACCTGCGCCATATGACGGTCGGGGTGGGGCAGGCCGACTCCGGCGTCAATCTGATCACCCGCCGGCTGTTCGCCGCCGCGGGCATGGACATGAGCAAGGACGTGACGGCGGAGCCGGTCGGCATCGACCAGGCGCCGGCGATGCTGCTCGGCGGCCGGCTCGACGCCTTCTTCTGGTCCGGCGGGCTGCCGACGGCAGCGGTGTCCGCGATGGCCACCCCGGTGGCGAGGATCAAGCTGGTGCAGCTCGGGGACCTGGTGGCCCCGCTGCACGCGATGGGCGCCGACATGGCCTACTACCGGCAGGCGGTGATGCCGGCGGACGCCTATCCGGCGGCGCAGGGCGGCAAGGCCGTGCCGACCGTCGCGGTGGCGAACCTGCTTGTCACCACGGACCGTGCCGACGACGGGCTCGTCGAGCGGCTGACCCGGGCGGTGATCGACAGCAGGGATGCGATCGGCACCGTCGTCCACGCGGCCCAACTCGTGGACCTGCGGACCGCCGTCTTCACCGACCCGCTGCCGCTGCACGTGGGCGCGGAACGCTACTACCGCTCGGTCAAGCCGTAGCGGCCGCAGCCGTGACCCGGACGACAGGCCCTACGTCGCCACCGCCGGTGCCGTGCGCGGCACGCGGAGGGTGACCTCGAGGCCGGAGGGATCGCGGTGGCTGTACGCGATGGCGCCGCCGCCCTGGCTGAGCAGAGCCTTGGCAATGGACAGGCCGAGACCGGAACCCTGCACATTCTGATGCCGGGCGCTGCGCCAGAAGCGGTCGCCGATCCTGCACAGCTCCTCGTCCGCCAGCCCCGGGCCGCTGTCGGCGACGACGACGGTGGCGCTGTCGCCGTCCACCGCCACCACGACCGTGACGGCCTTGCCTGCGGGGGTGAATTTGATGGCGTTGTCCAACACCGCGTCCAGTGCACTGGACAGGGCGACGGGGTCAGCCCACCCGGCCACCACCGCGTCGTCCTGCGGTGTCCTGAGGTCCAGTCCGACGCCGGCCCGGTCGGCGTACGGGCGCCAGGCCGCCGTACGCGTGCGGGCCATGGCCGCGATATCCATCGCCTCCAACTGGCTGCCGGAACTCTCGGCCAGTGCCAGGCCGAGCAGGTCGTCGAGCACCTGGGCAAGCCGGTGCCCCTCCTCCTTGACCGACTCGGCCTCGGTGTGGCCCTCGGGCAGCTCCAGGCCGAGCAGTTCGATCCGCAGCAGCAGTGCGGACAGCGGGTTGCGCAACTGGTGGGAGGCGTCGGCGACGAAGGCGCGCTGCTGGTCGAGCACGGCCTCGACGTTGTCGGCCATCTCGTTGAACGACTGGATCAGGCGCCGCAGTTCCGGCGGCCCGCTGGCCGCCCTGCCCCGGGACTTCATCCGGCCGGTGGCGATGTCGTGGGCGACCCGGTCGAGGGTGGCGACCGGCAGCAGCACCCAGCCGGTGAGCCGCACCGCGCACAGCATGGCGATGACCATTGCCGCGAGTTCGCCGGCCGCCAGCAGCATCCACTGGTGCAGGATGCGCGAGCGCAAGGCGCCGGTCGGAGAGTCGGTGACGACCACCGCCACCACGTCGCCGTCCCGCACGATGGGCGACGCGATGGCCAGCCTGCGGTGCTGCCAGGGCCACACCTGCGCCGGATCGTGGGCCCGGCGGCCCAGCAGTGCTGACTCGTAGGCGTCGTAGAGCTCGCCCTCCGCGGGCAGTTGCCAGCTCTTGGGGGCGGCGGCCATGGGCGCGCTGTCACGGTAGAAGACGCCCGCACCGATGCCGTAGAGCTGCTGGTAGCGGGCGAGCTCCGTGCGCAATGTGTGCAGCCTTTCGCCGTCCACGCTGTCCACCACGGACTTCTGCTCGTCGCGCGCGGTGACGAACTGCGCGAGCGCGGCGAAACGCGTGGTGTCGTCGATCCGGTCGACGACGACGCGCTGCTGCTGTGCGGCGGCCAGGCTCGCGGCCAGCGGGATACCGAGGGCCAGCAGAACGCCCGCCATCAGCACGATCAGCAGCGGAAGCAGTCGGGAGCGCACGGCGGGGGACCTGGGCTGTCGGGGTCAGCCGGCGGACGGCACGACGAGCCGGTAGCCGACGCCGCGCACCGTCTCGATCATGGCCGGGGTACGCAGCTTGGAACGCAACGACGCCACATGGACCTCCAGGGTTCGGCCCGTACCCTCCCACGCCGTCCGCCACACCTCGCTGATGATCTGCTCCCGCCGGAAGACGACTCCGGGCCGCCCGGCTAGCAGCGCCAGCAGGTCGAACTCCTTGCGGGTCAGCACGATCGACTCGCCGTCCACGGTGACCCGGCGGGTGGTCAGCTCGATGGCGATCCGGCCGAGCAGCAGGCAGGTGCGCTGCGCGGCGGGCACGGCGGCCTGCGCGGCCGCGGGCGGCCCGTCGCCGAGCAGCGGCTCGGGCGCTACGAGGCCTGCCGGGTTGAGCGGCGCACGGCGGCTGACTGCGTGGATGCGGGCGAGCAGTTCCCCGGTGTCGTACGGCTTCACGATGTAGTCGTCGGCGCCCAGGTTGAGGCCGTGGATGCGGGACCTGACGTCGGCGCGGGCGGTGACCATGATCACCGGTGTGGCCGTCCTGCGCCTGATCCGGCTGCACACCTCGAACCCGTCCTGGTCGGGCAGGCCCAGATCGAGCAGGACGCAGTCGAAGGCCGGGCCGCCGTCGGGCAGCAGGGCCTGGATCGCCTCCTCGCCACTGCGGGCGTGCCTGACGTCGAATCCGTGCTTGCCGAGGAGTGCGGAGACGGCCGCGGCGACCCGGTCGTCGTCCTCCACCAGCAGCAGCCGCATCTGCGGTCTCCTTCTTCGGCCCGGCCCACGCCGGCCACATCCGTCCGTCCCGGGTCGTGCCCGGCCCCTGTGACCGAATCCACGCCGATCGGCCGGGGGTGCGTCAAGGGTGTACCGGCTTACGGTGCCGACCGTTACCGAGCCGGTACGCGTCCCGAACGCCGTTCGATGCATCCGGTATGCGCCGGGCGTGCCGTCGGCGCACCGCGCCGACGTGCGACTGTCGCTTGACGCGGGCAGGCGCAGTGGGTTGCATACGCTTTGTGACCGCACTTCTTCCGGGGACCGCACTGTGGACCCGGTGATCGTCGCGGGGGCCGGCCCTGTGGGCCTGACCCTCGCCCTCGCGCTGGCCCGCCGTGACGTCCCCGTCATCCTCCTGGACGAGGCGGAGGTGATCGCCGACGCCGAGGGGCTGCGGCGCTCGCGCACCGCGGTGCTGGGACCGGCGGCAGTGGCGCTGGTCGAGCGGCTGGGCTTCCCTGCCGTCCGCGACGACGGCGCCACCTGGACCGGATGGCGCACCGTACGCCGGCGTGCCGAGGTGGCGCGGATCGACTTCGGGGCGGACGACGCACCGGTGCACATCGCCCAGCACCGGCTGGAGAACGGCCTGCGGCAGGCGCTGCTCGGCTGCGGCTCGGTGCGGATCGTCGCGGGCTGCCGGGTGGACGCGCTGGAGCAGGACGCGCGCGGGATCACCGTGCACACCACCGGCTCGCACGAGACGTGGTGGCGGGGCAGCTACCTGGTGGGCTGCGACGGCCCCCGGTCGACGGTGCGCAAGCTGCTGGGGGTGCGCTTCCCCGGGCGCACCGCGGTGGACCGGCACGCCGTGGCGGTGGTGCGGGCCGACCTGCCGGAGCCGGGCGTCGCCCTGCTGCACCGGGACCCGCCGGGCGCACCCGCCGGGCAGGAGGTGACGGCACGGCCGCTTCCCGAAGGACTGTGGCGGCTGGACTGGCTGTTGCCGGTGCAGGCCCGTCCGCTGACCCCCGACGCCCTGGTGGAGCGGCTGCGCGGCACCCTCACCGCATGGTGCGGCAGCGTCGTGCCCTACGAGGTCGTGGGTTCCGCCGACTACTCCGTCCACCAGCGGCTGGCCAGGCGCTGGCGGTCGGGCCGGGCCTTCCTGGCCGGGGACGCCGCGCATCTGATGGGCGCGCTGGGGGCGCAGAGCGTCGAGGAGGGGCTGCGGGACGCCGAGAACCTGTCCTGGAAGCTGGCACTCGCCTGGCACGACGGGGGGTCCAAGCTGCTGCTCAACAGCTATGAGGCCGAGCGGCGCGGCGCGGTCGGCGCGCGGCTGCGGGCCACCGACCAGGTGCTCCCGCTGCTCCGGGCGAGCGGTACCTGGCAGACCGTACGGCAGTCGCTGCTGTCGGGGTCGGCGCGCGGGCAGGCGGAACTGCTGACCGACAGCCACCTCGGGCGAGGTGCGGCGGCCGTCTCCCGGGTCTACGGGCGCTCGCCGCTCGCCCTGCCCGCGCCGCGGTCGGGCGGGGGCAAGTCCGCTGCGTCGCCGCTGGTGGCGGGGTGTGACACACCGCCGGGCGGGCAGGTCGCCGACGTACAGGTGACGGCGCTCGACGGTACGGTCGGCCGCTTGCGGGACCGGCTGGGGCAGGGTCTGGTCGTGGTCCTGGTCGCGCCCGGGACTGGCGTGTGGGAGAGCCGGCACTGGCTGACGGCCGGGCTGATGCCGCGGCTGGCGTCGGCGGTCGCCGCATTGCCCACTCCCGCGGAACTGCTGGTGGCCGAGACCTACCCGGGGGCGACGGCGCACAGCGTGCTGCTGATCCGGCCGGACGGGCATCTGGTCACGGCCATGGTCGGCTGCCGTCCCGCCGAGCTGTACTCCTACGCCGACCTCGCCCGCGGCGGTCCGCCGGCCGCGGTCGGCGGCGACGAGGACGACGGCCAGGGCGGCGGTCAGCACGACGACGCCCGCGGGGCGCCGGAGAGCGACGCCGCGGGCACACGCGTCAGCGGGCCTACGCGGTAGGCCGCAGCCGGTGCGGGCTGCGTGACGCCCGCCGACCCGGCCGCTCGGCTATTCCCATGGGTCCAACCCCTCTGCGCCGGACCACGACTCGGCGCCGTCGGGGTCGGTCTCCTTCTCCTGTGCGAGGGCGTCGCGCACCACTTTGAGGGCCAGCCCCTCGCTGTAGCCCTTGCGGGCGAGCATTCCGGCCAGCCGTCGGATCCTCCGGTCCCGGTCCAGGCCTCGGGTGCCGGGCAGCCGGCGCTGGACGAGTACCCGTGCGGTCTCCTCCTCCTGCTCGGGGTCGAGCAGGCCGACGGCCTCGGTCACCAGCTCGGCCTCCACCCCGCGATGCCGCAGCTCCCGGGCGAGCGCCCGGCGGGCCAAGCCGCGGCCGCGGTGGCGTGACTCCACCCAGGCGTTGGCGAACGCCTGGTCGTCGATCAGCCCTACGTCCTGGAAGCGCTCCAGGACGTGTTCCGCGACCTCGTCGGGGATCTCCTGCTTGCGCATGGCGTCCGCGAGCTGCCGCCGGGTGCGAGGGGTCCCGGTGAGCAGACGCAGGCACAGCGCCCGCGCCTGCTCCTCGGGATCGAGCGGCGGCTCTCGCGAGGCCCTCGACTCGGAAGAGCCGCCGCGCTCCTGGGACCTGCGCGCCACGGCGTCAGGCCTTGGCAGCGGTGGCCTTGGCCGCCTTCTTCGGCGCCGGGACCTCTGCCTTGGCCGGTACCGCGGCACCTGCCGCGTCGGCGCCCGGCTGGGCTGCCGGAGCCTCGGGCTTCGGCACGCCGACGCCCAGCTTCTCCTTGATCCGCTTCTCGATCTCGTCCGCCAGGTCCGGGTTGTCCTTGAGGAAGTTGCGGACGTTCTCCTTGCCCTGTCCGAGCTGGTCGCCCTCGTACGTGTACCAGGCGCCGGACTTGCGGACGAAGCCGTGCTCGACGCCCATGTCGATCAGACCGCCCTCGCGGCTGATGCCCTGGCCGTAGAGGATGTCGAATTCGGCCTGCTTGAAGGGCGGCGCGACCTTGTTCTTGACGACCTTGACGCGGGTGCGGTTGCCGACTGCGTCGGTTCCGTCCTTGAGCGTCTCGATCCGGCGGATGTCGAGCCGGACGGAGGCGTAGAACTTCAGCGCGCGGCCACCGGTGGTGGTCTCCGGCGAGCCGAACATCACACCGATCTTCTCGCGGAGCTGGTTGATGAAGATCGCGGTGGTCTTCGACTGGTTGAGCGCACTGGTGATCTTGCGGAGGGCCTGGCTCATCAGCCGGGCCTGGAGGCCCACGTGCGAGTCGCCCATCTCGCCCTCGATCTCGGCCCGCGGCACGAGGGCTGCCACGGAGTCGATCACGATGAGGTCGATGGCTCCGGAGCGGACCAGCATGTCCACGATTTCCAGCGCCTGCTCACCAGTGTCCGGCTGGGACAGCAGGAGGTTGTCGGTGTCGACGCCGAGGGCCTTGGCGTAGTCGGGGTCGAGGGCGTGCTCGGCGTCCACGAACGCCACCGTGCCGCCGGCCTTCTGCGCGTTGGCCACCGCGTGCAGGGTCAGCGTGGTCTTGCCCGAGGACTCCGGTCCGTAGACCTCCACCACCCGGCCGCGCGGCAGTCCGCCGACGCCGAGAGCCACGTCCAGGGCGGTCGACCCGGTGGAGATGACCTCGATGGGTTCATTCGGCCGGTCGCCGAGGCGCATGACCGCGCCTTTGCCGAACTGCCGTTCAATCTGCGCGAGCGCGGCGTCGAGCGCCTTGTCGCGGTCGTTTCCTGCCATGGGTTCCACCCGGGATGTCTGGTTCGATCGCTTCACGTCCACGACGCTAGCGCCTGCCACTGACAATGCGCCCGGACGTCGCTCCGGCCTGTGGATAACTCGGGCGGTTCCGGCCGGCGGTTCCGGCCGAAATCCATGCCGCCGACCCGGAGAATCCGCCCGGCGCATTCCATAAGAATGGATGTTCGAATTTGGTGTCAAGCGACCCGCCGCGGCCGTCACGCCCGGGGATCGGTCACCTCGTAGCGCCGCACGTAGGCCGCGAAGAAGCCCTGCAGGGTGGCGGTCACGGGGATCGCGATGAGGGCGCCGACCGCACCGAGCAGGGCCGTGCCCGCGATGACCGAGCCGAAGGCGACCGCCGGGTGGATGTCCACCGTCCGCGCGGTGATCCGCGGCTGGAGCAGGTAGTTCTCGAACTGCTGGTAGACCACGACGAAACACAGCACCCACAGCGCGTCCCACGGATCCTCGGTGAACGCGATCAGGACCGGCAGGGCGCCCGCCAGATACGTGCCGACGGTCGGGATGAACTGCGAGACCAGGCCGACCCAGACGGCGAGCGCGGGAGCATAGGGCACCCCGAGCACCTGGAGCAGGACGTAGTGCGCGACCCCGGAGATCAGGGCCATCAGCGCTCGGGAGTAGAGGTACCCGCCGGTCTTGGCGACCGCGATCTCCCAGGCCCGCAGCACCTCGGCCTGGCGGGCGGGCGGCAGGACGGAGCACAGCGCACGCCGCAGCCGGGGTCCGTCGGCGGCGAAGTAGTAGGTGAAGAGCAGCACGGTGAGGAGCTGGAACACCGTGCCGATGACGGTCGCGGACAGCCCCCACACGCTGCTCGCGCCGTTCGCGAGATAGGTGCGCACCCAGTCGGAGTGCAGGACGTTGTCCCGGAGCTTGCCGGTGTCGAGATGGGAGTGGAAGGTCCTGTTGATCCACATGACGACGTCGTCCACGTACCGCGGCAGGTTGCGCACGATGGTGCCGATCTGGCCGACCAGCAGCGAGCCGAGCGCCAGCAGGAAACCCGCCGCGGCGGCCAGCACCACGAGGATGACGAGGCCGGTGGCCAACCCGCGGCGGACCCCGCGGGCGGCCATCCAGTCCACCGCGGGCTCGATCGCGACGGCACAGAAGAAGGAGATCACGACGTTGACGAGCAGCCCGAGCAGCCGGTCGAAGGCCCAGTGCGCGAGCTGGTAGCAAGCGAAGAGCGCGAGGGCGAGCACCAGAGCGCGCGGCAGCCAGCGCGGCATGCGGGCGCGCGGTGTACCGGGCGTGTCGTGCGGGCCGGGTCCGCCGGGCGGCGGGGCAGGAGGCGTGGCCGGATCGGGGGTGTCGTCGCTTCCTGCCACGCGCCCAGTGTCACCTCGGGGGTGGGGAAAGTCCTGATTTCGACTCATTCGGCGCAGCGGGCACGCCGGGCATCGACGGGGTGGTGCCGCCGGGCGGAAACCGCGTGGTGTCCGCCCGGCGTCGGGTCAGCGAAGGGCTGCGGGTACGTCCATCGCGACGCACACCGCACGCCAGACGGCCTTGGTCTCCCAGCCGTCGTCCAGCGCCTGGTGGACCGTACGCCCGCCCAGTTCGGCCATCACATGGTCACGTGCGAAGGAGTCGGCGTAGGCGTCACCGAAGTGGGCGCGCATTCGTTCCCAGAAAATCGTCAACCGCATGGCTGCCAGTATCGCGCGCCCGCGGCGCGGGTCCGGCCAGGCCGCCGTCACATGCCGGACAGCGCGCGTACCGCCGCGGTGACGAGCACCGCCGCGGCGATGACCACCAGGAAGGGCGCCCGCAGCAGCACCGCGATCCAGGCGGCGGCGAGCCCGGCGGCGCGCGCGTCGACGGTGAGCCGCAGCTGGTCGGTCCCGAAGGTCTGCAGTGCGGTGAGCGCGGCGAGCAGCGCGATCGGCACCAGCGCCGCGAGCCGCTTGACCAGCGGCTTCTCCAGCAGCCCCGCCGGTACCGACAGGCCGAGCAGTTTCACCGCGTAGCAGCCTGCCGCGGTGACGGCGATCGCCGTCCACGTGTTGACGGCCGCGCTCATTGCCGCGCCTCCTGTGCTGCCGGGCCGGCCGGCGCGGCGCCGTCGCCGCGGTTCCGACGGCCGGCGGCCAGCACCAGTGGCGCGGCCAGAGCGGCGGCCAGTACCGGCACTCCGGCCGGCAGCAGCGACAGCCCGCCCAGCGCGAGCAGCACGGCGAGCCCGGCCACGGCCCGCTCGGTACGGCCCTTGAGCATGGGGGCCAGCAGGGCGAGGAAGACGGCAGGGCCGGCCGCGTCCAGGCCCCAGGCCGCGGGATCGCCGAGTGCGGAGGCGCCCAGCGCTCCGACCAGGGTCGTGAGATTCCAGAGCGCATACAGGCTCGCGCCGGTCACCGTGAAGCCGAGCCTGGCACTGGCCCGGTCCGGCTGGGCGAGCGCCACCGCGGACGTCTCGTCGATGACCCATTGCGCGGCCAGCGGCCGCAGCGCCGCCGGCAGCCGCAGCAGTTGGGACAGCCGCAGCCCGTAGAAGGCGTTGCGGGCGCCCAGGAAGAAGGCGCCGGCCGCGGCCGCGAAGGGATTGCCTCCCGTACCGAGCGCGCTGACCAGGGCGAACTGCGAAGCCCCGGTGAAGACCAGCAGGGACAGCAGGCAGCTCTGCAGCACCGTGAGCCCGGCTCCGGCTGAGGTCACGCCGAAGGCGAAACCGGACAGGCCCACGGCCACACCGACGCCGAGGGCGTCGCGGACCACGCGTGAGCGGGACGGGTACGGGGGCGGCGGCCGGTCTGCGGCCCTGCCGGATATCGGCGGTGCGGTCATTCGCCCAGGCTAGGAAGGCCTCAGCAGCACGTCTTGTACGTTCTTGCGTTCGCGCTGGTACGCCCCGGGTGGGACGCCGACGATCCGGGTGAAGTGGCGGTTGAGGTGCGACTGGTCGGTGAAGCCGACGGCTGTCGCCGCGCTCGCGGGCGCGACCCCGGCGTCCAGCAGCCTGCGGGCCTCCTTGACGCGCTCGCCGGTCAGCCAGGCGTGCGGGGGCAACCCGTAGGCGGACTTGAACGCCCGCAGAAGGGCGAAAGGGCTGGTGCCGAACTCGGCGGCGAGCTGTTCCAGGCTCGGTGGCTCCGCGAGCCGGGCCGTCAGCAGATCTCGTGCGCGGGCGGCAACGGCCTGCCCGCCGGAGAGGCCGCGTGCGGCGACGGGTCCGGTGCCGTGCCGGGCGAGCACGCGGGCCAGCAGGAGCCGCAGGCAGGTGTCGGCCGCCAGCGCGTTGTCGCTCTCCGCGGCGGCGTGGACGTCGGCGATCATCCGGGCGGTGACCGGGTCGACCACGACGGTGGTGTCGAAGGCGGGGGTGCCGCGCGGCGCGGAGAGCTCGGCGGCCACCGCGGCGACGACCTGCCGTGCGGGATAGAGGACGTGGTAGGCCCAGCCCTCCTCGGTGCCCGCGTACGCCGAGTGCGGGGTCTCGGGGTTGATCAGCACGACACCGCCTGGGCCGGCCCGCTCGGCCCCGTCCGGCAGGCCGATGCCCTCCACTCCCCCGGTGACCGCGGCGATCACGTAGCCATCATGAGCATGCCGGGGGAAGGTGTGGCGGACGTAGCGCGCCCGCAGCAGGTCCACCCCCGGCAGCGCGGGGTGCTCCCAGTGTCTTGCCTGCTCGCGGGCCGCCATGAGGCCATTGTGGCGTGACCGCGCCAGGAGTTATCCACAGGCGGCGAATCCGGCTCAGCGCGCTGTCGGTGCGGCGAGGCAGGATGGTGGCATGTCCAGTCGCAGCAGCCTCGACGCTTTCTCCCCCGCCACCCGCGCGTGGTTCACGGGGGCGTTCAGCGAGCCCACACCCGCCCAGGCCGGGGCGTGGACGGCCATCGCCGAGGACTCCGACGTGCTGGTCGTCGCACCCACCGGCTCCGGCAAGACACTCGCCGCCTTCCTGGCCGCCCTCGACCGGCTGGCCGCCACCCCGCCGCCGGCCGAGGCCCGCAAGCGGTGCCGGGTGCTGTACGTCTCACCGTTGAAAGCCCTGGCGGTCGACGTGGAGCGCAATCTGCGCAGCCCCCTCGCGGGCCTGCGCCAGGAATCGGTACGCCTCGGGCTGCCCGAGCCCGAGGTACGCGTCGGAATCCGCTCGGGCGACACCCCGCCGGCGGAGCGGCGCGCGCTGGTCACCCGGCCGCCCGACATCCTCATCACGACCCCCGAATCGCTCTTCCTCATGCTC
Source organism: Actinacidiphila cocklensis (assembly GCF_907177275.1). Taxonomy (GTDB): domain Bacteria; phylum Actinomycetota; class Actinomycetes; order Streptomycetales; family Streptomycetaceae; genus Actinacidiphila; species Actinacidiphila cocklensis. The sequence goes on from NZ_CAJSLV010000047.1 coordinate 145,713, forward strand.
ACCTCCGCCGCCCGTGAGGCGCTGAGCGGGGTGGAGACGGTGATCCTGGACGAGGTGCACGCGGTGGCGGGCACCAAGCGGGGCGCCCACCTGGCCCTGTCGCTGGAACGCCTCGACCACCTGCTGGACCGGCCCGCCCGCCGGATCGGGCTGTCGGCCACCGTACGTCCCGTGGACGAGATCGCCCGCTATCTGTCCCCGCAGCGCAGGGTGACCGTCGTCCAGCCACCGTCGCAGAAGGAGTTCCGGCTGTCGGTGGTGGTGCCGGTGGAGGATCTGGCCGAGCTGGGCGGCTCGCCGGTTGCCGACCAGGCCGAGCACAGCGGCCCCGCCGCGGGTCCGGCCGAGCGGCCCTCGATCTGGCCGCATGTGGAGGAGCGGATCGCCGACCTCGTGCAGGCGCACCGCTCGACGATCGTCTTCGCCAATTCGCGGCGGCTGGCCGAGCGGCTGTGCAACCGGCTCAACGAGATCGGCCATGAGCGGGCGGAGGGCGAGCCGCTGCCGGAGGCCCACTCCCCCGCCCAGCTCATGGCCCAGTCCGGAGCGGCCCGCGGTGCCCCTTCGGTGCTCGCCCGCGCCCACCACGGCTCGGTGTCCAAGGAGCAGCGGGCACTGGTCGAGGAGGACCTCAAGGCCGGGCGGCTGCCCGCCGTCGTCGCCACCTCCAGCCTGGAGCTGGGGATCGACATGGGTGCCGTCGACCTGGTCGTCCAGGTGGAGTCACCGCCCTCGGTCGCCTCGGGGCTGCAGCGCGTCGGCCGCGCGGGGCACCAGGTCGGCGCGGTCTCCACCGGCGTGGTCTTCCCCAAGTACCGCGGTGACCTGGTGCAGTCCGCGGTGGTCACCGAGCGGATGCGGGCAGGGTCGATCGAGTCGCTGCGGGTCCCCGCCAACCCGCTCGACGTGCTGGCCCAGCAGATCGTCGCCATGACCGCGCTGGACAGCTGGGACGTCGACGAGCTCCTGGCGGTGGTGCGCCGTGCGGCGCCCTTCGCGTCCCTGCCGCACTCGGCCTACACGGCGGTGCTCGACATGCTCGCCGGACGCTATCCCTCCGACGCCTTCGCGGAACTGCGGCCGCGGCTGGTGTGGGACCGGGTGGCGAACACCCTGACCGGGCGGCCGGGAGCCCAGCGGCTCGCCGTCACCTCCGGCGGCACCATTCCGGATCGGGGCCTGTTCGGGGTGTTCCTGGCCGGAGCCGACCCGAAGAAGGGCGGTGGGCGGGTCGGCGAGCTGGACGAGGAGATGGTCTACGAGTCCCGGGTCGGCGACGTCTTCACTCTGGGCACGACGTCCTGGCGGATCGAGGACATCACCAGGGACCGGGTGCTGGTCTCACCCGCGCCGGGTGTGCCGGGGCGGCTGCCCTTCTGGAAGGGCGACCAGCTCGGCCGGCCGCTGGAGCTGGGCCGGGCGCTGGGGGCGTGGCTGCGCGAGGTGGGTGCGCTGGCCGAGGGGCCGGCCAGGGAGCGGCTGTCGGCCGCGGGGCTCGACACCTGGGCCGCCGACAACGTGCTGGCCTACCTCGCCGAGCAGCGGCAGGCCTGCGGCCACATCCCGGACGATCGGACGATCGTGGTCGAGCGCTTCCGTGACGAGCTGGGCGACTGGCGGGTCGTCATCCACTCGCCGTTCGGCGCGCAGGTGCACGCGCCCTGGGCGCTGGCACTCGGCGCGCGGCTCCAGGAGAAGTACGGCCTGGACGTGCAGGCGATGCATGCCGACGACGGCATCGTGCTGCGGCTGCCGGACGCCGACCTGATGGGGCTCGACCTGCTGGATGTCACCCCGACAGCGCGGGGGGCGGAGTTCGATCCCGAGCAGTCGCCGGTCGGAGCCGCGGACGTCGCCTTCGACAAGGGCGAGGTCGAGCAGCTGGTCACCGACCAGGTGGGCGGCTCCGCACTGTTCGCCTCCCGGTTCCGCGAGTGTGCGGCCCGCGCGCTGCTGCTGCCGCGCCGCAGCCCCGGCAAGCGCACCCCGCTGTGGCAGCAGCGCCAGCGCGCCTCACAACTGCTGGAGGTCGCCTCCGAGTACGGCTCGTTCCCGATCGTGCTGGAGGCGGTGCGCGAGTGCCTCCAGGACGTCTTCGACGTGCCGGGGCTGGTGGAGCTGATGGGCGACATCGAGGCCCGCAAGGTGCGGCTGGTCGAGGTGACCACGGCCGAGCCGTCGCCCTTCGCAAGGTCATTGCTGTTCGGCTATGTCGCCCAGTTCCTCTACGAAGGGGATTCGCCGCTGGCGGAGCGGCGGGCGGCCGCGCTGTCCCTGGACTCGCGGTTGCTGGCCGAACTGCTGGGGCAGGCGGAGCTGCGCGAACTGCTCGACGCCGACGTGCTGGCGGAGCTGGACCGCGAACTGCAGTGGCTGACCGAGGACCGCAGGGCCAGGAGCGCGGAGGGCGTCGCGGACCTGCTGCGGCTGCTCGGACCGCTGACCGACGCGGAGCTGTCCGCCAGGGGTGCCGAGCCGGCCTGGGCCGCTGAGCTGGAGTCCGCCCGGCGGGCGATCCGGGTGCGCATCGCCGGCGCCGAGCGCTGGGCGGCGGTCGAGGACGCGGGACGGCTGCGGGACGCGTTGGGCACCGCGCTCCCGGTGGGGGTGCCGGTGGCCTTCACCGAACCGGTGAAGGACCCGCTGGGGGATCTGCTGGCCCGCTACGCGCGTACGCACGGTCCGTTCACGACTGGGGAGGCGGCGGCCCGATTCGGGCTCGGGGCGGCGGTTGCGGACGGCGTGCTGCACCGGCTCGGGGCCGCCGGGCGGGTGGTTCAGGGCGAGTTCAGGCCCGGCGGTGCGGGTCAGGAGTGGTGCGACGCGGCAGTGCTCCGCCGGCTGCGGCGACGGTCCCTGGCGGCGCTCCGGCAGGAGCTGGAGCCGGTGCCGCCGGCGACACTGGGCGTTTTCCTGCCGCAGTGGCAGCACATCGGCACCCACAGCCTGCGCGGAATGGACGGTCTGGCGCGGGCGGTGGAGCAGTTGCAGGGAGCGTCGGTGCCCGCGTCGGCCCTGGAGAAGCTGGTCCTGCCGTCCCGGGTCACCGGCTACAACCCGGCGATGCTGGACGAGCTGACCGCGTCCGGCGAGATCCTCTGGGCGGGAGCCGGTGCGCTGCCCGGCAAGGACGGCTGGATCTCCCTCTACCTCGCCGACACCGCGCCGCTGCTGCTCCCCGCGCCGCAACCGCTGGAGACGACCCCGCTTCACCAGGCGGTGCTGTCCGCGCTGTCCGGCGGGTACGGGCTGTTCTTCCGGCAGATCGCCGACCAGGTGCGGGCGGGCGGCCTGGAGGTCACGGAGCCGCAACTTGCCGACGCCCTCTGGGATCTGGCGTGGTCGGGCCGGCTGACCAACGACACGCTCGCACCACTGCGGGCGCTGCTCGGTTCCGGCCGCACCGCGGGGGCGACCGCGCATCGGGCACCCCGGTCGGTACCGCGCGGCCGGTACAGCTCGCTCGCCGCCCGGGCCGTACCTCGCGCCACGGCCTCCCGCAACGGTCCGCCGACCACCGCCGGGCGCTGGTCGCTGGTACCGGTGGCCGAGCAGGACCCAACGCTGCGCGCCCATGCCCTCACCCACGCCCTGCTCGACCGGCACGGGGTCGTCACCAGGGGCGCGGTGGCGGCGGAGGGGGTCGAGGGCGGCTTCTCCGCGGCCTACCGGGTGCTGGCGGCGTTGGAGGAGACCGGCCAGGCGCGGCGCGGTTATGTGATCGAAGGCCTGGGCGCGGCGCAGTTCGCCATGGACGGGGCGGTGGACCGGCTGCGTGCGCTGAGTACGGCCCGGGAGCGGGAGGAGGAACAGCCGGGCCGCGCCAGGACGGTGGTGCTTGCCGCGGCGGACCCGGCCAACCCTTACGGCGCCGCCTTGCCGTGGCCGGAGCAGCCGGCAGGCGTCGGGCACCGCCCCGGCCGCAAGGCGGGCGCGCTCGTCGTGCTCACCGACGGCGAGGTCGCCCTCTACGTGGAGCGCGGCGGCAAGACGCTCCTGGCCTGGCCCACCGACGAGATACGGATGCAGGCCGCGGCGGATGCGCTGGCCCTGGCCGTCCGGGAAGGCGCCCTGGGCAAGCTGACGGTCGAGCGGACGAACGGCGAGTCCGCGTTGACCTCACCGCTCGGCCGCGCGCTGGAAGCAGCAGGCTTCCACGCCACCCCCCGTGGCCTGCGCCTCCGCGACTCCCACTGATCCTCGGCGGGGTGCCTCCGCAGGACCCAAGTGCCCGCCCCCGCGGCGCCCAGCCGCGGGTGCGGGAGGAAGGCTCGCGGATGCGAGGGGCATGATGGAGGGGTGCCTGAAGGAGACACGGTGTGGCTGACCGCTCAGCGGCTGGACGCGGCGCTGGCGGGGCGTCCGCTGGTGCGGGCTGAGCTGCGGGTGCCGCAGATGCCCACGGTGCGGCTGGAGGGACGACGGGTGCTGGAGGTCGCCCCTCGGGGCAAGCACCTGCTCACGCGGCTGGACGACGGCTGGACGCTGCACTCGCATCTGCGGATGGACGGTGCCTGGCACCTCTACGCGCCCGGGGAGCGCTGGCGGGGCGGGGCCGAGCACCAGGTGCGGGCAGTGCTGGGGAACGAGGCGAGGACCGCCGTCGGCTACCGGCTGCCGGTGCTCGAACTGCTGCCCACAGCGGACGAGTCGCAGGTGGTCGGCCACCTCGGCCCCGATCTGCTCGGGCCGGATTGGGACCCGGCGGCGGCGCTGGCCAGGCTGGCCGCAGGCCCGGAGCGGCCGGTGGGTGAGGCGCTGCTCGACCAGCGCAATCTCGCGGGGATCGGCAACGTCTACGTCGCCGAGCTGTGCTTCCTGCGCGGAGTGACCCCGTGGACGCCGTTCGGCGAGGTCGCGGCGCCGGAGAAGCTGGTGCTGCTGGCCAAGCGGCTGCTGGAGGCGAACAAGGCCCGCCCGGGCCATGTGACGACCGGGGACTTGCGACGCGGGCGTACGCACTGGGTGTACGACCGGGCACACCGGCCGTGCCTGCGCTGCGGCACCTCCGTCATGGCGGGCGAGCACGGCCCGGCGGGGCGGGAGCGGGTGGCTTACTGGTGCCCGCGCTGCCAGCGCGGTCCCGTACCCGGACGGTAGGCCTCAGGTGGCCGTGGCGTCGCCCCTGTGTGGGCGCCGGATACGTGCGGGCACCGCGTGCAGGGGTATCAGGCCGAGGCTCCAGCCGCCCGCGGCCAGCGCGCTCTGCCAGGGGCCGCCCGCCTCGGGGCGTATCGCGAGCCGCAGCAGCGCGCCCCACCACAGCACCCCGCCGATCGCACCGATGACGCAGCGCAGCATCCGCCGCCACGACAGGTGCGACGCCGCTGCAGCGGGCCGGGAAGGGACTGTCGGGAGTTCCTGGAGCGCATGCATGGCCGCCTCCTCAGACCCCGAGTTCGCGGCGGGGGCCGCACGCGGCGGCCCCCGTACTGCCCTTGGCCTCCCGTACCGAGGCGAGCGACGGGACGGGGCGGTCAGACGTTCTCCGCCTGGAACATCCAGTGCGCCTTTTCCAGGTCGCGCGAGACGCCGATCAGGATGTCCTGGCTGACCGGGTCCGGCTTGTCCGTCAGCTCGATGCGGTCGCGCAAACGGGTGATGACGGCGCCCAGCGCGGCGACCATGATCTCGACGACTTCGGTGTCCTTGACCCAGCCGTCGGTCACCGTGTCGATGCCGCTCGTCTTGGCGACCGTCCCGGCGCGGCCGTCCGGCGAGACGCCGATGGCCGAGGCGCGCTCGGCGACGGTGTCCGCGTGGGTCCGCGCGCTGTCGACGACCTCGTCGAGCTGGAGGTGGATGGACCGGAAGCGCGGTCCCACGACATTCCAGTGCACCTGCTTGGCCAGCAACGACAGGTCGAGAAGGTCCACGAGAGCGCCCTGGAGGGCGTCTCCCACGGCCTTGCGGTCCTGCTCGGACAGAGGGCTCTTCACGACACTCATGCGGTTCTCCCAGCGGATCGACGCGTTCGGATCCGATTTGGCCGCTTACGACCGCAATCGGACCTTCTCCGCCTACCCTGCCTCGCCGTTCCGAACACGGCAAAGGCAGAACCGCCGCCGCACGCCGTCCACGCGGGGAAACAGCCGGAAAATCAGGCGGCGACGACGTCCACGGCTTCCGCGGACTTCTTCGGTGCCTTGATGGTGATCCGTTCGTCCGGGGTGGACGTGACGGACGTGACCGATGTGACTGTGCCGAGCAGCGGCCGCATCGGTGCGGCAGTGGCCTCGGACGCCGCGGACTGTGCCAGCTCGGCGAGCGACAGATCGTCGCTGACCTCACGCATCACCTCGGACATCGGTACGTCCAGGGCGTCGCAGATCGCCGAGAGCAGTTCGGAGGACGCCTCCTTCTGCCCCCTCTCGACCTCCGAGAGATAGCCGAGCGAAACCCGGGCGGACGAGGAGACCTCGCGCAGGGTGCGGCCCTGTCGCTGGCGCTGCCGACGCAGCACGTCACCCAGCAGGCGACGGAGCAGAATCATCGGTGGCTCCCTCCTCGGATCGCGGTACCGCATCCTTCTCGCCCCACCGTACCGCCTCGGGCACCGGCCGTGCGGGGAGCAAAGACGTGTTCACTCAGGGCTGCAAACATCCCGCCCCTCGGTGTTCTTCCCTGTACTCCGCCGCTGAACGCACACCGGGCCGGTTATTCGGAGACCTTCAGAAGTTGTTCGACGAGCAGATCGAGCACGGCCGCGACCGATGCCCTGCGGATCGCCGTACGGTCCCCGCTCAGCTGCAGCGCAGCGACCTCGTCGACCCCGCCGGGACCGGCCACCGCCACGAAGACGGTGCCCACGGACTGGCCGTCCTGCGGGTCAGGACCCGCGACCCCGGTGGTGGCGGCGCCCCAGTCCGCGCCGAGCCGACGGCGTACGCCCCCGGCCATCTCGCGCGCCACCTGCGCATCCACCGCGCCCCGCTCGGCCAGCAGTAGCCCGTCCACGCCCAGCAGCTCCTGCTTGAGCGCGGTGGCATACGCCGTGACCGACCCGCGGAAGCTGCGGGACGCGCCGGGCACCCCGGTCAGCTCCGCGGCCAGCAGTCCGCCGGTCAGCGACTCCGCGACGGCCAGCGTGCCGCCCCGCAGCTCCAGCAGCCTCAGCGCCTCGGCCGCGGCACCGACCGTCATGCGCCCTGCTCCGGCTCGTCGCCCTCGGCAGCCCCGGCGCCCGCAGACGCGGCGGCCTCCCGCGCCGCCGTCCGCTCGGCGGCCAGACCGGCCCGCCGCAGCACGACGGCCTGCCGTACGTAGTCGAGCCCGGTCACCACCGTGAGCAGCACCGCGAGGCCCATCAGCCAGGCGCGGGCGCTGGCCAGCGGCCCGGTCAGCACCAGGATGTACATGCCGACCGCGACGCCCTGCGTGAGCGTCTTGAGCTTGCCGCCCCGGCTGGCCGGGATCACCCCGTGTCTGATCACCCAGAACCGCAGCAGCGTGATGCCCAGCTCGCGAAAGAGGATCACGGCCGTGACCCACCACGGCAGGTCGCCCAGCGCGGACAGCCCGACCAGGGCAGCGCCCATGATCGCTTTGTCCGCGATCGGGTCGGCGATCTTGCCGAAGTCGGTGACCAGCCCGTAACGCCTGGCCAGCTCGCCGTCGAAGAGGTCGGTGATCATCGCGATGGCGAAGGCCGCCCACGCGAAGGAGCGCCACTTCGGGTCGTGCCCGTCGTCGTGGACGAGCAGCAGCACGAACCCGGGGACCAGCACCAGCCGGGTCATCGTCAGGAGGTTGGCGATGTTCCACAGGCCGGCCTTGGCCGCCACCGGGTCACCCGCGTGATCGGTGCCCGCCACCGGGTCGGTCAGCGAGGCGGGCGCCACCGTGGCACCCGACCCAGCGCCGCCCGCCGACGCGCCCGGCGGCGTGGAAGCCGCGGACGAAGAAGAGGACGACGAGGAGGGGGAAGGGGACGCGGCCGGCGCGGGGGCTCCGCTCATCTGCCCACCACCGCCGGCCCTGCCGTGGCCGCGTCGGCGGCCGGCCCGGCGGGCGCACCGACCGAGGCAGCACCGCCGAGCGGCTCGGCCACCAGGTCCACGCCCTGCGCCCCGGTCACCTTCGCAGTCACGAAGGTCCCCGGCTGCGGCTGCCAGGCCTCTCCGGCGGACACCAGCACGACCTGGCCGTCCGTCTCCGGCGCCTGGTGGTCGGCGCGGCCCGTCACCTCGCCGGTCTCCTCGTCCACCGCCTCGACCAGCACCCGGACGGTGTCCCCGAGGCGTTCCTCGGCGCGCTGCGCCGTCAGCTCCTCGGCGAGCCGGGAGACCCGGGCCAGCCGGGCGGCGATCACGTCGTCGTCCAGCTTGCCCTCGAAGCCGGCCGCCTCGGTGCCGTCCTCGTCGGAGTAGCCGAACACCCCGATCGCGTCGAGCCGGGCGGCGCTCAGGAAGCGCTCCAGCTCGGCCAGGTCGTCCTCGGTCTCGCCGGGGAAGCCCACGATGAAGTTGGAGCGGACGCCCGCCTCCGGCGCCTTCGCCCGGATCGCGCCGAGTAGGTCGAGGAAGCGGTCGGTGTCGCCGAAGCGCCGCATGGCCCGCAGCACGCCGGGGGCGGAGTGCTGGAAGGACAGGTCGAAGTAGGGCACCACACCGGGCGTGGAGGTCAGCACGTCGATGAGCCCGGGGCGCATCTCGGCGGGCTGCAGATAGCTGACCCTGACCCGCTCGATGCCCTCCACCGCCGCCAGCTCGGGCAGCAGCGTCTCCAGCAGCCGGATGTCGCCGAGGTCCTTGCCGTAGGAGGTGTTGTTCTCGCTGACCAGCATCACTTCGCTGACGCCCTGGGTGGCCAGCCAGCGGGCCTCGCCGAGGACGTCGGAGGGGCGGCGCGAGATGAAGGAGCCGCGGAAGGAGGGGATCGCGCAGAAGGTGCAGCGCCGGTCGCAGCCGGAGGCGAGCTTCACCGAGGCGACAGGCCCCGATCCCAGCCGCCGTCGCAGCGGTGCGCGCGGGCCGGATGCGGGTGCGACGCCCTCGGGCAGGTCGGCGAGGTCCACGGCCGGTCCGCCATCCGCCGTGGCGGAAGCATCCGTCCCGGACAAGGCCCCGTTCGAGTGACCCCCCTGCGAGTGACCCGGCAGCGCGACCGTTGACGCCTGGCGCTCCGCCGGGCTGATCGGCAGCAGCTTGCGCCGGTCACGCGGGGTGTGCGGGGCGTGGACGCCGCCGGCCAGGATCGTCTGCAGTCGCTCGGAGATGTCGGCGTAGTCGTCGAAGCCGAGCACACCGTCGGCCTCCGGCAGAGCGTCGGCCAGTTCCTTGCCGTACCGCTCCGCCATGCAGCCGACGGCGACGACGGCTTGGGTGCGGCCGTGGTCCTTGAGGTCGTTGGCCTCGAGGAGGGCGTCCACCGAGTCCTTCTTGGCCGCCTCCACGAAGCCGCAGGTGTTGACGACCGCCACGTCGGCGTCCGCCGCGTCCTCGACCAGCCGCCAGCCGTCCGCCGCCAGCCGGCCGGCAAGCTCTTCCGAGTCCACTTCGTTACGGGCGCATCCGAGCGTGACAAGGGCGACGGTACGGGTTTCGGGCATGCACTCAGACTACCCGCTGCCTTCTCGCACCCTTCGCGCCTCGGCCGCCGATGGCCGGAACACCTCAGGAAGACCGCGGGAAGCCTCGGGCACTAGCCCTGGGCCGGGTCGCCCGGGGTGTACGTCAGGCGGACCACCTGGCCGTCGGTGCCGGCCGCGCCCAGGTCCTTGCCGTTGACGAAGAGCTGCACCGCGCCCGCGTTGCCGACGACCAGTTTGATCTTCTTGTCGTCGGTGAAGGTCTCCGAGTCGCCCTTCTTGAGCGAGCCCTGGAAGAGCCGCTTTCCGTTGTGGTCGGTGGCCTGGACCCAGCTCACGCCGCCCTCGGCGCTGATCTTGACCGTGACCTTGCCGGGCGGGGCGGCCGCGATGGCGCTGCCCGTCGGGTCGGGGGTGGGCGGCAGCGTGCCCTTCGTCGTCTGCGTGGTCGGCTTGGTGGCGGAGCTGCTCGGGGTGGGCGGTGCGGGGTCGGCCTTCGCGCCGTTCCCGTCGCTGTCGCCGGTGAAGGCGGTGTAGCCGACGAAGCCGATGACCGCGACGATCGCCGCGACCATGGCCGCGGTCCAGTTGGGCCGGCGCGGCTCGGAGCGGATCTTCTCGGCCGAGTACATCGGCGCGACGGGTGCCGGCACGACCTCCGTACCGTGCTCGGCCGCATATTGTGCGATCAGCGGCTCGGGGTCGAGGCCGACGGCGCGGGCGAGCGTACGGATGTGGCCGCGGGCGTAGACGTCACCGCCGCAGCGGGAGAAGTCGTCCTGCTCGATCGACTGCACGATGGGGACGCGCACCCGGGTACTGGTGCTGACCTCGTCGATGGAGAGCCCGGCGGCGATGCGGGCCTGGGCGAGGGCGTGGCCGACCGAAGGCCGGTCTTCGGTGGGCGTGTTGCCGAGGGACACGAGGGCGCCTTTCGAGCGTGCAGCCGCCTGCTGGAGGTTCAGTCTAGGGGGGGCAGGAAAACGAGGGGCAAGCGGACGGCCGGATTTTGTCCGCCATCAGGATGTCGTCCTCCCTGCCGAAGTTGACGTACGAACAGATCAAACGGTTGCCTGGAAAATACGACCGCTTTTCGGCCGCCACCGCGTGTCGCTGCGGCACCCGCCGCGGCCGCGGTCAGGCCCCGCCGCGGATCTCGGTCAGCACGCCGTCCAGCTCGTCCGCCTTCACCATCACGTCGCGCGCCTTGGACCCCTCGCTGGGACCGACGATGCCGCGCGACTCCATCAGGTCCATCAGCCTGCCCGCCTTGGCGAATCCCACACGCAGTTTGCGCTGGAGCATCGATGTCGAGCCGAACTGCGTGGAGACCACCAGCTCCGCGGCCTGGCACAACAGGTCCAGGTCGTCGCCGATCTCCTCGTCGATCTCCTTCTTCGGACCGCTGCCGACGGTGACGTCGCTGCGGTACGACGGGGTGAGCTGCGCCCTGCAGTGGTCGACGACCTTGGCGATCTCGTCCTCGGTGACGAAGGCGCCCTGCATCCGGGTCGGCTTGTTCGCGCCCATCGGCAGGAACAGGCCGTCGCCCTTGCCGATGAGCTTCTCGGCACCCGGCTGGTCGAGGATGACCCGGCTGTCGGCGAGCGAGGAGGTCGCGAAGGCCAGCCGGGAGGGCACGTTGGCCTTGATCAGGCCGGTGACCACGTCGACGCTGGGCCGCTGGGTGGCGAGCACCAGGTGGATGCCGGCAGCCCTGGCCAGCTGCGTGATCCGGACGATCGAGTCCTCGACGTCGCGCGGCGCGACCATCATCAGGTCGGCCAGCTCGTCGACGATGACCAGCAGGTACGGATACGGCGTCAGCTCACGCTCGCTGCCCTCCGGTGTCCTGGCCTTGCCCGAGCGCACCGCTGCGTTGAAGTCGTCGATGTGCCGGAAGCCGTACGCGGCCAGGTCGTCGTAGCGCAGGTCCATCTCGCGCACCACCCACTGGAGGGCCTCCGCGGCCCGCTTGGGGTTGGTGATGATCGGCGTGATCAGATGCGGGATGCCCTCGTACGCGGTCAGCTCGACGCGCTTGGGGTCGACCAGCACCATGCGGACCTCGTCCGGGGTGGCGCGGGCCATCACGGAGGTGATCAGGCAGTTGATGCAGGACGACTTGCCGGAGCCGGTGGCGCCCGCGACCAGGACGTGCGGCATCTTGGCGAGGTTGGCCATCACGTAGCCGCCCTCGACGTCCTTCCCGAGCGCCACCGTCATCGGGTGGTCCTCGCCCGCGGCCTCCGCGGAGCGCAGCACGTCGCCGAGGTTGACCATCTCGCGGTCGCTGTTGGGGATCTCGATGCCGACTGCGGACTTGCCGGGGATGGGGCTGATGATCCTGACGTCCGGGCTGGCGACGGAGTAGGCGATGTTCTTGGCCAGTGCTGTGATCCGCTCGACCTTGACGGCGGCGCCCAGCTCCACCTCGTAGCGGGTGACGGTCGGGCCGCGGGTGAAGCCGGTGACGACCGCGTCGACCTTGAACTCCTTGAAGACCTGGGTCAGCGAGGCGACCACCGCGTCGTTGGCGGCGCTGCGGGTGCGCCCCGGGCCGCCGCGCTCCAGCAGGTCGAGCGAGGGCAGCGCGTAGGTGATGTCGCCGGACAGCTGCAGCTGCTCGGCGCGCGGCGGCAGCGGCTCGCCGGGGTCGGCGGACGGCTTGGTGAGGTCGGGGACGCCGGAGCCGGTGTCCTCCTCCGCGCGGGCGGCGGGCACCGGCTTCCTGATTCCGGTGGTCAGGTCGGCGACCAGCGGGGAGGGCTGCAGCCCGTGCAGCACCGCGCCGTCCAGTGCCGCCGCGGCGGCCGCCGCCACGTCCACCGCGTCGGAGGCCTGGGCCGTTCCGGGCAGCGCCTCGGGGCGGCGGCGGGGCCTGCGACGCGGCTTGGGCTCGTCGCCGGCGGGGAGACCGTCGGCGCCGAGGTCGCTGTCGACGTCGTACGGCTCGTCCTTCACCTTGCCGAACCTGGTGGGCAGCCGGCGGACCGGCGACTCGTCCTCGTCGTCCCAGGCGCCGGACAGGGCGTCCGGCTCGTCCGCGTCGAAGAACTCCTCCAGCGGTACGGCGTCGGGGTCCGGCGGCGGGGCGTACAGGCCGAGCCGCGCGCCGGCCGCCCGCAGCCGCTGCGGTACGGCGGCGACCGGGGTGGCGGTGACCACCAGCAGCCCGAAGGCGGTGATGAGCAGCAGCAGCGGTGCGGCCAGGAACGTGCCGACGGTGTAGACCAGCGGTGAGGCGGCGGCCCAGCCGATCAGGCCGCCCGCGTCCCGCAGGGCCGTGGCACCGTCGCTGCGGGTCGGTGCGCCGCAGGCCAGGTGGATCAGCCCGAGCGCGCCGATGGCCAGGGCGGACAGGCCGATCACGATCCGGCCGTTTGCCTCGGGCTGTTCCGGGTGCCGCATCAGGCGCACGGCGACCGCGCCGAGCAGCAGCGGCACCAGCAGGTCGAGCCGGCCGAAGGCGCCGGTGACCAGCATCTCGACCAGGTCGCCGACCGGGCCGCGAAGGTTGGACCAGGTGCCGGCCGCGACCACCAGGGTCAGGCCGAGCAGCAGCAGGCCGAGGCCGTCCTTGCGGTGTGCGGGGTCCAGGCCGCGGGCGCCGCGCCCTATGCCGCGGAAGACGGCACCCACGGTGTGCGCCAGGCCGAGCCACAGCGCACGGAACATCCGGTAGATGCCGCTGGTCGGCGAAGGGGCTGGTTTGGGCGCGGGTTTTGGCGCCGCTGCCGCCTTCTTGGCGGGCGGTTTGGCCGCGGCCTTCTTCGCGGCGGGCTTCTTGGCCGCAGGCTTCGCCGGGGCTTTCTTGGCGGTGCCGGACGTACGTGGGGCCATGGTGCCGAGGTTACCGCCCTTGTGATCGGGGAACACGCGTGCTCGCGGATACGCCCGTTCGTGTCGGGCCGCCGCCGCCACGGCGTTGACGTGGCGTCAACCGGCGTTGTCCGGCCCCCCAGCGGACCGGACCCGTACTCACCGCACCCCGCGGGGTCAGTCCCCGGTGGCCTGCCGCACGATACCCCCACTGCTGCCCGGTTCCAGCGCGTCCAGCGCCCGGCGCAGGCCGGTGAGCTTGCGCTCCAGGTGGGCGGCGGTCGCCACGGCCGCCGCGTCGGCGGACTCGCCGAGCTGCTTGCTCAGCGCCTCGGCCTGCTCCTCTACGGCCGCCAGCCGGGCGGACAGCTCGGCCAGCAGTCCCGCGGGCTCCTTGGAGCCGTTGGACTCCGCCCCGGAGGGCAGACCCTGCTCCAGCTGCAGCCGCAGCAGTCCCGCCTGCTCACGCAGCTGACAGTTCTTCATGTACAGGTCGACGAAGACCGAGACCTTGGCCCGCAGCACCCACGGGTCGAACGGCTTGGAGATGTAGTCGACCGCGCCCGCCGCGTAACCCCGGAAGGTGTGGTGCGGGCCGTGGTTGATCGCGGTCAGGAAGATGATCGGGATGTCCCGTGTCCGCTCCCGCCGCTTGATGTGCGCCGCGGTCTCGAACCCGTCCATGCCCGGCATCTGGACATCGAGCAGGATCACCGCGAAATCGTCGGTGAGCAGCGCTTTGAGCGCTTCCTCCCCGGACGATGCCCTGACCAGAGTCTGATCGAGCGCCGAGAGAATGGCCTCCAGCGCAAGCAGATTCTCCGGCCGGTCATCGACCAGGAGGATCTTGGCCTTCTGCACCATGGCCCGCCCTCCTCGCCCCGGCACCACGCCGGTCGCCGCCCCCGGGGACGACTCTGTCGCGCCGCCCGTCCTTGTGCCGGTCATGGTAGCCGCACCCCGCCGTTCGCCACACCCTGTCACCGCCACGTCACTCACCACACACCGAAAACGCCGGCGGAGACGAGAAGGTTCCCTGATCCTCTCGCCCTCACACCCCGTCAGACGAGCGAGTTGGCAAAACTTCAACTTTTTTCTTCAGCGGGCGTGCATCCACTCCTCCATCAGCGTCAGCAGATGGTCGGTGTCCACCGGTTTGGCGACATAGTCCGATGCGCCGGACTCGATGCTCTTCTCCCGGTCGCCCTTCATCGCCTTCGCGGTCAGCGCGATGATCGGCAGCCCGGCGAACTGCGGCATCTTGCGGATCGCCGTCGTCGTCGCGTACCCGTCCATCTCCGGCATCATGATGTCCATCAGCACGATCGCGATGTCGTCGTACTGCTCCAGCACCTCGATGCCCTCACGGCCGTTCTCGGCGTACAACACGGTCAGGCCGTGCTGCTCCAGGACGCTGGTGAGGGCGAAGACGTTGCGGATGTCGTCGTCCACGATCAGCACCTTCTCGCCGCTGAAACCGCCGGAGAAGCCCGAGTAGGCGGCCGGCTGGCTCTCCACGGCCCACGACTCGTGCGCGGCGCCGTTCTGCCCGTGCGCGGCGGGCAGCGGGGCCGGCTGGGCCGAGCGGCGGCGGAGCCTGGCCAGGCTGCTGCCTGGGTTGCGGGTACGGCCCGCGGCCGCGGTGTCCCGGTCGCTGGTACCGGCCGGCAGCTGCGGCATCACCTGCGGGATCTCGCCGAGGTTCAGCGGCAGGTACAGCGTGAACGTCGAGCCGCGGCCCGGCTGGCTGTCGGCGTGGATCTCGCCGCCGAGCAGCCGCGCGATCTCCCGGCTGATCGACAGGCCCAGGCCCGTACCGCCGTACTTGCGGCTGGTGGTGCCGTCGGCCTGCTTGAACGCCTCGAAGATCACCCGCATCTTGCCGGCCGCGATGCCGATGCCCGTGTCCGTCACCGAGAAAGCGATCAGCGGCTGGTCCGGCTCGCGCAGGGTGCCGGCCTCCAGCAGCTGCTCGCGGATCGACTGCGGCACCTCGTTGCCGGCCGGCCTGATCACCAGCTCCACCGAACCGCTGTCGGTGAACTTCACCGCGTTGGACAGCAGATTGCGCAGCACCTGCAGCAGCCGCTGCTCGTCGGTGTGCAGGGTGACCGGGAGTTCCGGCGACACCCGCACGGAGAAGTCCAGGCCCTTCTCCGCCGTCAGCGGCCGGAAGGTGGCCTCCACGTAGTCGACCAGCTGCACCAGGGCGATACGGGTCGGCGAGACGTCCATCTTGCCCGCCTCGACCTTGGACAGGTCCAGGATGTCGTTGATCAGCTGCAGCAGGTCGGAACCGGCGCCGTGGATGGTCTCGGCGAACTCGACCTGCTTGGGAGAGAGGTTGCCGTCGGCGTTGTCGGCCAACAGCTTCGCAAGGATCAGCAGCGAGTTGAGCGGGGTGCGCAGCTCGTGCGACATGTTGGCGAGGAACTCCGACTTGTAGCGCATCGAGACGGCGAGCTGCTCGGCGCGCTCCTCCAGGACCTGCCTGGCCTCCTCGATCTCGGTGTTCTTGACCTCGATGTCGCGGTTCTGCCGGGCCAGCAGCTCGGCCTTCTCCTCCAGCTCGGCGTTCGACAGCTGCAGGGCGCGCTGCCGGTTCTCCAGCTCCGCCGACCGTTCCTGCAACTGCTCGGTCAGCTCCTGGGACTGCTTGAGCAGGCCCTCGGTCTTGGTGTTGACGCTGATGGTGTTGACACTGATCGCGATGATGTCGGTGATCTGGTTGAGGAAGTCCTTCTGGATCTGGGTGAACGGCTGGAAGGCGGCCAGCTCGATGACACCCAGCACCCGGCCCTCGAACAGCACCGGCAGCACGATCACGTGCGACGGCGGAGCGTCGCCGAGCCCCGAGGTGATCTTCAGATAACCCGGCGGGACATGCTCGATGAGGATCGACCGCTTCTCCACCGCGGCCTGCCCGATCAGCCCCTCGCCCGGCAGGAAGACCGTCGACATGGTCTTGCGGGAGAAGCCGTAACTGCCGCGCAGCCGCAGCTCGTACTCCTCGCCGACCTCCGTGGTGTCCTCGGCCAGGAAGAAGGCGCCGTGCTGCGCGGAGACCACCGGGGTCAGCTCGCTCATGATCAGCGCGGCCACGTCGCCGAGGTCCCTGCGGCCCTGCATGAGGCCGGAGATACGCGCCAGGTTGCCCTTGAGCCAGTCCTGCTCCTTGTTGGCGAGCGTGGTCTCGCGGAGCCGGACGATCATCGTGTTGATGTAGTCCTGCAGCTCCAGGATCTCGCCGGCGGCGTCCACGTCGATCCGCAGGTTGAGGTCGCCACGGGTCACCGCGGTGGCGACCTGCGCGATGTTGCGCACCTGGCTGGTCAGGTTGTTGGCCATAAGGTTGACGGACTCGGTCAGGTCCTTCCAGATGCCCGAGACGTCGGGCACCCGGGCCTGGCCGCCGAGCCTGCCCTCCGTACCCACCTCG
Source organism: Actinacidiphila cocklensis (assembly GCF_907177275.1). GTDB lineage: Bacteria > Actinomycetota > Actinomycetes > Streptomycetales > Streptomycetaceae > Actinacidiphila > Actinacidiphila cocklensis. Next base: position 162,503 of record NZ_CAJSLV010000047.1, read on the forward strand.
CGCGCCACCCTGGTGACCTCGTCACCGAACGCGGACAGCTGCCCCACCATGGTGTTGATGGTGGTCTTCAGCTCCAGGATCTCGCCGCGCGCGTCCACGTCGATCTTCTTGGACAGGTCTCCGCGGGCCACCGCGGTGGTCACCTGCGCGATCTGCCGCACCTGGCCCGTCAGGTTGGACGCCATGCCGTTGACGGACTCCGTGAGGTCCTTCCAGGTGCCGCTGACGCCCGGCACCCGCGCCTGGCCGCCGAGGATGCCCTCGGTGCCCACCTCGCGGGCCACCCGGGTCACCTCGTCACCGAAGGCCGACAGCGTGTCCACCATCGTGTTGATGGTCTCGGCGAGCTGCGCGACCTCGCCGCGCGCGTCCACGTTGATCTTCTTGGTCAGGTCGCCGTTGGCGACGGCGGTGGCCACCGAGGAGATCGACCGCACCTGGCTGGTCAGGTTGCTCGCCATCAGGTTGACGTTGTCGGTGAGGTCCTTCCAGATGCCCGACGCGTCACGGACCCGCGCCTGGCCGCCGAGTTGGCCCTCGGTGCCCACCTCGCGGGCCACCCGGGTCACCTCGTCACCGAAGGCCGACAGCGTGTCGACCATCGTGTTCACGGTGGTGACCAGCGCCAGGATCTCGCCCTTGGCGTCGACGGTGATCTTCCGCGACAGGTCGCCCTGGGCGACCGCGCTGGTGACGTCAGCGATGTTGCGGACCTGGCTGGTCAGGTTGTTGGCCATGAAGTTGACGGACTGCGTCAGGTCCTTCCAGGTGCCGCTGACGCCCTTGACCTCGGCCTGGCCGCCGAGGATGCCCTCGGTGCCCACCTCGCGCGCGACCCGGGTCACCTGCTCGGCGAACGAGGACAGCTGGTCCACCATCGTGTTGAGGGTGTTCTTCAGCTCCAGGATCTCGCCGCGCGCATCGACGTCGATCTTCTGCGACAGGTCGCCGCGCGCGACCGCCGTGGCGACCTGCGCGATGTTGCGGACCTGGCCGGTCAAGTTGCCGGCCATGAAGTTCACCGAGTCGGTCAGGTCCCGCCACACACCGGCGACACCCGGCACCTGCGCCTGCCCGCCGAGCCGCCCGTCGGTGCCCACCTCGCGGGCCACCCGGGTCACCTGCTCCGCGAACGAGGACAGCTGGTCCACCATCGTGTTGATGGTGTTCTTCAGCTCCAGGATCTCGCCGCGCGCGTCCACGTCGATCTTCTGCGACAGGTCGCCGCGGGCCACCGCCGTGGTCACCTGGGCGATCTGCCGCACCTGCGAAGTCAGGTTGCCCGCCATGAAGTTGACGGAGTCGGTGAGGTCCTTCCAGGTGCCGCTGACCCCGTCCACCCGGGCCTGACCGCCGAGCCGGCCCTCCGTGCCCACGTCGGTGGCCATCCGGGTCACCTGGGCGGCGAAGGATCCGAGCTGGTCGACCATCCGGTTGACGGTGTTCTTCAGCTCCAGCATCTCGCCGGAGACGTCCACCGTGACCTTCTGCGACAGGTCGCCGTTGGCGACCGCCGTGGTGACCTGGGCGATGTTGCGGACCTGCCCGGTCAGGTTGCGGAAGGCGGTGTTCACCGAGTCGGTGAGGTCCTTCCACGTCCCCGCAGCACCCGGGACCTGCGCCTGCCCGCCGAGGATGCCCTCGACGCCGACCTCGCGGGCCACCCGGGTCACCTCGGCGCCGAAGGCCGACAGCTGGTCGACCATCGTGTTGACGGTGTTCTTCAGCTCCAGCATCTCGCCGGAGACGTCCACCGTGACCTTCTGCGACAGGTCGCCGCCCGCGACCGCGGTCGTGACCTGGGCGATGTCCCGCACCTGGGCCGTCAGGTTGCGGAAGGCGGTGTTCACCGAGTCGGTGAGGTCCTTCCACGTCCCCGCAGCACCCGGCACCTGCGCCTGCCCGCCGAGCTGGCCCTCGGCGCCGATCTCACCGGCGACCCTGGTCACCTCGTCGGCGAAGGTCCGCAGCGTCTCGGTCATCGCGTTGATCGTCTCGGCGAGCTGCGCGACCTCGCCGCGCGCGCCGATGGTGATCTTCTGCGTCAGGTCGCCGTTCGCGACCGCCGTGGTGACCTGCGCGATGTCCCGCACCTGGGCCGTCAGGTTGCCGGCCATCAGGTTCACCGAGTCGGTGAGGTCCTTCCAGACCCCGGCCACACCCGGCACCTGCGCCTGGCCGCCCAGCTCGCCCTCGGTGCCGACCTCCCGGGCGACCCGGGTCACCTCGGAGGAGAACGAGGAGAGCTGGTCCACCATCGTGTTGACGGTGTTCTTCAGCTCCTGCATCTCGCCCGCGACATGCACGGTGACCTTGCGTGACAGGTCGCCCTTGAGTACCGCGTTCGTCACCATCGCGATGTCGCGGACCTGCGCGGTCAGCCGGTACGCCATGGTGTTGACGGAGTCCGTCAGGTCCTTCCAGGACCCCGCCATGCCCCGGACCTTCGCCTGCCCGCCGAGCTTGCCCTCGGTGCCGACCTCGCTGGCCACCCGGGTCACCTCGTCGGTGAACGCGGACAGCTGGTCGACCAGGCCGTTGACCGTACGGCCGACCTTGAGGAACTCGCCGCGCAGCGGGTGCGCGGACCCGTCCGGGTTCTGCGCGCGCAGGTCCATGCGCTGCTCCAGGTCGCCCTCGGCCACCGCCGACAGCACCCGGCCCACCTCGGACACCGGCCGTACCAGGTCGTCCACCAGCGCGTTCGAGGCCTCGATGGCGGCCGCCCAGGCGCCCTCGCACGCTCCCGTCTCCAGCCGCTCGGTGAGCTTGCCCTCCCGGCCGACGACCCGGCGCACCCGCGCCAGCTCCCCCGTGAGGTGCTGGTTGCGGTCGGCGACCTCGTTGAAGACGGCCGCGACCTCCGCCATCACCCCGTCGCCGGTCACCGTCAGGCGGCGGCGGAAATTGCCGTCCCGCATCGCGGCAAGCGCGGCAAGCAGCTTGGTGAGCGCGGCAGAATCGACCTCTACGGTCCCGCCGGCCCGGGAACGCCCGTTCTTCGTACGCGTGACTGCGCCCCGCGCCGATGCGCCAGACTCCACCGTGTCCCTCCTGGAGGGTCGATCGACCTGCATGTACCCGAGTTAGGCGCCTCCAGTGTTCCACCTCCACCTACCGGGCCGACAACATCCCGCGTAACCCGTACGTAGCGAGGTCGTTGGCGCTAGACGCGCGCACACACCGCATACGGCACAGCACGTTCCGGTTTGACAGCCGCAACTGACGCCCGGGGCGCTACGCACTAGCCTTGCCTGATGGCAGTACGACGCACGGTGCACGGGCGGGAGACCGACCGTGGCGCGACCCGCCGCCTGCTGCGGGACACCACCGAATCCGTCAAGAGGAGATCCGTGATCACGGCTCGGGCATCGGCCAGCTTCGAACCGGTGGGGCGGTCGGTCGCCGTGGCCAGAGCTTTCGTGCGGGACACCCTGCACGGCTGGGGCTTCGCCGATGTCGTGGACGACGCCGTGGTGCTGACCAGCGAACTGGTCACCAATGCCGTGGTGCACGCGGGCACCGCCGCCGACGTGCGCTGCATGCGCTACGAGACGGCCGTACGCGTCGAGGTCGCCGACCACTACCCCGAGCGCGAGGTGCCGCTGCAGGGCCGCGGCCGGGCGCACCGCGACCCCGACCACGAAGGCGGCCGCGGACTGCTGCTGTGCGCTGCGCTCGCCAGCCGCTGGGGCGTCGAGTACACCGCGGCCGGCAAGCACGTCTGGTTCCAGCTCGACCTGCCCGAGCGCCCCGCCGGCACCCGCTCCGCCGGCCCGCTGCTCCCCGCCGCGGACCTGCCGGTCGCCGACGAGCGGGTCAGGGTCGCCGTCGTCCAGGTCGACAGCCGCGGCGCCATCACCCGCTGGAACGACGACGCGGCCGACCTGTTCGGCCACCCCGCGCAGGACGTCGTCGGCAAGTCGCTCGCCGACCTCACCGCCTGGCCGCAGACCCCCGGCACCGGCATCGGCCTGGCCGAGGCCCTCCAACTGTCCCGCTGGGAGGGCACGTACGGGCTGCGCAACGGCGACGGGAGGGTCCTGCCGGTCTACGGCTCCCACCTCCGGGTCCGCGACACCTCGGGCGAGCCCTCCACCGTCTGCCTGCTGGTACGCGTCGAGGAGCGCGCCGTCCTGCAGACCCCGGCCCGCGGCAACGCGCCCTCGGACACCGGCCTGGTGCAGCGCGGCAAGAACGCGGACGCCTTCGAGGTCTTCATCGGCTCGCCCGCACCCGACGACCTCGACAGCCTGCTCCAGCGCACCGTCGAACGCGCCCGCGACATGCTCGACGGGGACGCCGCCTACCTGCTGCTGGCCACCGACGACGAGACCGAACTCGAAGTACGCGCCTCCACAGGACTGCCGTCCGCCCGCCAGCGCTTCGCCCGGGTACCCGTCGAGGCCGGCACCGGGCGGTACGGCAGCGCCCGCATGCCCGCCGTGCACGAGGACCTGACAGCGGTGCCGGGTGCGGTGCCGCTGCTGTCCGGCACCGGGATGCGCTCGGTCGTCACGGTGCCGCTCAAGGTCGAGGGCCGGCTCACCGGTTCCCTCGGGGTCGCCGCCGAGGCACCGGGCCGCTACTCCAACCAGGAGGCCCTGCGGCTCCAGTTCGCGGCCGACCGGATCGCGCTGGCCGTGGAGAGCGCCAGGCTCACCGAGCTGGAAAGGCTCCGCCGCGGCTCACTGTCCTTCCTCGTCGAGGCCTCCGACCTGCTGGCCGGCACCCTGGAACGCGACCAGACGCTGGCGCTGATGGCCCAGATGACCGTGCCCACCCTGGCCAGTTGGTGCGCGGTCTACACGATCGCCGAGCAGTCGGAGCCGGAGCTCGCCTTCGTCCTGCACGAGGACGAGGACCGCATCGACGGCATCAAGGCGCTGCTGTCCCAGGTCCGCGCCCCCGAGCCGGACCCGACCCCCGGCGCCCGCGCCTGGACGGCACCCTCCGACGCGGCACATTCCAGCGCGCTGCGCGCCTCCCTGCGCAGCCTGGGCGTCGGCCCCAGCGGCTCGGGGACGATCGCCGGCCGCGCGCCCAGCACCCCCGGCGTGGCCCTCGCCACGGCCGCCGCGGTGGGCGGCGAGACGGTCGTCCTGCCGCTGGTCGCCCGGAACCGCGTCATCGGGATGCTGACCCTCGGCAAGCCGTCGGACGAGCGCTTCCGCCAGGAGATCCTGGAACTGGCCGAGGACCTCTCCCGACGTGCCGCCCTCGCCCTGGACAACGCCCGCCTCTACAGCGAGCGCACCGCCATCAGCCAGGCTCTCCAGCGCAGCCTGCTCCCGCCGGAGCTGCCGCACGTCCCCGGCGTCGAGGTCGAGGTCGTCTACCGCGCCGCAGGCGAGGGCAACGAGGTCGGCGGCGACTTCTACGACCTCTTCCCGATCCGCGACGGCTGCTGGGGCTTCGCGATCGGCGACGTCTGCGGCACGGGTCCCGAGGCCGCCGCCGTGACCGGCCTGGCCCGGCACGCCCTGCGCCTGCTGGCCCGCGAGGGCTTCGGCGGCCCCGCGGTCCTGGAACGCCTCAACGCGGCCATCCTCGACGAGGGCGCCCGCAGCCGCTTCCTGACCCTGCTCTACGGCGAGTTGTGGCCGCAGCACGACGGCAGCGCGGTACTGCGGATGGTCTGCGCGGGCCATCCACTGCCGCTGCGGCTGCGCCCCGACGGCACGGTGGAACCCGCGGCAGACCCGCAGCCGCTGCTGGGCGTCATGGACGACCTGGAACTCGTCGAGCAGTCCGTGACCCTCGACCCGGGCGACGTCCTGCTCTGCGTCACCGACGGCGTGACCGAGCGCCGTGAGGGCAGCAGGATGCTCGGCGACGACGGCCTGGCGGACGTCCTGGCCACGTGTACGGGCCTGACGGCCGGCGCGGTCGCGGCGCGTATCCAGCGGGCCGTCGAGCGCTTCGCCTCGGACGCGCCCTCCGACGACATGGCCATCCTCGCCATGCGGGTGCCGGCCCTCCCGGCGAGCTGACTGCCCGCCGGCCACCCCGCATATACAGAAAGGCCTCCCGCCGGTGGCGGGAGGCCTTTCCTTGTCAGAGCCCCAATACGGAATCGAACCGTAGACCTTCTCCTTACCATGGAGACGCTCTACCGACTGAGCTATTGGGGCGCGTCGACGGGAAGATCGTAGCCCATGAACGGCCGTGCGGGAAACTCGGCCGAACAGCTGGTCAGCGGGACCCGCCGACCGCCGTCGGCCGGCGTCAGATCAGCCCGCCCAGCGCGTTGCAGGTGTCCGCCATGTGCGTCAACTCCCGCTGCGTGATGCCCGGGTGGACCGGCAGCGACAGCGTGTCCGCGGCCACCAGCTCGGTCTGCGGCAGGACCGCCCCGGAACGGTGCGCGGGCATCCTGTGCACCGGTACGGGCACGCTCACCGTCGCCCGCACCCCACGGGCGGCCAGGGCGGCCGCGAAGGCGTCCCTGTCGGGCCGCCCGTTGCCCGGTATCCGCACGGTGTAGCGGTGGTAGAGGTGATGTGCCCCCGGCTCGGTGTACGGCACCACGACGCCCTTCAACGCCGAGTCCAGGAAGCGTGCGTGGGCACGGCGCCTGGCGACGGCCCCCTCGTCCTCGGCGCAGCCGCCTTCCGTACCCTCCTCGACCACGGCCAGCGCACGGCGATCGGCCAGCTCGTTGAGCTGCGACATGGGTGCAGGGTGCCCGAACACGTGAACCGGGAGTATGGCCGCCGTCCGTGAAGTGATGCCGGCCGCGACCGCCTCCGGGTCGAGGCAGAACGTCCGCGGGTCTATGTCAGCGAAGACCGGTACGGCACCGGCCAGTCGTACGGCGTCGGCGGGCGCACCCGGCCCGAACGAGGGCACGATGACCTCGTCGCCTGCCCCTATCCCCAGCTTCACCAGCGCCTCGCGCAGAGCGGTGGCCGTCGTGTCCGAAGCGATCCTGTGCCGCCGTCCGGCAATCGTCATCTGCTGCACGTCTCCACGCCTCCGCCTGTCGGGGCGCCCAGAGTCTCTGCACGACGTGAACACCGGGTAACGGGCAGCAAAAAAGCCCCGGCCCCCGAGACAAAGCTCGGGGGCCGGGGCTTCTTCTAATAATTGTTCGGCGGCGTCCTACTCTCCCACAGGGTCCCCCCTGCAGTACCATCGGCGCTGAAAGGCTTAGCTTCCGGGTTCGGAATGTAACCGGGCGTTTCCCTAACGCTATGACCACCGAAACACCATGAAACACACACCACACCCCACACATGGGGGGGTTGTGGTGGCTGGTTGTTTCAGAACCACACAGTGGACGCGAGCAACTGAGGACAAGCCCTCGGCCTATTAGTACCGGTCAGCTCCACCCCTTACAGGGCTTCCACATCCGGCCTATCAACCCAGTCG
>NZ_CAJSLV010000048.1:0-207465 GCF_907177275.1 Actinacidiphila cocklensis
CCCGCGAGCAGCCCGGCGCGGGCGGCCAGCCGCAGCACCCGGCGGGCCGCGGCCTCCACCAGCTCCGCCCGCACCTCGCCGGCCCTGACCGCGGCGGCCAGCACCTCGCCGTAGACCGTGTACGGCCCCGGCATCGCCAGGTCGAGGCCGCCGCGGATCGCGCCCGCGGTGGAGCGGGCGGCCAGCCAGTCGGAGACGACGACCCCGTCGAAGCCCCACTCGCCGCGCAGCACGCCGTTGACCAGCTCGGCGTGCTCGGTCATGGTCACGCCGTTCACCGCGTTGTACGCGGCCATGACGCCCCACGGGCGGGCACCCTCGACGATCGCCTCGAAGGGCGCGAGGTACAGCTCGCGCAACGCCCGCGGCCCGATGCGGTTGTCGACGGTGAAACGGTCGGTCTCGGCCTCGTTGCCGACGAAGTGCTTGACGGTGACGCCCACGCCGCCGTCCTGCACCCCGCGCACGTACCCGGTGCCGATCGCCCCGGTGAGCAGCGGGTCCTCGCTGTACGCCTCGAAGTGCCGCCCGCCCAGCGGGCTGCGGTGCAGGTTCACCGTCGGCGCGAGCAGGACGTGCACGCCCTTGCGGTGGGCCTCCTGGGCCAGCAGCCTGCCCGCCCTGCGGGCCAGTTCCGGGTCCCAGGCGGCCGCCAGCGCGGTGGGGCTGGGCAGGGCCACGGACGGGTCCTCGGCGGACCAGCGCCGGCCGCGTACGCCGATCGGGCCGTCCGACATCACCAGCGAGTCCAGCCCGATCGCCGGGAGCGCGGGCAGCGACCACATGTCCTGCCCGGCCAGCAGCCGAGCCCTGTCCTCCAGGCCGAGTTGCCGCAGCGCGGCCTCCACGGCTCGCTCGCGCTCGGCGTCACCCGTATCGACCGTCATCGCCCCATGCTCAACCCTCCGGGGGCTCAGCACAATCGTCTGCGTCGGGCCTGGAGGGGGGTGCCGCCTCCCCTGCCCCTTGCGGTGCGCTGCCTCCCCGCGGCGCGGTGGGTGGCTCGTCTCGCAGTTCCCCGAGCCCCTGATGTCCTGTCCCTTGCAGTGCGCCCGCATCCTCCTGCGCCTCGCGGTTGCGCGGCCCCAGCGCTTCGCCTGGGGGTACCCCCAGCGCCCCTTCAGGTCCTGCCCCCTACGGTGGGCGATCGCCTTTCCCGCCATCCCGGCTGAGCGCGCAGTTCCCCGCGCCCCCGGGTGATTGCCCCTTGCGGCCGGCTCGCACCCTCCGGTGCGTCGTGGTTACGCGCGCAGTTCCCCGCGCCCCCGGGTGATTGCCCCTTGCGGCCGGCTCGCACCCCCCGGTACGTCGTAGTTACGCGCGCAGTTCCCCGCGCCCCTTCAGGTCCTGCCCCCTACGGTGGGCGATCGCCTTTCCCCTCGCGGGGGCTGAGCGCGCAGTTCTCCGCGCCCCTTCAGGTCCTGCCCCCTGCGGTGGGCGCTCGCCTTTCCCGCCATCCCGGCCGAGCGCGCAGTTCCCCGCGCCCCCGGGTGATTGCCCCTTGCGGCCGGCTCGCACCCCCCGGTACGTCGTGGATACGCGCGCAGTTCCCCGCGCCCCTATGGGGTGCCCCTCTGCGCGGAGGGTGAGCGTTTTTCAGGGGCACGGCGAACCGCGCGACAAGCCCACGGTGCAGCCGCGGGCGGGCAGCGCACCGCAAGGGGCAGGGAACCCCCGAAAGAAAGGAGCGCACCCTCATGGGGTGAGAAGGGTCGCCCCGATGGTCGCCCGGGCGGCGAGCCGCTCGTGGAGGGCCGGGGCCTCGCCGAGCGGGCGCACCGTGTCGATGCGGGCCGTGAGGGCGCCCGCAGCGGCAGCCGACAACACCGAGGCTGTGGCCGCGCGTTGGACCGCCGGGGGCTGCGCGAAGGCGATGCCCGCCGCGCCGACGACTGTGAGGCCGCGGGAGGCCACCGTGACCGGGTCGAAGTGGGTCCACGTGCCGGACGTGAAGCCGTAGAAGCCGAACCGCCCGCCCCCGCCGCGCACCGCGGCGAGCGCCTGGCCGCCGATGTCGCCGCCGACCGCGTCGAGGACGACGTCCGCGCCGCCGACCCGCTCGGCCCAGCCGGGCTCGGTGTAGTCCACGACGGCGTCCGCCCCGAAGGCGGTGGCCGCCGCGGTCTTGGCGGGGCCACCGGCGGCCCCGACGACGGTCGCCCCGGCCGCCTTGGCGAGCTGGACGAGGAGCGAGCCGACGCGCCCGGCGGCCGCGGTGACCAGGACGGTGTCCCGCGGCCTGACACGCATCGCGGAGAGCAGCCCGGCCGCCAGGCCGCCGGCCTGGAAGACGGCTACGGCCTGGTGCAGCGCGAGCCCGTCGGGCACGAGGTGGAGGTCGGCGACCGCCACGCGGGCGAGTTCGGCGTAACCGCCGCTGGAGCGGGGGGTGGTGGCGACGACCAGCCGGCCGAGCAGCGCCTCGTCCGCGCCGGGGCCGAGCGCGACGACCCGCCCGCCGACCTCCAGCCCGGGCACGTACGGCAGCGGGAAGGGGTAGCCGCCGGAGCGGACGATGACGTCGCCGTAGATCACCCCGGCGGCCTCGACGGCGACCACGACCTCGCCCTGCGCGGCCTGCGGCTCCGGTGCCTCCGCGACCCTGAGCACCTCGGGTGGCCCGAACTCGCTGACCCTGATGACCCGCATGACCTGTCCCTTCGCCGTGAGACCCCCGAACGCAAGTGATCCTCGCCGGGCGCCGGAGCGCCCGACAAGGATCATTTGCCGGGTTCTGTCGCGAACGGGACAGTCCGCGGGATCTGTCTCGCGCGAGCGCGCGAACGCGCGAACGCGCGAACGCGCGGGCTCACGCCCTAGCCGAAGAGCTGGCGCCCCCAGTCCTGCCCGGCGGCCAGCCCCGGCGGCACGGCGAAGACGCCGCTGCCGATGTGCTGGATGTACTCGTTGAGCGCGTCGTGCGCGCCGAGCACCCGCTGGAGGGTGACGAACCGGTCGGGGCTGTTCATGAACGCGATGAAGAACAGCCCGCCCAGCAGGTCGCCGGTGGTCTTGTCGATGCCGTCGGTGTAGGAGTAGCCGCGGCGCAGGATGCGCAGGCCCTTGTTGTTCTCGGGCGCCGCGAGCCTGATGTGCGCGTCGTCCGGGATGACGTACGCGCCGCCGGACTTGGCCGCGAAGTCGGGGGTGTCGAACTCGCGGTGGCCGGTCAGCGGGGCTCCGCTGCCCTTGTAGCGGCCGAAGACGTCCTGCTGGTCGCCGAGCCGGTCGCGGTCCCACTGCTCCATGCGCATCTTGATCTTGCGGCTGACCAGGTACGAGCCGCCGCGCACCCAGCGCTGCGGCTCCTCCTCGCCGATCCAGACGTGGCGGCCCATGACGTTCTCGTCGCGGGCGTCGATGTTGCGGGTGCCGTCCTTGAAGCCCATCAGGTTGCGCGGGGTGGCCTGCTGGGGGGAGGTGGACGACGTCCGCCCGAAGCCCAGTTCCATCCAGCGCGGGAGGACGGTGCCGAAGCCGAGCCTGCGCAGGTTGCGTACCGCGTGGAAGGCGACCTGCGGGTCGTCGGCGCAGGCCTGGACGCACAGGTCGCCGCCGGTGACCGCGGGGTCCAGGTTCTCGCCGGGCAGCGCCGGCAGCGGCCTGAGCCCGCTGGGGCGGCGGGCGGCGAGGCCGAAGCGGTCGTCGAAGAGCCCGGGGCCGTAGCCGATGGTGATGGTGAGCCGGCCGGGGGTCAGGCCGACCGCCTCGCCGGTGTCGTCCGGCGGGGTGTTGAGGTCGCCCTCGTCGCCGGGCACCTGGCGGCCCAGGGTCATCGCCTCGGCCGCGGCGGTCCAGGCGGTGAGCAGCGCGGCGAGGTCGGCGCGGGTCGCGTTCTGCGCCACGTCGAAGGTCGCGAAGCACAGCCGGTCCTGGGAAGGGGTGGCGATGCCGGCCTGGTGGGCGCCGCGGAAGTCGACCGTGGCGGCGGCCGCTTCGCCGCCGGGGGCGGCGCTGCCCGACCCGCTGTCGCGGGTGGCCAGCGCGGTGCCGCCCGCGCCGAGCGCGGCGCCGGCGACCGCCGCCCCGGCCCCGACCGCGCCGAGCAGCCGCCGCCGGCTGACCGGGGCGGGAGCGGGGTGCCCGGCGGGGTCGGGGGTGATGTCGGGGGTGCCGTCGGCGCCGGCGGCCGGGTCGTGGGAGGAGGAGGAGGTCACGGCTCAGGCGATCTTTCCGGCGATCTTGGACACCGACTCGGCGTACGCGTCGACGGCCTGGGCCAGGACACGGCGCTGCGCGTCGGTGACCTTGCGGTAGTCGACGTAGCCGCTGTTCTCGTAACCGGGCGTGGCCGCGTAGGCCTTGAGGGCGGTGGCGGTGGCCTGGTAGCGCTGGGTGACGGTCGCGGCGAGCGTCGGGTCCTTCGCCTTGAGCACCGGCAGCAGCACGGTGACCGCCTCGTTCGCACCGGCCAGGTTGCCGTCGAAGTCGAGCAGGTCGATGTGCGAGTAGCGCTCCTCCTCGCCAGTGATCTTGGAGGACTGGATCTCGTTGACCAGGTCCGTGGCGCCGTTGGCGATCGCGGCGGGCTGGTACTCGACGGTCTGCACCTTGGTGTAGAGGTCGTGCACGTCGGCGCTCAACTGGTCGGCGAGCGCGCCGAGTCCCGCGGTGGAGTTCTTCTCCCACAGCGCCTGCTCGATGCGGTGGAAGCCGGTGAAGTCGGCGGCGGTGGGGGCGTCGTCGATGCGGCCGTCGATGCGGCCGTCGATGTCGCCCCAGATCTCCGCGGTCGGCTCGATGCGCTCGTAGTGGATACGGGCCTTGCCGTAGAGCGTCTTGGCCTCGTCGGTCTTGCCCGCCTTGACCGCGGCGGTGAACGCGTCGGTGCCGGTGACGAGTTCCTTGACCTCGCCGGTGACCCAGGTCGCGTACTGCTGGGTGGCGGCGACCAGCGCCGGGTCGTCCTTCCAGGTCTTCTTCGCGGCGCCGGTCACGGTGAAGTCGGTCTTCTCGGTCTTCGCGCCGGGGCAGTAGATCTGGTACTTGCCGGCGTCCAGGTTGAGGGTGAAGTCGCCGGACAGACCGGGCGTCAGGTTCTCCTTCTCGCCCAGGATCTTGCCGCCGTCGAGGAGTTCGGCCTCGGTGACCTTCGCGGAGCCCTTGTTGCTGATGTCGAACTTCACGGTGCCCGCGGTCACGGTCGCCGGGTCGGGCGCGCAGTCCTTGTCGCTGATGGCGATGGCGACGGTGGCGGACTTGGCGGAGGCGTTCTTGCCGTCAGCGGACCCGGAGCCCTTCGAGTCGTCCTTGTCGCCACCGCAGGCCGCCAGCAGCAGGCCTGCGGAGATCACGGTGGCCGCGCAGGCCAGGGCTCGGCGGTGGGTGGCTCGGGGGGTCACGGTCAGCTCCTGTTGGGGGTTGCGTACGTACGGGGACGGGTACGGCGCCGGTCGGTCGGTCGTCACGGGGGGGGGCGGTCAGGCGGCGGGTTGCGGGGCGGGGGCCTTGCGGGCGCGGGCCGGCCACAGCACGACGGCGGCCATCGGGATCGCGTAGACCAGCCAGCCGGTGACCATCGTCCAGTCGGGGTACGGCTGGATGCCCAGGACGCCGGTGGCCACGGAGGAGGTGGGGGTGCCGGGGCGCACCAGCCATGACAGGTCGAACGCGCGGGTGCCCTGCTCCAGCCAGCCGCCCTCGACTGCGGTCATCAGCGCGGTGGCCACCAGCCCGGCGGCGACCAGGATCAGCACCAGGCCGGTGACGCGGAAGAAGCGCGAGAGGTTGATGCGGACGCCGCCGCGGTAGATGCCGTAGCCGATGACGGCGGCGAGCACGACGCCGAGCGCGGCGCCGGTGCCGCCGTAGGCGGGGTTGTCGCTCTCGTTGAAGGTCGCCAGCAGGAAGACCGAGGTCTCGAAGCCCTCGCGCAGCACCGCGAGGAAGGCCATCAGCACCAGCGCGGAGGCCGAGCCCTCGGTCAGTGCGCGGCCGGCCGCGCCCTCCAGGTCCTTGCGCAGGTCGCGCGAGTGGCGCTTCATCCACAGCACCATGTAGCTGACCATGACCACGGCGATGGCGCCGATGACCGTCTCCAGCTGCTCCTGCTGCTTCTGCGGCAGGTCGCTGGAGTAGATCTGCAGCCCGACCCCGACCGCGACGCAGATCGCCACCGCGATGGCGACCCCGAGCCACACCTTCTTCAACGCGTCCCGGCGCCCTTGCTGGGCCAGGAAGGAGGCGATGATGCCCACGATGAGCGCCGCCTCCAGTCCTTCGCGGAGTCCGATGACGAACGTGGGGAGCATGAGGGTCCTTCGGGAGCGGGGGACGGAAGGTAAGGCAGTCCTTATTTAGGTTAGGGCAACCTTATTAGAGGGTCTGCATCGGGGTGCCGTCAAGAGCCCCCACCTGCACCGATTTGGGGTGCGCGGGAATTTCCCGGCAAAGCCGGGACAAGCGGATGGCCGGGGTTTCGGGACGCCACAGGAGTCCCATAGGGTCCATTCCGCCATGGACTACTGCTACGCGTGCCGCCGGCACCTCAACGGCGCCTACTCGTGCCCCGGGTGCGGCACGCCCGCTGACCAGCTGAAACTGCCGCAGATCGGCGAGACCGCACAACTGCCGCTCATCGTCGACGACGACGGCGAGCCGGGCGGACCGCCGTTCCCGGGCGGCGGCCGCGCGGCCGCGCGCGGCCGGCAGCGCAGGAAGTCCCGCAGCAGGCAGCAGCGGGCCGCCGTCTACGGGGTCGGCCTGGTCGCCGTCCTCGGCGCGCTGGGGATGCTGTCGATGGCCGCGCTGTCCGGCGGCGGCTCCGGCGACACGACGCCGACGGCGCCCGTCGTGAACGTCACCCACCACCGGCCGACCGGAACCGCCTCGCCGGACGCGGCCGGGTCCACCGCACCGCACAAGGGCGGCTCCCCCGGCGGCCCGCGGCACTCGCAGAGCCCGACCGACACCCCGAGCACCACCAGTGCGACGCCGACCGCCCCGGCCACCACCGCGGGCCCGCCCGCCACCACCCCCGGCGCCCCGCCCAGCGCGACCGGCGCGCCGCCCCCGACGTCGCCGAACCCGACCCACTCCTCGCACCCGTCGCCCTCGCCCACCTGCAAGCAGGTGCTGTGGTGGTGCCAGTAGGACCGCGGGCGCCCGGGAGCTTCGCCCGGCACCCCGCCAGGACGGGGCGCCGCTCGGCGAGCCCCAGGGCGGCATGAAATATTCAGGCCCATGGTTAATTCCACGAGCACGCCGACGAGTACGTCCACCGGGCGCGAATGGCAGCTGGCGGCCCGGCCGCACGGCTGGCCGACACCGGCGGACTTCGCCCTGGTCGAGACTCCCGTCCCGGAGCCGGGGCCCGGCCAGATCCTGGTGCGCAACCTCTTCCTGTCCGTCGACCCCTACATGCGCGGCCGGATGAACGACGTGAAGTCGTACATGCCGCCCTTCGGCCTGGACCGGCCGATGGACGGCGGTGCGGTCGGCCGGGTGGTGGCCTCGCAGGCCGACGGCGTCCCGGTCGGCACGCACGTCCTGCACGGGCTCGGCTGGCGCGAGTACGCCCTCGTCGACGCGGCGAAGGCCGCGGTCGTCGACCCGGCGGCGGCACCGCTGTCGGCGTACCTCGGGGTGCTCGGCATGACCGGCATGACCGCCTATGTGGGCCTGCTGCGTATCGCCGAGATGGCCCCGGGCGAGACGGTGTTCGTCTCGGGCGCGGCCGGCGCGGTCGGCAGCCAGGTCGGGCAGATCGCCAAGCTCAAGGGCGCCGCCCGGGTCATCGGCAGCGCGGGCTCCGACGAGAAGTGCGCGCAACTGGTGGAGGAGTACGGCTTCGACGCCGCCTTCAACTACAAGAAGGAGCCGGTGGCCCAGCAGTTGGCGGCCGCGGCGCCCGACGGCATCGACGTCTACTTCGACAACGTCGGCGGCGACCACCTGGAGGCGGCGATCTCCGCGCTGCGGTTGAACGGCCGGGCCGCGCTGTGCGGGTCCATCGCGGCCTACAACAGCACCGAGCCCCCGCCGGGACCGCGCAACCTCGGTCTGCTGGTCGGCCGGCGGCTCACGCTGCGCGGCTTCATGGTCGGCGACCACCACGACCTCCAGGACGACTTCGTCCGCGAGGTCGGCGGCTGGCTGCGGGACGGGCAGCTGCGCTACCGCGAGACCGTCACCACCGGAATCGATCAGGCCGTGGCCGCGTTCCTGGGGATGCTGCGCGGCGAGAACTCCGGCAAGGCGGTCGTCGCCCTCCCGGAGTGACGCACCCGTGCCGGGGCTCAGGCCCCGGCACACCCCGCTGACTTCGCTGACCCCCATTGATGAGGAGCCCTCATGACCATCCAGTACGTGGACGTGCTGTACACCGCCGTCGCCACCGCGGAGAACGGCCGCGACGGGCGGGTCGCCACCGACGACGGCAAGCTCGACGTCATCGTCAACCCGCCCATCGAGCTGGGCGGCACCGGCGCCGGGACCAACCCCGAGCAGCTCTTCGCGGCCGGCTACAGCGCCTGTTTCCAGAGCGCGCTCTCGGTGGTCGCCCGGCGGGCCAAGGTGGACGTGTCCGGCTCGCGGGTGACCGCCAAGGTCGGCCTCGGCAAGACCGAGTCCGGCGGCTTCGGGCTCACCGTCGAGCTGGACATCGCGATCCCGGACCTTCCGGCGGACACCGCGGCCACGCTGGTCGAGCAGGCCCACGAGGTCTGCCCGTACTCCAACGCGACCCGCGGCAACGTGGAGGTGACGCTGTCGGTGGTCTGAGCCGGCCGGTGCGGCTCAGTGCGAGGAGCACACCGAGGTGAGCGGGCTCCTGCCGGTACGCTCCTTGATCTTGTCGAGGATCGCGAGCTGGTCGTCCAGGCTCTCGGGGTCGGCGAGGAAGCGCAGCACGGCGAGCGCGAAGGCGTCGCGGACCTCGGCCGGCATCGCGTCGGAGGCGTCGTAGCAGCGGAGCGCCGTGGGGTCGCGGAGGGTGCCGGTCATGCCGGTGTCCGGATAGCCGTCCAGCACGGAGCCCTTGACGGAGAAGCCGGACCGGGTTCCGGCCCAGGCGCGTTGGGCCTCGTCGGAGGCGAGGTAGGCGATCAGCTTGGCGGACTGCGGGGTGCTGTGCAGGACCGCGGCGAGGTCGCCCGAGACCTCCCAGCTGTTGCGGGCCACCGCGCCGGGGATGACGTCGGCGGAGTGGACGTACGCGGCCCCGGCCGCCTTCCAGCCGTCGCTGCCCTGGGCGATGGACGACTGGTGCTCCAGGCGGCAGGTCGGCGGCTTCATCGCCACTCCGTCGGCGGCGTGCCCGAAAGGCGTGGTGAGGCGGGCGGGCGTCAGATCCGGTCTGCCCGCGCCCACCATGTCGCCCCAGGTGGTCCAGGCGCGGCGGACCCTGGGGTCGTGCTGCCACGACAACCCGCCGCTGACCCAGCTGTCGTAGGTGGCCTTGTCGGTCTGCTGGAGCAGGATGTCCTCGATCCAGTCCGAGCCCGGCCAGCCGGAGGTCGCGTCGCTGCCCATGCCCAGGCACCAGGACGCGGGCGTCCGCGCGGCCTGCGCGACCCCTGCGGCGTCCAGGTCCTTCGGGTGCCACACCATGCTCTTCAGGTCGGTCTTCATCGGCAGCCAGTACGTGTGCTCCTTGCCGTCGGTGCCCTTGACCGGGGTGACCCACGTCGAGGCGAAGTCGCCCTCGGCGACCAGGTCGTCGAGCGGGGTGAGCAGGCCCTCCGCCGCGTAGCCGGCCAGTTCGCCGGGTCCTGGCAGTATCGCCACGTCCGGCGGCGTGCCGGACTCGACGTCGGCGGCCAGCACCTGGCTCTCGGCGGAGCTGCCCTGGTAGACGACGTGGATACGGTATTCGTCCTCGAACTTGTCGATCACCTGCTGCTGGAACCGCTCCTGCTCCGTACCGGTCCAGTTGGCGAGCAGGGTGACCGAGCCCTGCCAGCCGGTGGCCCGGAAGACGATGGCGCCGCCGCCTGCGAGCACCACCAGGCACGTCGCGACGATCCCGACCGTGCGCAGCCGCGGCCATTTCAGCGTGACGGCCCCGACCCGGTACTCGTTGGTCCGCGGCTGGAGCCCCAGCAGGACCAGCAGCGCCAGCAGCAGGCCGCCGACCGGGATCCAGCCGGTCACCGCGGCACGGAAACCGGTGTCGGCGAGCCTGCCCGAGACCTGCGCCCCGGCGCGCGGGATGGCGTTGCCGGCCAGGGGACGGGCGAGCGCCGTACGGGCGTCGGCCATCGCGGCATGCGTCAGCGCGGTGAAGGCGACCAGCACGGCGACCCCGGCGACCAGCAGGACGCAGGCGGCGAGCAGCGGGACATTGAGCTGCCGCCGGAAGCGCGCCCCGGAGAAACGGTGCGCCTCGGCGAGCAGCAGCAGGAGTGCCAGGGCCAGGGCGAGCGCGACGCTCCACTCCAGCCACAGCAGCGGCCCGAAGTCGGTCTGCCGGCGCACCGATTGCTCCTGCTCGGCGTGCAGCGCGGCCAGCCTGCCCATGACGGTGGCGTCCGCCGCGGGACCGGTGACCTCGATGCCGAGCGTGCTGACGGCGTAGGACAGATAGGCCTGCCGCAGCGGGCTCATGGCGGGTTGGGCCTCGGCGTCCTCGATCCACCCGGAGTACGTGGCGATCAGGCCGGTCACGGTCTGGATCGTCTGCCGCCCGGCCACGTCGGCTCCACCGGCGGCCCGGGCGAGGCTCAGGTTGGCCACCGACAGGCGGGTGTGGAAGTCGCCCGTGCTGCCGTCGTTGAGATCGATGTCCTTCTGGGCCTCGATCAGCGCGTCCTTGGCGGTGTCGACGGCCAGCACGCCGGGGGCCCCGGCCGACTTCAGCGGCACCGCGTCGGAGTGCACCCCTCGGTAGGCCTGGAAGAGCGTCCCGGTGGCCAGGACCACCAGGACGAGCAGCAGCAGTGTGCGGCGGGTCAGTTCGCGCAGGGTGCGGCTGGTGCCCGGCGCGGTGGCCCCCGCGGGCACCGCCGCTGTCGCCGCGGCGGTCCGGGTCTGCGGTATCGGGGCCGCGCGGTCGCTCATGACGCCCCCAGTACGTGGCCGCAGTGGGTGCAGAAGCGGGACCTGGACGGGATGCGCCGGCCGCACCCCGGGCAGTCGATCAAAGCCGCGCCCGGCTGCAGGCCGGGATCAGGCCCCACGCCTCCGGGCTCGGGGCCGTAGGTGCTGTGGGTGCTCGCGGTGATCAGGTGCTGGAAGTCCACCGGGTCGATCTTCCGGCGCAGCGACACGATGCCCGCGGCGGCGTCGTGGATCTCCACCAGCCGCCGCAGATCGGCGAGTTGGCGCTGGGCACCGGACCGCGCCGCGAGGGCGACGGCCGTACCGAGCAGCTGCTCGGCACGGTCGAGGTCGTCGCGGTGGTAGGCGTCCGCGGCGGCCGCGGCAGCCTCGCCCAGTTCCTCCCAGTGCTGGAAGTGCAGCACCTGCTCGTCGGTCATACCGGACAGCGCCGGGTCGTCGGTCCAGTTGACCACCAGCGGCTGGGGCGCGGGCGGCCGCAGACCGGCCTGCGCCGGGAGCCGGACCCCGACCTCGGCGACCATCAGCTCCTCCCCGTGCAGCTGCCCTTCGGGATCGGCGGCGACACAGACGTGGAACCGGCGGGCCTCGTTGCCCCAGGCCCGGGTGACGTACGCCCCCGGCTCGCCGGCCTCCGCGGTCAGCAGCGCCTCGTTGGGGAAGGTCTGCCGGACGTAGCGCAGCCGGCTGCCGGCGAACGCCTCCACGGTGAGGGTCAGTTCCGGCACCGACTTGGCGAGCAGGCCGAGCATCAGCTGCGTGTACGCACCGACGAGTTCGGACTCCGCACGGACGGCGTCCGCGGAGCCGTGCAGGGCGCCGGCCACCTGGAGCAGCACGTGGGCGTCCCAGCCCTCGCCGATGCCCCAGGCGTCGCAGACGAACCTCCCCGCGGCCGCCTCCAGGACGCCGGCCAGCGGCCGGAAGTGGTCGTGCTTGTTGCGCCCGTCGGTGAGCATCAGCACGTGCTTGATCGGGGCGGACTGCCCGGCGAGCAGTTCGCCCGCCCGGTGCAGCCAGTTGCCCACGCAGGTGCCGCCGCCCACGACCATCCTGTGCACCGCCATCTCCGCCGCGTCCTTGGTGGCCGCGGAGGCCACCGCCATCTCCGTGGGCGCCTCGCCGGTCTGCGGCGGGTAGGCGGTGGCCGCGAGGTGGTTGCCGGCGACGACGGCGAAGGGCGTGCCGTCCGGGAGCAGCCGGATCGCGGCGATCGCGGCGTTCCTGGCCTCCCGGAACTTCTCCTCCGGGTCGTTCATCGAGGTGGAGCAGTCGACCACCAGGACCTCGGCGAGCGCGGGTCCGGGCATCGCGCCGTCGGCACCGCTGACCTCGACGGTCACGATGGCGTGCAGGTCCTTCTCGCCCGCAACGGCGGGGAGGTACTTCTGCTGGCTGACCGCGAGGCCGATCGTGGTGTCCACTGTGGTCGTGACTCCTCACCGATGAGCTGCTGCTGCCGTGGGGTTGCGGGGGGCGTTGGGAGGTCGGGGGCCGGTCAGAACCGGCTCTGCGGGCGGACGGCGTAGGCGCGGTCGAGCAGTTCGGGGCGGTCGGCGGCCGGCGCCTGGCCGACGAGGGTGCGCAGCGACCCGTAGAGCAGCTGGGCCAGCGCCCTGCGGCTGCCGGCGCCCTGGAACAGCTCCCCGGGGGGCAGCGGGGTGAAGTCCTGCGTGTCGGGGCCGGACAGGGTCAGCGCGAGGACCAGCCGGGCACGCCAGGAGGCGGGCCGGGGCGGTGCCGGGTGGCCGGCCAGGACGTTCTCCCGGATCTCGGCGACCAGCCGGTCCCTGGCGTCGTCCTGCGGCTGTTCCGCGAGCCGCACCACGGCCTTCGTGAGGTCGGCGGACGAGGGCGCGGTGCCGCCGACCCGGCCGGTGAGGATGCGCAGCGCGGCGATCCGGGCGAGGTTGTAGTTGCGGGAGGTCGTGGGCACCTGGTCCAGCACCCGTACCGCGGCGGCCCGGTCGCCGTGCAGCAGCCGCAGCCTGGCCAGTCCGAAGGCCGCGCTGGTGTGCGCCTTGTCGCGCTGCCAGACGGCCCGGTAGTAGGCCTCGGCCTCGGTCGCCGCGTTCTCCGGGTCGATGCCGGCGCGCAGGTACTCGGCGCAGTAGCCGAGCGCCAGCTTCGGCGCCCACTCGCCCGGCACTGTCGCGTAGACGGCGGCGAACTCGCCCTGCGCGTCCCTGACCTGCCCGCGCATCAGGTGCAGCAGCCCGCGGTGCCACGGCGGCCGCCAGTCGTAGCCGGCGACGTCGCGCCCCATCAGCCGTACGGCCTCGTCGAGCCAGTGCTCCGCCGCCGCAAGGGCCTTCCCGCCCGCCGGGCCGGGCTCGCCGGACAGCAGATACGACCGGCACAGCCACAGCGCGACCTCGACGGTCTGCAGCGCTGGGTCCTCGCGGGCCCGCTCGGCCGTGCGTTCGGGCGCGTCGCCCGCCAGGCCGCCGAGCAGCACCGCCGCCGGGTCGCCCGGGTCGGCGATCGGTCCCGGCAGCGCGCGGGCGGTCTCGTGCGGTGCGGGCGCCCGCGTGGCCAGGTCGGGCGGCGCGACGCCCTCGGGCCGCTGCGTCCAGTGGGTGAGCGCGGGGACCGTGCCGAGGGCGGCGCCGAACGCGACCGCGGTCGGCTCGAAGCGGGTGGAGCGCTCGGGGAAGGGCTCGCAGCCTTCCAGGGCGCGGTGTTCGCGCAGCACCTCCCACAGCTGCCGGGACATCTGCGCGGCGGAGGTGAAGCGAGCGGCGGGGTCGGCATGGGTGGCGCGGCCGATCAGCCGGTCGAAGGAGCGGGCGGCGAGCCCGGCGGGGACCTTGGCGCGGGTCGCGAGCGCGGCCAGCGTGCGGCCGACGGTGAACAGGTCGGTGTCGACCCGGAAGCCGCGCGCGTCGCGCTCGCGCTTCTGCGGGGCGAAGCCCGGGGTGTAGACCAGGGCGCTGGTGCGGTCGTCGATGCGGCGGACCGCACCGAGGTCGATGATCTTGATCTGCCGCTCGTAGTGGATGACGTTCTCGGGCTTCATGTCGCAGTACAGCAGGTCCTGGTCGTGCAGGTACTCCAGGGCGCCGAGGATCTTGCAGCCGTAGGTGACGACGTGGTCGAACGCGAAGGGCCCGCCGAACATCCGGGACAGTTCCTCGTCGGACGCCTTCAGCAGCTGGTCCAGCGGCCGGCCGGCGACGTACTCCATGACGATGTAGTCGGTGGGCTCCGCCTCGCCCGCGCGCCGGTGCTGCTTGGACGCGATGATCCCGACGATGTCGCGGTGGTGCAGCGTGGTCAGGGAGCGCCGCTCCTCGACGGCCTTGCGGCGGGCCGCCGCGTCCTGGGTGTTGATCTGCGTCTTGAGCACCACCCGCTGGCCCGGCAGGTCGAGGTCCTCGGCGAGGTAGACCCAGCCGGTGCCGCCGGGCGAGAGGTACCCGATCACGCGGTACTGCCCGGCGACCACGTCACCGGGGCCGAGCTGCGGGCGGAAGGAGTAGCGGGTGCCGCACAGCGGGCAGAAGCCCTCGTCGGGGGCCGGCCCGCCGTCGTAGGACACCCCGATGGTGCCGGCGCAGTCCGGCACGCCGCAGCGCCGGCCGCCCTCGGGGCGGCGGACGGTGGCGCGGACGACGTCCTCGTCCGCGGGGCGCGGGAAGCCGGGCAGCTGGACCAGGCCGTCCCGGTCCAGGCCGCCTGCGGACCCGGCCGGGCGCGGCGCGGCGGGCGCGTCCGTGTCGGACGGCGCGGGCCGCGGTCCCGGTACGGTCGCCTGCCCCGTGGTCCCGCGTGCGGGGGCGGTGTCGGCGCCGGGTGCCGTCGAGGGGTGGCGGTGGCAGGTGCCGCAGTAACCGGAGGCCCGGATGGTGCCCTTGCAGGGCACGTGCGGGCACGGTGAGCCGGGCGCGGTCACGTCGGCGTACCTCCATCGTCGCGGTGCGGGGCGCCGGGGGCGGGCTCCGCGGCGGGGGCGGGCGGCTGTACGGCGGGGGCCGGCGGCTGTACACCGGGGGCCGGTCCGGCGGCGGGCGGGCGGGTGCCCGGGCGGTCCACGAGGTCGCGGAAGGTACGGACCGCGGCCTCCGCCGCCGCCACATCGCAGGGGCGCTCGCGCAGCAGCCGGTGGGCGGTGAGGTACAGCTCGTCGGCCTCCAGGTCCTCGCCGCGGGCGGCGCTCTCCTCGTACAGCCGGCGGTACGACGCCAGCTCGCCCCGCAACTCGTCGCGCCGGAGCAGCAGTTCGTTCAAGGACGTGAGGGCGTGCGCCAGATGGTGCTCGGCGCGGGACGCCACCCGCGCGTAGCGCGCCAGGTCGGGGCCGTCCTCCGGCGGTACGGCGAAGGCACCCTGGCCCGCGGCCAGTTCGGCGCGCGCGGTGATCACGTGGATCAGCGCGTCGACCGCCCTGTCGGTCAGCTCGTCGTCCCCGCGCACCCGGGCCATCAGGCGGTCCAGCTCGCGGCCAGGGCCTTCGATGATCCGCGCGAGCCGGTCGCCGAGCCGCGCCCGGCCCTCCAGCGCGGGCCGCAGCAGCAGCTCCTCCCGGGCGCGGGCCGCGTACCCGCCCGCGCTGCGGAAGACCAGCAGCACCCGGCTGCCCCGGGCGACCAGCAGCCCCAGCAGGCCGATCAGCGACGGCGGGTCCGCGGCCGCGTCCACCCCGTCCACGACCAGCGTGATGGTCACCGTGGCCGTCGCGATGCGCTCGGCGGCGGGCAGTTCGAGGTGCTGGAGCAGTCCCATCCGGCCGGCGATCCGCTCGGCGATCTCGTCGGTGCTGCGGCCGGTCGCGATGACCGCGAGGTCGAGGCCGCCGGCCGCCGGCACGGTGCCGGGCGCGTCCAGCGAGGGGCGCCCGGTGGAGAAGCGGCTGCGCAACTCCCGGTCGGCCAGGGTGATCGCGCGGCGCAGGGTGGCCGCGCGCACCCGGTCGCCGTCCGGTACGAGGCTGATCTTGACCTGGCGGGCCGTGTCGCCGCCGCGCAGCCAGAGGGCCAGCCGCTCGGCGAAGGGCTGGTCGAGCAGCGCCTCGTCGTCGCCGGACGCGGCCGAGCGCAGCTCCTCGTCGACCGCGGTCATGCCGACCGTCCACGCGCCGACCTCGGGCAGGTGCTGCACCACGGTCTCGGCGGGGCTCATGAAGGTGAAGCCGCCGCCCTCCTCCGGCGACCTGGCCAGCACCATGCCGATGACCTTGTCGGTGGCCAGGTCCACCACCCCGCCGCCGCTGAACCCGCGCCGGGCGATCTGCCCCGGGCTGGTCGGCTGCAACAGCACCTGGCCGTCCCGGCCGCAGCCGCCGAGGATCGTGGCGGGCAGCCACAGGCCGCCGTTGTAGTGCTCGGGGAAGCCGTACATCCGCACCTGGCGGCCGGGGGCGGACACCCGGTAGAGCGACGTCGCCTCGGACGCGGGCCGCGGGCGGTCCAGTTCGAGCAGCGCGACGTCGCCGACGGGGTCGCCGTTGCGGTCCCGCTGCTCGGGACGGTAGGCGTCCCCCACGACCCTGGCGGCCACCTCCGGCACCTGGTAGCCGGTCGCGCTCCCGGCCGCGCCGACGAACTCGGCGGTGACCTTCTCCTCGCGGCCCACCACATGGGCGCAGGTCAGCACCCGGTCAGGGCTCAGCAGAATCCCGCTGCCCGCGATCGTCCCGTTGGCCCGCCGGATCCGCACCGCCCAGGACGGCGTCGCCAGGGGCCCGGTACCGATTCCCCCGTCGGCCTCCATGCCGTGCACCTTACGCCTGACGGCACGTCATGTCGCGTGAAAGTGCCTACACTTGTGCCTTTGGTCCGCTCGATCACCTGTGGGGGCAACCGCCGTGGAATCGTCGTCCTTCGTCGGCCTGGCCGAGGTCATCGAGCAGATCCGCGCCGAGCTGGAGCAGGCGCGGGCGGCGTCCGAGGGCAAGGCGATCGGCTTCACCGTCGACAAGGTGAGCGTCGAGTTCACCGTCGAGGTACGCCGCGAGGGCACCGCGGGCGGCGGGCTGCGCATCGGCGTGGTGACCGCGAACGTCGGCGGCTCCACCGACCGCGGCACCACCCACCGCATCCAGGTCGACCTGCAGCCGCACATGGAGTCCGGCCGCCTCAGCGTCGGCCGCTGACCCCCTGGCCCCTCGGCTGCGGCAGGCGACTTCCGCCGCCCATAACACGCTCCCTCACGTGAGGGTCGAAACGCGGATTCCGGACCGGCAGACGGCATAAGCCCTGCGGCCGGGGATACACAGGGCAACCCGCCTGCCCCATGAGGCGGGTGTGGTGTCGGCCGCCCGCCAGGTCACCCGCCCGCAACACATTTAGTTTTTGTTTCAAACACCTCTTCGAGACCAGGTCAGCGGGCTCCCCCCTGGGCACCCATGGCCGTTTGCGCCGGGTTCCGGCCCCTTTCCGCGTGATCCGGAATTCACCTCGCGAGCGACCTCACGAAACAAACAGCTGAACTAGATTCAGGATGAACTGATATCGCTTCAACGGCCTTCCCGGCGCATTATCCAGGGCCTAAAATCCCTGCAAGAGGCGCCATTCCCCCCCACGCGCTCATCCTTTTCCTTCACCATGCAGAGGACAGGAAAGCCGTTTATGCCGGAAGAACGTGTCACATCCCCAGGAGCCACCCCCGCCACCGGCTTCAGCCGCCGGGCCGTGCTGGGCGGCGCCGCCGCCGTGACGGGCGCCGCGGCGGTCTCGGCGGCCGTCGCGACGCCCGCCGCCGCCGACCCGGGCTCGGACTCGGTGCCTTCGGCGGCGGCGCGGCTGCTCGGCGCGCTGCCCGCCGTCTCCGCCATCAAGAAGCGGTCCCGCCTCGTCGACTACGAAGTGGTGGAACTGGCCGCGCTGATGCGCGCCCGCGTCGTCACGGCGGTCCAGGTCACCACGGCGTACCTGGACCGTATCGACCGGTTCAACGGCCCCTTCGAGACCTACGGCGACAACGGCCTCTACAACGCGTTCGTGCGGATCGACCGGGAGGGCGCGCTGGCCCAGGCGGCCGCCGCGGACGCCCGGTTCGCCAGGGCCAGGCACACGCACGAGGACCTTCCGCCGCTGCTCGGCATCCCCTTCGGCGTCAAGGACTCCGTCGCCGTCAAGGGACTTGAGGCCAAGGACGGCAGCCACGCCTTCGACGGCAACGCGGCGCTGCGGGACGCCACCGCCGTGCACCGGCTGCGCGAGGCGGGCGCGGTGATCCTCGGCCACACCGTCGCCTCGGCCTTCTCCGGCTCGATCACCGGCACCTTCGCCGGCAACGCGTGGAACAAGGCGTACGTGCCCGGCGGTTCGAGCCAGGGCTCGGGCGTCGCACCGGTCGCGCGGCTCGCGGCGGCCGCGATCGGCGAGGAGACCGGCGGCTCCATCATGATGCCCTCGGCCGCGAACGGCGCCAGCGGCATCAAGCCGTCGCTGGGCACCACCTCGGTCGCCGGGCTGATGCCGCTCTCCCCCGGCTACGACGTGCTCGGCCCGATCGCCCGCTCGGTACGCGACGCCTCGCTGATCCTCTCGGTGATCCTCGGCCCCGACCCGGCGAACGACCCGCTGACGCTGTCCGCCCCCGACCCCTTCCCCGCCATGCCGCTCACCGCCCGCAAGGGCCGCAGCCCGCTGGCCGGCACCACCATCGGGATACCGCAGACCGACTGGATGCGCACCAGCCGCGGCATCCAGACCGGCACCTCGCCGCAGGACACCTACGACGCCGACCACCTGGCCGCCTTCACCCGCCTGAAGGACCAACTCACCTCGCTGGGCGCCACGGTGAAGGAATTCCCCGGCCTCGACGTCACCGTGCCCGCCAACGACCCGTACTTCTCCAGCACCGACGTGCTCGCCACCGTCGACGGTTCGCCGGTCTCGCCGTCCTCCGCGGTGCTCAGCCCCAACCGGTACGAGATCCGCTACTGGGACGCGGTCAAGGACTTCGCCGCCACCCGCCCCGCCGACCAGGCCGCCGCGCTGCTCGCGCAGTACGGCCGCAAGGCCCCGGGCGAGACGGCGGCCTCCTTCGAGTCGGCCAGCAGGTTCGCCGGCCAGGTCCCGGCCGCCGTCCGCGTCGAGGGCGAGCACCGCCGCCGCACCCTCCAGGCCAACTACCAGGCAGCGCTGGACGCCGCGGGCGTCGACTTCATGCTGGTCTTCTCGCTCGGCGCGCAGATCGGCCTGCGCACCGGCGGCGGCTTCCCGGTCTACCGGGCCTACTACCAGCTGCCCAACGCCCTGGCCTGGCCGATGGTCTCCTTCCCCGTCGGCTACGACAGCACGGTCGGCCTGCCGATCGCCGCGCAGTTCTGGGGGCCGCGGTTCAGCGAGCCGCAGATCGTGCAGGCCGCCATCGACTACCAGGAGCACTTCCCGCAGTACCACAACGCGGCGCCGCCCGACCCGGACACCACCGCCGCCAAGGTCGCGCCGCGGATGCTGCGTTCCGCCGAGCCGGCCACGCCGCCCGAGCTGTCCAACGACCCGCTGGTCGCCGAGGAGGCGCTGCGATGAGCTTCCTGACCGTCGGCTGGGAGCCGGTGATCAACGCGGGGCTGCTCCCGCAGCACCCCGGGGACGGCACCTCGCCGGTCGCCACCGTGGGCTGGCTCCCCAAGCTCGGAACCGCCTTCTACCCCTACGCAGGCGACGACCCCGACCAGGCCGCAGCGCGGCAGGACGGGGCACCGCACCAGTGAGACGAGGCACCGCACACGTGAACCGCACCGCACTCGGGAACGGCACCGCACGCGCGAACCGACGCATATCCGGGCGGCCGCTGCGCCGCCCGCTCACCGCGCTGACCGCGGGACTCCTGGTGATCGGCGGGTCGACGGCCGCCGCCCTGCCGGCCGCCGCGGCGGCCCCGGGATCGCCCGCTCCGGCCGTGGTCGCCGAAGGGGACGGCTGGACGGTGGCACGTGCCGCCGCCGGGTACACCGTCTCGCTGCGGCTGGACACCGCACTGCCGGTCAGGGACGACGTGCCCGAACTCCTCGCGGACGGCGCCGATCTCGGCCCCGCGGCGGAGTCGGCGGACGGCCGTACGCTGACCGCCACGACCACCGACCCCGCGGTCGCCGACGCGTCGTCCATCGCCTGGCAGTGGTCGACCGGCGGCCGGAGCACCGCGGATGGACCCACCTCGCTGACCTCCGCCGCCGACCAGCTCAGGTCCTGGCGCAAGACCCTCGACACCGCCCGCGCGCACGGCCGCCCCGCACCGGTCGCGCCCGGCGGCAGCGGCAGCACCACCGCCGACCCGACCACCGTCGGCACCGGCAAGTACACCGTCGCCGACTACGACTTCGGCGCCCAGTCGATCCCGCTGGCCGACATCGGCGGCATACGCGGCGAGTTGGAGGGCCGGATCTACCTCCCGGCCGACCACCGCCCGCACCCGCTGGTGATCTTCCTGCACGGCCGGCACAGCGCCTGCTACAACACCACGACCCTCAAGGGCGCGAGCGGCTGGCCCTGCCCGGCCGGCACCACGCCCATCCTCAGCTACGCAGGCTACGACGGTGCCGGCGAGGCCCTGGCTGCCGACGGCTACACCGTCGTGTCGATCTCGGCGAACGCGGTCAACGCCAACGACAACCAGCTCTCGCCCGACGACGGGGCCGCCACCCGCGGCCAGTTGGTGCTGGACACCCTCACGATGCTCAAGGCCGCCGACAGCGGCCGTACGGTCGGCTACCACGACGCCGCGACCGACCGGGACGTCACCCTCGACCAGGCGCTGGCCGCGGGCCGGACCACGTACCCGGGCGGCACCCTCACCGCCGGCGGCCTCGCCGGCACCATGGACTTCGGCAGCATCGGCCTGATGGGCCACTCGCGCGGCGGCGAGGGCGTCGTCACCGCGGCCACCCTCAACGAGGCGCTGCCGCACCCGTGGAGCATCAAGTCGGTCTTCGCGCTCGCGCCCATCGACTTCACCCGCGCCACGCTGCCCGACGTCGTCACCACGACGCTGCTGCCGTACTGCGACGGCGACGTCTCCGACCAGCAGGGCCAGCACTTCTACGCCGACTCGCGCGACGGCACCTTCGCCGACGACGTGCAGCGCTCGGACATCTGGGTGATGGGCACCGACCACGACTTCTACAACTCCTCCTGGACACCGCCCTATCCGGCGGCCTCCGACGACTGGTCGAAGGCCGACGACCCGGTCTGCGGCACCAGCGCCACCGCGCTGGCCTCCGGCCAGAACATCCGTCTGACCGCGGCCCAGCAGTACCAGGTCGGATCGGCGTACATCGCCGGCTTCTTCGAGGCGAGCCTCGGCCGGCAGGCCCGCTTCCAGGGCATGTTCGACGGCTCGGGCCAGGAGCCGCCGTCGGTGTCCGGCTACGCCGACGTCCGCACCGTCGCCCAGCAGCCGCAGTCCTCGCGCAGCGACATCGCCACCTTCCAGGCCGCCTCGCCGCTGGTGACCGCGACCGGCGACGTGGCCGCCAGCGTCTGCGCCAACATGTACGGGCGCACGGTGCCCGAGGCGCTGCCCGCCTGCACCAACCCCGGCAGCACCCTGGCCAAGCAGCAGGTGCCGTACTGGACGCCCGCGAACTACGCCCCGAACGTGCCGCTCAACCCGATGACCCACCTGACCTGGACCGGCACGCAGGGCGGCGTGAGCGTCGCCGTACCGCCCGGCAGGCGGGACGTGTCGCGCTACGACGAGATGACCGTCGGCATGTCACCCGACGAGAGCGTCACCACCGGCACCGACCTCACGCTCTCGGTCACCGACGCCTCCGGGCACCGGTGGAGCTCCCCGGTCTCCGCCCTCAACAGGTGGGGCGTGGACCGGATGCCGGCGAGCACCTCGACCACGCTGGGCAAGATCGTGCTCCAGCAGGTCCACGTACCGACCTCCGCGCTGCGGAAGGCGGGGCTCGACCTGCGCCGCGTCGCCTCGGTCGGCTTCGCGCCCGCGGTCGGCGCCGACGGCAGCACCTCGGGCGGGGCGTACCTGTCCGACCTGGGCTTCGACACCAAGGCGCTGGGCACACCGCACTCCCGGCAGCGGTCGACGGTGAACGTGGCGTCCACCGCGGTGGAGGAGGGCTCGGGTCCGGCCACCGACCAGGTCGCGGTCTACCTCTCGCGCCCGAGCGCCACCCCGGTCAGCGCCTGGTTCACGGTGCTCGGCAGCGCGACCGGCGCGCTCGCCCCCGCCATGAGCCAGGTCACCTTCCCGCCCGGCACGACCTGCCGGGCGGTCCAGGTCCCGATGACCGGCGACTCCCTCCCGGGCGCGACGCCGACCACGTCGTTCAAGATCGCGGTTTCGAACTCCAGCGGCGCCGTCCTCGGCGACCACGACTTCGGAACCATCACCGTCCGCGAGGACGACGGCGTGACCGGCACGGCCGCCCCCGCCCCGCCCGTCCCCCCACAGGGCGACGTCTGCGCCCCCTACCAACACGGCCACCACTGACCCCCCGGCGCCCCGCCCCCGCCCCCACGGCGGGGGCGGGGCGCCGCAACCATGCGTCGGTACCAGCGGTCACCCGCTCACCGGCGGACAAGGCCCGGCCGTCAACAACGCGCTACAGCCCAGCGGGAGGCCGACGCCGGCCAGTAGCCGGGACGCTCCCCGCACGGCGGAGAGCCCCGGTCGGGAACGACCGGGGCTCTCGTGGCGCTGTTACCTACCGGAACTCATGTCGGCCGGATCTCGGGGGCCGGAATCCGCTCTCCCGGAAGGGGCTGCGCGCCGCTAGGGCAGGTTCCAGTGCTGGTTGGCACCGCCGTCGCAGTCCCAGATGTCGAGCTGCGTGCCGTTGGTGGTGCTGAAGCCGGGGTCATCCAGGCACCTGCCGGAGGCCGGGTTGACCAGGCTGCCGTTCGCTCCCGGCTGCCAGACCTGGTTGCCGCCGCCGTTGCAGTCCCACAGCTCCACCAGAGAGCCGTTCGCCGTGGCGGCACCGGTGATGTCCAGGCACTTGCCGTTGACGGTCAACGTGCTGCCATTGCTGGTCCACTGCTGGGCAGGGGTGCCGTTGCAGTCCCACAGATCAGCCTTGGTGCCGTTCGCCGAGGCGCCCGCGAAGTCGTCCAGGCACTTGCCCGCCACCCCGGACGTCACCGGGCCGGTCCTGCCGGAAGAGCCGCCGCCGCCGCCGGCTCCGCTGAAAGCTCCGAGACCGTTGGGTGTTCCCAGGCCGGTCGGGCCGTCGTAGCCCGCTCCCGCGTTGCACAGGTAAGACGCGCTGCACGAACCGTTGGAGCCCGACGTGATGTCGTTGAGGCTTCCGGCATGGGCGTACACGACCGAGGCCGCCGGATCGGCGGGAGCTCCGGCCAGGGCGTAGACAGCGGCGATCAGCGGGGACGAGGCGCTGGTACCGCCGACCACGAACCAGCCGCCCTGCCCGTAGGTGTCGTAGACCGCGACGCCGGTGCCGGGGTCGGCGACCGCCGAGACGTCGGAGACACTCCGCCCGGAGCAGCCGGTGTCGTGCTGCCAGGACGGCTTGGCCTCGTACGACGAGCAGCCCGAACCGGCGCCTGACCACGCCGCCTCCGACCAGCCCCGCCCGGTACCGGAGCTCTTCCTCAACGAGGTGCCGCCGGCCGCGATCACGTACCGGGAAGTGGCCGGGAAGCTCGTCCCGTAGCCGTCGTCTCCGGAACTGGCGACCTCCACCACACCGGCGTGGTTGTAGGAGGAATCGGCGTTGCCGGCGCTGTCTCCGGTGCCCCAGCTGTTGGAGATGAAGTGCGCGCCGAGCGAGCCGCCGTCCGCGGTTGCCGCGGTTCAGGTCGGGGGCGCCCCCGGCGGCGGACGGCATCACCT
This sequence comes from Actinacidiphila cocklensis, assembly GCF_907177275.1. Classification (GTDB taxonomy): domain Bacteria; phylum Actinomycetota; class Actinomycetes; order Streptomycetales; family Streptomycetaceae; genus Actinacidiphila; species Actinacidiphila cocklensis. Next base: position 23,773 of record NZ_CAJSLV010000048.1, read on the forward strand.
GGAACAGGTCGCGGTCGCCCATCCACGGGCTCGGCTCGTGGCTGATGCCGAGCGCCTGGAGCGTCGGCAGGTTGTCGCCGTTATAGCCATGAGCACGTCAATGGTAGGGACAAAGCGCCGGCCTTCCCGGCCGGGCGTGCCCGGGGCGGCTGGGCGGCCCCCGCCGGCCACGGCGCCCGCAGGGCGGACGAACGTGACCTCGCGGGACTGTCCGAGGACTGCAAGTACGCCCGTGACGGCGACCACGACACCCTGACCGGCCTGCTGGCGGAGGAGGTCACCGGCTGGCCGCTCGCCGGAGCGGCAGGGTGCCTCCAGGCCGTCGGCACCCCGCCGGATGATCGGGTCGTCAGCAGGCCTCGCGGGCTGCGCGGGTGCCGGGGTGGTCGGGGCCGAGGTGTGATGCCCAGTCGGCGGCCACGGTACGCATCTCTGCGGGGGAGGCGCGGATACGGGCCAGCAGGGTACGGATCTGAAGGACACGGGGGTGGCCTGGGGCGAACAGGACGGTGGCGGCCTGAAGGGCCTCGTTCGCGGCGGCCTCGGCCCGCCCGGTCCGGCCGAGACCGTGCAACGCCTCGGACAGGAGCATCTGGTGCCGGCCCGCGTCGTAGCATCCCCAGACCGCAGGCCCGTCGAGCAGGGGCAGGGCGGCTTCGTAGCGTCCCTGAGCGATCAGCGCGGCGGCCAGTGCCCGCCGCAGCACCCCGGCGTGGTGGCTGTAGGGGCCTTTGAGGTCCTCGGCTTCGGCCAGCACTCGCCGTACGGCTTCTTCCGCCTCCTGCGGCCGGCCGGCCTCCAGCAGGCAGCAGGCCAACTGCTCGTAGGCGTCGTATCGGTCCCCGGGGTCGGGCCGGCCGGCTGCGGCCAGCCTCGCCTCGGTGGCGATCACCGTCTCGCACTCGGCCAGGGCCTCGCCGGCTCGTCCGAGCGCGGCCAGATGGGCGCTCCGCAACAGCCGGTGCTGCGAGACATCCGTGTGGTCGGCCCCCAGCGCGGCGATCATGTCCGGGAGCAGCGCACTGCCCGCGTCGAGCCCTTCGCGGAACCGGCCGGTGCAGTACAGCACCAGGTTCTGCAACCACCTGCCCCGCAAGTGGTAGCGGGGCAGCAGCACTTCGAGATCGCGGCCGCCGCCATAGGCCTGCTCCATACGCTTCGCCGCATCGGCCGCCTCAGCATGCCGCCCGGCGAGGACCGACACCAAGACGACCAGGCTCCGCAGCGGCGGGATCACGGCGAATTGGGTCCCACGATGGCGCTCGGCCTCCGCCAGAGCCGTCGTCACGATCGGCAGCGCCTCCTGGGGGCGGTTCAGCGCGAGCTGAGCCGTGCCCAACGCCAGACGGACCGACACCCATCGACGATCGTCAGGGCGCAGCTTGGTCTCGCATGCAGTGAGCAGTTCCCGCAAGGCGCTTTCACCTTCTTCGGGGCGGCCTTGCGCGATCAAGCGCTCACTACGTGCCACCCCGGCACCGATGTCGATCCGGCCGCGCCGGGCACGCAGCCTGACGCCCGCGAGCACTCCCATCCCTGCTCCCCCTTCGCAAACCGGCCGGGCATCACGCGAGGCTATCGACTCCGCAACAACCCCACGCACACTCCCCCACCACAAGGCCCCCCGGGACAAGGCGGTCGCATGTGGAGACGCTCGTCCGCAGTCATCCGGCCTGTCGGACGATCACTCGTACACCCGCTTGACCACCGCCTCGCCTGCGGCCGCGGCGAGGGCGTAAAAGCGCTGCATGTCGCCCAGGAGGCGGCGCAGCTCCGTCGAGAGGTACGAGACGTCGTCGGGGAAGTACACCAACTGCTTACGCCGCCGCTCGAAACAATCGTCAAAGTCGATGCCGTCCAGATATGCGTGGGCCTCGCGAACACGGTCGGCGTCCAGCCAGGTCATGATGTCGACCTGGCTGTTGAAGCTTGCCACGTGCACGCCGCCGAGGACCGGAAGCGAGGCGAGCCCGTCGGGGAAGTCCTCACCGGTGAGCAGTACGTTCATCCGGGTCCAGTCCTCGCCGAGACTGCAGAGGGTGCCGGCTGCACGCTCACGGCGAAACACCTCGTTCTGCAGGGTTGCCGAAAATCCGTCCTCCAGGACGGCGATCCCACGTTCCAATTCGTCTGCCGGAACCCTGCGCATATCCAGCGATTGCATCACCACTCCTCAGTCCGTGGCCCGCTCCCCGCTCAAGGACCCCGAGGACTTCCTCGTCGGCCAGTCCGTCGTCTTCTCCACCGAAGCGCTCATGCGCGGCCGCGGCGACATCCTCCACGGCCGCCCCACCCTCGTCCTCGGCTTCGGCAAACTCGGCTCCAGCATCGCCCGCCTGCTCCACGCCAAGGGCGTCCCGGTCACCGTGTACGACATCGACCCGATCCGCCACGCCCAAGCCCTCAGCCAAGGATTCACCGTCGCCCGCGACCGCGACTCCGCCCTCCGCAACGCCGGCCTCGTGCTGTGCGCCACCGGCTCGATATCCCTGCGCGGCGAGGACTTCTCCTCCCTCCGCAACGGGGCCTACGTCGCCACGGTCACCAGCAGCGAGGACGAACTCGACCTGGCCGGCTTGCCCGAGGTCTACAAGTGCGCCCGCGACGGCGACCACGTCACCCGGTACCAGACCACCGGCCACTACTTCTACCTGCTCAACGGCGGCAACGCCGTCAACTTCCTGCACGGCGCCAGCGTCGGGCCGTTCATCTTCCTCGTGCAGGCCGAGATACTCGCGGGAATCCGCATGCTCGCCCGAGGCGACCTCGCCAGCGGCATGCACGAAGCGACGGCCGCGGACCGACGCGTCATCGCCGACACGTGGCTGAACTACTTCAACCGGTAAGGAGACCCATGCCGATCACCGAGCAGCATGTCCGCGACACCCTCACCGCCTACCTCGACCAGCGCCCCCTGGACAAGGACTCCCTGTCCGTCCTGTCCGAGGTGCTCGACGAGGCCGGCGGCCACATCGTCGGGCGCGGGGAGTACCGGGGCCACGTCACCGCCGGAGCGCTGCTGCTCCGCCCCGACGGGCGAGTGCTCCTGATCGAGCACCTGGCGCTGAGGAAGTGGCTGTTCCCGGGCGGGCACCTCGAAGACCCCGACGAGACCCTCAGGGGCGCCGCCCTGCGGGAGCTGGCGGAGGAGACGGGCATCGACCCCGCTCAGGTCGTGCCGGACGGCACAGTGCCGCTCCACATCGACGTGCACCCCATCCCGGCCAACCCCGCCAAGGGTGAGCCGGACCATCAGCACTTCGACTTCCGGTTCCTGTTCCGCACCACAGCCGACGTGACCGGCCTGCAGGCCGAGGAGGTCACCGACTACTCGTGGACGTTCCCCGACATGATCACCGCCGAGCCCCTGCGCAGCCGCCTGCTCGCCCTTACGCCCTGACCCTTCAGCCGGCTGCTACGACCCCGGTCGCCTGTCGCCCCCGTGTAGGCGGCAGGCACCCCGGCGGGCGCTGACCAGCCCTCGCGATCTCACGGGAGATGGCGCCGCCGCAGCGGCAGACCGTCGTGTACATCGCTTCGGTGAGTCCTTCCGGTACGAGGGGGCAGTACGAGGGGCGCGTCGCCCCTCTCCTCACCCATGAGGTGGCCGCACGCACTCCGGGACAGCTTCCCGCTGGTAGGGCCCTGTGCGACGCGCCGGAGCAGCCACTGAGAGCGGCCCTGTCGGCGCCCAGGAGGGCCTACTCCAGGGATCGTTGGTAGCTCGGCCCTTGGGAACAAGATCGCCGACCTCCCGGGCCGGCAGGGGGCCGGCCAACGATCACTCGGAGGTGTGGCCATCGGTGGCGCCGGCGCCCCGGGCGCTCCGGCACCGGTCACGGAGCTGACCCCGATCGGGCCGTGGTGGGGCGGGTGGGACTCGAACCCACGACCGGCGGATTATGAGTCCGCTGCTCTAACCGGCTGAGCTACCGCCCCGTACGGCGTGGCGTGCGCGCCGTCTGCCGCAGCATAGCCGCTCATACGATCTGTCGCCCTCGTGGGTCACAGACCCGTCATCCGGTGGACTCGCAGGCCCTGGCGGCTGGTTCCCCCGGGCACGAAAAAGGACCCCGAAGGGTCCTGATCCTGCGCTCCCCCGACTGGACTCGAACCAGTAACCTGCCGGTTAACAGCCGGCTGCTCTGCCAATTGAGCTACAGGGGACCAGCTCCCCCGACTGGACTCGAACCAGTAACCTGCCGGTTAACAGCCGGCTGCTCTGCCAATTGAGCTACAGGGGATCGCACTCGTGCACCGAATGCACCTGCCCGGGTGGTCCCGGAAGGCGCTCGGTCGGTGCGACACATACATTAGCGCAAGTGAGGGGGTGCTCCGCCAACCGTTAGCCCCGGGGTTGTGATCCGGATGCGCAGGGTAGGCGCCGAGCACAGGCGCGGTGCGACGAGACCGGTGAGGAAAGGTGGAGCCATGCGCTACAAGCTGACGTTCATCATGGGAGCCGCGTTCGGCTTCGTGATCGGCGCACGCGCGGGGCGGGAGCGGTACGACCAGCTGGCGGCGGCCGCGCAGCGCTTCGCCAAGAACCCCGCCGTACGCAACGCCGCCGAGTCCGCCGCGCAGCAGAGCAGGACGGTGGCGGGGAAGGCCGCGGACACCGTGACGGCGAAGGTCGGGCCACGGTTGCCGGACGCGCTGGCCGACAAGGTGCGCTCGCTGCGCAACGGCAGCGGCCCCGACGACGACTGGGGCACCTCGAACACCTGAGCCCCTGGGAGACCGGAGGACGCCGAACCGTGAGGCGCGACGGGTGCCCGGTACGGCATCATCGCCCCTATGGGCAAAGTGGCCGGTATAGACAGCTCCACCGCGGGTACCACCGTCGTCGTATGCGATTCCGACACCGGTGAGGTCCTGCGGCAGGGGTACGCACCCCACGAGGTGCCGGACGGCGAGAAGCCGACCGAGATCGACCCGCAGGCGTGGCTGCTGTCGCTGGGCGAGGCCGCCAAGGGCGGGGTGCTCGAAGGCGTGCAGGCGATCGGGATCTCCGGGCAGCAGCACGGGCTGCTCGCGCTGGACGCGGGCGGCGTGACCGTGCGCCCCGCGCTGCTGCGCGGGGACAAGCGGGCGCAGGTGCAGGCCGCGGACCTGATGCAGGAACTGGGCGGGGCCGCGGGCTGGGCCGACGCGGTGGGCGCGCAGCCGCAGGCGGCGTACCCGGTGGCGAAGCTGCGCTGGCTGGCCCAGAACGAACCGGCGGCGGCCAAGCGCATCGCGGAGGTCATGCTGCCGCACGACTGGCTGGTGTGGCAGCTGCTCGGCCAGCCCGCCCGCCGCACCACCGACCGCGGCGACGCGTCCGGCACCGGCTACTGGTCGGCGGCGACCGGCGAGTACCGCAAGGACCTGGTCGAGCTGGCGCTCGGCCACCAGGTGGCGCTGCCCGACGTGCTGGCGCCCGCGGAGCCCGCGGGCCAGACGCCCGAGGGCCTGCTGATCTCGGCCGGCACCGGCGACAACATGGCCGCGGCCCTCGGCCTCGGGCTCGGCCCGGGCGACGCGGTGGTCTCGCTGGGCGCGGCCGGCACCGTCTTCGCGGTGCACCACGAGGCCCTGAAGGACCCGACGGGTACGGTCACCGCCTTCGCCGACGCGACCGGCCGCCACCTCCCGGTGGTCCAGGTGCGCAACGCCGTACGGACCCTGCGCGGCACCGCGGAACTGCTGGGCACCGACCTGGCGGGCCTGTCGGAGCTGGCGCTCCAGTCGACGCCGGGGGCGTACGGGCTGGTGCTGCTGCCCTACTTGGAGGGCGAGCGGACCCCCGACCTGCCGCACACCGCGGGCACCCTGACCGGGCTGCGGCGCGAGTCGATGAAGCGCGAGCACCTGGCGCGGGCGGCCTTCGAGGGCATGCTGTGCGGGCTTGCCGACGCGCTGGACGTGCTGCGCAACAAGGGCGTGGAGGTCCGCCGGGTCTTCCTGCTGGGCGCGGCGGCCGAACTGCCCGCGGTGCAGGCGCTGGCGCCCGCGCTGTTCGGCACCCTGGTCGTGGTGCCGCCGGCAGCGGAGTACGCGGCGATCGGCGCGGCCCGGCAGGCTGCCTGGTCGCTGGGCGCGGTGCTCGGTTCGCAGTCGCAGAGCGAGCCCCCGCACTGGCCGATGCCCGGCGCTGTCCTGCTCGACCCGGCCGACGGCGAACCGGCCGAGGGCACCGGCCACGGCGGGCACGGCAGCCCCGAGGGCAGGAGCAGCGGAGGCGGCGGCGCGGCGGTCGGCTCGGCGGTGCGCCAGCAGTACATCGCTGTGCGCGAACAGACCCACCCGGGAGCTTTTGCCTCGCTTTAATCATGTGCAGCCGGGGGATGCCTGAGGATAGTGTTGCGCGCCGGTCGGGGGCACCAGCCGGACCGGGCCGTCCCAGCCGAGCCGACCGACCCGAGGTAGAAGTGTGCTGATCCGACTCCTGCGGTCCCACCTGGGACCGTACAAGCGACCCATCGGCGTGCTTGTCGCGCTGCAGTTCGTCCAGACGATCGCCGCGCTCTTCCTGCCCACCCTGAACGCCGACATCATCGACAACGGTGTGGTCAAGGGTGACTCCGGTTACATCCTGGGGATGGGCGCGACCATGATCGGCGTCACCGTCGTGCAGGTGGTGTGCGCGATCGGTGCCGTCTACTACGGCGCGCGGACCTCGATGGCGGTCGGCCGGGACATCAGACGGGCCGTCTTCGACCGGGTGCAGAGCTTCTCGGCCCGCGAGGTGGGGCAGTTCGGCGCCCCCTCGCTGATCACCCGCACCACCAACGACGTCCAGCAGGTGCAGATGCTGGTGCTGATGACCTTCACGATGATGGTCTCGGCGCCGATCATGTGCGTCGGCGGCATCGTGATGGCGCTCGGCCAGGACGTGCCGCTGTCGTCGCTGCTGCTGGCCGTGGTGCCGGTGCTGGGCGTCGCGGTCAGCCTGATCATCCGCAGGCTGCGCCCGCTGTTCCGCACCATGCAGAAGCGGGTCGACACGGTCAACCGGGTGCTGCGCGAGCAGATCACCGGTATCCGGGTGATCAGGGCCTTCGTCAAGGACGACTACGAGCAGCGGCGCTTCGGCAAGGCCAACGACGAGGTCACCCAGGTGTCGCTGGCCACCGGGCGGCTGCTGGCGCTGATGTTCCCGGCCGTGATGGCGATCGTGAACATCTCCAGCGTGGCGGTGCTGTGGTTCGGCGCGCACCGCATCGACAGCGGCGGGATGCAGATCGGCGCGCTGACCGCGTTCCTCAGCTACCTCATGCAGATCCTGATGTCGGTCATGATGGCCACCTTCATGTTCATGATGGTGCCGCGCGCCGAGGTGTGCGCCGAGCGCATCGAGGAGGTGCTCGGCACCGCCTCCAGCGTCGTCCCGCCGAAGGCGCCGATCACCACGCTGCGGCGGCACGGCGAGCTGGAGCTGTTCAACGTCGACTTCGCCTACCCGGGCGCCGAGGCCGCGGTACTGCGGGGCGTCGACCTGATCGCCAGGCCCGGCGAGACGACCGCGGTGATCGGCTCGACCGGCAGCGGCAAGTCCACGCTGCTCGGCCTGATCCCGCGGCTGTACGACGCGACCGGCGGCCGGGTGCTGGTGGACGGCGAGGACGTGGCGGAGCTGGACCCGGCACTCCTGGCCAGGACGGTCGGCCTGGTGCCGCAGAAGCCGTACCTCTTCTCCGGGACGGTGGCCTCGAACCTGCGCTACGGCAAGCCCGACGCGACCGACGAGGAGCTGTGGCACGCGCTGGAGGTGGCGCAGGCCAGGGACTTCGTGACGAAGCTGGAGGGCGGCCTCGACGCGCCGATCGCGCAGGGCGGCAGCAACGTCTCCGGCGGGCAGCGGCAGCGGCTGGCCATCGCGCGGGCGCTGGTGCGGCGCCCGGAGATCTACCTCTTCGACGACTCCTTCTCCGCGCTCGACTACGCCACCGACGCGGCGCTGCGCGGCGCGCTGGCGGCGGAGACCGCGGAGGCGACGGTGGTGATCGTGGCCCAGCGGGTGTCCACGATCCGTGACGCCGACCGGATCCTCGTACTGGACGAGGGCCGCGTCGTCGGCACCGGTACGCATGCCGAGCTGATGGCCGAGAACGAGACCTACCGGGAGATCGTGTTGTCCCAGCTGACCGAGCAGGAGGCGGCGGCATGAGCGGCCAGGAGGGCAAGGGCGGTGGCAGCGCCGGCGACGACCCGCTGAGCAAGGGCGCCCCCGCGGAGGGCGGCGGCCCCGACGGCGCCGGCGGCTCCGGCTCTGGCGGTCCCGACGGCTCCGGCGGCTCTGGCGGTCCCGACGGCTCCGGCGGCCCTGGCGGCCCTGGCGGCCCTGGCGGCAAGCCGATGGCCGTACCGCGGCGCGGCCCGTCCCCCATGGGCGGCCCCGCCCGCTTCATGAGCGGCGGCCCGATCGAGCGCTCGATGGACTTCAAGGGCTCGCTCAAGCGCCTGCTCGGCCTGATGCGCCCCGACCGCCTGCTCCTGTGGGTCGTCTTCGCCTTCGGCACGGTGAGCGTCGCGCTCGCCGTCACCGGCCCGCGCATCCTGGGCCACGCCACCGACCTGATCTTCGCCGGCGTCATCGGCCGCCAGCTGGCCGGCACCACCAAGGACCAGGCGCTCGACTCGCTGCGCGAGCACGGCAAGGGCGGGGTCGCCGACATGCTGTCGGGCATCGACTTCACCCCGGGCAGGGGCATGGACTTCGGTGCGATCGGCGGCGTGCTGCTGATCGCGCTCGGCGTGTACCTGGCGGCGTCGCTGTTCAGCCTGGTCCAGATGCGGATCGCGACCACGGTCATCAACCGCACGGTGTTCCGGCTGCGCCGCGACATCGAGGCGAAGCTGTCCCGGCTGCCGCTGTCGTACTTCGACCAGCAGCCGCGCGGCGAGGTGCTCAGCCGCGCGACCAACGACATCGACAACATCGGCCAGACCATGCAGCAGACCATGGGCCAGCTGATCAACTCGCTGCTGACCATCGTCGGTGTGCTGGCGATGATGTTCTGGATCTCCTGGCTGCTGGCGCTGGTCGCGCTGGTCACCGTGCCGGTGACGCTGCTGGTGGCCACCCGGGTCGGCAAGCGTGCCCAGCCGCTGTTCGTGCAGCAGTGGAAGACCACCGGCACGCTGAACGCGCACATCGAGGAGATGTACACCGGCCACTCCCTGGTGAAGGTCTTCGGCCGCGCCGAGGAGTCGGCGGAAACCTTCCGGCAGGAGAACGAGGAGCTCTACGACACCGGCTTCAAGGCGCAGTTCATCTCCGGCACGATCCAGCCGATGATGATGTTCATCGGCAACCTGCAGTACGTCCTGATCGCCGTCGTCGGCGGTCTGCGGGTCGCGTCCGGCGCGCTGTCCATCGGTGACGTGCAGGCCTTCGTGCAGTACTCGCGGCAGTTCAGCCAGCCGCTGACGCAGGTCGCGAGCATGGCGAACCTGATCCAGTCCGGTGTCGCCTCGGCCGAGCGGGTCTTCGAGCTGCTCGACGCCGAGGAGCAGTCGCAGGACCCGAAGGCCCCGGCCAGGCCGGCCGAGCTGACCGGGCGGGTCGCGCTGGAGGACGTGTCCTTCCGCTACGACCCCGACAAGCCGCTGATCGACAGCCTGTCGCTGGCGGTGCAGCCCGGGCACACGGTCGCCATCGTCGGCCCGACGGGCGCGGGGAAGACCACCCTGGTCAACCTGCTGATGCGCTTCTACGAGGTCTCCGGCGGCCGGATCACCCTGGACGGCACGGACGTCTCGGCGATGTCCCGGGAGGAGCTGCGCTCCTCGATCGGCATGGTGCTCCAGGACACCTGGCTCTTCGGCGGCACGATCGCCGAGAACATCGGCTACGGCACCGAGGACGCCACCCGCGAGGACATCGAGGCGGCGGCCAGGGCGGCGCACGCCGACCGCTTCATCCGCACCCTCCCCGACGGCTACGACACCGTCATCGACGACGACGGCGCGGGCGTCAGCGCGGGCGAGAAGCAGCTGATCACCATCGCGCGGGCCTTCCTGTCCGACCCGGTGATCCTCGTCCTGGACGAGGCGACCAGCTCGGTCGACACCCGCACCGAGGTCCTCATCCAGCGCGCGATGGCCCAGCTCAGCCACGGCCGGACGAGCTTCGTGATCGCCCACCGCCTGTCCACGATCCGCGACGCCGACGTGATCCTGGTGATGGAGTCCGGCGCGATCGTCGAACAGGGCACCCACGACGAACTCCTGGCCGCGGACGGCGCCTACGCCCGCCTGTACGCGGCCCAGTTCGCCCAGGCGGTGGCGGAGGTGGACTGACCGCTCCGCGCACCGGCGGGTCCGTCATGCTCGGCGCAGAGCCTCCTCTGCCAGGGTCTGCGCATGCGCGCCGTGCTCGCCCATCACGTAGAAGCTCAGCCGGTCGAAGACCCAACTGCCGGGTACGGACGCCCGCGCGTCCGCAGCTCTGACGAGTGATCGCGCGGCGTCCTCCCCGGTACGACCCAGGGTGATGTGCGGCGCATACGCCTCTCCGGTGTACCGGTAGCCGTACCGGGCATGACTGGCGCGCTCGCCGTCGGCGTACCCGGATGTGTCCTCCGACTCGCCGAACGCCCTGCGGTCCAGGTGGGGTGCCAGCGCAGCAAGGACGACCTCCTGCAGTTTCTCCAGCAGGGGAGGACGCTCCAGCGACAGGAACACCCAACCCACGGGCTGGTGGACGATGCCGGTGAACGTCAGGCGGATCTCCCGAGGGAGGGTCAACGCGGTCCTGATCCGGTCCAGTTCGCGACCCGGCACCACGGAATCGAGGAACGGCCCCTGATAAACGGTGGCGTGCGGCAGGTTTCCTCTGCTGGTCAGCATGGGCTGCAGTCCGTCGTCACCGGCCACCTCCCGCTGCACCCGGATGGCGGACCGCTGGTGGTCCGAGCGCGGTAGCAGTGCTACGCCAAGCCACCTGGTCATGGGCGAACTCCTGTCTGCGTCACGAGGGGCTGTCGGCGGGACTGGCCGAAGTTCAGCGGTGGGTGGTCCGGATCTCGTGGTAGGCGATGTCGTGGAGTGTGGCCGGAGGCGGCGCTCGGGAGGCCCGGCGCGGCGGTCGGGCGCACTATGGGGGGAAGGTGGCTGGACGGCGGGAGCGGTTATGCGTAGAGGGCGAGTGTGGGGGGCCGGGGCCGTGGGGGCGGCCGGGGTTGCGCTCGCGCTCGTTGCGGGGTGTACGGGTGGGGGTGGCGGCGGGGGGCCGGAGCCCACGGGGACGACGAGCGGGGCCGCGCGGTCGTTCCTGACCGGGGAGCCGGGGGCCGCGGGCCATGTGCTGGCCGTGAAGATCGACAACGTGCCCGCCGCCCGGCCGCAGACCGGGCTGAACGATGCGGACATCGTCTACGCCATCGAGGTCGAGGGCGGCCTGTCCCGGCTGATGGCCGTCTACGACAGCGAGCACCTGCCCTCGGCCGTCGGCCCGGTCCGCAGCGCCCGGCAGACCGACATCCAGCTGCTCGCCGAGTACGACAAGCCCGCGCTCGCCTTCTCCGGCGCCCAGAGCGAGCTGCTGCCGGTGCTGAAGAAGAGCGACACCCTGGTGGCGGTGACCGGCACGAAGGACTTCTTCCGCAACCACGACCGGCCCGCCCCGCACAACGAGTACCTGCACCCGGAGGCCGCCGCGGAGAAGGGCGGCACCGCCAAGGACATCGGCCTGCGCTTCGCCACCGCCGTCCCGGCCGGCGGCACCGCGGTGAACACCGCCTCGGCGAAGATGCCCGCCGCCCGCTTCTCCTTCGCCTGGAACGGCTCCGACTACCGCGTCTCCATGGACGGGAAGCAGTCCCCCTGGAAGGCCGACAACGTCATCATCCAGCACGTCGCGGTCAAGCAGTCCGACTTCCACAGCCGCACCGGCTTCGTCCCCTTCTCCCAGACCGTCGGCCACGGTTCGGCGCAGATCCTGCGCAACGGCCGCTCGTACGCGGCCACATGGGACCGGCCGTCGGAGACGGACGGCACGGCGTACACCGTCGACGGCCGTACGCTGCCGCTGCAGCCCGGGCACACCTGGATCGTCCTGGAGCCCTGACCGCGCTACCGCTACGACGGCGGCGCGCACACCGCCCACACCAGCTTCCCCACCCCGCCGCGGCTGCTCACGCCCCACTGGTGGGCGGTGACCGCGTCGACCAGCAGCAGGCCGCGGCCGCCCTCGTCCGTGTCGGCCGCCCGCCGCAGCACCGGCCGGTGGTCTCCCGCGTCGTGCACCTCGATCCGCAACCGGCCGTCGGAGAGCCGGCAGAAGCGCGTCTCGATCTCCCGGCCCCGCGGACTGCCCGCGTGCGTCACGGCATTGGTGACCAGCTCCGACAGGACGAGGACGGCGGTGTCCTCAAGGTCGGTGAGTTTCCACTCCGCCAGCGTGTCCAGCAGCTCGCGCCTGGCGCGCGGCACCGACCGCGCGGAGTTGGGCCAGCGGCGGACGACCTGTGCGTCGCCCGCCGTGCCGATGTCGGTTCCCATCAATGGACCTTTCGCCGTTCTTGTCCCATGCCTCCCTGGCTACTCCTAGGCTGTCGACCAGCCACAGAAAGTGATAGAGCGTCAGCCTGGACGGCACCCCCCGTCCATCGGCCCCGGGAGGGCACGCCCATGAGCGTCGACACCGAGATCAGCACCGACCCCACCGCCTCTCCCCTGCGCTATTTCGGTTCCGAGGTCAGACTCGAACGCGAGCGACTCGGCATGACGCGCGCCGAGTTGGGCAAGATCGCCTGCTGCAGCTACTCGCTGGTCGCGAAGATCGAGACCGGCGACCGTGTTCCTACGCTGGACTTCGCACGCGCCTGCGACGCCACTTTCCCGTACGCCAACGGCCGTTTCGAACGGTTCTGGCCACTGGCGCTGCGGTACGCCTTCCCGCCCTGGTTCCGGCCTTACGCGGAGCTTGAGTGGAAGGCGACGGTGGTGCGGACCTCCCAGCCGATCCTCATCCCGGGCCTCGCCCAGACTCCCGAGTACGCGAGGGCACTCCTGCGCAGTGGTCGACCCGCGAACCTGGAGGATCTGGTGACGGCCCGCATGGAGCGTCAGCACGTCCTGACCCGCGAGCACGACCCGGTCCGGCTCTGGATCGTGATGCGAGAGAACGTTCTGACGAACACGGTCGGCGACCCGGAGGTGATGCGCGAACAGCTGATCCATCTACGGAAGTTGGCCGAGACTCCGCACCACCGGGTACAGATCCTGCGTGGGAATAGCGACATCTACGGAGCCGCGAGCCCGTGGAACCTGGTGTCGTTCAACGAGGGCGCCGACATCGTGCACGTCGACGGATTCCCACGGGGCTACAACCTCGCCGATCCAGACGACGTCGCAGCGGCTCAGGACGCCTATGATCTGCTCACGGCCAACGCTGAACCGCCCAATGCGACGGCCGAGTTGATCGACTCCGTCCTGAAGGGCCACTACGCATGACGCACCGCAGCATCCCCGCAGGCCACTGGCTCAAGTCCTCCTACAGCCAGGGAAACGGCGGCGACTGCGTCGAGTGGGCGCCCTCCCACATCCCGGCAACGGGCGAGGTCCCGGTCCGCGACAGCAAGGACCCCCACGGCCCGTCCCTGTCCTTCTCCCCCACCGCCTGGACCTCCTTCCTCACCGCCGTGAAGTCGGGCTCCCTCACCGCCTGAGAGCGGTCCCGGCCCATACTCTTGGGCCAGGCATAGGTGCCGTACAGGGGGAGGAACCGTGGCGGAACGCGTGCTGTCCGGGCGCTACCGGCTGGTAGAACGCCTCGGGGCGGGCGGCATGGGCGTGGTGTGGCGTGCGGAGGACCTGGTGCTGCATCGCGAGGTGGCGGTGAAGACCGTTGCGGGACCCGGCGTCACCGATGAGGCGGCCGCACGGCTGGAACGCGAGGCCAGGGCGGCCGCTGGGCTCACCGACAACCCGCATGTGGTCACCGTGCACGACTTCGGCCGGGACGGCGACACCCTCTTCATCGTGATGGCCCTCGCGGCGGGGCAGCCCCTCGACCGGGTGCTGTCCGTCGACGGTGTGCCCTCGCCCGCGCGGGCGGCCGACTGGGCGGGCCAGGTGTGCGCGGCTCTGGAGGCTGCGCACTCGTTAGGCGTGGTGCACCGCGACATCAAACCGGCGAACGCGGTGCTCGGCCCGGACGGCACCGTCCGCGTACTCGACTTCGGCATCGCCTGGTTCCACCCCGACCTCGGCCTCGATCGGCTCAGCCGAACCGGGGGCGTCATCGGCAGCGCACCCTGGATGTCGCCCGAGCAGGCCCGCGGCGAGGAGGTCGGACCGGCCTCAGACCTGTACGCGCTCGGCTGCCTTCTCTACCAACTACTCACGGGGGAACCGCCGTTCGGGGGTCGCGAGGCGCTGAGCCAGATCGTGGCCCACGCCATGGAGGTGCCCGAGCGGCCTTCGGTGCGGCGGCCGGGGCTGCCTGCCGCACTGGACGACCTCGTGGTTGAGCTGCTGGCCAAGGACCCGCGTGACCGACCCGCCTCGGCCGCCGTCACCGCCGCCCGGCTCGGCGCCATCGCCCGTGAGCTGGGCGAGCGGGAGACGGCGGGCCGTCCGACACCGCCCCCGGTGCCCCCGGCAACCCTGACGGCCCCCGAGCCCGACCGGCGACCGGTGCGGCGGCGTACCGTCCTGTTCGGCGTGTTCGGGGTGGTCGCGGTCTCGTCGACGGCGGCGGTGTTCGTACCGCAGGTCCTCGACGGCGGGGGCGACCCGGGCGGGAACAGCAAGGGCGGCACGGACGGCACCTCCGGCACGGGCACCCTGGAGTACCGCTGGAAAAAGACCACGCCCATGGAACCCTTCGCCGCCGCGGGTCCCGTCGTGCTCACCCGGGACGGCGACGACCATTTCGTGGCGTACGACACGAAGACCGGCGGCGAGCGCTGGCGCGGGCCCGACAACACCGGCGACGAGTATTCGAAGTCCTCGAGCGCGGTGTACGTCACGGTGGACGATGTGGCGCTGCACTGCCTCGACCCCGCCACGGGAAAACGCCGCTGGGAGTTCGCCCCGCTCGGCGCCCACGACACGACAGCCGGGGTGTCACTGGTCGTGGCCCCGGAGGCCGTCTATGTGGGCATCGGCTCGCATGTGTACGCGGTGGACCACGCCACCGGACATGAACGCTGGCACTACCAGCTGGACAACAGCGTGGCGAACGTCGACGACCTGTGGCAGGTGGGCGGACTGCTGCTGGCCCGCGTCGAGTCCAGTGACACGAGCTTCGTCATGATCAGCACCTTCACCGGATTGCCGCACTGGCCCCGGCCCTGGACCGCCCCGGACACCATCGCGTCCTTCATCGGCGCGGTGGGCGACCGGCTCTTCTTCGCCGTTGACGGAACGACCGTGGTCAGTGCCACCAGCGGCACGGTGATCCAGACCTACAAGAACATCAGGGTGTCCAAGGTCGTCCCCGAGCACGAGGTGCTGATCAGCGACCTGGACACCTCGGTAAGCGCCTGGTCGGCCGTCGACGGCTCAGCTCTGTGGACCGTGGTGGATGCGCGCATCCCCTCCGTCGTGCAGGACACCGTGCTCATGAACAAACTCATCGGCGGCGGAACGACTGCCGCCACGGTCGGCATCAACCTGCTCAGCGGCGCGGAGGTGTGGCGCCAATCGGGTTCGTGGCTTTTTTCGACATTGGATCCCGATCAGCCGGTGCTGCTCGGGGTCGGCGCAGGCACCGGGATGGCCCGGGTCGACCCGAAGACCGGCGCACTCGGCCCGGTCCGCCGGCTGCCTGACAAGGAGCTGGACTACGCCCAGGCGTACGGCGACACGGTGTACGCGCGCTGCTTCGACCTCCCCTACGACTCCAACCATCCCGACGCGGACCGCGGCGGCCCCCGCCTCTACGCCGTGGACCTCGCGAAGTTCGCGTGACAGCGCCCGCCTTGCGGCCCATGTTGGTCGCGTAGGCCGATCGCAGACATAGCCACCATGGAGACGGACACCGCGGAGTACCGGCTCACCAGCGCGGGCAGCACAGGTCCGCGGGGCCGCTCGACCTGCTTCTGTGCGCCACCGCCGTCCATCACGACCTCATCGTCCTGCACGTGGACAACGACGTCGCCACGGTGGCCGCCCCCCTCAAGGAAGTAAGGCAGCGGGACATCCGCACCGCGGCGGGACAGCTGGAAATAGACAGCCAGCTGTACAGTTGGCTGCATAAGCGTTACCGTTGAAGCATGAACGGACAGCAGGCCGCACCCCCGCACGCGGACACCGCGGCGCTCGCCGGTGAGCTGCGGGTCGCGCTGGCGCAGCTGGTGCGGCGGTTGCGGGAGCAGGCGGACGGGATGGACCTCACGCGGTCGCAGTCGTCCGTGTTGCTGCGGCTGGAGCGGGACGGGGCCGCGACCGCGACCGCGTTGGCTCGCGCCGAAGGCGTACGGCCGCAGTCGATGGCGAAGATCGTGCAGGCGCTGGACGCGGCCGGGCTGGTCAGCGGGGCGCCCGATCCCAAGGACGGGCGCAAGACGCTGCTGAGCATCACCGAGGCCGCTCGCGAGGAGTTCAGGACCGGGCGGCTCGCCAAGGAGGACTGGCTGACGCGGGCGCTGGACACGATGCTCTCCCCCGCCGAGATCGAGCAGCTCGCCTCGACCGCAGACCTGCTGCGGCGGCTGGCGCAGTCGCCCTGACCGGGCCTGGCCGCCTCATTCACACGCTTTCCGATCCACCGAAGGGTTCACCATGCCCGTCACCACCCTTGACCCGACCTCCGCCCTGATCGTCATCGACCTCCAGAAGGGCGTCATCGGCCTGCCCCTCGCGCACCCAGCGGAGGACGTCGTCGCCCGGACGACGGACCTGCTGCGGGCGTTCCGCGAGCGCGGGCTGCCGGTCGTGCTCGTGAACGTCGCGGGGGCGCCGGGCGGGCGGACCGACGGCGGGGTGCGGACGCTCGACTTCCCCGAGGGGTGGACCGAGCTGATCCCCGAGCTGGAGCAGCAGGCCGGCGACCTGCTCGTCACCAAGTACGCCCGCAGCGCGTTCACCGGGACCGGGCTCGCCGAGCGGCTGCGCGGCCTCGGGGTGACGCAGGTGGTCGTCACCGGGATCGCCACCGGCGGCGGCGTCGAGTCGACCGCCAGAGACGCGCACGAGCAGGGCTTCCACGTCACGCTGCCTGTCGACGCGATGACCGACCGGGACATGGGGCAGCACGAGCACAGCGTCGTGCGGCTCTTCCCGCGGATCGCGGAGACCGGTACGACCCGGGACGTCCTGGACGCCCTCGCCGCCCGGTCGTGAGCGCGACCACCACGGAGCAGACGCCCGCCCCCGCCGGCGGGAAGCCCTTCGGGCCGCGCTTCGTGAGCCCGCTGCTGCTCGGCTCGACGCTCAACCCGATCAACAGCTCGATGATCGCGACCGGCCTGGTCGGGATCGGGCTCGACTTCCACAAGGGTCCCGGGACCACGGCCTCGCTGATCTCCGTGCTGTATCTGTGCAGCGCGGTGGCGCAGCCCACGATGGGCAAGCTGGCCGCCGTCTTCGGCGCCCGCCGGGTGTTCCTGTCCGGCGTGGCGATACTGCTGGTCGCGGGTGTCATCGGGGCCGCGGCCCCGGCGTTCGGCTTCCTGCTGGTGTCGCGCGCGCTGATCGGCATCGGCACGTCGGCCGCGTATCCGACGGCGATGGCGCTGGTCAGGAAGCGGGCCGACGAGGTGGGCACCGGTGTGCCCAGCCGGGTGCTGGGCAACTTCTCGATCGCCTCGCAGGTCACGATCGTCGTCGGACTGCCGCTCGGCGGGCTGCTCGCCGGGGCGTGGGGGTGGCGGGCGATCTTCCTGGTCAACGTGCCGCTCGCGCTGGTCACCCTGGTCTTCACGCTGATCGGCGTGGCGCCGGACCGGCCGGCTGCGAAGGGCTCGCGCGGCTCGCTGTTCACGACGGTCGACGTGCCCGGCATCGCGCTGTTCGCGGGCACGATCGTCAGCCTGCTGCTCTTCCTGTCCGACCTGACCTCCCCCACGTGGTGGCTGGTGCCGGTGACCTTCGTCCTCGGGGCGGCCCTGGTGGTGTGGGAGCGGCGGACGCCGAGCCCGCTGGTCGACGTGCGGATGCTCGGGCGCAACCAGCGGCTGCTGCGGACGTACGTCCGGCAGGCGCTCGTCTCGCTGGGCACGTACACCGCGCTGTACGGCACCAGCCAGTGGATGGAGGAGAGCGCGCACTACAGCGCCTCGCAGGTCGGCCTGATCCTGCTGCCGCTGTCGGGCGTGAGCGTCGTGGTCGCGCGGCTGGTGTCGGGGCGCGGCTGGGTGCGCTGGCCGCTGATCCTGACCGGCGTCTCGCTGGTCCTGACCGGCGCGGTGATGCTGCTGATCACCCACACCTCACCGGTGCTGGTCCTGCTCGGCATGTCGGTGCTCTTCGGCTTCGCCAACGGCTTCAGCGGCTACGCCAACCAGGCCACGCTCTACGTCCACTCCCCCGCCGCCGAGATCGCCGTGGCCTCCGGCCTCTACCGCACCTTCGCCTACTTCGGCGCGATCTTCTCCTCCAGCCTGATCGCCATCGCTTTCGGCCACGCGGCCACCGACGCGGGCTTCCACGCGGTGTCGTACGTGATCGCCGCGATCGGCGCGCTTCTGCTCCTGCTGACGGTCCTGGACAAGCACATCCCGGCCCGCGCGGACCGCTAGCGCCTGTCGTAGCGGGACTTGAGGTCGGGCTGGGCCTGCGAGGCCGCCGCCCAGCCCGCGCCGCCGGACTCCTCGCCGGTCTCGTCGTGGGTGGTCGCGTCCCACCCGATGCCGGTGGACGAGCGGGTGGCCCGCACGACGTGGTCGCCCTCGCCGAGGGCGGTGATGCCCGGCATCAACGCGTGGGCGGCGTCGGACAGTTCGTGCGGGGTGCCCTCGGCCAGGACGAACGGGCCGCCCATGGAGGGGACCTGGGCCACCAGGGTGCCGCCGACCACGTCGAGGGCGGTGACGCGCTCGGCGGGGATCAGGGTGCCGCCGTCGAGGCTCTGGATCCGGACGCTGCTCATGGCGGCGTTCCCTTCGGTCGGCCCCCCGGATGGGAGAGCGCCTGCCCTTCAGGACGCGGGCGGCGCGGTGGGGGTTGCCGCGGGAGGGCGGGTCAGCGGGTCGGGGCGGGGGCGTCCACCAGCTCGACGGCCTTCACCAGGGACGCCAGCTCGGGGTTCCTGCTTGCCTCGTCGAGGGCTTCCCGCAGCGCGGTGTCGTTGGTGGGCCGGGCCTCCTCCAGGAGGTTCAGCCCCGCCTCACTGACGTCGGTGTAGATGCCGCGCCGGTCGGTCGGGCACAGGTAGCGGGACAGCAGCCCGCGGTCCTCCAGGCGGGTGACCAGGCGGGTGGTGGCGCTCTGGCTGAGGACGACCGCGTCGGCGACCTGCTTCATCTGCAGATGCCCGCCCTCGCCGTCGTGCTGGCGGCTGAGCACGTCCAGCAGCGAGTACTCCCGCACGCTCAGGTCGTGCCCGGACTGCAGTGCCCGCTCGATGTGCGCCTCGATCCTGCCGTGCAGGAGGGAAAGGGCCGCCCACCCGTTGGCGAGGGCGGTGAGCGCCGGGTCCACAGCGGTCATGAGGGGCCTCCTTCCGGCTCGCGGCCTGAGGAAAGGGTACGACGTCGACAGGAATACCGGCCAGCGCGCGTAGAGGGCAGACGCAAGCAACTCGTCGGTCGTCCACGTCGGGACGGATATGACGCGACGCGCCCGTCCGACCCCGCAGCGTGAAAATTAGCTGCGGTTGCACATATAGCGCGTCTGCAACTATTGTGAAAGCTCACTAGAAGCTCACTCAAGCAACCTTGGAGGGTCGAGCCCATGCCTCTCGCGCTTCTCGCCCTGGCCATCGGGGCCTTCGGCATCGGGACCACGGAGTTCGTGATCGTGGGCCTGCTGCCCGAGATCGCGGCCGACTACGGGGTCTCCATCCCCTCCGCGGGCCTGCTGGTCACCGGCTACGCCCTGGGCGTGGTCGTGGGTGCACCGCTGATGACCGCGCTCGGCACAAAGATGAGCCGCAAGCGCATCCTCATGCTGCTCATGGGCCTTTTCGTGGCCGGCAACCTGATATCCGCGACCGCGCCGACCTTCGGGGTGATGCTCGCCGGGCGCATCGTGGCCTCGCTGGCCCACGGCGCCTTCTTCGGCATCGGTTCCGTCGTCGCCGCCGACCTGGTCGCCCCGCAGAAGAAGGCGGGGGCCATCGCCACCATGTTCACCGGGCTCACCGTCGCCAACATCGTCGGCGTACCGCTGGGCACCCTGGTCGGCCAGGCGGTCGGCTGGCGCGTCACCTTCGCCGTCGTCGCCGCGCTCGGTGTCGTCGGACTGCTGGGCGTCGCGAAGCTCGTACCCGACCTGCCGCGGCCCGAAGGCGCGCATCTGCGACGGGAGTTGACCGCCTTCCGCAACCCGCAGGTGCTGCTGGCCATGGCGATGACGGTGCTCGGCTTCGGCGGCGTCTTCGCCGCGATCACCTACATCGCGCCGATGATGACGCACGTGGCCGGCTACTCCGACGGGGCTGTCACCTGGCTGCTGGTCCTCTTCGGCATCGGCATGTTCCTCGGCAACCTGCTCGGCGGGCGCTACGCCGACCGCGCGCTGATGCCCATGCTCTACGCCACCCTGGCCGGCCTCGCCGCGGTGCTGGCCCTGTTCACCGTGACCGCGCACAACGAGATCCTCGCCGCGGTCACCGTCGTCCTGGTCGGCGGCCTCGGATTCGCGACCGTGCCGCCGCTGCAGAAGCGCGTCCTGGACCATGCCCACGGCGCGCCCACCCTGGCCTCCGCGGTCAACATCGGGGCCTTCAACCTGGGGAACGCGCTCGCCGCCTGGCTCGGCGGCCTCGTCATCTCCGCCGGCCTCGGCTACACCGCTCCCAACTGGGTCGGCGCCCTCCTGGCGACCGCCGCCCTGCTGCTGGCCTTCTGGTCCGCCGCGCTGGAGCGCCGCGACCGCGGGCGCGGGTCCGTCACGCCGGACGCGGCCGCCCGCACACCCGTCCACCACTGACCCGACTGCCACCGTTCACAGTTCACCCCAGGAGAAACACCATGACCAGCACCGCCGTTGCCCCCCTCACCACCGCCGACGCCGAGTTCCTGCTCGCTGCCGCCCACCGCGCCGCCGAGGCCGCCGACGTCCCGGTCAGCATCACCGTCCTCGACGCCGGCGGCCACCTGCTGGCCTTCCGCCGCGACGACCGCGCCGTCCTGATCTCCGGTGAGACCAGCACCCGAAAGGCCTACACCGCCCTCCAGCTCGACGCGCCGACGGCCGATCTCGTCGAGGCCGTCCAGCCCGGCGCGGCCTTCCACACCCTGCCCACCGCGCTCGACCGGCCGCTGCTGTTCATCGCCGGGGGTGTCCCCGTCCGCCGTGACGGGCGCCTGGTCGGAGCGCTGGGCGTCGGCGGCGGCGCCCCCGCGCAGGACCACTCCTTCGCCACCGCCGCGCTCACGGAACTCGGCTGACGGCCTCGGCTGACGGCCCGTAGCGCGCAGGAGGTCCTCGCCGACCGCGGCCGGCGTCCGGGAACGGGGGATCCCTGCCCGGCCGGCCGGCAGTGAGGCATTCCGCAGCCGGGCAACGCCGTCACCCGGACGGCCCGCCGCTCACTGTCACCGTGACCTCGTAGGCGCTCTGCCCCGGCGGGCAGCGCATCGCCTCGCCGCAGGAGGAGCGGTGGGCGGTGATGCGGGCGGTGCCGGGGTGTGCTGCGGCGAAGCGGGCCGAGCTCACGCCGCAGCCGCCGCCGGGCGGGCACGAGCCTGTGGGAGAGCTTCCGCCGCCGCCGGGCACGAGCACGTCGGGGTCGGAACTCGTGGGCGTCGACCAGTAGGTGCTGTGCAGGAGGACGACGACGGCCGTGCCGTTGGTCACGTGCACGCTGGTCCGCAGGGCGTGCTCGTCGAGGGTGAGCGTCGCGGGGGACGCCGTGGCGGCGGGTGTCGTGGTGTGCGATGGCGGCGAGCCGGCGGTGGACCGCGGAGGCGGGCCCGACGCGGAGGAGCAGGCGCCGGTCGCTCCCAGTACGGCGGCGAGGACCAGAGCCGGCAGTGAGGCGGGCAGCCTGCGCCCGGCGGGCACGGCCACCTTGCGGGTCGTTCGGCTGGACATCGGCCTGCCTCCTGAGCTGTGACGTCTTCGTGGTCCCGGGTACCGCGGTGGTGGGGCGGGCCTCAAGCCCCACCACCGCGGACCGCTGTGCTGTCAGGAGGCGTTCAGTGCCGTGTCGTCGATCACGAAGCTGGTCTGGAGCGTGGAGTCCTCGGTGCCTGTGAACTTCAGCGTCACCGTCTGCCCGGCGTAGCTGGACAGGGAGAAGGACTTCAGGGTGTAGCCGGTGGCTGCGTTCGCGTTGGAGTAGGTGGCCAGTGTCGTGCTGCCGACCTGGACGGTCAGCTTGTCGTAGGCCGTGCTGCCGGACTCGGCCGTGTCGATGTGCAGGTAGAAGGAGAAGGTCGCCGCGCATCCGGCCGGGATGGTGACGGACTGGGAGACGGTGTCGGTGTGGGTGGTGCCGTAGCCGTTCATCCACGCTTTCCAGCTGCCGGTGTGTGCGGCCTCACCGGAGCTGTTGTCGATCACGCCGGAGCTGGCGGTCCAGGGGGCGGCCGTGCCGGTCTCGAAGCCGGGGTTGCCGATCTTCTGGCCGGGGCTGGCGCAGCCGCCGCCGGTGGTGCTGACGGTCCAGGTGAAGGAGGTGCTGCCGGAGGCGCCTGTGGTGTCCTTGGCGGTGACGGTGGAGGTGGAGGTGCCGCTCGTGGTGGGTGTGCCGGTGATCAGGCCGCTGGAGGAGATGCCCAGCCCGGCGGGAAGGCCGGTCGCGCTGTAGGTCAGGGTCTGTCCCGAGGCCGAGTCGCTGGCCGAGATCTGGAGCGAGACCGCGGTGCCGACGGTCGAGCTCTGGTTGCCGGGGCTGGTCACGGTGACGGTGTTGCCGCCGCCGACGATCGGGTGCGAGATGGCGCAGGAGTTGGTGTCGTTGGACCAGCTGGCCTGCTCGGCGAAGGTGCCGGTACCCATCGTGATGTTGGCTGCGCCGCCGGTCGTGCCGGGGTTGAGCCAGGCGCACTCGTCGGAGTTCTCCTGGCCGTCGTAGGAGCTGCCGGTGTGGTTGGTCCAGCCGCCGGCCGGGTTCTGGTCCGACATCATCTCGTGCCACTCGTGGCCGAGCGTCATCGTCCACCCGTCGAGAGCTCCGGGGGAGTTGACGAAGCCGACGCCGCAGCCCGCGCCGGAGTCCATGTTGTAGGGCTGGTTGCTGAAGGCGACATCGCCGACGGTCGATGACACGGCGCCGCCGGTCAGCGTGGTGTCACCGTTGTAGTCGTGCCAGGCGCAGTACTGGCCCTGGTAGCTGTCGGGGTTGGTGCCGTGCGGGGAGAGGATCACGTAGTAGGCGTCCCGGTTGGCCGCGGCGGTGGTGTTGCCGAAGTGGCTGGCCGCCTTCACGGCCTCCACGCCCAACTGGTGGCCGGTGGCCGCGCTGGGCGAGGCGGCGGCGTTGTCGTACCAGACGCCGCTGAGCACGCCACCGCTCTGGTACGGCACGAAGCTGGCGTTCGAGGGGCAACTGGTCGCACCGGCCGAGACGTTCGGGCCGTCACACCACTGCGTGAGGTCGGCCGACCACAGCTCGCTGCCGGTTCCGATGCCCTTGAACATCTCCTGGGCCACCGGGGCGGCGCCCTTCGCGTCGCCGGAGAACGTCAGGTCGCCGCTGCTGTTGGTGCTCTGCGTGCCCCACTGGGTGCCGTAGAAGACCAGGTAGACCTTCGAGTGGCCGCTCTGGACTCCGATGCCGTCGATGCCGCCGCCGTAGGACAGCGTCTCCGGCCCGGTCGCCGCAGGCGACGCCTGAGCGGCGGCCCACGACTTCATCTTGGCGTTCTGCTGGAGGGTCGGCACGACCCCGTGCCGGTAGGCGTGGTCGTGCGCGGGGCTGTAGGGGTTGGCGACCGACTGGCCGGGTGCAGGTGTCGGCGCGGCTGCCGCCAGGGGTGCGGCGGCGAATGCTGCGCCGGTGACGAGGGCGAGCGACGCGAGGCCTGTGAAGGCCGCTCGTGCCGCTCCGCGGTGAAAGGTCTTGACCATGGGTTGGAGGAACCTCTCTTCGCAGATTCCGGCTGCCGGTGGGCAGCACTGATCTGCACGCAGGGACGGAGGAGGGCGCACCGGGACAGCCCCGACGACGGTCGGGGCTGAATTGCCGGGTGAACAAACGACTCCGGGCCGGGCCGGTTTCGGGTCGCGCGGAGATGATGCGGACATGCCAGGCCGCAGGGACGAGCCGGCCGAGCGGGGGACATGACCGAGCAATCCACCAAGGCCCCTGGCGGAGCTCTCGATGGACACAGAACCGACTGCGATGGTGCGTGCCGAGGATCCGACAGGTGGGTGGTGGGGGTGCGCCGTGCGACAGAGAAGCAGATTGGCGTGACCCGGTCAATAGTCGAAAACGGCGCCCTCACCAGCCGGTACGCCTCCGCTGGGTCCCGATTCGGGGGTTACGCAGCCACTTCGTCTACAGAGATACGTCGGTCGGCGTGGGGAAAACTTGACAGTTCACGGCCAATTCTTTACTCACGCCTGGACCGGCGCGCGGATCGGAGTCAGGCCGTCGCCCGGCTACCGGGCGCGGCGGGTTCGGCGCGGGTCCGGCCGGCGGCGCGCTCGACGACCGACAGCGGCGGTCCGGTCCGGCAGCGCTCGGGTGCACGGCCTGTCCCGCGCGGGACGGCGCCCCCTGCTTGCCCATCCGTCGACGGCACGGCGTCAACGGATGGCGCGCCCGGACCCGACGACCGGCTGATCCGAACGAAACTGCCTAGTCCAGGTAGCCGCGCAGCTGGTCCGCGAAGGTGTGGTCGCGGAGCTTGTTCAGGGTCTTGGACTCGATCTGGCGGATGCGTTCGCGGGTGACGCCGAAGAGGCGGCCGATCTCCTCCAGGGTGCGGGGGCGGCCGTCCGCGAGGCCGTAGCGGAGCTGGACGACCCTGCGTTCGCGTTCGCCGAGGGTCGACAGGACCGCTTCGAGGTGTTCGCGCAGCAGCAGGAAGGCGGCGGACTCCACCGGGGAGGCGGCGTCGCCGTCCTCGATGAGGTCGGCGAGGGCCACGTCGTCCTCCTCGCCGACCGGCGCGTGCAGCGACACCGGTTCCTGGGCGAGGCGGAGGACTTCGCAGACCCGCTCGGGCGTGATGTCGAGCTGGACGGCGACGTCCTCGGGGGTGGGTTCCTGGCCGCGTTCCTGGAGCAGCCGGCGCTGGACGCGGATGACCCGGTTGATCAGCTCCACGACGTGGACCGGGACGCGTATCGTCCGGGCCTGGTCGGCGAGCGCGCGGGACATGGCCTGGCGGATCCACCACGTGGCATACGTGGAGAACTTGTAGCCGCGGGCGTAGTCGAACTTCTCGACAGCCCTGATCAGCCCGAGATTGCCCTCCTGGACGAGGTCGAGCATGGTCAGGCCGCGCCCGACGTAACGTTTCGCCACCGACACCACCAGGCGCAGGTTCGCCTCGATCAGGCGGCGCTTGGCCACCCGGCCCTGCACCACGATGCAATCCAGGTCCACCGCGAGCTGCGAGTCCAGGTCGGGGAAGGCGGTCAGCTTCTCCTCGGCGAAAAGCCCCGCCTCGACCTGCCGGGCCAGCTGGACCTCCTGCTCGGCGGTGAGCAGCGGGATGCGGCCGATCTCGCGCAGATACTGCCGGAAGAGGTCCGCGGACGGCCCGCTCGGGTCGGCCCGCGGGCGGCGCGGGACCGCCGGTTCGGCCACCACCTCGGCCACGGGGTCGGCCACGGGTTCCGCCGCGGCGTCGTCGGTCGGTTCGAAGTTCGGCGTCTCGTCGAGCGGCGGTTCCGGCTCTGCGCGCTGCTCCGGCACCCTGGCATGAGCTGTTCTGGTTTGCGTCTGCACGGAAGCGACCTCCGCGGTGAGCGCGACATTGGGCTCTGAGAGGGCTCGGAGAAGGCTCGGGAGGGAGCCGAGGCGGGCTCTGGGCCGTCACCCAGTGTGGCCCACGCAGGGCCGATGCCACGAGGGTCGTGCGCCCGCTTTTTCGTTTTCCGTCACGCTTCGCGTTCGTTCCGCCACGCTCACCCCTGAGCATGCCGCGCGTGGCCTCAATGGAGCGCATCGCCTAGAAGGCGCGCGGAGCCGTTCCCAGGGCGGCGACTGCGAGACCGGCCGTCACCCACACGTGGCCGCTGAAGCCGGCGAAGACGGCGACAGGGACCAGGAGCGCCAGGGAGACCCGGGCCAGTACCCGGGCCTTCTGCCTGCTCTGCTGTATGAGGGTCGCACCCTTCCCGCGGTACTCGCCGTCCCGGAGGCCGGACGGCCGGCAGACCCCCTCCGGCAGGGAGGTGGCCGGCTTCAGTCTGGCACCCGCGGCGGAGCGGGAGCCGGCGAACGGGGAACTCCCCCGAGTCCGGGCGGCCTACAGCGCCGCCGCGCCCTGCTCCCGCAGTCGCTGCCCGTACTGCTGGAGCGCCCACAACTCGCCGAGGGCCGCGGTGACCTCGGGGGCGTCCGGGCGGACGCCCTGGGCCGTGAGGCGGGCCTGGGTCGCGTGGACCTGGGCGACGCGGCGCTCGACGGCCAGCAGGCGCACCCGCACCAGCACCTCGCCCGCGTAGAACTCCGGGGACTTGTGCATGACCGGCTCCACCGCCAGCTCGGTCACCATCATCCGTACGGTGTCGTCGGGCGCGGCCTCGCGCACCCGGATCAGGAATTCCGCGTCCGCCTGCTCCACCCCGCCGACCTCGGCGATCACCCGGCGCACCTGGACGTAGGGCGGGCCGGTGAACTCGTCCTCGCCGTAGGCGTCGAAAGCCGGGGAGACCAGCGCCGGATACTGCAGGGCCAGCTTCAGCAGCTCGCGCTCCACCCGGTGCGCGGGGCTGCGCAGGTCCAGGCGCGGCCCGCGCGGCACGTTCTGCGGGGACGGTGCGGTGGCGGCCGGCCCGCGCTCGGGTCGGCGGGCGTACTCCGGGCGGCCCGTCGTGGCGCCGCCGCCGGCCGCGCGGGCGCGGGACATCGCCCGCACCCGGCGGATCATCGAGACCTCCTCGGCCTGCGTGCCGATGCCCGCCATGCCGACCAGCCGGATCGCGTAACGGTCGCGCAGCGCCTGGTTCTTGATCGCCGCGACCACGGGGACGGCCGCGTCGACCGCCGCGACCCGGCCCTCGTCGGTGTCCAGGTTGTAGCGCGACACGATCGAGCGCAGCGCGAACGCGAACAGCGGGGTGCGCCCGTCGATCAGCCGCTGCACCGCCGCGTCGCCCTCGGCGAGCCGCAGTTCACAGGGGTCCATACCGCCGGGGGTGACCGCGATGGACGTCTCGGCGGCGAACTTCTGGTCGTCCTCGAACGCCCGCAGCGCCGCCTTCTGCCCGGCCTCGTCGCCGTCGAAGGTGAAGACGACCTCCGAGGTGGCGTTGTCCATCAGCAGGCGGCGCAGGATCTTGATGTGGTCGCCGCCGAAGGACGTACCGCAGGTGGCGATGGCGGTGGTGACCCCGGCCAGGTGGCAGGCCATCACGTCGGTGTAGCCCTCCACCACGACCGCCCGCCCGGTCCTGGCGATCTCCTTCTTGGCCAGGTCGATGCCATAGAGCACCTGGGACTTGCGGTAGAGCGGGGTCTCCGAGGTGTTCAGGTACTTCGGCCCCTGGTCGTCCTCGCGCAGCTTGCGCGCGCCGAAGCCGATCACCTCGCCGGTGATGTCCCTGATCGGCCAGATCAGCCGGCCGCGGAAACGGTCGATCGCACCGCCGCGGCGGCTCTCCAGGGCCAGCCCCGCGGTGATCAGCTCCTTGTCGGAGAAGCCCTTCCCGCGCAGGAACCGCACCAGGTGGTCCCACCCGGCGGGGGCGTACCCGACCCCGAAGTGCTCGGCCGCGGCCTGGTCGAAGCCCCGCGCGGCCAGGAACTGCCGGCCGATCTCGGCCTCGGCTCCGCCCAGTTGCTCGACGTAGAAGGCGGCGGCCGCCCGGTGCGCCTCGACCAGCCTGATGCGCTCGCCCTGCTGGCGGCCGGGCACGTGCCCGCCCTCCTCGTACCGCAGGGTGATGCCGGCCTGCCCGGCCAGCCGCTCGACGGCCTCGGTGAAGGACAGGTGGTCGACCTTCATCACGAAGGCCAGGGTGTCACCGCCCTCGCCGCAGCCGAAGCAGTGGAAGAGGCCCTTGGACGGGCTGACCTGGAAGGACGGCGACTTCTCGTCGTGGAAGGGGCACAGGCCCTTCAGATTGCCGCCGCCGGCGTTCTTCAACTGGAGGTACTCGGAGACGACGGCGTCGATCGGGACGGCGTCCCGTACCGCCTTCACGTCGTCGTCCCTGATCCTGCCCGCCACGCGTGAAGTCTACGGCTCGGCTCGGACAGCTTCCGCCGCCGCGGTCACGGCCGCGCGGTCACGGCCGGTCGAGGTCCTTCGTCACGAAGACGTAGTGCGGGCCGCTCGGCTCGATCGTGAACTCCTCGCCGACGGCCGTGAAGCCCAGGTGGTGGTAGAAGCCGGTGGCCGCGATCCGGCCGTTGCACCACACCACGGCCGCGCCGCGGGCCGCGCTCTCGCGCAGGCCCGCGGTGAGCGCGGCGCCGCCGAAGCCCTGGCCGCGCACCTCGGGCGCGCTGCCCATACCGCGGAAGCGGTACGCTGTGGCCGCCTCGCCCGGAAGGGCGTCGGGGAAGAAGGTGGCGCAGCCCTGGACGGCGCCGGCCTCGTCGTAGGCGGCGACGTGGAAGGTGCCGGGCAGCGCGTCCTCCGGGTAGATCGCGGTCTCCCGCGGCAGCCCGGTCCGCAGCACCGCCCACCGCAGGGCGAATATCTCCTCGACGGGTACGACGGCGGTGCGCGAAACGGGCATGGCGGGGCGTCCTTCCTGGTCAGTCCAGGAACGAGGTTAGCGGGACCGACGGGTCCGACAGCGCCTCGGGGTCCACCTGTCGGCCGGAGCGGATCAGCTGCTGGATCTGCTCGGTCACGTCCCAGACGTTGACGTTCATGCCCGCCAGCACCCGGCGGTCGCGCAGCCAGAAGGCGATGAACTCCCGCTTTCCGAGATCGCCGCGGCACACCACCTGGTCGTACGAGCCGGGGACCGCGTGGCCCGAGTACTCCATGCCCAGGTCGTACTGGTCGGAGAAGAAGTACGGCACGCGGTCGTAGGACACCTCGCGGCCGAGCATGGCCTTCGCGGCCGCGGGGCCGCCGTTCAGGGCGTTCGCCCAGTGCTCGGTCCGCAGCCGGCCTCCCAGCAGCGGGTGCTCGGCGTTCGCGACGTCGCCCGCCGCGAAGATGTCCGGGTCCGAGGTGCGCAGGGAGGCGTCCACCGCGATGCCGCCGCCCTCCTCCCGCGGGACCAGCGCCAGGCCCGCGACCTCCGCCAGCGCGGTGCGCGGGGCCGCGCCGATCGCGGCGAGCACGTCGTGCGCCGGGTGCTCCTGGCCGTCGTCGGTGAGGGCGGCCAGGACCATGCCGTCCTGCCCGGTGATCTCGGTCAGCCGCGCGCCGAAGTGGAAGCGGACGCCGTGCTCGACGTGCAGGTCGGTGAAGACCGCTCCCAGCTCCGGGCCGAGCACCCCGTGCAGCGGGGTCGGGCCGGGCTCCACCACGGTCACCTCGGCGCCGTAGCCGCGGGCCGCGGCTGCCACCTCCAGGCCGATCCAGCCGGCCCCGGCGATCACCAGGTGGCCGTTCTCCCGGCCGAGGCTGGTCAGTACGTGCTTGAGCCGGTCCGCGTGCGCGAGCCGGCGCAGGTGGTGCACGCCGGCCAGGTCCGTACCCGGGATGTCCAGCCGCCGCGGCTCCGAGCCGGTCGCGAGCAGCAGCTTGTCGTAGATGAGCGTCGAACCGTCGCCGAGGGTGATGGTGCGGGTCTTCTTGTCCAGATGCACCACGGGCTGGCCCAGGTGCAGTTCGACGTCGTGTTCCGCGTACCAGCCGGGTTGCTGCACGAAGGCGGAGTCGCGCTCCGCGCTGCCCGTCAGATACCCCTTGGACAGGGGTGGCCGTTCGTACGGGTGGTCGCGCTCGTCCCCGATCAGTATCACCCGGCCGGTGAATCCCTCGGAGCGCAGCGTCTCCGCGGCTTTCGCCCCGGCGAGCCCTGCTCCGACGATCACGAAGGTCTGGTGTGCGTCCACCACTGTGCGCCTCCCCTGCCTGTCTTTCCTTACCCGTGAGCGTCCCTCACGCCGCGCCCCTCGGGAAGAGCGCCACGCCATGTCTTCCCGGGGCACCCCCCGTCCTGCCCTCATCCGTCCCCCGGGACCGCGCCCCGCTGGGGGCTGGCCGCGCGAAAGATGCCAGCCCGCCGCAAGGGGCATGACCTTAGGGGCGCGAGGAACTGCGCGCGCAACCCGCCACCGGGGGAAGGTCCCGGAGACGGCCGGGAGGGGCTGGGCGGGGGGACAGCGGTCACCGCGTAAGGCGTGCGTGCAACGCCGTCGCGGCCGCGTCCGTGAGGGACGCGATCTGGTCGACGACGGCACGCCGCCGAGCCGCGTCGTCCGGAGCGGCAGCGAAGATCGCCGCGAACTGCGGGTCGAGCCCTATGGGCGCTCGGGCCAGCAGCGCGGCTGCAAGCTCGGCGATGACGACGCGCTGCTCGGCACGCCTGCGCGCCTGCGCGGCCCGCTGCATGACGTAGCAGTCGGCCACGGCCTTCAGGACGGCGCACTCCAGCCGCTGCTCGCGCGGCACGACGAGCTCGGCCCCGTACCGCGTCAGCCGGGCCGTGCCGTACCGCTCGCGCGTCGCGCCCTCGGCGGCGAGGCAGAAGCGCCCGATGAGCTGCGAGGCCGCGTCCTTGAGGCGGGCCTGGTCGAGGGCGGTGCCGTCGTAGTGGCCCGGCCACCACGGCTGGGCGAGCAGCCGGTCGAGGGCGGCGGCCAGTTCCTCGGGCGAGGCGTCGGAGGGCGCGTAACGGGCCGCGGCGCACGCGAAGACCTCCCCCCGCTCGGGACCCGAGGTCAGTGCGCGGGGGTCGATGTGCCCGGCCTGCAGGCCGTCCTCGACGTCGTGCACGGAGTACGCGACGTCGTCGGACCAGTCCATGACCTGCGCCTCGAAGCACTGCCTGCCGTCCGGCGCGTCCTGCCGCACCCAGCCGAAGACGGGGAGGTCGTCCTCGTAGACCCCGAATTTGGGGCTCCCGGGCGCACCCGGGTTGCCGCCCCGCGGCCACGGGTATTTGGTGGCGGCGTCGAGCGCCGCCCGGGTGAGGTTCAGCCCCACGCTCACGTCCGCGGACGCGAACCGCTTGGGTTCGATCCTGGTGAGCAGCCGCAGGCTCTGCGCGTTGCCCTCGAAGCCCCCGCAGTCCGCGGCGATCTCGGCCAGCACCATCTCGCCGTTGTGCCCGAAGGGCGGGTGCCCCAGGTCGTGCGCCAGGCACGCGGTCTCGACCAGGTCGGGGTCGCAGCCGAGGGCCGCGCCCAGTTCGCGGCCGACCTGCGCGCACTCCAGCGAGTGCGTGAGCCGGGTGCGCGGGCTCGTGTCGGGCACGGCGGCGTCGCTGACGCCCGGGTCGACGACCTGCGTCTTTCCCGCGAGACGGCGCAGCGCGGCGGAGTGCAGCACCCTGGCCCGGTCGCGCTGGAAGGCGGTACGCCCGGGGCGCTTGTCCGGCTCGGGGACGTAACGGTCCGTGTCGGCCGCCCCGTAGGGGCCGTAGCGCTCGTAAGTGCCCAGACGCAGGTCATCGCGGTCCATGCGCCCGACGGTAGCGGGCGAGCGGCTGTTTCAGCTCGCGCGGGCGAGCAGCAGGGGCAGCCGCGCGGGCGCGCGCAGCGCGCGTACGGCCTCGTCGTAGCGGTGCAGGACGAGCCGGGCCATCGCCTCGTGCGCGCCGAGCGGTGCCGCCGCGATCCAGGGCGCCGCCGCGGACGTCTGGGTGGCGAACCGCCCGGGCGCGGTGAAGTACGACGCCACCGCAATGTGCCGCGGATCGATGCCGCGGGCGGCGAGCGCGTCGACCGCGTCGCCGACGGTGGGTGCGGCGGCGGAGGCGTACGCGGGCAGCACGGGCACCCCGAGGCGGGCGGCGAGCATCTCCGCCATGCGCCCGGTGTCGGCGGCTGAGTCCGGGTCCCGCGACCCGGCGGCGGCCAGGACGACGGCACGCCCCGCCGCTGCACCCGGGCCGGGCGGCCAGCCCGCCGCGAGCAGCCGGTCGTGCAGGACCGCCGCGAGCAGCGGGTGCGGGCCGAGCGGGGCGGCGACCGTGCCGCGCAGCCAGTGCGCCGCGGACAGGGCCGTGGGCAGGTCGTGCTTGACGTGGTGGCCGCGGCCCAGCAGCAGCGGCACCAGCACGGCTTCGCCGCGCAGCGCGGCAAGGGTGTCGGGGAGCAGCGGCTCGTTCAGCTCGACATGGCCGAGCCTTACGTCAAGGCCGGGCCTCGCCGCCCTCACCCGTTCGAGCAGCGCGCGCACGGCCGGCAGCGCGCGGGGGTCACGGCTGCCGTGGGCGACGGCCACCAGGGCGGGGCGGATGAATGTCATACGTCCATGGTGCGCGAAAGGCGTTGCGTCGCCGTTGCGCAAGGGTCACGGATCTTTGCCCGGGCATCACAGGCCGGTGCCGCCGCCGGTGAGCTTGTCGCGGTTGCGCCAGTCGCCGCCGGGGATGCGGTCGGCGCTCGGCAGCAGGTCCCTGGTGGTGACGGGGCCTGCCAGGTACACCCACGCCTCGGTCTGCCCGCGCTCGCCGCGCACCGCCCGGCTCACCCGCTCGTAGCGGTTCGCGGGGTCGCCCGGCGTGTAGTCCTCCAGGCGGTCCAGGTCGGCGAGAACGGCGTCGTACATTGCCTCGGCTATGTCCACTACCTCGCCGTGCACCACTCCCGCACCCGCCGGGTCCGCCACGGCGAAGGGATACCCCGGGCCGCGGAAGATCAGCGCGCCCGGCAGCACCGCCGGGGTCCACGAGCGGGTACGCCCGGCCAGCAGCCGGTGGTTGCGCTCACCGGGCAGCAGCGTGCCGTAGACGAAGAACGGCAGACGGCGGTCGGTCACGGGGGCCTCCGGGCTCTGCGATGCGGGCCGCGTTCCTCAGAGGATGCCGCACGAGGCCGCAACCGGGGGTGCTCCTGCCGCGTCGGACACCGTGACGAGGGGGGTACGGCATGCGTGGACTGCGGCTGCCACGGACCCGCACGGGGTGGCGGCGCACCGTGCAGGTGATCGCGGCGCTCTGCACGGTCGGGCTGCTGCCGGCGGTGTGGGTCCAGCTCGCGGGCGGCGGGCGGGTGCGCGACCTGGCCGACGTACCGGCCGAGCCCGTCGGCGTCGTCTTCGGCGCGGGCCTCAACGGCGGCCACCCGTCGCCGTACCTCGCGCACCGGCTCGACGCGGCGGCCGAGCTGTACCGGGCCGGGAAGGTGCGGGTGCTGCTCGTCACCGGGGACAACAGCCGCACGGCGTACGACGAGCCCGGCGCGATGCGGACGTATCTCGTCGCCCACGGGGTGCCGTCCGACCGGGTGGTCGTCGACGACGCGGGGTTCGACACGTGGGACTCGTGCAGTCGCGCGAAGCGCGTTTTCGGGGTGCGGCGGGCGGTTCTGGTCAGCCAGGGCTTTCACATCCGGCGGGCCGTGGCCCTCTGCGAGGCGGCGGGCCTCGACGTTTACGGCGTCGGCGTCGACGAGCCGCACGACGTGACGTGGTTCGCGGGCGGCGCCCGCGAGATCCTTGCCGCCGGGAAGGCGGCGGTGGACGCCGCCGTCCACCCGTCGCCCCGCTTCCTGGGACCCCCGGACCCCCACATACCCGCTGCCCTGGCACAGCCCTGAGCCCCCTCCCCGGGTACGCATACCCCGGGACCCCCGGGGGGGTGAGTGCCCCTTGCGGGTAAGCGGTCGTCTTTCCCGCCACGGCGGCTGAGCGCGCAGTTCCCCGCGCCCCAGGTGAGTGCCCCCTGCGGCGCATCCCTTACCTGCGGCCGCATCGTGGCTTGCCAGGCACGCGCGCAGCGCAAGGGCACTCCCGCGGGGGCTGCATGCAATGCATACCGTGCACGCGGTACGCTGGTGGCATGCAGCAGACAGACGCAGCGCACGCGCGATTGCGGGAGCTGATCGTGGGGGGCGCGTACGCGCCCGGGGAGCGGCTGACCGAGACGGAGGTCGCCGGCGTGCTGGCGATGAGCCGGACGCCGGTCAGGGAGGCACTGCGGGGGCTGGAGGCCGACGGCCTGGTCAGGAGCGCGGACGGCCGCGGCGTCGTGGTGACGGCGCTGGACGCGGCGGCGCTCCGGGACACCTACCGGGTGCGGGCGGCGCTGGAGGCGCTGACCGCGGAGCTGGCCGCGGAACGCCAGGCCGCAGGCCGGATCGCCCCGGCGGAGCTGACAGCGCTGGAGGCGGACACGGCCCTGACGGAGGAGGCCACCGCGGCGGGCCGTTTCGCGGAGGCGGTGACGTACAACCGCCGCTTCCACAGCCGCATCGCGGCCCTGTCCGCGAACGCCCCCGCGCAGGCCGTCCTGGAGCGCCTGTGGGACCAGATCGTGGTCTCCACGCGCGCCTCGCTCGACCCGCCGCACCGACCGGCGCTGGTGAACGGCCAGCACCGCGATCTGCTGGCCGCGATCACCGAGGGCCGGGCAGCGGACGCAGCCGGTATCGCCCGCCGGCACGTACTCGACACCTGCGGCTGAAAGGACCCGCCCTGATGGCGTCAGCGAACACCCACACCTACCGCACCGACCTGGTGTGGACCGGCAACCTCGGCTCGGGCACGAGTAATTACCGCGCCTACGAGCGCGCCCACGAGGTGTCAGCCCCCGGCGTGCCGGTCCTGCTCGGGTCGTCCGACCCGGCCTTCCGCGGGGACGCGAGCCGCTGGAATCCCGAACTGCTGCTGCTCGCCGCCCTGTCGCAGTGCCACATGATGGCGTATCTGCACCTGTGCGCGGTCAACGGCGTGACGGTGACCGGCTACACCGACCAGGCCGCCGGCACGATGGTCCAGACCCCGGACGGCGGCGGGCACTTCACCGAGGCGGTGCTGCACCCGGCGGTGGAGGTCGCCGACGCGGCCATGGCGGAGAAGGCCGCCGCCCTGCACGCCGACGCCCACCGGCTGTGCTTCATCGCGAACTCCGTCAACTTCCCCGTCCGCCACAGCCCGGCGGTGACGGTCACGGCGTCCGCGCCCTGAGCCTGCGCAGCATCCTCGCGTCCTGGAAGCCCACCGCCCGCGCCGCGGACTCCACCGTCGTGCCGTGGGCGATGAGGTGTTCCGCACGTTCGATGCGCAACTCGTGCTGGTAGCGCAGCGGTGTCAGGCCGGTGGCCGCGGAGAAGCGGCGGGTGAGGGTGCGTTCGCTCAGGCCGGTGGCGGTGGCCAGGTCGGCGAGGGCGAGGCGGTCGCCGTAGCGGGCGTCGATGAGGTCCTGGGCGCGGTGGACCGCGTCGCTGACGTGGGAGCGGTGCCTGAGCATCGCGCTGGTCTGCTGCTCGTCGCCGTTGCGGCGGGCGTAGACGACCATCTCGCGGGCGATGCGCGCCGCGGCGCCGGGGCCGTGCTGCACGGCGACCAGGTGCAGGGCCAGGTCGATGCCGCTGGCGATGCCGGCGGAGGTGACGACCCGGCCGTCGACGACGTAGAGGACGTCGCGTACGACGGTGGCCCGCGGGTAGCGGCGGGCCAGTTCGTCCTGGACGTCGTGGTGGGTGGTGCAGCGGCGGCCGTCGAGCAGGCCGGCGCGGCCCAGCGCGTCGGCCCCCGCGCAGACGCTCGCGACGGTGCCGCCCGCCGCGTGGTGGTCGCGCAGCCAGTCGAGGGTGGCGGGGGCCAGCCGCCCGTTGTCGCGCAGGCTGTGCGAGCGCCAGCCGGGCACGAGGATCAGGTCGCCCGCGCCGAGCGCGGGCAGCACCGGGTCGGCGCGCAGCGCGATGCCCTGCGCGGTGGGTACGTCCGCCTGCTCGGCCGCGTAGTGCAAGGTGTGTCCGAGGCCCTGGTCGGCGGCGGTGGAGAACACCTGGGCGGGTCCCGCGAGGTCGAGCAGATGCAGCCGCGGGACGAGCAGGAAGACCACCCGGCTCACGATCCGGTCAGCTCCTTGACGGTGGTGACGGTGGCGAAGCGACCCGCCAGCGCGTATTCGGTACGGGCGATGATCTCGGCGGGCAGCAGCGTACGCGGGTCGGCGAGCACCTCGGCGATCGGGCGCCCTGCGGGCGCGTCGCGGTGCGCGATGGGCTCGGTGGCGGTGGCGTCGACGACGAAGGTGACGTCGTAGCCGAGGTCGCTCGCCAGCCGGGTGGTGGTCTCGACGCACTGCTCGGTGCGGATGCCGCAGGTGGTCAGGGCGCGGATGCCCCGCTCGGTCAGGATCTGCTGCAGGTTGGTCGTGGTGAAGGCGTTGTGCGACGTCTTGGTGAGCACCGGCTCGCCGGGCGCGGGGGCCAGCCCCTCGATCGGCCGGACGTGGCCGAGCGCGGGGTCGAAGACGGTGCCGCTGCCGGGCTCGGAGTGCAGCACCCACACCACCAGGTGGCCGTGCAGCCGGGAGTGTTCGACCAGCAGGGCGACCTTGTCGGCCACGTCGGGGTCGGAGG
The DNA here is from genome assembly GCF_907177275.1 of Actinacidiphila cocklensis. Lineage (GTDB taxonomy): Bacteria > Actinomycetota > Actinomycetes > Streptomycetales > Streptomycetaceae > Actinacidiphila > Actinacidiphila cocklensis. Next base: position 60,386 of record NZ_CAJSLV010000048.1, read on the forward strand.
CGGCCTGCCAGCTGTCCCGCTGCCTGAAGGACTCCTGGACGTCGACGACGATGAGCGCGGTGTTCGCGGTGTTACCGATGGCTGTCATAGCCGGAATCCTGCGCGACGCGGCGGTGCCGCCGCCAGACACGATCGCGACCCGGTGCGGAACGATCCGGTCACCGCCCACAGGACCGGCTCACAGTCCGGCGCGGGGGCGGATGAGCGCACCGTTCCTTTCGGTTAATGGCGGGGATGCGGGTGGGAAACAGCCGCGGCCCAGGCTCGGGGCATGGCCGACGACGGAGGTTTCTGAGCATGGCTGTCACCACGGCTACGAGCCGCAACACCAGGGACAACACGATCGTGCTGGTCGGTCACGGGATGGTCGGCCAGCGCTTCCTCGAAGCCCTCGCCGACCGCGGGGTGACCGAGCGGGCGCGGGTCGTCGTGCTGTGCGAGGAGCCGCGCCCGGCGTACGACCGGGTGCACCTGACGTCGTACTTCTCCGAAGGAGCCAGCCCCGAGGACCTGTCGATGGTCGAGGACGGCTTCATGGCGCGGCACGGCATCGAGCTGCACGTGGGCGACCCGGCGGTCGCAGTGGACCGCGAGTCCTGTACGGTGACGGCCCGTTCGGGCCTGACGGTGGGCTACGACACGCTGGTGCTGGCCACCGGCTCGTACCCGTTCGTCCCGCCGGTGCCGGGCAAGGACGCCGACGGCTGCTTCGTCTACCGCACCATCGAGGACCTGCTGGCGATCGAGGCGTACGCGCAGGGCGTCAGCAGCGGTGCGGTGGTCGGCGGCGGGCTGCTGGGACTTGAGGCGGCGGGCGCGCTCAGGGGCCTCGGACTCGACACGCACGTCGTGGAGTTCGCGCCGCGCCTGATGCCGGTGCAGGTCGACGAGGGCGGCGGCCAGGCGCTGCGGCGCAGCGTCGAGGGGCTCGGGGTGACCGTGCACACCGGCGTCGGCACGCAGGAGATCGCCGTCGGCGACGACGGCCGGGTCAGCGGGATGGCCCTGTCCGACGGCTCGGTGCTGCCCACCGGCATGGTGGTCTTCTCCGCCGGCGTCCGCCCGCGGGACGACCTGGCGCGGGACTGCGGGCTGCCGGTCGGCGAGCGCGGCGGCATCGTCGTGGACGAGCAGTGCCGTACGCAGGACCCGGCGGTCTTCGCGATCGGCGAGTGCGCGCTCGCCTCCGACGGCCGGGTCTACGGCCTGGTGGCGCCCGGCAACGAGATGGCCGAGACGGCGGCGCGGACCATCGCGGGCGACGCGGGTTCCTTCACCGGCGCCGACCTGTCGACCAAGCTCAAGCTGCTGGGCGTGGACGTGGCGAGCTTCGGCGACGCGCACGGCACCACCGACGGCTGCCTCGACGTCCGCTACTCCGACGCCCGTTCCGGGATCTACCGCAAGCTGGTGGTCGGCTCCGACGGGACGCTGCTGGGCGGCATCCTGGTCGGCGACGTCGAATCGTACGGTGTGCTGCGGCCGTTGACGGGTTCGGTGCCGCCGGTCGCGCCGGAGCACCTGGTGCTGCCGGCCGGCGCGGGCGCCCCGGTCACCCTCGGCCCGACCGCGCTGCCCGACGAGGCGGTGATCTGCAGCTGCAACAACGTGACCAAGGGCGCGATCCGCGGCGCCGTCACCGACCATGACTGCACCAGCGTGCCGGACGTGAAGAAGTGCACCAAGGCCGGTTCCAGTTGCGGCAGTTGCGTGAAGGTGCTGGGCCAGCTGGTGACCGCGGAGCTGGAGGCAGGCGGCGTCGAGGTGGACAAGGGCCTGTGCCCGCACTTCGCGCAGACCCGCGCCGAGCTGTACGAGATCGTGCTCGCGCTGCGGATCTCCTCCTACCGCGAACTGCTGGACGCCCACGGCCGGGAGGGCGCGCGCGGCACCGACGGCTGCGAGGTCTGCAAGCCGGCCGTCGCCTCGATCCTGGCCTCGCTGGCCGCCACTGTCGGCGCGAGCGTGCACGTCCTGGACGGCGAGCAGGCCGCGCTGCAGGACACCAACGACCACTTCCTGGCCAACATGCAGAAGAACGGCTCGTACTCGATCGTGCCGCGCATCCCCGGCGGTGAGATCACCCCCGAGCGGCTGATCGTGATCGGCGAGGTGGCGCGCGACTTCGGCCTCTACACGAAGATCACCGGCGGCCAGCGCATCGACCTGTTCGGCGCCCGGGTGGAGCAGCTGCCGCTGATCTGGACACGGCTGGTGGACGCCGGCTTCGAGTCGGGCCACGCGTACGGCAAGGCGCTGCGGACGGTGAAGTCCTGTGTGGGGCAGACCTGGTGCCGCTACGGCGTGCAGGACAGCGTCAGGATGGCGATCGACCTGGAGCTGCGCTACCGGGGCCTGCGCTCGCCGCACAAGCTCAAGTCGGCTGTCTCCGGCTGCGCCCGCGAGTGCGCGGAGGCGCAGAGCAAGGACTTCGGGGTGATCGCCACCGCCAACGGCTGGAACCTGTACGTCGGCGGCAACGGCGGCGCCACTCCGCGGCACGCCGACCTGCTGGCGCAGGACCTCTCGGACGCCGAACTGGTGCGGCTCATCGACCGCTTCCTGATGTTCTACATCCGTACCGCCGAGCCGCTGGAGCGCACCAGCGTGTGGCTGCAGCGCATCGCGGGCGGCCTGGACCACGTGCGCGACGTCGTCGTCCACGACTCGCTGGGCATCTGCGACGAGCTGGAGGCCCTGATGGCCGCGCACGTCGCCGGCTACCGCGACGAGTGGGCGGACACCATCAACGACCCGGAGCGGCTGAGCCGTTTCGTGTCCTTCGTCAACGCGCCCGACACCCCCGACCCGACCGTCCGCTTCGTTCCGGAGCGCGGCCAGATCAAGCCCGAGCCGATCCTGCTGGCCCTGACAGAAACGGTGACCGCATGACCGCCACGACCGACCTCTCCTCCCCCGCCACCGCCCTGCGCGGCACGGTCGAACTGCGCACCGCGGACGGCTGGCTGGCGGTCTGCTCCGCCGAGGAGCTGCTGCCGGGCCGCGGGGTGGCCGCGCTGCTGCCCGACGGGCGGCAGGCCGCGCTCTTCCTCGACCGTTCGGGGCGGCTCTACGCGATCGGCAACGTGGACCCCTTCACCGGCGCGGGCGTGCTCAGCCACGGCCTGCTCGGCACGGTCCAGGACCGTACCTACGTCGCCTCGCCGCTGCTCAAGCAGCGCTTCGACCTCGCGGACGGGCGCTGCCTCGACGACGACACGGTGGCGGTGGCCAGCTACCCGGTGCGGGTGGAGCCCGCGCGGGCCTGACCGCTCCCCGGGGTCAGCCGCGGCCGGCCAGGAGCGCCGCCGCGATGGCGTCGTACGCGGGCTTGGGCCGGTAGTGCGCGTCGTAGGGGGTGGCGGCGCCCTGGCCGTGGAAGGCGCCGGGCACCCATGAGGTGGCGTCGCTGAAGCCCCAGACGGTGACGCCGCGGCAGCGGGCGACGGCCAGGCAGGCGCGCAGCACCGCGTCGTAGTCGTCGGCCTGCTGCCGCAGCGAGGCGGCGTCGGGCGGGGTCGGCATCCGTACGTCGAGCTCGGTGACGGCCACGTCCAGGCCGAGGCCGGCGAAGCGCTGCAGGTTCGCCCGGAAGTCGGCGGGCACGCGGCCGAGGGCGAAGTGCGCCTGGAAGCCGACCCCGTCGATCGGCACGCCCTGCTGCTTCAGCGACGTCGCCAGTGCGTACATCGCGTCGCTCTTCGGACCGATGCCCTCGATGCCGTAGTCGTTGAGGTACAGCTTCGCGGCCGGGTCGGCGGCGTGCGCGGCCCTGAAGGCGTCCGCGATGTAGGAGACCCCGAGCCGGCGGTACCAGAGCCCGGCGCGGTAGCCGCCGTCGTCCGTGAAGGGCTCGTTGACGACGTCCCAGGCGGCGATCCGCCCCTTGTAGTGGGTGACCTCGTCGGTGACGTGCTTGAGCATCACGGCCCGCAGCTCGTCGTCGCTGAAGTCGCCGGTGGTCAGCCACTCCGGCAGCTGGCTGTGCCACACCAGGTTGTGACCGCGTACCTGCATGCCGTGCGCCTTCGCGAACGCGACGATCGCGTCGCCCGCCGCCCAGTCGTAGGTCCCGCGCTCGGGCTCGACGCTCTCCCACTTCATCTCGTTCTCCGGGGTGACCGCGTCGAACTGCCGGGCGGCGATCGACCCGGGGGTGCCGGTGAGCCGGGTCGCGGCCAGCGCGGTGCCCAGGTGGATGCCCCGGGCGGCCGCCAGGTCGCGCAGCGGGACGGTGGCGGCGGTGGGCCTTGCGCCCTGCGCCGCGGTGCCGGACGGGCCGCCGCCGGAGGACCGGTGGGCCACCAGCACGGCGGCCAGGGCGAGCAGCGCCACGGCCGACCCTCCCGCGACGACTCCCAGGGCTCGCTTCGACAGCATGGGCCGGCACCTCTCTGCACAGCGAAGGGATCAGGCGCCGCCCGTGCCTCCCGGGCGGGCGACGCCGGCCGCGCGGACCGGGAAACCGCCGAATGTTTCGGCCTTCTTCCCGATCTGCGCGGCCGGACCGTGCGTCACGCGTCCGCGGAGTCCCCGGCGGCGGCCTGGGCGGCGGCGGCCGGCGGCGCCGTGCTGCTGCGCTCCACCAGCCTGGTCGCCAGGTCCACCCGCAGCGTGCTGGGCTCCCGGCCGCGGCTCAGGTCGAGCACCAGCCGCGCGGCCGCCTCCGCCATCTCCGTCAGCGGCTGCCGCACGGTGGTCAGCGGCGGGCTGATCCAGGTGGCGAGCGGCAGGTCGTCGAAGCCGACCACGCTCAGGTCGCGCGGGATCGACAGGCCCAGCTCGCGGGCCGCCTCGTAGAGGCCGAGCGCCTGGAGATCATCGCCGGTGAAGACGGCCGTGGGGCGGTCGGGCCTGCGCAGCAGCTCCAGCCCGGCCGTGTAGCCCGTCTCGTGGTTGAAGTCGCCCGCGACCACCAGATCCGGGTCGAAGCGCACCCCCGCGGTCTCCAGGGCGGCCCGGTATCCGTCGATCCTGGCCCTGCTGCACATCATCCGCGCGGGGCCGCCGATGACGGCGATCCTGGTGTGGCCGAGGTCCAGCAGGTGGCGGGTGGCGGCGAGGCCGCCCTGCCAGTTGGTCGCGCCGATCGCGGGCACGTCCTCGCCCGGGTCGCCGGCCGGGTCGAGCACCACGAACGGTATGTCGCGGCTGATCAGCTGCGCCCGCTGCGCCGGGTCGAGTCCGGACAGCACCAGGATGACGCCGGTCGGCCGGCGGGCGAGCACCCCGTCCACCCAGGTCTGGCCCGGGGTGAGGCGGCCCGCGGACTCCGACAGCACCACACTCAGACCCTCCTGCCCGGCCACCCGCTCGACGCCCCTGATCACCTCCATCGCCCAGGAGTTCTCCAGCTCGTGGAAGACCAGGTCGAGCAGCGGAGCGGGCTGCATACTCCCGCGGCGGCGCTGGTAGCCGTGCCGGCGCAGCAGGTCCTCGACCCGGCTGCGGGTGGCGGGGGCCACGTCACCGCGGCCGTTGAGCACTTTCGAAACAGTCGGAGCCGAGACCCCGGCGGCCCGGGCGATCTCGGCGAGCGTCGCCGTGCCCTCGCCGATGGTTCCCGACTGGTCATCGTGCGAAGGCTGGGGAATCGTGGCACTCATGGCAGCGATCGTAGCCCGGCGAGGTGACGTCCGTCCGCGTCCCAGCGGTGTCGATTCTCTTCCTGGAGCATAAAAAGATTCGGTTACGCTATCGAAATATTCGGAAACCAGATCGGCCGGCACCCGCCCGCGGGCCGCCCGGCACCCGCCCGCGCCCCAACGCCCGCTCCCCGCGGTCTGTTACGGATCCAAGACATTTTCGAGGACAACTACTTGGCGGGCTCCCCTGTCTCTCCTTGCGACACGGACTTCGGCTGAAGAAGACCCGCTGTCACTTCGCCGGCCGGCCCGACAGGCCCGGCCGCATCACGCATCCTTGGGGGGATCCGTTGAACCGCACCATGTACCGCCGCGCCCTGCGCGCATCGGCCGTCGCACTCGTCATGTCGGGCGCCGCCCTGGCCCTCGCGCCGTCGGCCCTGGCCATCGACGACACGCGGCAGATGACCTTGTCGGTGGACGCTCCGACGGAGATCGGCTTCGCCGGGGGGCCCGTCGAGTTCACCGAGACGTTCGGCAACACCGGCACGACCTTCGTGCCCGAATACCTGCACTTCGCGGCGGAGACCGGCAGCGGGGTGTCCGCCGACAGCATGACCCTGGACTACCTCGCCGCCAACGGCAAGTGGGAGCCGCTCGACCTGACGTACAACGCCAACTACGGCGAGTTCTACGGCCGGACGACCGAGACCTTCTCCGTCGCGCCGGGCACCACGCAGACCGTCCACCTGCGGATCGGCATGCCGATGGGCACCCCGCACCACGGGGACACCAACGGCGGCACCGACCACATCACGCTGAACTCGTCGCTGATCCCCGAAGGGGAACTGATCGCGGACGTCGACGACACGCACACGATCAAGGTCACACCGCCGGCACATTCCTTCGTGGAGGTGCCGCTGTACGCGTCCCCGGGCGGCGCCCCGATCGAGTTCGGCGCGAAGCTCACCAACACCACCAAGTCGAAGTACACGAACCTCTCGTACGTGCTCTTCACCGACAAGTACACGTCCGTGCAGGTGCTCAAGGGCGACAAGTGGACCACCGTCCCGGCGGTGACCAACCCGGACGCGGACTACTTCGCCCAGGGCTTCTACCTCGCCGGCCCGAACTCCACGGTCGCCCCGGACAGCTCGTCCACCACCCGGGTCCGTGTCGCCTGGCGTGCCGACGCGCCGGTGGCCCGCGCACGGCTGGAGGGCTGCGTCATCGTCAACGAGCGGCCCGGCACGCCGGCCTTCGACGGCACCACGTTCTGCGACGACTCGACGTGGCTGAACGTCACGAACGCCCTGGACCCGACCCCGACCCCCACGGCCACGGCGTCGGCTCCCGCCACGCCCACCGCGACCGCCACGACCACCCCCCCCGGCACCGGCCCCCGCCGCGCAGCTCGCCGAGACCGGCGCCGGCAGCTCGGCGACCACCGCCGGCCTCGCGGGCGGCGCGCTCCTGCTGGGCGGCGGCGCCACCCTGGCCTCGGCCCGGCTGCGTCGTCGCAGCAGCCACTGACCCTTCCATGAAACAGCCGGGGGCGGCGCTTCCGCACGAAGCGCCGCCCCCGGTGGGGAAGGCCGGTCGGGGTCCACCGGTCGGTGAGGGTTTCGGCCCCCAGGGCAAGGGGCCGCCGGCGGTGGACCGGGCCGGCCCGGTCAGGCGGTCAGGGGGAGGAGGTGCGGGCGGCGGCCCGGCCGGCCTCCAGGCGGGCGACGGGGATGCGGAAGGGCGAGCACGAGACGTAGTCCAGGCCGACGTCGTGGAAGAAGTGGACGGACTCCGGGTCGCCGCCGTGCTCGCCGCAGATGCCGAGCTTGAGGTCGGGACGGGTGGCGCGGCCCGCGGCCGCGGCGCTGCGTACCAGCGCGCCGACGCCGTCCTTGTCGATGGTCTCGAAGGGCGACACCCCGAAGATGCCCTTCTCCAGGTAGGCGGTGAAGAAGGACGCCTCGACGTCGTCGCGGGAGAAGCCCCAGACGGTCTGGGTGAGGTCGTTGGTGCCGAAGGAGAAGAACTCGGCGGCCTCGGCGATCTGGCCCGCGGTCAGGGCGGCCCGCGGCAGCTCGATCATCGTGCCGATGGCCAGCCGCAGCCGGGTACCGGTGGCGGCCTCGACCTCGCTGATGACCCGGTCGGCCTCGTCGCGGACGATCTCCAGCTCCTGGACGGTGCCGACCAGCGGGATCATGATCTCGGCCCGCGGGTCGCACTTGGCGGCCTTGCGGTGGGCGGCGGCCTCGGCGATGGCCCGTACCTGCATCGCGAACAGGCCGGGGATGACCAGGCCCAGGCGCACCCCGCGCAGGCCCAGCATCGGGTTCTGCTCGTGCAGCTTGTGGACCGCCTGGAGCAGCCGCAGGTCGTTCTCGTTGGCGTCCTCGCGGGACTCCGCGAGCGCGACCCGCACCGACAGCTCGGTGATGTCGGGCAGGAACTCGTGCAGCGGCGGGTCCAGCAGCCGTACGGTCACCGGCAGCCCGTCCATCGCCTCGAACAGCTCGATGAAGTCGGCCTTCTGCAGCGGCAGCAGCGCGCCCAGCGCCTCGTCCCGCTCGGCGTCGGTGTCGGCCAGGATCAGCCGCTCGACCATCTCGCGGCGCTCGCCGAGGAACATGTGCTCGGTACGGCACAGGCCGATGCCCTGCGCCCCGAAGCGGCGGGCGCGCGCGGCGTCCTCGGCGTTGTCCGCGTTGGCGCGTACCTGCAGCCTGCGGACCCGGTCGGCGTACGCCATCACCCGGTGCACGGCCTGCACCAGGCCGTCGGCCTCGTCGGCACCCGCGTGCATCCGGCCCTCGAAGTACTCGACCACCGGCGACGGCACCACGGGCACCTCGCCCAGGTAGACCTTGCCGGTGGAGCCGTCGATCGAGATGAGGTCGCCCTCCTCTATCACCACGCCACCGGGCGCGGTCAGCCTGCGCCGCTTGGTGTCGACCTCCAGCTCCTCGGCCCCGCACACGCACGTCTTGCCCATGCCGCGGGCCACGACGGCCGCGTGCGAGGTCTTGCCGCCGCGCGAGGTGAGGATGCCCTCGGCGGCGATCATGCCGTTGAGGTCGTCGGGGTTGGTCTCCCGGCGGATCAGGATCACCTGCTCACCCGAGCGCGACCACTTCACGGCGGTGTACGAGTCGAAGACCGCCTTGCCGACCGCGGCACCCGGCGAGGCGGCGATGCCCCAGCCGATCCGCCTGACCTCGCCGCTCTCGGCGACCGTGTCGTCGAACCGCGGGAACATCAGCTGGCTGAGCTGCGCCCCGTTGACCCGCTGCAGGGCCTCGGCCTCGGTGATCAGGCCCTGGTCGACCAGCTGGGTGGCGATCCGGAAGGCCGCCGCCGCGGTCCGCTTGCCGACCCGGGTCTGGAGCATCCACAGGTGCCCGCGCTCGATGGTGAACTCGATGTCGCACAGGTCCCGGTAGTGCGTCTCCAGCGTCTCCATGATCGTCGTCAGCTGGTCGTACGACGTCTTGTCGATGCCTTCGAGGTCGGCGAGCGGCACGGTGTTGCGGATGCCGGCCACGACGTCCTCGCCCTGCGCGTTCTGCAGGTAGTCGCCGTACGTGCCCTGCGCGCCGCTGGCCGGGTCGCGTGTGAAGGCCACGCCCGTACCGGAGTCCGGGCCGAGGTTGCCGAAGACCATCGAGCACACGGTGACGGCGGTGCCCAGGTCACCGGGGATACGCTCCTGGCGGCGGTAGAGCTTGGCCCGGTCGGTGTTCCACGACTCGAACACCGCGCGCACCGCGAGGTCCATCTGCTCGCGCGGCTCCTGCGGGAACTCCCGGCCGGTCTGCTCGACGACGATCTGCTTGAAGTCCTCGACCAGTTGCTTCAGGTCGGCCGCGTCGAGGCCGAGGTCGCTCTCCGCGCCCTTGGCCTGCTTGGCGGCCTCCAGCGACTCCTCGAACCGGTCGCCGTCGACGCCCATCACGGTCTTGCCGAACATCTGCACCAGGCGGCGGTAGGAGTCCCACGCGAACCGCTCGTTGTCCGCCTGGGCCGCGAGCCCGGCCACCGAGGCGTCGGACAGGCCGATGTTCAGGACGGTGTCCATCATCCCGGGCATCGAGAACTTCGCGCCCGACCGCACGGACACCAGCAGCGGGTCGTCGGCCTGGCCGAGCCGCTTGCCCATCCGCTGCTCCAGCGCGTCGAGGTGCGCACTCACCTCGTCGCGCAGCGCGGCGGGCTCCGCGCCGGATTCCAGGTACTCCTTGCAGGCCTCGGTGGTGATGGTGAATCCGGGAGGGACCGGAAGCCCGAGGTTGGTCATCTCGGCGAGGTTCGCACCCTTCCCGCCGAGCAGGTCCTTGAGGTCCTTGTTGCCCTCTGTGAAGTCGTAGACGAATTTCCGCTGCTGCTGCCGTGCCGACACTGGGCCTCGACTCCTCGCGACCGGGTTGCCCTGACGGCGGGGAGCGTACCCATCTCCAAGGCTCCGCACTGCATCCATCACCACGACACACGGTCTTAACCGCCCGTCTGCCGATGGATCGAATGCATTCGGCTCGCCGCCGTGGCTTTGCCGTGCGTTCACGGCTCGAACCCAAGGTCTCGCTCCGCGAGGCTTCGGGGCGTCCCCGTCCACGGAGAGTGAGCATTGGTGTGACCCTGTGCAGGGTGGACGGGTGGCACTGCGTGCCACGCATTCGAGAGGTGGAGCGCTCGAATGCGCGCTCATTTGAGCGCGTACTGCATCAGGCGTGGTACGAATCACGTCCGGGTCTCACCCCCCGGACGTGCCCCGACCCCACCCGCGTCGGGCACCCCCACCCGGGGGCGGGGGGCTTGCCCTCCCGGGCGCGCGAGCCCTTCGAGGACGGTGCTCTGCGCTCCCGGGCGCGCGAGTCTTTTCAGGGGCGCTGGGGGTACCCCCAGGCGAAGCTCTGGGGGCGGAACTGCGCGACCAGCCACGACGCACCGCCGCGTGGCGGACAGACCGCCACCACCCCAGGGGCGCGGGGAACTGCGCGACCAGCCCACCACCGGCCCGCGGGTCGCCACCGGCCCAAAGGGGCTGTTCCTGTCGGAGACGGACCACCCGCCGGTGGCCGGTTGGGCGCGCAGTTCCCCGCGCCCCTGGTGGTTGCGCCCTTGCGCAAGGGGAACCCCAGGCCACCGCGGCCCGCGGAAGGGCGCCCCCTGGCCGAGGGGAACCGCTCAGCCCCGCGGCCGGCGGGTGTTCAGCCGCCCGAGGTGTCGGATTCGGCGTCGGACGACGGGGTGGCGCAGTCGTAGGGGTCGCCCAGCCACCCGTCCGGCAGGACAACGCGCTTGCCCGCCGCCGTACGGCCGCGAGGCCCGTCCGCGTGGGCCGGCCAGGGCTGGGTCTGGTCCAGGCCGCCGAGGTGGGCGTCGAGTTCCGCCAGGGTCGAGGCCGTCGCGAGGGCGCGGCGGGTCTCGGACCCGACGGCGAACCCCTTCGTGTACCAGGGCACGTGCTTGCGGAAGTCGACGACCCCGCGGGTCTCGTCGCCGAGCCAGAGCCCGAGCAGTTCGGCGTGCCGCCGCATGACCGCCGCGACCTGGCCGAAGTCGGGGGCGGCGGGGGCCGAACCGGGGGACTCGAAGGCGGCGACCAGGTCGCCGAAGAGCCAGGGCCGCCCCAGGCAGCCGCGGCCGACGACCACACCGTCGCACCCGGTGGCCCGCATCATCCGCAGCGCGTCCTCCGCGCACCAGATGTCGCCGTTGCCGAGGACCGGGATCTCGGGGACGTGCTCCTTGAGCCGGGCGATGGCGTCCCAGTCGGCCGTGCCGCCGTAGTGCTGGGCGGCGGTGCGGCCGTGCAGGGCGACGGCGGTGACGCCCTCCTCGACGGCGATCCGCCCGGCGTCGAGGTACGTCAGGTGGTCGTCGTCGATGCCCTTGCGCATCTTGATGGTGACCGGCAGGTCCCCGGCGTTGCCGACCGCCTCGCGCAGGATCGCCCGCAGCAGGTTGCGCTTGTACGGCAGCGCGGAGCCGCCGCCCTTGCGGGTGACCTTGGGCACCGGGCAGCCGAAGTTGAGGTCGATGTGGTCGGCGAGGTCCTCGTCCACGATCATCCGCACGGCCTTGCCGACGGTCACCGGGTCGACGCCGTAGAGCTGGATCGAACGCGGCGTCTCGCTGGCGTCGAAGTGGATGAGCTGCATGGTCTTCTCGTTGCGCTCGACCAGGGCGCGGGTGGTGATCATCTCGCTGACGAACAGGCCCTTGCCCCCGCTGAACTCCCGGCACAGCGTGCGGAAGGGCGCGTTGGTGATCCCGGCCATCGGCGCGAGGACGACCGGCGGCTGCACGGTGTGCGGGCCGATCCGCAGGAGCCCGGGCAGGGACGGGGCCAGGAGGGTGTCAGCGGTCATGCCGTCCATTGTCCCGTACCCGCGGCGGTGGCCAGAAGACGGTCACCCGCGGGGGGCCGGCTCGCATAATCGTTGTACGATAATAATCGTTCTACTCGCACAATCATTGGACACGCCATCCATGTCGGAAACGACCGCACGGCGCCGCACCCTGATCCTGGCGATCTGCTGTATGAGCCTGCTGATCGTCAGCCTGGACAACACGATCCTGAACGTCGCACTGCCGTCGCTGCAGAAGGACTTCCACGCCTCGGTGTCCGGACTCCAGTGGACGATCGACGCGTATCTGCTGGTCATCGCGTCCCTGCTGCTGCTGTCCGGGTCGACGGCCGACCGCATCGGCCGTAAGAAGGTCTTCCAGACCGGGCTCGTGCTCTTCACCGCCGGGTCCCTGCTGTGCAGCCTGGCCCCGAGCCTGGGGTGGCTGATCGCGTTCCGCATGGTGCAGGCGGTCGGCGGGTCGATGCTCAACCCGGTGGCGATGTCGATCATCACCAACACCTTCTCCGAGCCGCGCGAGCGCGCCCGGGCGATCGGGGTGTGGGGCGGGGTCGTCGGCATCAGCATGGCGGCCGGGCCGATCGTGGGCGGCGCCCTGGTGCAGTCGGTGGGCTGGCGGTCGATCTTCTGGATCAACCTGCCGATCGGGCTCGCCGCGCTGGCGCTGACCGCCCGCTTCGTCCCCGAGTCGCGCGCCCCGCGGGCCAGGCGGGTGGACCCGGTCGGCCAGCTGCTGGTCATCGCCCTGCTCGGCACCCTGACGTACGGCATCATCGAAGGCTCGGGCGCGGGCTGGACCTCGCCGGAGATCGTGGGCTGCTTCGTGGTGGCCGCGCTCGCCGCGGTGGGCCTGGCGACGTACGAGAAGCGGCGGACCGACCCGCTGATCGACACCCGGTTCTTCCGCAGCGTGCCCTTCAGCGGCGCCACCGTGATCGCGGTCTGCGGCTTCGCCGCGCTCGGCGGCTTCCTCTTCCTCAACACGCTCTACCTGCAGAACGAGCGCGGCCTGTCCGCCCTGGACGCCGGCCTGTACATGCTGCCCATGGCCGCGATGGCGCTGGTCTTCGCGCCGCTGTCCGGCCGCCTGGTCGGCACCCGCGGGCCGCGTATCCCGCTGGTGCTGGCGGGAGTCACGATGACGGCAAGCGGCGTGCTCCTCGCAGCGCTCGACGCCCAGTCGTCCAACGTGCTGCTCTTCACCTCCTACGTGCTCTTCGGCATCGGCTTCGGCCTGGTCAACGCCCCCATCACCAACACCGCGGTGTCCGGCATGCCGCGTGCGCAGGCCGGCGTGGCGGCGGCGGTCGCCTCGACCAGCCGGCAGGTCGGCCAGTCGCTGGGCGTGGCGGTGCTGGGCGCGGCGCTGGCCGCCGGGCTGCACGACGGGGCCTGGTGGATCATCGCGGCCTGTGGTGCGGCGGTGCTCGTGCTGGGTACGCTCACCACCGGCCGGTGGGCCAAGGCCACGGCGGCACGTACCGCGGAACAGCTGTTCACCCCCGAGGCGGAGGGCAACCGGATGGCGGTGAAGGTGTGACGACGACGGCAGGGCAGGAGACGGCGGCGCCCGCGAACGGCGAGCAGGCACGTGGCCGGGAAGCGGTGGAGGCCCCGGGGGAATCCGGGGACGAGGTGGCCGAGGTGGCCGAGGAAGCCGCCGAGCGCGTGTGGCGCAACCTGCGCTCCCTCGTGCTGGAGCGCAACGAGCGCCGCAAGGAGGTCGCCGAGGCCCTCGGCATGAGCTTCTTCCGGGCCAAGGCGCTGCGCAGGATCGCCAAGCGGCCGTCCCAGATGGGCGAGCTGGCGGCGGAGCTGGCCTCGGACCGCCCCTACCTGACCCTGGTGGTGGACGACCTGGAGAAGCGCGGCCTGGTGGAGCGCAGGCAGCACCCCACCGACCGGCGCTGCAAGATCGTGTCTGCCACCGAGGCGGGCCTCGCCGCGGCCGCCCGTGCCAACGCGATCCTGCGCAACCCGCCGCCCGCCCTGCTGGCGCTGTCGGCGGCGGACCTGGCGGACCTGGACCGGATCACCTCGGCGCTGGCCGCGCACCCCCAGGACTGAACCGCACCCCGCAGGACGTCACCCGCGCACCGCGGTGATCGCGACGTCCAGCACGTCGTCGAGGCTGCCCTTGCCGCCCGCCGCCAACCAGTGGGTGATCGACACGTCGAGGCAGCCGAGCAGCGCGGTGATGGTGGCCGCCGCCCGCAGTTCGCGGGTCTCCTCGGGGCCGTCGTGCAGCCTGGCCAGCATCCCCGGCAGCAGCAACTCCCGCCACTGGGCGTGCTTCTGCTGCCTGGCCGCCCGCAGCGACGGGGTGCTCGCGAACATCCGCGCCCTGGCCAGCATGCCCTCCCGGTCCTCGGATATCCCGGCCAGCAGCACCGCGAGCGCACCGCGCAGCGCCTGCCACGGCTCCTCGTCCGCGGGCCGGTCGGCCAGCGCGCCGGCGAGCCTGGCGCCGGACTCCTGCATGCTTCCGACGACCATGTCCTCCTTGGTGTCGAAGTAGCGGAAGACGCTGCGCGCGGACATTCCGACCTCGCTGGCGATCTGCTCGACCGTGGTCTCCTCGAAGCCCTGGGCGATGAACAGCTCGATCGCCCGCTCCGCGATCTGGGCGCGGACGGTTCTGCGGGTCAGCTCACGCAGGCCTGGACCCCTGGCGCGGGTGGATGTCATGACCCCGATTTTAAGCCGTGGCCGCGGGCATCAGACCGCGACCGGCTCCCGCTCGGCGCGCACGATGCGGTGCAGCCGTTCCAGCCGATCCCTGGTCAGCTCGTCCACCGGTGAATACGTCGTCATCCGCGGGCCGTCCTGCGGGCCGAGCCACAGATGCGTGAAGTCGAAGGCCAGCAGGCCCACTTCGGGATTCAGATAGCGCTTCACATGGCTGCCGGGCTGCAGCACCTCGTGCCGCTCCCAGGCCTCGCGGAACTCCGGCGAATTCTGCTGGAGCCGCCGCAGCAGCTCCTTCCAGGCGGGCTCCGCAAGGTGGTTGGCCATCGAGGCGCGGAACTTCGCCGCCATCACCCGGGTGTTCTCCTCGCGGTCGAGCATCCTCTCGCGCCACCGCGGGTCGGTGAAGGCCAGCCACATCACGTTGCGGTCCTCGGCCGGCAGCGTGTCCAGGTCGCAGACCAGCCGGCCGTAGGTGCGGTTGTACGCGATGATGTCGAAGCGGCCGTTGAAGACCGCGGCCGGCAGCGGCTCCAGCTGGTCCAGCATCCCGCGGACCGCCGGCGAGATGACGGGGCAGTCCAGATGCGGATGCGGGTCCGCGGTGCCGGCCAGCGTGAACAGGTGCCGGCGCTCGTTGCGGTCCAGCATCAGCGCGCGGGCGATGGCGTCGGCGACCTGGCTCGACACCTGGATGTCCCGGGCCTGTTCGAGCCACGTGTACCAGGTCACGCCGACCGCGGCGAGCTGCGCGACCTCCTCGCGGCGCAGCCCCGGGGTGCGGCGCCTGCGGCCGGGCGGCAGCCCGACCTGCTCGGGCGCGATGCGCTCGCGGCGGCTGCGCAGGAACGACGCCAGCTCGTGCCGGCGGCTCGCGGCGGAGTCGGTGTCGAAGGCTTCGGTGGGTGAGGTGCCGGTCGCGCTCATATTCCCAGGATGCCGGACGCGTCAGCCGGTTGCCAGGTGCTCGGTATACCTGGATAAACCCTCTCTGGTACCACCCTGGGCACAGGTCCAGTGTGGACCATGTGAACGACCGAATGGATCAGACACTTCCCTCCCGGGCGCAGGTGCTGCCCCGCGTGACCCGTATCGCGGCGCCTTCCCCTTCCGCTCCCCCGAAGTCCCCGTCCCAGTCCCCGTCCTCCTCGCCCGCCGGCCCGGTGCTCAGCACGCTCGGCCTGCTGACCGTGCTGCTCGGTGCGGCCCTGCCGATGGTGGACTTCTTCATCGTCAACGTGGCCCTGCCCACCATCGACCGCGACCTCGACGCGGGTCCCGCGGTGCTGGAGATGGTGGTCGCGGGCTACGGCGTCGCGTACGCCGTCCTCCTGGTGCTCGGCGGCCGGCTCGGCGACCTCTTCGGCCGCCGCAACCTCTTCCTGTGGGGCCTCGGGCTCTTCGCCGCGACCTCGCTTGCCTGCGGCCTCGCCCCGACCGCCTGGACCCTGGTGGCGGCCAGGGTCGCCCAGGGCGCGGCCTCCGCGCTGCTGCTGCCGCAGGCGCTGGCCACCATCCAGTCCGCGACCTCCGGCAGCAGCCGCGGCAAGGCGCTCAGCTACTACGGCGCCACGGCCGGCATCGCCAGCGTCGTCGGCCAGGTGCTCGGCGGCGTCCTGGTCTCCGCGGACCTCGCGGGCAGCGGCTGGCGGGCGATCTTCCTGGTCAACGTGCCGGTCGCCGCGGTGGCGCTGGCGCTGGCCCTGAAGTCGGTACCGGAGACCCGCTCGGCGAACCCGGCGCGGATCGACCGGGCCGGCACGGTGCTGCTGGCACTGACCCTGATCACCCTGCTGCTGCCGCTCACCGAGGGCCGGGCGGCCGGCTGGCCGCTGTGGTCGTGGGTGCTGCTGGCGCTGTCCCCCTTCGCCGCGGCCGCCTTCGTCGTTGTCGAGCGGCACGGTGAGCGCACCGGCGGGAACCCGCTGCTGCCGCCGTCGCTGGTCCGCATCCACAGCGTGCGCAGCGGGCTGCTGCTCATCGTGCCGTTCTGCCTGGGCTTCGGCGGCTTCATGTTCGTGCTCGCGGTGGCGCTGCAGGACGGGCTGCACCTCGGTGCGCTCGCCGCGGGTGCGGCGCTCGCGCCGCTGTGCGCCGCGTTCTTCGCGGCCTCGCTGCTCGGCCCGCGCATGGTCGCCCGCCACGGGCGCCGCACCGTCACCGCCGGGACGCTGATCCAGGCGGTGGGCCTGGTGGCCCTGGCCGCGACCTTCTCCTGGGGCTGGCCCCACGTGGGCGTCCTCGCCCTCGCGCCGAGCATGGCGGTCATCGGCTTCGGGCAGGGCCTGGTGCTGCCGGTCGTCTTCCGCATCGTCCTCAGCGAGGTGCCTTCGGCGCAGGCGGGGGTCGGCAGCGGTGCGATGGCGACCACGCAGCAGTCCAGCCTCGCGCTGGGCGTTGCGACGCTGGGCACGCTCTTCCTGACGCTGAGCACGTCGGTCGGCTTCCGTGACGCCCTCGTCTGGGCGCTCCTCGCCCAGGTCGCCGCCGGCGCCCTCACCACCACGCTCAGCCTGCGGCTCCCGAAGTCCGTGGTCTGACCCGCCGTGCGCCTGCGGCGAGCTGGGGGCTGCGGTGACTGCCCCTTGCGGTGGCGTCGCTCCTTTCCCCCGGCCGTGGCTGGTCGCGCCCCCAGAGCTTCGCCCGGGGGTACCCCCAGCGCCCCTGATGGCTTGCCCTCCGCGCAGAGGGTGACCGTTTTTCAGGGGCGCGGGGCTGCGTCTGATCTGCGGCCGGCGCCGCGTGGGCGCGCGTAGCCGAGACGCACCGGAAGATGCCGGCCCATCGCAAGGGGCAACCCCTGAGGGGCGCTGGGAGCTGCGCGACCAGCCCACCGCCGGGGGGAGGTCACGGGGACGGCCGGAAAAGGCTGGGGTCGGGGGACCCCGGAAGACCGGCGGAGCCAGGAGCGTTGAAGAGGCGGGAGGTGGTGGTGTGATGTCCGTGGACGAGCTGCGGTCACTGAGGATCGGCTCAGCGCCGGAGGCGAAAGCAAGGTCGCGCCTCGCTTACGTACCGCTCGTGTGCGGCGCCCTGCTCATACCGTGGCTGGCCGTGGTGGCCGGCGCCGCGGCGCCCGGCTGGGTCGCCCTCGACTCGCTGGAGGCCGTGGGCCTGCTCACCACCGGCGTCCTGGCGCTGCGCGCGAAGGCAGCGCTGACCCCCGTCGCCACCGCCACCGCGGCGGCGCTGCTGCTGGACGCCTCACTCGACCTTGCGACCTCCGACGGCACCTGCCTGCTCGCCGCCGTGGCCATGGCCCTGCTCGCCGAGCTGCCGCTGGCGGCCGCCTGCGCCGTACTGGCGCTGACGGCGGCCGCCGCGGTGGGAACTCAGCAGCCCAGCAGCCTGCTGCCCAGGTAGCCCTCGACCTGGTCGAGGGACACCCGCTCCTGCTTCATCGTGTCGCGCTCGCGCACGGTCACCGCGTTGTCGGTGAGCGTGTCGAAGTCGACCGTCACGCAGAACGGCGTGCCGATCTCGTCCTGGCGGCGGTAGCGCCGCCCGATGGCACCGGCGTCGTCGAACTCGATGTTCCAGTGCGCCCGCAGCGCCGTGGCCAGGCCCTTGGCCTTCGGCGACAGCTCGGGGTTGCGGGACAGCGGCAGCACCGCGACCTTGACCGGGGCGAGCCGCGGGTCGAGCCGCATGACGGTCCGCTTCTCCATGACGCCCTTGGCGTTGGGCGCCTCGTCCTCGTTGTACGCGTCGAGCATGAACGCCAGCATGGCGCGGTTGACGCCCGCCGCCGGCTCGATCACGTACGGGAACCAGCGCTCGCCGGCCTCCTGGTCGAAGTAGGACAGGTCCTGCCCCGAGGCCTTGGAGTGCGCGCCGAGGTCGAAGTCCGTGCGGTTGGCGACGCCCTCCAGCTCGCTGAACTCCTGGCCGCCGAAGTTGAAGCGGTACTCGATGTCAGTGGTGCGCTTCGAGTAGTGCGACAGCTTCTCCTTGGCGTGCTCGTACCAGCGCATGTTCTCCTCGCGCAGGCCGAGGCCCGTGTACCAGTTCCAGCGCTCCTGCATCCAGTACTCGTGCCACTTCTCGTCCTCGCCGGGCTTGACGAAGAACTCCATCTCCATCTGCTCGAACTCGCGGGTGCGGAAGATGAAGTTGCCCGGCGTGATCTCGTTGCGGAACGACTTGCCCATCTGGGCGATGCCGAACGGCGGCTTCTTGCGCGAGGTGGTCTGCACCTGGCCGAAGTTCACGAAGATGCCCTGCGCGGTCTCGGGCCGCAGGTACGCCACGGAGCCGGCGTCCTGGGTCGGGCCGAGGTGGGTCTGCAGCATGCCGGAGAACTGCTTGGGCTCGGTGAAGGCGCCCTTGGTGCCGCAGTGCGGGCAGTTGATGTCGGCCAGCCCGTTGGCGGGCAGCCGGCCGTGCTTGGCCTCGTACGCCTCCTCCAGGTGGTCGGCGCGGAAGCGCTTGTGGCAGGAGGTGCACTCGGTGAGCGGGTCGGAGAACGTGGCGACGTGACCCGAGGCGACCCACACCTCGGGGGCGAGGATCACCGACGAGTCGAGGCCCACCACGTCCTCACGGGAGGTCACCATCGCACGCCACCACTGGCGCTTGATGTTCTCCTTCAGCTCGACGCCCAGCGGCCCGTAGTCCCAGGCGGCCTTGGAGCCGCCGTAGATCTCACTGCTCGGGAAAACGAAGCCACGGCGCTTGCTCAGGCTGACGATGGTGTCGATCTTGTCGGCGGCCACGGTGCTCTCTTCAGTACGACGAAGGGGTCAGTTGCCCCAGATTACCGGCGGGGGCGGGGCGCATATCAAATCCGTTCGGCCGGAGGCAAGGACGGGCGCGTCCCGGACGGGCCGCAGCGACGCAATTGACAATCGTTTCCATCTTTGTTGAAAATGACTGTCATGAACAACAGTCGCCGGGCGATACCGGCCGTTGCCCTTGCCTTCGCTGCTCTCGCCCTCCCGGCGCTCGCCGCCTGCTCCGGCTCGGCCGGCGCCGCGGACGACGGCAAGGAGGGCGGGAAGCTGCGGGTCACCGCATCCTTCTATCCGCTGGAATTCCTCGCCGACCGGATCGGCGGCTCGTACGTGCAGGTCACCGACCTGACCAAGCCCGGCGTCGAGCCGCACGACCTGGAGCTGGCCCCGAAGCAGATCGCCGCGCTGAGCAAGGCCGACGTGGTCATCTCGCTGCACGGGCTGCAGCCCGCCGTGGACGACGCCATCGGGCAGTCCGGCGTCAAGCACCGGGTGGACGCCGCCGCCCTGACCCGCCTGGAGGACCACGGCACCGAGGTGGACGGCCGCCACCACACCACCGCCGACAACGGCAGCGGCGGCGAGAGCGACGAGGACGCCGGCTCCGACCCGCACATCTGGCTCGACCCGGTCCGCTACGCCGAGGTCGCCAAGGGCGTCGGCAAGGCCCTCGCCCAGGCCGACCCGGCGCACTCGGCCGCGTACGCCGCGAACACCGACACGCTGGTCGCCCAGCTCGGCGCGCTGGACACCGCGTTCCGCGACGGGCTGAAGAACCGCACCTCCGACACCTTCCTCACCACCCACGCCGCCTTCGGCTACCTCGCCGAGCGCTACGGCCTGGTCGAGGAGGCGATCAACGGCATCGACCCGGAGAGCGAGCCGAGCGCCACCCGGATGAAGGCGCTGCTCGACCTCGCCGGGCGCGAGCACGTCACCACGGTCTTCTTCGAGACGCTGGTCAGCGACAAGACCGCGAAGACGGTGGCCGGCGACCTGCACCTGCGCACCGACGTGCTCGACCCGATCGAGGGCATCACCCCGAAGTCGAAGGGCACCGACTACTTCGCCGTGCAGCGCAGCAACCTGGCGGCGCTGCAGACCGCGCTGGGGGTGCCGGGCCGATGACGGACACGGTGGCGGCCCTGCGCGGCGCGTCGGCCTCGCTGGGCGCCCGGCAGGTGCTGCACGGCGTCGACCTGGCGGTGGCCCGCGGCGAGGTGGTGGCGCTGCTCGGCGCGAACGGCTCGGGCAAGTCCACCGCCGTACGCGCGGTGGTCGGCCGGGTGCGGCTGTCGGCCGGGACCTGGGAGCTGTTCGGCACCCCCGGCGACCGCTTCCGGCAGTGGGCCAGGATCGGCTACGTACCGCAGCGCACCACCGCGGCCGGCGGGGTGCCCGCGACCGTACGGGAGGTGGTCGCCGCCGGGCGGCTGGCCAGGACCGGGCTGCGCCCGCCGCGCAGGGCCGACAAGGCTGCGGTGGCCCGCGCGATCGACCTGGTCGGGATGGCCGACCGGGCCTCCGACGCGGTCGACGCGCTGTCCGGCGGCCAGCACCAGCGGGTGCTGATCGCCCGCGCGCTGGCCACCGAGCCGGACCTGCTGATCATGGACGAGCCGATGGCGGGCGTCGACCTGGCCGCCCAGCGGGTCCTCGCCGAGACCGTACGCGCCCAGGTCGCGGCCGGGGTGACCGTGCTGCTCGTACTGCACGAGCTGGGACCGCTGGCGCCGCTGATCGACCGGGCGGTGCTGCTGCGGGACGGCCGCGTCGCCCACGACGGGCCGCCGCCGGGCGGTCTGGAGCCCGACCACGTCCACCCGCACGCCGACCCGGCGGCCGTACCGGTGAAGGGACACCTCGACCGATGGACCTCCTGAACTACGCCTTCATGCAGCGCGCCCTGCTCGCCGCGCTGCTGGTGGGCGTCACCGCGCCCGCGGTCGGCACCTTCCTGGTCCAGCGCCGGCAGGCGATCATGGGCGACGGCATCGGCCACGTCGCGCTCACCGGCGTCGCGCTCGGCTTCCTGCTCCAGGTCAGCCCGGTCTGGACGGCGGTGGCGGTCTCGGTGGCCGGCGCCATCGGCATGGAGCTGATCCGCTCCTACGGCAAGGCCCGCGGCGACATCGCACTGGCCATGCTCTTCTACGGCGGCATGTCCGGCGGGGTGATGATCATCTACCTGGCGCCGAACGGCTCCAACGCCAACCTCACGACGTATCTCTTCGGCTCCATCAGCACGGTCTCGCCGCAGGACATCCCGCCGATGATCGCGCTCGCCGCGTTCGTGCTGCTGGTGGTGCTCGGCCTGCGACGGCACCTCTTCGCCGTCTGCCAGGACGAGGAGTTCGCGCACGTCGGCGGGCTGCCGGTGCGGGCGCTCAACCTGCTGCTCGCGGTGACCGCGGCGGTCACCGTGACCGTCGCCATGCGGGCGGTCGGGCTGCTGCTGGTCAGCGCGCTGATGGTGATCCCGGTCGCCGCCGCCCAGCAGGTCACCCGCGGTTTCGCCTGGACGCTGGCGGTGGCGGTGGCCATCGGCGTGACCGTCGCCCTGTCCGGCACCGTCTTCTCCTACTACGTCGACGTGCCGCCCGGGTCCAGCATCGTGCTGGCCTCGATGGGAGTGTTCCTGATCTTCGCCGCGGCAGCCGGGCGGCTGCGGGCCGCGGGCTGGCACAATGGGGGCGTCAGAGCGCGCAGGCCGTCATGAGGAGGCACCGGTGACCACGATGAAGCACTCCGTGCCGTCCGGGCCTTCCGGCCCCTCCGTCGCGGGCCGGGCGACCCGGCAGCGGGCCGCGGTGGCCGCGGCGCTCGAAGAGGTCGACGAATTCCGCAGCGCGCAGGACCTGCACGACATCCTCAAGCACCGCGGGGACTCGGTCGGCCTGACGACCGTCTACCGCACGCTCCAGTCGCTCGCCGACGCCGGCGAGATCGACGTGCTCCGCACCGGTGAGGGCGAGTCCGTCTACCGCCGCTGCTCGGGCGGCGGCCACCACCACCACCTGGTCTGCCGCGCCTGCGGCAAGGCCGTCGAGGTCGAAGGCCCCGCCGTCGAACGCTGGGCCGAGGCCGTCGCCTCCGACAACGGCTTCGTCGACGTGGCGCACACGTTGGAGATCTTCGGCACGTGCGCCGACTGCGCGGCGGCACAGCGCTGACCTCGCCGCTTCGGCCGGCGGCACTCCTCCGCCGGGCGCGGGGCCTGTGCGGTACCCCTTCCGCAGGGGTACGCCCCCAGGGGCGCGTGGGGGGTGCCCCAGACGGAGCTCTGGGCGCGGAACTGCACGCTCAGCCCCCACCCCGCCGTCGTGTGGCGACGGTCCGCCGCCGCATCCAGGCGGCGCTGGGGGTACCCCCAGGCGACGCTCTGGGGGCGGAACTGCGCGCTCAGCCACCGACCGCGCGCGGGTCGTCCCCGTCCCGAAGGGGCTGTTCGGTCCTCCCCCAGAGCTTCGCCTGGGGGTGCCCCCATCTCGCTTCGCTCCGGACCACCGGCCGGTGGTGGGCTGAGCGCGCAGTTCCCCGCGCCCCTGAAAAGCACCCCCTGCGCAAGGGAACCGCACTACCGCCGCGCCCGGCGGAATGGGCACCGCACCCATGGAAGGGAAGCTGAGGCACGGCGGTCCCGGGGCACCCGGGGGCTAGAGGGCGGCACCCTCGTTCGGGAGGGCGCCGCCGAAGCGGCGGTCGCGGCTGGCGAATTCGTGGCAGGCCCGCCAGAGGTCACGCCGGTCGAAGTCCGGCCACAGGACGTCCTGGAAGACCATCTCCGCGTAACTGCTCTGCCAGAGCAGGTAGTTGGACGTGCGCTGCTCCCCGCTCGGCCGCAGGAAGAGATCGACGTCCGGCATGTCCGGGTAGTAGAGGTACTTCGCGAAGGTCTTCTCGTTGACCTTCGACGGGTCCAGGCGCCCTTCGGCGACGTCCCGCGCCATCGCCTGCGCGGCGTCCGCGATCTCCGCCCGGCCCCCGTAGTTCACGCAGAAATACAAGGTCATGGCGTCGTTGTCGACGGTCTGCTCCTGGGCCACCTGGAGCTCCTGGACCACCGACTTCCACATCTTCGGCATGCGCCCGACCCACCGGATGCGGATGCCCAGCTCGTCCATCTCGTCCCGGCGACGGCGGATGACGTCCCGGTTGAAGTTCATCAGGAAGCGCACCTCTTCGGGCGAGCGCTTCCAGTTCTCGGTGGAGAAGGCGTACAGCGAGAGGTTCTTGACGCCGATCTCCAGGCAACCCTTGAGGACGTCGAGGACGACGCCCTCGCCGACCTTGTGACCCTCGGTGCGCGGGAGCCCGCGCTCCTTGGCCCAGCGGCCGTTGCCGTCCATGATCACGGCGACGTGCTTGGGCACCAGCTCCGCGGGCAGCTTGGGCGGCCGGGCGCCGGAGGGATGCGGGTCGGGCGTGCGGTACGAGGTCCGGTTCCGGCCCAGAATCCCGCGACGTGCCATGGTCGTACTTCTCCTACTTCTCGACGAACCGCAGGGAGCGCAGGCCGCGCTCCAGGTGCCACTGGAGGTAGGCCGCCACCAGCCCGCTGCCCTCCCGGCTGTGCCGCGGCTCGCAGGCGTCGGCGGTCTCCCAGTCGCCGCCGAGCAGCGCCCCGAGGAGTTCCAGTGCCTCCCGTGAGGGTACGACGCTTCCCGGCACGCGGCACTCGCCGCATACGACTCCTCCCGCACCGACCGAGAAGAACCGGTTCGGCCCGGTCATCCCGCACTTCGCGCAGTCGTCGAAGCTGGGCGCGTAGCCGTTGACGGCCAGCGAGCGCAGCAGGAAGGCGTCCAGGACCAGCCGCGGGTCGTGGTCGCCCGCGGCCAGCGTCCGCAGGGCGCCGACCAGCAGCAGATACTGCTGCACCGAGGGCTCGCCCTCGTGGTCGGTGAAGCGCTCGGCGGTCTCCAGCATCGCGGTGCCCGCGGTGTAGCACTCGTAGTCGGCGACGATCGCGCTGCCGTAGGGCGCGATCGTCTCGCTCTGCGTGCACAGCGGCAGCCCGCGGCCGACCAGCTCGCCGCCGCGGACGAAGAACTGCACGTCGACATGGGTGAAGGGCTCCAGACGGGCGCCGAACTTCGACTTCGTCCGCCGCACCCCCCTGGCCACCGCGCGGACCCGGCCGTGCCGCCGGGTGAGCAGGGTGATGATCCGGTCCGCCTCACCCAGCTTCTGGGTGCGCAGCACGATGCCGTCGTCGCGGAACAGACTCATACGGCCCATTCTCGCCTACGCGGGAAGCCCCGCGGCCCCGGTCCTGCCTCACTGCTCGGTGCCGGGTGCCACCAGCCCCGACTCGTAGGCGGCGATGACCAGTTGGGCGCGGTCGCGGGCGCCGAGCTTGCCCATGATCCGGCTGACATGGGTCTTGGCGGTGAGCGGGCTCAGGCCGAGCGCCTCGCCGGCCTCGGTGTTGTTCAGCCCGCGGGCGACGAGTGTCAGCACCTCGCGTTCGCGCTCCGACAGGCAGCTGAGCCGGCCGGTGGCGGGGGCCGCGCTGACCGGCGGGCGGTCGGGCAGCCGCAGCACCCGGGCGATCAGCCGGGCGGTCGGCCCCGGCGACAGCAGCGAGTCGCCGGCCGCCACCGTACGGATCGCGTCGAGCAGCTCCGCGGGCCTGGTGTCCTTGACCAGGAAGCCGGACGCGCCCGCGCGCAGCGCCGCCACCACGTGCTCGTCGTCGTCATAGGTGGTCAGCACCAGGATGCGCACCCCGGCGAGGTCGTCGTCCGCGGCGATCCGCCGGGTGGCCTCGATGCCGTCCATCTCCGGCATGCGGATGTCCATCACGACGACGTCGGCCCGGGCGGCCCGGGCTCCCTCGACCGCCTCCAGGCCGTTGCCCGCCTGGCCGACCACCTCCATGTCGCGGGCGGACTCGACCAGCATCGCGAAGGCGGCGCGGACGAGCGTCTGGTCGTCGGCGAGCAGCACCCGGATCGGCTCGGGCGTGGTCATGCGGGGTCTCCCTCGGGTTCGGCGCGGAGCGCGGGGTGCACGGGCAGGTGCACGGCGGTCGCGGGCTCGGTCGCGGGTTCCGTCCCCTCCGCGGCGAAGGGCAGGACGGCGGTCACCGCGAAACCCGCCGTGCCGTCGTCCCGGGGGCCGGCGGTGACCGTACCGCCGACGCTCCTGGCCCGCTCCCGCATCCCGACGATCCCGAAGCCCTCGGGCTTGTCCGCGCCGGGCTGCCCGACCGGGTCGGGTCCCTCGTCCTCGACGCACACGTGCAGGGAGGTCCCCTGGTGCGTGACCGCCACCTGCACCCGCGGGTCAGGGGCGCCCGCGTGCCGCACCGTGTTGGTCAGCGACTCCTGGATGATGCGGTACGCCGCCGCCCCCACCGCGGGCGGCACCGGCTCGTCGCCCGGGTAGAGGAACAGCGTGACCCTGGCGCCCGCCGCCTCCGCCGCCTTGATCAGCGAGGGGATGCCCGCAAGGTCGGGCAGCGGCCCGTCGCTGTCGGCCCGCAGCACCCGCAGGGTGGTGCGCAGCTCGGAGCGCGCCTCCCGGCAGGTCTCCGCGATGTTGTCCAGCGCGCCGGCCACCGCGGTCCGGTCGAGCCGCTCGGGGTCGGCGAGCAGGATGTGCGCGGCCACCGAGGTCTGCACCCCGATCAGCGTGATGCTGTGCGCCAGCAGGTCGTGCAGGTCGCGGGCGATCCGCAGCCGCTCCTCCGCGACCCGCCGCGCCGCCTCCTCCTCCCGGGTCCGCTCGGCCCGCTCGGCGCGCTCCATGATCGCGGCGATGTAGTTGCGGTGCATCCGTACGAGCTCGCCGGCCACCGCGACCGCCACGACCCAGCCGGCGCCCTGGAGTATCGGGGCGCCGGAGGTGGGCTTGCCGATGGCCGACATCACGGCGGCCATCGCGCCCACCAGGGTCGGCACCACCAGGAAGGTCCTGATCGGCGGCCCCGCGACGGCCACGGAGTACAGCGCGACCATGCTGGACGGCACCGGGGCGTCCTGGATGTTCTCCAGGTAGTGGTACGGCGCCACGACCGCGATCATCGCCAGCAGGCACCACATGGGGGCGCGACGGCGCCAGGTCAGCACGGCGGCGCTGGACGCCAGCCAGATCCATCCGACGGCGTCGGGTCGGTGGCTCCGTGCCGCCTCCGGCAGTGTCAGGGCCAGGGTGGCCTGGACCGCGAAGACCGCTGCGGCCAGGGCCACGTCCTTGTACGTGACCCGCGGGGTCTCGGTCTCGGCCGCTGCGCGGCCGGGCGGTGGTCGTCTGCGCACGGCTCCATCTTCCGGGACAGGGGTGCCTCCGCGTGAGGCGTTGCCTTACGCGGGCGCGCGGGGTCGCCCCCGCGCGCCCGCGCCGCTATGGGGCGCCCACCGGTGCGGGGGCGGGAGCGCCCTCGTGCGGAGTCGGGGCCGCAGGGCCGGGGCGGCCCGGGTACCAGACGCGGTCGCCCAGCAACGTCGTGGCCGCGGGGACGAGGAAGGTGCGGACGACGAAGGTGTCCAGGAGGACGCCCAGGGCGATGACGAGCCCCATCTCGACCATCATCACCAGCGGCAGGGACGCCAGGACCGTGAAGGTCGCCGCCAGGACGATGCCGGCGGAGGCGATCACGCCGCCGGTGGACTCCAGGGCGACCATCGTCGAACGCTTCGGGCCGGCGCCGCCGCGGGTCTCCTCCCGCATGCGGTGCATCAGGAAGATGCCGTAGTCGACGCCCAGGGCGACCAGGAAGACGAAGCTGAGCAGCGGCAGCCCGGGGTCGATGCCGTGGAAGCCCAGGATCGGCCCGAAGATGAGCCCTCCTATGCCGAGCGCGGCGGCCCAGACGAGGACCATCGCGGCGGTCAGCAGCAGGGGGGCGACCAGGCTGCGCAGCAGCGCGGCGAGCAGCAGGAAGACGGCGGCGAGCACCAGCGGGATGACCAGGCGGCTGTCCCGCGAGGAGGTGCTCGCGGTGTCGATCCGCTGGGCGCTGGCTCCGCCGACCAGGCCGTGGTCAGGGGTGGTGGTGACCCGCAGCCGCTCGATCGTGTCCTTCTCCCCCGTGGTGTCGGGCGCCGCGGCCGGGTAGGCGGAGATCTCGGTCCAGCCGCCACCGGACCGCCCGGTCTCGGCGCCGGCCACCCCCGCGGTGCCGCTGACCGCGGCCTTCGCCGCGGCCGCGCGGTCGGTGGGCACGACGACGGTGATCGCCTGGGTGCTGCGCTCGGGGAAGGCGCGGTGCAGGATGTGGTCGGCGGCGACCGACTCGGGCGTACTGGTGAAGGTGTCGTCCTGGTGCAGGGCGCCGGGCAGGTTGCCGATCCCCAGGGCGAGCGCGCCGACGGCGACGGCGGAGGCGGCGAGCACCGCGACCGGCCGGCCCACCACGAACGTGCCGATCCTGCGGTAGACGCCGCGGCCCGCGCGGGACGGGCTGCCGTAGGCGGGCACCAGCGGCCAGAAGACCCGGCGGCCGAGCAGCACCAGCACGGCGGGCAGCAGCGTCGTCATGGCGGCGAGCGCGCAGACGATGCCGACGGCGCCGACCGGGCCGAGGCCCCGGCTGCTGTTGAGGTCCGCGGCCAGCAGGCAGAGCAGCCCGGCGACGACGGTGGCGGCGGAGGTGAGTACGGCGGGGCCGACGCCGCGCAGGGCGGCCCGCATCGCCTCGTAGGGCTCGGGGACCCGGCGCAACTCGTCGCGGTAGCGGGAGATGAGCAGCAGCGCGTAGTCCGTGCCCGCGCCGAAGATCAGCACGGTCATCACCGACGAGCTCATGTCGGAGACGGTGAGCCCGAAGGCCTGCACCATGCCGTAGACCAGGGCCATCGCGGTGCCCGCCGCGACGCCGACGACGGCGAGCGGCACCAGCCACAGGAAGGGGCTGCGGTAGGTGAGGATCAGCAGCAGGGCGACGATGCCCGCGGTGGACAGCAGCAGGGTGCCGTCGATGCTGGCGAAGACCTCCTTGGCGTCGCCCTGTGCCGCGCCGGGGCCGCCGACGTCGATCGTCAGCCCGGCGGGGCGGTCGGTGGCGAGCCGGTCCCGGACGGCCTTGACGACGTCCTCGGGCTTGCCCGCGCTCTCGGCGACGGAGACCGGCACGATCAGCGTGCGGCCGTCCTTGGAGGCGACCGCGGCGGGCCTGGCGCCGGCCAGCGGGTAGGCCTTCTCCAGCGCCGCGGTCTGCCGGTCGGCTGCGGCGCGGTCGGCGGCGGTCAGGCCGCCGGCCCGGTCGTAGACCAGCACCAGGTCGGTGGAGCTGCCGCCGGACATCTCCTTCTGGATCTTGGCGACCTGGGTGGACTGCGCGCTGGCCGGCAGGTAGTCGACGGCGTCGTCGTGCTTGGCGCCGTTGAGCTTGCCCGCGAAGACCGCGGACACGGCGAGCACCACGATCCACAGGCCGATCACCGCCCAGGGCAGCCTGCTCCGTACGGTGCGCGCGCCCGCGCTCGCACCTGTGCTCGTGGTGGTGCCGGTGGCCCTCATCGGGGTCTCCCCTCGGGGTTCGCTGATGTCACACCACCAGCGTCCCGGGGCGGGAAGCGCGAATCGTCGGGCTCACGGCCGAACCGTGCCCTACTCCGTGGGACTGCCGCGGCCCCCTGCTACTCCCCCCGGAGTATCCGTTCGGAGTGCCGGCGGCGCGGCCGCCAGGTCAGCTCGCGGCGGTCGCGGCGTCCGCGAGCAGCCGGTCGATGTCGTCGGTGTGCAGCGACAGGCAGCGGCCGACCGCTTCGAGGACCTCGCGCTCGGCGGGCAGGTAGGGGCCGTCGGCGAGCGCGATGTGGGCGCCCTGCAGCAGCACGCGCTCGCGGCCCTGCTGGGCGAGGTGGTCGGCGAGCGGTTCCAGCGCCTCGTGCAGCTCGATCGACAGCCAGCTGCCGCAGCCGTCCACGCAGTCCGCGAAGGAGTGGTGGCCCAGCTCCTGGGAGGCGGTGTAGCGGCCCTCGTCGGCGACGATCGCGGCGAGCAGGCCGAGCAGCTGGTCCTCGGTGCAGTCGCTGAATCCGGCCGAGCGCACCGCGCCGACGGCCGCCTCGCGGGCGGGCCGCCCGGTGGAGCCGCCCGCGGTCAGCACGGCGAGCGCGATGGTGTGGACGGCGTCCCGCAGCATCGCGGAGAAGCGGGTGGTGGTGGGGCAGAGCAGCACCTGCGAGTCGTACTGGCCGTGGCAGGCGGCGCATTCGATGACCGAGCCCGCGGTGCCGCGGTTGAGCAGCGGGACGTTGAGCACGGTGAGTCTGCGGGTACCGGTTCTGCGGTGGTAGCTGCGGTCACCGCCGCAGTCGGGACAGAAGAACTCACCGTCGTCCTCGGTGTGCCAGGACGTCCGCACACCCCAGATCCTCAGCCCCAGCTTCATCACGCTGCACCCTCCGGCCGTCTTCGTCCCGGTACGTACCCGCATCGGCCCGTACGCGCGCGAAGACGCCCCGGCAACGGTGCCGTACGCCGTGATGTTAGCCACATCAGCGAGGCCCAGTCAGTACCGCGTACGGGGGCAATTCATCACCACCCCCGTACGCGTGGGGTACTTCGTACCGTTTTGACCGCTCAGCGGTCGGCGCGGTTGACCGCCGAGACGACCGCCTGCAGGGCGGCGCGGGTGGTGTTGGCGTCGATGCCGATGCCCCACAGGACCCGGCCGCCGATGGCGCACTCGATGTACGAGGCGGCCTGCGAGGACGCGCCCTCGCTCATGGTGTGCTCGCTGTAGTCCAGCAGCCTGGCGTCCACGCCGGCCTTCGCCAGCGCGTCGAAGAAGGCCGAGATCGGGCCGTTGCCGTTGCCGCTCAGCACCGTCGGGGCACCGTCGACGACGGCTTCCACCGTCAGGGCGTCCGTGCCGTCGCTCGACGTTGACGCCTGCGCGGAACGCAGCGCGATCCGGCCCCACGGGTTGTCGGGGGTGGGCAGGTACTCGTCCTGGAAGACCGACCAGATCTGGCCCGGGGTGACCTCGCCGCCCTCGGCGTCGGTCTTGGTCTGGATGATCTTCGAGAACTCGATCTGCATCCGGCGCGGCAGGTCCAGCTTGTGCCCGTTCTTCAGCACGTAGGCGACGCCGCCCTTGCCGGACTGCGAGTTGACCCGGATCACCGCCTCGTAGGAGCGGCCGACGTCCTTGGGGTCGATGGGCAGGTACGGCACCGCCCACTCGATGTCGTCCACGGTCTTCCCGGCAGCGGCGGCGGTGGCCTCCATCGCCTCGAAGCCCTTCTTGATGGCGTCCTGGTGGGAGCCGGAGAAGGAGGTGTAGACCAGGTCGCCCGCGTAGGGGTGGCGCGGGTGGACCTCCATCTGGTTGCAGTACTCGGCGGTGCGGCGGATCTCGTCGATCTGCGAGAAGTCGATCTGCGGGTCGACGCCCTGGCTGAACAGGTTCATTCCCAGCGTGACCAGGTCCACGTTGCCGGTGCGCTCGCCCTGCCCGAACAGGCAGCCCTCGATCCGGTCGGCGCCGGCCATCAGCGCCAGCTCGGCGGCGGCCACCGCGGTGCCGCGGTCGTTGTGCGGGTGGACCGACAGGCACACGTACTCGCGCCGCGACAGGTTGCGCGACATCCACTCGAAGCGGTCGGCGTGCGTGGACGGGGTGGAGCGCTCGACGGTCGCGGGCAGGTTGAGGATGATCTCGCGGCCCTCCTCGGGCTGCCAGACGTCCATCACGCTCTCGCAGACCTCCAGTGCGAAGTCCAGCTCGGTGTCGGTGAAGATCTCCGGGCTGTACTGGTAGCCGAAGACGGTGTCCTCGCCCAGCAGCTTGTCGGCGTACTCCATCACCAGCCGGGTGCCGTCCACCGCGATCTGCCGGACCTGGTCGCGGGTGCCGCGGAAGACCACCCGGCGGAAGACCGGGGCGGTGGCGTTGTAGAGGTGCACCGTGGCCCTGGGGGCGCCGCGCAGCGCCTCGACGGTGCGCTCGATCAGCTCCTCGCGGGCCTGGGTCAGGACGGAGATCGTCACGTCCTGCGGGATCGCGCCCTGCTCGATGATGGAGCGTACGAAGTCGAAGTCGGTCTGGCCGGAGGCCGGGAAGCCGACCTCGATCTCCTTGTAGCCCATCCGCACCAGCAGGTCGAACATCTCCCGCTTGCGGGCCGGCGACATGGGGTCGATCAGCGCCTGGTTGCCGTCCCGCAGGTCGGTGGACAGCCAGCGCGGCGCCTTCGTGACCCGCGCGTCCGGCCACGTGCGGTCGGCCAGGTCCACCTGCTCGTACCGGCCGTACTTGTGGATCGGCATCGCGGTGGCGCGCTGGGTGACGGTCGCGGCGGTGATGGGCGTGGCACGGCCGACGCTGTTGGGGCTGGTCATGGGGGCTCTGGCTCCTCGGGAGTCCGTTCGGGGAACGGCCGACGGCTGGAAACGCCGAACTCCGCGGGGAGGGGGTCGGCCTACGACTACAGGCCCTCGCCGCGGCAGCTAAGGAGAAGCAGCCCGAAACGCATGATGGCAACGACCATAACCGAGACCGGACGCAATCACGTAGCCGGTGCGTAGTTCCTCTCACCATGCAAGATGGTCGGTTCTGTCCACCAGAATCCTGGTTCTTCGCTCCTTCTCGTCAATTCCGACGTCTTGGCGGTGACAGAGCGTGCTCACCGTGCGACATTGCGTGGCATGGACTCCTCTGCCACGACCCCCGTCTTCTGCACGATCGTGCCGCCGCACGTCCTGGACCGGCTGGCCAGGACCGACGACGCGGCCACGGCGGCCGCCGCCCGCCGCACCCTGGAACACGACGCGCGCGAGCGCACCCGGCGGCAGCTGAACACCGTCCTCGGCCCGGTCGCCGCGCACGGCGGCAGCCCCGCGGACCACCCGGTGCGCACGGTCTTCGACGCCGGCCACAAGGACGACCTGCCCGGCCGCAAGGTCCGCGCCGAGGGCGCGGGGCCGACCTCCGACGGCAGCGTCAACCGCGCCTACGACGCCCTCGGCGCGACCTTCGAGACGTATCTGAAGGCCTACGGCCGGCACTCGATCGACGGCGCGGGCCTGCCGCTGAAGGCCTCCGTGCACTACCTCAAGGGCTACAACAACGCCTTCTGGAACGGCGAGCAGATGGTCTTCGGGGACGGCGACGGCCGGATCTTCCTGGACTTCACCCTCCCGCTGGACGTCATCGGCCACGAGTTGACGCACGGCGTCACCCAGTACAGCGCCAACCTCGACTACCAGGGCCAGTCCGGCGCCCTGAACGAGTCGGTCTCCGACGTCTTCGGCAGCCTGATCAAGCAGTACGCGCTCGGCCAGACCGCCGACCAGGCCGACTGGCTGATCGGCGCGGGCCTGCTCGCCCCCGGCGTCAACGGCGAGGCGCTGCGCTCGATGAAGGCCCCGGGCACCGCCTACGACGACCCGCAGCTCGGCAAGGACCCGCAGCCCGCCACGATGTCCGGCTACGTCACCACGGGCCAGGACAACGGCGGGGTCCACATCAACTCCGGCATCCCCAACCGCGCCTTCTACCTGACCGCGGCCGCAATCGGCGGCCACGCCTGGGAGCAGGCGGGGCAGGTCTGGTACGACACCCTCACCGGGGGCACCCTGTCGGCGCAGGCGCAGTTCGCGGACTTCGCCGCGGCCACTGTCGCGGCGGCGGTGGCGCGCTACGGTGAAGACGCCCAGAGCCGGGCGGTGCGCGCCGCCTGGACCGAGGTCGGCGTCACCCCGGCGACCGTCACGGGACTCCCCCGCCAGCAGCCGGGCCAACCGCAGGAGGTGTGAGCAGCCCGATGCGTATCGAGGTGACCCGCTCCGGCGGCTTCGCAGGCCTCACCCGCCACGCCGCCCTGGACACCGCGGACCGTCCCGACGCGGGCCACCTCCACGCCCTGGCCGAGGCCGCCCTCTCCCCGTCCGGCACCAACCGCGCCCCCTACCCCGACGGCTACTCCTACACGATCACCACCGGCACCGGCACCATCCACTGCGTGGACGGCGACCTGACCCCGGCCCAACGCGAACTGATCGCGGCGGTCCTGGGCGAAGGCGCGTAGCCCTCACCCGCCGCTTCGCGTGGCGCAAATACGGCAGTGTGCCGTGGGGTGCACGCGGCTAGAGTGGCCAGCCAGAAACGGGATGTTCGCGGTGGGGGGACAGCATGACTCATCCTGTCGATCCTCGGGCGGCCTATTCCACGACGTCGGGCTCGGGCTCGTCGGCTTCTCCGCCGGCCGCACCGGACCCGGGGCTGTCGCCCGCGCCACCGCAGGATCCTTCGTCGCAGGACCCGCCCGCGCACTTACCGTCTCCGGCGCCGGGGCCGAAGCCCGTCCCGCCGCCGCCCGTCTGGGGCGGCGATCCGGACGTGGGGGTGTCGTCGTCGTACCTGCGCCGGCTGGCCGACGAGTGCGAGGGTGGCGCGGGCCGCATCAGGACCACGACAGCAGCGGCGGAGGAAGCCGGCTGGGAGATCGCGCGCCAGGACGACGGCTGGTCCTTCGTCACCAGCGTGACGGACATGCACGCGCGCTGGGAGGCGCTGAACAAGGTGATCGTCGGGCGGCTCCACGAGGCGGCCGGCAACTTCCGCGACAGCGCCGACGCCTTCGACGGGACCGACGCGGCGACCGGGTTCGATCTCGACTTCCGGCACTGACGTCTCCAGGGGGCGGACAATGGTCACCTTCACGCAACTGCTGGCCCTGGACGTGCGCGGCCTGGACGCCTTCGTGACGAGCTGGGGCGACGTCCACGACCGGCTCAGGAACGCCCGCGAACACTTCCACGACGAGGTGGTCACCCCTCTGCACCAGGACCACTGGCGCGGGAAGGCCGGGCGGGCGGCCCAGTCGTTCTGCGACCGCATCCAACTGGACATCGACGCCCTCGACACCGAGGTGCAGGGCCTGCGGTCCTTCTTCACCGGCGAGGTCGACGGGGTGAAGGGCGCGGGCGGTTTCACCGGTCTCCGGGACCTGCAGAGCCAGGCGCAGGCGCTGAGGGACGAAGGCGCCGAGGACGGTATGACGATCCACGACGACGGAAGCGTCTCGTTCGCGGACGTCTACGACCCGAACGACCCCGGGAGCGCCGCCGGGCACAAGACGCGCCAGGGCACGGCGGACTCGCTCGAACAGCGCGTACGGACGGTGCTGGGCAAGGCCACACACGAGGACAAGTGGATCGCCCAGAACATCAAGGTGATCTTCGGTACGCCGCACAACTTCGAGTCCGAGAACCGGCAGTTCGACATCCTCGATCCCGACGGCACCGACGGCAGGACGTGGAACAAGCTCAACAACGTCGGCGCGCTCGCCAACGCGCGCGGCTGGGTGAACACGGCGTGGCTGATCAAGCACTACCTGGGCGCCTCGGGTGATCCGGTCGAGATCGATCCGCTGGTCCTGCTCGACGGCGTCCCGCAGTTCCGGAAGGACGCGGACACCACCCTCGCCCAGGATGTCGCCAAACGGCCGGACGGCCCCTTCGAGACGCCGTGGCAGACGACGGCACCCAATCTGTCCGACGGTGGGAACCCGGACTGGTACTACTCGTTGAACCACTTCCAGTACCGGATGGTCGGCGAGAAGCGGGGAGATCAGGTCGTGTACCGGATACAGATCAAGAAGCGGTACGACTGGGGTGTGCCCAGCGAGCACCGCGCGACGCAGTCCGAGGGGTTCGGACCGCTCGGCATCACCCTCGAACAGGCCGACATGGCACACCTGAACACCACGGGCAAAGCCCGCGACTTCGACGTCAGCGGGACGTCCGAGCCGATCGCGGCCACGCTGTGAGCCCGCGATACGCGGGCCGTCACACCGGCCAGGCCGAGGCGCCGGACACCGGGCCCGCGCGTACCGGCCCGCCCCCCGCGCGGCCGTGGCGGAAGGTCGCCCTGTGGGTCGGCCTCGCCGCCTGCGCGGCCTTCACGCTGTACGTGCTCGCGAGCCTCTTCGGCCTCCTCCACGACCTCGACCATCCGGGCAACGACGGATGGCTGTGCTCGCCGGATTCGAGCACCTGCCGGCCCTGAGCCGCGCGGGCGGGAACGCCGAAGGGCGGCGGGGCCTTTGCAGGCCGCGCCGCCCTTTCACCCGTGGGTGGTGGCGATCAGTACGCGGAGTTCACGTTGTCCATCGAACCGTAGCGGTCGGCCGCGTAGTTGCAGGCGGCGGTGATGTTGGCGACCGGGTCGTAGATGTTGTGGGACGTCCCGGAGACGTGGTAGCGGTCGAAGGTCGGGTTGATGACCTGGAGCAGACCCTTCGAGGGAATGCCGTTGCGGGCGTTGATGTCCCACAGGTTGATGGCCTTCGGGTTACCGCTGGACTCGCGGATGATGTTCCGGTGAATTCCCTCGTAGGTACCGGGAATCCCCTTCTTGTGCATGATGTCGAGCGACTGCCTGATCCAGCCGTCCAGGTTGTTCGTGTACTTCTTGACGGTCGCCTTCTTCGGGGCGGCCGCCTTCTTCGCCTCGACAGCCTTCTTCGGCGTGACGGTGTGCGCCTTCTTGGGCGCGGCCACGGCCGCACGGTGGGTCGAGCGGTTGGCGGCGGCCTTCTCCTTCGCGCGCTCGGCGGCGGCGGAGGCGGCCTTCTTCTCGGCGGCCTTCTCGGCGGCCGCCTTCTTCGCGGCAGCGGCCAGGTCGGTCTTCTTCTGGGCCTTCTGCTGCGTGGACTCGTGGATCACGTGCTGCGACGCCATACCGGTCTGCGCGCCGAGTTCCTTGGCGTGCGTACCGGTGGAGACGGAGAACCCGGTGGGGTCAGCCGCCGCGGTCGCCGAACCGGCTCCAGCGGTCGCTTCCAGCCCGGTGACCGTCAGCACGACCGCGGCAGCGGCGACAGCGCCGGCAGCGGTGATCTTGTGCTTCTTCGACATCTGGTTGAACTTCGCGAACGTCGGGAGCTTCTTCGGGATCGTGGGGAGCTGCATTAGGGATTTACCTCTTCCGTAGCGGGACCCCTGAATTGTTAGAGGTGGCGGAACGCCGGGTCAAAGACCCCGTCTACGCAACGCATTCGTAGTGACCGAATGGAGGAGCGATCCTCCCCGCAATACCGGGCCGACTGTTCACTAAGCGGCTTAGTATGTGACCCACGCCCTATCGAGGGGATCACAAGGGGGCGCCCCCTCATTCACGGCGGGTGAACGAGGGGGCGCTTTACGTGAGGAGAATATGTGACCCCGGTCACCGAAATCGGGGGTCCGAATCAGGACATAAACGCGGAAGATCCCCCGAAATGCCCCTGGGTCACTGCGCGGTGACGGCCGCGCCGTCGGCGCTGGTCAGGGCGATGCCGGCGCCGTACCGGCGCACCGCGGCGACGATGTCCTCCTTGGTGGCGTCGAGAGCCACGGGGAAGAGCACCAGCGGGGTGCCGTAGCGCGCGGTCCTGCGGCGGGCGACGCCCTCCGCGCTGAAAAGGAGGACCCCCGGGGCGAAGGCCGGCAGCTCCGCCGAGCCCCTGGCGAAGAAGGCCAGGGCCGTGCCCTTGCTGACCTCGCGGACCTCGCCGATCTCGCTCCAGCCGACCGTCCGGCCGTCGAAGAGGGCGATCCCTGCGTCGTCGAGCCGCAGCAGCGCGCCCTGGGCGCGCAGCCGCAGCTGGCGCACGACCAGCAGCGCCACCATGGTGACGAGGAGGACCAGCAGCGCCAGGCCGACGAGGGCAGCGACGTGGCCCCGGTCGCGGGCCAGCCGCGTCAGGCCCAGCGCACTGCACCCGATGCTGAGCAGCTGCCACCCGATCCCGGTGGCCCGAATCTCCAGCGGCCCGGAAACCGGGCCGCTCCCCCCACGCCGCTTCATGCCCCACCCCTTCGACGGCATGAGTGTAGGGAGAGGGGCTCCCCCCTCTATATAGGGCCCCCTATAGATAGGGGGGAGCGAGTCAGCGGGCCGCGGGCTCCGCGGCGGGGGCGTCCACGGGAAGGGGGTCCGCGCCGCGGGACGGGCGGACGAGCGCGAAGACGGCGATCGCGCCCGCGAGGCCCGCGGCAGCCGCGTAGAGGGAGATGCGGTCCAGGCCCGAGGCGTACGCCGCGTGCGGGCTGCCGCCGTGCCCGGCGACGGTACGCAGCCGGGAGGTGAAGACCGCGCCGAACAGCGCGATGCCGAGGGTCATCCCCAGCTGACGCGCCGTGTTGACCGCGCCGCCCGCCATGCCCGCGCGGTGCGGCGGCACCGCGTCCACCGCGGCGGAGACCAGGACGGGCGTGGTGAGGCCGACGCCGACGCCGATCACCGCGAGGCCCGCGAAGATCGCGGACTGGCCCGAGGAGGCGTCGACGGTCAGTGCCAGCAGGCCGCAGCCCAGGCCGATGACGAACAGGCCGCCGCCGATCGGCACCCGCGGGGGGAACCGGTGCATGTGCCGCCCGGCGACCGCGGCGACGACGAAGGCGGTGCCGGCCATCGGCATCAGGGCCAGGCCGCCGCGGATCGGGCTGAGGCCGAGGACGTTCTGCAGCCACAGGGAGAAGTAGACGAGCCCGCTGAAGGCCGCGGCCTGGTAGAGCAGCGCCCCGCCCAGCAGGCCGCTGAAGCCCGGCCGGCGCAGCAGTGCCGGCTCGATCACCGGGTGGTCCGACCTGGCCTCGACCAGCATGAAGGCGACCGCCGCGACCGCGGTCACCGCGAAGGCGGTCAGCGCCAGCGCGTCGGTCCAGCCGGCGTCGCCGCCGCGGATCAGGGCGTACGTCAGGGCCGCGGCGGCCAGCGTGAAGGTGGCGGCGCCCGGCAGGTCGAGCCGGCCCGTGCCGCGCCTGGCCGCGGCCGGCAGGGCACGCAGCGCGATCACGACGGCGACGGCGGCGATCGGCAGGTTGACCAGGAAGATGGCCTGCCAGCCCAGGCCCTGGGTGAGCAGCCCGCCCAGGATCGGCCCGGCCGCGGCGGCGGCACCGTTCACCGCGCCCCACACGCCGAAGGCGACCCCGCGGTCGCGGCCCTGGTAGGTCGCCGCGACCAGCGCGGCCGAGGTGGCGAACATCGCGGCACCGCCGACCCCCTGCACCGCACGCGCGGTGATCAGCACGGCGGCGTTCGGCGACAGGGCCGCGCCCAGCGAGGCCGCCGCGAAGACGACGAGGCCCGCGACGTACAGCCGCCGGTGGCCGAACAGGTCGCCGAGCGAGCCCGCGACCATCAGCAGCGCGGCGAGCGCGAGGGCGTACCCGTCGATCACCCACTGGAGGGCGGAGAAGGGGGCGTCCAGGTCGGACGCCATGCTCGGCAGGGCGACGTTCACGATGGTGACGTCGACCAGGAGGATGAACGCCCCCAGGCAGATCGTCACAAGGGGCAGCCATTTGCGCATCGGGTGGACTCCGTTCGTGCGGCGCGGTCCTGTGGTGCCGCGGCGACCGTCCCAGACTCGGGGAGGACGCCTCGATCCCACAGCCAATGGGGTCCCGGCGGCGGAATCCGACACGCCCTACGCTGTCGGGATGGAATCCGACACCCCGCAGATGCCGCTGGCCTCTTTCGACCTGCTGGACCAGCAGGTCGCCCAGGCGCTGCAGCTCGACGGGCGGGCGCCCTTCCGGCGGATCGGCGAGGTGCTCGGCGTCTCCGACCAGACCGTCGCCCGCCGCTACGCCCGGCTGCGGACCTCCGCGGGGCTGCGGGTGCTCGGGCTGAGCGACCCGCTGCGGATCGGGCTGACGCCGTGGTTCGTACGGGTGCGGTGCGCGCCCGACGCCGCCGCGTCGATCGGCGAGGCGCTGGCCCGGCGCACCGACACCCGCTGGGTGAGCCTGCTGTCCGGGGGGACGGAGATCAGCTGCCTCACCTACGCCTCACGCCCCGGCACGGACGCCGACGCGCTGCTGCTGCAGAAGCTTCCGGCGACGCCGCGGGTGGTGCAGGTCACGGCGCACGCGCTGCTGCACGTCTTCTTCGGCCACGACCTCAGCCCGGTCAGCAGGACCGGGCCGCTGGCCCCCGACCAGATACGGGCGCTGCGCCCGCCGCCCGTCGCGGCGGACGGCGAGCCGGTCGTGCTGAACGCGGAGGACCGGCGGCTGTTCGGCGCGCTCACCCGCGACGGGCGGACCCCCGCGGCGGAACTCGCCGCGCTCACCGGCTGGTCCCAGACGACCGTACGGCGACGGATGGCGGAGCTGCGGGCGAGCGGCGCGCTCTACTACGACCTGGACTTCGGCCCCGGGGTCCTCGCGCCCGACATGCGGGCGGTGCTGCTGCTGGAGGTCGAGCCGGCCGAGCTCGCGGCGGCGGGGCGCGCGCTGGCCGCGCACGAGGAGGTGGCGTTCGCCGCCGCCACGACGGGGACGGCGAACGTGTACGCGGCGCTGCTGTGCCGCGACGCGAGGGCGCTCTACCGGTATCTCACCGGGCCGGTGGCGGCGATCGCCGGCGTCCGCCGGATGGAGACCGCGCCGATCCATCGCACCTTGAAGGGGCCGAGCCCCTACCTCGACCCGGCGCGGGCCACCCGCTCCTGAGCTAGAAGCCGAGCTTCCTGAGCTGCTTGGGGTCGCGCTGCCAGTCCTTGGCGACCTTCACGTGGAGGTCGAGGAAGACGGGGGTGCCCAGCAGCGCCTCGATCTGGTGGCGGGACTTGACGCCGACCTCCTTCAGGCGGGCGCCCTTGGGGCCGATGATGATGCCCTTCTGGGAGGGCCGCTCGATGTAGAGGTTCGCGTGGATGTCGAGCAGCGGGCGGTCGGCGGGGCGCCCCTCGCGGGGCAGCATCTCCTCGACGACCACCGCGATCGAGTGCGGCAGCTCGTCCCGTACCCCTTCGAGCGCCGCCTCGCGGATCAGCTCGGCCACCATGATCTGCTCGGGCTCGTCGGTGAGGTCGCCCTCGGGGTAGAGGGCGGGTCCCTCGGGGAGCAGCGGGACGAGGAGGTCGGCGAGCAGGCCGACCTGCTCCCCAGCGACCGCGGAGACCGGCACGATCTCGGCCCATTCGAAGCCCAGGTCCCGGCCGAGCTTGTCGACCGCCAGCAGCTGCTGCGCGAGGGCCTTGGAGTCGACCAGGTCGGTCTTGGTGACGACCGCCACCTTCGGGGTCTTCCTGATCCCGGCCAGCTCGCGCGCGATGAACGTGTCGCCGGGGCCGAGCTTCTGGTCGGCGGGCAGGCAGAAGCCGATCACGTCGACCTCGGCCCAGGTGCTGCGCACCACGTCGTTGAGGCGTTCGCCGAGCAGGGTGCGGGGCTTGTGCAGCCCGGGGGTGTCGACCAGCACGAGCTGGGCCTCCGGGCGGTGGACGATGCCGCGCACGGTGTGCCGGGTCGTCTGCGGCCGGTTGGAGGTGATCGCCACCTTCTGGCCGACCAGAGCGTTCGTGAGGGTGGACTTGCCCGCGTTGGGCCGGCCGACGAAGCAGGCGAAGCCGGATCTGTGCACGGGACCGGCTGCGGAGGGGGTACGAGCGCTCATGTGCTTCATTCTCCCCGATCGCGGAGGTGTCCGTGGACGGCGGGCGGCGCGGCGCCGGCCGCGCCCTGCGGTGAGTATGCCGAAACGCCCACGCAACACGAAACACCGCGGAAACACGCTTGCCCACGTACGGTAACGCGAGCCCGTGACGCTTCCACTACCCGCCCGTGGAAGGGGACCCCCTCGTGCTGCTGCTGTCCGCCGACCAGACGGCCGTGAACGCCGCCGACACCGCCTGGCTGCTCGCCGCGACCGCACTGGTGCTGCTCATGACGCCGGGCCTCGCGCTCTTCTACGGCGGTATGGTCCGCAGCAAGAGCGTGCTCAACATGCTCATGATGAGCTTCGTGTCGATCGCCCTGGTCACGATGGTCTGGCTGATCGCCGGCTACTCCCTCGCCTTCGGCCACGACGCCGGAGGCCTCGGCCTGATCGGCAACCTCCGGCAGGTCGGGATGCACGGCATCGGCCCCACCTCGATGCACGGCCATGTGCCCACCCTGCTCTTCGCGACCTTCCAGCTGACCTTCGCGGTGATCACCGCGGCCCTGATCAGCGGGGCGGTGGCGGACCGGGCGCGGTTCGGGGCGTGGGTGGTCTTCGTGGTGGTGTGGACGCTGGCCGTATACGTCCCGGTGGCGCACTGGGTCTTCGCCGACGGCGGCTGGATCGTGGCGAACCTGCACGCCCTGGACTACGCGGGCGGCACGGTGGTCGAGGTGTGCTCCGGCGCCTCGGGGCTCGCGCTGGCGATCGTGCTCGGGCCGCGGCTCGGCTTCCGCAAGGACTCGATGCGGCCGCACAACCTGCCGCTGGTGCTGCTGGGTGCGGGGCTGCTGTGGTTCGGCTGGTTCGGCTTCAACGCCGGTTCCGCGCTGGGCGCCAACGGGATGGCGGGCGCGGCCTTCCTCAACACCCAGACGGCGGGCTGCGCGGGCCTGCTGGGCTGGCTGATCGTGGAGAAGCGCAGGGACGGGCACGCCACGACGCTGGGCGCCGCGTCCGGGTCGATCGCCGGGCTGGTCGCGATCACCCCGTCGTGCGGCAGCGTGGACGTCCCCGGCGCGGCCCTCGTGGGGCTCGCGGCGGGCGTGCTCTGCTCGTACGCGGTGAGCTGGAAGTTCCGCTGGGGCGTGGACGATTCGCTGGACGTGGTCGGCGTGCACCTGATGGGCGGCATCGTCGGCACGCTGCTCATCGGGCTGCTGGCCACCGAGTCGATGACCGGGGGGCCCGAGGGCCTGCTGTACGGCGGCGGGCTCGCGCAGCTCGGCAGGCAGGCCGTCGCCGTCGCGGCGGTGGGCGCGTACGCCTTCGCCCTGACGTACGGGATCGGCAAGGCCATCGACAAGGTGATGGGCTTCCGGGCGAGCGAGGAGCACGAAAGGACGGGCCTGGACCTGACCGTGCACGCGGAGACCGCCTACGATCACGGCGTACTCACGCACGGCATGTCCCACGGCGCCGCCGTGCACGCCGCCGCGCACGCCGCCCACGACAGGAGCCCACTGGGATGAAGCTGGTCACCGCCGTCATCAAGCCGTACAAGCTGGACGACGTGAAGACGGCCCTGCAGGAGATGGGGGTGCAGGGCATGACGGTCACCGAGGCCAGCGGCTACGGCAGGCAGCGCGGCCACACCGAGGTCTACCGCGGCGCCGAGTACCGCGTCGACCTGGTCCCCAAGGCCCGTATCGAGGTGCTGGTCGAGGACGCGGAGGCGGACGCGGTCATCGACGCCCTGGTCGCGGCCGCGCGCACCGGCAAGATCGGCGACGGCAAGGTCTGGGCGGTGCCGGTCGAGACCGCGGTGCGCGTCAGGACCGGCGAGCGCGGCCCCGACGCGCTCTGAGGTCAGCCGGCGGTGACGGTGCCGCGGACCGACCCATCGGGTCCTGCCACGATCACCGGTACGGACGGCCCCCCGAGGTCGCGCACCGCGGCCCGGTCGGCGTCGGCGGCGGCCCCGGCGGCCGTGACCACCACGGCCGCCTCCAGCGACTGCGCACCGCTGGCCACCGCCATCGCGACCGCGGTCTGCAGCGCGCTGAGCCGCAGCGACTCCAGCGCGACCGTGCCGGCCACGTACGTCCTGCCGGTCTCGTCGCGTACGGCGGCGCCCTCGGGCACTCCGTTGCGCGCCCGGGCGGACCTGGCCAGGGTCACGAGCTTGCGGTCTTCCGGGTCCGGCAGGTCGGTGGCCGGCTGCTGATCGGTCATAGGCGCGATCATAGGGCTTACCGGCGGACGTAGCTCTCCGTGTCCGAACATGCGCATTCGGCGACGGGCGCCTAGCCTGGCGGGGCAGTGTGTCCGTTAGAGGTGATCCGCATGCTTCTGCACATGCCCTTCGTCATCGCGCTCGCGGCCGTCACGATCTTCCTGAAACGCACGAGCGCCCTCAAACCCAGCCACGCCTTCGCCTGCGGGGCCTTCGGCTTCTACCTGGCCGACACCAGCCTGGCCGGCTCGATCCACGCGGCGAGCGCCAACCTGCTCGGCATGCTCGGCACCCTCGGCGTCTGACCCCGGCCAGCCGCACCTCCGGGCACCACGCCCGGGCCCTCAACCGGTGGCGTCGCGCGGGACCGACTCCGCGAAGGCGACCATCAGGCGGTAGTACGTCGCACGGTCAGGGTTGGGAAACCGCACGTTGTGGCGGTGGTACCGGTGGAAGGCGATGATGACCGCCGCGTGGACGATCTCGACCGGCAGTTCCGCCCTGTCCTCCGCCGTCAGCGGCCGCAGGCTGTTGTAGCCATGGAGGAGAAGTCGGAGCCGCTCGGTGGACAGGTGCCCCGCTGCGTCCTGGCAGAGCCCGACGGCCGCCATGCCCAAGTCGAGCAACGGGTCGTCGAGGGAGGCGGTCTCCCAGTCGATGACGGACAGCCGCCGGTCGGGGCGCACGATGAGGTTGTCCGCGAAAAGGTCGCCGTGGATCGCGGTGTGCGGCCGCCGGTGTCCGGCTTCGTGGCGGCCGATCTCGGCCAACCGCCCATCCAGCCAGGCGGCGAAATCCCGGTCGGGGAAGTCCCCGGCCGCGGCACGGTGTTCCGCGGACAGGCGGCGCGTACCGACCGGCAGGTCAAGGCCTTCCGGGACCAGGCCGTGCAGCGTCGCGAGGAGCTCTCCGGC
This sequence comes from Actinacidiphila cocklensis, assembly GCF_907177275.1. Classification (GTDB taxonomy): domain Bacteria; phylum Actinomycetota; class Actinomycetes; order Streptomycetales; family Streptomycetaceae; genus Actinacidiphila; species Actinacidiphila cocklensis. The sequence goes on from NZ_CAJSLV010000048.1 coordinate 104,253, forward strand.
AGCCGGGAGCAGCGCGCTCGGCAGCGGGTCCTCGACCTCACCGGCGATGTGGTCCTTCAGGAGAAACGGCCGGTCCCCGACGAGGGTGACGTCCTCGCCGTCCCTGTTGGCCACCACCTGCGCCGTGGGCAGGCCGAGGCGGGCGAAGCCCCTGGTGACCCCTGCCAGATGCCGGGCACTGGCCGCGTCGTGGTTGTCCAGGGCGCTGAGCACATAGGCACGGCCGTCATGCGGGGTGTCCAACCGGAAGCTGGAGTTCGCCGCTCCGCCTTTCATGGGCTGCGCGACAGGCTCCCGCAGCCCGTACCTGGCGGCAAGGGCGGGCAGGTCGAGATCGTCGAGGGCGGTGTAGGTGGCCACGGCTGCACCGTAGCGTCCGGCCGCGACGGCGGAGGGGCAACCGGCCTTTTCAGCGGCCTCCGAGGGCGGCTCGGCGGTCCGCGGCGATGGCCGCCCAGCGTGCGGCCGTCGCCGGAGTGCCGTCGATCCAGCTGGCCCTGGGGAGATCGCGCGGGGGCTCGCTGCCGTCGAAGAAGTGGGAGATCTCCAGGAGGTAGGCGAATTCAGCGCCGTTGACGCAGTTGCGCAGCCGGACACGGGCGGCGTCGAGGGCCGGCTGGTCGGCGCGGACGGCGTGGTGGAAGCAGACGGCGAGACGGGCGTAGGCGACCGACGAGGAGAGGCCGCTGGCCTGGGCGTCGGCTTCGACCTCGGCTGCCCGCGCGGGCAGGTCGGGAGCGGTCCCCGCGTCCCTGAGCAGAGCGGCGTTCCTGGTCTGGATCTCGGCCCAGCGGATGTGGGCGCTCTGCAGGAGGTGCTCCGCGAGCTGAATCTGCTGGTCGGCGCGTGACCTGTCCTGGAAGGCGGCGGCGAAGGCCAGGCAGGCCCTGCTCAACGCGGCCTCCCCATCGCTCGATTCGGCCTCCGCCTCGCGGCAGGCGTCGTCGTAGGCGGAGCAGGCCAGGGCGATGCTGCCCTGGGTCCACCACAGATCGCCGAGGGTGCGGTGGCGGCGGCTGTCGCTACCGAGCCGTTCGGTGGCGGACAGCACGGCGGGGAAGTCACCGAGGCGGCGGCCGAGGTGGACGAGCCCGCGGGCGGCGTCCGCCGCCAGGGGGCTGTCCCCTGCGGCAACCCGCTGCATGCCGGCCGTCGACTCCTGCGCGCGACCCAGATCACGCTGGCATTCGGCGAGGTAATAGCGGGCGAGGTCCTGCGCGGACGGCGGCAGGAGCCCGCTGTCGAGAACCGCGGTGAGTTCGTCGACGACTTCCTGCCGGTGGACGCGCTGGCGGCGCGCGACCGCGCTGAGAGTGGCCGCGAGCGCGGACGCCGGGCCGGCCTGCGCGCCCGGCGGCAGTTCCACGGGCTCCCAGACGAAGTCGGCGACGTAGCGGTACGCCGCGTCCACCAGCCATCCGAGCTCCAACCCGTGGTCCCGGGCCAGCCGCAGCCCCTGGTTGAGGCACGCCAGCAGCCGGGGCCGGTCCTCGCCGGGGTGAGGTAGTTCCGCGCCCAGCGCGTCGAGTGCGCGCTGCGCCGCCCGATGCCAGTCCGCCGGGGACCAGCGGTCGTCGGCGGTCGCGTCGGCGTCGTGGACTGCTTCACGGATCAGGTTGTGCAGGTGGTACGGCCAGGGCGCCGCAGGGTCGGAGTCGATGAACGGCCGCTCGACCAGTTGCAGTGCGGGTGCGTCCTGCGCCAGGCCGGAGGCGGCCGTCGCCAGGTCGACCGAGAACGAGTCGAAGAGGCTGACCGTACGGAGCACCTGGCGCTCGGCCGCGGACAGATCGCGGAAGGTACGGGCCACCAGTGCGGGGAAGTCGTAGTGGAATTCGCCCGCCTCGGGCTGATGTCCGGTGCGCTGGTAGAGGTCGAGATAGCGCATGACCGCCAGGTCGAGGTACAGCGGCAGTCCGTGGGAGCGCCGGACGATCTCGTGGCGGGTGTCCGCGGCCATCAGCGGCTGCCCGTCCCGGGTGAGGCGCCTGCACAGGTAGTGCTCGCAGTCCTGCGCGGAGAGGTAGCCGACCCGGTGCTGGCGGGGCTCCGCGGTGGCGCCGGGAGCGAGCTGCGGCCACGCGGACGGCCCGACCCAGTCGAGTTGGCCGTCGAGGCGTTCGTCGTCCCACTGGAGGCGGTTGCGGCCGGTGACGACGAAGAGCGCGTTGGGCATCAGCCAGGCGACGCGCTGGATCAGCCGCTCCAGCTCACGGTGGGTGCGGTCCCCCACATCCTCGAAGGTGTCGAGCAGCACCACCGGTGTGCCCGACCGGTCGGCGGGGAGTTGGGCGAGATCCCAGGCCAGCAGGTGGGCGTAGTACGAGAGCGCGTCCGGGTCGGCGTCGGCCTCCAGCAGATCCGCGAGGCGGGCGCAGCCGGCCAGTGCCCGTACGCTCTGCCGGTGCTCCCGCAGCGAGCCGACCACCGAGCGCAGGCTCTGGCCGACGAGTGCGCCGAGCGTGCCCGGCAAGGCGACGGCCTGCGCGATGTCCCCCAGCACGGACTGGACCTGCTCAGGCAGGGACACCGCGGTGGCGAACCGGCGAAGGAAGCCGTGGCGGCGCAGATACGCCTCCAGCGGGTCGCCGGGGTGGTTCACGTCCCAGTAGCGCCGCAGTGCCAGGTCGAACGCGGGCATCGGGCGCCCCAGACGCCCGGCCGTCAGCCGCAGCGCCAGCAGGATGTCCTCGAAGCCCAGGCCGGACTGCCGGGAGAGGTCGATCCGCACCGGGAGTAAGCGGCCCACCCCGTCAGGGACCGGCGTCCACTGTGCGGTGCTCGGCCCGTCCGCCGACAGGTGCTCTTCCAGGTGCCGGGAGAAGGTGGACTTGCCGATGCCGCCGACGCCGTAGAAGACCAGCACGTTGCGGCGCGGGCTCTCGAAGTCCGCCACTTCGAAACCGGGTTGGCGGATCGCGGCAGCATGCGCGGCCAGGCTGCGCGCCACCGCACCCCACTCGTCCCTGCGGTCCGCGAAGACGTCCTCGGCGGTCAGGTCCTGCTGGTTGGAGCGGAAGAGCGAGCGGAGATCCGACCGGGGCAACGGGCTTCCCTTCGAGGCGGCGGCTGACCGTGCACGGCTGCGCACTGTCAGTTTACGAGCCCGCTGCCTGCGGCATGGGCTCGTGCCGACCCGGCGTCCGGATCTCGATGGTGCGGGTCTATGCGTGCTCCGCCGCGTAGGCGAGGAAGGACGCCCACTCGGCCGGGCCGAAGGCGAGGTGGGGGCCGTCCGGGTCCTTGGAGTCGCGGACGTGGACGGTGCCGGGGCAGGCGGCGACCTCGACGCAGTTGTCACCCTGGGAACCGCTGTAGCTGGACTTCCGCCAGGAGACGGCGACTTCGACGCAGTCGCCTTCACTGCCGCTGCTGTGGCTGCTCTTGAACCAGACCAGGTCTGACGTGCTCATAGCGCTCCTCGCATTCGCTCCAGCAGCTTCCTGGAGTCCTCGGGGGTGAGAGCCTGCGAGCGCAGTTTTGCATACCGCCGTTGAAGGATGCTGATCGATTTCGGGTCGGAGATGAGGCGGCCGTTCTCCTGCCCCTCGGAGTAGCCGAACCACCGGTTCTCCGGGGTCTCCAGCAGTGCGATCGGCCCGTCCAGGCCGGCGTGCACGGGCTGGACCAGCGGCATGACCTGGACCTCGACATTCCAGTGCCGGTCGACCACCGCGAGCAGGCGGTCGAGCTGCTCCCGGGTGATCTCCGCACCGCCGGTGCGGCGTTCCAGCACGGCCTGCTCGACGATGAAGCTGAAGGCGCAGGGCGGTTCGCGGTCCGTGGAGAGCAACTGCTGGCGCTCCAGGCGGGCGTTGACGCGCTGGTCCACGGCCGCCTCGACCGCGAGCGGCGGCACGCTCATGGACACCGCGCGGGCGTAGCTTTCCGTCTGCAACAGCCCCGGCACCACCCGGCACTCGTACGTGCACAGGCTGATCGCCAGCGCCTCCTGCCTGGCCCACTGCCGGAACCAGACCGCGAGTCCCGGCTGCCGCGCGACCTGCTTGATCGCCCTGCGGAGCACCCCGGTACCGCCGAGCACGGGTTCCGCGCGCTCGACGAAATCCTCGTCCGGCATCCTGCGGCCCAGTTCGATCGAGGCCACCGTGTGCTTGGAGAACCGCACCAGCTCGCCGAACTCCTCCCTGCTGAGCCCCTGGTGCTCGCGCAGCGCGTGCACCATCGCACCGAACGTCCGCAGGCTGTCCGACGCCTCGGGCTCCCCGCCCGTCCCGCCGCCACCGTTCGCCCCTTCGACCATCCCGGCCACCTCCCCAACGCAGAGTGATCCGTGCCACACGCACGAACGCCCAGCGTCACAGCCGGTGACGCGTACCGTCCACCCTTCGCGTACGTACGCTGACGCAGCGTACGTGGCCCCGCGCTACCTAAAGAAACGTGGAACAACCGGAGGGGGCCGTCGATCACGCGGAGCCATGCCATGGACTGCTTCGGCTACGAACCGGAAGTGCCGCTCATACGTCGTCCTCGTCCGGCGCCGGCTCCGGTGCCCCCAGGGGTTCGACCAGCACCGTGCCGATCCGGTTGCGGCGGCCCGCCTGGGTCTCCGCGGTCAGCCGCAGCGCCACCGTGGCCCGTCCGCCCGAGCCGTCCTCGGGCAGCGGAACCACGGCCGTGGCGCCCGGGATGGGGACCCGGCCGAGGGATTTCGCGAGCAGCCCGCCGACCGTCTCGACGTCGTCGTCGTCCAGCAGCACCCCGTACAGCTCCCCGAGGTCGCCGATGTCGAGCCGGGCGGTGACCCGGTGGCGGCCGCCGCCCAGCGCCTCCACCGGCGGCGTCTCCCGGTCGTACTCGTCGGTGATCTCGCCGACGATCTCCTCCAGGATGTCCTCGATCGTGACGATGCCGGCCGTGCCCCCGTACTCGTCGACGACGACCGCGACGTGGTTGCGGTCGCGCTGCATCTCCCGCAGCAGGTCGCCGGCGTTCTTGGTGTCGGGCACGAAGGCCGCGGGGCGGATCAGCGTGGAGACCAGGTCGCTCTCCGCCTCCCGGCTGATGTGGGTGCGCCGGGCCAGGTCCTTGAGGTAGACGAAGCCGACGACGTCGTCCTCGCTCTCGCCGGTGACCGGGATGCGCGAGAAGCCGCTGCGCAGCGCCAGCGTGGTGGCCTGACGGATCGTCTTGAAGCGCTCGATCATCACCAGTTCGGGCCGCGGCACCATCACCTCGCGCACGATGGTGTCGCCCAGCTCGAAGACGGAGTGCACCATGCGGCGCTCGTCGTCCTCGATCAGCGACTCGGACTCGGCGAGGTCCACCATCGCCCGCAGCTCCGCCTCGCTCGCGAACGGGCCGCGTTTGAAGCCCTTCCCGGGCGTCAGGGCGTTGCCGAGCAGGATCAGCAGCCCGGGCACGGGACCCATCACCCGGGCCAGCGGCAGCAGGACGTACGAGGCGACCGTCGCGGTGTTCATCGGGTGCTGGCGGCCGATGGTGCGCGGCGAGACGCCCACGGCCACGTACGACACCAGCACCATCACGCCGATCGCGACGGCCAGCACCTGCCAGGTGCGGTCGAAGTTGCGGTCGCAGACCACCGTGATCAGCACGGCGGCAGCGGTCTCGCAGCCGACCCTGACCAGCAGGGCGACGTTGAGATAGCGGGTCGGGTCGGACGCCACGGCGAGCAGGTTCGCGGCGCCCTTGCGGCCCGAGCGCAGCGCGTCCTCGGCTCGGAAGCGGGAGATCCTGGCGATGGCCGTCTCGGCGCACGCGGCGAGCCACGCGACGATGACGAGCAGGACTGCGGAGACGATCATGCGGTGCGCGCCGCCGTCAGTGGGTGGTGGGCGCCGGCGACGGCCCCTCGATGCCGCGGTCGGCCCGCCACCCGTCGAGGATGGCCTTCTGCAGGCCGAACATCTCGGCCTTCTCGTCCTGCTCCTCGTGGTCGTAGCCGAGCAGGTGGAGGACGCCGTGCACGGTGAGCAGCTGCAGCTCCTCGTCCATGGAGTGCCCGGTCGGCGCCTCCTCGCCCTGCCTCTTGGCGACCTCGGGGCACAGCACGATGTCGCCGAGGAGGCCCTGCGCGGGCTCCTCGTCCTCCTTGCCGGGCCGCAGCTCGTCCATCGGGAAGGACATGACATCGGTGGGGCCCGGCAGGTCCATCCACTGCACGTGCAGCTGCTCCATCGCGTCGGCGTCCACCACGATCACCGACAGTTCGGAGAGCGGGTGGATGCGCATGCGCTGGAGGGCGTAGCGGGCGGCGTCGAGGACCGCCTGCTCGTCGATCTCCCAGCCGGACTCGTTGTTGACGTCGATCGCCATGGTGATGTGGTCGGTTACTTTCTCTTGGACCGTGCGCCGTTGCCGGCGCCGCGGCCGTTGCCGGCACCGCCGCCTTCTTGCTCGGCGACCGCGTTGTCGTACCGCTCGTAGGCGTCCACGATGCGTCCGACCAGCTTATGGCGCACCACGTCGGTGCTGGTGAGCCGGGAGAAGTGGACGTCCTCGACGCCGTCGAGGATGTCCTGCACCTGGCGCAGCCCGCTCTTGGTCCCGTTCGGCAGGTCCACCTGCGTGACGTCACCGGTGATGACGATCTTGGAGTCGAAGCCGAGCCTGGTCAGGAACATCTTCATCTGCTCGGCGCTGGTGTTCTGCGCCTCGTCCAGGATGATGAAGGCGTCGTTGAGAGTGTTGTGCGTCAGCAGGTAGTCCTCGGTGACGTACAGCGAGTCGGCCGCAGCGACCTGAATGCACACCGCCTCCTCTCGCCCGGCGGGCTCGATGCTGTCGATGAAGCGCATCGGGCGGCCGCCGCCGCCGGCCGCTTGGTACATCTCCCGCTTGCGGGCCAGCCGGAAGGGCTCCACGCCTTCGGGCAGCCGGATGTCGAGAACGTGCGCATCGTAGCGGTGGTGCACATCGCGCCCGTTCACCCGGCCGGGCTTGCGCCCTTCCGCAGCCCTGCGACGGGTGTACGCAACGCCGCCCAGGGACTGGACGAGGGCCACCACGTCGTCGCGGAGGAGGCTCGACGTGGTCGTGTACTGCACGCGGCAGGTCCGGCCGGTCTGGACGACCGGGCCGCCGTCGGCATCCAGCAGGCCCTGGAGCACGGCCAGCCGGACCTCGGCGGAATTCTGCAGGTAGGCCTCGGGCACGAACTTCGCGTGCGACCCGTTGCCGAGCAGGTCCAGCGACCGGAGTGCGGCAGTGACCGGATTCTCCAGCGTGATGACGCCGCCAGGTGCGCGTACCCGGTTCAGGGTGTAGTCGACCCGGTCCTTCCAGTTCACCTCGACGCCGGGAAGCGCAGCTTGCAGAGCCGCGACCAGCTCGGTGTCCGCCGTGGCGAAGGAGGGCGTGGTCGACCCGGTGAGACAGCCGTCGCCGAGCAGCAGCCCCAGGGCGTACGGGTCCATCGGAACGTCCTGGACCGGGAAGCACACCGGAGCGGTGAGCAGCGGCAACTCGTAGCGCCGCGCGTGCGCGGCTCGGAGGTTGCCGATCATCTCCTTCGTCTCAAAGACGCGCCACGGCTTGTCGCGACGGCGGTCGGCAGCGGTGCGGACCGTCCAGAGATGGTCCCCGCAGCACAGGGTGGAGGACCCGTCCTGGGCCGTGACGCGGTAGATGTCCTTCTCGCCCTGCGGATACACGCCGAGCACCGGGGTCGGCTCGCCGTTCGACCCGATGACCAGGTCACCGACCTGCAGGTCCCCGATGGGGCGGAAACCGGAGGGCGTCAGCACCTTGGTGAACACCGGCTGTGCACGGCCGCGCATGTACGCCAGCGGGGCGACCTCGATGGTGCCGGCCGCCATCAGGCGGGGGATCGAGTCCGGGTCGAGCATGTCGTGCAGGGCGTCGTAGAGCGGGCGCAGATACGGGTCGATCTTCTCGTAGAGGGTGCCGGGCAGGAAGCCCAGGCGCTCTCCGGCCTCGACCGCGGGGCGGGTCAGGATGATCCGGTTGACCTGCTTGGACTGCAGGGCCTGGACCGCCTTGGCCATCGCCAGGTACGTCTTGCCGGTACCGGCGGGGCCGATGCCGAACACGATCGTGTGGCGGTCGATCGCGTCGACGTACCGCTTCTGGTTGAGCGTCTTGGGGCGGATGGTGCGGCCGCGGTTGGACAGGATGTTCTGGGTGAGCACCTGGGCGGGCGTCTCGGCGTCCTGGTCGGCGGCGCTCCCGTTGGCCCGCAGCATGGCGATGGAGCGTTCCACGGCGTCCTCCGTCATGGGCTGGCCGGTGCGGAGCACCAGCATCATCTCGTCGAAGAGCCGCTGGACGAGGGCCACCTCGTCGGCATCGCCGACCGCGCTGATCTCGTTGCCCCGGACGTGGATGTCGACGGCCGGGAAGGCCTGCTCGATCACGCGGAGGAGAGCATCGCCAGATCCCAGGACGGTCACCATGGGGTGCTTGGCCGGTACGACGAAGTGGGCGCGCGCCTGCGGCGGCTGCGGCTGCTGCTTTGTCGGTGTCTGAGTCATGGGCCGGCACTAGGGCCTGCTCATCCCGCTTTCTGCTGATCGAGGAGCCCGATCGGGCCTGGGATACCAAGCCTACGACGTGGGCCGTCGGCGGCCGAGGGGATTTGCGGTTGTGACCCCGCCACTGCGCGAGGACGGCGCTCCCCGCCAGGCTCGGCGGAACCCTGCGGGTCACGCACGGCGGAAGCCGATGGTCGGCACCGCCCGCGGCAGCGGCCAGCGGCGCGGCGCCGGCGGGATCAGGGCGTCGAGGAACGCGTACCGCCGCAGCGCCTCGGGCGGGGTGCCGGCGGCGGCCTTGGCCTGCGTCCACCACGCGGCGACCTCGATCCAGCCGGGGGCGGACAGCGAGCCGCCGAACTCCTGGACCGACAGGGCCGCGCACAGCGAGCCGAAGGCCAGCCGGTCGGTGAGCGGCCAGCCGGCCAGGCTGCCGGTGACGAAGCCGGCGACGAAGACGTCCCCCGCCCCCGTGGGGTCGAGCGCGTCCACGATCAGTGCGGGCACCTCCGCGGTCTCGCCGCTGCCCGCGTCCACCGCGACCGCGCCCTCGGCACCGAGGGTGACCACGGCCAGCGGGACCAGCTCGGCGAGCGCCCGGGCGGCGGCGGCCGGGGTGTCGGTGCGGGTGTAGCGCATGGCCTCGTCCGCGTTGGGCAGGAAGGCGGCGCAGTGGTGCAGCCCTTCGAGGTCGGCCGGGTCCCAGCGGCCGGTGTCGTCCCAGCCGACGTCGGCGAAGACCTGGGTGCCGGACGCGGCCGCCTGCCCGATCCACTCGCGGTCCGGGTCGGGCGCCGGCTCCTCGTCCGAGGCCCGCTCGCGCTGGCCGAGCGAGGCCACCGCGGCCCTGGCGGGCGGCGGGCAGGCCGGCACGGCGTCCTCGGGCGGCGGCGCCCGGTGGCCGTGGCTGACCATGGTGCGCTCGCCCTCGTAGGCCATCGAGACCGTGACCGGGGAGTGCCAGCCGGGGATGCGGCGGGACGGCCCCAGGTCGATGCCCTCGCCCGCCGAGAGGCTGTCCCAGCAGTAGTCGCCGTACATGTCGTCGCCGAAGGCCGCGGCGAGGGTGGTGTGCAGGCCCAGTCGGGCGAGGGCCGTCGCCATGTTGGCCACCCCGCCGGGGCTCGACCCCATGCCGCGCGCCCATGACTCGGTGCCGCGCACGGGCGCGCTGTCGAGGCCGGTGAAGATGATGTCGAGGAAGACGGTGCCGGTGAGGTAGACATCGGTCGCCGGGTCCCCCGCGGCGCGCAGCGCGCCGAGCGGGTCGAGAACGGGCTGGTCGTCCATGGGACACACTGTGCACGACGGCACTGACAGTGACGCGGACGCCGGGGCCGGACCGCCTGGCGGCGTCGCGGACCGTACGCCTGGGGGCGTACGGCACGCGGGGACGGAGTACGGGTGAAGCTCACGATTCTCGGCGGCGGCGGCTTCCGGGTGCCGCTGGTGCACCGGGCGCTGGCCGGCGACCCGCTGATCACCGAGGTGGTGCTGTACGACGAGGACCCGCTGCGGCTGCGGGTGGTGGCCGCGGTGCTGGCAGGGTCCGGGGCGGCGGGGCCCGCGGTGCGGCTGGCGGACGGGCTGGACGACGCGGTGCGGGGCGCGGACTTCGTCTTCTCCGCGATCAGGGTCGGCGGCACGGCGGGCCGGGTGCGCGACGAGCGGCTGCCGCTGACCGAGGGGGTGCTCGGGCAGGAGACGGTCGGCGCGGGCGGGGTGCTGTACGGGCTGCGCACGCTGCCGGTCGCGGTGCAGATCGCCGAGCGTGTGCGCGCGCTGGCGCCGGACGCCTGGGTGATCAACTTCACCAATCCTGCGGGCATGGTCACCGAGGCGATGTCCCGGGTGCTGGGCGAGCGGGTGATCGGCATCTGCGACTCGCCGGTGGGCCTGGTGCGGCGGGCCGCGCGGGCGGCGGGCGCGGACCCCGACGCACCGGACTTCGGCTACGACTACGTGGGCCTGAACCACCTGGGCTGGTTGCGCCGCCTCACGGCGGCGGGGCGCGACCTGCTGCCGGGCCTGCTCGCCGACCCGGTGGCGCTCGGCGGCTTCGAGGAGGGGCGGCTGTTCGGCGCGGAATGGCTCGCGGCGCTGGGCTCGCTGCCCAACGAGTACCTGCACTACTACTACTTCCGCCGCGAGACGCTGGCCGCGGTGCAGGCCGCGCGGTCCACCAGGGGGGAGTTCCTCGACCTCCAGCAGAGCGCCTTCTTCGCGGCGGCCGACCGAGACCCGTCCCGGGCGTACGAGCTGTGGCAGGGCGCGCGTCGGGAGCGCGAGGAGACCTACGGCGCCGACAGCCGTGCGGCGAGCGGCGGTTGGCAGCGCGACCCGCACGACCTGGACGGCGGCGGCTACGACCGGGTGGCGCTGGCGCTGATGCGGGCGATCGCCCGGGACGAGCGCACGGTGCTGATCCTCAACGTGCGGGCCGGCGGTGCGCTGCCCTTCCTGGACGCCGACGCGGTGGTGGAGGTGCCCTGCGCGGTGGACGCGTCCGGGGCGCGGCCGGTGCCGGTGGCGGCGCCCGACGAGCACCAGGCGGGGCTGATGCTGGCGGTCAAGTCGGTGGAGCGGGCGGCGATCGAGGCGGCGGCGACGGGGTCGCGGCGGGCCGCGCTGCGGGCGCTGGCGCTGCACCCGCTGGTGGACTCCCCCGCGGCGGCCTCCCGCATCCTCGACGCGGCCGGCTGGTGACGGCAGAGGCCCCGGCCGTCCGGTGAACGCGGCGCCCCAGCCGGCTCATGACCGCAGCCGCATCGGCCGTCCGGTGACCGCAGCCACCCCAGCCGTCCGGTGACCGCAGGCGCCCCTTCCACCCGTCCCGCACCAGGCGGCCACCTGGTGACATTGCTCCGAACTCCCGTGAAACATCAGGGAAACAGCTTCTGACCTGCGATGTGACGATACGCGCGTAGACCTTGCTTGACCTGCCGCGATCGGGGGGTCTAACTTTCGCCGCACCAACCAGCGTTGAAGGAGCACCGTCATGTCCCGTGCCCGTCTGTCCCGCCGTTCGCTGGCACTGGCCGCCGCCGCGGCCACCCTGGGCGCCACCTTCTACGGCGTCGGCGCCGCCACCGCGGACAACTCGGTGCCGCGCAGCGACAAGGAGATCCCCAACCTCACCGACGTGGTGAACGAGATCAAGGCCTACTACGGCGACACCGTCGACGCCTCGGGCGAGCACTTCGCGTCGGCCGACAGCAGCTACGCCCACCAGCTGGCCGGTATCGAGGCCAAGGCCAAGTCCGACCTGGCGCGCGCGCTGCACAAGGGCGGCCACGGCGGCCAGGGGAAGCCCGCGATCGTGCTGGACGTCGACGACACCAGCGTGATCACGTACAACTACGAGCTGGAGGTGGGCTTCAACTACACGCCCGCCAGCAACCAGGCCTACCTGGACAGCAAGGACATGCCGGCGGTCTTCGGCATGGACACCCTCGCCAACTGGGCCGCGGACCAGGGCGTCACGGTCTTCTGGATCACCGGCCGCCCGGAGTCCCAGCGCGCCGACACCGTACGCAACCTGACCGCGGTCGGCTACAAGCCGGCGCCCGACACCGCCCACCTCTACCTGAAGAACAAGGTGAACCCGCCGGCGTACCTGAGCTGCGGTGCGACCTGCACGACCGTCGAGTACAAGTCCGGCACCCGGGCGCACATCGAGTCGCTCGGCTACGACATCATCGGCAACTTCGGCGACCAGTACAGCGACCTGTCGGGCGGTTACGCGGACAAGTCCTTCAAGCTGCCCAACCCGATGTACTTCCTGCCGTAGCCGTAGTCAGCACCTCGTACGGGTCCCGGGCTCAGCGGCGGCCGGGCACCGGGACCCGCGCCAGGTCCGCGGCAATGGTCAGGCCGCCGGTGAATCCCGCGGCCCTGGCCTGCTCCTCGAAGCCCGCGGGCTCGGGGTACCGCTGCGAGAAGTGCGTCAGCACCAGGTGGCGTACGCCCGCGTCGCGGGCCACCGCCGCTGCCTGGCCTGCGGTCAGATGGCCGTATTCCTCGGCAATTGCCGCGTCCTGGTCCTGGAAGGTCGACTCGATCACCAGCAGGTCGCAGCCGTCGGCCAGTTCGGGCACGGCCTCGCACATCCGGGTGTCCATGACGAAGGCGAAACGCTGGCCCCTGCGCAGCTCGCTGACCTCGGCAAGGGTGACGCCGCTCAGGACGCCCTCGCGCTGGAGGCGGCCGATGTCGGGTCCCGCGATGCCGTGCTCGGCGAGCCGGTCCGGCAGCATCCGGCGCCCGTCGGGCTCGGTGAGCCGGTAGCCGTACGACTCGACCGGGTGGGACAGCCGGCGCGCTTCGAGCGTGAAGTCCGCGGTCACCGCCAGCACTCCGTCGCCGGTGACCGGCTCCTCCTTCAGGGAGACGGTCTCGCGGTAGGCGGTCGCGTGCCGCAGCCGGTCGAAGTAGCCCTGCCCGCTCGCCGGGTAGTGCGCGGTGACCGGGTGCGGCACCCGGTCGAGGTTGATGCGCTGGATCACCCCGGCAAGGCCGAGGGAGTGGTCGCCGTGGAAATGGGTGACGCAGATCCGCGTCAGGTCGTGCGCGGACACCCCGGCGTGCAGCATCTGGCGCTGGCTGCCCTCGCCGGGGTCGAAGAGGATGCCCTCGCCGTCCCAGCGCAGCACGTAGCCGTTCTGGTTGCGCTGCCGGGTCGGGACCTGGCTGGCGGTGCCGAGGACGACGAGTTCGCGTGCGGGCATCGGTGCGGGCGCCGGCCTCAGACCAGCCGCTGGAGGTCGCGGCCGCCCAGTACGTGGGCGTGGGCGTGGAAGACGGTCTGGCCGGCGCCCGGGCCGGTGTTGAACACGATCCGGTAGCCCGTGCCGTCGACCTTCTCCCGCGCCGCCACCTCGCCGGCCTCGCGCAGCACGTCCACCACCGCGCCGGGGTCGCCCGCCGCCAGGGTCGCCGCGTCGGCGTAGTGCACCCGCGGGATGACCAGGACATGTGTCGGCGCCTGCGGGTTGATGTCGCGGAAGGCAAGCGTGGTCGGCGTCTCGCGGACGATCGTCGCGGGGATCTCCCCCGCGGCGATCTTGCAGAACAGGCAGTCGGCCTGCGGCTCTCCCGCCATCGCGGGGCTCCCTTCTCGGGGCTTACGGGCTTCGCATGCTACCGGCCCGCGGCCCCTGCAAGATCCACCGTTGCGCGTTCGATCCATCACGCAGGGTGACCGATACATGCGGCGCGGGCCGTCCCCACGGGTGCGTACGGGGGCCGGCGCGACCCGGAGGCGACCCGGCCGCATACCGGGCATTCAGCTCAGATCGGTGCGTCTCGCGTGGCAGCCCGCGACATGGCCCGCGCGCGTGCCGCGGCGGCTATCGCGGCGACCCAGCGCTGCTCGCGGAAGGAGGACATCTGTTCCTCGGCGCGATCCTGCAGCGACCGCCAAAGATCCGCCCTGGTCCAGGCGGTGAAGCGGCGGTGTGCGGTGGCAGGTGCGACATCGAAGCGTGGCGGCAGCTGCCGCCACGGACACTCCGACATGAGCACGTAGACGACGGCGGTGAAAACCTTGCGCTCGTCCACCGGGGCGGTACCCCCGCCCTGGCGGCGGAAGCCGAGGGCCGGGAGCAGCGGCTCCACCAGTTGCCATAAGTCGTCCGTCACCAATCTCTGAGCCAGATCAAATCCCATGCGACACCGTTAAAACATTGTTCCCATTGAACACAGCCACGTGAGACACCTTCCCCGTCGAAGACTCCCGTCCATTCCGGGACCACCGCCGACTATGGCACCGGGATCGCGCCGCCGTCCATCGGTCCTCCCTCATCACGGAACGCGAATAAGGCTTTCCCCAATACCTTTTGATCTTGACTGGATGCCCCCTGCCGCCTTCCCTGCGCCCCGTTGACACGCTTCTGTGTTCCATGCAAATCTGGCGGAGCCGGGGACAGGCGCAAGGCACTGTTTCCCGATAGGACAGGTGAGTGCACCATCAAGTGGCCGACGCATTCCCTTTTCTTTCCGAGTCCCCCGAGAAATCGGGCCGCCGCCGAATTATCGGACGGCGAAGTGCACCGCCCTGAGAGAAGGAGTCCGCCATGAAGAAGATCACCGTCCGCAAGGCCGGCACGGTCCGTCTGACCTCGGCCGCCGCCTCGGCCTACTGCTGCGGCGCCAGCTGAGCCGCCGGCCCGGGCCGCCTGCCTCACGGCCGGCGGCCCGGGCCGCCCACGTCCCGACCCGCACAGCGCGACCGCAGACCCCGCAGCAGCCCGCGACCCGTAGCAGTGAGGCAGACATGGCAACGGTTTCCCCGGATCTCGACCAGCCGGTGCGGCTGCATCCGCTGACCTACCTGGAGGAGGGCGACGAGGTCACCGTGGGGCGCGCGGACATCGACTCCTACGGGCTCTTCCCGGTCGACGGCGCCGCGCTGCTGCGCCGCCTTGAGGCCGGCGAGTCGCCCAACGCCGCCGCCCGCTGGTACACCGAGCAGTACGGCGAGCAGGTGGACGTCGCCGAGTTCCTGGAGGTCCTGGAGGAGCTGGAGCTGCTGGTCAAGGACGGCGAGCAGACGGCGCAGGCGACAGGCCCGGTGCGCTGGCAGCGCCTGGGGCGCGCGCTGTTCTCCCCCGTCGCGTGGGCCTTCTACGGCCTGCTGGTCGCCGCGGCGGCGGCCGCCGTGATCCGCACCCCCGAGCTGTTACCGCGCTACCAGCACCTGTTCTTCACCCACTCCTCGCTGGTGGTGCTCACCTTGGGCATCGTGCTCGGCCAGGTGCCCTGGATCCTCGCGCACGAGGCCTTCCACGCCCTCGCCGGCCGCCGGCTCGGCCTGCGCTCCACCCTCTCGATCGGCCGGCGCTTCTACTACGTCGTCTTCGTGACCGCGCTGGACGGGCTGGTGGCCGTGCCGCGCCGCAAGCGCTACCTGCCGATGCTGGCCGGCATGCTGCTCGACGTCCTGGTCGTCTGCGGCCTGACGCTGGGCGCGGCGGGGCTGCACGGCAGCACCGGCGCCGCAGGCGTCGTCCACCGGCTGCTGCTGTCCATGGCCTTCGCCGTCGTACTGCGGCTGGCCTGGCAGTTCTACTTCTTCCTGCGCACCGACCTGTACTACCTGGCGATCACCGTCCTGGGCTGCAACGACCTGCAGACCGTGGCCCGCCAGCAGCTGCGCAACCGCGTCGTACGGCTGCTGCGCAGGCCCGAGCGGGCGGTCGAGGAGTCCGGCTGGACCGACCGGGACCGCGAGGTCGCCCGCTGGTATTCGTGGCTGATGGCGGCCGGTTACGTGTTCCTGACCACGACCCTGCTGACCGCCGTCATTCCGACCGGCATCAAGGTGACGCGGATGGCCGTGCACAAACTCGACGCGAATCTCTCGCCGGCGAATATCGCCGACGTGATCGTCTTCCTGATCCTCAACTTCGGCGAGCTGTTCCTGGCCGGCTATCTGGCCGCCAGGAGCTGGCGGCGCAGGAACAGGGCGACGGCCCCCGCCTCGCCCCCGCCGCAGACCGCCTGACCCGCCCGGTCCGCAGGGCCGCCGCGCGCTCCCGCACCACGCAGATCACGACCGACGGACGGCACCGGCAGCGCGCTCGCGAGCCGGCCCGTGGAAGGAGAACGCCGCATGGACCAGGCAGAGTTCCGCCACCACTGGGTGCACGGAGGCTCACGACGGAGCCGGGCCGACGCCGTACGCTCGCTTGCGGCTCCGCCCGCGCTCCTGCCGTCAGGACTGCCCGTCGACGCGCACCGCCGGCTGCGCGGCCCGTACACCGCGGCCAACACGGTGGTGCGGGCGCTGGTGCCCGAGGTACTGCGGCGCGACGCGGCCCCGGTGCGCCGCTACGACATCGAGGTGCTGTCCGTGGCGCCGGAGTTGGGCGACCAGGTCCCCAACTCGCGCGAGACGCTGACCTCGATGGCGCTCCCCGCCGAGCGCACCCGCTACTACGCGCGGCTGCGGACCAAGCGGATCGCCAACGGGCTGGCCGAGTTCGTCCGTGACGCGCTGCCCTCCGACGGGCCGCGCACCCTGGTGGTGGAGAACGCCGAGCACGCCGAGGCCACCGACGTCGAGTTCATCGCCGCGCTGGTGCGGCGGGTGGACCCGGCCCGCCTCACCGTCGTGGTCTGCTGCGGCGGGGACGGAACGGCGCTGGACGAGCGGCTGCGGTCGGTCCTGGAGGCCCGCGCGCTGGAAACCGCCGTCGTGGCAGGGCCGTCCGCGCCGCCGGGCCAGGACGCCTGGTCGTACGTGAGCGGCGAGTGCCTGGCCGAGGAGCCCGCCACCCGCGCCGCCTACGAGGCGCTCACCCCTGCGGAAAGGGCCGCGCTGCACGACCGCAGGGCCGCGGAGGTCCTCGCGGTGGGCGACTTCTCGTACGGCCTCGGCGCCGTCCCCTTCCACCTGGAACGCGGCAGCGACCCCGTCGGCGCCGCCCTTCCCGTGCTTCTCGCCGCTGCCGACCACTGCCTGGTGAACGGCTTCTACGACGCGGTCGTCGACTACGGCACCCGGGCTTTCGCGCTGCTCGACGGCACGGGGGACGACGCCCTGTGGTGGAAGTTCGCCGTCAAACAAGGACTGGCGCTCTCGATATTGTCGCGGACCCGCGAAGCCGAGGAAATCTACGACCGGGCAAGACTTCTGTCCACCGACCCTGCCGTGCATTTGGCGTGCTCTTATTCCACGGCAATGCTCTACACCCGGCATAATGACCCGGCCGACCGCGACGAGAAGAAGGCGAAAGCCCTGCTGAACGGCGCGGTCGCGACTGCGTCGCTGCTGCCCGACCGGGTCGAGCGGGCCTTCCAGAGCGCCTTTTACAAAAACGGTCGCGCACTGGTCGAAGTCAATCTCGGCGACCCCGCGGAAGCGCTCAGGCTCGTGACCGAGTGCGTCGACGACCTCGACAGGCAACTGGAACCCGACGAGCACCGCCTGCACCGCTCGGTGCTCAAGAACAACCGCGCCCGCGTCTACACGGGACTGGGCCGCCTGGACGAGGCGCTGGCCGACTACGCCGTCGTCATCGAGCAGGACCCCAACCACGCCGAGCACTACCTCGAACGCGGCAACATCCTGCGGCGGCTGGGCCGCACCGAGGAGGCACTGGCCGACTACGCACGGGCGATGCGGCTGTCCCCGCCCTTCCCCGAGATCTGCTACAACCGCGGCGACCTGCGGCTGTCGGAGGGCGACACCGCCGGCGCGCTGGCCGACTTCGACTACGTCATCGACCTGGAGCCGGACTTCGTCGACGCCTACGTCAACCGGGCCGGGCTGCACCTGGACGAGGGCCGGCTCGACGCCGCCCGGCAGGACGCCGAGACCGGACTCCTGCTCGACGCCGACAACGCCTACCTGCACGTGGTCGTGGGCCAGGTGCACGCCGAGGGCGAGGACCTCGCCGCAGCCGAGGACGCGTACGACCGGGCCGTCGCGGCCGATCCGAGCCTGGTCACCGCGCTGTCCGGGCGGGCCGCGGTCCGCTTCGAGAGCGGCCGGACGGACGCCGCGCTGGAGGACATGCGCCGGGCGGTGGAGCTGTCCCCCGACGACGCGGCACTGCGCTACAACCGGGCGTTCCTCCACCAGGCCCGCGAGGAATGGGACAGCGCGCTGGCCGACCTGGAGGTCGCGGGCGCCCTCGCCCCCGACGACGAGGACATCGTCGCCGCCCTGAAGACCTGCCGCGTGAAGACAGGCCGGGCGTGACCACCGCCGAGCCGGCCGTGCACGGGGCGGCCGGCCCGGCGGGGCACCCGCTGCACGGGCCGGCCGGGCAGCGTGCGCTGCGCGATGTGCTGGGCCGCTACGCCACCGGCGTCGCGGTGGTCACCACCTGGCACCAGGGGCGGCCGGCCGGCGTCACCGTCAACTCCTTCACCTCGGTGTCCCTGGACCCGCCGCTCGTCCTGTGGTGCCTGAACGCCTCCTCCGGCAGCCGGTCCGCCTTCACCCGCGCCGAGCACTTCGCGGTCAACGTGCTCGCCGCGGACCAGGGCGACCTGTGCACCCGCTTCACCCGCCCCGGCGACCGCTTCGCCGGCCTGCCGGTGCACACCGGCCCGCACGGCCTGCCGCTGCTGCCCGGCGCGGTCGCCGTCCTGCTGTGCCGCCGCGCCGGCCTCCTGCCGGCCGGCGACCACCTGCTGCTGCTCGGCGCCGTGACGGACCACAGCATGTCCCCGGGACCCGCGCTGCTGTTCGCCGACGGCGGCTACCACACCGGTCCCGGCTAGGACGGGTCCAGCGGCGGCAACGGCGGCGGGGTCTTGGCCGGGGAGACCTCCAGGGCGGCCAGCGCGAGCGAGACGGCCTCGTCCAGCTGCGGATCGGAACCCGCCGCCCACTGCTGCGGGGTGCAGACCACCTCGATGTCCGGGTCGACGCCGTGGTTCTCCACCTCCCAGCCGTAAC
The DNA here is from genome assembly GCF_907177275.1 of Actinacidiphila cocklensis. Classification (GTDB taxonomy): domain Bacteria; phylum Actinomycetota; class Actinomycetes; order Streptomycetales; family Streptomycetaceae; genus Actinacidiphila; species Actinacidiphila cocklensis. Next base: position 123,141 of record NZ_CAJSLV010000048.1, read on the forward strand.
CCTCCAGCCAGAAGGCGTACTTGGGCTGGGTGACGGCCGTCCCGTCGACGAGCTGGTAGCGGCTGTCGACGCCGATCACGCCGCCCCAGGTGCGGGTGCCGACGACCGGGCCGATGCCCAGCGCACGGATCGCCGCGTTCACCACGTCGCCGTCGGAGCCGGAGAACTCGTCGGCCACCGCGACGACCGGGCCGCGCGGGGCGTCCTGCGGGTAACTGATCGGGTGGCCGCCGCGCGGCAGGTCCCAGCCGACGATCCTGCGGGCCAGCTTCTCGATCACCAGCTGCGAGGTGTGGCCGCCCCGGTTCTCCCGCAGGTCCACCACCAGGCCCTCGCGCGCCACCTCGACCCGCAGGTCGCGGTGCAGCTGGGCCCAGCCGCTGCCGACCATGTCCGGCACGTGCAGATAGCCGAGCCGGCCGCCCGACACCTCGTGCACGTGGGCCCGGCGCCCGGCGACCCAGTCGTGGTAACGCAGCGCCTCCTCGTCGTCGAGCGGCACCGCCACCACGTGCCGGACAGGCCCGCCCGACTGAGCGGTCACCGACAGCTCGACCGGCTTGCCCGCGGTGCCGACCAGCAGCGGCCCGGGTCCCGCCACCGGGTCCACCGGGCGGCCGTCGACCGCGAGCAGCACGTCGCCCGCGCGTACGGCCACGCCCGGCGCCGACAGCGGCGAGCGCGCGTGCGGGTCGGAGGACTCCCCCGGCAGCACCCGGTCGACCCGCCAGCGCCCGTCCTCGGCGCGGGAGAGGTCCGCGCCGAGCAGCCCCTGCCGGTGCAGCGGGTCGCGGTAGCCGCCGGGCGGGATGACGTACGCGTGCGAGGTGCCCAGCTCGCCGTGCAGCTCCCACAGCAGGTCCACCAGGTCGTCGTGGGTGGCGACCCGGTCGAGCAGCGGGCGGTAGCGCTCGGCGACGCCGTCCCAGTCGAGGCCGCCCATGTCGGCGCGCCAGAAGTTGTCCCTGGCCAGCCGGTGGGTCTCGGCGAACATCTGCCGCCACTCCTCCTGCGGGTACACGGTCATCCGGATACGCGACAGGTCCACGGTGACCGAACCGCCGGACTCGTCGTCCGGGTCGGCCTTGCTGTCCGAGGGCACCACCCGCAGCCGGCTGCCGTCGGTCAGCAGCACCCGCGTACCGTCGCCGGTCACCGCGAAGTCGTCGGCGTCCTCGGCCAGTTCCTCCAGCCGCAACTGGACCAGGTCGTAGCGCTCCAGCAAGGTGCCGGGCGGCTGCGCCTCGGGCGTGGCAAGGGCCGCACCGAGGGTGCCGACCAGCGGGTGGCGCAGCCACAGCACACCGCCCTTGGCCGCGCGCAGCCCGGAGTAGCGGCCCGCCTCGACCGGGAAGGGCACGATGCGGTCCGCCAGGCCCTCGGGGTCGACCCGGGTGGCCGGGGTGCGCGGGCCGTCGCTCTTGGCGTCGCCGTCGCCCTTCTCGCGGCTCTTGTCCTCGTCGCCCTTCGCGCCGCCGTCCTGCTCGTCGTCGTCCGGCTCGTACGGCCTGCCGTGCCGCTGCGGCCCGAACGGCGACGGGGTCGTCGCGGCCAGCGTGATCAGGTACGGGCGGCCGGCGTTGGCGAAGGACAGGTCGAAGACGTGGGCGTCGTAGACCGGGTCGAAGGCCCGCTCCGACAGGAATGCCAGATGGCGGCCGTCGGCGGTGAAGGCCGGCGCGTAGTCGTTGAAACGCAGCGGCGTCGCGTCGGTCACCGCGAGGTCGGCGGTGGCGGCCAGCTTCAGCTGCCGCAGCGAGCCGGGTCCCGGCGCGGACCACGCCAGCCACGCGGAGTCCGGCGAGAAGGCGAGCCCGGTGGCGTCGCCCGCGTCGCTCGACGCGACCTCGCGGACCTCGCCGGTCTGCGTCTCCACCAGCAGCACCCGGCCGTCGTGCGAGGCGACCGCGATGCGGTGCCCGTCGGGCGACACCTCGACCTCCAGCACCCTGCCGAGCCGCCCGGCGGCCAGCCGCCGCGGCGCGGTGCCGGCCGGCAGGCCCACCGCGGGGGCCAGTTCGAGGGCGTCCTCGCCGCCGTCCGCGTCGGTCACCCACACCACGTGCTGCTCGCCGTCCGCGCCGCCGGGCGCGAAGACCCGCGGGTGCCGGGTGCGCACCCCGGGCTGGGCCGCCAGCACGCGGGCCGGGCCGCCGCGGTGGGTGACCCAGTGGGTGGTGCCGCGGATCTCGACCGCGCTGCCGCGCCCGGTGTGGTCGGGGCGGGCGTCGCCCAGGTGGTGGGCGGCGCGCACGGGGTGCGGCTGGAGGTCGGTGCGCTGGCCGCCGAGGGCGATCTCCAGCGGGCGCGGCTCGGCGTCCACCAGGTCGTCCAGCAGGTACAGCCGGCCGCCCGAGGTCCAGGACACCCGGACGCCGTCCGTACCCGCCTGCCGGGCGTAGAAACCGTCCAGGGCGCTGTGCCGGCGCAGGTCCGTGCCGTCGGGAAGGCTGGAGTAGAGCGCGCCGACGCCCTCGTGGTCGGACAGGAAGGCGATCCGCTCCCCCACCCACATCGGGCACTCGATGTTGCCGTCGAGGCCGGTGTGCACCCGGCCGAACTCGCCGCTGCCGTCCGGGTCCAGCCACAACTTGCCCGCGGTGCCGCCGCGGTAGCGCTTCCAGTACGCCGCCTCGCGGCCCATCAGCACCGACTGCAGCAGCACCGCACCCCCGGGGCCGTACGCCACGTCGCCGACCGGTCCGTAGGGCAGCCTGGTGTCCTGCCCGCCGTCCAGCGGGACCGTGCGCGCCCAGGCCCGGCGCGCGGACGGCAGACCGTACGCGCTGGTCACCACCAGCGCGCCGTCCGGCGCCCAGGTGCGCACCGCGGTCCGCGCGTCGCCCCAGTACGTCAGCCGGCGCGACAGGCCGCCGTCCAGCGGCGCCACGTGCACCTCGGGAGCCCCGTCCCTGGTCGACGTCCACGCGACCAGGTCGCCGCCGGGCGCCACTCTGGGCCGCCCGACCGGCATGTTGTCCGCGCTCACCCGCCAGGCACGCCCGCCGTCCAGCGGCGCGACCCACACGTCGTCCTCCGCGGTGAAGGCGATCAGGTCGCCGTGCGGGTGCGGGTGCCTGAGATACGAGGGCTGCGGCGCCTGGTCCGCGCTCGGCTGCTTCGGTGTCGGGTGCGTCACCGGGCCAGCCTAACTTCGATCAACTCGTCGCCGGAGTCCGCTTTCCGCAGTTCCCGAGCCCCCGTACGTCGAAGACCCGGCGCGCGCCGACGGTCGCGGTCAGATGGCCGCGCACGCAGGTGTTGTCCAACTGCTCGGTCACGGTGCCCTTCACGGAGATCTTCTGCTGGTCCTCCGTGCGCCCCACGCAGTCCACCGACGCCTGCCTGCTGCCCGTCGAGGCGCTGCACGACAGCCACTCCACGTGGACCCTGTCCGCCTTCAGCGCGTGCGTGGCCAACTGGTCCGTCGTCGCCGACACCGCACTGCTGCCGAGCCCGTCCGCCGGCTCGCACGCCGCGACGCCCACCCCCGCGGCGGCGAGCAATGCCCCAACCGCCCAGTTCCTCCTGGTCTTTCCCATCCCTCTACGGTCCTGCGCCGCCGCCCGCCGGTCCATCCCCCACACGGCCGATTCGCACCCTTACGGGACCCGTCGCCATGTGCTGTGCGGCCGTCTCACTGCGCGGGCGGCGTCTCACCCAGTGGTCCGCGCAAGATGCGATCACCGTGCCCGCGGGGTGCTGTGGAAGGGTCCGTCCGCTCATCGCACGGAGGAACCCATGGGCCACATCACCGTCGGCAGCGAGAACTCGACCACCGTCGAGCTGTACTACGAGGACCACGGCGAGGGGCAGCCCGTCGTCCTGATCCACGGCTTCCCGCTCAACGGGGCCTCCTGGGAACGGCAGATCCCCCTCCTGCTCAAGGCGGGGTACCGCGTGATCACCTACGACCGCCGCGGCTTCGGCAAGTCCAGCCAGCCCTCCGCGGGCTACGACTACGACACCTTCGCCGCCGACCTGAAGGTCCTGGTGGACACGCTCGACCTGCGGGACGCGGTACTGGCCGGCTTCTCCATGGGCACCGGTGAGGTCACCCGCTACCTGGGCAGCTACGGCTCCGAACGGGTCGCCAAGGCCGCGCTCTTCGGGCCGATCCCGCCGTTCCTGCTCCGCACCGACGACAATCCCGACGGCGTCGACAAGTCCGTCTTCGACGGCATCAAGCAGGCGATCGTCGCCGACCGGCCGGCCTTCCTGAAGGCCTTCCTCGACGACTTCAACAACGTCGACAAGCTGGGCGGGGCGCGGATCAGCGAGCAGGCGTGGCAGTCGCAGTGGAACGTCGCGGCCGCCGCTTCGCCCATTGCGACGCTCACGTGCGTCGACTCGTGGCTGACGGATTTCCGTGGCGATGTACCGCGCAACGACGTGCCGACGCTGGTGGTCCAGGGCACGGAGGACCGGATCCTCCCGATCGCCTCCACGGGCCGGCGGCTGCCGGCGCTGCTCAAGGACTGCCGCTTCGTGGAGATCGAGGGCGGCCCCCACAACATCGGCTGGACCCACCCGGAGGAGATGAACGCGGCGTTCACCGACTTCCTCGCCGAGTGAACCACCGGGGGAGGTCAGGACCAGCGATCAGTGCGGGTGAGGAGCAGGGCGGTGGCGGCCACGCCGGCCGTGGAGGTGCGCAGGACCGTCGGTCCCAAGCGGTACGCCAGGGCGCCCGCCTCCGCGAAGGCGGCGATCTCCTCGGGGGCGACCCCGCCCTCGGGGCCGACGACCAGGACCAGCGACCCGGCGGAAGGCAGCGGCGCGGACGCCAGCGCGGCGGCGCCCTCCTCGTGGAGGACCCCCGCGAACTGCGCACCGCCGAGAAGCGCCGCGACCTGACGCGTCGTCATCAGCTCCCCGACCGAGGGGAACCGCAGGCGCCGCGCCTGCTTGGCCGCCTCCCGGGCGGTGGACCGCCACTTGGCCAGCGACTTGGCCCCGCGCTCCCCCCGCCACTGCGTCACGCAGCGACCCGCCGCCCACGGCACGATCGCGTCGACGCCGGCCTCCGTCATCGTCTCGACGGCGAGTTCGCCGCGGTCGCCCTTGGGCAGGGCCTGGACGACGGTGATACGCGGGGAGGGCTCGTCCTCCTCCCGGACGCCGTCGACGTCGACGTCCAGCTCGTCCTTGCCGCGTACGGCCGCCACACGGCCGTACGCGCCCCGTCCCGCCCCGTCCGTCAGGACGACCTCCTCGCCGGGCTGCAGCCGCCGTACGGACACCGCGTGGCGCCCCTCGGGGCCGTCCAGGGCGATCCGGGAGGGCGAGCCGTCCAGCGCGGCGGGCTCGACCAGGAAGACCGGCGCCGTCACGCCACGACCTCCTGTGCCGCGTGCAGCTCCTCGATCAGCAGCTCCATCAGGCGCCCCGCCGATTCCTCACGGGCCAGCCGGTGGCCCTGCCCGGCCCACAGGGCCATCGCCTGCGGGTCGCCCCCAGCGGCGGCGGCCTTGCGCAGCGGCGCCGTCAGATGGTGGATCTGCGGGTAGGCCTGCGGCGCGTACGGCCCGTGCTCGCGGATGAAGCGGTTGACCAGCGCACGGCCGGGGCGCCCGGAGAAGGCCCTGGTCAGCTCGGTGCGGGTGAAGACCGGGTCGGTGAGCGCCCGCTTGTGCAGCGGATCGGCGCCGGACTCGGGGCAGACCAGGAAGGCCGTGCCGAGCTGCGCCGCGTCCGCGCCCGCCGCGAGCACCGCGGCGATCTGCGCGCCCCGCATCAGGCCGCCGGCCGCGATCAACGGCACCTGCACCGCCTCGCGCACCTGCGGCAGCAGGGCGAGCAGGCCGGTGCCCGCGTGGTCGAGCTGCGGGTCGTCGCGGTGGGTGCCCTGGTGGCCGCCGGCCTCCACGCCCTGCACGCACACCGCGTCGGCGCCGGCCCATTGCGCGGCCAGCGCCTCCGGCACCGAGGTGGCGGTGACCACGGTGTACGTACCGGCCTTGCGGAACGACTCCAGCACCGCCTGCGCCGGGCACCCGAACGTGAAGCTCACCATCGGCACGGGGTCTTCCAGCAGGATGGCGACCTTGGCGTCGTAGGCGTCGTCGGTGCCGGCGTCGGGGTCGCCGAGCGGCGTCCCGTACCAGGCCCCCTCGCCGGCCAGCTGCTCGGCGTACACCGCCACGGCGGACGGGTCGGTGGCCTTGGGCTGCGGCATGAACAGGTTGACCCCGAAAGGGTGCGTGCTCTGGTCGCGGAGCTGCCGGATCTCCTCGTACATCGCCTCGGGCGTCTTGTACCCGGCCGCCAGGAACCCCAGCCCGCCGGCCGCTGCGACCGCCGTGGCCAGCCGCGGGTTGGACGCGCCACCGGCCATCGGGGCCTGCACGATCGGGTACGCCGAGAACGACGTCAGACTGGGCGCGGACATGCACCTAGCCTGCCATGCGCTCGCCGCGCCGGCCCATACCGCCCCCCGGGTCCCCTCGCGCCGGACGGCGCCCCTCCCGGGCCGCGCCCGGCCCGCCCCACCCGTCACCCGGCGACGGACCGCCACCACGTCAGGGCAGCGCTGGCGCCGCCCCAGGAGCCGTCACACGGATCGGGACCGCCACCACATCAGGCGGCGCTGGCGGCCGCCCCCCAGGACCCGTCACACGGCGAGGGACCGCCACGACATCAGGGGCGCGGGTCGCCACCGGCCCGAAGGGGCTGTTCGGTCTGAACCGGGCCACCGGCCGCGAGCGAAGCGCACCCCCAGGCGAAGCCCTGGGGACGGTTGCGCGCGCAGTTCCCCGCGCCCCTGGTGGTTGCCCGCTTACCGAAGGGGAACCCCACGCCACCGCGCCCGGCGGAAGGGCGCCCTCCTGCGCCAGGAGCACCCCAAGGCCACCGCGCCCAGCGGAAGCGCGCCGTCCCGCGTAAGAGGCACCCCGCAGGCACCGCGGCCCGCGGAAGGGCGCCCCCTTGCGGAAAGGGGCACCCCTCAGGCACCGCGCCCAGCGGAAGGGCACCCCTCGGGGCAAAGGGAGCGCGGCCGCGCGTCAGCGGCCGTTGAACGCGTCCTTCAGGCGGGAGAAGAGGCCCTGCTGGCCCGGGGCGAACTGGCCCGTGGGGCGTTCCTCGCCGCGGAGCTTGGCCAGGCGGCGGAGCAGGTCCTCCTGGTCCGCGTCGAGCTTGTGCGGGGTCACGACCTCGACGTGGACGACGAGGTCGCCGCGGCCGCCGCCGCGCAGGTGGGTGATGCCGCGCTGGTGCAGCGGGATCGACTGGCCGGACTGCGTGCCCGGCCGGATGTCGATCTCCTCGATGCCGTCGAGCGTCTCCAGCGGGCACTTCGTGCCGAGCGCCGCGGCCGTCATCGGGATGGTGACGGTGCAGTGCAGGTCGTCGCCGCGGCGCTGGAACACCTGGTGCGGGACCTCGCGGATCTCGACGTAGAGGTCGCCGGCGGGGCCGCCGCCGGGGCCGACCTCGCCCTCGCCCGCGAGCTGGATGCGCGTGCCGTTGTCGACGCCCGCGGGGATCTTGACGGTCAGGGTGCGGCGGGACCGCACCCGCCCGTCTCCCGCGCACTCCGGGCACGGCGTGGGCACGACCGTGCCGAAGCCCTGGCACTGCGGGCAGGGGCGGGAGGTCATGACCTGGCCGAGGAAGGACCGGGTGACCTGGGACACCTCGCCGCGGCCGCGGCACATGTCGCAGGTCTGCGCCGCGGTGCCGGGCGCGGCCCCTTCGCCGTTGCAGGTCCCGCAGGTGACCGCGGTGTCGACCTGGATGTCCTTGGTGGTGCCGAAGGCCGCCTCTTCGAGGTCGATCTCCAGCCGGATCATCGCGTCCTGCCCGCGCCGGGTGCGCGAGCGCGGTCCGCGCTGCTGCGACTGCCCGAAGAAGGCGTCCATGATGTCGCTGAAGTTCCCGAAGCCCTGGCCGAAGCCCGCCCCCGCGCCGCCGCCCGCGGCCGACAGCGGGTCGCCGCCGAGGTCGTAGACCTGCTTCTTCTGCGGGTCGGAGAGCACCTCGTAGGCCGCGTTGATCTCCTTGAACCGCTCCTGCGTCTTGGGGTCGGGATTGACGTCAGGGTGCAGCTCCCGGGCGAGACGGCGGAATGCCTTCTTGATCTCGTCCGGACCTGCGTCGCGGCGTACGCCCAGTACGGCGTAGTAGTCCGTGGCCACTTACGACTCCGCCAGGATCTGTCCGACGTAACGTGCCACTGCGCGTACCGCTCCCATCGTTCCGGGGTAGTCCATGCGGGTCGGTCCGACCACGCCGAGTTTGGCGACTGCCTCGTCGCCCGAACCGTAGCCGACGGCCACCACCGAGGTGGAGTTGAGGCCCTCGTGAAAATTCTCATGCCCGATCCGCACGGTCATCGCGGAGTCGGTTGCCTCGCCGAGCAGTTTGAGAAGCACCATCTGCTCCTCCAGTGCTTCGAGCACGGGTCTGATCGTCAGCGGGAAGTCGTGGTTGAACCTCGTGAGGTTGGCGGCGCCGCCGAGCATGATGCGCTCCTCGGTCTGCTCCACCAGAGTTTCCAGCAGGGTGGCGAGCACTCCGGCGACCGCGGGGCGGTCGTCGGGGTCGAAGCTCTCCGGCAGGTCCTGGACCAGCGGCGGCACGTCGGCGAAGCGGCGGCCGACGACCCGGCTGTTGAGCCGGGCGCGCAGGTCCGCGAGCACGGTCTCGCCGACCGGTGCCTGGCAGTCGATCAGCCGCTGCTCGACCCGTCCGGTGTCGGTGATCAGCACCAGCATGATGCGGGCGGGCGCGAGCGCCAGCAGCTCCACGTGGCGCACCGAGGACCTGGTCAGCGACGGGTACTGCACGACGGCGACCTGCCGGGTGAGCTGCGCGAGCAGCCGCACCGTCCTGGCGACGACGTCGTCGAGGTCGACCGCGCCGTCGAGGAAGTTCTGGATCGCCCGGCGCTCGGCGGACGACAGCGGCTTGACACCGGCCATCTTGTCCACGAACAGCCGGTACCCCTTGTCGGTGGGGATACGGCCCGCGCTGGTGTGCGGCTGGGCGATGTAGCCCTCGTCCTCGAGCACCGCCATGTCGTTGCGCACGGTGGCCGGTGAGACGCCCAGCCGGTGGCGCTCGGTGAGCGCCTTGGAACCGACCGGCTCCTCGGTGCCGACGTAGTCCTGGACGATGGCACGCAGGACTTCGAGTCTGCGTTCGCTCAGCATCGCGCACCTCCAGCCGTGTCGTCCCTGGCCTGGCACTCCGCCGTTTCGAGTGCCAGCTTTCCCGCAGCAAGTGTACGGCGAGGCGGCAAGGGCTCGGCAAGGGTGCGGCACACCGGGTACGGGGAGGTGACCGCGAGCGGCACCGCGGCGGCGATAGCGTCACCCCCGTGGAATCTGTGGAGAGCACGGAGAATCCGGGTACGGGCGGTTCTGTCTGGGAGCAACTGGCTCCCGGGGTCGCCCGGCGACGGATGCCCCATCTCGATGTGACGATCGGACTGGTGGTCGGCTCCGGCGGCGTACTGCTGGTGGACACCGCCTCCACGCCGGCGGAGGGCGCGGAGCTGCGCGGGCAGGTCGAGGCGCTGACCGGCCGCACGGTCACGCACATCGCCCTCACCCACGGCCACTTCGACCACGTCTTCGGCACCGCCGCCTTCCCCGGCGCCGAGGTCTACGGGGAGCGCTCGCTTCCGGACTATCTGCGCCGGGAGCGCGAGGCGCTGCTCGAGTCCGCGGTACGGCACGGCACCGACCGGGAGCAGGCCGAGCAGGCGGCGCGGGAGCTGGTGCTGCCGACCCGGCAGGTGGCCGGGGAGACCGAGGTCGACCTGGGCGAGCGCCGGGTGCGGCTGGTGCACCCGGGCACCGGGCACACCGACCACGACCTGGTGGTGGTCGTGCCGGGCGCCAGCCCGAGCGACCCGACGGTGGTCTTCTGCGGCGACCTGGTCGAGGAGTCGGGCGAACCGCAGGCGGGCGACGACGCCGACCCGGCGCACTGGCCCGGCACCCTGGACGCGCTGCTCGCCCTCGGCGGCGAAACCGGCCGCTATGTACCGGGCCACGGCGCCGTGGTCGACGCGCGTTACCTGCGGGCGCAGCGCGACGCACTTGCCGAGCGCTTCGGGACCGCGACCTAGGCTCGCTTTTCCGCCGCCTTGTGCCGCGCGTCCTGGGCTCGGCAAGGGGCTGCTGGTTACGATCGCCCCCATGCGCAGCAGGAGTTACGACCCCGAATTGACCCCGCCGTGGAAGAAGAGCGCCCCGGCCCCCGAGGTGGCGGCGGAGGCCGACCTGGTGGTCGAGGAGGCGACGACGGGCTTCTGCGGGGCCGTGGTGCGCTGCGAGAAGACCGCGGAAGGGCACACGGTCACCCTGGAGGACCGCTTCGGCAAGCACCGGGTCTTCCCGATGGTGCCCCGCGGCTTCCTGATCGACGGCCGCACGGTCACGCTGGTGCGCCCGCAGGCCGCGCCCGCACCGCGGGGGCCGCTGCTGTCCGCGTCGGGTTCCGTGGCGGTGCCCGGCGTGAAGGCGCGGGTGGCGCGGGCCGGGCGCATCTACGTCGAGGGGCGGCACGACGCCGAGCTGGTCGAACGGGTCTGGGGCCACGACCTGCGGGTCGAGGGCGTGGTCGTGGAGTACCTGGAGGGCGTCGACGACCTGCCCGCGATCGTGGCGGACTTCGCCCCGGCCCCCGACGCCCGGCTCGGCGTGCTGGTCGACCACCTGGTGCCGGGGTCGAAGGAGTCGCGTGTTGCCGCGTCGGTGAGCGGCGCGGACGTCCTGGTCGTCGGGCACCCGTACATCGACGTGTGGGAGGCGGTGAAGCCCGCTTCCGTCGGCATCCGGCAGTGGCCGCGGGTGCCGCGCGGCGAGGACTGGAAGACCGGGGTGTGCCGGGCGCTGGGCTGGGACATGTCCACCGGTGAGGCCTGGCAGCGCATCCTGGCGTCCGTGCGGACGTACAAGGACCTGCAGCCGGAGCTGCTGGGCTCGGTGGAGCACCTGATCGACTTCGTGACCGCGCCCTGAGCGGGGCGGGCCGCCGGGTCAATCGGTGAGGTCGCGCACCACGGCGTCGGCCAGCAGCCGCCCGCGCCGGGTCAGGACGGCCCGCCCGGCCGCGTGGGCCGCGGGCTCCAGGAGGCCGTCGCCCACCGCCCGCACCGCCGCCCTGGCGCCCGCGCCGGTCAGCAGGTCGAGCGGGCAGCCCGCGGACAGCCGCAGCTCCAGCAGGATGCGCTCGACCCTGCGGTCCTCGGCGGCGAGCACCTCGCGCCCCGCGCCGGGGCTGCGGGACTCGGCGAGCGCCTGCGCATAGGCGCCCGGGTGCTTCACGTTCCACCAGCGCACACCGCCGACGTGGCTGTGCGCACCGGGTCCCGCGCCCCACCAGTCGGCGCCGGTCCAGTACAGCTCGTTGTGGCGGCACCTGGCGGCGTCGGCGGTCGCCCAGTTGGAGACCTCGTACCAGCCGAATCCGGCCGCGGACAGCCGCTCGTCGGCGATCAGGTAGCGGTCGGCGTGCTCGTCGTCGTCGGTCATGGGCACCTCGCCGCGGCGGATGCGCCGGGCCAGCTGCGTACCCTCCTCGACGATCAGCGCATACGCCGACACATGGTCGGGGCCTGCGCCTATTGCCGCGTCGAGCGAGGCACGCCAGTCGTCGTCGGACTCGCCGGGGGTGCCGTAGATCAGGTCGAGGTTGACGTGCTCGAAGCCCGCGGCGCGTGCTTCGGCGACGCATGCCTCGGGCCGCCCCGGGGTATGGGTGCGGTCCAGGATCCGCAGCACATGCTGCCGGGCGCTCTGCATGCCGAAGGACATCCTGGTGAAGCCGCCGGCCCGCAGCTCGGCAAGATACGCCGGGCCGACGGACTCCGGGTTGGCCTCGGTGGTGATCTCCGCGTCCGGCGCGAGTCCGAACTCGTCCCTGATGGCGCCGAGCATCCGCACGAGGTCCGCCGCAGGCAGCAGGGTCGGGGTGCCGCCGCCGACGAAGACCGTCTCCGCCTGCCGCGGGTCGTCCCCGAGCACCTTCCTGGCCAGCCGGATCTCGTCGATCAGGACGTCGGCGTAGTTGTCGCGGGACGCCAGTGCGCCGCCGGAGCCGCGCAGCTCGCTCGCGGTGTAGGTGTTGAAGTCGCAGTAGCCGCAGCGGGTGGCGCAGTAGGGCACGTGGAGGTAGAAGCCGAGCGGCCGTCCCGCGGCGCCGGACAGCGCCTGCGGCGGCAGGGCGCCGTCCTCGGGCACGGGTTCGCCGTCGGGCAGTACGGAGGGCATGACCCCAGTATCCGGCACGCCGGGCGGTACCCGGCACGTCAGCGGGCCTGGAGGACGAGCACCGCCAGGTCGTCGGCGGGCGGCACGGTGTCGTACGCGTGCACCGCGTGCCGTACGTGCTCGGCGATACCGGTCGCGTCCAGGCCCGTACAGCCGCCGAGGAGGGTGGCCAGCCCGTCGTCGTCGTCGAGCTGCCGCGGGCCGCGGCGGCGCTCGGTCACGCCGTCGGTGACGCACAGCAGGGCATCGCCGGGCGACAGGTCGAAGGACTCGCTCGTATATTGCGGCGTCTCGGAGATCCCCAGCAGGATCTGCGGGTGGGCCGCCTCCCGCACCCTGCCGTCCCTGCCGAGCAGCAGCGGCAGCGGGTGGCCCGCGGAGGCCAGGGTGCAGTGGGCGCCGCCATCCGGCGCGTACGGCGTGATCTCGCCGTAGAGCAGCGAGAGGAAGCGGGCCTGGCCGCCCTCCCAGGCCGCGGTCCGGCCCACCAGCGCGGCGGCGGCCTCGTCGGCGAGCGCCTTGTTGAGCCGGTCGAGCACGTCGCTGACGCCGAAGCCCTCGCGGGCCAGCAGCCGCAGCACCGGGCGGGCGACACCGGCGAGCGAGGCGGCCTCCGGGCCGTTGCCGCACACGTCGCCCAGCGCGAAGCACCAGCGGCCGTCCCCGGCGGGGAAGAGGTCGTAGAAGTCGCCGCCGACCCAGTCGCCGGCCAGCGGCTCGTAGACCACGGCGTGGTCGACACCGGGGATGTCGCCCACGGCGGGCGGCAGCAGGCCGCGCTGCAGGACGGTGCTGATCATCGCCTGCCGCGCGTACTGCCGCGCCGCGCCCATGGCCAGGGCCACCCTGCGGGCGAAGTCCTCGACCAGGCCGGTCATCTCGTCGGGCATCCCGAGCAGCCCGGCCCTGCCCAGCAGCAGGGTGCCGTGGCAGCGCCCCGCCACGATCAGCGGCACCGCCAGGGCGCCGCCGCGGTCGCACACCGGGTCGTCCGACACCACGGGCCACACCGCCCGCCGCGCCCCCGGCGGCAGGTCGGCCGGCGGCGGCGCCTTCTCCAGCACGGCCCGCAGCCCGTCGATCCGATGCTCCTCGCCGTGCCACACGCTGGACAGCCGGGCCTGCGCCCCCGCCGGGTACACCCACACCGCGCACCAGTCCGCGATCCGCGGCACCAGCAGCTGCGTCGCCAGCGACGCCACGTTGTCCTCGTCCAGCTGGCCCGCCAGCAGGTCGGACGCCTCGGCCAGGAAGGACAGCGCACCGCGGTTGACCCAGTCCTGCTCGGTGCGCCGGTTGCCCGCCGGCGGCGGTACGGGCGCGAGCAGCTCCGCGGGCGGTTCGCCGTGGGGGGCGGGCGGCAGGGCCTCGCCGCCGTCCGGCGGGAGGTCGAAGCGGCACCACACCGTCTTGCGGTCGCGGCGGTAGCTGATGCCCCAGGCGTCGGACAGGGCCGCCACGAGCTGCAGGCCGCGGCCGCCCTCCCGGCTGTCGTCGGGGGCGTCCGGCGCGTCCTCGCGGCCGGCTTCCTCGTCGCGGAGCACCCGCGCCGGGTGATGGTCCGACACCTCGACGACGACGCCCGGCGGCGAGTCCCTGGCGTCCAGCCGGCACACCAGCTCCACGGTGGTGCCCGCGTGCACCACGGCGTTCGTCACCAGCTCGCTCACCAGGAGCGTGCCGTCGTCCACGTGCCGCTCTTCGAGGCCGGCGGCCGCGGGCATTCCGCTGGCGGCCCAGTCGGCCAGCGCCGCCCGCAGGAACCGGCGGGCCGCGCGCGCGGCCTGCTGATTCCCGGGCAGGCTCGTCTGCGACACGGTCTGGGAGATGTCCGAGGCCGTGTCGCGGGCCTCGCCCTCACGGCGCGCACGGGGGAGCCTCACGGCTCCATGGTTACAGGTTGCCGTCGTTCGGCGGCATTCCGTGACCCCCGAGCGGGTCCCTTTCCCCCGAACTCCCCGCTTCCCCGGCCCCGACCCACTAACATCCCGGGCGCCCCGGGGGGTGCCACTTCCCCGCCGTCGTGGTTGCGCGCGCAGTTCCCCGCGCCCCCGAAGAACGCTCATCCTCTGCGCAGTGGGCGAGCCCTGCCAGGGGCGAACGCTGTGCGCAGGAGGACGCAGGCCAAGAGGGGCACGGGGAACTGCGCGCCCCGCGACGACGCGGCGGCAGACAAGCAACGCACCGCAAGGGGCAGCACCCAGGCGAAGCTCTGGGGGCGGAACTGCGCGCCAAGCCACGACGGCGGGAAAGGCGCGAGGTCACAGCAAGGGGCGGGGCGGACCGCCAGGGAGGCCTAGGCCTCCCTGGCGCCCGAGTACATTTCCTCGATCAGGCGCGCGAACTCCCGCTCCACCACGGGCCGCTTGAGCTTCAGGCTGGGCGTGAGGTCGCCGTGCTCGACGTCGAGGTCGCGGGGCAGGATCCGGAACTGCCGGATCTGCTGCCACCGCTGCAGGCCCTCGTTGAGCTGCTGCACGTACCCCTCGATCAGCTCGCGGGCCTCTTCCGAGGCGACGACCTCCGCGTAGGTGCGGCCGGCGAGGCCGTGCTCCGACGCCCAGCCGAGAATGGCCGGCTCGTCGAGCGCGAGCAGCGCCGTGCAGAAGTTGCGTCCGCCGCCGACGACCAGGACGTTGCTGACGAAGGGGCACACCGCCTTGAACTGCCCCTCGACCTCCGCGGGAGCGATGTACTTGCCGCCCGAGGTCTTGATGAGGTCCTTCTTGCGGTCGGTGATCTTCAGGAAGCCGTCGGGGGAAAGCTCCCCGATGTCGCCGGTGTGGAACCACCCGTCGGCTTCCAGGACCTCCGCGGTCTTGTCGGGCAGGCCGTGGTAGCCCTGCATGATGCCCGGCCCGCGCAGCATGATCTCGCCGTCCTCGGCGATGCGGACCTCAAGGCCCGGCAGCGCCTTGCCGACCGTGCCGGTGCGGTAGTTCTCGCCCGGGTTGACGAAGCTGGCGGCGCTGGACTCGGTGAGGCCATAGCCCTCCAGGATGTGGATGCCGGCGCCGGCGAAGAAGTAGCCGATCTCCGGGGCGAGCGCGGCCGAGCCGGACACGCAGGCCCGCAGCCGGCCGCCGAAGGCCTCCCGCAGCTTGGAGTAGACGAGCTTGTCGGCCAGGGCGTGCTTGGCCCGCAGCCCCACCGGCGCCGAGGGCGTACCCGTGAGCCGCATGCTGTTCTGCGTGGCCTTGGCGTAGTCGCGGGCGACGCCCGCGGCCCACTGGAAGATCCGGTATTTGGCGGCACCGCCGGCGCGGGCGCGGCCCGCGACGCCGTTGTAGACCTTCTCGAAGATGCGCGGAACCGCGGCCATGTACGTCGGCTGGACGACCGGCAGATTCTCGATGATCTTGTCGACCCGGCCGTCGACGGCGGTGATGTGCCCGACGGAGATCTGTCCCGCGGTGAGCACCTTGCCGAAGACGTGCGCGAGCGGCAGCCACAGGTACTGCACGTCCTCGGGCTCCAGCAGGTCGACCGCCTCGATGGCCCGCGCCATGTACGACCAGCAGTCGTGCGGCAGGCGGACACCCTTGGGGCGCCCCGTGGTGCCGGAGGTGTAGATCAGCGTGGCGAGCTGGTCCTTGGTGATCGCCGCGACCGCGTCGGTGACGGCTGCCGGGTGCTGGGCGAGGTAGGCCTCGCCGCGCTTCTCCAGCTCCGCCAGCGACAGCACCCAGCCGTCGCCGGCCTCGTCGAGGGCGCCCTCGGGGTCGATGACCACGACATGGGCCAGCTCGGGCAGCTCCGACCTGCGCTGCCGTGCCTTCTCCAGCTGCGCGGCGTCCTCCACGATCAGCACCCGGCTGCCGGAGTCGGCGAGGATGAACGCGGTCTCCTCGGCGTTGGTGCTCGGATAGACGGTGGTGGTGGCCGCGCCGGCACACAGCACGCCGAGGTCGGCGAGGATCCACTCGACCCGGGTGTTGGAGGCGATGGCGACCCGCTCCTCGGGTCGTACCCCCAGCTCCATCAGGCCGGCCGCGACGGCGTACACCCGGCGGGCGGACTCGCCCCAGGTGAGCGACTTCCAGCCGTCGGGTCCCTCGTGGCCGCCCTCAGGCGGCACCGGGTAGCGGTAGGCCTCCGCGTCCGGCGTGGCCGCCACCCGGTCCAGGAAGAGCGTCGCCACGGAGGGCGGCCGATTCTCTAGCAACGTCTGTGTGTCGGTCACCGCAACCTCCGGGCACGCGCGGGCGTTCTTAACTCACCAGTAACCTATCCGTCGGATCAGAGTAGAGGGCCGACGCCCGGCGCGTAAGAGGGTGCGGCCAGCGCGTCGCGTCCCGCCGCCGGGCGAAACCCCAGGCCTTCGCCTGGGGCTCCGTGCCCTGCGCCCTACTTCTTCGCCTTGGACTCGCCGTCGGAGTCGGTGGACAGCACCGCGATGAAGGCCTCCTGCGGGACCTCCACGTTGCCGACCATCTTCATCCGCTTCTTGCCCTCCTTCTGCTTCTCCAGCAGCTTGCGCTTGCGCGAGATGTCACCGCCGTAGCACTTGGCGAGGACGTCCTTGCGGATGGCGCGCACCGTCTCGCGGGCGATGACCCGGGCGCCGATGGCGGCCTGGATCGGCACCTCGAAGTTCTGCCGCGGGATCAGCTCGCGCAGCTTGGCGACCAGCCGGACGCCGTACGCGTACGCCTTGTCCTTGTGGGTGATCGCCGAGAAGGCGTCCACCTTGTCGCCGTGCAGCAGGATGTCGACCTTGACCAGGTCGGCGCTCTGCTCGCCGGTGGGCTCGTAGTCCAGCGACGCGTAGCCGCGGGTCTTGGACTTCAGGTTGTCGAAGAAGTCGAAGACGATCTCGGCCAGCGGCAGCGTGTAGCGGATCTCGACCCGGTCCTCGGACAGGTAGTCCATGCCCAGCAGCGAGCCGCGCCGGTTCTGGCACAGCTCCATGATCGCGCCGATGAACTCGGTCGGGGCCAGCACCGTGGCCCGCACCACCGGCTCGTAGACCTCGGAGATCTTGCCCTCGGGGAATTCACTCGGATTGGTGACGACGTGCTCGGCGCCGTCCTCCATGAGCACCCGGTAGACGACGTTGGGCGCCGTCGCGATCAGTTCGAGGCCGAACTCGCGCTCCAGGCGCTCGCGGATCACGTCCAGGTGCAGCAGGCCGAGGAAGCCGACCCGGAAGCCGAAGCCCAGGGCCGCCGACGTCTCCGGCTCGTAGACCAGCGCCGCGTCGTTGAGCTGCAGCTTGTCCAGGGCCTCGCGCAGCTCCGGGTAGTCGGAGCCGTCCAGCGGGTACAGCCCCGAGAAGACCATCGGCTTCGGGTCCTTGTAACCGCCCAGCGCCTCGGTGGCGCCCCTGCTCTGGGTGGTGATCGTGTCACCGACCTTGGACTGCCGTACGTCCTTCACACCGGTGATCAGATAGCCGACCTCGCCGACGCCGAGCCCGTCGGCGGGCAGCATCTCCGGCGAGTTGGTGCCGATCTCCAGCAGCTCGTGGGTTGCGCCGGTGGACATCATCCGGATCCGCTCGCGCTTGGTGAGCTGCCCGTCGATGACACGGACGTAGGTGACCACGCCGCGGTAGGAGTCGTAGACCGAGTCGAAGATCATCGCGCGGGCGGGCGCGTCCGCGATGCCGACCGGGGCGGGGACGTCCCTGACCACCCGGTCGAGCAGCGCGTCCACCCCGACGCCGGTCTTGGCCGAGACCCGCAGCACGTCCTCCGGGGAGCAGCCGATGAGGTTGGCCAGCTCCTCGGAGAACTTCTCCGGCTGGGCGGCGGGCAGGTCGATCTTGTTCAGCACCGGGATGATGGTGAGGTCGTTCTCCATCGCCAGGTAGAGGTTCGCCAGCGTCTGCGCCTCGATGCCCTGCGCCGCGTCCACCAGCAGGACGGTGCCCTCGCAGGCGGCGAGCGAGCGGGACACCTCGTAGGTGAAGTCGACGTGGCCCGGGGTGTCGATCATGTTCAGGATGTGCGTGCCGCCGGAGCCGTCGCTGGGCTGCCAGGGCAGCCTGACCGCCTGCGACTTGATGGTGATGCCGCGCTCACGCTCGATGTCCATCCGGTCGAGGTACTGCGCACGCATCTGCCGCGCGTCGACGACGCCGGTGAGCTGGAGCATGCGGTCGGCGAGCGTCGACTTGCCGTGGTCGATGTGCGCGATGATGCAGAAGTTGCGGATCAGCGCCGGGTCGGTACGGCTCGGCTGCGGCACGTTGGCCGGCACGGATGAAGGGGTCGCGGGCACGCAGGGTCCATTTTCTCGAGACGCTCACCGCCGCGCTCGGCGCGGGACTCGGTCTCTGCTGGCTGGTCGGATCGATACGTAGCCTCCATGGTCCCATGGCCGGAGGGTGCCGTGCGGTTTGGGAGCGGCCCGGCGCTGCTGGTAACCTGGGGCGCTGTGCCTCGTGACGCCCGTCAACGGCAATCCGCCGGACCCGGGAACCGGGGCGCTGATCCTTTCGGTAAACGAACCTGAGAAGGCTCTTTCGTGGCGAACATCAAGTCCCAGATCAAGCGCAACAAGACCAACGAGAAGGCGCGACTGCGCAACAAGGCGGTCAAGTCCGAGCTCAAGACCGCGGTCCGCCGCACCCGTGAGGCCGTCGCGGCCGGCGACGCCGCCAAGGCCGAGGCCGCCGCGCGTGCCGCGTCCAAGAAGCTCGACAAGGCCGTGAGCAAGGGCGTCATCCACAAGAACCAGGCCGCCAACAAGAAGTCGGCCATCGCGCAGTCGGTCGCCTCGCTCCAGGGCTGATCACCCAGGGTCCGCCGGCACGGCGGGCAACCGGAATCAGCGGCCCCTCTACCGCCCGGACCCGCACCGCCCAAGACCCGCGCCGCACGCGGACGTTCGCCACGTGCCTGCGGCGCACCGACAGGCCTTCACTGCCCGTCCGGGAATCCCGGACGGGCAGTACTTTTACTCACGGCGTCGATATCCTCACCATATGTCGATGCCGCCGCCTGACCAGCCGGGCTCAAACCCGTATGCGAACCCCCCGCAGGGCTCAGGAGCCGTGCCCCCGCCGGGACCGCCGCCCGGGCAGATACCCGGCCAGCCGCAGGTCGGCGGGTACGGGGCGCCCGTGCCGCCGCAGCACAACCCGTACGCCCAGACCGCGGCCGGCCCCTACGGCTCCCCGCAGCCCGCGTACTACGGTGCGCCGCAGCCGCCGGGCGCCGCGCCCGCGGGTGCTCCGCGCGGCGGGGCGGGCAAGGCGGTGCTCTGGGGAGTGGTCGGCGCCGTCGTGGCGTCCGCACTGTGGGGCGGCGGGATGCTGCTGCTCGGCAAGGACTCGGGCAAGCCCGCCCTGCACGGCTACAAGGTGTCCAAGAACCTGTGCAGCGCCCTGGACATGAGCGCCTTCACGACCGCGTACCCCAAGCCGGACGACGACCCGACCTTCTACACCAGCGACCGGCCGACGCTGGCCGAGATGCACTGCAGCGAGAGCCTCAAGCAGGAGTCCTCGACCTACTCCGACGCCTACCTGACGGTCGACGCCGACCTGCACCGCAAGACCGACCCGCAGGCCGAGTTCGCCGACCACATGAAGGGCTACGAGGTCATCGGCGGCGCGGACGCGAAGGACAAGTACACCGTCACGCCGGTGGAGGGGTTCGGGGACGAGGCGTATCTCGCGACCATGGACTCCATCACCGCGGAGTCGGACGGCAGCTCGACCGGCAGCAGGGAGGCCGTCCTGAGCGTGCGCGACGGGGCGCTGATCTTCACCATGTCCTGGTACCACTACCCCGACTCGCTCAACGACAACCAGGACGAGGACAAGTCGCCGACCCTCAGCCAGGGCACCGAGTGGGTGAAGGCGTCGACGAAGGCGACGCTGGCCAAGCTCAAGTAGCGGGCCGGCGGCTTCTCAGCCGCGGGCGCGGGCGGCGCGGGCGATGGTGACCACCGCCTTCTCCAGGGCGTAGGCCGGGTCGGCGGCGCCGCCCTTGACGGCAGCGTCGGCCTCCGCGACCGCGCGCAGCGCGACCGAGACGCCGTCCGCGCTCCAGCCGCGGACCTGCTGCCGCACCCGGTCGATCTTCCACGGCGGCATGCCCAGGTCCCGGGCCAGCTGGCCCGGATTCGCGCCGCGGGGTGCCGACGCGAGCTTGCCGATGGCGCGGACCCCGGAGGCCAGCGCGAAGGTGATGCCCGGCAGCGGCTGCCCGACCGACAGCGCCCAGCGCAGCCGCTCCAGCGCCTCGGCCGTTCGCCCGGTCACCGCGAGGTCGGCCACCTCGAAGCCGGTCGCCTCGGCCCGCCCGGTGTAGTAGCGGGCGACCACCGCGACGTCGACGGTGCCCTCGGTGTCCGCGACGAGCTGCGCGCACGCGCTGGCCAGCTCCCGCAGGTCGCTGCCGATCGCGTCGACCAGCGCCTGCGCCGCCTCGGGCGTCACGGACCTGCCGAGCGTACGGAACTCGCCGCGTACGAAGGCGAGCCGGTCGGCGGGCTTGGTCATCTTCGGGCACGCCACCTCCCGCGCCCCCGCCTTGCGCGCCGCGTCCAGCAGCGCCTTGCCCTTGGCGCCGCCGGCGTGCAGCAGCACCAGGGTGATCTCCTCCACCGGCGCGGCCAGATACGCCTTGACGTCCTTGACCGTGTCGGCCGACAGGTCCTGCGCATTGCGCACGACGACGACCTTGCGCTCGGAGAACAGCGACGGGCTGGTCAGCTCGGCCAGCGTCCCCGGCTGCAGCGCGTCCGGCGTCAGGTCCCGTACGTCGGTGTCCGCGTCCACGGCCCGCGCGGCCACCACCACCTCCCGCACGGCGCGGTCGAGCAGCAGGTCCTCCTGCCCCACGGCGAGCGTGAGCGCAGCGAGCGGGTCGTCTTGAGCGGTCTTCCTGGCCATCGCGCCCCAGCATCCCACGCCCCTGTGACATCGAGCCCGGGGCTGTCGCGCGTAACGTTAGCGTAGCGGATCTGTCACAGACTGTCGTTCCGCCCAGTGCGGCAAACCGACCTTCACCATAGTGAATCGCACTCATCGGCCAACACAGCCATAAGGAACATTGTGCGCAGAATCGCCCTCACCCTGGCCGTCGCCGGCCTTGCCGTCGCCCTGACCGCCTGCGGCGGAACCAGCGTGAAGACCAGCCCGGACAGCACGACGCAGGCCAGCGTCCCGGCGGCCACCGCCACAAGCGTGGCCGCGGCTTCCACCCCGACGTCCACAAAGCCCACGGTCGCGCACATCGGCGACACGATCACCCTGCACGGCAGCGACCCCGGCCTGGCGGTCGCCGTCACCGTCGTCGCGTGGAACGCGAACGCACACGGCGCCGACGAGTTCACCACCCCGAGCAAGGGCAAGCGCTTCGTCGCCGCGCAGTTCAAACTTGTCAACACCGGCAGCGCCGTCTACTCCGACAGTCCCAGCAACGGGGCGCAGGTCGCCGACAGCCAGGGGCAGCGCTTCTCCTCCACCTTCGCGGAGATCAGCGCAGGGCCTTCGATGTCCAGCAACGTCAATCTCAGGCCGGGCGACATGGCTCTGGGCTGGATCCCCTTCGAGGTCCCGATCTCGTCGACGATCAGTACCGTCCAGTTCGCCCTGGACTCCGGGTTCGCCGATCAGGTCGGGGAGTGGTCCGTGAAGTGACCGCCGCTCCCCCGCGGCACAATGTCCCGGTGACCGATGTACGCCATGTCCTGGTGCTTCCCGACCGCGATGCCGCCGAGGAGGTCGCCGCGGAGCTGGCCGAGGGCTTCTCCCTCGCGGAGGAGCCGCGGCTCGTACGGGACGCGCTTGCCGGGGAGGACGACGCCGAGGACGCTCAGTGGCTGGTGGTCGTCGAGGACCCCGGGGGCGCTCTCGTCCCGTCCGCACTCGACGCCGTTGCGGCCGCCCACGACGGCTGGCTGGAGTAGGCCGTCAGGTGGGGAGGTCGCGGGTGTGCGGCACGGGGGAGGGCAGCAGCCACAGGACGCCGAAGGTGGCGGCGACGGTGACCAGCCACAGTGCGGGGCGCAGGCCGATCGCCGAACCGAGGAAGCCGCCGGCCAGCGCGCCGAGCGGGCGGACGCCGTAGTTGACGGTACGGAAGGCGCCGGAGACCCGGGAGCGCAGGGCGTTGGGTATGACGGCGGCCTGGAGTGAGCCGGCGGCTATGTCCAGCAGCATCACGCCCAGGCCCGAGACGAACTCGGCGGCGAAGAAGGCGGCCAGCAGTAGCGGGGTCGGGCCGCCGGCCAGCGGGACCAGGATCAGTGGCGCGGGGAAGGCGACCGCGCCGACCATCAGCGCCGGCCCGATCCCGATCGCCCCGATGATCCGGCTGCTGACCACCGCGCCCAGCAGGCTGCCGACGGCGCCGGCGCCGATGACCAGGCCCAGTGTCCCCGCACTGAAGCCGAGTTCGTCGACCGCGTAGAGGACCACGAGCGTGTGGAAGGCGAAGTTGAAGAGGTTGATGGTCGCGGCGCAGGCGAGCATCGCCCGCAGCAGCGGGGAGCGCGCGATGAAGCGCAGCCCTTCGGTGAGGCGCCCCTTGCCGCGCTCGGCGGCGGGTGGTTCGACGGGCGCTATCCGGGCCAGCTGCCAGGCCGAGGCCAGATAGGACGCGGCGTCGGCGAGCAGCGCGAGGGGCGCGGCGAGCACCTGGACCAGCAGGCCGCCCGCACTCGGCCCCGCGACGAAGGAGAACGCGCGGCTGCCGCTGGTCAGCGAATTGCCCGACACGTACTGCTCGGGTCTCACCAGCGACACGAACAGCGTGGCGTTGCAGACGTCGAAGACGACCGCGAGGGTGCCGACCGCGAAGACGACGACGCACAGCTGGACGAAGGTGAGCACCCCGAACGCGTAGCCCAGGGGCAGCGAGGCCATCAGCGCGGCGCGGGCCAGGTCCGCGGCGATCATGGTCTGCCTGCGGCGCCCGCGCCGGTCCGCCCAGGCTCCCGCGGGCAGCGAGAACAGCAGCGCGGGCAGCAGCCCGGCGAAACGCAGCCAGCCCATGCCGGTGGCCCCGACGTGCAGCACGAAGACGGCGGCCAGCGGGACCGCGAGGTAGCTGACCTCGTCCCCGAAGAGCGAGACGGTCTGCCCGGTCCAGTAGCGGCGGAACTGCTGTTCACGCAGCAGCGCGGGCGTACGGGCCGCGAGCCCCCGTACCGCGGTGGGCGCGCTCACGGCTGCTCCCCGGGGCGGTCGGTGTCCGTGGCCCTTTCCGGGGCGACATAGGCGACGTGCAGGTAGGCCACCCGGCGGGCGCCTTCCGGCCGCAGCTCCGGGTGGTAGCCGCGGTCGGCGAACTCCGCGACCATCGCGTCGAACCGCTCGCCCAGCGCGACCAGTTCCTCCGGGGTGAGGTACAGCATCGCGTCGGAGTGGCGCTCGGCCCGCTGCCACTCCTCGGGCAGGGTGTGCCGGGTCTCCAGTGCCCGCATCATGCGGTGGAACTGGTTCTCGGCGACCGCCGCGTTCAGCGCCTCCGCGGCCGAGGCGACCGCGGGGTCCGGCGAGTAGTTCGGCCAGTCCGTGTACGCGGCCGTCGCCCGCCACGGCTTCTCCCGTCCGGGACCGCCCGGGTCGGCCTCCTCGACCAGCCCGTACTTGGCCAGTATCCGCAGGTGGTACGAGCAGCTGGCGACGGACTCGCCGGTCAGCTCCGCGGCCCGGGTCGCGGTGAACGGCCCTTCCTGGCGGAGCAGGCCGACCAGGGTCATCCGGGTGGGATGCGCGTACGCGCGCAGGGCGCGCGGGTCGGTGAGGTGGACCTGGTGCTCCCATGGCTTCTCCGTCATGTACCTAAAGCTAGCTTTCTAAAGAAGTCTTTACAAGCATCTCTTTCTAAGCAGACCTTTAGGATGCTGCCCGCCCGCTTCAGCCGGCGCCCGCCGACCCGCCGCCCGCCCTCGCGCCCGCCAGCACC
This sequence comes from Actinacidiphila cocklensis, assembly GCF_907177275.1. GTDB lineage: Bacteria > Actinomycetota > Actinomycetes > Streptomycetales > Streptomycetaceae > Actinacidiphila > Actinacidiphila cocklensis. The sequence continues at coordinate 147,235 of NZ_CAJSLV010000048.1, forward strand.
GTCCGCAGCCCGGCCGGGCCGTCGCCGGCGACCGCGATCGGCCCGTCCGTGTCGGTCCGCAGCACCGTCGCGCCCAGCGCCCGCAGCGCGGTGACCGTACGGGCGGCCGGGTGGCCGTAGCGGTTGTGCGCGCCCACCGAGATCAGCGCCAGGCGCGGCCTCGTCCGGGCGAACAGCACCGGGTCCTGGTACGCGCTGCCATGGTGGGCGACCTTGAGGACGTCGACCCGCGGCAGGCCGGGCGGTGCGTCCAGCACTTCCTGCTGGGCCACAGGCCCCAGATCCCCCGCGAGCAGCAGGGTCAGGCCGCCGGTACGGACCAGCAGCGCCACGCTCGCGTCGTTCGGGTCGTCGTCCGGCAGCGCATCGGCGGTCGGCGGCGGCCACAGCACGCGCCAGGCCAGTCCGCCCGCACTGCGCTGCTCCCCCGCGCTCGCCCGCAGCATCGGCACCCCCGCGGCCGCGGCCTCCCGGCGCACCGCGGCCGCCTGCGCCGCCGGTTCGTCCAGCACCGTCGTCTCGATCGCGCCGACGCTGCGGCCGCGCAGCACACCGGGCAGGCCGTCCGCGTGGTCGGCGTGGAAGTGCGTCAGGATCACCAGCGGGATCGTCGTGACCCGCAGATCGCGCAGGCAGCGGTCCGCCAGGGCAGGGTCCGGCCCCGTGTCCACCACGACGGCGCTGCCAGGCCCCGCCGCGAGGGCCAGCGCGTCGCCCTGCCCCACATCGCACATCGCGAACCGCCAGTCGGCGGGCGGCCACGCCGCAACGAAACCCGGCAGCGGCAGCGGGCGCACCAGCGCCACCAGCAGGAGCAGGGCCGCGGCGGACGCGGGCCAGGGTCTCCCGGCCAGCGCTCTGCCGCCGACCGCGAGCGCGACCGTCACCACGGCCAGCAGCGCCGCGCCCGGCCACCCGCCGGGCCAGCCGATCTCCGCCCCCGGCAGGGCCGCGCCATGCCGGGCGACGGTCACGATCCACCGGGTCGGCCACCCCGCCAGCCAGGCCAGGGCCGCCGCCGCGGCCGGGGCGAGCGGCGCCACCGCCAGCGCGCAGAAGCCGAGCACCGTCGCGGGGGCCACCGCAGGTTCCGCCAGCAGATTGCACGGCACCGCGACCAGGCTGAGCCGCGCGGAGAGCACCACGATCAACGGGCCGCAGGCAGCCTGCGCCGCGCCCGCCGCGGCCAGCGCCTCGGCCAGCCGGGGCGGCACACCCCGGCGGCGCAGGGCCGCGCTCCAGCGCGGGGCCAGCGTCAGCAGCGAGCCCGTGGCCAGGACCGACAGCGCGAATCCGTACGACCTCGCGACGGCCGGGTCGTAGAGCACCAGCAGCAGGACGGCGCCGCACAGCGCCGGCAGCAGCGAACGGCGGCGGCCCGTGCCGATCGCCAGCAACGTGATCAGCCCGCATGCCGCGGCCCGCAGCACGCTCGGGCTCGGGCGGCTGACCAGGACGAAGGCCGCGGTCAGGACCGCGCCCAGCACTGCCGTCAGGCGCAGCGGGATGCCGAGTGCCGCCGCCAGCCCGCGGCGCTCGGCCCGGATCGCCCGGGCCGGCGGCCCGATCAGCAGGAGCAGCACGATCGTCAGGTTCGCGCCCGACACGGCGGTCAAGTGCGCCAGGTCCGTCGCGTGAAAGGCGTCCTCCAGGTCCTGCGGCAGCGCACTCGTGTCCCCGATCACCAGCCCGGGGAGGAGCGCGCGGGCGTCGGGCGGCAGGTCACCACTGGCCTTTCGCAGGCCGGACCGCAGCCGGGCCGCGAGGCGTTGCGGTGTGCTGGGCGGGGCCAGGACGCGGGGCGGGCCGCCCGTGGGGTGCAGTACCGCTGCCGCGGGGTCGGCCGGGCCGCGGGTGGGCGGGCTCACGCGGACCCGCACGGACACCGTGGTCGACGGCAGCAGCCGGAGCCAGGCCGCCTGGTCGCGGTTCGCCAGCACGACGACGGGGGTGCGGGTTCTCGTCGTGCCCACGCGGACGGCTTCCGCCCTCACCACGACGATGCCGTTGCCCGTGCCGGGCGGGGGTGGGGTCGGGGTCCGCGTTCTGAACGGGTCGGCGGTGATCCGTAGCTCCACCGGGACCGCTACCGGCGCTCTGCGGGCGGCCAGTTCGGGAATCGGGCCGCGGTGGCGGTCGGCGTCCGCCAGCGCCGCGACGGCGGTCGCCGTCGCGACGGCCAGCAGCGCAGCCGCTGCCGCGGCGGGGAGGGTGGGGGTGCGGTGCCCTGCCCGGGCGGGGTGGCCGGGCTCCGGCCTTGGCCCTGCGGGCCGTTCCTGTGGCTGTGTCCGCGCCCTTGCCGTTGCCCTCGCCCTTGCCCCGCGGGCGGCTGTGACCGCTGCTGCCGCCCCGGCGGCTGCCGCGAGTCCCGCGGTTACGAGCAGGGCCGTCGCGCCGACGGCCGGCGTCAGGGCTGCGGCCGCCCAGGCCGCCAGGGCAGGCGGCACGAGCCGCAGATCCGGCGGGCCGTCCTGGTGCGGTTCCGACGCGCCCAGCCGGGACGCGGCCGCCGCGTGCACGGGGGTGCGGCCTTGCCGCACCGCTTCTTGCGCGGTCAGGCCCGGCTGGGCCGCGCCCTGCGGGGCTTGGGCCGTCCCTTCGGGCGACGGTCCCTCGTGGTTGCTCGCGCGGTTCCCCGCGCCCCTCCCGGGCGGCACCCGCCGTGCGGACGCTTCTGGCACGTCGCGGCCGGGCGTGCCGATTCCTGCGCGCTCCCCGCGGGCCGCACGCCCCGGCCGCACTTGGCGCCCGTCGTCGTTGCCCATGCTCGTGCCGTGGGGCGGTTGCGAGGGGCTGGGGTTGTTGGAGGTCATGGGTGGACCAGGGGTTTGAGGGTGGTGAATTTGTGGTCGCCGATGCCGGGGATCTGGCGGAGCTGCTGGATGGTGGTGAAGCCGCCGTGCTGGGTGCGGAAGTCGAGGATGTGCTGGGCCAGGACCGGGCCGACGCCCGGGAGGGCGTCGAGTTGGGGGGCCGTGGCCGAGTTCAGGCTGAGAGGGGCGGTCGGGGAGAGGGAGGTCGTGGCGTCGGGGGGCGGGGCAAGGCCCACCAGGAGTTGTTCGCCGTCGGTGAGGAGGCGGGCGAGGTTGAGGGCCGTGGTGTCGGTGCCCGGGAGAGGGCCGCCCGCTGCCGTCAAGGCGTCGGCGACACGGGAGCCGGGCGGGAGCCGGCGCAGGCCCGGGTGCGGGACCTTGCCGGCGATGTCGACCGTCAGGTCGGGCCGCGCGGAGGCGGCGGGCGGTGGGGCGGCAGCCGCAGCCGGGACCGCGGCGGGGACGTGGACCGCGTGCGGGCGGCCCGCCACGTAATGCCGCACCGCGAGCCCCGCGCCCACCAGCAGGACGACCACCAGCGCCAGCACCGTGCGGAATTCCAGCCCGCAGCGCAGCAGCAGCCAGGTGCGCAGTCCGTCGAGCCGCCCTCTCGGCGGCCCCGCCTCCGCCTCCGGCTCCGCCTGCGGTCGAGATGGAGGTGGAGGTGGAGAAGGAGGAGGGGGCTCGGGCGGTGCGCCGAAGATCGCGGAGGCGCGCTCACGGGTGAGTGCGGCCCTGGCCTGCACGGCAGCCTTGCGGCGCGGGCGGATGACGATGATCGGGCCGGCCTGGCCCACCGGGTTCGTCGCGTTCATACCGATCATCGTGGACCGGCCGGCCCACCCCGCGATGATCTTGGTCCGCAGCCTGTGGATAACTCACAGCCTGTGGACAACCACGGTCAGTGCGGGGAGATCACCACACCGAGCAGCCCCGGCCCGGCGTGAGCGCCGATCACCGCGCCGACCTCGCTCACGACCAGGTCGTCGAGGCCGTGCACGCGCTCGCGCAACCGGTCCGCCAGGGTCGCGGCGCGATCCGCCGCGGCGAGGTGGTGGACCGCCAGGGCCACCCTGCGGGTGCCCGCCTGCTCGACCACGATCTCCTCAAGGCGGGTGATCGCCTTCGAGGCGGTGCGGACCTTCTCCAGCAGTTCGATCCGCCCGTCGGCCAGCCGCAGCAGTGGCTTCACCGCGAGCGCGGAGCCGAACAGGGCCTGGGCGGTGCCGATCCTGCCGCCCCTGCGCAGGTAGTCGAGGGTGTCGACGTAGAAGTACGCGGAGGTGTCGGCCGCGCGCTTCTCGGCGGCGACGACCACCTCGTCGGCGGTGCCGCCGGCCTTCGCGGTCTCCGCGGCCGCGAGGACGGTGAAGCCCAGGGCCATCGCGACCATGCCGGTGTCCACGACGCGGACCGGGACGGGGGCGTCCTTCGCGGCGATCAGCGCGGCGTCGTAGGTGCCGGAGAAGTCGGCGGACAGGTGGAGCGAGACGATCGCCGCCGCGCCGGACGCGGCAGCGGCTTCGTAGGCCGCGGCGAATTCGAGGGGGCCGGGGCGGGAGGTCGTGACCGGGCGGCGGCGCTGGAGCGCGCGGGCGACGGCGGGGGCGGAGATTTCCGTGCCCTCTTCCAGGGCCTCGTCGCCGATCACCACGGTGAGGGGCACGATGGTGATCTGGTGGCGGTCCAGGGCGTCGCGGCCTAGGTAGGCCGTGGAGTCCGTGACGATGGCGACGTGCGGGGGCATGTCCGGGAGATTACCCGGGGTGCGCGCCGGGGCGACAGCTTGGGCCTTGCGGCGGGGCGCCTCATTGCCGGCGGGGCTGGTCCTCAATCGCCGGACGGGCTCGGTTTTGTTGACGCCCGCGACCATCCACCCGCGCCTCCTCAAACGCCGGACGGGCTGGAATGTATGGCCCCCCGCGACGCGGGCCTACTCGCCTGAGGCCGGGAGTTTGGGGGGCTGGGTCGGGGTCCAGTGGCGGAGGGCATCGGATTCGATGGCGATCTGGTCGGTCAGCGAGGCCAGGTCGTCGGCGGTGGCGTGGTGGGCGCGGTCCTGGGCCGCCCAGCGGAGGGAGTCCGCGGAGTGGGTGACGTGGTGGACGCGGGTGGCCAGTTCGGGGAGGCGGGCCGCGACACGGGACTTGTCCGGCTCCCGTTCGAGGAGTTTCAGCTCGCCGTCGAGGGCGCGGGCGTGGTCGTTGAGGCGGGCCATCAGCGCGGCGGCCTCGGCGAGGGCGGCGTCGTCTGGGTGGCGCTCGTCCAGCGCGGCGAAGGTGCTGTCGATGGCGGTGCGCAGGTCGATCCGGAGCTGGACCACGTCGCCCGCGACGCCCGGTGACGTGTAGCGGCGGGCCTTGAGCTGGGCGTCCTCGACGACCCTGCGGGCCTGGGCGGTACCGCGGGTCACACCGCGTTTGACCGCGCGCACGGTTCGTACCGTCGCGACCGTGGCCAGCGCCGCGAAGATCAGCAGGAACAGGAGGACGACGATGCCGGCGGTTTCCACGGGCGGCTCCTCCTGAGAGTGCTCGGCGGACGGCGTGACGCGCCGCTCCCTCCACGGTAACCGCAGGGGCAGGCCGGTGGAATCCGGTGGATCCCCCAGCCTGCCCCTAGGTGGCGTGGCACGCGCTCAGATGACGATGTTGACCAGCTTCGGCGCCCGCACGATCACCTTGCGGATCGCCGCGCCGCCCAGGGCTGCGACGACCGCGGGGTCGGCCAGGGCCAGGGCCTCCAGCTCGGCCTCGGGGATGGCCGGGGGCACCTCCAGGCGGGCCTTGACCTTGCCCTTGATCTGGACGACGCAGGTCACTTCCGGGTCCTGGGCCAGGGCCGGGTCGGCGACGGGGAAGTCGGCGTGGGTCAGCGAGGCGGTGTGGCCCAGCTTGGACCACAGTTCCTCGGCAATGTGCGGCGCCAGCGGGGCGATCAGCAGCACCAGCTGTTCCGCGACCGCGCGCGGTACGGGCGCGGCGGCCTTGGTCAGGTGGTTGTTCAGCTCGGTGATCTTGGCGATGGCGGTGTTGAAGCGCAGTTCCGCCATGTCGCCGCTGACGCCGTCGATGGCCTTGTGCAGCGCGCGCAGCGTCTCCTCGTCGGGCTCGGCGTCGGAGACGGTGACCTCGCCGGTCGCCTCGTCCACCACGTTGCGCCACACCCGCTGCAGCAGCCGGTACTGGCCGACGACGGCCCGCGGCTCCCAGGGGCGGGAGACGTCCAGCGGCCCCATGGCCATCTCGTACAGCCGCAGCGTGTCGGCGCCGAACTCGGCGCAGATCTCGTCGGGCGTCACCGCGTTCTTCAGCGACTTGCCCATCTTGCCCAGCAGCCGGGTGACCCGCTCGCCGTTGTACCAGTACTCCCCGCCCAGCTCCTCGACCTCGGCGGCGGGGACGGCGATACGGCGGGCGTCGCGGTAGACGTACGCCTGGATCATGCCCTGGTTGTACAGCTTGTGGAACGGCTCGACGGACGAGATGTGGCCCAGGTCGAACAGCACCTTGTGCCAGAAGCGGGCGTACAGCAGGTGCAGCACGGCGTGCTCCGCGCCGCCGACGTACAGGTCGACGCCGCCGGCCGGCCGGCCGTCGCGCGGGCCCATCCAGTACGACTCGACCGCCGGGTCGACCAGCCGCTCGCTGTTGTTGGGGTCCAGGTAGCGCAGTTCGTACCAGCACGAGCCCGCCCAGTTGGGCATGGTGTTGGTCTCGCGGCGGTACGTGCGCGGGCCGTCGCCCAGGTCCAGTTCGACGGTGGTCCACTCGGCGTTGCGCGACAGCGGGGTCTCGGGCGAGGTGTCGGCGTCGTCCGGGTCGAAGGTGCGCGGGCTGTAGTCGTCGACCTCGGGCAGCTCGACGGGCAGCATCGAGTCGGGCAGGGCGTGCGGGACGCCGTCCTCGTCGTAGACGATCGGGAAGGGCTCGCCCCAGTAGCGCTGGCGGCTGAACAGCCAGTCGCGCAGCCGGTAGTTGACGGTGCCCTCGCCGATGCCGCGCTCGCTCAGCCACCGGGTGATCGCGGCCTTCGCCTCGACGACGCCCAGGCCGTCCAGCGAGATGCCCTCACCGGCGGAGTTGACGATCGTCGCGTCGTACGAGGCGAAGGCGTCGTCCCAGGTGGTGGTGTCGGTGCCGCGGCCGTCGGTCGGCTCGACGACGCAGCGCATGGGCAGTTCGAAGGCGCGGGCGAAGGCGAAGTCGCGGGTGTCGTGGGCGGGGACGGCCATGATGGCGCCGGTGCCGTAGCCCATCAGGACGTAGTCGGCGATGAAGACCGGGACGGGGTCGCCGCTGACCGGGTTCACGGCGAAGGCGCCGGTGAAGACACCGGTCTTGTCCTTGGCCTCCGCCTGCCTTTCCACGTCGGACTTCGACGCGGCCTGCTTGCGGTAGGCGGCGACGGCGTCGGCGGGCGTGGCATGGCCGCCGGTCCACACGGGGTGGGTGCCCTCGGGCCAGGCCGCGGGGACGATGGCCTCGACCAGTTCGTGCTCGGGCGCCAGCACCATGTACGTCGCGCCGAACAGCGTGTCCTGGCGGGTGGTGAAGACGGTGACGGCGGCGTCGGCGGACGCCTGGCCGTCGGCGGTGCGCACGGGGAAGTCGACCCGGGCGCCCTCGCTGCGGCCGATCCAGTTGCGCTGCTGCAGCTTGATCGCCTCGGGCCAGTCCAGCGCGTCCAGGTCGGACAGCAGCCGGTCGGCGTAGGCGGTGATGCGCATCATCCACTGGCGCAGGTTGGCCTTGAAGACCGGGTAGTTGCCGCGCTCGGAGCGGCCGTCCGCGGTGACCTCCTCGTTGGCCAGCACGGTGCCCAGGCCCGGGCACCAGTTGACCGGCGACTGGGCGGCGTACGCCAGCCGGTGGCCGCTCAGCACCTCGGACTGCTCGGCGGCGGTCAGCTCGGCCCAGGGGCGCCCGTCGGGGGTCTCGCGGGTGCCGTCGGCGAACTGCGCGACCAGCTCCGCGATCGGGCGGGCGCGGTCGGCGGCCTTGTCGTACCAGGAGTTGTAGATCTGCAGGAAGATCCACTGCGTCCAGCGGTAGTAGTCGGGGTCGATGGTCGCGAAGGAGCGGCGCCGGTCGTGGCCCAGGCCCAGCCGGCGCAGCTGCGCCTGCATGGTGACCATGTTCGCCTCGGTGGAGACCCGCGGGTGGGTGCCGGTCTGCACCGCGTACTGCTCGGCGGGCAGGCCGAAGGCGTCGAAGCCCAGTGTGTGCAGGACGTTGTGCCCGGTCATGCGCTGGAAGCGGGCGTAGACGTCGGTGGCGATGTAACCCAGCGGGTGGCCGACGTGCAGTCCCGCGCCCGAGGGGTACGGGAACATGTCCATGATGAACTTCTTGGGCCGGGCCGCCAGCTCCGGGTCGGAGTCCAGGTCGCCGCTGGGGTTCGCCGCGGCGAAGGTGCCCTCGGTCTCCCAGCGGTCCTGCCAGCGGCGCTCGATGTCGGCGGCCAGCTGTGCGGTGTAGCGGTGCGGCGCAGCCGTCTCGGCGGCCGGGGTGGTGTCGCTCATCGTCCTCGGTACTCCATCGATGTCATGACGGCTGCTGCGGCCCGTCTCTGCCCGTGTCCTGCCTGCACAAACAAAAAAGCCCCTCGCGCAGGAGGGGTGCCGCACCGACGTGGTTCGTTGTCAGCGCGGCTCGCTAAGCAGGAGGCTCATGGCTCGCATGCCGCCAGGTTACCGCAGCGGGCACGGCCCCCGCACCGTTGACCGGTGCGGGGGCCGCAGGACTCGCAGGTGCTGCTGCTGGTGCTCAGCGCCCGTGCTTGGGCGGCAGCGAGGACGTGACGTAGCCCTTGGCGGGCGTGCCCACCCCGGTGACGTCGTCGTATCCGACCGTGGCGTGCAGCGAGGCGTCGGCGCCGAGCGTCCGCAGGGACACGATGGTGCCCTCCGAGGCGTCGAAGGCGTTCGCGTAGTCCACACGGACCACGGCGAGGCCCTGGCCCTGACCCAGCGGGTGGTCGGTGACGTCGTGGTACGCGGACGTCCCGTACTTGTCGTAGATCAGCGGGTTGGCGAAGCCGATCGCGATGCCGTGCCTGGCCTGCTGTGCGAGGGCCTGGACGCCGGCGATGACCGGTGCGGCCAGCGACGTGCCGCCGATGCGGTACGTGCTGTACTGCAGCGACCCGTCGGGGTACGACTGGGTCTGGCCGACCAGGAAGCCGGTGTTCGGGTCGGCGACCGCCGCGATGTCGGGCTCGACACGCTGCTTGACGGTGCCGCCGTTGGCCAGCGCCAGCGAGTCGGGGACCACACCGCGCTGGTAGAACGGCTGGTCGTAGTACTTGCTGGTGCCGCCGCCCGCGCCGGAGGTGTACGGGCCGGGGAAGCCGGTCCAGGACTTTCCGTCGGCGGACAGCGGGGCGCGCTCGGTGCCCCAGCCGGTCTCCCACTGGTACTTGTCGTTCTTGCCGACCGCCAGCGAGGTGCCGCCGACGGAGGTGGCCCAGGGGGAGTTGCCGGGGACGTCGGCCTGCTTCACACCGGTGGAGGCGACGTTGTCGCCCGAGTCACCGGAGGAGAAGTAGAAGCCGATGCCCTCGACGGCACCCTGCTGGAAGACCTGGTCGTAGGCCGCCGCGATGTCCGGCGTCTCGTTGGCCTCGACGTCGCCCCAGGAGTTGGAGACGATGTCGGCCAGGTGGTTGTCGACGACCTTGTTCAGCGCGTCGAGCAGGTCGTTGTCGAAGCAGGAGGCACCGCCGACGTAGACGATGTCCGCGTCGGGGGCGACCGCGTGCACCGCCTCGACGTCGAGGGTCTCCTCGCCGTACCAACCGCCGGCACCGCAGTCGACCGTGCTGTTGTAGTCGGCCGGCAGGACCTGCGAGAGCTGGCCCTTCTTGTACTTCTGGCCGCCGGTGTCGTTGGCGTATCGTGCCGCGTCCTGCGCAATGTACGGCGACGCGTAGGCGTCGGTGATGGCCACCGTCACGCCCTTGCCGGTGTAATTGCCCGCGCCGTACGCGGCACGCAGCTGGTCGCCGGTGTACCCCTGGATGGCGTACGGGGCCTTGCTGCCGTATGCCGAGGGGTACTTCGGGTCGGTGTTCGAGCCGAAGTACGTGGAGAAGGGCCCGGCGTTCTTGAAGACCCCGTCCGGAGGCGGCAGCGCCTCGTCGTGGCTGGACTTCTTCGGTGCCGTGTCCAGACCGGTGACGGTGAGCACCGCGCCGTGCAGCGAGGCGGGCGCGGTGGCGTTGCCGGTCGGGGCGCGGTAGGTGTGGCCCGACTTGGTGTAGTTGTGCAGCTGGGTCCCGAACGCCTTCTCCGCGGCGGCCACGTCACCGGTGACGGAGAGGTAGTGCCGGTTGGCGCCGGTCACCTTCAGGCCCGAGGACTTCAGCCAGGCGGTGACCTCGGCGACCTGCGCCTTGGTCGCGCCGTACGCGGCCTGGGTCTGTGCTGCCGTCAGGTAGTGCCCGTAGGCGGACGAGTTCGGGTCGGAAACGGCCTTGGCGTAGGCCGCGAGGCCCTTGGCGTCCTTGCCGGCCAGGTAGACCCGGACGGTCACCTTGGCGGAGTCGGCGGTGGCGCCCTTGTCCGCCTGGGCGGTGGCCCACTGCGGCTTGGTGCCGGACAGGAGCTGGCGTCCGGCGGACGGATCGGCCGAGGCGGACTGGGTGCCAAGCGCGAGCGCGCTGGCGACCAGCGGCAGCGCGGCGGCGGCCACCAGTCCCACGCGCGTCCTTTTGCGCTCAAATCTCATGTAACCCCCATGCGAAGCGAGTTGTCGCGTTATTCGCGTTGGTCGCGCACTGCGGCGTCGCCGCTATGCGTACACGTCGTACCGCAGAGCGACACTCTTTCGCTGATCAGTTCATGCCAGGGGCATGAAAACACCAAGAGCAGGTCAAGGAACGATCTGCTCCGGACACTCCGGTGATCAGGCGAACCGACGCTAGCAGCACGGAAGTTGTCCCGACAGAGGGCATTTTCCCGACTGTGCGGGGCATTTCGGCCTCTCACCGCGGAACACCGCGGCCCGTCGCGACGGGGCGGTCCGCGGCAGGCCCTAGCCTCGGTCGGAGGGGCTGCGGTGACGAGCGAAGGGCAGGGCCGATGACTTTCCACGACCTCCACCACCAGGGCGACCTGCCGCTGCTGCTTCCCAACGCCTGGGACGTCGCCTCCGCGCTGGCCTTCGCCGGCGCGGGCTTCCCCGCCGTCGGCACGACCAGCTTCGGCGTCGCCGCGGCGGCCGGCGAACCGGACGGCGGGCGGGCCAGCAGGGACGCGACCCGTACGCTCGCCCGCCTGCTGGCGGGCCTGCCCGTCCACGTGACCGCGGACATCGAGGACGGCTACGCCGAGGACCCCGAGCAGGTCGCCGACTACGCGGCCTCGCTCGGCGTGGCCGGAATCAACCTGGAGGACAGCTCGGGCGGCGCGCTCGTCGACCCCGCGCTGCACGCGGCCAAGGTCGCCGCGGTCAAGAGCCGGGCGCCCGGCCTGTTCGTCAACGCCCGGGTCGACACCTACTGGCTCGGCCAGGACGCCGGCGTCGAGGCCTCGCTCGCCCGCGCGCTGGCCTACGTCGAGGCCGGCGCCGACGGCGTCTTCTTCCCCGGCGCCACCGCGCCCGACGACCTGCGCGCGCTGACCGCGGGCACCCCGGTCCCGGTCAACGTGCTGCTCGTACCGGGGCTCACCCTCGCGGAGCTGGGCTCGCTCGGGGTCCGCCGGGTGAGCACCGGCTCGCTGCCCTACCGCGCCGCGCTCGACGCGGCTGTCTCCGTCGCCACCGACGCGCGGGACGGTCGCACGCCCCAGAAGGCGACGCCGTACGCGGCGCTGCAGCAGCGGCTGGTACGCCACCAGGCGCTGTAGCAGAGGCTGGTACGCCACCACGAGACCCGGTGGCCCGCCGTCAGCGGTGGGACAGGACATTGACGACCCGGCCGTGCGGATCCCGCACGAAGAAGCGCCGCACACCCCACTCCTCGTCCTGCAGGGGATGGACGATCTCCGCCCCGCTCCCCCGCACCGCCTCGTAGACCGCGTCGACGTCGTCGACCTCCACGCTGATGTCGGCGACGACCGGCGCGGTCCGGTCCGCGGCCATGAAGCTGATCTGCGCCCCCGGGGCGGCGGGCGACGCGAGCGTCACGATCCACCCCAGGTCCATGGCCTCCTCGAAGCCCAGCAGCCCGTAGAAGCCGCGGCTCGCCGCCACGTCCTCCGACCGCACGTTGGGCACCACCCGGCGAACGCTCACGTCGACTTCCGATCTGTACCGACAACGGTCCCGGCACTACGATCCCCCCATGCCCTCCGGACCCCACTGACCGACCCGCCGTCCGCCACTCCATTGCGCGCGCGGACGCCCGGTCGCTCACGTCCCGTCGACTCCGGAGTTCCCCATGTCCCGCCCCGACCGGGGCAGCGCGTCCTATCGCGCTGTCCTCGCCCTGCCGCGCGCCCGCGCGCTCTTCGCCACCGCCACCCTGGCCCGCATGTCGTACGGCCTGCTGTCCCTGCCGCTGCTGCTCGCCGTACGCGACGGCACCGGCTCCTACGCCGTCGCCGGCACCGCCGCCGGCCTGTTCGGGCTGGCCTCCGCGCTCCTCGGCCCCTACCGGTCCCGGCTCGTCGAACACCACCGCGGCGCGCTCCCGGCCCTGACCCTCCTCTACGGCGCCCTGCTCGGCTGCCTCGCCGCCGGCTCCGCGCTCGGCACGGACGCCTGGCTCGCGGTGGCGCTCTCGGTGCTCGCCGGGGTCTTCCCACCGCCCGTGGGACCGCTGATGCGGACCCGCTGGGGCGAGCTGACCCGCAGCGAGGAGCAGCGGCAGACGGCGCTGAGCCTGGACGCCGTCACCGAGTCCACCGTCTTCGCCGTCGGCCCGGTCCTCGGCGGCCTGCTGACCGCCGCGACCTCCGCGCCCCTGTCGCTCGCGGCCACCGCGGCGGTCGCCGTCGCCGGCTTCACCGCCTTCGCGTCCGTCCTCGGCCCGGTCCGGGAAACACCGACATCGGAGGACGCGGAGGACGCGGCGAAGGCGCGGCGGCGACTCGGGCCGCCGCCCGCACCGGGCTTCGCCACCCTCCTGGTGGTGGTCCTCGGCAGCGGCAGCGCACTGGCGCTCGCCGAGGTGGGCGTCGTCGCCGCCCGCGGCGCGGCCGTCGCGGGTCCGCTGATGGCCGTGTGCGCGGTCGGCGGCGCCGTCGGCGGCCTCGTCTACGGCCGCACCCGCTGGCGCACGCCGCCGCACCGCCGGCTGCTGATCCTCGGGGCACTCGCCGCCGCCTGCTACGCACTGCCGGCCGCGGCGTCCGCGCCGGCCGCCGTCGCCCTCGGCCTGCTGCTGGCCGGAGCCTGCTCCGACACCCTGCTGATCACCGCGTACCTCCAGGTCGACACCCTGGTCGCGGCCGGCTCGCGCACCGAGGCGAGCGCCTGGATCAACACCGCGTACAACCTGGGCAGCGCTCTGGGCTCCGCCGCGGCGGGCGTCCTGATCTCGCGCTACGGCGCCGCTCCGGCATTCCCCGCGGCCACCGCGGTCCTGCTCGCCGCTACCGCCCTCGCAGCCCTCCTCGGCGCACGGCGCCCCACCGTCCGCCCGGCGGTGTGAGCCGGGCGGACAGGCGCAAAAGGCGAGGGTGGGGGGCGACGCCCCGCCACGCGAGGCTCAGCCGAGCACAAACGACGAGGGCGGAGTGTGGTCGCGATGTCCGCGAGCACACTCCGCCCTCGATCTTGTGGAGGTCCTGACCTCTTACTTGAACCTAGCTGACGAGGTCAGCGCCCTCCGCTCAGTCTTGACCCGCCTGTCAGGGCCGGACGCGCCAGCCGACGAGCCGGAACTTGAGGGAAAGGTGCGCGAAGTTAATCAGTGCTTCCCCCGCCTTGCCTCTCAGGCTGTGGACGGTCTTGGTGAGAGTTCCCCGGAGGCGACCTAGCGGCAGCTGGCGGGTCGTCCGGGCGCGACGGAACAGGGAGCGCCCACGACTTCGAGGGCGATGTCGCCTAGCGGCATCTTGGCGGAAGGCTTCATCACAGGTAGGAGGCCCACTCTCCCGTTGGGGGTCATCGGCTCGTGGGATGAGTCGAACCGAGCACGCTCCAACTTCATTACTCAACAAGACAAAAGGGCCGCACCGGCAGGCGGGTGGGTGCTACGTTATGGCGTATGTCGTCCAGCGCCGAAAACGCTTCGAGTATCGAAAAGATGATCCTCAAGCTACACGACTCTTGCATGAATCACATCAGACAGGCAGCACAATCAAACGAGTCGGAGATAAATCGAATTCTACACTTGGAGGCGGATCTTTTCACGTGGCTCGAAGCCCTGAAAGACAAGCCTGAAGCCCAACAATTCCAGTCAGCACATCGAGATTTTGGACTCGCATTCTATGCGGCAATGAGCGGTCTCTACCGGCAGGCCTTTTCCAGCCTAAGGTCGTTCATTGAAGTAACCGTCGGAGCAACATTCCTCAGCTCTCATGAATTTAAGCGCCGCCTATGGGTGAGTGGGGATATCGATATCAGCTGGAAGTCCATCGTATCGGCCGATGACGGACTATATTCCACATCGTTTCTGAACCAGTTTTGCCCAGAAGCGATGGGCGATAAGGAGGAGATGCTTGAGAGGCTAAAGCGAGCCTACCGTAGATGCTCTGAGTACATTCACGGGAATGTCTCGACTTCTCGATTGCTGCCCACCGACATCAACTACCGCGACGAAGTCGCGAAAGAGTGGATTACCGTAGCTTCCTCGTCCCTGTTGACGGTAATCCATTGCCTAATGGTGCGCTACTACAAAGACCTTCCCGCAGAGCAGAAGGGAACGGTTGAGGGGTCGCTTGAGGACCACTATTCCCACCTCATGTCCGTTAGAACACTGCTCGATCTTCCGATGGAGGAGAACAACACGTGAGCACAAACGAACTACACTTTCGCACGGAAGATCTCACACTGGAGGACGTTGAGAAGTATTTTGTAGAAACCGATGTCGATCGTCAGACAATCGATATTCTTAAGAGTAAAAAAACCGTGGTTCTACAGGGGGCTCGCGGCGTTGGGAAATCATTTCTTCTGAAGGTCGCCCAAAAGGAGATGGATGACGAATTTTCCAACTCTAAGACCCTTGCAGTCTATGTCACCTTCAATAAAGCTGGCCTCCTCCAGACATCCGAGCCGGAACGATTCAAGCATTGGATGCTTGCCAAGATCTGCAATCGGATCATTAGGGAAGCACGCAAGAAGGGGGTGCTTCAAAACCACAGCAGCGTATTTTCGACCCTCTCTGCTGGAGGGGACGACGAGGTCACTGCTTCACGTCTCGAAACCCTCTGGCGCGGGCTGGAAGACGCCTGGAAAACAGACTCGCCTCCAATCCAGGCAGATTCAGGCCTCGACCCCGAGATGATCAAGGATGCCGTCGAGGATCTGTGTGATGAAACAGGTGTTGGCAGGGTTGTCCTTCTCGTTGACGAAGCGGCTCATGTCTTCATCCCCGAGCAGCAGAGACAATTTTTCACGGTAATGCGAGACCTCAGGAGCCCGTATCTTTCAGTTAAAGCAGCCGTGTACCCTGGCGTCACCTATTTTGGCGACTCCTTTCAGATGAGCCATGACGCCGAACTAATTAACGTTAACCGAAATATTTTGGACCCCGAGTATCTGAGTTCCATGAGGCAAATTGTGATTCGACAGGATCCCAGCCTTGAAGTAATAGTCAACCGTCACGGCGCGGTATTCGACGCTCTAGCTTTCGCCGCAAGCGGTAATCCTCGAACACTACTGAAGACAATGTCTTCCGCTTCCCCCCTCAATACCAATAACGCTCAGCGAGTAATGAGGGAGTACTATCGCGACATAATCTGGTCAGAGCATTCCGCTCTTGGAGATCGTTATATAGGCCACCGCACCGTGATCGACTGGGGTCGCGAGTTTCTACAGCAAGAAGTAATTCCGATGCTACGCAGGAACCAACGCAACTCGGGTGACCCGGACAAGCGCGTATTCTTGTGGATCCATCGGGATGCGCCGGCAGCGGTGAAGGAAGCATTGCGCCTGCTTTGCTACAGCGGAATCTTGCACGAAGCTGGCAGCGGATTGGTCGCCACTCGCGGTGTAACGGGTACTCGATACATGTTGAATATCGGCACTCGAACCGGACCCGAGTCGGATCCTGTAACTGCAACGAATTGGCTAAGGGAGGCGATTTCGATCAAGCGGATGATCGAATTTGGGGCCAATCATGAACTGTATGGAAGTATCGCGAAGCTCGACGTGGAAAGAATGGACGAGGTTCGGCAAGAGTTCATCAAATCTCAGCTCGATCGGAGTGTTGACCAGCTGGACATGACGGCTTTTGCTCGACAAAAACTCAGAGAGCTTGGATTCGACACCGTAGGGAAGATCCTTGCCGCCTCCGAGGCCGACTTCCAGCAAGCCAGGTACGTCGGCGCTGTCCGTTCACGCCGGATGATGAACATAGCCACCGCCGCAGTAATGGAGTACCTTTCCGGCTGAGATTCCCCCATTCATTCCTTCGCTATCCGAGCGCCCTCGACTCGCAATTCCCTATCGAGCTTAGATTTCTTCCAGGGATGTACAGCAACGAGCACCGTTCCAGACTCGTTCGAAGCTCTCCGCGTAGTTCGCGCCGAGCATCCCGGCTTCGGTCAGGCGGGCATGGAAGACCGGGGCGGTTGCTGCGGGTTGGGCGTAGACGTGGGGGTTGATGAGTAGGTCGTCGTCCGCGCGGTAGATGGAGTTGTACAGCGCCGTGCGGTGGAGGCGGACTTCCACGGCAGGTAGCAGAGCCAGCGGCCGGAGCAGGGCGAGGGCGTTGCGGATACGGGCGGACATGGCGTCGCCGATGCCCTCGGACTCGCCTCGCTCGGCCACCTCCGGGCTGTCCGGGTCGCCGAGTAGGAGGCGGACCTGGACGCCCGCGCGAGCCTTGTCGGCCAGGGTGTGCAGGATGCCGGGGTCCTCGACTAGGAACAGGGCGCTGTACGCGAGGATGCCGATCTCCCGTTCGGCGCCCGCGAAGTGGCGGAGCCACGTCTCACGCGGCACCGCCCAACGGTGCGGGTAGATCGTCAGGATCTCGCCGCCCGGAGGAACGCGCGGGCGCGAGTGTGCCGCGTTGGGCCACAGCTCGTGCTCGCCCCGGCCGACCAGTGCCGCGAGCGCAGCGCGGTTGCGCGCGTAGGGAACGCGGCCGGCGCACCACTGCTCGACGGTCTTCGGATCGACGTCGAGTCGGGCCGCGACATCGGCGGAGTCGAGGCCGGCGGACATGAGGGCGCGACGGAGCGCGTCGTTCACGCTTCCCCCTTGTTCGGGGTGTGGACGACTTCAGACTAGCCAAGAAATCCCTAGACGTCCCTCAAGACGTGGTGTCCGCGCCGCCGTATCGCCCCGAATCTCTCGTAAGGGACCCCGCGACCGCGCAGCCGGCCGGGGGCATGGCCACTCTGCGAGGGAGAGACGACGTGCAAGTGCCGCAGCACCACCTGTTCGGATGGACGGGACCTGAGCAATGACCACAGGCACACCCGCAACGCACGTCGACGAGCGCCCCACCGCCGTATTCAGGATCTGGCCGCGCAGCGTCCGTTCGGTGACCCGAGCACGGCACCTCCTGGCGCAGCACCTGGACGTCTGGGGCCTACCCCACCTCTCCGAATCGGCCGAGCTGGTGATCTCCGAGCTGGTCACGAACGCGGTCAATCACGCCCGCTCGCCGCGCGGGCACCTCATCGGAACCCGCTTCGAACGCCTTGAGAGCGGCGGCGTGCGCATCGAGGTCCATGACGCCAGCGAGCGCAAGCCGGAGCTCCGGGAAGCCTCCGCAGATGCGGAGTTCGGACGGGGGCTGGCCCTGGTCGACGCGCTCACCAATGGCCAATGGGGCGTGAGCATCCGCGAGGGGCCGGGCAAGATGGTCTGGGCCGTCTGCACCAACGACGAGAAGATCGGGACTCCCCAGTGACGCCCGGAGCGGATGACGTCCCGTCTCCTCTCAGGCCGGACTCGGCGACACCGCAGCATGGCGCGCAGTGCTTGAAGTGCGGTGGCGACCTGGTGGTGTGCACGCAGTGCGAGTCGACGTCCTACTGTCCGGCCTGCGCCCTACCGCGCCGACGCAAGCGCACGCGCGTCCTGCGACAGGACCCGGCAGGGGTGACATGGGCACGGGAGAAGGCCGGTCTGACCAAGAGGGCGCTTGCCCAGCAAGTGGGCATCTCCGAACAGCTCATGGGCGAGATCGAGTCCGGATGGGGCAACGCCACACCCGCGTACCTGGCCAAGATCGCCGAGGTGCTGAGGTGCCCCGTCGTCATCCTGGAGCGCAACCCTCCTGATCCGAACCGCCCGAGTGCTGCCCCTACTCGGCACGGCCAGTAGAAGACCCGATCGATCACACCCGATGGCTGCCGATTCCGGGCAAGGGCAGTGCACAACCTCCTCTGTACCGGCTGCGGCGCGATCACGTGCCGCAGCCGATACGGGCGAACTCCGCCGATGACGTCGTCCGCCTCCTCTCCACGCCTCCACATGCGCGACGATGGGCACCGGTAGGAACACCAAGGGCTCGACAGGCGGACACCCGGCCTTGGGCTGATATCCGACGACGAAGGGACGACGAGTGGGCTCGCGCTCGACGCCGTGGGGCGCGTACAAGACCATCACGGACGCCCTGCGCCGCCGCATCACCGCGGGCGAGTTTCCACCGGGCGTGCAACTCCCCAGCGAGGCCGCGCTTCGGGCGGAGTATGGCGTTGCCCGCAATACGCTGCGGCGCGCACTCTCCGACCTGGAACACGAAGGCCTGCTCGTCACCATGCCCGGACGCGGACGCCTCGCCGCATCCCAGATGGACACCACGCCCCCGGCACCGATCTTCCGGCGAATCTCCGCCGACCTCCGCGCCGCGATCGAACGTGGCGAGCTGAACCGAGGGGACATCCTTCCCAGCGAGGCCGCGCTGACAGCGCAATACGAGGTCTCCCGTTGGACAGCCCGACAAGCCCTCATCGATCTGGAGGCCGCAGGGCTGATCGAGACGCGTCACGGCAAAGGCAGGTTCGTGAAGTAGTGCGTGGCGCCGTTAGCCTCGACTCATGACGTCGGTCCCGTGGTCACAGCAGCTTGCCGGCGACCTGCTCGCCGGACCGCTTCCGCGCCGCTGGGCGCACTCGCAAGGCGTCGGCCGCAAGGCCGAGTCCATCGCCCGCGTCCTCGGGGCCGATGCCGAGCTGCTGATCTGTGCCGCGTGGCTTCACGACGTCGGGTACGCGCCGTCGCTCGTCAAGACAGGCCTTCACTCCCTCGACGGCGCCCGCTACCTACGCGACGTGGAGCAGGCCGACCCCCGCGTGTGCGCCCTGGTCGCGTACCACTCCTGCGCTCACATCGAAGCCCGCAACCGCGGCCTTGGCGAAGAACTCGACGCAGAGTTCGAGCCCCCCACCGGATTGCTCACCGACGCCTTGACCTACTGCGACATGACGACGACACCGTACGGTGAGCCGGTCGGCGTCGAGACGCGGCTGTCCGAGATCCTTTCGCGCTACGGCCCCGGGGCTGTCGTCACCGAATCCATCACCGAAGCGAGCCCGCACATCATCGGTTCGGCACGGCGGATCGAGGCTCTGCTCGTCACGTAGCCGAGCGCTGCGCGCGGATGAGCGTTCCCTGTTCGTCGCGGTTCCAGTGGCGGCCGGCGCTGTCGAGGAACTCGATCTCTATCGGCTCCGGCTCGACGTACGACCGCAGCCATTCGCGCGGCGCGGGGCGTCGTATGGTCTGGCTCGGTGGGACGAGGCCGATGAACTCGGTCTGCGACTCCTCCCCCGGGAGGGCGGGCAGCGGGAGTTCGACCTCGTATATGGGCATGTCGCTGGCGTTGTGGACGTGGAAGGAAAGCTCCCGCGAGCCGTCGTCCCGGCGGTAGGCCTCGACCCACGCGCTGACGCGCGCCGCCTGGGCGCGGCGGGCCTCCTCGTCGCGGTCGGCCTCTCGGCGGTGTTCGCGGCGGAGGAGGACGAATCCGGTGCCGAAGGCGCCGACCGTGCCGATGGAGGAGAAGACGTCGGCCGCGGTGCTGACCCAGTCGCTACCCAAGCTGCGGCAGCCCTTCACCTTGCAGGTAGGCGTCGATCCGGTGGCGCATGGAGTCGTCCATCTTCAGGCCCTGGACGTCGTCGCGCGGGACCCAGACCACCTCACGAGACTCGTCGCTCGGAGTCGGCTCGCCGCCGACGTACTCCGCGGTGAAAACGATCGAGAACTCCTGCCGCACCTCGTCATTGCTCGTGTAGTGGATGAGGTGGCGGGGGTCGGTGTAGATACCGACGAGCCCGGTGACCCGGCAGTGGATCCCGGTCTCCTCCAGGGTCTCCCGGACCGCCGTCTGCACGATCGACTCCCCGAGGTCCATCGCTCCCCCGGGCACGGCCCAATTGCCGTTGTCGCTGCGGCGGATCATCAGGATGCGCCCCTCGCGGTCGGTCACGACGGCGTTCGCGGACGGGACGAGGCTGTTGGCGGACGGCGCACTCGGGTCGTCGAAGTAGTCGATGCGGCTCGGCATGGTCGTCATGTCTCCAGTTCCCGGGCGCGGTCCCAGACGCGTTCGAAGCTGTCCAGATAGTTGGTGACCATGCTGCCGCCGGCGACCTTGCGCAGGTGGATCACCGGGGCGTGCGTAGCAGAGAACCCGTAGATGTGGGTGTTGACGAGAAGCTGGTCGTCCGCGCGAAAGATCGAGTTGTAGAGGATCGTGTCGTGAAGACGGAACTCGATTCCCTCGACGCTCCGCAACCGCCTGTACATCACCAGGGCGTTCCGGATCTTCGCGGCCAGTGCACCGTCAAGGCCCTCGTCCGCGCTGCGTTGGGTGACGGCCGGACTCTCGGGGTCGCCGATCAGTATCCGCACGCGCACACCCGCGTCGGCCTTGGCGCGGAAGACCTGGTGCGTTCCCGCGTCCTCCGACAGGAACAGCCCGCTGTAGACCAGGACGCCGATCTCCTGCTCCGCCGTCTCGAACATGCGCCGCCACAGGTCGGACGGAACCGCCCAGCGGTGCGGGTAGACGGTGAGGATCTCGCTCTCCGAGGCGCCCGCGACCTGGTCGGGTGTCAGCGCGTCCGGCCACAGGTAGGTCTCGTCCAAGCCGAGTTGCGAGGCTACGGCGTACCGGTGGCGCCGGTAGGGCGTCCGGTTGGTCGTTACCCAGCGCTCCACGGTCTTGGGATCCACGTCGATCGCGTTCGCCAACTCATCAAGTGTGAGACCGCGTTCCAGCAACGCGGCCCGAAGGCGCTCATTCTGCATGCATCGACCCCAAGACGTCACGAGACGGCTCCACGATAGGCGGGACGTCTCGCACACGTCCAGTCATGTAGTGATGACGTACCGCGCACCGGGCGCACTCTCGGTGACGTCGAAGCCGCCCCGGCATCGACGACCACCGGCAGAGTCGCAGCGCCCGGAGATCCCAGCCTTGACACCTCGTCAGTCGCTGGGCATCGTAAATCTGCACATGTTCAACATGTTCAGATTCTGGGCGGTGCGCTCCCCGCGAGAAGGGAGTTGTCACCGTGACCGCAGACCCGAACCACGACGAGGAAGTCCGATGCCAGTGCGGAGCCCGGCTCACCGAGCACAGGCGCACCCGGAAGAGCGGCTTAGGACAGTGCCGCAAGTGCCGTGCCCGCGCCCGCTGGCAGCGGAACGAGCAGGCACAGCGCCGGATCGCCGCACGGCAGATGCGGAGGCGCTGACCATGATGGTCACCGTGTCGGCCGCCGTACTGCTGGGCTGTCTGGTCTGGCTGCTGTGGAGGTACGCGAACGTTCGTGCCTGGCATGCAGCCCTCTGCGCCCTGTTCGGCTTCTACCTGGCGTCCTCGTCGTCCGGTCCGCACATCGCGAGCGCACTTCGGACGCTCGCGCAGTCGATCTCCACGCTCCACCTGTAGAGAGGAGACGAGCCTTGTCATCGAAGGCTGAGACGGCCGCGCCGCGCGACGCGTGGGTGATGGCCGGGATGGCCACGGCCGCCGCTTCCGCGGCAGTGGCGAGCTTCACCGGACTGCGCGGGCTCGCGCTGGACACCGGGTGGCCGCCACGGCTCGCGTGGCTGCTGCCGGTCACCATCGACGCATACGCGATGACGTCCGCGCGGGTCTGGCTCGCCGGGACCACCCGGGCGCCGCACGCCCGGCGGTTCGCGCGGGCAAATGCCATCGGCGCCATCACGGCGAGCATCGCCGGGAACGCGACGTACCACGCGGCCGCGGTCGGACTGATCGCCATCTCGTGGCCGATCGTCGTCCTCGTCGGCGCCGTCCCGGCGGCCGTCCTCGGACTCACCGCGCACCTTCACGCGGTACGGAGTCCGGACGAGCACGACGACATGGCGGTACGGACCTCGACCGCCGACCAGGCCGGTCCTCGGGACCGTCCCGCCGTCCGACGCCGTACCGCAAGCCGCCGTCCCAAGACTCGGAGCGAAGACGAACTCTGGCAGGCCGCACAGGACGCCGACGCCCGCCACCGGGCCGAGCACGACGGCCGGCCCATCACCCGGGACGCCTTGCGCACGACCCTGCGCATCGCCGGGCCACGCGCGACCGACTTCCGGCGCCGGCTCGCCGAAGCGCCCACACCTGACCCCGACCGAAAGGAGGCGGAACCCACCCCATGACCAGCAACGCACCACGCCCCACCCTCGACAAGGAGGCCGTGTCCCACCACCTCGCCATCGCCACGCGCCGCCGCACGCCCGCCGCGCTGCGGACCGCGCTCATGGACATCCCCGTCCTGCTCGCGGAGACCAAGCGACTGGCAACCCTGCTCACCGCTGCCCGCACCGAGTGCGCGAACCTGCTCGCCGCCGCTCGCGCCACGCTCCACGCCCAGGACGACGGCGAGCCCGACCCGCTCTCGTACGTGCGCGACGAGGTCGCCGCGCACGCCCCCCTCACACGGGACGAACGATGAGGGCGTACGGACGCCGCGCGCGCCGCAACCGAAGGTCGCAGCCGTTGATGATCGTCGCCGACGAGTCGCCCCTCCTCGACGCGCTCACCGGACTGGCCCGGCTGACGTTCCGGTACCGCTCGGAACTCGCCCCGATCACCACCGCGCTCGGGCTCGGACTCGCCGGGCTCTGGCTCCACGCCACGCACCCCGCGTGGTGGCCGTACGCGCCCGGCGCCGTCCTCGTCCTCATGCTGGGCGTGCTCAGACGCCTGGACCGCCCCGAGGAACGCCTCTACGCCGCCCTCGTGGGGGCCGGGGCGGGCGCCTGGCTCGCCGCCGCGACCCGGCTCGGGCCGACCCACCGGCCTTTGCCGACCGTGCTCGCGGTGACGACTCTGGCCGCCGGCATCCCCTGGTGGACCCATCGTCGCCGTCGCGTGCGCGTCACGGTGGACCGCACCATCCGCGCGTGGCCGAACGTCGCAGAAGCCGTAGGGCTCGCCGGATCGCGCGTCCTGTCGGCCGTCGTCGACCTCTGGGGCTGGCGTGCCCGCATGACCCTCCGCCCCGGCCAGACCATCGCCGACGTCATCGCGCACGTACCCGCCATAGAATCCGGGCTCGGCACCCGCCCCGGCGCCGTGCGCGTCGAGCCCGACCCCGCGCACGCCGGGCGGTTCCTCATGCGGGTGCTCGCGGACGACCCGCACGCCACCGCGATCCCCTGGCGCGGCCCGTCCGCCCAGACCATCGGCAAGCCCATCGACCTGGGCGTGTACGAGGACGCCACCCCGGTACGCGTGGCGTTCCTGCGCCGTCACGCCCTGGTCGGCGGTATCGCCGGGTCGGGCAAGAGCGGCGTCCTCAACGTCATCGTCGGCAACCTGGCGGCCTGCCCCGATGTCGTGCTGTGGGGCGTGGACCTCAAGGGCGGCATGGAGCTGCGGCCGTGGGCGTCCTGCCTCGACCGGCTCGCCACCACGCCCGCCGAAGCGGCCACCCTCCTCCGTGACGCCGTACGCGTCATCGAAGCCCGCGCCCGCGCCATGAGCGAGAGCAACGCCCGCGTGCGGGAACCCACCCCTCAAGCACCCGCACTGGTGATCATCATCGACGAGTACGCCGAACTCGCCGAGAACGCCCCGCAGGCGGCAACGGCCGCCGACTCGGTCGCCCGGCGCGGCCGTGCCGTCGCCGTCACCCTGCTCGCCGCCACCCAGCGGCCGACCCAACAGGCCATGGGCAAGGGGGCCGTCCGCTCCCAGATGGACATCCGCATCTGCCTGCGCGTTCGCGAACGCAAGGACACGGACCTCGTCCTCGGACAGGGCGCGCTCGCCGCCGGCTGGCTCGCGCACACCCTCGACGCCCCCGGCAAGTTCCTCGTCTCCGCCGAAGGACTCGACCAGCCCCGGCGAGCCCGCGCCTACCTCGTCACCGACGACGACGTACGCACCACGGCCGCGCGCCACTCCCCCGACCGTCCACCGCTCGACGCGCTGTCGGCTGCCGCGCTCGACGGCGACGAGCCGGAGCCCGACGACGTCGTCGACGCCGAGATCGTCACGGACGCCGACCCCGAACTCACCCTCTGGACCGCCCTGCGCGACTCCCCCGACGAAGGGGTGTCCGTATCCGACCTCATGAACATCACCGAGATGGGCCGCACATGGATCTACGACCGCCTTCAAGCGCACGCCCGAGCCGGCCGAGCCCGGCAGGTGGCCCGTGGCCGCTGGCGTGCCACCGACCACAACCGCCCGCCGTCCGTATAGCCGTCCGCGTCCGCGCGGACGTCCGCACCCTCGCACGCGTCTGCGCAGCAAGGGCCTCGTACGGACAACGGACGGACGACCGCGCGGACGCGCTCACCGCTCTCGGACTCACCGAGAGGAGACGCCCACGACCACCACCGAGCCCCCGCCGCCTTCGAGCGGCAGAAGCACCCGACCCCGCGCCCGCCGACTCGTCATCGCCGACGAGGAACTCCTCCTGCAAGCCCTCGTGCTCGTCGCACAGGACATCGCCCGTCGACCCGAGGACCCGCCCGACAGCTCCGCACCGCCACTGACGAGAGGACGACATGACCCAGCCCGTGATCCGCCACCACGACCAGCCCAACCACGCCCCGCGCAAGCGCGCTCTCACCTACCTGCGCGTGTCGTCGGCCGGTCAAGTCGACACCGACTACGACCCCGAAGGCATTTCGCTCCCCGCTCAACGAGCCGCCGTCCAGCGCCGTGCCGCGGAACTCGACGCCGAGATCGTCGGCGAATACGTCGAGCCCGGCCGGTCGGCGACCTCGACCGACAAGCGACCGAAGTTCCAGGAAATGATGGCCCGGCTCAAGTCCGAGCACGACATCGGCTACATCATCGTGTACGCCCGCAGCCGGCTGCACCGGAACAGCATCGACGCGGCTATCACCAAACGCGAGTTACGCGAGGCCGGCGCCGTCCTCGTCTCGGTGATGGACCACACCGAGGACTCCGCCATCGGCGACCTGGTGGGGACCGTGCTCGACGGCGTGAACGAATACCAGTCGCGAGCGTCCGGAGCCGACATCGCCTACAAGATGGGCCAGAAGATCAAACACGGCGGCTCCGTAGGCATCGCGCCCATCGGCTACCTCAACGTGCGCGAGATGTTCGAGGGGCGCGAGGTCCGGACCGTGGTCGTCGATCCCGTCCGCGGCCCCTTGGTGACCATGGCCTTCGAGCTGTACGCGTCCGGCGCCTACGGGTTCCACGCGCTTATTCAGGCCCTCACCGACGCCGGGCTCCGCAGCCGCCCGAACCGCCGCTACCCGGCCGGACCGATCTCGATCAACGCGCTCGGCAAGCTGCTGCGCAACCGCTACTACCTCGGCTACGTCAGCCACAGCGGCCAGGAGTACCAAGGCCGCCATCAGCCGCTTGTCACCCCGGAGCTTTTCGCCAGGGTGCAGCAGATGCTAGAAACCCGCCGCATCGGGGGGACCAGGGAGCGCCGCCACAACCACTACTTGAAGGGCACTGTCTGGTGCCACAGATCCAAAGAGCGCCTCATGATCATGCGCGGCAAGAGCCACACGGGAGAGCTGTACTTCTACTACTTCTGCAAAGGGCGCCAGGACCACACCTGCGACCTGCCGTATCTGCCCGTCGCACGTGTCGAGACGGGCGTCCTCGACGCCTACGCCACCATTGCCCTGCCACTGGATCTACGCGACCGCATCGCGGCCCGCATGGACGAAGCCATGGGCGAGGCAGCCACCATCAGCGCGGACATGCACCACCGGCTCACCGGCGAGCTGAAGCGGCTCGACAAGCAGGAAGACCGCTTCCTCGACCTCGTCGGTGACGACGACTGGCCGCAGGAGAAGATCGCCGCGCGCCTCCGCACCATCCGCGACGAGCGCAGCCGCCTCGCTCGACAGCTCGACGACACCGACCGTCCTGACCTCGACACGGGCCGTGACACCCTCGCCTATCTGATCGACCTGCTCGCCGAACCCCAGGAGCTCTACCGCCAGGCCGGCAAACGCGCCCGCCAGGTGCTGAACCAGGCCTTCTTCCGCCGCCTCTACCTCGACGCGGACGACGACGGCCCCTACGTGGCCTCCGACGAACTCACGGCCGCCTTGGCGCCCCTCGTCGACCTGGCCCGCAGGCCGGCGCTCGGCGCCCCGTACAACGACAACGGCGCCACCCAGGTGGGTGACGCCGTGACGTCTGCGGACCTTCTTCGAACCTCACTCCGTGGAGGAGGTTCGAGTAAGACCACGGTTGTGGAGCTACGGGGAATTGAACCCCGGACCTCTTGCATGCCATGCAAGCGCTCTACCAACTGAGCTACAGCCCCGCTGCGGTCCCGGTATGCCCGGCGACCTGGGGTTACTTTACACGCTGCACGGGCAGGGGCTGCAAATCCATTGCGGCCGGCGTCGGGGCGGGCGCGGCGAAGTTCATGAAGTGTCAACAATCGGCGGCGCGTTGCCGGGTTACGGTGGCAGCGGCTGAGTGGACGAGAGAGGTGGAGACCGCTGTGACCTCCGCGTTCGACCCGATTGACCTGGGCGGGAGCCGGTTGCGGAACCGGATCGTGATGGCGCCGATGACCCGCAGCCGGGCCTACGGTCCCGGGCTGAGCCCGACCGCGAGCACCGCGGCGTACTACGCGCAGCGCGCGTCCGCGGGGTTGATCGTCACCGAGGGCACGCAGCCGTCGGTCGTGGGGCAGGGCTATCCGGACACGCCGGGACTGCACAGCGCGGAACAGCTCGCCGGGTGGCGGCGGGTGACCGACGCCGTGCACGCGGAAGGCGGGCGGATCTTCGCCCAGCTGATGCACACCGGGCGGATCGGGCACCGCTCGCTGCTGCCCGGCGGGCTGCGGCCGGTGAGCGCGTCGGCGGTACGGCCCAAGGGCAGCGTCTACACCGCCGAGGGGCCGCAGGAGTTCGAGGAGCCGCAGGAGCTGACCGAGGAGGACATCGCGCGGACCGTCGAGGACCACGCGGCCGCGGCCCGCAACGCGGTGGCGGCGGGCTTCGACGGCGTCGAGGTGCACGCCGCCAACGGCTACCTGGCCCACCAGTTCCTCGCGCCGAACGCCAACCTGCGCACCGACGGCTGGGGCGGCTCGCCCGAGCGGCGGGCGCGCTTCGCGGCGGAGCTGGTCACGGCGGTCGCGGACGCGATCGGCGCGGAGCGCACCGGCCTGCGGATCTCCCCCGGCAACTCACTGGGCGACATCGACGAGCCCGACCCCGAGCCGGCGTACGCGGCGCTGCTGCGCTCCCTTGAACCGGTCGGCCCCGGCTACCTGCACATCATGGAGACCGGCGAGCGGTCGCTGACCCTGGAGCTGCGCAAGCGCTTCGCGGGCGTGCTGATCCTCAACGCCCGCACGCAGGGCCGCCCGTCAGGCCCCGAGGAGCTGGCCCTGGTCGAGGACGGCACCGCCGACATGGTCTCCTACGGCGCCCTCTTCCTCGCCAACCCCGACCTGCCGGAACGGCTCCGCGCGGGCGGCCCGTTCAACACCCCGGACCGGGCGACGTACTACGGCGGCGGCGACCGCGGCTACACCGACTACCCGGCACTGGGCACCCCGTAGCCCCCGCTGCGCCGGGCGCCCCGCGGGGCGCCCGGCACCGTGTCAGGCCGTACGGGTCCGGCTCCGTCCCAGCGCCACCGCCGTACCCGCCAGGCACAGCGCGGCCAGGGCGACGGCGGTCACCGCGAAGGCGTGGGCCGAGGGGTGGACGCCCGGCAGGTCGAGCCGGTTGAGGAAGAGCGTGCCGAGCGCGGCCACGCCGAGCAGCTGGCCGAGCTGCGTCACCGTGGCCAGCAGCCCGCTGGCGTCAGCGGCGTCCTGCGGGGCGACCGTGGACAGCGCCAGGGTGAAGGTCGGGCTGAAGCCGAGGCCCAGGCCGCCGCCGAGGGTGAACAGGCACACGTACAGCGCGGCTCCCCCGTCCCCGCCGCCGCGCAGCGCCAGGCCGAGCCCGGCGAAGGACGCGGCGGCCAGCAGCAGGCCCGCGGCCGGCAGCCAGGTCCGCCAGGACACCGGCAGCCGGCGCCAGTTGAGGCCGACGCCGCCGAAGCTGACCGCGGCGACCGCGAAGGTCAGGCCGGTGCGCAGCGCGCTGAAGCCGAGCCCTGACTGCAGGTGCAGGGCGACCGCGAAGAGGAAGCCCGCGTTGACCGCCATCGTCGTCATGATCACGATGACCGCCCGCAGCATGCCTGGCGCCCGCAGCACCCGCGCCGAGACCAGCGGGGAGCCACCGCGCCGGGCGAGCCGCGACTCCAGCACCATGAACAGGCAGAAGAACACGACGCTCAGCCCCAGGCAGACCCATCCCCACACCGGCCAGCCCTCCTCCTGCCCCAGCACCAGCGGGACCGTGAGCAGTGTCACAGCCGCCGCCAGCGCCGTCAGGCCCGGAAGGTCAAGGCCGCGGCGCCGGACGGGGTCGCGCCGCCCGTCCTCGGGCAGCACCCGCGGGGCGATCACCAGCATCGCCGCGCCGATCGGCACGTTGACCAGGAAGACCGGCCGCCACCCGGCGCCGAAGAGGTCGGCGCTGACCAGGATGCCGCCCAGCGACTGGCCGAGCGCGGCGCCCGAGGACAGCACGGCCGAGTAGACGCTCATCGCCCGGGTCCTGGCCTCACCGCTGAAGGTGAGCTGGAGCAGGCTGAGCACCTGCGGGATCATCAGCGCGGAACCGACGCCCTGGACGAAGCGGAAGCCGATCAGCTCACCGGTGTTCTGGGCGAGGCCGCAGGCCAGCGAGGCGACGGTGAAGACCGCGAGGCCCGTGACGAACAGCCGCCGGTGCCCGAACAGGTCGCCGAGCCGCGCCCCGGTGATCAGCAGCACCGCGTAGGCGATGGTGTAGCCGGCGATGATCAGCTGGAGCGAGGCGCCCGAGGCGTGCAGGTCGGTGCGGATCGTCGGGGCGGCGACGTTGACGATGAAGACGTCGAGCAGGGCCATGAACTGGCCGATGAGGATGGTGGCGAGCAGCAGGCCGGGCCGCGGCCCCGCTCTGCCGGGCTTCGTGGCGCCGGGATCGACGGCGGGGCGGTGGGCGGTCGGCGCGGTCGCGCCGTTCATCACGGGCTGTGTCATGCGTCGAGCCTGGCGGCAGGGCGGTACCGGTAACGAGAGCCCGGTGATCCTGGTACTGCCAGCACCTGGCAGGCGTACTGCGCATTGGGGAGTATGACCGTATGCCCAGCACTCCGGCATCGCCCGCCACCCGGTCCGTACCCGCCGAGCCCGACCGGCAGACCGGCGGCGCGCGGCAGAAGGGCGCCGCCCGCCGCACCGAACTGGCCGCCTACCTGCGCAGCCGCAGGGCCAGGATCACCCCGGAGGACGTCGGCATGCCGCCCGGGCTGCGGCGCCGCACCCCGGGGCTGCGGCGCGAGGAGGTCGCGCAGCTCGCCGGGGTCGGTGTGACCTGGTACACGTGGCTGGAGCAGGGCCGCCCGATCAACGCCAGCGTCCAGGTGCTCGACGCGGTGGCCCGGGTGCTGCAGCTCGACGCGACCGAGCGCGAGCACCTCTACCGGCTGGCCGGCATCCCGTTCGTGAGTGAGCCGAACTCCGACGCGGAGACCGTCGGCGTGGAGTCGCAGGGCATCCTGGACGCCCTCGACCCGCTGCCCGCCGCGATCTACAACGCCCGCTACGACGTGCGCGCCACCAACGCGACCTACCGCACGCTGTGGCCGATGACGTCGATCGTGGCGCGCTGGGAGCGCAACGTGCTCTACAAGCTCTTTACGGTGCCCGAGTGCTGCATGACCTTCGTCAACAGCGCGGAGGAGCTGCCGTGGATGGTGGCCCAGGTGCGCAGGAGCTACGGGCGGCACGTCGGCGAGCCCGCGTGGGAGTCCTTCATCGCGCTGATGGTCAAGGAGAGCCCGACCTTCGCGCAGCTGTGGGCGAGCGGCAACGTGGCGGCGCCGGGCAAGCGGGTCAAGGCCTTCCGGCACGAGGGCATCGGCGTGATCAACATGACGTCGATGTCATTGAGCATCGACGGGATGGCCGGGCACCGCTTCGTGGTCTACACCCCGGTCACCGAGGACGACCGGCTGCGCATCGAGCGGCTGCGGCAGATCGGCGACCCGGTCGTCGGCTGCTCCCTGCACGGCCGCCCGCTGTCGGTGATCATGGCGGAACGGGAGGCGGCGGCCGCCTCGGACTGCGACAAGTCCGCCTGATCAGCCCGATCCGGCTGGTCTGCCCGGCAGAACGCGGAAGGCGAGACCCTTCCGCATGTGCGGAGGAATCTCGCCTTCTTCCTGTGGAGCTACGGGGAATTGAACCCCGGACCTCTTGCATGCCATGCAAGCGCTCTACCAACTGAGCTACAGCCCCGCGCCTGTCAGGTTTCCCCTGACGACGTGAAGAAGCATAGCCGGTGGGTGGACCGGAAACGAAATCGGCTGTGCCAGGCCCTACGCGTCGCCGTGCGCGTCGTCCTACGCGTCGTCGCCGAGGACCGGCTCCGGCAGGGTGCCGGCGTTGTGCTCGGTCAGCCGCCAGCCGCGCGCGCCCTCGCCGAGGACCGACCAGCAGCAGTTGGACAGGCCGCCGAGCGACTCCCAGGTCAGCGGGTCCAGGCCGAGCAGCCGGCCGATGGTCGTACGGATCGTGCCGCCGTGGCTGACCACGACCAGCACGCCGCCGTCGGCCAGCTCGTCCGCCGCGGCGAGCACCACGGGCGCGGCCCGGTCGGCGACCTCGGTCTCCAGCTCGCCGCCGCCCCTGCGGACCGGCTCGCCGCGCTTCCACGCGGCGTACTGCTCGCCGTACGAGGCCAGGATCTCCTCGTGGGTCAGGCCCTGCCAGTGCCCGGCGTAGGTCTCCTGCAGGCCCTTGTCGTACGTGACGGACAGCCCGGTGAGCGCCGCCAGCTCGGCGGCGGTGGCGGCGGCCCGGTTCAGGTCGGAGGAGACGATGGCGTGCGGCGACAGGGCGGCCAGCAGCCGGGCCGAGCGGCGGGCCTGGGCCACGCCGGTCTCGGTCAGCTCGATGTCGGTGTTGCCCTGGAAGCGCTGCTCCAGATTCCACGCCGTCTGACCGTGCCGCCACAGCACGATCCGGCGGCCCCTGCCGCTCGTCTGCCGGCTTGCCTGCCCGCTCAGCTCAGCTCCCCGTCCTCGTCCGCCGCGGCGGTGGCCGCGGCATGCTCCTTGCCCTTGCCCCGGGTGGCGACCGCGTCCGCAGGAAGTTCGATCTCCGGGCAGTCCTTCCACAGCCGCTCCAGAGCGTAGAAGACCCGCTCCTCGGAGTGCTGCACGTGGACGACGATGTCGATGTAGTCGAGCAGCACCCAGCGGCCGTCCCGCTCGCCCTCGCGGCGGACCGGCTTGACGTCCAGCTCCTTGAGCAGCGTCTCCTCGATGGCGTCGACGATCGCCTTGACCTGCCGGTCGTTCGGTGCGGACGCGACCAGGAACGCGTCGGTGATGGACAGCACGTCGCTGACGTCGTAGGCGATGACGTCGTGCGCGAGCTTGTCGGCGGCGGCCTGCGCGGCGGCGCGGGTCAGCTCGATGGAACGGTCAGTGGCGGTCACAGAAACGGCTTTCCGGTCGGGGGCTGGACTCCTTCAAGGGTCTCACGACCCTCGGACAGCCCCCGACCGGTTTTCGATCACCGCTCCGCACTCACCGCACCGTCACTGCGTCGGCGGCTTGTAGTCCTTGCCGAGCGTCACCGCGATGTCGGCGTTGGACGGCACCTTGCCCTTCTTGACCGCGGTCGGCGCCAGGCCGAGCGTGGCGGCGACGTCCTTGGCCGCGGCGAGCCGCGCCGGGTCGGTGTAGAGCACCTCGGAGGTGCTCTGGGTCTTGGCGGCCTTGCCGCCGGCGACGTAGGTGTACGTGCCGCCGTTGACGATCGCGGCCTGGGCCAGCGGGGCCGACTTCGAGCTGCCGGTCGCGATGCTGACCAGGACCCGCGGCTGGGTGGTGCCCGCGGACTGCTTGACGGTGCCGCCGAGCACGTCCTTGACCAGCGTGTCGGTGTCCTGGCTGAGCGTGCCGTCCTTCTGCACCGGCAGCAGCGTGGTGCCGTACGCGCCGGTCTTGGCCAGGTCGGCGAGCTGGGCGAGCGAGGCGCCGAGCTGCTTGTCGGTGAGCGACGGGTCGAGGATCTGGCCGAGCGACTGCACGGTCCTGGTCGCGCCCGTGGCGTCGCTCGGCATCTTCTTGAGCACCGCCTGCATGACCTGTCCGAAGCGGCTGAGCTGCTTGGTCTGCGGCTCGCCTGCGGCCCGGTAGGTGGCGTAGGCGACGGCGGCTTGGCCGGTCAGCTCCTGCTGCTTGCCCTGCCGCACCAGGGTCTTCCCGCTGTCCTTGCCGGTGCCCTTCACCGCGGCGTCGGTGTCGACGTAGATGTCGCCGAGCGCGTCGACCAGCAGCTCCAGATACGGGCTGTCCAGCCGCCAGCTGCCCTTGATGTCGGCGCCGAGCAGGGTGCCCAGCGAGTCCCGGGTCGGGCCGATGCCGTCGCCGACCGACTTGTCCAGCGGCGCCGCGGCGCCGTCGTCCGAGGTGATGGACAGGGTGTTCGGCAGCAGCAGGGTGGTGCCGCGGCCCTTGGTGGCGTTGTCCACCAGCAGCGCGGTGTCGCTGGGGCCGCCGTTCACCGGGATCATGTGCACGACTATGACGTCGCGTTTCTGCGCTCCGCCGGTCGCGGCCTGCACGGCCTTGGTCTTGCCGAACCCGGGCAGCTTGCCGGCCTGCCACAGGTAGCCGGTGCCGCCGAGCAGCGCCAGGACCAGCAGCACGACCAGGCCGGTCTTGCGGTTGCGCCCGCGCCGCTTGGCCTCCTCGCGGCGCTCGGTGCGCGACTCGGAGAACTTGAGCCAGTCGATGACCTCCTCGGACTGCTCGGACTCGTCGTCGACGAAGTCGAACATCTCCGTCTGGTAGCCCGGCCGCCCGCCGCCGCCCGCGGCGGCCGGCTCCTCGGCCTCGCCGGCCTGCACGGGCATCTGCCCGGTCTCGTACACCGCGTGCTGACCGGTGTCGTACACGGGCTGCTGGCCGGTCTCGTACACCGGCATCTGGCCGGTCTCGTAGGCCGCGTGCTGGCCCGTGTCGTACACGGCGTGCTGACCGGTGTCGTAGACCGGCTGCTGGCCGGTCTCGTACACCGGCATCTGGCCGGTCTCGTAGGCCGCGTGCTGGCCCGTGTCGTACCCCTGCGGCTGCTGCGGCTGCTCGTAGTAGGGCTGCTGCGGCTGCTGCGGGATCCAGCCCTGCTGCTGGCCGGGCGGGGGCGGCGGGGCCGGGCGGCCGCCGTAGGTCTGGTACGGGTCCTGGTAGCCGGGCTGCTGCGGCACCTGGGGTGCCTGCGGCGCCTGCGGCGCCTGCGGCTGCACGGGGTTTCCGTACTGGTCGTAACCGTAGGACTGCTGCTGGTAATAGGGGTCCTGCGGGTAAGGGTCCCTCTCGTCGTCGGGTCCGCCCTCGGCATATTGCCAACGGGGGTTTGCGTCGTTCACGAGGAACCCCTTCACCTGCTTTGTTTCGCGGCGCCTGCTACCCGGAAGCGTCCCGGTAGAGCGCGCGCTTGTCGATGTAGCGCACCACCCCGTCCGGAACCAAGTACCAGACCGGATCCCCCTTGGCCACCCGCTGGCGGCAGTCCGTCGAGGAGATCGCCAGCGCCGGGACCTCCACGAGCGAGACTCCGCCCTCGGGGAAGCCCGGGTCCGACAGCGTATGCCCAGGACGTGTGACCCCGATGAAATG
The DNA here is from genome assembly GCF_907177275.1 of Actinacidiphila cocklensis. Classification (GTDB taxonomy): domain Bacteria; phylum Actinomycetota; class Actinomycetes; order Streptomycetales; family Streptomycetaceae; genus Actinacidiphila; species Actinacidiphila cocklensis. Next base: position 181,302 of record NZ_CAJSLV010000048.1, read on the forward strand.
TGCGAGCGAGAACAGCTCCTCGGCATGCCGCCAGGAGAAGATCTGCGAGAGCGCGTCCGCGCCCGTGATGAAGAACAGCTCGGCCGTCGGGTGCTCGGCCCGCAGGTCGCGCAGGGTGTCGATGGTGTACGTGGTGCCCGCGCGGTCGATGTCGCTGCGGCTGACCGAGAACGTCGGGTTCGACGCGGTGGCGATCACCGTCATCAGATACCGGTCCTCGGCCGCCGACACCTGCCGGTCGCTCTTCTGCCAGGGCTGCCCGGTCGGCACGAAGACCACCTCGTCGAGGTGGAAGAGGCTCGCCACTTCGCTCGCGGCCACCAGGTGCCCGTGGTGGATGGGGTCGAACGTACCGCCCATCACACCGATACGGCGCTTGCTGTCGGACATGGCGCCGGTCAGTCCCGGTTGAAGCGCGTGACCAGCCACAGCAGGATCAGCAGGGCGCCCAGCGCGCCGAACCCGGTCAGGTACGGGCTCAGGCTGGGGTGGTTGCCGCCGTGGTCCTCGGCGAGGGTGGTCAGAGTGGAGACTGCGAGGGGCGACATGTCAGCGGGACCCTTTGCGAAGTCGGGGACGGGCGGGAAGACTCTGCGGACATCGTACGGGCGGCCCTGCGGGAACTTCGCGCAGGCTCTGCGCGTCCCTGACTATGTACCGGTGGGCTACCAGGGGGTTGGGCCAGTATGTCCGAGTCGAACGGACCGAACGACGATCGCGTGAGCACCGAGAAGCTGCCGGGACGCACCCGCACGAGATTCCCTGACATCTCCTCACGTGCCTACGAGCACCCCGCGGACAGGTCCGCCCTGGTGGCGCTGCGCAAGCTCACCGGCTTCGACACGGTCTTCAAGTCGCTCAGCGGGCTGCTGCCCGAGCGCAGCCTGCGGCTGCTGTTCCTCTCGGACTCCGTCCGGGTCAGCGACGAGCAGTTCGCGCATCTCAACGCGATGCTGCGGGACGCCTGCTACATCCTGGACCTGGAGAAGGTCCCGTCGATGTACGTGACGATGGACCCGCAGCCCAACGCCATGTGTATCGGCATGGACGCGCCGATCATCGTGGTCACCACCGGTCTCGTCGAGCTGCTGGACGAGGAGGAGATGCGCGCGGTCATCGGCCACGAGGTCGGCCACGCACTGTCCGGCCACTCGGTCTACCGGACGATACTGCTCTTCCTCACCAACCTGGCGCTGCGCGTGGCGTGGATACCGCTGGGCAATCTGGCAGTGCTGGCGATCATCACCGCGCTGCGCGAGTGGTTCCGCAAGTCGGAGCTGTCCGCCGACCGGGCCGGGCTGCTGGTCGGCCAGGACCTGCAGGCCTCGATGCGCGGCCTGATGAAGATCGCCGGCGGCAACCACCTGCACGAGATGAACGTCGACGCGTTCCTCAAGCAGGCCGACGAGTACGAGGCGGCGGGCGACCTGCGCGACTCGGTGCTCAAGATCCTCAACGTGCTGCCGCGCAGCCACCCCTTCACCACCGTCAGGGCCGCCGAGCTGCGCCGCTGGGCGGGCACCCGGGAGTACCAGCGGTTGATGGACGGGCACTACCCGCGGCGGACGGAGGACAAGGACGCCTCGGTCTCCGACGCCTTCCGCGACTCGGCCAGCCACTACGCCGACACGGTGAAGAAGTCCAAGGACCCGCTGATGGGCCTGATCCGCGACATCACCAACGGCGCGGGCGACGTCGGCGGCAAGCTCAGGGACCGCTTCACAGGAGGCGGAACGTCGCAGGCGACTGCGGAACGGCCTTCGGGGTCAGCAACAGACTCCGACTTGCCGGACGACGACGAGCAGCCGGAGAGCCCGCTGCCGTAGCCGTGGCCCCCGTAGCGGCGGTCGTGGCCGCCGCCGGGGGCGATGCGGGAGGGTCCGCCGCCCCGCTGCCCGTCGCGTCGGTGAGCGGGGCGCACACGGCGCCCGGCGGGTGCGCGCGGTTGTACGGGTCGGCGCCGGCGACCGCGTCGGGCGCGGAGTGGCCGGCCAGTATCGGCCGGAAGTAGCTCTGCACCTCGGCCGAGCAGGCCAGCGGCCCGGCCGCGACGTCCGCCTGCACCACCTCGATGTGGTGCCGGGTCAGCTCCCGGTGGTCGAAGTGGAAGCGCAGCTTCCGCCGGACGGTGAACAGCGACACCGCGCCCGTGGGGTCGGACGAGCCGCGGATGGCGTAGACGTAGGTGTGGTCGGCGACGATCTCCAGGTGGTCGTCACCGGTCTCGGACGCCGTCCAGCCGCCGTTCACCCGGATGCCCGCGTTGCCGCCCGCCAGCTCCACCCGCACCTCGGGGTCGGGGTCGAAGCGCACCATCCAGCCGGTGACCTCGCGGGAGCCGTCGGCAGCCGGGTCGCTGAGGCTGCTGTCGAACTGGTCGATCTGGCTCGGATCGAGCAGCGCGCGCACCTCCCGCACATCGCCGCCGGTGACGGTCTGCTCCTCCAGCGCGGATTCGGTGATGAAGTCCACGGCGGTGTCGTAGCCCTCGCTGACCTCACCCTCGGAGTATCCGCCGATCCGGTGCATCTCCTCGGGCACGTTCAGCCCGCGGACGCCGTCGGCGTAGCCGGCCGCCGCGGTGCCGGTGAAGGGCGCGGCAGGGGAGACGGCGGGCACGCGGCCGCCCGGCACCAGCGGGATCACCGTGACGCGCAGCTGCTCGCCGGTGCCGGTGTCGTGGGCCTTGTAGGGGTGCCGGACCCCCATGTAGATCGCGAAGCCGAAGGCCAGCACGATGAGCAGGATCAGGGCCACCGCCTGGCGGGCCAGGCCGCGGGGCAGCACATGGCGGATCCTGACCGGATGGGCGGCGTCGTCCTGCCGCTCGCGCGCGGAGTACTCCTGGATCCGGGCAGCTCTCACGAACGATTCGTCGAAGACGACGGATCGGTACTCGTCCTCACCGCCTCCTGAGGCGCCCTCGGGCGTGCCCTCAGGAGGGTCTCCAGGCCCGCTCATAGCACAAGGTTAAGTCTGCGGACGCGGGAATAAACTCCCCGGTACCGGCCGAGTTGACACGGGATCAGGGGACGGGGGTACTGGCGACCGGCGGCATCAGCCGGTCGCCGACCGGGCTGCCGCTGGACGGCGGGGGGTCGGCCGGCTGCCGGGTCGCGCCGCCCGCACCGCGGTAGACCGCGGCGAAGGTCAGGGCGACCACGCCTATGCCCATGACCACGGCAAGAGCCCAGGCCACCGGGCGGTGCCAGCGGGTGCTGCTGCCCCGGTAGGGATGCCCGGCGGCGTACAGCGGATCGCTTTCCGGGAAGTCGGCGTCGTCGCCCGCCTCGGGGACCGCCGAGCGCGGGTTTCTGCGCCGCCCGGGCCAGCCGGGCGGTAGCGCGGGACCTTCGGCGACGGCCAGCATCCGTTCCCGGGCCGTGGGCTCGTGGAACAGAGCAGACCGTACGAATTCTTCGTCGAGGACTACGGAGGCGAATTCGTCATCGTCCGACATCTGTCCAGAGTAATGCGGAAGTTGGCCCTTTGGGCAGGGGAATCCCGGTTGGCTGCGGTCCGGCCGTTCACCCGGATGGCCCAACCCCGGGCGGAACCGGCCCGCCGCAGGTCAGCGGGTGTGGCCGTCGCCGGTGACGATGTACTTGGTGGAGGTCAGCTCGGGCAGCCCCATGGGGCCGCGGGCGTGGAGCTTCTGGGTGGAGATGCCGATCTCCGCGCCGAAGCCGAACTGGCCGCCGTCGGTGAAGCGGGTCGAGGCGTTCACCATCACCGCGGCCGCGTCGACCAGCTGGGTGAAGCGGCGGGCCGCGGGCTGCGAGCCGGTCACGATCGCCTCGGTGTGGCCCGAGGACCACAGCCGGATGTGGGCGACCGCCGCGTCCAGCGAGTCCACCACGCCGGCGGCGATGTCGTAGGACAGGTACTCGGTCTCCCAGTCCTCCGCGGTCGCCGGCACCACGGTGGCCTTGCTGCCGGCCGCCTCGGCGGCGGCCACCACGTGCGGGTCGCCGTGCACGGTGACGCCCGCCTCCGCCAGCGCCTCCAGCGCGCGGGGCAGGAACAGGTCGGCGATGTCGCGGTGCACCAGCAGCGTCTCGGCGGCGTTGCACACGCTGGGCCGCTGGGCCTTGGAGTTGACCAGGATCTCCACGGCCATGTCGATGTCGGCCTGCGCGTCGACGTAGACGTGGCAGTTCCCGGTGCCGGTCTCGATCACCGGGACGGTGGAGCCCTCGACGACGGTACGGATCAGGGCGGCGCCGCCGCGCGGGATCAGCACGTCGACCATGCCGCGGGCGCGCATCAGCTCGGTGACGGACTCCCGGCTCTCCCCTGGCACGAGCTGCACGGCGTCGGCGGGCAGCCCGGCGCCGCCGACCGCGTCCCGCAGCACGGCGACCAGGGCGGTGTTGGACGCGTAGGCCGACGACGAGCCGCGCAGCAGCACCGCGTTGCCCGACTTCAGGCACAGCGCGGCGGCGTCCACGGTCACGTTGGGCCTGGCCTCGTAGATGATGCCGACGACGCCGAGCGGCACCCTGACCTGGCGCAGGTCGAGGCCGCCTGGCAGGGTCGAGCCGCGCAGCACCTCGCCGACCGGGTCGGGCAGGCCCGCCACGTGCCGCACGTCGGCGGCGATGGCGGCGATCCGCTCCCTGGTGAGCGTCAGCCGGTCGACGATCGCCGGGCTGGTGCCGGCCTCCTCCGCCCGGGCCACGTCCTCGGCGTTCGCCGCGACGATCTCCTGGGTGCGCACGATCAGCGCGTCCGCGACGGCCAGCAGCGCGTCGTCCTTCGCGGACCGCGGCAGCGGGGCCAGGTCCGCCGCGGCGGCTTTGGCGCGGTAGGCCGCGAGCATCACGGGGGACTTGGGGAGGGCATCCATGCCCGTAGCGTACTGACCGCGAAGTGCCCGCGCCCGGTCCGCCCACGCGCTGGACGGCGTCCCTTCGGCCGAGGAGCGTCAGAAGGGGTGGACGCCGGCCGGGACGGCGGGAGCGGGGCCGGCGGCCAGCCGCTGGTGGTAGGTGTCGCGGTCGACGACCTCCAGGCCCACCGTCTCCCACGGCGGCAGCCCTGCGGTCGAGCGGTGCTCGCCCCACAGCCGCAGCGCCAGCGCGGCGGCGTCGTGGACGTCCCTGGCCTCCTCCCAGTAGCGGATCTCCGCGTGGTCGGGGGCGTAGCGGCTGGTCAGCAGGAAGGGGTGGTCGTTGGCGAGCTGCTCCAGGCCGCGGCGCAGCTCCGCCAGCGAGGTCAGCGGCCCGGCGACGCTGAGCGTGACATGCCACAGCCGGGCGGCGGGCCTGTCCTGCGTCCGCGACTGGTACGGCACCACCGCGCCGTCCGGTGCCCCGCGGTCGACGCTGACCAGCGCGCGCTCCGCCGAACTCCTGGTCGACGGCCCCGGGCGCCCTCGTTTCACCAGCGGCCTCCCTGTGGGTTGCGTCCGCCGCCGCCCGCCCCGTCCGTGCCGGCGGGCGCGGACCCGGGCGGTGGCAGGGACGTACCTGCGCATCGCATCCTCATCAAAGTTGACCAGGCTCCGGCAGGCGGCGGGGGCCTTTTCCGCAAGAAGTCCCCGACGAGGTCAGCGCGTCAGCCCCTGCCGCCTCAGCAGCACCAGGTCGTCGCGGTGCACGACCTCCCGCTCGTAGGCGGGTCCCAGCTCCGCCGCCAGGTCGCGGGTGGAGCGGCCGAGCAGCCTGGGCAGCTCGCGCGCGTCGTAGTTGACCAGGCCGCGGGCCACCGCGAGGCCCGACTCGTCCACCAGGTCCACCGGGTCGCCCGCGGCGAAGTCGCCCTCCACCCCGGTGAGCCCGGCCGGCAGCAGCGAGCTGTGCCGCTGGGTGACCGCGCGGACCGCGCCGGCGTCGAGCCGCAGGGCGCCGCGCGGGGCGGACGCGTGGGCGAGCCACAGCAGCCGGTCGGCGGAGCGCTTGCCGGTGCGGTGGAAGTGGGTGCCGGTGGGGCGGCCGGCCAGCGCGTCCGCGGCGTGCACCGCGGAGGTCAGCACGACGGGGACGCCCGCGCCGGTCGCGATGGCGGCGGCCTCGACCTTGGTGACCATCCCGCCGGTGCCGACGCCGGCCCGGCCGGCGCTGCCGATGGACACGCCTTCCAGGTCCCCCGGTCCTGTGACCTCGGCGATCAGGCGGGTGCCCGGGGTGCGCGGGTCGCCGTCGTAGAGCCCGTCGACGTCGGAGAGCAGCACCAGCAGGTCGGCCCGCACCAGGTGGGCGACCAGGGCGGCGAGCCGGTCGTTGTCGCCGAAGCGGATCTCGTCGGTGGCGACCGTGTCGTTCTCGTTGACGACCGGCAGCGCGCCCATCGCCAGCAACTGGTCCAGGGTGCGGTAGGCGTTGCGGTAGTGGGCGCGGCGGCTGACGTCGTCCGAGGTGAGCAGCACCTGGCCGACGCGGATGCCGTAGCGGGCGAAGGAGGCGGTGTATCGGGCGACCAGCAGGCCCTGCCCGACGCTGGCCGCGGCCTGCTGCCGTGCCAGGTCGCGGGGTCTGCTGGGCAGCCCGAGCGGGGCGAGCCCCGCGGCGATGGCGCCGGAGGAGACCAGCACGATCTCCCGGTCCTCGCGTGCCTTGGCCAGCACGTCGACCAGGGCGTCCACCCGGTCGGCGTCCAGGCCGCCGGCGGCCGTGGTCAGCGACGAGGAGCCGACCTTGACCACGACTCTGCGGGCCTCCACCACGTCCTGCCGTGCCGCCGTCGTCACGTACGTCCGTCCCTCGTGTCGGGGTGTGCGCTGCCGCCGCGCGCCGGTGCCGCGGCTACTGCGGGTGGCGCAGCTGCCAGCCCGCCCAGGCCGAGACGACCATCCCGCGGATGTCGTGGGAGGCCGACCATCCCAGTTCCCTGCTGATCGCCTCGGCGGACGCGACGACCCTGGCCGGGTCCCCGGGGCGGCGTGCGACCACCTCGGGGGCGATCCCAGTGTGGCCCGAAACCTCCTGGATGATGCGCACCATCTCGGCCACCGAGACGCCCTCGCCGCGGCCGATGTTCAGCACCAGCTGCGCCTCGCGGTCCTCGGCGAGCCGGCGGGCGGCGGCGACGTGCGCGGAGGCGATGTCCTCGACGTGCACGTAGTCGCGGATACAGGTGCCGTCGGGCGTGGGGTAGTCGGCGCCGAAGACCAGCGGGGGCAGCCCGCGGGTGAGCCGGTCGAAGACCATCGGCACCAGGTTGGTGGCGCCCGGGTCGCTCAGTTCCGGGCTCGCGGCGCCCGCGACGTTGAAGTACCGCAGACACGCGGTGGCCATTTCGTGCGCTCGGCCGACTGCGGCGACCAGCCGTTCTCCGGCCAGTTTGGTCTCGCCGTACGGGTTCATCGGCTCGCACGGGGTCTGCTCGGTGACCAGGTCCACGTCGGGCATTCCGTATACGGCCGCGGACGAGGAGAAGACGAAGCTGCGCACCTGCGCGTCGACGGCCGCCTCCAGGACGGTCCGCAGGCCCTCGACATTCTCCCGGTAGTACCACAGCGGGCGCTCGACGGACTCGCCGACCTGCTTCTTCGCCGCGATGTGGACGATGCCGCGCACCTCGTGCTCGTGCAGCACCCGGTCGAGGACCGCCCGGTCCAGGACGCTGCCGCGCACCAGCGGCACACCGGCGGGCAGCCGTTCCGGATGACCTGCGCTCAAGTCGTCGACGACAACGACAGGCTGCCCGCCGGCGACGAGCGCCTTGACGACATGTGAACCGATGTAGCCGGCGCCGCCGGTAATCATCCAGGTCATGGCCGGAAGTCTAACGATCGGACCGGATATCGCCGCATGCGGTGTCGTACCCGAGGGATAGACTCCGCCCACCAGAACCGGACGGATCTTCGAATAGATCCGGTTGCAGCGGTTCGGGGATTCACTGCTTGAGATCCCATGGGGGGATTAGTGTCAGAATCCAAGCCGGCACGGCCCAACGGCCGCCGGCGTCTTGTGGCGGCCTGCACGGCCGGCATCCTTTCGCTCGGCGCCTTCGCGCTGAGCTCGGGCGCACAGGCCGCAGAGCCCGGTGCGCACCACGTCGCGGATCGGTCCACCGTGTCCGCGGCGCACGTTCCGCACATCTCCGCGCCCACCGCGTCGGTGAACAAGTCGAAGCTGGCGGCGGGCGCCGCCGTCCAGACCCCGGCACCCGTCCGCTACGACATCGACGGCGACGGGGCCGGTGACCAGCTCTACCGCGGTGTGGACTTCAACTGGTACAACTCCCTGGCCGACGGGAACCACAGCCTCGGCGACTCCACCGAGCAGTACGTGGATGTGATCACCCCGGGCAACATCGACGGGGCGACCGGTCCCGACGTCCTGGGGCTGACCGCCAGCGGCAAGCTGGAGATGTTCAGCGGGTCGAACTTCCCGGCCTCCTCGTCGTGGACCAGCACCGGCTGGACCATCTACAACAAGGTCTTCGCGCTCGACGACGTGACCGGTGACGGCATCCCCGACATCGCCGCGCGGACCTTCGACGGCCACCTGTACCTCTTCCCGGGCACCGGGAGCGGCAGCGCGCCGTTCAAGACCCGCCTGCTCATCGGCAGCGGCTGGGCCGTCTACGACCAGCTGGCCGGCGCCGGGGACCTCGACGGTGACGGCATCAGCGACCTGGTCGCACGCGACACCGCGGGGAACCTGTACTTCTACAAGGCCACCGGAGTCGCGGCCGCGCCCTACAAGGGCAAAGCGCTGATCGGCACCGGCTGGAACACGTACAACCAGATCATCGGCCTCGGCAACGGCGAGTCCGGTGCCGGCTTCGTGACCGGCCGGACCGTCAGCGGTGACCTGTACCAGTACGCGGCGAACGGCGCCGGAGGCCTCAAGCCCCGCTATCTGTGGAGCACCGGTGCCGGGGAAATCGACGTCATGGCCGGCATGGGCGGCATCCAGAACTGGGGCAAGAAGTGGCTGGCCGGCGTCACGTCGTCCGGTTCGATGTACGGCTACGTACCCACCAACACCGGGACGTTCTACGGGCGGGACCCGGTGGGCGACCCCGGCGACTTCGCCGGCGTCTCGAACATGGCCGCCGGCGTCTCGTCGACCGACGAGGGCTACCCGGAGCTGTTCATCAGCGCCGGCGGCACGCTCTACAACTACGCCCGCGGCGCCATCACCAGCGGTTGGTCGTACAACCTGACGGTCGCCCCCGGCGACGTCAGCGGCGACGGCAAGAGCGACCTGCTCGCCCGCAACTCCTCGGGGCAGCTGTACCTCTTCCGCGGCACGGGCACCGGCACCGGTTACTCCGCCCGTACGCTGATCGGCGGCGGCTGGGGCGTCTACAACGCCATCATCGGCGCCGGCGACATGACCGGCGACGGCCGGACCGACATCCTGGCCCGTGACACGGGCGGCACGCTGTACATCTACAAGGGCACCGGCAACGCGTCGGCGCCGTTCGCGGGCCGGGTCAAGCTCAGCTCGGGCTTCGGCGGGTACAAGAAGATCGCCACCGCCGGCGACATCGACGGCAACGGCCTGGCCGACCTGCTCGCGGTGAACTCCGCGGGCACGATGTACCGCTTCAGTGCCCACGGCACCGGGCAGTTCTCCGCCGGCGTCGCGCTGGGCGGCGGCTGGAACACCTACTCCAAGCTCTTCTGAGCCCGTGAGGTTCTGAGGGCCTGAGGTTCCATACGACGAGAAGGCGCCCGCACCGTTCCGGTGCGGGCGCCTTCGCCGTCGCGAGGGCGGTCAACTGCCGCCCGGTCCCGCGGGGGTGGCGTCCGGCGCAGCGTCCAGCCCCAGCGACACCAGCAGCGGGCCGCCGGCGCCCGCCTTCAGCAGCGCCGGCCGGCCCACCGCGAAGGAGCCCGCCCCGTTGTGGACCGCGGCCGGCACACCGCCAGGTGCGACGACCAGGCCGTCCCGCACCAGATGGGCGTCGCCGGACACCCCCCGTACCGCGAGCACCGGCTCCTCACCGGCCCTGACCGGCTGGCCTGCCAGCAGCGAGACCGGTCCGAAACCGGCACCGCCGAGCTGGGCGGCCGGTGTCCAGTGGTGCCCGCCGGCGGCCTCGGCCAGCCGCTCCACCACCAGGACCGCGGTGTCGGGCTCGCGGTAGGCCAGCAGCAGCGAGCCGTCAGCCGCGGCGACGGCGTCCGGCGCCTCGGCCGGCGGCGCCATCCCCTTCAGCTGCCGGTGCCGCAACTCGCCGCCGGGAGTGTCCTGCGCCCACTCGTGGACCGCGGTGAAGCCGGCCGCGAAGACATGGATCAGGCCCTGCGCGTCCAGCGCGGCGGCCAGTCCTTCCTGTACCTGGCCACCGGACAGGGCACGCCAGGGCGACCAGTGGCCCTCGGCCTCGCGGACCCGGGTGCTCAGGCCCTTCGACGCGTTGCGGACGAACAGGTGGATGCGGCCGTCCCTGCCCGCCACGACGGCCGGCGGGCCGACCCGGCGTCCGCGCACCGGGTCCTGCTCCGGATTGCCCAGCCGCCGCCACGCGGAACGGGCGCCCCCCGCACCCGACGTCTCCAGCATCACGATCTCCCGGGTGTCGGCACCGGGGTCGCCGTCGAGCCCGGAGAAGCGCAGCGCGAAGACCAGGTCGTGGCCGTCGGCGCCGGTGGCCACGCCCAGCGCGGGCACCAGCGGTCCGCCGCCCAGGTCCTCGGGCGCGCTCCACGCGGCTCCGGGGGCGTCGGCCACCGTCCAGCGGACGGCCCTGGTGCCGAGCACGCCGTAGGCGACCAGCCGGCCGTCCTTCGCCCGGCCGGCCCGCGGCCCCGCGGTGGGGTAGCGGTAGTGGGTGCTCCGCACCCACCCCCGCGGGTCCCGCAGCGAGGCGCCCTGGCCGACGGAGTAGTCGCCGCAACCGCCGGGGTTGCCGCAGGCCCAGGCGGGATTGCCGCCGTAGACGTCCAGCAGGCCGGCCTTCATCCGCACGACGTCCTGCGGCAGGCTGTGCGCCCAGCGCTGGTTGTAGTAGCCGCGGTAGGTCTCGGTGAGGAAGGACGGGGCGGTCCCGCCCGCCGCCGTACGGTCCGACCACTGCGCCATCGCGCGCCAGGTGAACTGCGCGACGGCGGTGTGGTCCCGGTGGTCGGAGTAGCCGCCCTGGTCGCTGCCGCGCGGATGGCTCGCGTCGTGGACCTGGATGTCGGGGTCGGGGTCGAGAGTGCGGATCAGGCTCGGCCGGTAGCGGTCCATGAGGAAGGCGAGCGCGTCGGTCAGCGACACCGGATCGAAGGTGTGCGTCCCGCGCACCGGCGAGTCGGGCTGCGGAACGGTGTTCACCTCCCCGCCCTTCGCCCACAGCTTGTCGATCCCGAGGGTGCCGCCGGACACCGGCGTGTGCATGTCGATCCGCAGGAAGACCAGTTCGGCCCGTCTGCCGTCGTGCACCAGCGTGGCGACCTCGGCCGCGCCGCCGCCCGGCAGGTCGAGCGCGGTGCGGACCCACGGGGTGAAGATCGTGGCACCCAGCATCCGTGCGTACGCCTGGCGCAGCCCCTGCTGCCGGGCGGAGACGTACGCGGGGATGTCCCCCTTGGGCCGGTGGCGCTGGCCTGGGGCGCGGTTCACGCCGAAGGAGTCGCCGCTGGTGACGTAGACCGACACGACCGGCACCCCACGTTCGAGGGTGCTCAGCGTGTCCGGGTTCATGAAGTACAGGTCGTCGTCGGGGTGTGCGAGCACCTGCATCACCAGGGGCGCCGCAGCCGGCACGAAGGCGACCGGGGCCGCGACGGGCAGCGTGCTGCCGGTGGGCCGGGGAGTGACGCGCGGCCGGGAAGCGCCGGAGGGCGGAGCCGTCGTCGCCGCGCCCGCCGCGCCGCGGCATCCCGCCACGGTGAACGACGCGAGAGCCCCTGCCGCGGAACCCATCACGGCCCTGCGTGCGAGGCCCCCACGCCCCGGCTGGCTACGGTCCACTGTTCCCTCTCCGTTCACCTCGCGAGTGATCATTTCGACCACCCGCAGCGCAAGAGGCACAATTCCGGGAGCGGGTTTCTTCCGTTTACCGTGACCGTCGTCACAGCGCGGGAGGTGCTCCTCCGGGCGGCGCGGCCCGAATTCGACGGAATACCTGCCAGCCGGACAGGGGGCGCGACGGGGGGCCGTACAGGCAGGTGGAGAGCAGCCGAACGGGACGCAAACAGTGAACTTGCTGATCCCTGGCATCCTTGAAACGATGCGCTGGCTATCAGACGAGACGAGAATCGGGGTCCGGACCACGTGAGTGATTCGCTCTTGCCCTATGCGGTGGGTGCGGCCAAGCGCGCGCGTTCCGCGGCTGTACGCGTCCGCCGCAGAGTGGAGCGGATGCACACCGTGCCCGCCCTGGGCAGCGGGGTGCGTCCGAGGCCGGTCCTGCAGACGGAACATCTGTCGGTGCTCGGCGGCCGCACGCTGAACGTCGCGGTGGTCCTCCCGCGGCAGCCCGCGGGACTGGCCGCCGCCCGGCTGGAGTTGGTCCGCGGGAGCCGGCGGATGAGCCTGGAACTCGTCATGGAACCGCAGCGCGACGGCACCCTGCTGCTCACCGCGACCGCGCCGCTGCTGCACGCGGGACCCGGCGAGCGCGACACCCGCGGCCTCGCGGTGGGCACCGGCATATGGCGCTTCACCGTCGTCACCGTCGACACCGCCGGCCGGGAGACCAGGGCCGACCTCGCAGCGCCGGCGCTGAGCACCATCGACGGCCCCACCCTCCCCACCTCCCCCTCGACGTCGAGCGGTGCGGTCTTCCGACCGGTCCGCTCCGTCGACGGCCGGGCCATGCTGAAGGTGAGCGCACCGGCGCAGCAGGCCGAACTGCTGGCCTTCGACCTGCGCTTCGACCGGATCACCGTGCACGGCCGGCTGATCTCCCGCCGCCACCCGGTCACCGACTACACCGCGGAGGCGGTCCGCAGGGGCACGACCAAGTCCGTTCCCGTCCAAGCGGTCTGGGACGGCGACGACTTCACCTTCGACATACCGCTCGCCGCGATGACCGCGAGGCAGTCGGCGCAGCGCACCTGGGACTTCCAGCTGCGGGCCGGACGCACCCGGCTGAAACTGGCCAGGCGGTTGACGCATGTGCGCAACATCAAGGACGTCTTCCGCACTCCTTTCACCATAGTCGCCCTGGAGGACGGCTCCCTGGCACGTGTGCACGCCCATCTGACGCCGAGCGGCGCCCTGGCGGTCGCCTGCGCCGCCTTCGGAACCAACGAGGACGCATGAAGATCACATTTCTGCTCACCTGGGGCGACGCGATGGGCGGCACCGAGAAGGCCGCCTACACCCAGGCGGCCCATCTCGCCCCGCTGCACGAGGTCGAGGTTCTCAGCATCTTCAAGACCGAGTCCGAGCCCTTCCTCACCGAGGGCAAGGCGGTCACGATGCGCTACCTGGTCGACCGCACCGGCAGCGTGCCGCGTCCGGTGCGCGCGAGCACTCTCACCGACGACGAGTGCCTGGCGCTGGCATCGCAGCCGAGCGAGCTGATCCCGCCGTCCGCCGAGCCCACCTTCGACCGGCTGTCGGACTTCGAGATGGCCGCCGCGATCAGCGTGCTGGACTGCGACATCCTGATCACCACCACGCCCGCCCTGATGATGGCGATGGTGGAACTGGCCCCGCCGCGGGTGGTGACGCTGCACCAGGAGCACCGGATCTCGCAGCTGCGCGGCCCGACGGGCGAGCCGATGCTGATCCACGCGCCGCGGCTGGACGCGCTGGTCTCGCTCACCGAGCTGACCACCAACTGGTTCGCCGAGTCGCTCGGCCAGTCCGCGCCGCTGCTCGCCACCATCCCCAACGCGATGCCCGAGGGCTACAAGCCGCGCTCCGACCTGGAGACCAAGGTCGTGATGGTGGCTGCCCGCATGATGTACGAGAAGGGCATGGACCTGGCGATCCAGGCCTTCGCGGAGATCTGCGAGGAGCATCCGGGCTGGGTTCTGCGGATCTTCGGCGGCGGACCGCAGCTCAACCAGCTGCGCCGGCTGGTGGAAGGGCTCGGCCTGCACGACAGGGTCGAGATACTGGGCCGCTCCCGGCAGATGTCCGAGGAGTGGGCGAAGGCGTCCATCGCGCTCATGCCGTCCCGCTGGGAGGCCTTCGGGCTGGTGATGCTCGAGGCCTTCGCCGCCGGTGTGCCCGTGGTCGCCTTCGACTCGCTGACCGGTCCCGCGACGATCGTGCGGCACGAGGTCGACGGTCTGCTGGTCCAGTCCGACGACGTCAGCTCGTACGCCGCCGCGATGTCGCGGCTGATGGGCGACGACGACCTGCGGCACGCCTACGGGAAGAACGCCCTCGAAGGCGCCCGCGAGCGTTTCAACGCCGAGAAGATATCGGCGATGTGGGAGGACCTGTTCGCCAGGCTCGTGGAGCGCCGCGACAAGCCGGAGCGCTTCAGCGAGCGCGCCGACCGCGCCGCCCGGCGGATCGCCACCGGCGGCAGCCGCACCTTCGCGGTGGCGGCCCCGGTCAGCAGGCTGTCGCCGTCGAACGACGAGCAGAAGGCCCGCGAGGTCATCATCCAGGCCCAGGACCGCAACCGGCTGATCCGCTCCGGCGGCCGGGTGGCCGAGGTCAGGAACGACGTCCCGGCCTGGAAGATGGCCGCGATCAACCTGGAACTGGCCGCGGACGCCCTCGAGCAGCACGGGGTTCCGTACATCATGCTGCGCGACACCGCCGCGATCGGCTTCCGGCTCGCGGTGCGCGCCGAGGACGGACAGCGGGTACTGGACGCGCTCGCCGACAGCCTGGCGGGCAAGCCGGTCTACGGCGAGCTGATGTCGCCACGTGTCTCCGCCCCCGGTGCGGTACTCGGTGAGCGGCTGCGCAACGTCGGCGAGGTCAAGGGCGTACGGGTCTTCAAGCCGATCGTCTCCGAGAGCCGCACCCTGCGCTACGGTCCCGCCTACGGCTGCCGGGTGGAGTTCTGGTCCGAGGACGAGGACGGCTGGCGGGTCTCCCCCGGCTCCGCGACCGTCGCAGGACCGCGACTGCCCGACCTGGAGGCGACCGGCACCCTGACGGTCGGCGACCGCCAGTACCCGTCGACGACCGCCTTCACCGGCAGGGACCTGATGTGGGACATCGACTTCCCCATCGACGTGGTCTACACCTGGGTGGACGACACCGACGCCGCCTGGCGCGCGCGCCGCGACGCCGCCCGCTCCGCGGCCGGCCTGCCCGACACCGGCGCCGAAGCCGGCGACGTGCGCTTCCGCAACCGCGACGAACTGCGGTACTCCCTGCGGTCGCTGGCCACCCACGCGCCCTGGGTGCGGAAGATCTTCCTGGTCACCGACGACCAGACGCCGTCCTGGCTGAACACCGAGCACCCCGACATCCAGGTGGTCAGCCACCGGGAGATCTTCGCCGACACCTCGCTACTGCCGACGTTCAACTCGCACGCCATCGAGAGCCAGCTGCACCGCATCGAGGGCCTGTCGGAGCACTTCCTCTACGTCAACGACGACGTGTTCTTCGGCCGCCCGCTGACCCCGGGCAGCTTCTTCCACAGCAACGGCACCTCGAAGTTCTACCGGTCGCCGACCTCGATCCCGATCAGCGAGATCACGGACGACGACGAGGGCTACTTCGTCGCGGCCAAGAACAACCGCAAGCTGCTGAAGGAGGCCTTCGGGCGCACGGCCACCCACGGTTTCCTGCACGCGCCGCACCCGCTGCGGCGCAGCGTGCTGGAACAGATCGCGGAGCGCTGGCCCGAGGAGACCGGCGCGACCGCCGCGAACCGCTTCCGCAGCCGCAACGACCTGTCGGTGACCTCGTCGCTGCACCACCACTTCGGCTATCTGACCGGTCAGACGGTGCCCGGAGCGATCTCCTGCGGATACGCCAACATCGCGGACTACACCCACCACAAGATGCTCACCCGGCTGCTGACCTCGCGGCACCAGGACGTCTTCTGCATCGGTGAGTCCGCCGAGTCCGAGGTGCCGGTGGACGAGCAGGACCGCGTGCTGCGCGCCTTCCTGAGCGCGTACTTCCCGGTCCCGTCGCCCTACGAGCGCTGACCGCCCGGCACGGCAGAGGGCGGCCCTTCCCCCGCGGGGGAAGGGCCGCCCTTTCGCATGGCGCGGCGGCTACGGCTTCTCGAAGGGTCCCGGCACCGGGAAGTACGCCTCCAGGAACGGCGTGATCAGGTCCTTCTGCTCCGAGACGTCCTCGCCGGTGGACACGGTGTCGTTGACGCAGAACACCGTCTTGTCGCGGCGGGCCAGCAGCCGGCCGAGCCGGGTCTCGGTCCACGGGTGGGTCAGGTCGATGTACGTGTAGGGCAGTTCCGACGGCACGGCCCTGCGGGTGGCGAACGCGTAGTAGTGGTGCAGCGAGGAGGCGATGGAGATGTCGTCGATGCTGCGGAAGTGGCTGGACTCGGTCTGCCGGTACTCGGCCGCGAACTCCGCCTCGATCTCGGCGAGCACGCTGCGCCGCAGCGGGTGCGGCATGTGCTTCATCTTCTGCACCAGCACCGAGCCGTAGTTCTCCTCTATCAGCCGCCGGTTGTTCTTGCCGGCCGCGGCGACCGGCGGGTCCTCCGCGGTCCGCTCGCCCAGCGGCACCAGCGCCGGCGAGGGGAAGAACTTGGTCAGGCCGTTGCCGAGGAAGAAGTCCTGCGGGGTGACCTCGTTGCCCAGCAGCACGTCGTCGTTGAAGTAGAGGAAGTGCTCCGACAGGCCCTCTATGTGGTGCAGCTGACTCTCGATGGCGTGCGAGTTGAACGTCGGCAGCGAGGCGGCGGACCGGAAGATCTCGCGGTGGCTGACCACCTGGATACCCGGGTGCTCGGTGCTCAGCCAGGACGGCGTCTGGTCGTCGGTGACCAGGAAGACCTTGCGCACCCAGGGCGCGTACATGTGCAGCGAGCGCAGGGAGTAGCGCAGTTCGTCGCGGCTGAGGTAGCGGGCCGCGTTGGCGGCCTCCTCGTGGTAGCCCTCGCCGGAGAACTCCGCGCGGCGGCGCAGCCACGCCGGGTCGGAGCCGTCGACCCAGGTGTAGACGACGTCGATCGGGAAGCGGACCTCGCCGGTGGGGTGGATCGCGAAGTGCTCGCGGGTGGGCACCTCGTGCAGCGGCCCGACGCCGATGTCGCGGGGCGCGAGGTCGGTGAAGAACGCCTCGGGGGCCTGCACCGTCTTGGAGTCGGCCGGGATGTCCTCGGCGAGCTTCCCGGGCCGGGGGGCGATCAGCCGGCCGTCCTCCTCGGTCCAGAACTCGATGTCGCAGCCGTAGCGGGTGCCCAGCGCCAGAAGGCCGTGCTCGTCGCTGCGGTACCAGGTGAGCCGGAAGACGCCCGCGGCCGCGACCTTGCGCCAGGTCGCCGGCTCGTAGCCGGGCAGCGACTCCTCGGGCACCGGCTTGTTGCCGGCGACCGGGGTCACGTAGCCGGGCTCCTCGGCGCACAGCGCGGTCAACGCGGCGAGCACCGCCTCCCGGTCGGCCTCGCGCACCGCGACGGCGGCGGCGGTGTCGGAGCGGCCGCGTACGCAGAAGTGGCTCAGGCCGGCCGCCTCCAGGCAGTCGAGCACCGCGTCCAGGTTGGCCCGGCGGGCCACCAGCGGGGTCACGCCGGGGATCGCCAGGGCGACCTTGGGCTCCCTGCCGACGGTCATCACCCGGCGGTCCGGCCGGTCCACCAGCGCCTGGTGGCGCTTTCCGACCCTGGCGGCCCGCACCCGCTCCGCCGCGGCCGTGGCCCCGGCGATCCTGAGCTTCACCTGCTTGCGCAGATCCGAGTCGACGCGGGCCGCGATGGCCTTGCGGGCGCTTTCCGGCACGGCTCGTCGGTAGACCCCCAGCAGCCGGGGTGCCTCGGGATTACGCACGGCAGGCGACTCCTCATCGAACGACGGCCTCCTGGGAGGCCGTCCGGCGGACCAAACACAGCCATCGAGGCCGACATCCCCAGTATGCCCTGCGTTCGCCTGGCGTCCCCAAGCGGTCCATTTCACCGGCAGGTGATCATCCGAGGCCGCAGCGGTTCCCTTTGCCCGGTGAATTCTTGGCACTACCATTCGGACAGCTTCCTGAACGTTCGCCGACCTCGTAGCGCACCCCCACCGCAGCGCGTGGCCCCCACCTACACTGACGCTCACATATGCGGCTCGGTTTCCCAGCCGCCGCACCGCGTATTTGACGCACGGCGCCGAAAGTGACCTTCATGCGACTGTCGATCGTAGTTCCCTGCTACAACGAAGAAGCCGTCATCGACCTCTTCGACGAGCGGATCAGGGCGACCCTGGACACCCTCGCCGTCGACTACGAGGTGTGTTACGTCGACGACGGCAGCAGGGACGGGACGCTGGAACGGCTTCGCGGGCTCGCCAAGAACCACCCGGGCAGCACCCGCTACGTCTCGTTTAGCCGGAACTTCGGCAAGGAGGCCGGCATGCTGGCCGGCCTGCGGGAGGCCACCGGTGACGCGGTCGTCCTCATGGACGCGGACCTGCAGCACCCGCCGCAGCTGATCTCGCGAATGCTGGAGCTGTACCACCTCGGGCACGACCAGGTGATCGCCCGGCGCACCCGCGAGGGCGACAAGAAGATGCGCTCGGCCGTCAGCCGGCTCTACTACCGCATGATCAACAAGTGGGTCGACGTCGAGCTCACCGACGGCGTCGGCGACTTCCGGCTGCTGTCGCGGCCCGCGGTGGACGCGCTGCTGTCCATGCCCGAGTACAACCGCTTCTCCAAGGGCCTCTTCTCCTGGATCGGCTTCGACACCGTCACCTTCGACTACCGCAACGCGGCGCGCGAGGCGGGCGAGACGAAGTGGCGCTTCGGGGCGCTGATCAACTACGGCATGGACGGGCTGATCTCGTTCAACAACCGCCCGCTGCGACTGGCGATCTACGCGGGCCTCGGCCTTGCCGGGCTCGCCGCGGCCTACGCGGCGGTGATCAGCGTGCAGGCGATCATCGAGGGCCCGACCGCGCCCGGTTACGTCACCCTGCTCGTCGCGATCACCGGCCTCGGCGGGCTGCAGATGATGATGCTCGGGCTGATCGGCGAGTACATCGGCCGCATCTACTATGAGACCAAGCGCCGCCCGCACTTCCTGGTCAAGGAGACGAACACGCCGCGCACCTTCCGGGTGGGCGACCAGGCCGGAGCGCCTGCCGGCGAGGCGCAGGTGCCGGAGCGGCAGGACTGGTCGGAGATCCGTTGAGCGCCGCGACGCCCAGGCTGTCACCCCAACTGCTGCAGATCGTGCGCTTCGCGCTGGTCGGCGGCGTCAACACCGCGACGTTCTACGGCTTCTATCTGGCGCTGCATCCGCTGATGCCGTATTTCGCCGCGTATTCACTGGCGTTCGTGCTGAGCATGATCGGCTCGTTCTTCCTCAACACGTACTTCACTTATCGCACCCGGCCGACATGGAAGAAGTTCTTTCTCTTCCCGCTGACCAACGTCACGAACTACGTGGTGACCAGCATCGGCGTCTACGCCTTCGTGGAGTGGGCGCACATGAACGACAAGATCGCCCCGCTGGTGGCCGCGGCCGCGGCGATCCCGTTCACGTACGTCCTCTCCCGCCGCATCCTGACCAAGGACACCCCGCCGGCCACGGCCTTCTGACCCCCGCCGCTCCACGTGCTGCGGCCCCGGACCAGCAGGTCCGGGGCCGCACGTGTGAGGTGTCCACACCCCGTCGGGTACCGGCGTGCCCCCAGGGCTACTGGAACGGGTCGAAGCCCCGGTACTCCTCTTCCACATCGTCGCGTTCGGCCTGCTTGTCACGGCGGCGGGTCACGGCCGCGCGAGGAGCGTCGAAACGGTGGTCCTCGCCACGGCGGCCGAGCATCTCGGCGCCGGCCGCCATCGTGGGCTCCCAGTCGAAGACGACCGCGTCGTCCTCGGAGCCGATGGCGACGCCGTCGCCCGGCTTCGCGCCGGCCTTGAGGAGCTGGTCCTCGACGCCGAGGCGGTTGAGGCGGTCGGCGAGGTAGCCGACGGCCTCGTCGTTGGAGAAGTCGGTCTGGCGTACCCAGCGCTCCGGCTTCTCGCCGCGGACCCGGAAGAGGCCCTCCTCCTCGGCGGTGACCGTGAAGCCCGCGTCGTCGACCGCCTGCGGGCGGATGACGACCCGGGTGGACTCCTGGACGGGCTGGGCGGCGCGCGTCTCGGCGACGATCTTCGCGAGGGCGTAGGACAGCTCCCGCAGGCCCTCGTGGGAGACCGCGGAGACCTCGAAGACCTGGTAGCCGCGGGACTCCAGCTCGGGCCTGATCATCTCGGCCAGGTCGCGACCGTCGGGCACGTCGATCTTGTTGAGCACCACGATCCGCGGCCGGTCCTCCAGCCCGGCGCCGTACGCCCGCAGCTCCGCCTCGATCACGTCGAGGTCGGTGGCCGGGTCGCGGTCGGACTCCAGCGTCGCGGTGTCCAGCACGTGCACCAGCACCGAGCAGCGCTCGACGTGCCGCAGGAACTCGAGTCCCAGGCCGCGCCCCTCGCTGGCGCCGGGGATCAGCCCCGGCACGTCGGCGATCGTGTAGACGGTCGAACCCGCGGTCACCACACCGAGGTTGGGCACCAGCGTGGTGAACGGGTAGTCCGCGATCTTCGGCTTCGCCGCGGAAAGCACCGAGATCAGCGAGGACTTGCCGGCGCTGGGGTAGCCCACGAGCGCCACGTCCGCGACGGTCTTCAGCTCCAGCACCACGTCGCGCGCGATGCCCGGCACACCGAGCAGCGCGAAGCCCGGCGCCTTGCGGCGGGCCGACGCCAGCGCCGCGTTGCCCAGGCCGCCGCGGCCGCCCTGGCCGGCGACGAAGGTGGTGCCCTGGCCGACCAGGTCGGCCAGCACGTTGCCGTGCTTGTCCATCACGACCGTGCCGTCGGGCACCGGCAGCACCAGGTCCGTACCGTCCTTGCCCGACCGGTTGCCGCCCTCCCCCGGCTTGCCGTTGGTGGCCTTGCGGTGCGGGCTGTGGTGGTACTCCAGCAGCGTCGTGACGTCCTGGTCGACGACCAGGGTCACATCTCCGCCCCGGCCGCCGTTGCCCCCGTCGGGGCCTCCCAGCGGCTTGAACTTCTCCCGGTGCACGGAGGCGCAGCCATGGCCCCCGTTACCCGCGGCGACATGCAGTTCGACGCGGTCCACGAAGGTGGTCATGGCATTTCCTCCAGATACATACGGGTCTGCGCGCGTTCACGCGAAGACATAACACGCCGAGGGCGGCCCCGCTTCCCGTGTGCCGGGAAGAGGGTCCGCCCTCGGAAAGCCCTCAGCGTGCCGTTCAGGCAGCCGGAACGATGTTCACGACGCGGCGACCGCGCTTCGTACCGAACTCGACCGAACCGGCGGACAGCGCGAACAGCGTGTCGTCCTTGCCGATGCCGACGCCGGAGCCGGGGTGGAAGTGCGTGCCGCGCTGGCGGACGATGATCTCACCGGCGTTGACGGCCTGGCCGCCGAAGCGCTTCACGCCGAGCCGCTGAGCGTTGGAGTCGCGACCGTTCCGGGTGGACGATGCGCCCTTCTTGTGTGCCATCTCTCCTCAGTCCCTTACTTCGCAGCCGCGGCGGGGATGCCAGTGATCTTCAGCGCCGTGTACTGCTGGCGGTGACCCTGGCGACGGCGGTAACCGGTCTTGTTCTTGTAACGCAGGATGTCGATCTTCTGGCCCTTGTGGTGGTCGACGATCTCGGCCTCGACCTTGATCCCGGCCAGCACCCACGGGTCGCTGGTGACGGCTTCGCCGTCCACCACGAGCAGCGTCGACAGCGCGACGGCGTCTCCGACCTTGCCGGTGGGAATCTTGTCGACCTCGACGATGTCACCGACGGCCACCTTGTGCTGGCGGCCACCGCTACGCACGATCGCGTACACGCGGAACTCACTCTCTGCTCGATTCGGACCCCTGATGCCAGCCGTCCCATGTCGTACCCGGGGGGCCTCTCCCGGTTGACCGGGAGGAATGTGCTCAGAGAAGGGCGCATAAACGCCGAAGCTCAACTTTACGTAGCGCCCCCACCCCGGTCAAATCCTCCGGGTTCCCCCGGAAGACCCCGCTCCGGCGCCGGAGTGGGCCCTCCCGCTGACGCGGGGTCGTGGGCACGTTCTGCGCGGGACGGCGCCTGACAGGGGCGCGGGGAACTGCGCGCTCAGCCACCCACCGGCAGGTGGTCCGTCTCCGGAGCGAAGAGCCCTTTCGGGCCGGTGACGACGTACAGCTCGTCGACGGCTGGTCGCGCAGTTCCCCGCGCCCCTGATGTGCCGGCGTTCCGTCGCCACACGACGGTCGCGGGGGGACGGCCCGCGCTCCCGGTGGGTGCTCCCCTACGGAAGGGGAGCCCGGGAGCGCGGGGAGGGGAGTCACTCCGCCGGGGTGGCAGCCTTCTTCGCTGCGGACTTCTTGGTCGCAGCCTTCTTCGCCGTCTTCTTCGCCGCCGCCTTCTTGGCCGGCGCCTTGCGGGCCGCAGCCCGCTTCTTCGGCTCGGGCTCCGGCTCGGAGGCCGTGGCCACGACGATCTCCGCGTCCTCGGCCGCCACGGGCGAACCCGCGGGGGCGGCCACCTTGCGGGTCGCACGCCGCCGCGTGCGAGCCGGCGGCTCGGTCGAGACCTCGGGCTCGGGCAGCGCGGCAGCCGGAGCGGCGGGCGCCTCGGCCGCGACGACCACGACGGCCGCCTCCTCCGCCGCCGCGGGCGAACCCGCGGGAGCCGTGGCCTTACGGGTCGCACGCCGCCGCGTGCGGGCCGGCGGCTCCGTGGAGACCTCGGGCTCCGGCAGCAACGCCGCCGGCTCCACGTCGGGCTCGCTGACCGGCACGACGACGAAGGCCTGCTCGGCCTCGCCGGCCGCGGCGGCAGGCGCCCCGGCGGGCGCGGTCGCCTTGCGGGCGCCCCGCCGCCGGCTGCGGCCACGGGACGAGCTCGCTGCGGCCTCCGCCTCGGCGGCGCTGCCGAACCACTCCTCCTCGGGGTCGCCGACCGCCGGCACCAGGTCGGACTCGCCGACCTCGATGGGCTCCAGCTCGGGCAGCTCCTCGGCCTCGGTCTCCACCTCGACCTCGACGTCGGCCACGTGCTCGTGGCCCTCGCCGCCGGCCTTGCCGCCGCGGCGCTTGCGCTTGCCGCCGCCACCGCCGGTGGTGGTCGCCTGGTCCATGTGGACGATGACTCCGCGCCCGTTGCAGTGGACGCAGGTCTCGGAGAAGGACTCCAGCAGGCCCTGCCCGACCCGCTTGCGGGTCATCTGGACCAGGCCGAGCGAGGTGACCTCGGCCACCTGGTGCTTGGTGCGGTCCCGGCCGAGGCACTCCAGCAGACGCCGCATGACCAGGTCGCGGTTGGACTCCAGGACCATGTCGATGAAGTCGACCACCACGATGCCGCCGAGGTCCCGCAGCCGCAGCTGCCGGACGATCTCCTCGGCCGCCTCAAGGTTGTTGCGGGTGACGGTCTCCTCCAGGTTGCCGCCCTGCCCGGTGAACTTGCCGGTGTTGACGTCGACCACGACCATCGCCTCGGTCTTGTCGATCACCAGCGAACCGCCGGACGGCAGCCACACCTTGCGGTCCAGCGCCTTGAGCAGCTGCTCGTCGATGCGGTACGTCGCGAAGACGTCCACCTCCGACGTCCAGCGGGACAGCCGGTCCGCCAGGTCGGGCGCGACGTGGGTGACGTAGTCGTGGATGGTGCCCCACGCCTCGTCGCCGCTGACGATGACCTTCGAGAAGTCCTCGTTGAAGATGTCCCGGACCACGCGGACGGTCATGTCGGGCTCGCCGTAGAGCAGCGTCGGCGCGTTGGAGCCGCCGCCGTTCTTCGCCTTGCGCTGGATGTCGTCCCACTGCGCCTGCAGGCGCTCGACGTCGCGGCGCAGCTCGTCCTCGCTCGCGCCCTCGGCCGCGGTGCGGACGATGACGCCGGCGTCCTCGGGGACGATCTTCTTCAGGATCGTCTTGAGGCGGGCGCGCTCGGTGTCGGGCAGCTTGCGGCTGATGCCGGTCATCGAGCCCTCGGGCACGTAGACCAGGTAGCGGCCGGGCAGGCTGACCTGGCTGGTGAGCCGGGCGCCCTTGTGGCCGATCGGGTCCTTGGTGACCTGGACGAGCACCGGCTGGCCCGACTTGAGGGCGGACTCGATCCGGCGGGGGCCGCCGGACAGGCCGAGCGCCTCGAAGTTGACCTCACCGGCGTAGAGCACCGCGTTGCGGCCCTTGCCGATGTCGACGAAGGCGGCCTCCATCGACGGCAGCACGTTCTGGACCTTGCCCAGGTAGACGTTGCCGACGTAGCTGGTGGCCTGCTCCTTGTTGACGTAGTGCTCGACGAGGACGTTGTCCTCCAGCACGCCGATCTGGGTGCGCTCGCCGTTCTGCCGCACCACCATGACGCGCTCGACCGCCTCGCGGCGGGCCAGGAACTCGGCCTCGGTGATGATCGGCACCCTGCGGCGGCCCTGCTCGCGGCCTTCGCGGCGGCGCTGCTTCTTGGCCTCCAGGCGGGTGGAGCCCTTGATGGACTGCACCTGGTCGGCGCCGGTGCCCAGCGGCTCCTGGCTCTGCCGCGGCTCGCGGACCTTGACGACCGTGCGCTCCGGGTCGTCGACGTCGCCGCCGTGACCATCATCCGCGCCGGACTCGCCACCGCGGCGGCGGCGCCTGCGGCGACGGCGGCTGCTGGTGCTGCCACCGGTCCCGCCGCCCTGCGGGTGCTCGTCCTCGTGCTCGTCGGCGCCCTCGGCCTCTTCGCCGTCCTGCGACTCGTCCTCGTCCTCGTCCTCGCCGGCGCCCTCGTCGTGCTCGGCGGAGTCCCCGCGGCGACGGCGACGGCCGCCGCGGCGGCGGCGACGGGACGACGGGCGGTCCTCGCCCTCGGTGTCGCCCTCGCCCTCCTCGGGCTCCTCCGCCTCGGCCTCGGTGGCCTCGGTGGTCTCGGCGGCCTGCGTGGCCTCGGGCTCGGCCTCCACCGCGGCACCGCCCCTGCGGCGCCTGCGACGGCGCGGACCGCCGCCCTCGTGCTCCTCGGCCTCGGGCTCGGGCTCGGCCTCTTCCGCCTCCTCGGCGGCCGCGGGCGCGGCTGCGGCAGTGGGGGCGACGAACACCGGTGCCTGGAAGACCGCGGTCGGCGGCTGTGCGGCCCGGCGGCGGCCGCCGCGGGTGGGCGCCGCCTCGGTCCGCACGTCGAGCGTCACGGACTCGGCCGCGATGCCGAAGGCGTCGGCCAGCGCGGACACCGCCTGCGCGGCGGCGTCCTCGGGCGTCGCACCGTATCCGCGGATCTCGTAGGCGTCGTCGACCTCGACGGCCCAGCCGTCGCCGTCACGCAGCGCCCTGCCGGTGTACGCGGTCGCCGGCCCTGCCGGTGCCGCCTCGGCGGCGGACTCATGCTGGGGCGCCAGCGCGCCCGGCTTCAGCCGCCGGGAGCCGTCGCCGCCTGCGGAGAAGGTCGCGGCGGGCGCCGCCTTCTTCCGCGTACGCCGAGCGGTACGCCCCGCGGGGGCGGCCTCCGCGGGGGCGGCCTCCGCGGGGGCCTGGGGCTGTGCAGCGGGCTCTTCCGCGACGGCGGGCGAGCCGGCCGGAGCGCTCGCCTGACGCGTCGCACGACGACGGGCACGCGCCGGAGCCGCATCGGCAGCGGGCTCCGCCTCGGTCTCGGCGGCGGGTGCGGGCGCGGGCGCCTCGGCGGCCGGGGCAGCGGGCTCCTCCGTCACGGCGGGCGAGCCGGCCGGAGCGCTCGCCTGACGCGTCGCACGACGACGGGCACGCGCCGGAGCCGCATCGGCGGCAGGCTCGGCCTCGGTCTCGGCGGCAGGTGCGGGCGTCTCGGCGGCCGGGGCGGCGGCCTCTTCGGTCACCGCGGGCGAACCGGCCGGAGCCGTCGCCTTACGCGTGGCACGACGACGGGCAGGCGCCGCGGTCTCGGCCTCAGCGGCCTCCTCGGCAGCAGGCGCCGCAGCCTCAGCCGGAGCAGCAGCCTTACGCGTCGCACGACGACGAGCCGGAGCAGCAGCCTCAGCCTCAGCGGCCTCCTCCGTCACCGCGGGCGAACCGGCCGGAGCCGTCGCCTTACGCGTCGCACGACGACGGGCAGGCGCCGCAGCCTCGTCGGTCGCGGGGGATTCTTCGGTGCCGGCTGCCGCAGTCTCGGGCGCGGCAGCAGCCTTACGCGTCGCACGACGACGAGCCGGAGCAGCAGCCTCAGCCTCAGCGGCCTCCTCCGTCACCGCGGGCGAACCGGCCGGAGCCGTCGCC
>NZ_CAJSLV010000048.1:207475-439780 GCF_907177275.1 Actinacidiphila cocklensis
CTTACGCGTCGCACGACGACGGGCAGGCGCCGCAGCCTCTGTCGCGGGGGATTCTTCGGTGCCGGCTGCCGCAGCCTCGGGCGCGGCAGCCGTCTTGCGGGTCGCACGGCGGCGCGGACGGGCCGGAGCGGCGTCCTCGGAGGCTGCGGCGGCGTCGCCGGTCTGGCCCGCCGAGTCGGTGGGTGCGGCCTCGGCGGCCGCGGTCTTGCGCGTACGGCGCTTGGCCGGCGCGGCCTCGGGCGCGTCGCCGGCGACGGAGTCGCCGTCCGCGGTGGAGCCGGCCGGGGGGCCGGCGGGGCGGGAGGCGGCGCGGCGGCGGCGGGCCGGAGCGGCCTGCGCCGGGGTGTCGTCGCCTGCGGTCGGCTGGGAATCGGTCTGGTCGGGCATTCGGGCATTGCTCCCGTCGGGCTCCCGGGCGCCGCGTCCAGGTCGGAGGGGGCAGGCCGCTTGGTCGCGGGGCCGCCCTCCGGGGCGCGGGCGCCGCACGGGAGCTGCTGTGTCGCTCATCGGCCGCCCCTGTGGGGGCCGACGAAAGTCTCATGTGGTCAGCGGCGCCGGACCCGGGTGGCTCCCTGGTGCGTCGGCGACGCGTGACGACGTGGCTACGCGGAACCGGCGGGCACCGCCACTGCGTCGCGATCTGGCGCGAGCGGGTCGGTGACCGTCCCGGTGTCCTCGTCGAGCGGCCCCTGCGCCAGCCTGGTCACCGCTGCGGGGACCGGCGGCGCGAGGTCGGCCGTCGCATGGAGGCCGGACAGTACGTCGTCGGGTCGTACGGCAGGTGTCAGGTGTCGCACAACCAGCCGCAGTATCGCACAAGCCTGGTCCTGCGGCCTATCGGCACCCTCGCGCGTCGTGTCGGCGAGGTCGCCGGCGGCCCCGTCGCCCTCCACGACCTCGAACCGCGTGACGGCGGCCCGGCAGTCGAAGGTGCGGATGCCGTTCTTGGTGCTGCGCTGTACTTCCACGGTGTCCGCGGCAAGGAACGCCGCGACCGCCTGCCTGGCCACGGCCGGCTCGACGCCGTCGAGCCTGAGCTGCCAGACCGACGCTTCGAGGCGGTCCGCCAGGCCCGAGGTGCGGGCCTCGACCGCCTCGATGACATCGAGTCCGGCCGGCAGCGACTCGTCCAGCAGCGCCCGCAGCATCTCCGGGTCGCGGAACTGGGCCAGCCCGATCTCCAGGTACTCCGCCTCGCTGCCGACGCCGGTGGGTGCGGCGTTGGCGTAGGACACCTTGGGGTGCGGGGTGAATCCCGCCGAGTACGCCATGGGCACCTCGGCGCGGCGCAGAGCCCGCTCGAAGGCGCGCTGGAAGTCACGGTGGCTGGTGAACCGGAGGCGGCCCCGCTTGGTGTAGCGGAGACGGATGCGCTGCACCGCGGGTGCGGGCGGCGGGCCTTCGGGCTGTCGCTTGCCCAGTGTCGTTCAGTCCCTACGTGCGAATCGGGGGTACGTCGTCCCGTCCAAGGTTACGCCGCGCCACAGGGCACCGCCGCCGCCCTCAGCGGTGGGACGGCGGTGTGCGCCCGTCGCTGCCGCCGTCGCCGCGGCCGAAGTCCTTGCGGGGGTCGGGCCGCCGCTGCACGGGAGCCTGCGCGGGGGCGGGTGGCGGGGCGGGGCGCTCGTACCGCTGCTGCTCGGGAGCCGGCGCGGGCGCCGGTTGCGGCGCGGCAGTGGACGCCGGGGCGGGCGGAGGCTGCGGTGTCCTGCGGTGCGGAGCCACGGGCGGCGGGCGGTGCGCGGGCGCACCGAGCAGCGCGCGGCGTACGGTGCGCCGCACCTCGGCGACGGCTTCCGCGACCGGCCGCAGGACCGCCCGCACGAGCCAGCGCAGCACCGGGCCGAGGGTCCGGCTCCAGACCCACGCCACCGGGATGACGACCAGCACCCGGCCGATCCAGGCCAGCGCCCGTCCGATCGCCCGCGACACGTACGCCGTCGCCCGCCATGCGTAGGCCAGCGCCGACCCGATCCCCCGGGCGATCGGCACGACGACCCACCGCCACAGGAAGCCCAGCGGCACCACCAGCAGGTAGTGCACGAGGAAGCCCACCGCGGCGCCGATCGCCCGGGCCACCGGCAGGATCAGCACCCTGCCGATCGGCGCGAGCACGTAACGCCAGAGGGCGACCACCGGCCACACCACGAGGTAGCGCCACAGGAACGCCACCGCGGTGCCGAGCGGTACGAGGACGTAGCGGTAGAGGAGGGTGAGCGGCCACACGACCAGGTAGCGCCACAGGAACGCCAGCGGCGGCGCCAGCACGTTCCGCCACACCCACAGGAACGCGGTCCTGCCCGCGCGTCCGACGGCGGCCAGCAGGTCCCACAGCAGCCGCAGCGGCAGGACGACGACGAACGCGACGACGCGTACGGGGATCCTTATCGCAGCGGTCAGGCAGCCGTCGCCGCCTGCTCCTTCCGGCGCGGGGCGCCGGCCCTCCCCCTGAAGACTCATGGCCAGAACCTAACGGACCCCTGGCCGGCAGGGGACCCCGAGGGGGTGCCATGTTGCGGCGGCCCGGCGGCCGCGCCGGTGTGGCGGCTCCCCGTGCCCCTGACGGGCGGTCACCCGCGGGGGCGGAGGCCGACGAGGCCGGTGAGGAAGCGGTCCAGCTGTTCGGCGAAGGGCGGCCACGGCGTGGCGCAGCGGTTGATCCGCATCGACACGCTGCCGTGCACCGCCGCCATGAGGTCCTGGGCGGTCTCCCTCGGATCGCGCCGCGGCGCGAGGCCCGCGGCGACGCAGCGCTCGACCGCGGCCACCCAACTCTCCTTGAAGTCCCGCCTGAAGCGCATCTCGACCCGCTGGTTGAGGGTGCTCTCGTGGAGCACCTTGTACAGCCCGGTGTGCTCCTGCGCCCACGTCCCCAGCAGCAGCATCCTCGCGCGGAGCGCCTCGGCGGGGTCGGCCGCGGACGCGTCCGCGGCCTCCATGGCCCGCATGATGTCGCTGTGGCAGCGTTCGAGGGTGGCGAGAACCAAAGCGTCGCGATCGGCGAAGTGCAGGTAGACGGATGTCGCGGCGATGCCGATCTCGCGGGCCACGGCCCGCATCGACAGCGCCTGGTCGTCCGCGAGCACGTCCAGCATCTCGGTGGCCGTGGCGATGATGTCGGCCCGCAGCCGCTCGCCCTGGCCACGCGGGTTGTTGCGGCTCCGGGTCCCGCTCCGGGGTGGAGTGGTCGCATCCATGATTGCGATTGTATGGGCACAACCCGTAGGGCTACAGTCGTAGCCCTACGGCCGTTCGGTCAGAGCGACACCGAGGAGGCACCCGTGGACCACAGCAGGGACATGCCCGTCGAGACACCGGTGGACACCCTCACGTACCACCAGGGTTGGGACGAGTTCCCGGAGTTGACCGACCGCGAGAAGGTCACGCTGTGCGTCGTCGCCGACATCTGCCGGCAGACGCTGGGCATGCCCTTCGAGTCGCAGGGCACGATGGGGCTCACCCACGGCGTGTCCGGCGACGCGCTGCGCGAACTGCTCATCTTCCAGGGCGACTACGCCGACCTGCAGCGCCACCTGTACGCCGCCACAGCACAGTTGACGGTGCGTGAGCGGGTCTTCGGCGCGCTGACCGCGGACGTGCTGCACGGCGTGCTCGACGGCGTCTTCGCCGTCCATGTCTCCAGGGCACTGGCGATCGGCGCGTCGCCCGCCGACGTGCGGGCCGCGATCCGCTTCTCCGGCCAGTTCGGCGCGACCGCGGCATGGCACGGCCTGCGGGCCGCCGAGCGGCTGCTCCCCACCGCGGCGGACACCCAGGACACCGCGGTCGCCTAGCACCCCGCGGCCGCGCGCAGGGCCACGACCAGGATCACTCCTGGCCGCGGTACTCGGCGACGGCGTCGGCGAGCAGGCCGAGGCCGACACCGAGCATCCAGGAGTCCTTGGCCAGCGCGATGCCCTCCTGCGTGGGCCACACACTGCCGGGCTGCCGCATCCCCGGGGTGCGCGCGTACAGGCCCAGCAGGGCCGAGGCGAACCCGGTCAGCGCCGCACCGGCCACCACACCCGGCACGAACGGTGTCAGCAGCAGCGTCCCGGTGGCGATCTCCCCGCACGCCAGCAGGCGCTGGAACTGCTGCGGGGTTAGCTTCTTGAACACCGGATACGTCCCGCAGGCCATCCCGTGCAGCATCTCCGCGGTGGCGTCGTCGCCCTTCCACTTCTGCAGCCCCGTGTGCAGGACGAACGCACCGGTGGCCGCCCGAGGCGGGGCTTGCCGCAGCTTCATGACCGACTCCTCACAGCTCGCGTGGCGCCCCTCCCCCAGGATGCCCGCCCCGCCAGGACCCGCCACCCGGCCGCCGCCGGACGTGCCCCCGCGCCGGCTCAGGAGGTCGGCGGGACCGGGGACCACACGCCGAACCACTGCTCGGCACCGTACTCCTCGAACCGCTCCACCTCGGTGAACCCCAGCTTCGCCGCGAGGCGCATCGAGCGGCCGTTGGCGGCCTGGGTGGTGAGCACCACCGGCTCGCCGGGAAACGCGCCCGCGAACCAGCCGAGCGCCGCCGCACACGCCTCGGCGGCATACCCGTAGCCCCACGCGTGAGGCAGGAACATGTAGCCGAGTTCCGCCTCCCCGCCCTCCGTACGGACGTGCCCGGGACGCTCCGCGTCACGCCGGTCGAGCAGCTGGATGAAGCCGATCATCGCCCCGTCGAGCTCGGCCACGAAGAAGCCGGGGCGCCGCCCCGGCACCTCGGGCACCGTGCGCTCCAGCTCGTCGCGCGGGCGGGCGCCACCGACGTAGGTGCCCACCTCCTGCGAGGCGGACAGCTCGATGCACGCCGCACGGTCCCGCGCCTCGGACTCGCGCAGCACCAGCCGCGCGGTCCTGATCGGGGCGGGCGGCCAGGCGGCGGAAGGTCCCGGCTCGGTCATGCCGGGGAACCTACCGCACGCGCGCCGGGCCGGGCCTCAGACGACCGTCAGCGGCAGCAGCTTCCGGCCGGTCGGGCCGATCTGGATGTCCAATCCGAGTTGAGGGCAGACGCCGCAGTCGAAGCAGGGGGTCCAGCGGCAGTCCTCGACCTCGGTCTCGTCCAGGGCGTCCTGCCAGTCCTCCCACAGCCAGTCCTTGTCCAGGCCCGAGTCGAGGTGGTCCCAGGGCAGGACCTCCTCAGCGGTGCGCTCGCGGGTGGTGTACCAGGCGAGGTCGAGGCCCTCGGCGGGCAGCGTGGCGTTGCAGGCGCGCAGCCAGCGGTCGTAGCTGAAGTGCTCGCGCCAGCCGTCGAAGCGGCCGCCGTCCTCGTAGACCGCGCGGATGACGGCGCCGACCCGGCGGTCGCCGCGGGAGAGCAGGCCCTCGATGATGCCGGGCTTGCCGTCGTGGTAGCGGAAGCCGATGTTGCGGCCGTACTTGCGGTCGCCGCGGATCGCGTCGCGGAGCTTCTCCAGCCGCGCGTCGGTCTCCTCCACGCCGAGCTGCGGCGCCCACTGGAAGGGAGTGTGCGGCTTGGGGACGAAACCGCCGATGGAGACGGTGCAGCGGATGTCGTTCTGCCCGGTGACCTCGCGGCCCTTGGCGATGACCTTCTTCGCCATCTCCGCGATCTGCAGGACGTCCTCGTCGGTCTCGGTGGGCAGCCCGCACATGAAGTACAGCTTCACCTGGCGCCAGCCGTTGCCGTAGGCGGTGGCGACGGTACGGATCAGGTCCTCTTCCGAGACCATCTTGTTGATGACCTTGCGGATGCGCTCGGAGCCGCCCTCGGGGGCGAAGGTCAGGCCCGAGCGGCGGCCGTTGCGGGTCAGCTCGTTAGCCAGGTCGATGTTGAAGGCGTCGACCCGGGTGGACGGCAGCGACAGGCCGATCTTGTCGTCCTCATAGCGGTCGGCGAGGCCCTTGGCGATGTCGGCGATCTCGCTGTGGTCGGCGGACGACAGCGACAGCAGGCCGACCTCCTCGAAGCCGGTGGCCTTCAGGCCCGCGTCGACCATCTCGCCGATGCCGGTGATGGACCGCTCCCGCACCGGGCGGGTGATCATGCCGGCCTGGCAGAAGCGGCAGCCGCGGGTGCAGCCGCGGAAGATCTCCACCGACATCCGCTCGTGCACGGTCTCCGCCAGCGGCACCAGCGGCTTCTTGGGGTACGGCCACTCGTCGAGGTCCATCACGGTGTGCTTGGACACCCGCCACGGCACACCGCTGCGGTTGGGCACGACCCGGGAGATCCGGCCGTCGGCGAGGTACTCGACGTCGTAGAAGCGCGGGACGTACACGCCGCCGGTCTTCGCGAGGCGCAGCAGCACCTCGTCGCGGCCGCCGGGGCGCCCCTCCGCCTTCCAGGCGCGGATGACCTCGGTCATCTCCAGGACGGCCTGCTCGCCGTCGCCGATCACGGCCGCGTCGACGAAGTCGGCGATCGGCTCGGGGTTGAAGGCGGCGTGGCCGCCGGCCAGCACGATCGGGTCGTCCAGGGTGCGGTCGGCCGCGAGCAGCGGGATACCGGCCAGGTCGAGCGCGGTCAGCATGTTGGTGTAGCCCAGCTCGGTGGAGAAGCTGAGGCCGAAGACGTCGAAGGCGCGGACCGGGCGGTGCGCGTCCACGGTGAACTGCGGCACACCGTGCTCGCGCATCAGCGCTTCCAGGTCGGGCCACACGCTGTACGTCCGCTCGGCGAGCACGCCCTCGCGCTCGTTGAGCACCTCGTAGAGGATCATGACGCCCTGGTTGGGCAGCCCCACCTCGTACGCGTCCGGGTACATCAGCGCCCACCGCACGTCGGCGGAGTCCCACTCCTTGACGGTGGAGTTCAGCTCCCCGCCCACGTACTGGATCGGCTTCTGGACGTGCGGGAGGAGTGCTTCCAAGCGCGGGAAGACCGACTCGACAGGCATCTCGGCGACTTTCATCAGCTGGGCGGTGGGCGCCCCCGGGCGGCGGCCCAAGGGGTGGGTGACCCTCAAGACTACCCGGACGCCCAGCCCTCCCGGTCCGCCCGCGCCCAGGCCCCCGGCAGCTCCGCCTCGACGTCCGCTGCCCGTGCCCGCTCGGCGTCCAGCAGCGCGTCGTACGGTGCCGGGTCCTCGCCCGCGGCACGCGCGCCGGCCGCGGCGCCGTCCAGCGCGGTCCTGCACAGCACGCTGTCCTGGTGCTCGCCGAGCAGCTGCTGCAGCGCCTTCATGCGGCCGGTGTGCGCCTTCGCGGGCGCCCCCAGCACGGGCTGCACGGCCTCGCCGGAGTAGCGGGCGCGCTTGGCCGCCTTGCGGGCCTCGTGCAGTGCGACGTCCTTGTCCTGGCCGGGCTCCAGCGCGAGCGCCGCCTCGACGGCGCGCCGCAGCCGCGCCAGGTCCCGCCGTACGGTCGCGGCGGCGGCCTCCGCCGCGTGCCGGCGGGCGGGCTTGCGGTACGGCGGGGCGGCGATCAGCGCTTCGAGTGCGTCGAGCAGGGCGAAGTAGCGGGTGCCGTCCAGGGTTTCCAGCAGGGCGGTGTGCGAGGCGGACGACGTCTCCGCCGCCAGCGCGTGCAGCCGTTCCCGCACGGCGTCGGTGGCCAGGGCGCCGTCCAGCTCGCCGAGCCGGACCGACAGCCGCTCCGCGAGCACCTCGCGGTCGCGCTCGGTGCCGAGGACCGCGGCGAGCCATTTCAGCTCGGCGCCCAGCGGGTCGGTGACCGCCCGGTCCAGTTCCTTGCGGAAGCTCTTGAGGGCGCTGCGTGCCCGGCGGGTCGCGACCCGCATCTGGTGGACGGCGTCCTCCTCGTCCCTGCGGACGGCCGGGTCGAGCGCCAGGATCGCGGTGAGCTGGGCGTGCAGGTAGCCGACGGCGGTCTGCCCCGCGCTGCCCGGCACCGCGGGCGGCCCGGCCGGCGGGGCGACCAGCAGCCCGCCCAGCGCCCTGGCCAGCTTCGACGGGGAGGCCGAGCGGTGCAGGCCGGCCGCGGTGAGCCGCTCCTCGACCGCGTCGAGCAGCGCCGCGTCCCCTCGTGCCGCCGCGCCCAGCTCCACCTCGACCTCGGTCCACCGCGACTCCCGGCCGGCCGGGAGGACCTGGGCCTGCACCCGGTCGTAGGCCACTTCGGCGAGGATCGCGCCCTGGGGGTCCAGCAGGTGGACGCGGCGGCGGGAGGTGCGCAGCCGCGCCACCGGGTGCAGTTCGCGGCCGCGGGCCAGGGCCGCGGCCTCGTCGCGCAGCTCCTTCGGGGGGCCGTCCGCGGCGGGGGTCAGCGGGACCTGCACCTCGGTGCGGGTGTCCGCCGCCGCGGCGGGCAGCTTCAGGTGCCAGCCGGCGTCGTCCCCGCCGGTGCGGCGGCGCAGCGTCACCTTGTGCGCGGCCAGGGCCAGGCCGGCGGTGTCGTAGTACACCGCCTCCAATTGGACGGCGTCCAGCGCTCTCGACCCTGCGGTCAGCCCGGCGAGATCCGCCCGTACGGTGCCGGTGCCGTCACCGGCCTCGTACTTCCGCTCCGTCTCCCGCACTCGGGCGCCCATACGGCGACGGTACCTCGCCGCTGCCGCTGAGCCGAGCCCCTGACACCTTGCCCTCTGCGTGGAGGGCGAGCGTTTTGCGGGGCGCGGGGACCTGCGCGCTCAGCCCCCACCGGGGCGCGGGTCGTCTCCGTCGGAAAGGGGCTGTTCGGTCCCGTGCCGGACCACCGCCCGGTGGGGGCTGGTCGCGCAGTTCCCCGCGCCCCTGATGGGCACCCTCTACACAAGGGGCACCCCGCACCCGCCGCGCCCCGCGGAAGGGCATCCCTCTGGGCAAGGGGGGCCGCCCGGGCCGCCGCGGGCCGCGGAAGGGCATCCCCGGCAGCAAGGGCACCGGCTACGCCGACATCGGGCGCTGCATCTTCACGGACTGGAGGAGGCCTATGGCCACGCAGTTGGCGAACATGGATGACCCTCCGTAGGAGACGAAGGGTAGGGGGATGCCCGCGACCGGCATGATGCCCAGCGTCATGCCGATGTTCTCGAAGGCCTGGAAGGCGAACCACGCCACGATGCCGGCGGCGACGATCGTGCCGTAGAGGTCGGTCGCCCCGCGGGCGATGGCGCAGCCGCGCCAGAGGATCACGCCGATCAGCAGGATGATGAACGCCGCACCGACGAAGCCCAGTTCCTCGCCGGCCACCGAGAAGACGAAGTCCGTCTGCTGCTCGGGCACGAACTGCCCGGTGGTCTGGCTGCCGTGGAAGAGGCCTTTGCCGAGCAGGCCGCCCGAGCCGATCGCGATCCGCGCCTGGCTGGTGTTGTAGCCGACCCCTGAGGGGTCGAGCGCGGGGTTGGCGAAGGCCGCGAAGCGGTCGATCTGGTACTTGTCGAGGATGCCGAGCTGCCAGACCAGCAGGGCGCCGAGGATGCCGGAGGCGATCAGCCCGAAGACCCAGCGGTTGGACGCGCCGGAGGCGAGCAGCACGCCGAGGATGATCGCGCCGAGCACCATCACCGAGCCGAGGTCCGGCATCATCATGATGATCGCGATGGGCAGCGCGGCCAGGCCAAGGGACTGCAGGACGGTGCGGTGGTCGGGGTGTTCGCGGTCGCCCGCGTCGACCCGGGCGGACAGCACCACCGCCATGCCGAGGATGATCGCGACCTTCACGAACTCCGAGGGCTGGAGCGAGAAGCCGCCGCCGATGACGATCCAGGAGTGCGCGCCGTTGACGGTGGAGCCGAGCGGGCTGAGCACCGCGAGGATGCCGAGGATGGCGAGGGCGTAGTAGAAGGGCACCACGTCCCGCATCCTGCGGTGGCCGATCACGACCGCGCCGATGCCGAGGCCGGCGCCGATGCCGGCGTTCATCAGGTGCCGCAGCAGGAAGTAGTACTGGTCGCCGTGGGTGAGGCCGGTGCGGTGGCGGGTCGCCGAGTACACCAGCAGGGTGCCGATGCCGCACAGCAGCAGGGCCGCGAAGAGCAGCAGCCAGTCCATCCGGCGCACTATCGAGTCCCGGGCGAAGATCTTGCCGAGGGCCGACTTCTCCGGGGTGTAGCGGCGGATCGTGGTGTAGCCGGAGGCGCTCATGACCAGTACCGCCTGCCCAGCAGCAGCTTCTCCGGGCGGCCGGGCGCGAGTGCGGCGAGCACCTGGGCGGTGCCGTCGGCGGTGTGCGGTCCGGTGGGGGTGGGCACGACCAGGTCGTCGGCGGACGGGACCGTGTAGGACGCCGCGGTGGCGACACCGTCGGCGGAGATCTTCGGCAGCCCGGTGACCGGCTTCGGCATGATCCCCTTCTTGGGGTCGATCGTCGCGGTGTCCTTCTTGATGCCGTACATCGCCTCGTAGATCCGCCGGACGGCCTCGCCGGAGGCGCCGGAGCCGGTGCCGCCCTGGGAGATCGTCATGACGATCGTGTAGTCCTTGGTGTAGGTGTCGAACCAGGACGTGGTCTGCTTGCCGGAGACCTCCGCCGTACCGGTCTTGGCGTGCAGCGGGATCTTGTCCTGCGGCCAGCCGCCGAACTTCCAGTCGGCGGTGCCCTCGGTGACCACGCCGGCCAGCGCCTTGTCGATGTACTTCAGGGTGGTCTTGGTGTCGGGCAGCTTGCCGGTGACCTTCGGCTTGATCGGCGCGACGGTCTTGCCGTCGGCGCTGACCACGGCCTTGCCGATCGTCGGCTGGTACAGGGTGCCGCCGTTGGCCAGTGCCGCGTAGGCCCGGGCCATCTGCACCGGGGTGACGAGCGTGTCGCCCTGGCCGATGGAGTAGTTGATGGAGTCACCGGCGCGGATCACGTTGTGGTCGGCGCACTTCTCGATGGAGTTCTGGACATCGAAGCTCTTCTTCGGGTCGTTCTTGTGGGCCGCCGCGGTGCGGCACCAGTAGCCCTGCATCATGTCGTTGTAGTCCGA
The DNA here is from genome assembly GCF_907177275.1 of Actinacidiphila cocklensis. Classification (GTDB taxonomy): domain Bacteria; phylum Actinomycetota; class Actinomycetes; order Streptomycetales; family Streptomycetaceae; genus Actinacidiphila; species Actinacidiphila cocklensis. The sequence goes on from NZ_CAJSLV010000048.1 coordinate 218,289, forward strand.
GGCCCACTTGCGGTCGGGCACCCGGCCGGTGACCTCGCCGGGCAGGTCGACACCGGTCTTGGCGCCCAGGCCGAACTGGTGGGCGGTCTTGAAGAACCAGTCCTTGGGGTGCTTGGCGTTCAGGCCGCCGTCCTTCAGCCACTCCTGGTAGGCGATGCCGTAGAAGACGGTGTCGCAGGAGACCTCCAGGGCGCGGCCCAGCGAGATGTCCCCGAAGCTCTCGTTCTCGAAGTTCTTGAATGTCGTGCCGCCGACGGTCATCGACGAGGTGCACGGGTAGTTGCCGTCCGCGGTGTAGCCGGCGTTGATGGCGGCGCTGGTGGAGACCACCTTGAAGGTCGAGCCCGGTGCGGACTGGCCCTGGATGGCCCGGTTCAGCAGCGGGTAATCGGACTTCTTGTCGATCAGCTGGTTGTACGCCTTCGAGGAGATGCCGCCGACCCACTCGTTGGGGTCGTAGGTGGGCAGGCTCGCCATGGCGATGATCTGCCCGGTGCGGTTGTCCATCACGACGGCGGCGCCGGAGTCGGCCTTGTAGTTCTCGTGCGAGACGGTGTCGAACGTCTTGCGCGCGGCCACCATCGCGTCGTTGAGTTCCTTCTCGGTGACCGCCTGGACCCGGGCGTCGATGCTGGTGACCAGGTTGCTGCCGGGCCTGGCGGGGGTGTCGCCCGCCTTGCCGATGACCCGGCCGAGGTTGTCGACCTCGTAGCGGGTGACGCCGGCGGTGCCGCGCATCTGCTTGTCGTAGACGCTCTCCAGGCCGGAGCGGCCGATCTGGTCGGAGCGCAGCAGCGGGGTGTCGGTCTTCTCCGAGGCGCTGACCTCGTCGTCGGTGACCGGGCCGAGGTAGCCGAGCACCTGGGCGGCGTTCGACTTGAAGGGGGCGGCGTAGCGGCGGACCGCGGTGGGCTCCGCGGTGACGCCGGGGAAGTCCTCGCGGCGCTCCATGATCTGCAGCGCCTGCTGGGTGGTGGCCGAGTCGGTGATCGGGATGGGCTGGTAGGGCGACCCGTTCCAGCACGGCTTGGGCGTCTCGGCGTCGCAGAGCCGGACCTTGTCGGTCACTTCCTCGGGCTTCATGCCCAGCACACCGGCCAGCCGGGTGAGGACGGCGGTGCCGTCGTCGGCCTGCTTGAGCAGGTCGGTGCGGCTGGCCGAGACGACCAGCTTGGTCTCGTTGTCGGCCAGCGGCACACCGCGGTCGTCGAGGATCTGCCCGCGGACCGCGGAGGTGACGACCTGCTGGATGTGGTTGTTCGCGGCCTTCTGGTCGTACTGCTGGCCGTTGCGGATCTGCAGGAACCACAGCCGCCCGCCGAGGGTCAGCAGCAGCGACACCACGAGGATCTGCAGGATGACCAGGCGGATGGTGATGCGGGTGTTCCGGCCGGTCTCGGGGATGTTGCCGCTCATCGCCGCGCTCCCCTGGCCATCGAGTTGATCCTGACCATCCTGCCGCCGCGGCCGAACAGCCCGGCGCGCTGCGGGGCGATACCGGTGCGCATCCGGCTGCGCCCCCCGCCGCCGTAGCCGCCCGCGGCGTCCTCGGAGAGCGGGTCGTGGTCGAAGCGCCGGGCCAACGCCATGACCAGCGGCACCACGAAGGGCGCGAGCAGCAGGTCGTAGACCGTGGCGGTGAAGACCAGCTTGGCCAGGCCCACGTGGGCGCCTGCGGTGTCGCCGACCAGGCTGCCGACGCCCGCGTAGAGCACGGTGGTGCCGATCGCGGCGCCGATGACGACGAGCATCGGCCCTGCCGCGGTACGCAGCCGGCCGCTGTCCGGCTTGAACAGGCCGGCCACGTAGCCGATGACGCAGAGCACCAGCGCGTAGCGGCCGACCGCGTGGTCGGCGGGTGGTGCCAGGTCGGCGAGCAGGCCGGCGAAGAAGCCGATCAGGCAGCCGGCGACGTGGCCGTAGCTGATGGCGAGACCCAGCACGGTCAGCAGCAGCAGGTCGGGCACCGCGCCCGGCAGGTGGAGCCGGGCCAGCACGCTGACCTGGGCGACCATGGCGAAGACCACCAGGACGGTGGGAAGCAGAATCCGGTTCAGGCGCATGGGTCAGCCCCTGCTGCTGGTGGGCGTGTTGGTGCCGGTCGCCGGGGGCATGGTGCCGCCGGTCGGGGTGCTGCCGGGCGACGCCGGGGCCGTCGGCGAGGCAGGGGCCTTCGGCTTGGGCTTGGGCGACGGGGTCGGCTTCGGGGGCAGCACGCTGTCCCGCGGGTCGGTGCGCGGTCCGACGACGACGACACCGACGACGTCCAGCCGGGTGAAGCCGACGAAGGGCTGCACCAGCAGCGTCTTGGTCAGGTTGCCGCCCGACGGGTCGACACCGACGATCTTGCCGACCGGCACTCCCGGCACGAAGGGCTTGCCCGCTTCGGAGCCGAAGGTGACCAGCCGGTCGCCCTTGTGTGCGGCGGCCTTGCCGTTGAGCAGCTGGACCCGCATCGGGCGGTCGCCCTGGCCGGTGGCGAAGCCGAGCTCCATGGAGTTCTCCAGCCGGGTGCCGACCGTGAAGTCCGGGTCGTTGGCGAGCAGCACGGTCGCCGTGGAAGGGCCGACGGTGGTGACCCGACCGACCAGGCCGTCGCCGTTTATGACGGTCATGTCGCGGGTGATGCCGTCGTGGCTGCCGGCGTCGATGGTGACCGTCCAGGAGAAGCCCTGGGCCGCTCCTATGGCGATGACCTGCGCGCCCTTGATGGCGTACTGCCCTGCACCCGCGGTCTTGAGCAGCTTGTCGAGTTCCTGCGCCCGGTTGCGGGTGATGTCCTTGCTGCCGAGCTGCTGCTTGAGCGCGGCGTTCTCGCGTTCCAGCCGGCTGATGGTGCTGCTGCGGCCGCCCGAGTCGCGCACCGCGTCCACCGCGTTGCCCACCGGGTCGACGACACCGGACACGGCGTTCTCGACCGGCCCGAACACGGATTGTGCGGCCTGCCGCGGCCGGTCGAGCGGTGAGTTCTCACCGCCCCTGATGTCCATGGTGATCAGCGCGAACGCGACCACCACCAGCAGCACCAGCAGCAGCCGGCTCTCCTTTGTGTCCCTCACGGGCGCCAGTCCGTGCCTTCCTCATCGGACCCGCCGCCGGTGGGGCCGCGGCCGGTCGGAGCTACTGTGCTGTGGTTCGCATGACGCGGGTGATCCGGCTCGCCGAGGTCGTCTGCGGGCCGCGCGTCATCTGCGGGGAGCGGCGTCGAGGACCCGCTGCAGTGCCTCGAACTCCTCGACGCACTTGCCCGCGCCGAGTGCCACGCAGTCCAGCGGGGTCTCGGCGATGTGGATGGGCATGCCCGTCTCGTGCCGCAGCCGCTCGTCCAGGCCGCGGAGCAGTGCGCCGCCGCCGGCCAGCACGATGCCGCGGTCCATGATGTCGCCCGACAGTTCCGGCGGGCACTTGTCCAGCGTGGTCTTGACCGCGTCCACGATCGCGTTGACGGGTTCCTCGATGGCCTTGCGCACTTCGGCCGCCGAGATGACCACCGTCTTGGGCAGCCCGCTGACCAGGTCGCGGCCGCGGATCTCGGTGTGCTCCTCGTCGTCCTTGGTCGCGAAGGCCGACCCGACGGTGAGCTTGATCTGCTCGGAGGTGCGCTCGCCGAGCAGCAGGCTGTACTCCTTCTTGATGTGCTGGATGATCGCGTTGTCCAGCTCGTCGCCGGCCACCCGGATGGACTGGGCGGTGACGATGCCGCCGAGGCTGATGACCGCGACCTCGGTGGTGCCGCCGCCGATGTCCACCACCATGTTGCCGGTGGCCTCGTGCACGGGGAGCCCGGCGCCGATCGCGGCGGCCATCGGCTCCTCGATGATGTGCACGGTCCGCGCACCCGCCTGGTTGGCCGCGTCGATCACGGCCCGGCGCTCGACGCCGGTGATGCCGGAGGGCACGCAGATGACCATCCGCGGGCGGGCGAGGTAGCGGCGCCTGTGCACCTTGAGGATGAAGTACCGCAGCATGCGCTCGGTGATCTCGAAGTCGGCGATGACGCCGTCCTTGAGCGGCCGGACCGCGACGATGTTGCCCGGTGTGCGGCCGATCATCTTCTTGGCCTCTGCACCGACCGCCAGGATGCCGCCGGTGTTGGTGTTCACTGCCACGACGGAGGGCTCGTTCAGAACGATCCCGCGACCCCTGACGTACACCAGCGTGTTGGCGGTCCCGAGGTCGACAGCCATGTCACGGCCGATGAACGACATGTTGTTCGCCATGAGGATACGTCTGGCCTTCCCGAGCTTGAGCGGAGATTCCATCGTAGTCGCGACCGGTACGGCGCGGAGTCGGGGTTCCGACGTCATTGTCATCAGAACACACAGCGGACCTCGGTAATGGTGACGCCGTGTCGGGATGTTTGGTTCCCGATCGACCGTGACATATGCCCTGTCCGGCGGGGGTGTTAGGCCAGACCGGGGAAGAACAGCTTGATCTCGCGATCCGCGGACTCCTCCGAGTCCGAGGCGTGGACCAGGTTCTCGCGCACGATCGTGCCGAAGTCCCCCCGGATGGAGCCCGGCGCTGCGGCAATCGGGTCAGTCGGGCCGGCAAGCGCGCGCAGGCCCTCGATGACGCGTTCGCCCTCGACCACCAGCGCCACCGAGGGACCGGACTCCATGAACGCCACCAGCGGCTCGTAGAACGGGCGTCCGACGTGCTCGGCGTAGTGCTGTTCGAGGATGCCGCGGTCCAGGGTGCGCAGTTCCAGGGCGCCGATCGTCCAGCCCGCCTTGCGCTCGATCCGGCCGAGGATCTCGCCCACCAGGCCACGGCGTACGGCGTCGGGCTTGAGAAGGACGAGGGTGCGCTGAGACACGGGGCGGCTCCTGCTGAATACGGAAAGATGTGTGACGGCTGGTACGACGACCCTACTAGGCGGCCGTCAGGCCGCTTGCGCCGCGTTCCGCGCCTTGGCCTCGTCGACCTTGCGGCCGAAGTGGATCGACGCCCACCACAGCCCGCCGAAGACCAGCCCGAGGAAGAACATCGTACCGACCACGAAGCCACTGGCGAACAGGCCTACCTGCAGCGCCCAGCCGACCACCAGCGCACCGGGCCGTTTCAGCAGTCCGCACAGCACGACGCACAGCCCCATGGCGATTCCCGACACCGTCCACACGGTGCCCATCGACAGGTCGGGATTCTTCATCGCGACCAGTCCGGCGAAGCCGATGACGAAGAACTCGCCGATCAGCGTGCTCGAACAGAGCGTCCGCATGGACCCAGCCCCTTACTTGCGGCCCAGCAGCAGCCGGGCCTCTCCCACGGTGATGACGGAACCGGTGACCAGTACACCGGCGCCCGCGTATGCGCCCTCGTCCTCGGCCAGCGTGATCGCCGCCTCCAGAGCGTCGTCCAGCCGCGGCTCGACCTGCACCCGGTCCTCGCCGAAGACCTCGACGGCCAGCGCCGCCAGCTCGTCCACGTCCATCGCGCGGTGGGTGGAGTTGCGGGTCACCACGATCTCGGTGAGCACCGGCTCGAAGGCCTCCAGCAGCCCGCGTACGTCCTTGTCCCCGCTCGGGGAGACCACGCCGACCAGGTGGGTGAAGTCGAAGACCTCGCTGATCGCCGCCGCCGTGGCCTGCGCGCCCGCCGGGTTGTGCGCCGCGTCCAGCACCACGGTGGGGCTGCGGCGGACCACTTCGAGGCGGCCGGGCGAGGTGACCGCGGCGAACGCGCCGCGCACGGTCTCCACGTCCAGGGTGCGCTGGTGCAGCCGGCCGATACCGAAGAAGGCCTCGACCGCGGCGAGTGCGACCGAGGCGTTCTGCGCCTGGTGCTCGCCGTGCAGCGGCAGGAAGATCTGGTCGTACTCGCCGCCGAGGCCGCGCAGCGTCAGCAGCTGCCCGCCGACCGCGACCTCGCGGTGGGCGACGCCGAACTCCATGCCCTCGCGGGCCACCGTCGCGTCGACCTCGACGGCCCGCTTCAGCAGCACCTGGGCGGCGTCCGCGGGCTGCCTGCCGAGCACGGCGGTGGCGTCCTTCTTGACGATGCCGGCCTTCTCGACCGCGATCTCGCCGGGGGTGCCGCCGAGCCGGTCGGTGTGGTCGAGCGCGATCGGGGTGACGACGGCGACCTGCCCGTCGACCACGTTGGTCGCGTCCCAGCTGCCGCCCATGCCGACCTCGACCACGGCCACGTCGACGGGTGCGTCGGCGAAGGCTGCGTAGGCCATCGCGGTGAGCACCTCGAAGAACGACAGGCGGTACGGCTGGGCCGCGTCCACCATCCCGACGTAGGGCTGCAGATCGCGGTAGGTCTCGATGAAGCGCTCGGCGCTGATCGGGGCGCCGTCCAGGCTGATCCGCTCGGTGACGGACTGGACGTGGGGGCTGGTGTACCGGCCGGTGCGCAGTTCGAAGGCGAGCAGCAGCCGCTCGATCATCCGGGCGGTGCTGGTCTTGCCATTGGTGCCGGTGATGTGGATGGCCGGGTAGGCGCGCTGCGGCTCGCCCAGCACGTCCATGATCGCGGCCATCCGGTCCAGCGACGGGTCGAGCTTCGTCTCCGGCCACCGCCCGAGCAGCTCCTCCTCGACCTCCCGCAGCTCGCGGTCGACCGCGGGGTCGGACGGGCGGGACGGTACGTCGTCGACGGCGGCCGGGCTGATGCCGGCGCGCAGCGTGCGGCTGCCGGCCTCGATGACGGCCATGTCGGCCTCGCGCGGGCCGGCGCCGGGGTCGAGGTCGTCGTCGGCTTCTTCGAAGTGCGGATCGTCCGCGGTGTCGCCGTTCGGGGGGAGGTCGGTCACGATGTCCAGTCTACGGAAGGCGGCCCCGGCCTCACGGCCAGGGCCACCACGCTCACCTGTGCGCCTGTGTACGCCTCAGCCCTGCTCGGGCAGGGCGCCCAGCTGGGCGGTGATCCGTTCGATGTCCGCCTCGGCCGCCGCCAGCCGTGCCCTGATGCCGGCCACGACCTTCTCCGGCGCCTTCGCCAGGAATGCGTCGTTGCCGAGCTTGCGGCCCGCGTCGGACTTCTCCTTCTCGGCCAGGCCCAGGTCCTTGGTGAGCCGCCTGCGCTCGGCGGCCACGTCGATGGCGCCGGACAGGTCCAGCTCGACGGTGGCGCCGGCCACCGGCAGCGACGCGGTGGCGTGGAAGCCGTCGCCGGCCGGCTGCAGCCGCAGCAGCTGCCGGATGGCGTCCTCGTGCGCGGCCAGCAGGGTGCCGGCCAGGCCGAGCCTGGCCGGGACCTTCTGGCCGGGCTGCAGGCCCTGGTCGGCACGGAAGCGGCGGACCTCGGTGACGACCCGCTGGACCTCGGCGATCTCCGCCTCGGCCGCCGGGTCGCGGAAGCCGCCGTCCTTCGGCCAGTCCGCGATCACCAGCGACTCGCCGCCGGTGAGCGTCGTCCACAGCGTCTCGGTGACGAAGGGGACGACCGGGTGCAGCAGCCGCAGCAGGGTGTCCAGGACCTCGCCGAGGACCCGCTGCGAGACCCGCGCGCCCTCGCCGCCCTTGAGGAAGGTGGTCTTGGACAGCTCGACGTACCAGTCGAAGACCTCGTCCCACGCGAAGTGGAAGAGGCTGTCGGACAGCTTCGCGAACTGGTAGTCGTCGTAGAGGGCGTCGACCTCGGCGACGGTCCTGCCGAGCCGCGACAGGATCCACCGGTCGACCGCGGACAGCTGCTCCGCCGGCGGCAGTTCGCCCTCGACGGTGGCGCCGTTCATCAGCGCGAAGCGGGTGGCGTTCCAGATCTTGTTGGCGAAGTTGCGGGACGCCTGGACCCAGTCCTCGCCGATCGGCACGTCGATGCCCGGGTTGGCGCCGCGGGCCAGCGTGAAGCGGACCGCGTCGGAGCCGTAGGTGTCCATCCAGTCCAGCGGATTGACCGCGTTGCCGAAGGACTTGGACATCTTCTTGCCGAACTGGTCGCGGACCATGCCGTGCAGGGCGATGGTGTGGAAGGGCGGGGTGCCGTCCATCGCGTACAGGCCGAACATCATCATCCGGGCGACCCAGAAGAAGAGGATGTCGTAGCCGGTGACCAGGACCGCGTTCGGGTAGAACTTCTCCAGCGCCGGGGTCTGCTCGGGCCAGCCCATGGTGGAGAAGGGCCAAAGGCCCGAGGAGAACCAGGTGTCCAGGACGTCGGAGTCCTGCGTCCAGCCCTCGCTGGGGGTCCCCCCGCCGGAGGTAGGGGGCGCCTCGTCGTCGGGTCCGACGCAGACCGTCTCGCCGTTCGGGCCGTACCAGACCGGGATGCGGTGGCCCCACCACAACTGCCGCGAGATGCACCAGTCGTGCAGGTTGTCGACCCAGTCGAAGTAGCGCTTCTCCATCTCCTGCGGGTGGATGGCGACCCGGCCGTCGCGGACCGCGTCGCCCGCGGCCTTGGCCAGCGGGCCGACCTTGACCCACCACTGCATGGACAGCCGCGGCTCGATGGTCGTCTTGCAGCGCGAGCAGTGGCCGACCGAGTGGCGGTACGGGCGCTTCTCGGCGACGATCCGGCCGTCGGCGCGCAGCGCCGCGACGATCGCGGAGCGCGCTTCGAGCCGGTCGAGGCCCTGGAAGGGGCCGGAGACGGTGATGACGGCGTGCTCGTCCATGACCGTGATCGCCGGCAGATCGTGGCGGCGGCCGATCTCGAAGTCGTTCGGATCGTGCGCGGGCGTCACCTTGACCGCGCCGGTGCCGAACTCGGGGTCGACGTGGGTGTCGGCGACGACCGGGATCGAGCGGTCGGTCAGCGGCAGCCTGACGGTCCTGCCGACCAGGTGCCGGTAGCGCGGGTCGTCGGGGTGGACGGCGACCGCGGTGTCGCCGAGCATCGTCTCGGCCCGGGTGGTGGCCACGACGATGCTGTCGTCACCGTCGCCGTAGCGCATTGAGACCAGCTCGCCGTCCTCCTCCTCGTACTCGACCTCGATGTCGGAGATGGCGGTCAGGCAGCGCGGGCACCAGTTGATGATCCGCTCGGCGCGGTAGATCAGCTCGTCGTCGTAGAGCCGCTTGAAGATGGTCTGGACGGACTTCGACAGGCCCTCGTCCATCGTGAAGCGTTCGCGGGACCAGTCGACGCCGTCGCCGAGGCGGCGCATCTGGCCCGAGATCTGGCCGCCGGACTCGGCCTTCCACTGCCAGACGCGCTCGACGAACGCCTCGCGGCCGAGGTCGTGCCGGGACTTGCCCTCCTTGCCCAGTTCGCGCTCGACGACGTTCTGCGTGGCGATGCCGGCGTGGTCCATGCCGGGCTGCCACAGCGTCTCGTAGCCCTGCATGCGCTTGCGCCGGGTCAGCGCGTCGATCAGCGTGTGCTCGAAGGCGTGGCCCAGGTGCAGGCTGCCGGTGACGTTCGGCGGCGGGATGACGACGGCGAACGGCGGCTTGTCGCTCTTGGCGTGGGCCTCGAAGTAGCCGCGCTCTACCCAGCGCTCGTACAGCGGCCCCTCTACGTCGGCCGGCGCGTAGGTCGTCGGCAGTTCGGGGGCGCTGGTCGGCCCGTCGTGGGGGCGCTGAGTGTTGTCGGTCACCCGGCGATTCTACGGTGGCGTGCCGGGCTGTTACGAACCAGTTGCTCCCCCGCGGTAAGCGCGGCGTAAAGGATCGGCGAAGATGGGGCAAGGCATCCACGGGAGGGGAACCCGAGCCCATGAGCAACGACCAGCCGCCGCCGAACCCTTATGGCCAGCAGCCGTCCGATCCGTACGGGCAGCAACCGCAGCAGCCGCCCCAGCCGCCACCGGGCTACGGCTACCCGCAGCAACAGCCCGGGTACGGCTACCCGCAGCAGCAGCCGGGATACGGCCAGCCGCAGCCCGGGTACGGCCAGGTCCCACCGCAGCAGCCCGGCTACGGCCAGGTGCCGCCCCAGCAGCCCGGGTACGGCTACCCGCAGCAACAGCAGCAGCCGTACGGCTACGGCCAGCAGCCGCCGCAGGGCGGGAAGGGCAAGCGCACCGGGATCATCGTCGGCACGGTCGTCGCCCTCGCGGCGATCGGCGCCGGCGTCTTCTTCGTCGTGGGCAAGAGCGACGGCGGCCTGAAGGACGACGGCAAGAAGTACAAGCTGACCACGCCGGAGACCGTCGCGACGGACTACAAGCTCCAGGGCGACGACTCGGACTTCAGCGACACCGACGGCCTGGACAAGGACACCATGACCTTGCTGGCCGCCAACGGGATGACGAACGCGCAGAAGACCCAGGCGGGCTATCTGCAGGGCAGTGACACCAGCGGCAGGGTGCTGTCCTTCGAGGGCGCGTACGGCACCGTCAAGGACCCGCAGAAGGTCGCCGACGCGATGATGAAGTCGCTGCGCGACGACCCGGACAAGGACTCCGACGGCACCAAGACCGAACTGATCGGCGACCCGCAGACGATGCACCCGGCGGGCGCGGACGACGCGGTGGTGCAGTGCCAGACCGCCAAGGTCACCGACTCCGAATCCGGCAAGGGCTACACCCTGTCGGTGTGCCTGTGGGCGGACTACAGCACCGTCGGCACCGTCGCGCCGCTGGACCTCAGCGTGCTGACCACCGGCAGCGGAACGGGCATGTCGGCGAAGGACACCGCCGACCTGCTGGCCAAGGTCCGCAAGGACACCCGGGTACTGGCGGGCTGATCAGCCTTCCCCAGGGGGGCGGTTGCGGGCCGATCCGCCCCCCTGGGTGAAGAGGACGTGCCACGTCCGCAAGGATGGGCCGACGATGTCAACGGAGGGGACCCTCGTTCCAATGAGCAACAACCAGCCGCCGCCCAACCCTTACGGCCAGCAGCCGCCGAACCCGTACGGCCAGCAGCCCCCGCAGCAGCCCGGCGGCTACGGCCAGCCCCAGCCCGGTTACGGCTACCCGCAGCAGGGCCAGCCCGCGCAGCCGGCGTACGGCCAGCCTCCGCAGCAGCCCGGCTACGGCCAGCAGCAGCCCCAGCCGGGTTACGGCTACCCGCAGCAGGGCCAGCCCGGTCAGCCCGCGTACGGCCAGCAGCCGGCGTACGGCCAGGTGCCGCAGCAGCCCGGTTACGGCTACGGCCAGCCGCCCGGCGCCCCGCAGGGCGGCGGCGGCAAGCGCACCGGGATCATCATCGGCGCCGTCGTGGCACTGGTGGCGGTCGGCGTCGGCGTCTTCTTCGTCGTGGGCAAGGACGACGGGGGCTCCGGCCCGAAGAACGACGGCAAGAAGTACAAGCTGACCACCCCGGCCACCGTCGCCACGGACTACAAGAAGTCCGACGACGCGGAATCCGACGACATGGCCTTCGACGACGACGACGTGAAGACGCTCACGTCGCTCGGCATGACGAACCCTCAGCGGGTCTCGGCGGGCTACATCAAGGGCTCGCAGACCACCGGCACGCTGCTGTCGTTCAGCGGCGCCTACGGTGACGTCAAGGACCCGAAGAAGGTCGCCGACGGCATGATGGCCGAGCTGCGCAAGGGCGCCACCACCGACGACAGCGACGACACCAAGACCGAACTGGTCGGTGACACGCAGACGTTGCACCCGGCCGGCGCCGAGGACGCGGTCGTGGAGTGCCAGACCGCCAAGGTCACCAACAAGGACGACACGTCCAAGGCGGTCACCTTCAGCATCTGCCTTTGGGCGGACTACAGCACGGTCGGCACGGTCACGCCGCTCGACTTCGCCTCCCTGACCACCGGCAGCGGCACCAGCCTGTCGGCGAACGACACCGCCGACCTGCTCGTCAAGGTCCGCAAGGACACGCGGGTGCCGCTGGCGTAGCCACGCGCCCGGCAGGCACGGCGAAGGGGGCGCCCCGGTCCAGGACCGGGGCGCCCCCTTCGTGTGCCGTGCTGCGTGACGGCTAGGTGTACTGACCCGTGAGGTTGGGGACGCGGCTGGCGGGTGGTTGGCCTTTGAGTGCGGTGTGTCCGCGGTGGTGATTGTAGGTGTGGAGCCAGAGGAGGTATGCCTCGCGTCGTTCGGTCTCGGTCCGGTATGGCTTGGCGTAGGCCCACTCGTCCAGCAGGGTCCGGTTGAACCGCTCGACCTTCCCGTTGGTCTGTGGCCGGTAGGGGCGGGTGCGCTTGTGAGTGATCCCGGCCGCTGCCAGGGTGTCGCGCCACAGGTGGGACTTGTAGCAGGCGCCGTTGTCGGTCAAGACGCGCTGGACGGTGATCCCGGCTTCGGCGAAGTAGGTGTGGGCGCGCTGCCAGAACCCGGCGGCGGTCTCTTTCCTCTCGTCGGTGAGGATCTCGCTGTAGGCCAGGCGGGAGTGGTCGTCGACGGCGTTGTGCAGGAAGCTCATCCCGGCCTTGGCCCGGTTCTTGCGGCCTGCCTGCCGGCCCAGGGCCCTGTGGCCGCCGCCGTCCGGGATGTTGCCGAGTTTCTTGATGTCGACGTGCACAAGGTCGCCGGGGGCGGCGTGCTCATAGCGCCGGATCACCTGGTTGGTGGCGCGGTCCAGGTGGGCCAGGCGGGCGAGGCCGAAGCGGGTCAGGACGCGGTGCACGGTGGCCGGGTTCAGCCCCAGCAGATAGGCGATACGGGCCGGTCCCCACCGGCGCAGGACACGGACCTTGATGATCCGCCGCTCGGTCCGGGTCGGCGTCCGGGTCGGGCTGTGGTGCGGGCGCGATGAGTGGTCGGACATCCCGGCCTCGCCGAGCTCACGGTAGCGGGACGCCCACCGGTGAGCTGTTGTGGGCGAGACCTGGAAGCGCTCAGCCGCGCGGCGCAGGGGCCAGCCGTCGTCCACGACGCAGCGGGCCAGACGCAGGCGACCAGTCTCGGTCAGGGGTGCATTACGGTGGGGCATGAGGGCCTTCTGATCGTTCGGTGGCGATGTCGCAATCCACACCGAACCCGGAAGGCCCTCACTCGTTCAAGATCCCCCAGCCGTGATCACTGTCACCAACCTCCATGGACAGAACAGCTAGGCGCTCTTCTGCTCGCCCTTGCCCACGATCCGCGGCTCGCGCGGGACCAGGGTCGGGTTGACGTTGGAGTGGACGACGTCGGCGCTGATCACCACGCGGGCCACGTCCTTGCGGGACGGCACCTCGTACATCACCGACATCAGCACCTCCTCCATGATCGCCCGCAGGCCGCGCGCGCCGGTCTGCCGCAGGATCGCCTGGTCGGCGATGGCTTCCAGCGCGCCGCGCTCGAACTCCAGCTCCACACCGTCGAGTTCGAACAGTTTTTGGTACTGCTTCACCAGCGCGTTACGCGGCTCGACCAGGATCTGCAGCAGGGCCTCGCGGTCCAGGTTGTGCACGCTGGTGATGACCGGGAGGCGGCCGATGAACTCCGGGATCATGCCGAACTTCACCAGGTCCTCGGGCATGATCTCCTGGAACTGGTCGGCGGCCTGGATCTCCCGCTTGGACCGGATGGTCGCGCCGAAGCCGATGCCCTTGGCGCCGGCCCGCGACTCGATGATCTTCTCCAGGCCCGCGAAGGCGCCGCCCACGATGAAGAGCACGTTCGTGGTGTCGATCTGGATGAACTCCTGGTGCGGGTGCTTGCGGCCGCCCTGCGGCGGCACGCTCGCGGTGGTGCCCTCCAGGATCTTCAGCAGCGCCTGCTGCACGCCCTCGCCGGAGACGTCCCGGGTGATCGACGGGTTCTCGCTCTTGCGGGCCACCTTGTCGATCTCGTCGATGTAGATGATCCCGGTCTCGGCCTTCTTGACGTCGTAGTCCGCCGCCTGGATCAGCTTCAGCAGGATGTTCTCGACGTCCTCGCCCACGTAGCCGGCCTCGGTGAGCGCGGTGGCGTCCGCGATGGCGAACGGCACGTTCAGCATCCGGGCCAGCGTCTGGGCCAGCAGCGTCTTGCCCGAGCCGGTCGGGCCGAGCAGCAGGATGTTGGACTTCGCCAGTTCGATCGCGTCGTCGTGGCCGGGGCGGCCGTTCTCACCCGCCTGGACGCGCTTGTAGTGGTTGTAGACCGCCACCGAGAGCGCCTTCTTGGCGGGCGTCTGGCCGACCACGTAGCCCTCGAGGAACTCGTAGATCTCCCGGGGCTTGGGAAGATCCTCCCAACGGACCTCGGAGGACTCTGCCAGCTCCTCCTCGATGATCTCGTTGCAGAGGTCGATGCACTCGTCGCAGATGTACACACCAGGGCCTGCGATGAGCTTCTTCACCTGCTTCTGGCTCTTTCCGCAGAACGAGCACTTCAGCAGGTCTCCGCCGTCACCGATGCGTGCCACGAGGTCTTTCCCCTTCGCCTGGGTTCCGCCGGCCTTCAACGGAGCCTGGTGCTTCTCTCATCGACGGTACCTTGCCACGCCCCCCGAGTGGGTCCCCCTTGGACGTACTCGCTCATCCAGGTCCAGGGGGACCGCACGCGTCCGGCACCGCTTGCCGGGTGGTTCAGACGTTCACAGAGGTCTTGCGGGTGGAGACGATCTGGTCGACCAGACCGTAGGCCAGCGACTCCTCGGCGGTCAGGATCTTGTCCCGCTCGATGTCCTCCCTGATCTGCTCGATCGGGGTCGTGGAGTGCTTGGCCAGCATCTCCTCCAGCTGCTGCCGCATCCTGATGATCTCGTTGGCCGCGATCTCCAGGTCGGAGACCTGCCCGCGGCCGGTCTCGCTGTACGGCTGGTGGATCAGCACCCGGGCGTTCGGCAGCGCCATCCGCTTGCCGGGGCTGCCTGCGGCCAGCAGGACGGCCGCGGCGGAGGCCGCCTGGCCCATGCAGACCGTCTGGATGTCCGGCTTCACGAACTGCATCGTGTCGTAGATCGCGGTGAGCGCGGTGAACGAGCCGCCGGGGCTGTTGATGTAGACCGAGATGTCCCGGTCGGGGTCCATCGACTCCAGGCACAGCAGCTGCGCCATGACGTCGTTGGCCGAGGCGTCGTCGATCTGCACGCCGAGGAAGATCACCCGCTCCTCGAAGAGCTTGGCGTACGGGTCGTACTCGCGCACGCCCTGCGAGGTGCGCTCCACGAAGCGCGGGATGACATAGCGGGCCTCAGCCCCGAACACGCCGGGCCGCTCGGCCTCGGTGCGCTCGTACAGGCCGCTGCCGGGGAAGTTCATGGGGTTCACGTCCACCGTCCTGGTGATGAAGTGCTTCGAGTGATCAGGGGCTGCTCGGCGGTGCGCCTCAGGAGGCCGCACCGGTGCCGCCGCCGCCGGGCACGTGCGCGGCGGAGAGCATGACCCCGTCCAGCAGGCCGTACTCCTGGGCCTCCTCGGCCGAGAACCAGCGGTCGCGGTCGGAGTCCTTGGTGATCTGCTCGAAGGTCTGGCCGGAGTGCTGGGCGATCAGCTCGGCCATGCGGCGCTTGGTGTGCAGCAGCTGCTCCGCCTGGATCTTGATGTCGGTGGCCGAGCCGCCGAGGCCGGCGGAGGGCTGGTGCATCAGGATCCGGGTGTTCGGCAGCGCGAAGCGCTTGCCGGGGGTGCCCGCGGTGAGCAGGAACTGCCCCATCGAGGCGGCCATGCCCATGGCGATCGTGACGACGTCGTTCTGGATGAACTGCATCGTGTCGTAGATCGCCATCCCCGCGGTCACCGAACCGCCGGGGCTGTTGATGTAGAGGAAGATGTCCTTGTCCGGCTCTGCTGCCAGCAGCAGCAGCTGCGCGGTGATCTTGTTGGCGATGTCATCGTCGACCGCTTGGCCGAGGAAGATGATTCGCTCGCCGAGCAGTCGGTTGTAGACCTGGTCGCCGAGTCCACCGGGGTTGGACTCACCGGCGGCGGAAGGCATCGGAGTCGTCACGTATCCACCTGCTCGTTGTCGGACGGTAGACATGCCGTCACAGGGTCTTCGTCTGGGCCGGGTACCGCCCCCGTGCCGGGGGCTGCACCCTTTCTCCTTACGGACCCTAACGCGCGGGTGGTGGCCGACAATCCTGTACGGCCACCATTTCGCTCTGAGCGCATGCCCTGCGCAGGAAGGTGCGCCCCCGTCAGGGGCGCACCCCGTGTCAGGCCTGCTCGTCCTCGGCGGAGGCGTCCTCGGCAGCGGCGTCCGCGGCCGCGGCGGCGTCCTCGGCGGAGGCGTCGTCCTCCTCGTCGGCGAGGTCGACGACCTCACCGTTGGAGTCGGTGACCTTCGCCGCCTCGACGACCACGGCCAGCGCCTTGCCGCGGGCGACCTCGCCCACCAGCATCGGCACCTGGCCGCCTTCGACGACGGCCTGCGCGAACTGGTCGGGGCTCATCCCGGAGGTCGCGGCCCGCCGCATGAGGTGCTCGGTGAGCTCCTCCTGGTTGACCGACAGCTTCTCCTTGTTGACCAGCTCGTCGAGGATGAACTGGGTCTTGATGCCCTTGACCGCCTGGGCCTCCACCTCCGCGTCGTACTCCTCGCGGGTCTTGCCCTCGCGCTCCAGGTAGGTGTCCCAGGTCAGCCCCATCTGCGGGAACTGGTGGTGCTCCAGGTTGTGCGTCCTGGTCTCGATCTCGTCCTTGAGCAGCTTCTCCGGGATCGGCACCTCGGTCAGCTCGATGAGCGCGTCGAGGACCTTCTCCTGTGCGGCCGTCGCCTGGTCGTACTGCTTCATCGACTCCAGGCGCTTGCGGCTGTCGCCGCGCAGCTCCTCCAGGGTGTCGAACTCGCTCGCCAGCTGGGCGAAGTCGTCGTCCAGCGCGGGCAGTTCGCGCTCCTGCACGTCGGAGACCTCGACCTTGACCTCGGCCGGCTTGCCGGCGGCGGAGCCGCCCTTCAGCTCGGAGGTGAAGGTCGCGGAGCCGCCGGCGGACAGGCCGGTGACGGCCTCGTCGATGCCGTCGAGCAGCTGGCCGGAGCCGATGGTGTAGCTGACGGCCTTGGCGATGCCGTCGCCGAGCACCTCGCCGTCGACCGAGGCCTCCAGGTCGACCACGACGACGTCGCCCTCGGCGGCCGGGCGGTCCACGGTGCTGGTGGAGGCGAAGCGGTCCCGCAGCTGCTCCAGGGACTTCTCGACGTCCTCGTCGCTGACCTCGACGGCGTCGACGGTGACCTCGATGCCGGAGTAGTCCGGGATCTCGATGGCCGGCCGGATGTCGACCTCGGCGGTGAACTTCAGCTCGTCGCCGTCGTTGAACTCGGTGATGTCGACGTCGGGCTGCCCGAGCACGTTCAGCTCACCCTCGCTGACCGCCTCCGTGTAGAACTTCGGCAGCGCGTCGTTGATGGCCTCTTCGAGGACCGCGCCACGGCCGAACCGCTGGTCGATGACGCGCGCAGGGATCTTGCCCTTGCGGAAGCCCGGCACCGTGACCTGGTCGTTGATCTTCTTGTACGCCGCGTCGAGGCTGGGCTTGAGCTCCTCGAAGGGCACCTCGACAGTGAGTCGAACCCGGGTCGGGTTCAGAGTCTCGACGGCGCTCTTCACGGTTGGGTCTCCTTGGGGCTTTACGTTGATGGGGGCGGACCGTCGGTACGCGTCGTACTCCCGGTACTCCCGGCACTCGGCCTTGCCGCGTGCCCGGTCGCCAGCGGCCCATCCTACCGGTACCACAAAGCCCGCAGGGCGGGGTCCGGCGGAGGCCTCCCGGCCGGCGCCGCCGCGGGTGCCTGCCCGCACGTGAACTGCTGGTCGGGGTGGCCGGATTCGAACCGACGGCCTTCCGCTCCCAAAGCGGACGCGCTACCAAGCTGCGCCACACCCCGCTGGTGCGACACGTAGAGTACATGCACCGTCGACCGTGGGCAGCCGGTATTCCACCCGCCGCCGATCCGGTTCGACCGACCAGCGTGCGGTGTGCCAGAATCGAGGCGCTGCGGGCGTAGCTCAATGGTAGAGCCCTAGTCTTCCAAACTAGCTACGCGGGTTCGATTCCCGTCGCCCGCTCTGTACGACTACGGCCCAGGTGGCGGAGGTAAATCCGCAGCCCGGGCCGCTGTCATTTCCGATCTTGTTCTAGCTCGCCGTGCCCCCCACGTGCCCCTTCCGGCCGGAGCCCCGCTTGAGCGCCTTCACGATCATGCCGTCGATGGCGTCGGCGATCTCGCGTTCCCGCTCCTGGTTGCCGGTGTGCCGAAGGTCATGGAAGTGCAGGCCCTTGATCCCGACCTCGGCGCACGCCTTCCGCCATAGCCCGTTGAAGTGGTTCGGGCGTGGCGTGGCCCCCTTCGCTCCGACGAGGATTCGACCCTGAGCACCAGGCTCGGCGTACACCTGTATGTGGACGTTGACGACCGGCATGATCGACGCCGGTATCGCCACGGAGCGCTTTCCCGCCTCACTCTTCGGAGTCTTGTAGACGCGCTGTCCCCCGTTCAGCCCAGAGACCGTTTCCCCACCTCACCAAGGCACCCGGCTGCGCTCCTGTCTCCGCCCCGCTCGGCCGGCGCCGCGCGCGCCCGCGAGGGGGAGGCCTGCGGCATGAGCTGATCCCGCACAGCCGAGTCACGACGATGCCTCCGGCGGGGGCGCTCCGGCTCCGAGATGGCCCCAACTCGCCGGCGTCTGCACCAGACCCCCGCCCATAGTTCGCATCGAGAGGCTAGACGCCTCGCTGTAGCGTGACTCCATGGATGAACCTCGGATCACCGTGTACGGCTCCGCTACCGAGATCACCATCGCCGCCAATGCCGCCGGACTACGGGAACTTGCCGAGCGACTCCACGGCCTTGCCGAGCCCCATCTCCGTGACGGGTACCACGAGCACCTTGAGGGCGGTATCAACCTCGAAGACGGATCGATCAGCTTGATCCTGACCCGAGATGAGACGTTGTAGAACGCGCCGGGTTGAGCCCGAGTCGGCTTCGTGGCCGCTGCGTGCCCGACTGAGGGGCGAACGAGGGGGAACCACGGGGAACAGCGGGCCGGACGCTCCGGAGGCCCTGGACGGGGCCGTACGAGGTCACCGCGGGGGCACCGCACTCGTCTTCCAAACTGGCTACGCGGGTTCGATTCCCGTCGCCCGCTCTGTGGCCTCCGGCCCGGGTCCTGCCCGGCGACCGGGGGGTTTTCCTTGGGCGGCTCCCTTGCGCGGCGAATGGCGGCACGGTCAGTCGACCGGGATGCCCCGGGGGGACTTGATGCGGCGCATGATCATCTGGGAGTTGACGTCGCTGACGCCCGGCAGGGCGATGAGCTTCTCGGTCCAGAAGCGCTCGTAGGCGTCGGAGTCGGCCACCGCGATGCGCAGCAGGCAGCCCGGGGCGCCGTAGAGGCGGTAGGCCTCGACGACGTCGGTGGTGGACTGCACCTCGGCCTCGAAGGCGGCGACGGAGTCGCGGTCGCGCTGGACCTCGACCGAGGCGAAGACCTCGAAGCCGCGTCCGACCGCCGCCGGGTCGACCACCGCGCGGTAGGTCTGGATCACCCCGTCGTCCTCCAGCTGGCGCACCCGGCGCAGGCAGGGGGACGGGGTCAGGCCGACCCGCTGGGCCAGCTCCTGGTTGGTCAGCCGGCCGTCGGCCTGAAGTTCGCGCAAGATGCTTCTGTCGATGGCGTCCATAGGAGCAGTATCCGCCAGGTTTCAGCGCGGTACCAGCCGGTATTAGCAATCATATGGCGGGTCTACGCGCATATCATTGCAGAGGGATCGGAATCAGTAGCAGCAGTGGAGCGGAGGCGTCGTGCGACACGTCGTGGTCATCAGCACCGGAGGCACCATCGCCAGCCGTTGGCAGGGCGACGGTTACGCGGCCGAGGCCGCAGGGCGGGAGGTTCTGGAAGCCGGCGCGGTGCCGCAGGACGTCGAGGTGCGGGTGGTGGACCTCTTCACCGTCAACAGCTCCCGGCTCACCACCGACCACCAGCTGCGGCTGCTGCACGCGGTGCACGACGCGCTCGCCGACCCCGAGGTGGACGGTGTCGTCGTCACCCACGGTACCGACACGCTGGAGGAGTCGGCGTTCTTCGTCGACCTCTTCCACGGCGACCGGCGCCCGGTGGTCTTCACCGGCGCCCAGCAGCCGCTGGACGCGGCGGACGGCGACGCGGCGGGCAACCTCTACGACGCGCTGCTGACGGCCGTCTCAGGCCGGGACATCGGCGCCGTGATCGTCTTCGCCGGGCAGGTCTTCGCCGCCCGCGGCACCGTCAAGCGGCACACGGTCAACGCCCGCGCCTTCGGCGACCCGGACGGGCCGCCGCTGGGCCGGGTGGAGTTCGGCCGGGTGAGCTGGGGGCGGCGGCAGCCGCGCCGCGCGCCGCTGCCGCTGCCGGAGCGCGGCAGCGCCACGCCCCGGGTGGACATCGTGATGCACCACAGCGACGCCGACTCGGTACTCTTCGACGCGGCGGTCTCGGCCGGCGCCCGCGGCATCGTGCTGGTCGGCACCGGCGCGGGCAACGCGAACCCGGAGATCGCCGACGCCGTCCGCCGGGCCGTCGCGGGCGGGGTGCGGGTAGCGGTCAGCACCCGGGTGGCGGCCGGCGCCGTGGCGCCGCTCTACACCGGCGGCGGTGCGGTGGACCTGGCCGCGGCGGGCGCGCTGCTGACCGGCACGCTCAAGCCGGGGCAGGCCCGTATCGCGGTGCTCGCCGCCCTGCTGGCGACCGGGGACGCGGCGAGCGCCGACGTGGAGCTGCGGCGGCTGCTGGACACCGCGCCGAAGACGGCGCCGGCGTCAGAGCTTTATCTGGTTGATGGTGTCGGCCACTGAGTTGAGGAACCGGTTGATGTCCGGCGCCATGTCCGTGGACGCGAGGAAGAAGCCGAAGAGGGCCGCGACGATCGCGGGACCCACCTTTATCGACTTGGACCGGATCATCACCACCAGGACGATCGCGAGCAACAGTGCGGCGGACAGGGAGATAACCACAGCGGATCACTTCCTCTTTCGGTTCCTTGCCGGTCCGGGGACCGCCGCTGCGCCCCCCGCCTCGCCCGTACCCATGGTGCCACCGGTGACCGACAATCAACGCCCGTACGACACACGGCCCATAGTCCCATTCCCGTGGGCTAGTCCCGGCACACCACGAGCAACGCCCGGTCGTCGTTGACGTCTTTGGCGACGGCCTCGATCAACCGCCAGGCGGAGCCGCGGAATCCGGTGGCCACGAAGCGGTCGGCCTCGCCGATCAGCCGGTCCATGCCCTCGGCGATCTCCCGCTCGGCGGTCTCCACCAGCCCGTCGGTGAACAGCATCAGGACGTCGCCCGACCGCAAAGTGCCCTTCACTCCGTTGAATTCGGCCCCGTCGTAGACGCCGAGCAGCGGCCCCTCGGCGGCCTTCTCCTCCCACCGCCCGCTGCCCGCGTGCAGTTGGACGCCCGGCGGGTGGCCCGCGGAGAGCAGTTCGTAGTCGCCGCTCTCCAGGTCGAGCACCAGGTGCACGGAGGTCGCGAAGCCCTCCTCCCAGTTCTGCCGCAGCAGATAGCCGTTGGCCGCGGTGAGGAAGGCGTGCGGCGGCAGCGAGCCGAGCAGGCCGCCGAAGGCGCCGGACAGCAGCAGCGAGCGCGAGGCGGCGTCCATGCCCTTGCCCGACACGTCGGTGAGCACCGCTTCGAGCACCCGGCCGCCGGAACTGCGGGTGGCGACCACGAAGTCGCCGGAGAAGGACTGGCCGCCGGCCGGCCGCAGCGACATCTCGGCGTGCCAGCCGCCGGGCAGCCGCGGCAGCCGGCTCTGGACCCGGATGCGCTCCCTGAGGTCGAACAGCATGGTGTGGCCGCCCCGCCACGGCACCCCGACCCTGGCTCTGAACTGCGCGATGACCAGGCCGGTGAGCGCCACCGCGGTCACCACGAGGACGGTGCCGGGGGTGACCCTGGCCGGGCCTTCGCGGTACGGGCCGAGGGCGGCGGACTCGGCGATCAGCGCGACGGCGGAGGCCGCGTAGACCAGCAGCAGGCTGGAGGGGCGCAGCAGCAGCCCGCCGGCCAGGATGGGCAGCACCAGGGCGCTGGGCGGGCACCACACGGGGGTGACCACCGTGGTGTACGCCAGGATCGGGATGACCGCGACCAGGACGCCGAGGCCGACCCAGTCGGACGCGCCGCCGCGGAAGTAGTCCACGGCGGATTTGCGCACGCTGAGCCTGGCCCGGTGCAGCCTTCTGCGCCACCTGAGCCGAGGCCCCTCGCCCACCGCCGTTTTCGCCATGTCCCGGCGACCCTATCCACGGATGGCCCTGCCGTGCAGGCCGGATGGGCTGTGAGCTGTCCGGGTGAGCCGGGAGGCGGCTCGTAGTGCCGGCGGGACGGCCCGGGAGAAAATGTGTGTCCCCACCGCGGGTCGGCCTGGTAGGCAGAGCCCATGACGATCGATCTGCGGGTGCTGGCGGCGGAGGACTGGGACGAGTTCGCGCTCCGCCTGGGGCGGGCCTTCGGCGGGGCGATCGAGGACCCCGAAGAGATGGCGATGTGGCGGGACTTCCTGCCCTTCGAACGGACGGTCACCGCCCGGGCGGACAGCGGGATCATCGGTACCGCGGGTGCCTTCGACTTCCGGATGGCCCTGCCGGGCGGCAGCCTGCTGGACGTGGCGGGCGTCACCATGGTCAGCGTCCAGCCGACCCACCGGCGGCGCGGCGTCCTCACCGCGATGATGCGCCGCCAGCTCGACGACTTCCGCGAACGCGGCCTGGCCGCAGCGGTGCTGACCGCTTCGGAGCCGTCGATCTACGGCAGGTTCGGCTACGGCACCGCGACCCGGCAGATGCACGGCGAGATCGACACCACCCGGGTCTCGGTGGCGGTGCCGCCGGGCGCGGGGCGGGTGCGGATGCGGCTGGTGACCCCCGCGGAGGGCGTGGCCGCCTGCGAGGCGGTGTACGCCCGCGTGGCGCCCGGGCGGCCCGGCATGCTGGCCCGGCAGCCCGGCTGGGAGCGGCTGCCGCTGATGGACCCGCCCGGGGAGCGCGGGGGCTTCGGCCCGCGGCTGTGCGTGCTCGCCGAGGTCGACGGCGAGGTGCGCGGCTACGCCCGCTACAGCGTCAGGGCCGGCGGCACCACCTACGGCGTGCCCGACTCCACCGTCAAACTCAAGGACGTCGAAGCACTCGACCCGGTGACGTACGCGGCGCTGTGGCGCTACCTCACCGACATCGACCTGGTGGCCCGGCTGGTCTTCCACAACCGCCCGGTCGACGACCCGGTGCAGCAGATCGTCTCCGACATCCGCCGCTGCAACTTCGGCTGGCGCGACGGTCTCCACGTCCGCCTCGTGGACCTGCCTGCGGCCCTGGAGGCGCGTGCCTACGCGGCGCCCGTCCACGTCGTGCTCGACGTCGAGGACGCCTTCTGCCCGTGGAACTCGGGGCGCTGGCGGCTGTCGGGCGACGCGAAGGGGGCGAGCTGCGAGCGGACCTCGGACCCGGCCGATCTGGCCCTGACCGTGCGGGAGTTGGGCGCCGCGTATCTGGGCGGGCACGGGCTGCGGGCGCTGGCCGGTGCGGGGCTGGTCGCCGAACTGCGGCCCGGCGCGCTGGCGGAGGCCTCCGCGGCCTTCCGCTCCGACCTGGAGCCGTGGCTGCCGCACGGGTTCTAGGGCGGATCCGCAAGGTCCCGCCCTAGGCGCCCGCTCCCGGCTGGCAGCGCGGGCACCAGAAGAGGTTGCGGGCGTCGAGCGGCTGCGTGCGGACCGGGGTGCCGCACACCAGGCAGGGCAGGCCGGTGCGGCGGTAGACGTAGACCTCGCCGCCGTGGTCGTCGACCCGCGGCGGGCGGCCCATCGCCTCGGGCTCGTGCTCGGGGCGCACGGTGTCGATGCGGTTGGTGCGCACGCCCTCGCGCATCAGCGCCGCCAGGTCGGCCCACATCGCGTCCCACACCGGCCGCGGCAGGTCGCGGCCGGCCAGGAAGGGGTCGACACCGTGCCGGAAGAGGACCTCGGCGCGGTAGACGTTGCCGACGCCGGCGATCACCTTCTGGTCAAGCAGCAGCGCGGCCACGCTGATCCGGGACCTGGCGATCCTGGCGTAGACCCGGTCGAGGTCGTCGCCGGGGCGCAGCGGGTCGGGGCCGAGCCGGGCGTGTATCGCCTGCTTGTCCGGCTCGGCGATCAGCCCGCAGGCGGCGGGGCCGCGCAGGTCGGCGTAGTGCGACGGCGTGGCTATGCGCAGCCGTACGGTGCCGGTCGGCGGCGGCGCGAGGCCGTCGCCGAAGCCGAACTTCCCGATCAGGCCCAGGTGGACGTGCACCCAGCCGGCGCCGCCGAAGCCGAGGAAGAGGTGCTTGCCGTGCGCCTCCGCCTCGGCCATGACCAGGCCGTCGACCAGGGCGGCGCCGTCGGAGAACTTGCCCTGCGGGCTGCTGGCCCGCACCGGCCGGCCGGCGAACCGCTCGCGGTGGTCGGCGGCCAGCCGGTGGATCGTGTGGCCCTCGGGCATCGCCCGGTCAGTCCTGCTGCGGGTGGTTCGCGGGGATGGGCGGCAGCTCGCCGGTGGCCTCGTACGCGCTGAGCATGTCGATACGCCGCTGGTGGCGCTCCTCGTGGGAGTACGGCGTCGTCAGGAACAGCTCGACGAACTTCACCGCCTCCTCCTGGGCGTGCATCCGGCCGCCGATGCTCAGCACGTTCGCGTCGTTGTGCTCGCGGGCCAGCGTGGCGGTCTGCTCGCTCCAGGCCAGGGCCGCGCGGACGCCGCGCACCTTGTTGGCAGCGATCTGCTCGCCGTTGCCCGAGCCGCCGATCACGATGCCGAGGCTGCCGGGGTCAGCGGCGGCGCGCTCGGCTGCGCGCAGGCAGAAGGGCGGGTAGTCGTCCACGGCGTCGTAGATGTGCGGCCCGCAGTCGACGGGCTGGTACCCGTTGCCTGTCAGCCACTCGACGAGGTGGTTCTTGAGTTCGAAGCCGGCATGATCCGAGCCGAGGTACACACGCATGCCCTCAGTCTTTCACCCCGGGGCGCCCCCGTGCCCCTCGCCTCCCCTCGGCGAGTGGTACTTCCGCTGGTCGCGGTGGCCAGGGCACGGCTTGCGCGGGGCGGCGCCCCCGAATGCGCCGGCCCCTTGCGCAAGGGGGGGTCAGGGGCGGGTCAGGCGCCAGGCGGTGGGGAGCAGCGCCATGGCGAACGCGGCCTTGAGCGCGTCACCGAGCAGGTAGGGGCGCAGGCCCAGAGTGAGGGCCTGGTGGGCCGAGAGGTGGGCGGACCACGCCAGGTAGGGCACGCCCACGGCGTAGATGACGGCGGAGCCGAGCACCATCACCGCCGCGGTGCGCCCGACCGTGCGGTCCCCGCCGCGCCGGGCGAGGAAGCCGACCACGCCCGAGGCGAGCAGCATGCCGAGGATGTACCCGAAGCTCGGCATGGACCAGCCGGACGAGCCGTCCGCGAACCACGGCAGGCCGGCCGCGCCGGCGGCGGCGTACAGGCCGAGGGACGCGACGCCGCGCCGCGCCCCGAGGGCCGTGCCGACCAGCAGCGCGGCGAAGGTCTGGCCGGTGACCGGGACCGGGGAGCCGGGCACCGGCAGGGACAGCTGCGCGGCGAGCCCGGTGAGCGCGGCGCCGCCGGCCACCAGGGCGGCGTCCCTGAGCCGGGCGCGGCCGGCGGAGGACGCGGGGAGCAGGTCGGCGAGTACGGTTCCGGCCCGGCCGGGTGCAGCTGTGGCGCTCATCGGTTCTCCGCGGGGTGAGGGTGATCGGGGGGACACCGTGACGCTAGCCCAGCCCCCGAGCACCCTTCATCGTCGGACCCCGACAAAGCCCTGATCATCCGCTTGGAGACTCCCGCGCCCGCCCCCGAGGCCGTTTGGGCAGGTCGCGTGACCCAGGTCACGCGCGCTCGGCGGACGGGGCGGGCGCGTCGAGCACCGCCCCGTCCACCTCACTCTGTGCGGTTCCACCAACTCAGGCCGGCTGGATGAGATCCCACCTGTTGCCGTACAGGTCGTGGAAGACGACCACCGCGCCGTACGGCTCGTACCGCGGCTCCTCCTCGAAGACGACGCCGGCCGCGACCATCCGCTTGTAGTCGCCGTCGAAGTCCTCGGTGTTCAGGAAGAGCCCGACCCGGCCGCCGGTCTGGTCGCCGATCCTGGCGGTCTGCCCGGGTGTGGTGGCCAGGGCGAGCAGCAGGCCCGTCTCGCGGGAGCCGGGCGGCGCGACGACCACCCAGCGTCCGCCGTCCTGCCGCGCGGTGTCCTCGCGCAGCTCGAAGCCCAGTGCACCGGTGTAGTACGCGATGGCCTCGTCGTAGTCCCGCACGACGACGGCCACCAGACCCAGGTGTGCCATCTTTGCGACCGCTTTCCTTCCTGCCGCTTTCTTTCCGACCGCTCGCCCGAACTACTCGAAGCTGGGGCCCGCGGTCCGGGTGCGCTTGATCTCGTAGAAGCCCGGGATGGACGCGACCATGATCGTGCCGTCCCACAGCTTGGCGGCGTCGTCGCCCCGCGGCGTGGGGGTGACGACCGGGCCGAAGAAGGCGATCTGCTCGCCGTCGGCGCCGGGAACCGCGATCACCGGGGTGCCGACCTCCTGGCCGACCTTGTCGATGCCCTCCTTGTGGGAGGCGCGCAGTTCGGTGTCGTACGTGTCGCGGTCGGCGTAGTCGGCCAGCTCGGCGGGCAGCCCCACCGCTTCGAGCGCGGCGACGATGGTCTCCCGGTCCCTGGGCAGCGCCTGGTTGTGGAAGCGGGTGCCGAGCGCCTCGTAGAGCGGGCCGACGACCTCGTCGCCGTGCTCCTGCTGGGCGGCGATCACCACGCGGACCGGCCCCCACGCGTCGCGCAGGGCGCTCGCGTAGTTCTCCGGGAGGGTGTCGAGCTTGTCCTCGTTGAGGACCGCCAGGCTCATCACGTGCCAGCGCACCTGGATCGGGCGGAGCTTCTCGACCTCAAGAATCCAGCGGGACGTCATCCATGCCCACGGGCACAGCGGGTCGAACCAGAAGTCTGCCGGCGTCTTGGTGGTGTCGGTCGCGGTCACTGCGTACTCCTCGTGCGGAATGGATAAGGGGGCGGCGTCCGGGGTGGCCGGGCGCGACCGGGTGGGACTGGGCATGTCGCTCCTCCAACCGACAACGTGCCGGGAGCGCGGCGGCATTCCCGCCCGCGCCGCCCCGTACGCGCTGGTCGGCTCCACTGTCCTACCACCGTGGAAGGATGCGAGGCGTTACCTGTCCGTATCCGGTGGTCATAGACGAAGGAGCCGCCCGTGCCCGGCGAGAACCTGAGCCGCGAGGAGGCCCGCGAGCGGGCCGCGGTCCTGTCGGTGGAGCGCTACGACGTGGCGCTCGACGTGCGGTCCGCGGTCGGTGCCGCGCCCGCGGGCGAGGAGCGCGCCTTCCGGTCCACCACGGTGATCGACTTCCGGTGCGCGCGCCCCGCCGCCTCGTCCTTCGCCGATCTCGTCGCGTCCGAGGTGGTGTCGGTACGGCTCAACGGCCGGGAGCTGGACCCGGCGCAGGTCTGGGACGGCGCCAGGATCGCCCTCGACGGCCTCGCCGAGCGCAACACGCTGGTGGTCGACGCGCGTTGCGCGTACAGCCGCACGGGCGAGGGGCTGCACCGCTTCGAGGACCCGGAGGACGGCGAGGTCTACCTGTACACGCAGTACGAGCCGGCCGACGCCCGCCGGGTCTTCGCGAACTTCGAGCAGCCCGACCTCAAGGCGCCCTTCACGTTCCAGGTGACCGCGCCCGAGGGCTGGACGGTGCTGTCCAACGCCGAGCCCGAGGGCGAGCCCGCCGCGGCGGACGGCGGCGGCACGGCGACCCGCTTCCGGCCGACGCTGCCGATCCCGACGTACATCACCGCGGTCGTCGCCGGCCCCTACCACGTCGAGCGCGACCACTACTCGCGCACCTTCGACGACAAGGTGACCCTCGACGTCCCGCTGAGCGCGCTGTGCCGCCGCTCGCTGGCCCGGCATTTCGACGCGGACGAGATCTTCACGGTGACCAAGCAGGGCCTGGACTTCTACCACGACACCTTCGACTACCCGTATCCGTTCGGGAAGTACGACCAGGCCTTCGTGCCGGAGTACAACATCGGGGCGATGGAGAACCCGGGCTGCGTGACCTTCCGCGAGGAGTTCGTCTTCCGCGGCAAGGTGACGCGGGCGTCGTACGAGCACCGGGCCAGCGTGGTGCTGCACGAGATGGCGCACATGTGGTTCGGCGACCTGGTGACCATGCGCTGGTGGGACGACCTGTGGCTCAAGGAGTCCTTCGCGGACTTCATGGCGGCCTTCTCCCAGGTGGCGTCGACGCGGTACACGGAGGGCTGGATCACCTTCGCCAACCGCCGCAAGGCGTGGGCCTACCGCGCCGACCAGCTGCCCTCCACCCACCCGGTGGTCGCCGACATCCGCGACCTGGAGGACGCCAAGCTCAACTTCGACGGCATCACGTACTCCAAGGGCGCCTCGGTGCTCAAGCAGCTGGTGGCCTACGTCGGCGAGGACGCCTTCATGGAGGCGGCCAGGCGCTACTTCAAGCGGCACGCGTACGGCAACACCGAGCTGGCCGACCTGCTGTCGGTGCTCACCGAGACCTCGGGCCGCGACATGCCGGCCTGGTCGCGGGCGTGGCTGGAGACGGCGGGCGTCAACTCGCTGACGCCGCAGGTCGTCCATGACGCGGAGGACCGGATCACCGAGCTGACGGTGCTGCAGACCGCGGACGACCCGGCGCACCCGCAACTGCGCCCGCACCGCGTCGCGGTGGGCCTCTACCGGCGGGTGCCGGGCGGCGCCCTGGAGCGGTACGCGCGCGCCGAGACGGACGTGGCGGGTCCGGTCACGGAGGTCGCGGAGCTGGCCGGGCAGCCGCGCCCGGACCTGGTGCTGGTCAACGACGACGACCTCACGTACTGCAAGGTCCGCTTCGACCCGGACTCGCTGGACACGCTGCGCTCCCACCTGGGCGACCTGTCGGACCCGCTGGCCCGGGCGCTGGCCTGGTCGGCGGTGTGGAGCATGACCAGGGACGCGCTGATGCCGGCCGGCGACTACCTGGGCCTGGTGCTGCTGTTCGCGGGCCGGGAGAGCGACATCGGGGTGCTGCAGTCGCTGCACCAGCAGGCGCGCACCGCGCTGACGCACTACGTGGCGCCCGGCCGCCGCGACATGGCGGCGACCGAGCTGGCCCAGGGCGCGCTGCACGAGCTGCGGCTCGCGGAGCCCGGCAGCGGCCACCAGCTGGCGTGGGCGCGGTTCTTCGCCTCGGTCGCCTCCTCGGCCGCGGACCTGCAGCTGCTGAGCGGGCTGCTCGACGGGACGGCGAAGATCGACGGCCTGGCGGTGGACCAGGAGCTGCGCTGGACCTTCCTGGGCGCGCTGACCGCGCACGGCGCGGCGGACACCGCGGCGATCGCCGCGGAGCGGGCCAGGGACGACACGGCCTCCGGCCACCGGCACGAGGTGCGCTGCCTGGCGGCCCGGCCCTCCGCCGAGGTCAAGGCCGCGGCCTGGGCCGACGTCGTGGACTCCGACGCGCTGTCCAACGCGCTGGTGGAGGCGACCATCGCGGGCTTCGCGCAGGCCGGGCAGCGCGAGCTGCTCGCGCCGTTCACACCGGCCTACTTCGCGGCGCTCGAGGAGCTGTGGGCGACCCGCTCGATCGAGACCGCGATGGCGGTGGTCACCGGGCTCTTCCCGGCCCTGCGGGACGCGCAGGAGACGCTGGCGGCCACTGACGGGTGGCTGGACGGCCACCCGGACGCGGCGCCCGCGCTGCGCCGCCTGGTGCTCGAAGGGCGGGACGACCTGGCCCGGGCATGGCGCGCACAGATGTGCGACGCCCGCACGGCCGAGGCCGCCCGCCCCGGCACCGCGATCTGATCCTGGCGCGGGGCCGTCCTGCCTGGTGGGGCGGCCCCCGTCACCCGAACAGGTGAAAGACGCCGATCGGCATCCGAACATCTGGACTTTAGCCCGGCCTTGTCCCGTTTTGTCGACGAGCGCGTAACAGCGGTTAGTGACCGCCCGGGCAGCGGGAACGACGTCGCCATGAACGCGAACTCCCGCACCCACCGCGCCCTGGACCGCCGACTGCCCGCGCAGCAACGGGTCCTGACGCTTCATCAGCTACGCGACCACGGCCTCTCTCCGGCCCTGGTCGCCGCCCGCTGCCGCCCCGGCGGCCCCTGGCGGCAGCTGCTCCCCCAGGTGTACCTGCTGCACTCGGGTCAGCCGACCAGCCACGAGCGGCTGCAGGCCGCCCTCCTCTACGCCGGCCCCGGCCCGCACGCGCACGGGCCGCGCAGCGGCGGCCGGGAGGCCATGGTGACGGGCCTGGCCGCGCTCGCCCTGCACCGCTTCCTGTGCGTGCCGCCGCTTCCCGGGCTGCCGCGGATCGACGTCCTGGTGCCGCACCGGCGCAGGCTGCGGGACGCCGGAGAGGTGTCCGTCCACCGCACCCGCACCCTGCCGCGCCCGCAGGAGGTGACGGGCCTGCCCTGCGCCCCCGTGCCGCGCGCCCTGGCCGACGCCGTTGCGGGCCTGGACGACACCGAGACCGTACGGCGGCTGCTGACCGAGGCGGTACGCGGCGGGCACTGCGACGCCGGGGCCGTCCTGCACGAGTTGGCAGCCGCGGGGCTGCTGGAGCGCCCGCAGGTCGCCGCGGCGGTCGGGGCCTTGCGGACCGCCGACCGCACCATGGCCGAGCAGCGGCTCTACGCGATGGTGCGCGGCCAGCAACTGCCCGACCCGGTCTGGAACGTGGAGCTGCGGCTGCCCAGCGGGCCGCCGCTGGGCGCGGTGGACGCCTACTGGCCCGAGCACGCGGTGGCCCTGGCGATCGACCCGCGCCCCGGCCTGCCGCCGGGCGGCGCGGACCCGTACGCGACGCGGGAGTCCGCGGCGATGGACGGCGGCCCGGAAGCGGACGACGTCTACGCCGATCCGTTCGGCGACGCCTTCTACGCCGGGGAGCGCGACGAAACCCCCCTGCCGGGTGCGGACTTCGGCGACGCGGAGATCTGGTCGCGCTGCGTGCAGCAGCGCGAGCGGCTGGAGGCGCTGGGCATCACGCTGCTGCACGTCACCGCGGCCAAGCTGCGCGACGCCGTGGAACAGCAGGCCGCCGTGGTGCGCACCGCGCTGGTGGCCACGGCGGACCAACTGCCCGCCGCCTATGTCGTGGTGACACCCCGCTGAGCCCGCCTCACGGCTCTTGGACGGTTTTGCGGCGGTACGACACTGGCGGAAACACGTCACGCAAGACCCAACGGAAGGTCAACGCACCACAAAGAGCGGCTTTCCCCGGCAAGGTGACGAGGCGTACGGTTCCGTTTTCCGCACACCCATCCGATGGTCCGAACAGGGATGCCCATGCCACTCGATCACATACCAGGCAAGAGACGCGCGGCCCGGCTCGCGCTCGCCGCGGGCCTGGTGGCCGCGCTGACGGCCGCCGGCCCCGCGCTGGCGGTCGCCGACCCCGCCCCCTCCTCCCCCGCCACCGGCTCGGACGCCCCCGGCGAGCCCGGCAAGGACGCGGCGGACAAGCTCGGCTCCGCCGACGCCACCCTGCTGGCCAAGGCCAAGGCGGACGGCGACAAGAACGTCACCTTCATGATCGCCGGCAAGCCCGGCAGCACCGCGGAGATCAGCTCCCGGCTGCACGCCCAGGGCGCCAGCGTCGGCCGGACGTACGACCAGCTCGGCTACGTCCGCGCCACCGTGCCCACCGCCAAGGCCGACGCGGCGATCGGCGCGGCGCAGAAGCTGCCCTCGGTGCTGGCCATCGACCTCCGGCAGGAGGTGAAGCTCGACGACCCGACGCCGGCCGCCGACACCACCGCCGCGGCGTCCCGCCACCCGGGCAAGCCCGCCACCACCTACCCGGGTCCCGACAGGAACACCCCCGCCAAGAACCCGTACCAGCCCGCCTTCGAGACCGGCGCGGTGGACTTCGTCAAGGACCACCCCACCGCCGACGGGCGCGGCATCACCATCGGCATCCTGGACTCCGGCGTCGACGTCGGCCACCCGGCGCTGCAGAAGACCACCACGGGCGAGCGGAAGATCGTCGACTGGGTCACCTCGACCGACCCGATACTCGACGGCGACGCCACCTGGCGGCCCATGGTCACCGCGGTCTCCGGGCCGTCCTTCACCGCGGCGGAGCGCACCTGGACCGCGCCCGCCGGCAGCTACTTCTTCAGCACCTTCGCCGAGGCCGCCACCAAGGGCGGCGACATGCTGGGCGACCTCAACCGCGACGGCGACACCACCGACGTCTGGGGCGTGCTCTACGACCCGGCGGCCGGCACCGTCCGGGTGGACCTGGACAACAACGGCGACTTCGGCGACAACGCCGCCATGAAGCCGTACAAGGACGGCTTCCAGATCGGCCACTTCGGCACCGACGACCCGGCCACGGCGATCTCCGAGTCGATCCCGTTCACCATCGAGATCCGCAAGGGCGTCCCGATGGACCCCTACGGCGGCCCCTGGGTCGGCAAGACGGCCGACTTCGTCAACATCGGCCTCGTGCAGTCCGAGCACGGCACGCACGTCGCCGGCATCACCTCCGCCAACGGGCTCTTCGGCGGCAGGATGAACGGCGCCGCGCCCGGCGCGAAGATCGTCTCCTCCCGGGCCTGCACCTGGACCGGCGGCTGCACCAACATCGCGCTCACCGAGGGCATGACCGACCTGGTGGTCAACCACCACGTCGACGTCGTCAACATGTCCATCGGCGGCCTCGGCGCGCTCAACGACGGCGCCAGCGCCCGCGACCTGCTCTACCAGCAGCTGATCGACACCTACGGGGTGCAGCTGGTGATCTCCGCGGGCAACGACGGCCCCGGCGTCAACACCATCAGCGACCCGGGCCTGGCCGACCACGTCCTCAGCGTCGGCGCGTCCATCTCCCGGGAGACCTGGGCGGCCAACTACGGCTCGCAGACCACCGTGCCGTACTCGCTGCTGCCCTTCTCCGCCCGCGGCCCGCGCGAGGACGGCGGCCTCGCCCCCGTCATCACCGCGCCCGGCGCCGCCATCAACTCGGTGCCGACCTGGGAGCCGGGTGCGCCCGTCGCCGACGCCGGCTACGACCTGCCGCCCGGCTACGCCATGCTGCAGGGCACCTCGATGGCCTCACCGCAGGCCACCGGAGCCGCGGCACTGCTGCTGTCCGCCGCCAAGGGCCAGCATCTGGCGGTCACCCCCGCGCAGCTGCGCACCGCGCTGATCAGCACCGCCACGAACATCCCCGGCTTCCAGACCGTCGACCAGGGCGCGGGACTCGTCGCCGTCGGCCCCGCCTGGAACCTGCTGCGGCAAGGCGGCACCACCGACACGTACACCGTCAAGGCGCCGGTCGACACCGCCCTGTCGAGCTACCTGCGGACCCCCGGCTACGGCACCGGCGTCTACGACCGTGAGGGCGGCCTGGCGGCCGGTCAGCAGCGGACGTACAACGTCACCGTCACCCGCACCAGCGGCCCGGCCTACGCGCAGCTGCACACCCTGAGCTGGGCGGGCAACGACGGCACCTTCTCCGTCGGCAGCCCCCTCGTGGTGCTGCCGCTGGACAAGCCGGTCACCGTGAAGGTCACCGCCAAACCGCGATCCGCCGGTGTGCACAGCGCGCTGCTGAACGTCGACGACCCGCTCACCCGCGGCACCGACACGCAGGTCGCGGCCGCCGTCGTCGTCTCCACGCCGATCGCGGGCCCGTCCTACACCCTGACCCGCTCCGGGACGATCCAGCGGGACAGCACCCGCTCGTACTTCCTCACCGTCCCGGCCGGCGCGACCTCGCTCGAAGTCGCCATGGGCGGCCTCAAGCCGGGCAGCCAGACCCGCTTCATCTCCATCCACCCCTACGGTGTGCCGCTGGACTCCACGCAGACGCCCGACTGCTACCCCAACTACAACAACCCCGCCAACACCTGCCGGCCCGACCTGCGGTCCTACGCCGACCCGCTGCCGGGCGTGTGGGAGATCGAGGTCGAGGCCCGGCGCACCTCGCCGCAGCTCGACAACCCGTACGTGCTGACCGTCTCGGTCCTGGGCGCGTCCTTCGACCCGGCCGTGCAGACCGTACCCGAGGCCAAGGTGGGCACGCCGGCGCCGGTGAGCTGGACCGTCAGCAACGGCTTCGCGCCGATCAGCGGGGGCTCGCTGAGCGGCGGGCCGCTCGGCTCGGCGCTCACCGCGACGCCGACCATCGCCCAGGGCGGCTCACGGACGACCTCGCTGACGCTCGGTTCCGGGGTCTCCCGGCTGGACGTCTCGATCGGGTCGCCCTCCGACCAGCAGGCCGACCTCGACCTCTACGTCTACCTCGACGGCGTGCTGATCGCGCAGTCCGCCGACGGTGACGCGGAGGAGGCGGTCAGCCTCGCCGACCCGGCGCCGGGCACGTACACCTTCGAGGTGGACGGGTACTCGGTGCCGTCCGGCTCGACGACCTACTCCTACGAGGACGTCTACTACTCGGCCGCCCTCGGCCAGGTCACGGTCGACACGTCGGCCCCGGTCAACCTGCCGCACGGTGCGTCGGCGACCGTCTCGGCGTCCGTCCTGGCCTCGGCGGCGGCCCCCGCGGGCCGCCAGCTCTTCGGCCAGGTCCAGCTCCTGGACGCGGGCGGTACGCCTGCCGGCACGGGCAGTGTGATCATCACCTCCACGACGCCCTAGCCGGGGTGGCTTGCGCGGGGTACGGGCCTTCCGCTCGTACCCCGCGCCCCCCGGGGGTGCCACGTGCCGTGGCGTTGCTTTCTCCCCCGCCGTCGTGGCTTGTCGCGCAGTTCTCCGCGCCCCTGGGGGATTGCCCCTTGCGGCGGGCTCGCACCCTTTCCCACCGATCGGGCTGAGCGCGCAGCTCCCCGCGCCCCTGGTGGCGTGCCCTCTGCGCGGAGGGTGACCGCTTGTCAGGAGGCGCTGGGGGTACCCCCAGGCGAAGCCCCGGGGGCGGAACTGCGCGCCCCAGCACACCACCGGGGGAAGGTCCCGGGACCCGGGAGAGGGGCGGCCAGGGTGGGGTACCCCCTTACGGTGCGCGGTGCAGGATCGTCCGGGCCGGGAGGGCCGTGGACGCGAGGGTCAGGGCGACAGCGCCGGCCGCGAGGCCGATCGCGGTGGAGGCGGGGACGTAAGGGGACGCCCCGGTGAGGCCGCGGGCGATCGGGACGAGCGTGATCCACGCGATGACCGCCCCGATACCCAGGCCGGCCACGGCCACGAGCACCGCCTCCAGCCGCAGCATCCGCAAGACCTGCCGCCGGGTCGTCCCGGCGAGCCGCAGCAGCGCGACCTCGCGCCGCCGGTCGAACACCGTCATGACCAGCGTGTTGGCCGCGGCGACCGCCGCGAACCCGCCGAGGACCGCGGCCATCACCCGGTTGGCCCAGGCGTTGAGTTCGAGGTCGCGGTCGGCCTGCGCGCGGTAGCCGGCCCGGTCGGTGACCCGGAGGCCGGGCACGTCGAGCCGGCCGAGGTCCCGCCGTACCGCACCCGCGTCGGCCCCCGGCCCGTCGTGCACGAGCACCTCCGTGTCGAAGGCGCTCGCCGCGTGCGGTGCGACCGCGGCCCGCGGCAGCAGCAGCGACCCGAGGCCCAGCCCGCGGCTGTACGTGGCGACGACGGTCGGCCGCAGCGTCGTACCGTCGCCGAGCCACAGCGAGATGCGGTCGCCGACCTGGACCTTGGCCGTCGCGGCGAGCAGCGTGTCGACCGCGACCGTGCGCCCGTCGCCGGTGAGGTCGGCGAGCGAACCGGTGCGTACGCCGAGCGCGAGGACGCCGGGCAGCCGGGCGGGGTCGCCGTCGACGCCGAGCACGCTCGTGGAGTTGAGCGAACCGCTCGCCCGGTAGAGGGCGCCGCTGCGCAGCACGCCCACCGCGCCGGCCACGCCCTTGACCTGCGCGGCCCGCGCCGCGGTGCCGGCCGGCAGCCCGCCCGCGCCGGAGCCGACCACCTGGTCGGCGACGACACCGTCCCTGATCTGCCGGGACGCCTCGTGCTGGATCGAGCTCTGCATGCACAGCAGCGTCCCGGCGAAGGCGGTGACCAGCACGATGGGGGTGATCGCGGAGGCGAGCCTGCGCGCGTTGGCACGGGTGTTGGCCGCGGCCAGCACGCTGGCGGCGCCGCCGGCCCGCAGCGGCAGCCCGAGCACGGCGGAGGCGAGCCAGGCGACGACCGGGCCGAGGAAGGCGACGCCGAGCATGAAGCTGAAGACGACGCCGAGCGCGATCGAGGCGGCGTCGTCGCCCGTGGTGTGCGCGGCGACCGCGGCCAGCACGACCCCGCCCGCGACAGCCGCCAGGCCGAGCACCGTACGGACCACGCCGGGCCTGCGCCGCTCCACCGCGGCCTCGCCGAGCGCCTCGCTGGGCCGGGCCTTCGACGGCCGCCTGGCCGCCAGCAGGCCCGCGCTCAGCGCGGCCAGCAGCCCGGCGCCGACCGCGGCGACCATCGGGATCCAGCCCACCGCCAGGGTCACCCCGTGCGGCACCGCGTCCCTGTCCACGAGTTGGCCGAGCCACCAGCAGGCCAGCGCGAGGCCGGGCAGGATGCCGGCCAGCCCGGCGAGCGGGGCGACGAGCAGCGCCTCGGTCGCGACGGTGCGGCGGATCTGCCGCGGGGTCGCGCCGATGGCGCGCAGCAGGGCGATCTCCCGGCGGCGCTGGCCGACGGCGAGCGCGACGGTGCCCATCACCACGAAGACCGCGGTGGCGGCGGCGATGCCGCCGAAGGAGGCGCCGATGGCGGTGAGCATCTCCTTGGCTCCGGCGAGCTGCGGCTGCTCGGCGGCGCCGCGTCCGTTCCCCGTGCGGACCTGGGCGGCGCCGCCGACGGCGTGCCTGGCCTGGTTCGCGGCCTCCGCGGTGGCGACGCCCGGGCGGGGCAGGACGGCGACGGCGTCGGCGAGCCCGGGGTGTCCTGACAGCCGGGGCGCGGCGGACTCGGCGAAGTACGCGGTCGCGGAACGGCCCGGCGCGGTCAGCCCCGCCACCCGGTAGGCGGCGGTTCCGCCGGGCGCGGTCAGGGTGACGGTACGTCCGACGCCGGTGTGCGCGGCCCGCGCGGTGCCGGGGTCGAGGACGACCTCGCCGCTGCCGGGCGCGTGGCCCTGTACGGCGGCGGCGCCCTCGACGAGGCGCGCGTCCCAGTTGCGCCCGGTCAGCGCGGGCAGCCCGGCGCCCTGAACGGGGAAGGCGACGTCGGGTACGGCGGCGGCGACGCCCGGCTCCGCGGCGATCCGGGTGGCGAGGGCGGCGGGCAGCCGCGGGGTGTCGGTGAGCGGCTCCGCCTCGGTGTCGCGGTCCCCGCCGTGCCCGACGGTGATCCGCGCGTCGGGGTCGGGGGCCACGACGACCGGCACATGGGCGTACCGCACCGGCGCGACATGGGCGGTCAGCCCGGTCTGCAGCAGGGTGCCGCAGGCCGTGACGACCGCGGCGGCGAAGAGCAGCGCCACGAACGTCCCGACGAAGGACGCGGGGCGGAAGCGTACGGACGCACGAGCCAGCCCGTTCACAGGAAGACCCCTCCCGGGGTGGCAGGCGCCATCGGCGCGGCGGCGGGGGAACGCGGTGCGGGGGCCGCCGGCGCGGCCGTCGCGGTCATGCCGCCGCTCCCAGGGACGGGCCGGCCTGCGGGCGCTCGGTCAGGGCGACCATGCGGTCGGCGACGGCGGTCGGGGTCGGGGCGTGCAGTTCGCCGGCCAGCAGGCCGTCGGCGAGGAAGAGGACCCGGTCGGCGCGGGAGGCGGCGACCGGGTCGTGCGTCACCATCACCACGGTGGCGCCCATCGTGTCGACCGCCCGCCGCAGCAGGTCCAGGATGTCGCGGGCGGTGCCGGTGTCCAGCGCGCCGGTCGGCTCGTCGGCGAAGACCACCTCGGGCCGGCTGATCAGCGCCCGCGCGATGGCGACGCGCTGCTGCTGCCCGCCCGACAGCTGCCCGGGCCGGCGCCGCCCGTGGCCTTCGAGGCCCACCTCGGCCAGCAGCGCCTGCGCCCGGCGGCGGTCCGGGCGTACTCCGGCCAGCCGCAGCGGCAGCAGCACGTTCTGCTGCACCGTCAGCGAGGGCAGCAGGTTGAAGGACTGGAAGACGAAGCCGATACGGCTGCGCCGCAGCTTGGTCAGCCGGTTCTCGTTCAGACCGGTGATCGGCTCGCCGCCGAGCAGCACCTCGCCGCCGGTCGGCCGGTCGAGACCCGCCGCGCACTGCAGGAACGTGCTCTTGCCCGAGCCCGAAGGCCCCATCACCGCGGTGAAGCTGCCGCGCGGCAGCGCGAGGTCGATCCCGCGCAGCGCGCGCACCGCCGCGTCGCCGCGGCCGTAGGTGCGGGTCAGGGAGCGGAGTTCCACAGCGGAGGTGCCGTTCGTAGCCATGTTCACGACGCTACGGAGTGCCGACCGGGTGAACCATGGCGTCTGCCGCCCTCTCAGGGGTGGGGACAACCCCACCGTCACCGAACGCGCCGGGTGTGGCACACCCCGGAAGGGGTAGGGCTCTGGGATCGACCGGAAGAGACCGCATGAAGGCGGAGGCTTGATGGACCGGGCACGGCTGGCGGCGCTGCACGGCGTGGATGTGACGTACCAACCGGCCCCGGGCCAGGAGGTCGAGGTCTCCGAGGAGACCGTGGTGGCCGTGCTGGCCGCCCTGGGCGTGGACGCGTCCACGCCGCACGCGGTGCGGGACGCGCTGGCCGCGCACGAGATGCGCACCGCCCACCGGCTGCTGGCGCCGTGCACGGTGCTGCGTGCGGGGCAGCCGCTGACCGGTCTGCCCGAGGGCACCGAGATCAGCGTCGAGACCGCGGCGGGCGAGCGCCTGGCCGCCGTGCCGCGGGAGCCCGGGCGCTACGTGCTGCGTGCGGCCGCCCCCGACGGGCGGGCCGCCAGGGGCGACCTGGTGGTGGCGCCTGCACGGGTCGCGGGGCCGCCGGGCCGGGCGTTCGGCTTCATGGCGCAGCTGTACTCCACGCTGTCCGAGCGTTCCTGGGGCATGGGCGACCTCGGTGACCTGGCGGAGCTGGCCGCCTGGTCCGGCCGCGCGCTGGGCGCCGGCTTCGTCCAGATCAACCCGCTGCACGCGGCGGTGCCGGGCCATCCCACCGACCCGTCGCCGTACCGCCCCTCCTCGCGCCGCTTCCCCGACCCGGTCTACCTGCGGATCGAGGAGGTCCCCGAGTACGCGTACCTGTCCAGGGACGCCCGCGAGCAGGCCGGGCGGCTGCTGGTCAAGGCCGCGGCCCTGCGGGACAACGTGCTGCTCAAGGACACGCTCATCGACCGGGACGCGGTCTGGGAGCTGAAGGCGCAGGCGCTGGAGCTGCTGCGCCAGGTGCCGCTCAGCCCCGGCCGGCGGGCCGCCTACGCCGACTTCCTGGCCGCGCAGGGACAGGCGCTCGACGACCACGCCACCTGGTCCACGCTGGCCGAACTGCACGGCCCCGACTGGCAGAAGTGGCCGGCCGGGCTGCAGAACCCGCGCTCCGCGCAGGTGGCCAGGCTCCGCAGCCGGCACCTGGAGCGGGTCGACTTCCACTGCTGGCTGACCTGGCTGACGGACAGCCAGCTGGCCACCGCCCAGCGGGCCGCACGCGACGCCGGGATGCCGATCGGCGTGGTGCACGACCTCGCGGTCGGCGTCCACCCGGCCGGCTCCGACGCCTGGTCCATGCAGGACGTGCTGGCCAGGGGCATGTCGACGGGGGCGCCCCCGGACGCCTTCAACGCCCGCGGCCAGGACTGGGGCCTGCCGCCCTGGCGCCCCGACGCCCTCGCCGCCACCGGGTACGCCCCGTACCGCGACCTGATCGCCCGCATGCTGCGGCATGCCGGCGGCCTGCGGATCGACCATGTGATGGGCCTGTTCCGGCTGTGGTGGGTGCCGGAGGGCCGCCCGCCCACCGAGGGCACATACGTGCGCTACGACGCCGACGCGATGCTCGGGCTGCTCGCCCTGGAGGCATACGAGGCCGGCGCCGTCGTCATCGGCGAGGACCTGGGCACCGTCGAGCCCGGGGTCAGGCAGAAGCTCGCCGACCGCGGCATCCTCGGCACCTCCGTGCTGTGGTTCGAACGCAACTACGACGGCGCGGGGGCCGACCGCCGCCCGCTGCGCCCGGCCGCCTGGCGCGAGGCCTGCCTGGCCACCGCGACCACCCACGACCTGCCGAGCACCGCAGCCCGGCTGACCGGCGAGCACGTCGAGCTGCGGCACCGGCTGGGGCTGCTCACCCGCCCGCTGGAGCAGGAGCAGGCGGAGGACGCCGCGGAGGTCGCCGAGTGGATCGCGCTGCTCGGGCGGCTCGGGCTGCTGCCCGAGGGCGCGGCCGACGAGGAGGCCGTCGTCCGGGCCGTGCACCGCTTCCTGGCGGCCACGCCCGCCCGGATGGTCGGCGTCTGGCTGCCCGACGCCGTCGGCGACCGCCGTCCGCAGAACCTCCCGGGCACATGGGACCAGTACCCGAACTGGCGGCTTCCCGTCGCCGACCCCGACGGCAAGGCGCTCACGCTGGAACAGCTCGCCGCGTCCCGGCGGCTGCACGCCCTCACCGACGAGATCCGCCGCGCCCTGGACCCGGACGGCGAACCCTAAAGCACCCCCGGGCGCGCGGGTCCCCGGGGCGGTCACTACATTGGCCACGTGGACAAGAAGCTCAACAAGAAGGTCATGCGCGCCGGCGTCGTCACCGCGGTGACCACCGTGATGCTGCTGGTGTCGTCCCCTGCGTTCGCGCTGACGCGCGATGACGGTGACGACCCGGGCTCGGGTCTGAGCGTCATCCAGACCCTCGGCCTCTTCGTCGCCCTCCCCCTGGTGCTCTTCGGCGTCATCGCCGGGTGCGTGATGGCCACGGACAAGACCCGCAAGCAGCAGCAGGGCTGAGCCCTTTGCCGCTTCCCCCCGGCCCACGGTTGCGGCCGGTGGTGGGTTGCGCGCGCGGTTCCCCGCGCCCCTGAGGTCCTGCCCTCTGCGGTGCGTTGATTGTCTGCGGCCGCGTCGTGGCTGGTCGCGCAGTTCCCCGCGCCCCTGGGTGATTGCCCCTTGCTGTGGGCTCGCATCTTCCGGTCCGTCGTGGTCGCGCGCGCGGTTCCCCGCGCTCCTGAAAAACGCCCACCCTCTGCTCAGAGGGCAAGCCGTCAGGGCCGCGAGGAGTCGCTCGCGTTACTGGGACGCGGCCAGGAGGCGCCGGAGAAGTCCGGCAAGGACATCCGCCTCGTCCGCGTCCAGCGCGGAAAGCGCGGCCTGTTGGACGGCGAGGCCCGCGACGAGTGCCTCGTCGACGACGGTGATCCCCCGCTCGGTGAGCGAGACCCGCAGCCCGCGCCGGTCGTGCGGGTCGGGCGCCCGCACCAGGAGCCCGGCGCGCTCCAGCTTGTCCAGCCGCCCCGTCATCCCCCCGGTGGTGAGCATCAGCGTCGCCGACAGCTCGCGCGGCGACAGCGTGTAGGGCGATCCCGCCCGCCGCAGCGTGCCGAGCACGTCGAACTCCCCCCGCCCGATGCCGTACCGCAGGTACTCGCTCTCCATCCGGTCCCCCATCGCCCGCGCGATGCGGTAGACGCGCCCGAAGACGGCCATGGCAAGGGTGTCGAGCTCGGGCCGCTCCACGGCCCACTGCCCGGTGACGGCATCCACAGCATCCGCTTCCATCTCTTCAGTATCGGCCGCATACCACTCTGTCGCAAGAAACTTGCTTGACCGTAAGCAGCTTAGCGCTAAGCTAGTTAGCACCGACCTACTTGCGGGAGAACCGACATGCCGCCGTCACGCACACGCCCCACCTCCCCCACCAGAGCCACCACCCGCCTCCCCGGCGAGAAGGCCATGCTCGGCGCGATGGCGGTGGACTCGGTCGGCTCCGGCATGTACGTCCCGTTCAGCCTGGTCTTCTTCCACCACATCACCGGGCTGTCCTTCGCGGTCGTGGGCGCGGTGCTCACCGCGGTCGGGCTGGTCGGCATGGCGGCGCTGCCGCTCGCGGGCGCGGCGGTGGACCGCTACGGCGCCCGGCGGGTGCAACTGCTGCTCTACGGGGTGCGCGGCGCCGGCTTCGCGCTCTACCCGTTCGCCACCGCGCTGCCCGCGTTCGCCGCCGTCGCGCTCGGCACGGCCTTCGGCGACCGCGCCTTCCCCGCCGTGCAGCAGTCCTGGATCGGCGAGGTCGCGACCGGCGCGGACCGGGACAGGCTGCAGGCCGCCGGCCGCGCGCTGCGCAACGGCGGGCTCGGCGCGGGCGCGCTGCTCGCCTCGCTGGTGGTCACCCTCGCGGGCGACCGCGGCTTCATCGCCGCGGCCTGGCTGAACGCGGCGAGCTTCGCCGTCGCCTGGCTGCTGATGCGCCGCGTGCAGGCACCCGCTCGGCCGGCGGCGCAGGCGGCACCCAAGGCGGCGGGCGCCGGTTACCGGGTGGTCTTCGCCGACCGCCCCTTCCTCGGCCTCACCAGCGCCAACTTCCTTGTCGCACTGGGGTATTCGGCCCTGTCGGTGCTCTTCCCGCTCCTCATCGCCGGGTCGCTGCACGGCCCGCAGTCGCTGACCGGCGCCGCCTTCACGGTCAACACGGTGCTGTGCGCGGTCGGCGGGGTCCACATCGCCCGGCTGAGCCGCCGCGGCGGCGCCCGCCGCACCCGGTCGGCGGCGCTGGGCGCGGTGCTCTTCGCGTCGGCCTTCGCCGGCCTCGCCGTGCTCGCGACCGTACGGCCGCAGGCCGGCTGGGTGTCAGTGGGCCTGCTGCTCGCGCTGGTCACGCTCTACACGGTCGCCGAGACGGTGCACAATCCCGCGGCGAGTTCGCTGGCCGTCGCGGCGGCGCCCGAGGCGCTGCGCGGGCGTTACATGGCCGCCTACCAGCTGTCCTGGTCGCTGGCCTCGATCCTGGCGCCGTCGCTCTTCACCGCGCTGACCGCGGCGGGCGCGGCTCTGCCCTGGCTGCTGCTGGTGGGCACCTCGCTGGGCGCCGCGGGCCTGCTGCTCCGGCTGGAACGCGTCCTGCCCGCCGAGGCCGTCAACCTCCCGGCCCCGCGCCGCACTTGGCACAGCCCCGCCCGGCCGGCGAACCTCCCTGCGCGGACCGCCGCCCGGGGCTGACGCCCGCGCGGCCGGCTCACCAGACGTCGCCGTCGCGCCAGTCGCAGGTCAGCTCGCCGTCGAGGTCCAGCGCGGTCACCGGGTAGACGTAGATCCCGTTGTCCTCGTCGGGGGTGGCGACGACGCCGTCCGGTGTCAGGGCGCTGGTGCGGCCCGCCCAGGGGCGCCAGCCGCGGGCGGCGTAGAAGCCGGTCGCCGCGTCGGCGGAGCCGAGGGCGCCCAGGTCGTAGGCGCCCTGGATGATCCGCTCGGCCACCGCCATCACCGCGGCCCCGTGGCCCTGCCCGCGCCGGTCGGCGCGCACGGCGACGGCCTCGACGTAGCCGCTGCGCAGCGCCCGGCCGCCGTGCAGCAACCGCCGCTGGACGACGGCCGCGTGGCCGATCGGCTCGTCGCCGTCGATGACCACGGTGTGCAGGCCGCCGAGGGTGTGGTCCCAGTCGGCGTCGGTGAAGGCGCCGTCGGGATGCCCGGCGAAGGCGCCGTCCAGCAGCCGGCGGATCGCGGCACGCTGATCGGGGGTCAGGTCCGCGGTGTGCACGGTTCGTACGAAGGTCTCGGCCACGGACCCATACTCCCGCCCTACCGCCGGTACGGGTCCCAGGCGCGGCGGCCGGGGACCCGTATCGTCGCGGTCAGCCCGCTGCCGCGTCCGCGGCCTGGGCGCGCAGCGCGCGGTCGACGCCCGAGCGGGCCTCGACGACCAGCCGGCGCAG
Organism: Actinacidiphila cocklensis; assembly: GCF_907177275.1. GTDB lineage: Bacteria > Actinomycetota > Actinomycetes > Streptomycetales > Streptomycetaceae > Actinacidiphila > Actinacidiphila cocklensis. The sequence continues at coordinate 261,800 of NZ_CAJSLV010000048.1, forward strand.
TGCCGGTACCGGCTCGGCGCTCGCCAGCCACGCGTCGGCCGCGTCCAGCGTGGCCTGCGAGACCTGCAGCGTCGGGAAGAGGCCGGTGACGATCTGCTGGCCCATCTCGTTGCTGCGGTCCGCCCAGACCTGCTTGATCGCGGCGAAGTACCGCTCGCTGTAGGCGGCGAGCAGCTCGCGCTGGTCGGTCTGCACGAAGCCGCCGATGACGGCCTCCTGCATCGCGTTGGGCAGCTTGTCGGACTCGACGACCGACGCCCACACCTCGGCCTTGGCCGCCTCGGTCGGCCGGGCGGCCTTCGCCGCGGCGGCGTGCTGCTCGCCGGCCGAGGTCGGGTCGAGGGCCAGCTCCGCGTCGATCGCCTTCTCGTCGGCCCGGCCGGTCACGGCGAGCCGGTTGAGCAGCGCCCAGCGCAGGTCGGTGTCGACGGCCAGGCCCTCGTAGCCCACCGTGCCGTCGAGCAGCCCGGCCAGGATGTCCAGCTGCTCGGGGGTGCGGGCGGTCGCGGCGAACGCCCTGGCCCACGCCAGCTGGTGGTCGCTGCCGGCCGCGGCGGCGGCCAGGTGCTCCTGGGCGGCGGCCGTCCAGCGGGCGAGCCCGGTCTCCCGCCACGCCGGGTCGGCGTACAGGTCGAGGGCCAGCTTCACCTGGCGGTGCAGGGACTGCACCACGCCGATGTCGGTCTCCTTGCCGATGCCGTGCAGCACCAGCTCCAGGTAGTCGCGGGTGGCCAGTTCGCCGTCCCGCGTCATGTCCCAGGCCGACGCCCAGATCAGGGCGCGCGGCAGCGACTCGGTGAAGTCGCCGACGTGGCCGCGGACCACGGCCAGGGACTGCTCGTCGAGCCGCACCTTGGCGTAGGACAGGTCGTCGTCGTTGAGCAGGATCACGTCGGGGCGGCGGGTGCCCGCGGCGAGCGGCACCTCGGTCAGCTCGCCGTCCACGTCCAGCTCGATCCGCTCGGTGCGCACCAGCGCGCCGTCCCGCAGGTCGTAGAGCCCGACCGCGATCCGGTGCGGCCGCAGCACGGGCTCGCCCTTGGCGCCCGCGGGCAGCGCCGGCGCCTCCTGGCGGACCGCGAAGGACGTCACCGCGCCCTGGGCGTCCACCGTGATCTCCGGCCGCAGCACGTTGATGCCCGCGGTCTCCAGCCACGCCTTGGACCAGGCCTTCAGGTCGCGGCCGGAGGTCTCCTCCAGCGCGCCCAGCAGGTCGGCCAGCCGGGTGTTCCCCCACGCGTGCCGCTTGAAGTACGCCTGCACGCCGGCGAAGAACTCGTCCATCCCGACGTAGGCGACCAGCTGCTTGAGCACCGATGCGCCCTTGGCGTACGTGATCCCGTCGAAGTTGACGAGCACGTCCTCCAGGTCGTTGATCTCCGCCATGATCGGGTGGGTCGAGGGCAGCTGGTCCTGCCGGTAGGCCCAGGTCTTCATGGTGTTGGCGAACGTCGTCCACGAGTGCGGCCAGCGCGAGCCCTCGGCGTGCGCCTGGCAGGCGATGGACGTGTAGGTGGCGAACGACTCGTTCAGCCACAGGTCGTTCCACCACTCCATGGTGACCAGGTCGCCGAACCACATGTGCGCCAGCTCGTGCAGGATCGTCTCGGCCCGCATCTCGTACGCCGCGTCGGTCACCTTCGACCGGAAGACGTACTGGTCGCGGATCGTCACCGCGCCGGCGTTCTCCATCGCGCCCGCGTTGAACTCCGGTACGAACAGCTGGTCGTACTTGGCGAACGGGTACGCGTAGTCGAACTTCTCCTGGAACCAGTCGAAGCCCAGCCGGGTGACCTCGAAGATCGCCTCGGCGTCGAGGTGTTCGGCCAGCGACGGGCGGCAGTAGATGCCCAGCGGCACGCTGCGGCCTTCGCCCTCCCAGCTGCCGTGCACCGAGGTGTAGGGACCGGCGATCAGCGCGGTGATGTACGACGACATCCGCGGGGTCGGCTCGAACGTCCACACCCCGTCGGCGGACGGCTCGGGCGTCGGCGAGTTGGAGATGACCGTCCAGCCCTGCGGCGCCTTGACCGTGAAGGCGAAGGTGGCCTTCAGGTCCGGCTGCTCGAAGCTGGCGAACACCCGCCGCGCGTCCGGCACCTCGAACTGCGTGTACAGATACGCCTGCTTGTCCACCGGGTCGACGAACCGGTGCAGACCCTCACCGGTGTTGGTGTAGGCGCAGTCGGCGACCACCAGCAGCTCGTTGCGCCCGCCGCGCAGCGAGTCCAGCGCGATCCGCGAGTCCGCGAAGACCTCGGCCGGGTCGAGCGCGGTCCCGTTCAGCACCACCTCGTGCACCTCGGGCGCCACCAGGTCGATGAAGCTCGCGCCGCCGTCCCCGGCCACGTCGAAGTGCACCGTCGTCCGCGACCTGAAGGTGCCCCCCTCCTGGGCGCCGCTCAGGTCCAGCTCGATCCCATAGCCGTCCACAGTCAGCAGAGCGGCCCGCTGCTGCGCCTCCTCGCGCGTGAGGTTCGTACCAGGCACGGTGGCCCACTCCTTCTCGTCAGGTGAGACGCCCATCCTCGCATGTCACCCTCGGGCGCCGGGGAAAGCCCGGGCATCGGGGCGCACGCCGTCGCGGGGTGTCCCGGCCGGCCTGCGGGCGGGGCACCCCGGGACGCACGAAGGCCCGGATCTCAGGCCGATATGCCGTCGATCCGGGCCAGGGCGTCATCCGCGCCGAAGGGTTGCAGGTATGGCAGCCAGCGCGGGTCCCGATGACCGGTCCCGATGATCCGCCAGGCCAGTCCCGAGGGCGGGGCCGGTTGGTGCCGCAGCCGCCAGCCGAGCTCGGCGACGTGGCGGTCGGCCTTGACGTGGTTGCAGCGTCTGCAGGCCGCTACCACGTTCTCCCAGGCGTGCTGGCCGCCCCGGCTGCGCGGGATGACATGGTCGACGCTGGTGGCCGCGGCACCGCAGTAGGCGCACCTGCCGCCGTCCCGGGCGAAGAGCGCCCTTCGGGTCAGCGGAACGGTGCCGCGAAAAGGGACGCGGACGAATTTGGTGAGCTTCACGACACTGGGCGCGGGCAGCGCCTGTGACTCGCTGTGCAGATAGGCGCCGGATTCCTCTAGGCATACGGCCTTGTTATTGAGTACGAGGACGAGCGCGCGGCGGAGCGGTACGACGCCGAGCGGCTCGTACGACGCGTTCAGGACCAGGACATGCGGCACGGATGCCTCCTTTAACGCCGGCGGCGCGTGGCTCGCGCCGGGACGATCTGTCTCAGTCTCTCCGGAAGGCGGGGCGCCGCGCCACCATGCCCGGGTAACGGACCGAGAGTGTTTTGGGCCACACGGCTGCTCCTCCCCCAGGCGCCCCTTCCCTTTTCTCCCCCGCCTGACGGCGTTCCGCTCCTCGAACGGGGCAACGGAACAGCATCGGTCCTTCGTTACTGTGGAGGCTTCGTACACTCCGGAGGTTTCCGCCCGTGTCCACCGCGACGCCCCCCGCCGCCGCCCCTCTCGACAGCGTCTCCCACACCGCCTCCCAGGCCGGAAGCTGGGTGGACGACAACTGGGCCGACTGGCTGAACGCCGGGCTGCAGATCCTGCTGATCCTGGTGATCGCGATCGTGCTGCGCTCGGTGGTGCGGCGCACGATCAGCCGGCTGATCGACCGGATGAACCGGGGTGCGGAGGCCGCTGCGGCGACCGCGCTGGGCGGGCTGCTGGTCAACGCGGAGCGGCGCAAGCAGCGCAGCGAGGCGATCGGCTCGGTGCTCAGGAGCGTGGCGTCGTTCCTCATCCTGGGCACCGCGGCGCTGACCGTCCTGTCGGTACTGAAGATCGATCTGGCCCCGCTGCTGGCCAGCGCGGGCGTGGCCGGCGTCGCGATCGGCTTCGGCGCCCGCAACCTGGTCACGGACTTCCTGTCAGGCGTCTTCATGATCCTTGAGGACCAGTACGGCGTCGGCGACGTCATCGACGCGGGCGTGGCGTCCGGCACGGTCGTCGAGGTGGGCCTGCGGGTGACGAAGCTGCGCGGCGAGAACGGCGAGATCTGGTACGTGCGCAACGGCGAGGTCAAGCGGATCGGCAACCTCAGCCAGGGCTGGGCGACGGCCGTGGTGGACGTCCAGGTGGGCTCCGGCGAGGACATGGACCGGGCGCGTGCGGTGGTCGTCGAGACCGCCGACGCGATGAGCAAGGAAGACCCCTGGGACGAGTACCTGTGGGAGCCGGTGCAGATGCTCGGCCTGGAGTCGGTCGGCTCGGACTTCGTGGTGCTCCAGGTGCAGGCCAGGACGATGCCGGGGCAGGCCGCGGCGGTGGCGCGCGAGCTGCGCTGGCGGATCAAGCGGGCCTTCGACCGCGAGGGCATAGTGATCACCGGCGGCACCCCCGCCGCCACGGTGACCGATCCGGCGGCGGTGGCCGCCGAGGGCGCGCCGGTCGCCGACGGCGCCGAAGAGAACGGCCCGGCGCCCGTGCAGCGCGCCGCGTCCGTACCGCCGCCGGCCGCCGGCGAGCAGTAGTCCCGGTACCGCACACCTTCCACCCGCAGGGGGCCGTCTACGGACGGCCCCCTGCGGGTAGATAACGACTTGGCCGCACGGCCTTCTGCACCCCTTGACGCTCCCCTTGCGGCAGGCCTACCTTTCGTTGCCAATAGGAAACTTTCCTAACAGTGAACTGAGGGAGGATGGCGCGCATGGCTGGCACACCTGGTACACCGCGCGTCCTGCGCGCCATGAACGACCGCGCCGCGCTCGACCTCCTGCTGGAGCACGGCACGCTCTCCCGGACCCGGATCGGCAAGCTCACCGGCCTGTCCAAGCCCACCGCCTCGCAGCTGCTGGCCCGCCTGGAGGCGGCCGGGCTGGTCCTGGCCACCGGCACCACCGCGGGCCGCCCGGGGCCGAACGCCCAGCTCTACTCGGTCAACCCGGCCGCCGCCCACGTCGCGGGGCTCGACGTGACCACGGAGCGCATCAGGGCCGCGGTTGCCGACATCACCGGCCGCACGGTCGGCTCCTTCCGGCTGCCCACGCCGCACCACCGGGCCGGCAGCGCCGTGGAGCAGGTCGTCCAGGCGCTGGACGGCGCGGTGAAGGCCGCCGGCCTCGGCCGCTCCGACCTGCACCGCGCGGTCATCGGCACGCCCGGCGCCTTCGACCCCAGCACCGGGCGGCTCCGCTACGCCAGCCACCTGCCCGGCTGGCACTCCCCCGCGCTGCTCGACGAGCTGGCCGCGGCCCTGCCGATGCCGCTGGAGTACGACAACGACGTCAACCTCGCCGCCGTCGCCGAGCAGCGGATCGGCGCGGCCCGCGGACACGACGACTTCGTCCTGCTGTGGAACGAGGAGGGCATCGGCGCGGCCCTGATGATCGGCGGCCGGCTGCACCGCGGCTGGACCGGCGGCGCCGGCGAGGTCGGCTTCCTGCCGGTCCCCGGCACCCCGCTGGTCCGCAACGTGACCAGGACCAACAACGGCGGCTTCCAGGAGCTGGCCGGCTGCAACGCCGTGCTGCGGCACGCACGGGAGCTGGGCCTCGACATCCCCGAAGGCCCGCTGCCGGACGCCGCCGCCGCGGTGCTGTGCCGCGCGGCCGCGGTCCACGCCGAGGGCGGGGAGGGCGGCGCCGAGCCGTACGCGGAACTGCTCGCCCGCTGCGCCACCGGTATGGCGGTCGGCCTGGCCTCCGTGGTCGCCGTGCTCGACCCCGAGCTGATCGTGCTGGCCGGCGACGTCGCCGTCGCGGGCGGCGAGCCGCTGCGCGCCCTCATCCAGTCGGAGCTCGCGGAGCTGGCCGTGCCCAGGCCGCGGCTCGTCCTCGGCAGCGTGGAGATGCACCCCGTCCTGAGCGGTGCCCTGGAAAGCGCGCTCGCCACCACCCGCGACGAGGTGTTCGACACCTCGCGCTGACCGCACCACCCCCACCGCCCAGCGGAACGGCACCCGGCTGCCGTCCCGACGGCACCGCACGCCCTCGCCCACCCCCTCGTACCCCGGAGGTAAAGAGCAGTGTCCCGTATACGCAAGGCAGCAGCCGCTGTGGCGGCGAGCGCCGCGATCACCCTGCTCGCGAGCGCGTGCACCGGCCAGAGCAGCACCTCGGCCGACGACGACGCCAGCAAGGACGTCACCATCACCTTCTGGCACGGCTGGTCGGCGCCCAACGAGCTCAAGGCGATCAACGACAACGTCGCCCGGTTCGAGAAGGCGCACCCCAACATCCACGTCAAGGTGCAGGGCAACATCACCGACGACAAGATCAACCAGGCGCTGCGGGCGGGCGGTTCCAAGGCGCCCGACGTCGTCTCCTCCTTCACCACCGACAACGTCGGCCAGTTCTGCTCGTCCGGCACCTTCGCCGACCTCGCGCCCTTCCTGCAGAAGTCGAAGATCGACCCGGCCGCGACATTCCCCAAGCCGATGCTCGAATACACCCAGTTCGAGGGCAAGCGGTGTTCGCTGCCGCTGCTGGGCGACGCGTACGGGCTGTACTACAACACCAAGGAGTTCGCGGCCGCCGGCATCAAGGCGCCGCCGAAGACCCTCAGCGAGTTCAAGGCGGACGCGGTCAAGCTGACCAAGTCCAGCGGCGACTCGTACTCCCAGCTCGGATTCATGCCGGACTTCCACGGCTACGAGTCGACTCCGATGCACATTGCCGCGCAGTGGGGCGTGAAGTACTTCGACGCCTCCGGCAAGTCCCAGGTCGCCAAGGACCCCGGTTTCGCGGCGATGTTCGGCTGGCAGCAGGACATGGTCAAGGCGCTCGGCGGCTTCTCCAAGCTGGAGAAGTACCGCGCCGGCTTCGGTGACGAGTTCGGCGCCAAGAACCCGCTGCAGACCGGTCAGGTCGCCATGGGCATCGACGGCGAGTGGCGGGCCGGCATGGCCAAGGACGCCGGGATGAACGACCTGGCCGTGGCGCCCTTCCCGGTGCCCGACGACCAGGCTGCGTCCTACGGCAAGGGCTACCTGTCCGGCACGATCATCGGCATCGCCAACACCAGCGCCAAGAAGAACGCGGCCTGGGAGCTGGTGAAGTTCATGACCACCGACACCGACGCGGTCGTCTCCTTCGCCAACGCCATCCACAACGTGCCCTCGACGCTGGCGGCGCTCACCTCGCCGAAGCTCGACCAGGACCCGTCCTTCAAGACCTTCCTCGACATCGCGCAGAACCCGGACAGCACCACCACCCCGCCGAGCGTCAACGGCGGCGCCTACCAGGTGACGCTGCAGGACTTCGGCTACTCCTACGAGTCGGGCAAGTCCAGGGACCTCGCACAGGGACTGAAGGGCGTCGACACGCAGGTCGACAAGGACATCGCGCAGGCCAAGTGATGAGCGCCGCCGTCCACCCCCTGCTGAGGGCCAAACGCCGCAAGGCGGCGCTGCGCAACCTCGCCTTCCTGTCGCCGTGGATCATCGGATTCTGCGTCTTCTTCGCCTACCCGCTGCTGTCGACCGTCTACTTCTCCTTCATGCACTACAACGGGGTGAATCCGCCGACCTGGACCGGCACCAAGAACTGGTCCTACGTCTTCAGGGACTACCCGCTGTTCTGGCCGGCGCTGCGCAACACCCTGTGGCTGGTCGTCGTCATGGTCACGCTCCGGGTCGTCTTCGGCCTGGGCGTGGGCCTGCTGATCACCAAGATCAAGACCGGCGCGGGCCTGTTCCGCACCGCCTTCTACCTGCCCTACCTGGCCCCGCCGGTCGCCGCGACGATGGCCTTCGTCTTCCTGCTCAACCCCGGCACCGGCCCGGTCAACCACATCCTGGGCGGCCTCGGCATCCCCACCCCCGGGTGGTTCACCGACCCGCACTGGTCCAAGCCGGCCCTGACCATCCTGGCGGTCTGGGGCATCGGCGACCTCATGGTCATCTTCATGGCCGCACTGCTCGACGTGCCCAAGGAGCAGTACGAGGCCGCCGAGCTGGACGGCGCAGGGGCCTGGGCGCGGTTCCGCTTCGTGACGCTGCCGAACATCTCGCCGATCGTGATGTTCGCGGTGGTCACCGGGGTCATCCAGACCATGCAGTACTACACGCAGCCGCTGGTGGCGGGGAAGGTCGCCTCCGGGATCATCGGCAACTCGGGCCAGCAGTTCGAGCCCGGCTATCCGGACAAGTCGACCCTGACCCTGCCGCAACTGGTCTACGAGCGCGGCTTCCAGCGCTTCGACTACGGCTCGGCATGCGTCATCGCCCTGGTGCTCTTCGTCCTGGCGATGGCCTTCACCGCACTGCTCATGCGCCGGCGAAACGGCTTCCTGTCGGCGGAGGACTGACGCCCGAACTCCCGCAGTGGCCGGCCGAGGAACGAGGCCGTCCGCGAAGGGAGGGGGCACCTTCCGCCGAAGGCAGGGGGAGAGCAGGAAGTCCGACCGAAAGAGATGTGGACTGATCACCCATGACCCAAGCGACTCTCACCGCCCCGGCCGCCTCCGCGCCCGGGCACCCGGCCGACGCGCGTGCCCGGCGCACCGCCCGCCGCAAGGCACGGCTGCACTGGATCGCCGTGCACTCCCTCGGCCTGGCCGCCGCCGCCTTCTTCGTGCTGCCCTTCGTGTTCGTCTTCCTCACCGCGGTGATGAGCGACAACCAGGCCCTCACCAGGGACCTGTGGCCGCACTCCTGGCAGTGGTCCAACTTCCGTACCGTGTGGGACACCCCGGGATTCCTCACCTGGTGGCGCAACACGCTGGTCTACGCGGTGTCCGGCACCGTGCTGACCGTGGTGTCCTCGCTGCCGGTGGCCTACGCACTGGCCAAGTTCCGCTTCCGCGGCCGCAACCTGGTCATGGTGCTGGTCATCTCCACGATGATGCTGCCGCCCCAGGTGATCATCATCCCGATGTACCTGTTCTGGACCAAGCAGCTCGGCATGGACGGCACCCTGTGGCCGCTGATCATCCCGATGGCCTTCGGCGACGCCTTCACCATCTTCCTGCTGCGCCAGTTCCTGCTGACCATCCCCAAGGAGTACACCGAGGCAGCCAGGGTGGACGGCTGCGGCGAACTGCGCACCCTGGTCACGGTGATCGTCCCGATGATCCGCCCGGCCATCGCCGCCGTCGCGCTCTTCCAGTTCTTCTACTGCTGGAACGACTACTTCGGCCCGCAGATCTACGCCAGTTCCAACCCGGCTGCCTGGACACTGAGTTACGGCCTGGAGTCCTTCAAGGGGGCGCACCACACCAACTGGAACCTGACAATGGCCGCGACCGTCCTGGTGATGGCGCCGGTGATCGTGGTCTTCTTCTTCGCTCAAAGGGCCTTCATCGAAGGCGTGACCCTGACTGGAGTCAAGGGATGAAACTGGCAGTCGTGGGCGGCGGGTCCACCTACACCCCCGAGCTGATCGACGGGTTCGCGCGGCTGCGCGACAGCCTGCCCGTCGAGGAGCTGGCGCTGATCGACCCGGACACGCACCGTCTGGACCTGGTCGGCGGGCTCGCCCGGCGGATCTTCGCCAAGCAGGGCCACCCGGGCCGCGTCGTCACCACCTCCGACCTGGAGGCGGGGGTGGCGGGGGCCGACGCGGTGCTGCTCCAGCTGCGGGTCGGCGGGCAGGCCGCGCGCAACCAGGACGAGACGTGGCCGCTGGAGTGCGGCTGCATCGGCCAGGAGACCACCGGCGCGGGCGGCCTCGCAAAGGCGATGCGCACCGTTCCCGTGGTCCTGGACATCGCCGAACGCGTCCGGCGGGCCGCGCCCGACGCGTGGATCATCGACTTCACCAACCCGGTGGGCATCGTCACCCGGGCGCTGCTGCAGGCCGGCCACAAGAGCGTCGGGCTGTGCAACGTGGCGATCGGCTTCCAGCGCCGCTTCGCCGCCAAGCTCGGCGTGGCGCCCGGGCAGGTACACCTGGACCACGTCGGGCTCAACCACCTGACCTGGGAGCGGGGGGTGCGCATCGGCGGCCCTGCGGGCGAGGACGTGCTGCCCAAGCTGCTCGCCGAGCACGGCGACGCCATCGCCGCGGACCTGCACCTGCCGCGCCCGGTCCTGGACCGGCTCGGCGTCGTCCCCTCGTACTACCTGCGCTACTACTACGCCCACGACGAGGTGGTGCGCGAGCTGCAGACCGCACCCTCGCGGGCCTCCCAGGTCGCCGCGATGGAGCGGGAGCTGCTGGAGATGTACGGCGACCCGGCACTCGACGAGAAGCCGGCGCTGCTGGCCAAGCGCGGCGGTGCCTTCTACTCGGAGGCCGCGGTCGCCCTCGCCTCGTCCCTGCTGCGAGCGGCGCACGTTCCCGCGGCCGGCGACGTGCAGGTCGTCAACACGTACAACAACGGCACCCTGCCCTTCCTGCCGGACGACGCCGTCATCGAGGTGCCCGCCACGGTCAACGGCGACGGCGCGGAGCCGCTGCCGGTGGCGCCGGTCGAGCCGCTGTACGCCGGGCTGATCGCGAACGTGACGGCCTACGAGGACCTGGCGCTCGACGCCGCCCTGCGCGGCGGCAGGGACCGGGTCTTCACCGCGCTGCTCGCCCACCCGCTGATCGGGCAGTACGACCTCGCCGAGCAGTTGACCGACCGTCTGATCGCGCACAACCGGGAGCACTTCGCGTGGGCCTGAACATCCCCCCGAGCCCCCGGCCGGGGAAGGTCCCCCAGCAGCCGCTCGTGCCCGGTGGCGTGCTCGCCGTCGACGCGGGCAACAGCAAGACCGACGTGGCGCTGGTCGCCGCCGACGGGCGGGTGCTCGGCGCCGCCCGCGGCGGCGGGTTCCAGCCGCCGGTGGTCGGCGTCGGCCCCGCCGTCGCCGCGTTGGCCGAGATCGTCGAGCGGGCGGCGGCGGACGCCGGGTTCGACGTCCGCGAGGGCGGCAGCGACGACGGCAGGCCGCTGGCCGCGTACACCTCGGCATGCCTGGCCAACGCGGACCTGCCCGTCGAGGAGCAGCGCCTGGAGACGGCCGTGCACGAGCGCGGCTGGGCGCTCACCACCCGGGTCGCCAACGACACCTTCGCGATTCTGCGGTCCGGCGTCGACGAGCCGCGCGGGGTGGCCGTGGTGTGCGGGGCGGGCATCAACTGCGTCGGCATGCTGCCGGACGGCCGCACCGCCAGGTTCCCGGCGATCGGCAAGATCTCCGGTGACTGGGGCGGCGGTTCCGGGCTCGCCGACGAGGCCCTGTGGTACGCCGCCAGGGCCGAGGACGGCCGCGGCGGGCCCACCGAACTGGCCCGCACCCTGCCCGCGCACTTCGGCCTCGGCTCGATGTACGCGCTGATCGAGGCGCTGCACCTGGAACTGCTGGCCGCGGAAAGGAAGTACGAGCTGACGCCGGTGCTCTTCGCGACCTCGGACGCCGGTGACCCGGTGGCCAGGACGATCCTGGCCAGGCAGGCCGAGGAGATCGTGGCGCTGGCCGTGGTCGCGCTCGGCCGCCTGGACCTGCTCGACGAGGAGGCCGACGTGGTGCTCGGCGGCGGGGTGATGGCGGCCCGCAACCCGTATCTGATGGACACCCTCGCGGAGTTGCTCACTGCCCGCGCCCCCAAGGCGCGCACCCGGGTGGTGACCGCCCCGCCGGTGCTGGGCGCGGCCCTGCTGGGCCTGGACCAGCTGGCCGCGCCACCGCAGGCGCACGCCACCCTGCGGGCGCACTACGGCTGAGCCGCACGAGGGGGCGCGATCGGGCAGCGGGTGCGGGAACCGAACCCCTGCGCGGTGCGTGTGATCAGTCGGGGGCGGGTAGTGACCGGCCAAGATCACACGGCCGCTGGAGGTATGGCACCGGCTGCGGCCATACTGCTGCCTGACAGCGTGACTTCCGCACGAGCGGCAAGTCGGACTCGGGGGAGGGTATGTGACGCACACGCCGACGGGGAACGCGGGTAGCCCTGACGTGCGCAGGGGTGCGGGCGTGCCCGTACCGCGCGGCGGTGTGCCCGTACCGCCGCCGGGTGGCCCCGGTCCCGGCCGGCGGCGGGCCTGGGTGGAGTCCGCAGCCCGGATGCGGGCCGCGGCGACCACGGAGCCGGGGCGGCTGCGGATCATCGGGGCCGGGCTCGCGCTGCTGGTGGTGGCCTTCGGCGCGGTCACCGCGTGGCAGGTCAACGACCGCTCCACCGCCGCGGACAACGTCGTCAAGCACAGCGCCCCGCTCAGCGCGACGGCCGCGGAGATCTACCGCTCGCTCGCCGACGCCGACGCCACCGTCACCGGCGGCTTCCTGGTCGGCGGCCTGCAGCCCAAGACGGTCTCCGACCGCTACGAGGACGACATCACCAACGCCTCGACGCTGATCGCCCAGGCCGCGGCCAACAGCGAGGGCTCCCCGCAGGCCCACGCCCAGATAGCCGCGCTCAACCAGCAACTGCCGAAGTACGTCGAACTGGTGACGGCAGCCCAGACCAACAACCGGCAGGGCCTGCCGGTCGGCGGCGCCTACCTGCGGTACGCCAACACCCAGATGCGCAAGCCCGGCGGCCTGCTGTCCGCGGCCGACAAGCTCTACCAGATCGAGACCGACCGCCTCGGCAGCGACTACACCCGTGCCAAGGCGCTGCCGTACGTCTCCTGGGCGGTGGGCGCGGTCGCGCTGGGCGCCCTGCTCTGGGCGCAGCGCCGCCACTACCGGCGCACCAACCGGGTGTTCAACCACGGCATGCTGGCCGCCAGCGCCGCCTCCGCCGTGGTGCTGCTGTGGCTGGTGGCCGGGCACACCCTGGCCCGCAACCAGCTCGAACACTCCGACGCGCACGGCGCCCGCTCGATGCAGGTGCTCAACACCGCGCGGATCGGCGTGCTGCAGGCCCGCGGCGACGAGAACCTGACGCTGGTGGCCCGCGGTTCGGGCGACGCCTACGAGAAGAACTTCACCGACGGCATGACCTCGCTGGCCGGCCCCGACCCCAAGGGCGTCGGCGGAGTGCTGGCGCAGGCGCTGCAGCTGGCCGACGACTCGGCGGGCAGCGATCCCGTCAACGCCGCGGTCAAGAGCGTGCAGACCTGGCGCGGGCGGCACACCGCTGAGCGCAAGAGCGACAAGGCCGGGGATTACACCACGGCCGTCGCCGAGGTCATCGGCGGCAAGGACAGCAGCGGCAAGGACGTGAAGGACACGACAGGCAACTGCTTCGACGCGGTCGACGCGAGCCTGCAGCAGGCCGTCACGCAGGAGCAGAAGGAGTTCAAGTCCGCCGCCGACAACGGCCGCGACGCCCTGGCGATGCTGCCGTACGGCGCGGCGGCGCTCGCCGTGCTCGCCGCGGCGGGTGCGCTGCTGGGCATCGGCCGCCGGCTGTCGGAATACCGGTGAGCGGGATGCTGGCGATATCGCGCACGGACGCGGCGCAAGCGGGAGGGAGACGGACGGTGGTCGGACATCGGCGCGGCTGGGGCGGAGTCGCCGGCATGGCGGCGGCCTGCACGCTGGCCCTCCTCGGCGCACTCGTCCCGCTGCGGGACGCCCCCGCCCCCATCACCGCGGCGCAGCCGGGTCCTGTGGTCAGGGCGCACTACGCCACCGCGCACGACGACTCGCAGAAGTGCACCCAGCCCGAGCGCAGCCTCAACCCGGACTCGGGCACCGACACGGGCGCCGCGATCGCCCGGATCAGGAAGTACGGCAAGCTGCGGGTCGGCGTCGACCAGAACAGCTACCTGTGGGGCTTCCGCGACCCCGCCACCGGCGACTTCGCCGGCTTCGACATCGACCTGGTCAAGGCCATCGCCAAGGACATCCTGGGCGACGAGAACGCCGTGCAGTACCTGACGGTGCCGACCGCCGACCGCATCCCGGACATCAAGGCGGGCACGGTCGACATGGTGGTCCGCACCATGACCATCAACTGCGACCGGATCAAGGACGTCGCCTTCTCCACCGCCTACTTCACCGCCGGCCAGCAGATCCTGACCTCCGACAACTCCTCGATCACCGGCTTCGACGACTCGCTCAAGGGCAAGACCGTCTGCACGGCGACCGGTTCGACGGGCGACGACAAGCTCAACGAGGGCTCGCACGGCGCCACCGTGATGCGGGTCGCCAACCAGCTCGACTGCCTGGTGCAGCTGCAACTCGGCCTGGCCGACGCGGTCTTCACCGACAACGCGCTCGGCGCGGGGCAGGCCGCGCAGGACCCGACGGCGCACCTGGTGGGCACGACCGTCACCGAGGAGCCGTACGGTGTGGCCATGAACCTGGCCGACACCGACCTGGTGCGGCGGGTCAACAGGGTGCTCAACACCTATCGTGCCGACGGTTCGTGGCAGCGTTCGTACCACAACTGGCTGGAGGACGTGCTGCCCGGCATCCAGCCGCCCGCACCGTTGTACAAATAGGTCAGGGGCAGGGTGGGAAGAGAGGGCGTGATGGCGGTCGCGGGACCATCCGGACCGGTGATGGGACGGGAGGACGTCGACCGTGCCCTGGCGCGGCTGGCCACCGAGCACGAGGCGGTCGAGTCCTCGCTGCTCTCGCTCCAGGACCATTCGGGCCGCCGGCTGCTGGAGGGCGCCGAGCTGACGGGCGTCACCAAGGAGCGGTGGGCCGAGACCGACGCGGCGATCACCGCGCTGTGGACGCACTTCGAGGCGTACACCGACGCCCTGACCACCGCCCGCGAGCTGCGCTCCCGGCGGCGCTGGCCGACCCAGACGGAACTACGGCGGCTGACCGAACTGCTGCGCGACGAGGGCGTCAGCGTGACCGGCGCCGCCGTCCCCGACGCCGCCCGCTCGCTGACCGGCCCTGCGCGGCTGACCGAGCGGCTCAGCCTCCAGCAGCTCGTCACCCGGATGAACGGCTGGTACGACCAGGCGATGGAGACCGTCGCCGCGGCCGACTCCGTGTGGTCGGCGCTGCCCGCCAGGATCGACCTGCTGGCCGCCGATGCCCAGCGGGTGCGCTCGCTGGCTCACTCGGTGGGGGTGCGCCCCGGGGCGCACCCGTCCGGTGACGAGCTGGAGGGGCTGATCGCGGAGCTGACCGAACTGCGCGCGCAGACCGTGTCCGACCCGCTGGCCTTCTGGCGGGCCAGGCCCACGCCCGGCCGCCCCGACACCTCGCGCTACGAGCAGGCGGGCCGGCTGCTGGACGACATCCGCCGCGAGGTCGAGGCGGTGATGCACGTCAGGGACGACGCCGAGCACCGGCTCGGCCGGCTGCGCGATGTGCTGTCCCGCGCGGACCGCACCCTGACCGAGGCGCGCAGCGCCCGGGTGGAGGTGCTGTCGAAGATCCTCGCCTCGGATGTGCCGGCGGTCAGCGGCCCTGCCTCCGCGCTGCACGAACAGCTCGCGGCGGCCGAGGAGTTCACCAGATCCGCGCAGTGGCACCGGCTCTCGCCGCTGCTGGACAGCCTGGAGCAGCACGCCGACGACGAGCTGCTGCGGGCCAGGGAGTCGCTGACCGCGGTGACCGCGCCGCTGGCGGTGCGCGCCGAACTGCGCGGCCGGCTCGACGCCTACCGCGCGAAGGTCGCCAGGCTCGGCATGGCGGAGGACCCGCTGCTGATCGAACGCTACGACCAGGCCCGGCGGCTGCTGTGGAGCGCGCCCTGCGACCTGGCGGCGGCCGAGCGGACCGTGCAGCGCTACCAGCAGGCGGTGGCCGAGATCGGGGTCCAGCGCCCGCCGCAGGACCGACGGTGACCAGGGGTGCCCGCGGGCGTCCCCCACCGTTCCCGCGGGATTCGCAACCGTCGCGTACGGTACGACCGTCGTAGCCGGTACGGGCCGGGGCCTGCACCGGACGGACGGGGCCGCGGGCGGCTGCGCAAGAGCGCCGGACCCGGGTCCGGCGGCGGTGGCACACCAGGGGAAAGGCTGAGGGGGACACAGTGAGCAAGTGCCAACGGCCGGGTTGCGGCGGGACCTTGGAGGACATGGGCGGCGGCGAGATGTACTGCGACACCTGCGGGCTCGCGCCGCTGCCTGCCGCCGCCGCACCGCCCGCACCGCCCGCACCGCCCGCACCCTCCTCGCCGCCGTCCTCGCCGCCCTCCGCACAAGCGCCGCGCGCGGCCGGCGCCGACTCGGGGCGCACGTCCACCTCCACCTCCTCGCGGTCCTCCAAGTCGTCCTCCCGGGCCTCCAGGCGCTCGGTGTCGGGCCGGCTCTCGCAGGCGCTGACGGGCTCCGCCACCGGCCGCTCGGTGTCGGTGCGCAGCAGCCGCTCCGGCTCGGCCGGCTCCGGGCGCGGCAAGCTCGGCGCCGGCCTGGTCACCGTCCCCACCGTGCCGCGGCCCGACCCGGCCGCCGCGGTGCTGGCCAATCCCGAGGTGCCCGAGCGCAAGCGCTTCTGCAGCAAGGGCGACTGCGGGGCGCCGGTGGGCCGCAGCCGCGGCGACCGACCCGGGCGTACCGAGGGCTTCTGCACCAAGTGCGGGCACCCGTACTCGTTCTCGCCCAAGCTGCGCCCCGGCGACGTGGTGCACGGGCAGTACCACGTGGTGGGCTGCCTGGCGCACGGCGGGCTCGGCTGGATCTACCTGGCCGTGGACCGCGCGGTCTCCGACCGCTGG
The DNA here is from genome assembly GCF_907177275.1 of Actinacidiphila cocklensis. Classification (GTDB taxonomy): domain Bacteria; phylum Actinomycetota; class Actinomycetes; order Streptomycetales; family Streptomycetaceae; genus Actinacidiphila; species Actinacidiphila cocklensis. The sequence continues at coordinate 278,256 of NZ_CAJSLV010000048.1, forward strand.
GTGGTGCTCAAGGGCCTGCTGGACACCGGCGACGAGGACGCGCTGGCCGCCGCGGTCTCCGAGCGGCGCTTCCTGGCCGAGATCGAGCACCCCAACATCGTGCGGATCTACAACTTCGTCGAGCACCTCGACCAGCGCACCGGCACCCTCGACGGCTACATCGTGATGGCCTACGTCGGCGGCAAGTCGCTCAAGGAGATCGCCAACGAGCGCCGCACGCCCGACGGCAGGCGTGCCCCGCTGCCGGTCGCGCAGGCCATCGCCTTCGCCATCGAGGCCCTGGAGGCGCTGGGCCACCTGCACAGCCGCAACCTGCTCTACTGCGACTTCAAGGTCGACAACGCCATCCAGACCGAGGACCGGCTCGAACTCATCGACATGGGCGCGGTCCGCCGCATGGACGACGCCGAGTCGGCCATCTACGGCACGGTCGGCTACCAGGCCCCCGAGGTCGCCGAGGTCGGCCCGTCGGTCGCCTCCGACCTCTACACCGTCGCCCGCACCCTGGCGGTGCTGACCTTCGACTTCCAGGGCTACACCAACGTCTTCGTCGACAGCCTGCCCGACCCGGGCAACATCGAGGTCCTCTCCCGCTACGAGTCCTTCTACCGGCTGCTGGTGCGGGCCACCGACCCGGACCCCGGCAAGCGGTTCGCCTCCGCCGAGGAGATGTCCGACCAGCTGCTCGGGGTGCTGCGGGAGATCGTCGCCCTGGAGACCGGGGTGCAACGGCCCGCCCTGTCCACGTTGTTCGGCCCGGAGCTGCGGGTGGTGGACACCGAGCTGGTCCGCGCGGTCGCCGGTGACGCCTCCGCGCTCGGCGGCGACCGGGCGCTGGAGAAGGCCGCCAGACGCCGCGACAAGGCCGGTGCGAAAGCCCTGGCACAGGGCGGGGCGAACGGCGCGGCTGCGAACGGCGCGGCAATGGGCGCAGGCCAGAGCGGCGTGGCAATAGGCGGCGGTCCGGCAATGGGCCAAGCCCTGCCGCCCGGTGCGGTGCCCGCGCAACTGCCGGGTCCCGGCGGGTATCCGGCGGCGGCCGCCGCCCAGGGCTGGGCGCCGCCGCTCCCCGTGGTGGCCAGGCTCGACACCACCGCGGCCGTCCTGGCGCTCCCTGTCCCGCACGTCGACCCCGGCGACCCCAACGCGGGGTTCCTGGCCGGGCTTTCGGCCGCCGCCCCGGGCGAGCTGGTCACCGCCCTGCAGTCGGCGCCGGTCGACTCGGTCGAGCGGCGGCTGCGGGAGGTCCGCGCCCGGCTGGAGCTCGGGGACGCGACCGGCGCCCACCAGGTGCTCGGCTCGCTCGCCGACCCCGACGACAACGCGGACTGGCGGGTGGTGTGGCACCGCGGCCTGGCCGCGCTGTGCACCGGCGACCACGAGACGGCCGCGCTGAGCTTCGACGCGGTCTACGACGCCTTCCCCGGCGAGCCGGCGCCGAAGCTGGCGCTGGGCGTGTGCGCCGAGGTGCTGCGGCAGCTCGACAATGCCGCGGAGTACTACCGGCTGGTGTGGACCGGCGACCACAGCTACGTCAGCGCCGCCTTCGGCCTGGCCCGGGTGCTGCTGGCCTCCGGCGACCGGGCGGGCGCGGTCGCCGCGCTGGAGGCGGTGCCCGAGTCGTCCATCCACTACACGGCCGCGCGGGTCGCCGCGATCAGGGCCAGGCTGCGGGACCGCTCGCCGCACGAGCCGCTGCTGACCGACCTGCGGGCGGCCGGGCTGCAGGTCGAGGCGCTGCAGCGGCAGGGCCTGGACTCCGACAGGCGCGCGCAGTTGGCCACCGAGGTGCTGGGCAGCGCACTGGACTGGGTGCTCGCCGGCCGTGTCGGGGAGCACACGGCGGTGCCCGCGGGCGTACCGTCGTCCGCATCCGGCGCCCATGCCGTGCTGGGCGCCGACTTGACCGAGCGGGGCCTGCGGTTCGGCCTCGAACGCTCGTACCGGGTCCTGGCAAGGCTCGCCCAGCAGGGCAGTACGAGGATCGAACTGGTGGAACGCGCCAACCGCTTCCGCCCCAGGACGTGGGTGTAACAGATGCCACCACTGCCCGAGTCGGCGCGGGCGACGCAGCCCGTCAGCCCGGCGCTCTGCCCCAACTGCGCCGATCCGCTGGACGCGGACGACCGCTACTGCGGGAGCTGCGGTCTCGACCTGACCGCCCCGGCGCCCGCCGCCGCGGCGCCGCCCGCGGCCGCGCCGCCGCCCGCTGCCGCGGCCGCCGAGGCCGGGGAGGGGCCGGCCACCGACGCGTTCGTCCTGGCCCCGCCCAAGCCGCCCAGAGCCGCGCCGGAGGCCGCCGACGGCGACACCCTCGCGCTCGGCGTCGCCGTGCCCGGCGCCCGGCCGTCCGTCCCGGACGGACCGGTCTGCGTGGCGTGCGGGCTGGGCGGGGTGGACGACGACGGCTACTGCGAGCACTGCGGGCACGCCCAGCCGCGCCAGCGCGACCACCAGGAGCAGGAGCTGGCGGGCGTGGCCGCGGTCAGCGACCGCGGGCTGCGGCACCACCGCAACGAGGACGCCTTCGCGGTGGCCACCACCGAGCTGCCGGACGGCACCCCCGCGGTGGCCGCGGTGGTGTGCGACGGCGTGTCCACCGCGTACCGCCCCGACGACGCGTCGGCTGCCGCGTCCGCCGCGGGGCGCGAGTCGCTGCTGGCCGCGCTGGAGCGCGGCACCCCGGCGGAGGACGCGATGCGCACCGCCCTGATGGCGGCCTTCGACGCGGTGACCGCGCTCGCGGACGAGGAGGAGCCGGCCGGCGGCGTCCCGCACCACAACTCCCCGGCCTGCACCTGCGTCAGCGCGGTCGTGACGGGACCGGTGTTCACGGTGGGCTGGATCGGCGACAGCCGCGCGTACTGGGTGCCCGACGACCGCACGCAGCCCGCGTCACGGCTGACCGAGGACGACTCGTGGGCGGCCAGGATGGTCTCGGCGGGCCTGATGTCGGAGGCGGAGGCGTACGCCGACGCGCGGGCGCACGCGATCACCGGCTGGCTGGGCGCGGACGCGGTGGAGGTCGACCCGCATGTGGCCGCCTTCCAGCCGGAGGGGCCCGGGGTCATCGTGGTGTGCACCGACGGGCTGTGGAACTACGCCGAGTCGGCCGCCGAGATGGCCGAGGCCCTTCCGGCCGACGCGCGCGTCCGCCCGCTGCACAGCGCGCGCACCTTGCTGGGTGTCGCGCTGGACGGCGGCGGCCACGACAACGTAACGGTCGCGGTGCTGCCGTTCCCGGCCGCCGTGTCCCGGGCAGGATTCCCATCCGCGTAGCTTCCGGAAGAGCTGGGCGGGGCTGTGAAGGGCTTTAAGGAGCGCAGGTAGCGATGGCCATTCTCTCGAAACCGAACGTGCCGCAGTTCTCGGTCGACGTTTATCAGAACGAATACCTGCCGGAGGGCGGCCGCGAGGTCAACGCCATCGTGACGGTCACCTCGACCGGCGGCGGCACCACCGGCGGCCACCCGATGCCCGGTGCCGCCTCCGGCGCGCAGAGCGGACCGGGCGCGGGCGTGGTCATCATGGTCGACTGCTCGGGGTCGATGGAGTATCCGCCGACCAAGATGCGCAACGCGCGGGACGCCACGGCCGTCGCGATCGACGCAATACGCGACGGCGTCGCCTTCGCCGTGATCGGCGGCACCCATGTGGCGCGCGAGGTCTACCCGGCCAACGGCGGCCTGGCGGTGGCCGATCCGGCGACCCGCGCCCAGGCCAAGCAGGCGCTGCGGCGGCTGACCGCGGGCGGCGGCACCGCGATCGGGACCTGGCTTCGGCTGGCCGACAAGCTGCTGTCGTCCGGGGACGCGGCAATACGCCACGGAATCCTGCTGACCGACGGCCGCAACGAGCACGAGAAGCCGGAGGAGCTGCAGTCCGCGCTGGACACCTGCGCGGGCCGCTTCACCTGCGACGCGCGCGGCGTCGGCACCGACTGGGAGGTCAAGGAGCTCACCGGGATCGCCTCGGCGCTGCTCGGCTCGGTGGACATCGTCGCCGACCCGGCCGGCCTGGCCGCCGACTTCCAGTCGATGATGGAGAAGGCGATGGGCAAGGAGGTCGCGGACGTCAGCCTGCGGCTGTGGACCCCGCAGGGCTCCGAGATCGTCTTCGTCAAGCAGGTCGCACCGGCCGTGGAGGACCTGACCGCCCGCCGTGCCGAGGCCGGGCCGCGCGCCGGCGACTACCCGACGGGTTCGTGGGGCGACGAGTCCCGCGACTACCACGTGTGCGTCAGGGTGCCGAACGCCGGTGTCGGGCAGGAGATGCTCGCCGCCCGGCTGTCGCTGGTGCTGCCGCAGCCCGACGGCACCCCGCAGGTGCTGGCGCAGGGCCTGGTGCGGGCGCTGTGGACCGACGACATGGCGGCGTCCACCCGGATCAACCCGCAGGTCGCGCACTACACCGGCCAGGCGGAGCTGGCGCAGGCCATCCAGCAGGGCCTGGAGGCCCGCAAGTCCGGTGACATGGACGGCGCGACGGCCAAACTGGGCCGCGCGGTGCAGCTGGCCAGCGCCCTCGGCAACGAGGACACGGCGAAGCTGCTGGCGAAGGTGGTCGATGTCGTCGACGCGCCGAGCGGTACTGTGCGGCTCAAGGCCCGCGTCGCCGACGCTGACGAGATGACCTTGGAGACACGGTCGACGAAGACCGTGCGGGTGAAGAAATAGCGCAGCCGGGACGCCGCAGGGCGGCGTCCCGACGCAGCTTCGCGCACAACCTGTGGACCCGCCCCGGGAGGCGGAGGGGGAGCCGGCACGATGCTTTGTCCTAACGGCCACGAGTCCGCGGCCACCGACTGGTGCGAGACCTGCGGTATGCGTATGCCCGCGCCGCCGTCCTCGTCGTACAGCACACGGCCCCCGTCGTCGGCGGCGTCGTCCTCCTCGACGCCGCCGGTCTCGCCCCAGCCCTCGTTCGGCTACGACCCGGCGGGGGCGGGCGGTCCGGGTCCCGGTCCCGGTCCCGTGCAGGTGTGCCCGGCGTGCGGGACCCCGCGGGAGGGGATGGCGCTGTTCTGCGAGGAGTGCCGCTACAACTTCCAGACGCACTCCGCCACCACCTTCGTCCCGCCCGCCCCGCACATCACCCCGACCGCGCCGGACCGGCCGCCCTACCAGCGCTACGACTCGCAGCTGTCGCGCCCGTCGCGGGTCAACAGGCCCGCGGAGCCGCTGCCGTCGGAGTCGGTCACGGTGACCTCCGGCTCCGGGGACTTCCTGCTGGACCCGCCGAGCGCGCCGACGTCCGCACCGGCCCCGCCCGGCCCCGGCCCGTCGTCCGCCGGCACCGCTCCCCCGGCCGCGCCCGGCAAGGGCAGCGCATGGCTCGCGGTGATCGCCGCGGACCGGGAGTACTTCACCGCGATGATGGCCCGCAGCGGCCCCGACGCGAGCGGCCTGTACTTCCCCGCCTTCTCCCCCGAGTTCGAACTGCCGCTGACCGGCAACCAGATCACCATCGGCCGGCAGCGGCACAGCACGGGCGAGGCGCCCGACATCGACCTGTCGCGCTCCCCCGAGGACCCGGGCGTCTCCCACAAGCACGCGGTGCTGGTCCAGCAGCCCGACGGCTCCTGGTCGGTGGTCGACCAGGACTCCACCAACGGCACCACCGTCAACCTCGCGGAGGACCCGATCCCCGCCTACACCCCGATCCCGCTGGCCGAAGGCGACCGGGTCCACGTCGGCGCCTGGACGACCATCAGCATCCGCCGGATCTGACCGCCCCCGGCAAGCGTGCCGGTCAGCCCGTGGCGGCCGGGACCGGCCAGCTGTCGGGGCCGTCCGGGGTGTCCAGCCAGATCCACTGGCGGCGGCCGTCGACGGTCAGCCCGAAGCGGCTGCGCGCCGGGCGCCGTTCCCGCAGCGAGGGGTCGTCGCCCACCGCGGGCGGCCCGATACCGGCCCCCTGGCCGCGCAGCGGCACGAAGTACGCGGGCGACGGCAGGAAGCGCCCCTCGGCCCTGCCCGGCCCCAGCACGGTGAGCAGCACGAGACCGTTCGCGAACGGCGCCAGGATCCGCGCGCCGGGACGGCACTGGACGGTCCAGGCCGGCGGGATCGCCGGCAGCTCGCAGGTCGCCACCACCCGGTCGTACGGAGCCCCCGGCGGGTGCCCGAGCGCCCCGTCGCCGGTGACGACGGTGACCGCCAGGGCCTCCGCGGTGCCGTAGGCGGCCAGGTGCTCGCGGGCAGCCGCGGTGATCGCGGCATCCAGGTCGACGGTCGTCACCGCGCCCGTACCGCCGAGCCTGTGCGCCAGCAGTGCCGCGTTGTACCCGGTGCCCGCGCCGATCTCCAGCACCCGCTGGCCCTCGTGGACGTCGAGCGCCTCGCACATCAGCGCCATCAGCGACGGCTGGCTGCTGGAGGAGACCAGCTCGCCCCCCGTGACATGGGTGGCGATCGGCTGGTCGGTGTACGCACCCTTCAGCCAGCGCAGCCGCCGCCGCGCGTCGGGGTCGTCCGCGGCGTACCGCCCGTGCCCGGGGTCGCCGGAGTCCCCGCAGAAGTACACCGGCACGAACAGGTGCCTCGGCACCGCGGCGAAGGCGGCCCGCCATGCCGGGTCGGTGAGCCCGCCGCCCGCGACGATGTGCCGCACCATCCGGTGCCGCAGCGCGGCCGCCGCGGCCCGGAGACGCTGGTCCTGAACCGACCCGGCCATTCCTCCATCGTGCTCCCGCGGCAGGGGTCCTACGACCTGGGTCCTCCGCCGGGCCGTCTGCGACCATGGTGGTGTGACTGACATCCCGCACGGCACGGTCGAGCAGCAGACGTTCTACGAGCTGGTCGGTGGCGAGGAAACCTTCCGCCGTCTGGTGCACCGCTTCTACCAGGGCGTCGCGGACGACCCCGACCTGCGGGCGATGTACCCGGAGCAGGACCTCGGCCCCGCAGAGGAGCGGCTGCGGCTGTTCCTGACGCAGTACTGGGGCGGCCCGCGCACGTACAGCGACGAGCGCGGCCACCCGCGGCTGCGGATGCGCCACGCGCCCTTCCAGGTCGACAAAGCCGCACACGACGCCTGGCTGCGCCATATGCGCGCGGCGGTCGACGAGCTGGACCTGGCGCCCGAACACGAGCGGCAACTGTGGGACTACCTGGTGTATGCCGCGGCTTCGATGGTGAACACCCCGGGCTGAGCCGGGCCGTGACCGCGGCGGGTCACGATCGTATTGCGACAATCCTCGACATGTTTCAGCACGCACCTTTGTGTTGAGAGCATCCGGTCAGGGGACAGGACGGGGGCGGCACGGGTGACCGGATTCGTACTGATGCGCGTCCGCGCCCACCGGCTGCTGCTCGCCGCCGCTCTGCTCACCGTGGTGCTCACCACCTGCGTGCTGGCCACCCTCGCCTCCTACACCGGCGCAATAGGCGACGCCGCACTGCGCCGCACCCTCCAGCACCAGGCCGCGGACCGGTCCGCGTTCGACGTGAAGGCGTCGCTTTCCGGCGAGGACAGGACCGCCCTGGACCGGGCGGTACGCGACGAGCTGGACCGGGCCTTCGGCGGCCTGCCCGCACAGGTCAAGGCCAGCACCAGGTCGGGCCCCTACGGCCTGCCCACGGCGCTGCGCCCCGCGGGAGCGCCCAAGGACTCCGACCCCGACCTGACGCTGCTCGCGACGTTCGACCGGGCGCAGCTGACCCTCGTCGGCGGGAGCTGGCCCGCAGCCGCCGCCAAGGGTGCGCGGACCGTCCAGGCCGCGGTCCCGGAAACCGTCTCCCGGGCGCTGCACATTGCCGCGGGCCGGCAGATCACGCTGGCCGACCGGCTCGGCGGCCCCCCGCTGCGGATCGAGATCACCGGGGTCTACCGCCCCACCGACCCCGGCTCGCCCTACTGGCAGCTCGACCCGCTCGCCGGACGCGGCGTCCACACCCTGGCCTTCACCACCTACGGCCCGCTGCTCGCCGACCCCGGCACCTTCGACTCGGGGCGGGTCGCCGCCGACGAGATGTCCTGGCAGGCCACCGGCGACTTCCGCAAGGCGAGCGCCGGCCGCATCGACACCCTCGAATCCGCCGTCGAGGACACCACAGCGCGGCTGAAGGCGGACAAGGCCACCGGCGCCGCCCAGGCGAGCACCGGGCTGCCGGACCTGCTCGACGGGCTGCGCCGCAGCCTGCTGGTGACCCGCTCGACGCTGCTCATCGGCGCCTTCCAGCTGATCATCCTGGCCGCCTTCGCCCTGCTGCTGGTCGCCCAGCTGCTCGCCGAGGAAAGGGCCGGCGAGACGGCCCTGCTGCGCGCCCGCGGCGGATCGCGCGGCCGGGTGGCCCGGCTCGCCGCAGGGGAGGCGCTGCTCCTGGCGCTGCCCGCGGCACTGGTCGCGCCGCTGCTCGCGGGACCGGTCACGCATCTGCTGGCGGGCACCGGGGCGATGGCCCGCACCGGGGTCACCCTCGACGGCGGCAGCGCGGGCAGCGCCTGGCTGGTGGCCGGCGCCGCCGCACTGGCCTGCGCGCTCGCCGTGGTCGTACCCGCGCTGCGCTCCACCGGCTCCACCGCCCGCACCCGGCGCGGCGGCCTGCCGGGCGCGCTGCAGGCGGGCGCGGACGTCGCACTCCTGGTGATCGCCGGCGTCGCCTACTGGCAGCTCCAGCGCCGGGCCTCCGGCAGCGGCGCGCTCAGCTCGGACAAGTCGGGCGGGCTCGGCATCGACCCGGTGCTGGTGGCGGCGCCCGCGCTGTGCCTGCTGGCCGGCACCGTCCTGGTGCTGCGGCTGCTGCCGCCCGCAGCCCGGCTCGGCGAACGCCGCGCGGCCCGTGGCAGCGGCCTGGCCCTGGCACTGGCCGGGTGGCAGCTGGCCCGCCGCCCGCGGCGCGGCGCGGCGGCCGCACTGCTGCTGGTGCTCGCCGTGGCCATGGGCATGTTCTCCATCGGGCAGGGCGCGAGCTGGGACCGCTCGCAGCGCGACCAGGCGGACTTCACCGTGGGCGCCGACCTGCGGGTGACCGGTATGACGACGCCGCCGTTCGGCCAGGCCGGCATCTTCACCGCCGTGCAGGGCGTCACCGCGGCCGCGCCCGCGGCCCGCGAGACGCTGCTGCTGCCCGGCGACCAGCACGCCACGGCCCTGGTCATGGACACCACGAAGGCCGCGAGCGCCATGCGCATCAGGTCCGACCTGACCGACGGCCGCCCGCTGCCCGCGCTGCTGGCACCGCTGCGTACCGCACCCGACGCCCGCGGCCTCGCCGTCGACGCCACGGCCCGCCAGGTGACCTTCGAGGCCACCTTGACGGCGCAGCGCGGCGGCAAGCCCGCGGGCGCCGACGACCAGCCGGACCACATCAGCGCCGCCGTCGTGGACGCCGAGGGCGTCTCGTACGACTTCGCGCTCGGCGACCTGCCGCCCGACGGCCGCCCGCACACCCTCACCCTCGACCTGGCCACCGCGGCGGGCAAGGGCTCCCCCGCGGGACCGCTGCGCCTCGTACGGTTCGAGTCGTCCTACCAGGTGCCCGCCCCGTCCGAGAGCCGGCGGCTCGCCCTGTCCTCGGCGCAGGTCACCCGGGCCGACGGCACCGTCGAGCCGCTGCGGATGCCGGCCGGCCGGCCGTGGCAGACCTCGGCCGGCTTCGACGACACCTCGCTCGGCGACGTCCCCGGCGCGGTCACCCCGAGCGCCACTGCGGCGCAGGCCGGCGGCACCGCGCTGATCTCCCTCGGCTACGAGACCGGGAGCTTCTCGCTCGGCACCGGCTCCTTCCAGCAGAGCGGCGGAACCCTGCGGGTCGGCGCGGGCACGTCCTCGCCCGCCCGGCTCACCGGCATCGCCACCGACGGCTACCTGCGGGCGGCGGGCGCGAAGGTCGGCGACACCGTCCAGGTGCAGCTCGGCAACGTGACCACTCCGGTGGTGATCAGCTCGGCCGTACGCGCCCTGCCGGGCACCGACGCGGCCACCGAGGCGGGCGCGCTGCTGCTCGACCTGCGGGCCGTCAACCGGGTGCTGGCAGCAGGCGACGCGCTGCCGATGCAGCCCACCGAGTGGTGGCTCGGCACCCGCCCCGGCGCCGCGGGCCGGGCCGCGGCCGCGCTGCGCGCCCGTACCGACGTGGACACGGTGCTGGACCGCGCCGCTGCCGCCGCGGACCTGCGGGCCGACCCGCTGGGCGCGGGTCCGCAGTCGGCGCTGCCCGCCGCGGTGATCGCCGCGGCGGTCCTGGCGGCGGTCGGCTTCGCGGTCGGCGCGATGGGCGCCGCCCGGGAGCGCCGCACCGAATTCGCGGTCCTGCGGGCGCTGGGGGCTCCACGCCGCAAACTCACCCGGATGCTGGCTGCCGAGCAGGGCCTGCTGGTGGTGGTCTCGCTCGCGGTGGGCCTGGCCCTCGGCACCTTCCTGACCCGGCTGATCACCCCGCTGATCATCCTGACCGGGCAGGCGACCCGGCCGGTCCCGCCGCTGGTGATCGAGCTGCCGGTGGGCCGGCTGGCCGAACTGCTCGCCGTACTGCTCGCCGCCCCGCTGCTGGTGCTCGTCGTGACCGCCGTGCGGCGCGGCGAACCGGCGGCGGCCCTGCGTCACCAGGCGGAGGACTGACATGCCGCTGACCGACACCTGGCTGCGGACCCGGCTGCGCGCCGCGCCCGTGGCAGCCCTCGCGCTGGCCGCCCTGGTCATGGCCACCGCCTTCCTGGCCGCGGCCCTGCCGCGGGCAGTGGACCGCTACGAGGACCGCTCGCTGCGGCAGGCCGTCACGGACGCCGCGCCCCGCGACCGCGGCGTGTCGCTGTCCGACGACTACGACACCTCGGGTGACCCGGCAGGCGAGAACAAGCTGGCCCCCGGCACCCTGGACGACGTCGAACGGAACTTCCGCGGCCTGCTGCGCCCGCCGCTGCGTATTGCCCCGGAAAACGTCGTGCAGGGCGTCAGGTCCGGCGCGGAGGCCGAGGTCCCCGACCCCGAACTGCCCCGCACCTCCGACCATGCGCCGGGCGCCGACCTGGTGGCCCAGGCGGGCCTCGCCGACCACGTGAAGGTGGTCTCGGGCGCGCTGCCCCGGCCCGAGCCCGCAGGTTCCGCCGCCCTCGCCTTCGACGGCGTGGTCACCGAGAAGACCGCGCGGGTGCTGCATCTGAAGGTGGGCCAGACCGTCCACCTGATGAAATTCGGCGCGAACCCGCTGTCGGTCACGATCAGCGGCATCGTGGCCCCGCGCGACCCTGCGGCCGGCTACTGGACCATGGACGACGACATGCTCGCCCCGCTGGTCAGCTACCCGCCGCACCTGCCGATCGACCCGCCCCACACGTACTGGCACTTCACCGTCCTGATCGACCCCACCGCGGCCCGCTCCATCCCGCTGCTGGGCACGGGCGCGTCGATGTACTGGCACCACCCGCTGCAGACCGCGCGGCTGACCGCCCACGATGTGCCGGCGCTGCGCGCGGAGATCGCCGCGCTCGGCAATGGGCCGCTGGCAACGCAGTTGGCCACGTCCACCGGTTCCTCGTCACTGCACGCGGTCGCCGGTGTCAGCGCGGTGCTGGACAGCTTCGCCGACGACCGGGCGGCCTCGCAGCCGCTGGTGCTCATCGCGGCCTTCGGCGTGGGCACCACGGCCCTCGCGGTGCTGCTGATGGCGGCGGGGCTGGCCGCGGACCGCAGGCGCGGCGAGATCTCACTGCTGCGCTCCCGCGGCGGCTCGCTGCGCGGCATCTTCCGCCGGCTGGTCACCGAGACCGCCGCGGCGGCGGTCCCTGCCGGGGCCGCTGGCACGGTGCTCGCGCTGCTGGTGCTGCCCACGGGCCGCTCCGCGGCCGCGCTGGCGCTGGGCGCGCTGGTCACCGCCGCGGGGACGCTGGCGATGCCGCTGCGGGCCACGCTGGCCGTACGGCGGCCGCGGCCGGCGGAGCGCGAGGACCTGGTGGCTCTGCGGCCCTCGCGGCGGCGGCTGGTGCTCGAACTGACCGTGACGGTGCTGGTGGCGGCCGCGGTGGCCGCGCTGCGGCGGCGGGGCACGGCGGACGGCGCCGACCCCTTCCTGGCCGCGGCGCCCGTGCTGGTCGCGGTGGCCGCCGCGCTGGTGCTGCTGCGGCTCTACCCGCTGCCGCTGCGCCGGCTGGCACGTCCCGCGGCACGGCTGCGGGGCGCGGTGACGCACCTCGGCCTTGCCAGGGCCGGACGGGCCTCCTCCGGCGGGCAGCTGCCGCTGCTGGCCCTGCTGGTGGCGCTGACCGTGGCGTCCTTCGGCGGCTCGGTGCTGGCCGGGATCAGCCACGCCAGGGACCAGGCCGCGGCGGCGGCGGTCGGCGCCGACGCCCGGGTCGACTCGATCTACCCGCTGGACGCCGAACTGCCCGCCCAGGTCGCGAAGGTGCCGGGGGTCGGCGACGTGGCCGCGGTCCGGATCGAGCCGCACGCCGCCAACCAGGACATCCAGCTGAACTTCGACCTGCTGATCGTCGACGACCCGGCCGTCTACGCGCGCATCACCCGCTCGACGGGCCTGCCGGCCTTCCCCGCGGACGCGCTCGGCGCCGGGGTCGCCGCGGGCTCGCACGGCCCGCTGCCCGCCGTGGTCTCGCCGAGGATCGCCGACCTGCTCGGCGGCGGCACGAAGCCGGTCGAGACCGGTGTCGGCGTCAGCGACATCCGGCCGGCGGCGACCCTGGAGGCCACTCCCGCCGTCGGCGACGGCGACTTCGTGATCATCTCGGGGCGGCAGCTGCACGCGCAGCACCCGCGGCTCGCCGCGTTCCCGCAGTACGGCGGCCCGACCCTGCTGCTGGCCGGCACCGCGCACGGGCAGCACATCGACGCGGCGGCCCTGCGCAAGGTCGCCGCGGGGGGCAGCAGCCCGGCCACGGTGCAGCTGCGCAGCGACAAGCGGGCGGAGCTGTCCGACAGCCCGCTGCAGCGCGGCGCCCGCAACCTGTACCTGGCGGCGGTCACGGCCGGGGCCGGCTACAGCGTGCTCGCGCTGCTGCTGTCGCTGATGGCCGCCGCGCCCGGCCGGCTGGCGCTGCTGGCCAGGCTGCGCACCCTGGGGATGCCGCAGCGGCAGTCCCGGCGGCTGGTGCTGCTCGAAATGCTGCCGCAGGTGCTGCTGGCCGCCGTGGGAGGGGTGCTGGTGGGCCTCGCGGTCGTTCCGCTGCTCGGCCCCGGCATCGACCTGCACGCCCTCACCTTCGGCAGCAGTGTGCGCACGCAGACGCAGCCGCCTTCCAGCGGGGTCGGGCTGCGCGCCGACCCCTGGTCCCTGGCCCTGCCCTCGGCCGGCCTGCTGCTCCTCGCCTGCGTGGTGCTGCTGGGGCAGGCCTGGGTGAGCGGGCGACGCCGAGAGAGCACCGAGTTGAGAGCGGGTGACCGGACGACATGAGCGGACACGGGACGACGGAGGAGCCGGGCTCCGGCACTCCGGGTGCGGCGGCGCGTACCGCCGCGGGTACGGCTCCGGCTCCGGGTGCGACCCCGGCTCCGGCCAGCCTCGCGGAGCTGGAGCGGCAGGTCGCGGAGCGGCGTGACGGACCCGCCTACGGCCAGGACTCGCTGATCAGCTGCGACCGGCTGGTCCGGATCTTCACCGCGGACGGCGTGGAGGTGCAGGCGCTGCAGGGCCTGGACCTGCTCGTCGGGAAGGGCGAGCTGATGGCGCTGGTCGGGGCGTCGGGCAGCGGCAAGTCCACGCTGCTCAACATCCTGGCCGGGCTCGACGTCCCGACCGCGGGCGCGGCCTCGGTCGGCGGCTACGACCTGCTCGCCATGGACGCCAAGTCCCGGCTCCGGTACCGCCGGGAGGTCGTCGGCTTCATCTGGCAGCAGACCGCGCGCAACCTGCTGCCGTATCTGACCGCCGCCCAGAACGTCGTCCTGCCCATGCAGCTGTCCGGCCGCGGCGGGCTGCGGCACAAGCGGCAGCGCTCCGCCCGCGCCGCCGAACTGCTCGGCATCCTGGGCGTCTCGCACTGCCACGACCGGCACCCGGCCCAGATGTCCGGCGGCGAGCAGCAGCGGGCCGCCATCGCGGTCGCCCTGGCCAACGACCCGGCCGTCGTCCTCGCCGACGAGCCCACGGGCGAGCTGGACTCCGCCACCGCGGAGCAGGTCTTCGGCGCCTTCCGCACCGCCAACGAGCAGCTGGGTACCACCGTCGTGGTCGTCACCCACGACCAGTCCGTCGCGGACGCGGTGCACCGCACAGTCGCCATCAGGGACGGCCGCACCGCCTCCGAGGTCGTGCGCCGCACCGAGATCGACGAGCACGGCCAGGAGTCGGTGGTGGCCCGCGAGTACGCCACCGTGGACCGGGCCGGCCGGCTCCAGCTCCCCCGCGACTACACCGAAGCCCTGGCCATCCGCCGCCGCGTCCTGCTGGAGCTCCAGCAGGACCACATCACGGTCCGCCCCGACGACCACCCCGCCCAGCAGCAGGACTGACCGCGGAGCGGCCGGTGCCGTCAGGCCGGCGAGAAGCTCAGGCCCGCGGCGGCCGACTCCCGCCGCACCGCCACCGAGCCGTAGCCGGTGCGCAGTCGCGTCCACGGCCCCGCTGCCAGCAGCGCGACGGCGTCGTCGCCGTCCCCGCGCAGGAAGCCCAGCGCGTGGGCCGCGTGCACAACCCGCAGGGTGGTGCCCTGGTAGGGCCGCGTCCACAGCTCCTCGGCGAGCGCGTCGAGCGCCGCCCGGGTCCGCTCCTGCTCGGGCAGCGCCTCGGTACGTGCCCGGAACTCCGCGACCGCCTCGACCGCGGCCTTCCGCACCTGCCCCGGGTCGAACTCCGCCACCCGCTGCCATCCGCTCTGCGGCGGCAGCAGCCCTGCCCAGGCAGGACCGGTCACGGACGGCGGCAGCTCGAAGCCCTCAGCCGCCGCCGACACCGCTTCGAGCAGCTGGCCGGCCGACACCGTCGCGTCGACGGCCGCTGCCAGCGCGTCGGCGCCGCGCACCGCCGTGCTGCGCACGGCGAGCACACCGCCGAACGGCGGGTGCCCGAAGACCCCCAGCGCCGGTTCGCCCGCCGCGGACCGCAGCCGCACCACGGCCGCCTTGTCCCAGCGCACCAGCCGCCCGAGGAAGGCGGCGAGGTCCGCCGCCTCCCCCGCGCTGTCGCCGGCGCCGTCGTGGCCGAGAGCCAGCCGGACCGCGCTCATACGGCGACGGATCCCTCGTCGTCGCGGTACTTCTCCAGGAAGGTCCGCTCCTCGGCCGTGATCCGCCGGGGCCGCCCCGCGGCCAGGTTGTACGGCACCACGACGGTCGACGCCCGCGCGTAGACCGTCTCCGCGTCCTTGACCTCGTAGCGGACCGTCATGGACGCCGCCGTTATGTCGATCACCCAGGTCTCGATGTCCACCGGCGCGTGCCGGTGCACCAGCGGCTTCAGGTAGTCGATCTCGTGCCGAGCCACGACGGAGCCGCCGGTGAAGGACGCGCTTCCCTCGCCCGGCGCCAGGCGGAACATGAAGTCGATCCTGGCCTCCTCCAGATACCGGAGGAAGGCCACGTTGTTGACGTGCCCGAAGGCGTCCATGTCCGCCCAGCGCAGCGGGCAGCGGAAGATGTGTCGTGCCATCAGCCGCGCGTCAGCTTCTTGTACGTGGCGCGGTGCGGCCTGGCCGCGTCGGGGCCGAGCCGCTCGACCTTGTTCTTCTCGTAGGACTCGAAGTTGCCCTCGAACCAGAACCACTTCGAGTTGCCCTCGTAGGCCAGGATGTGGGTGGCGACCCGGTCGAGGAACCACCGGTCGTGGGAGACGACCACGGCCGCACCGGGGAACTCCAGCAGCGCGTTCTCCAGCGAGGACAGCGTCTCCACGTCGAGGTCGTTGGTCGGCTCGTCGAGGAGCAGCAGGTTGCCGCCCTGCTTGAGGGTGAGCGCCAGGTTCAGCCGGTTGCGCTCACCGCCGGACAGCACGCCCGACGGCTTCTGCTGGTCGGGACCCTTGAAGCCGAACGCCGACACGTACGCCCGCGACGGCATCTCGACCTGGCCGACGTTGATGTAGTCCAGGCCGTCGGAGACGACCTCCCACAGCGTCTTCTTCGGGTCGATGTTGGAGCGGTTCTGGTCGACGTAGGAGATCTTCACCGTCTCGCCGACCTTGATGGTCCCGGAGTCCGCCTCCTCCAGGCCCTGGAGCATCTTGAACAGCGTCGTCTTACCGGCGCCGTTGGGGCCGATGACGCCCACGATGCCGTTGCGCGGCAGGGTGAACGACAGGTCGTCGATCAGCACCTTGTCGCCGAAGGCCTTGGACAGGTTCTCGACCTCGACCACGATGGCGCCCAGCCGCGGACCCGGCGGGATCTGGATCTCCTCGAAGTCCAGCTTCCGCATCTTGTCGGCCTCGGCCGCCATCTCCTCGTAGCGCGCAAGCCTCGCCTTGGACTTGGCCTGCCTGCCCTTGGCGTTGGAGCGGACCCACTCCAGCTCTTCCTTGAGCCGCTTCTGCCGCTTGGCGTCCTTCTGGCCCTCGACCTTGAGCCGCGAGGCCTTGTTCTCCAGGTAGGTGGAGTAGTTGCCCTCGTAGGGGATCGCCCGGCCGCGGTCCAGCTCCAGGATCCACTGCGCCACGTTGTCCAGGAAGTACCGGTCGTGGGTGACGGCCACGACGGTGCCCGCGTACTTGGCCAGGTGCTGCTCCAGCCACTGCACGGACTCCGCGTCCAGGTGGTTGGTCGGCTCGTCGAGCAGCAGCAGGTCGGGCGCTTCGAGCAGCAGCTTGCACAGCGCCACCCGGCGCTTCTCGCCACCGGACAGGGTGGTCACCTGCCAGTCACCGGGCGGGCAGCCCAGCGCGTCCATCGCCTGCTCGAGCTGTGCGTCCAGGTCCCAGGCGTTGGCGTGGTCGAGCTTCTCCTGCAGCCGGCCCATCTCGTCGAGCAGCGCGTCGGAGTAGTCCGTCGCCATCAGCTCGGCGATCTCGTTGAACCGGTCCAGCTGCGCCTTGACCTCGGCGACACCGTCCTGCACGTTCTCCAGCACGGTCTTGGACTCGTCCAGCGGCGGCTCCTGCAGCAGCATGCCGACGCTGAAGCCGGGCGACAGGAACGCGTCGCCGTTGGACGGCTGCTCGAGCCCCGCCATGATCTTGAGCACGGTGGACTTACCGGCACCGTTGGGGCCGACCACACCGATCTTCGCGCCCGGCAGGAAGCTCAGCGTCACATCATCGAGGATGACCTTGTCGCCGTGCGCCTTGCGCGTCTTGCGCATCGTGTAGATGTACTCAGCCAAGAGAAACCGTCCGGCAGATCGAGAAGGGCCAATGTGCGGCTCCGCCGCGTGAGGGCAGATACACCCCATCTTGCCAGCCGTCCACCCTTGCGGGCGAATGGGTCCCGGCGCCGGGTGCGGGGGCGCCGGGACCCGGTGGGTCACTCCGCGCCGGTGGCGTTCTTCTTGCGGCGGAAGAAGAACACCGCGCCGCCGCCGAGGACGACCAGGGCGATGGCTATCCCGGCGATCATGGGCGTGGCGTTGCTGCTGCCGGTCGCTGCCAGGTCCTGGTCACTGCCGGCCGGGCTCGGCTGGTTCGCCGGGGTGGTCGGCACGGTGGTCGCGCTCTTGCAGTCCAGCACGCCCTCGAAGGACTTCACCGACGTGTCGGGCAGGGTGACGTCGATCTTGTAGTGCTGGTCCTCGGCCACGGGAACCAGGACGGTCTGCGAACCGCCCGGGGCGACGGTGTAGTCCTTGCCGCCCAGGGTGAAGACCAGGTCCTCGTCGCCCTTGTTGGCCGCGGTGACGTCGACGCCGCCCTTGGCGCAGTTCACCTTGGCGCTCACCGCCGGTATCGCGCCCTTCTTCGCCCACGTGGCCGTGGCCTGCGCGGTCAGCGGGGTGGTGTCGGAGCCGGCCAGGATCTGGGTCTGGCTCGCGACGTCGTTGGCACCGAAACCGGTGAAGGCGCGACCGACCGGCACCGTGGTGGTGGCGGTCACCTTCACGGTGGCGGTGCCGTCCTTGGTGCCCGCGGGGACGTCGAAGTACAGCTTGCTGCCGTCCTTCGCCGTGGTCACCGGCTTGCCGTCGGCGTCCACCAGCTTGACTCCCGCGGCGTCGGGGGCGATCTCCGCCGTGGCGGTGGCGGCGTTGGTGTGCACGGTCACCGGGCCGATGCGGTCGCCGGACTTGCCCGAGACCGAGGGCGGGTCCAGGGTCAGCGACGCGTCGGGCTCGGCGACGGCGACAGCCGTCGTGGACAGGTAGTCGGCCAGCTGCTCGGCCGCCGGGTCGTTCGCCTTGGCCGTCGGGTCGTCCGAGAGGCGCCAGATGGCGACCTGGGTGCCCGCCGCCGCGGTCTTCTTGGTCAGCGGCCCGGCCCCTGCGGTCTTCGCCAGCGCGTCGAGGTCATCGACCTGCGGGAAGGAGTGGTTGAGTATCCACGCGATCTTCCCCGCCTTGGTGCGGTCCTTGCCCTGCTGGTAGAGCGATGTCGCGCTCCAGGGCACCTCCTGGTACTGCGCCTTCGGCTTGGTGGAGTTGAACAGGTCGATGCAGTACGTGTAGATGCTCTTGCCGCCGCCGAGGTCCATCTTGAACAGGCCGGCGGTCTCATGGCTGTTCGTCTTGCCGTCCTTGGTGGCGACCGTGGCGACATCCGAGAGATCACTCTGGATGCCGTCGAGAACGGCCGTCGCGCCGCTGGACGACGGGGTCGCGTCGTCCGCGACCGCGCTTCCCGCGCCGGCGAAGGCGCCTGCCGCGAGCAGGCCGGTGGCAATACCGGCCGCCGCGATGCGGGCAGCGCTCCGCCTGTAGGTGGTGAACATGGTGTTTCCCCTCCGGGCGAGGCGGGTCGGTGGGAAAGAGGGTCGCCTCGCCTGCAGCTCCGAGCCCCCGTGTGTCAGTGCCGAAATCCTAGGAACCACGCGCAACACGAGCACCTAAAGGGTCTCCATCCGCCCTTTTCGCTTCCCAATCGTTACCCGCTTGTGCGCATGTTTCCCTGTTTGTCGACAAGTCCCCGCGTAATTGATCCATGGAAATACCGTTGAATACGGATTCTCCGCGGAATCAGGGCACGGCCACCGCGGGGACCGGCGGCGGAGCGGACGGCTCCGGCAGGGTCGCGGGCGGTGCGGACGTCCGGCTGAACCGTGCGACCCCGCGCGCCAGGTCGTGCCCGACGGCCACCGCCTCGATCTCCGCCGCCGTGTAGCGGCGGCCGTCGCGCTCGTCCTCACGGATCTTCAGCCGCCCCTGGACGACCAGCGGTTCACCCAGTCCCACCGACTCCTTGACGTGCCCTGCGAGGGTGCGCCAGGCACGCACGGTGTAGAAACTGGTCGCGCCGTCGGCCCACGCCCCGCGCTCGGAGTCCCATCGGCGCGCGGTCGTCGCCAGCCGGAAGCGGGTGACGCCCACTCCGGTCGCGGTGGTGTACATCTCGGGCTCCGTCGCCACATTCCCGACAACGGTCACCAGGGTCTCGTTCATCGCACGGTCCTCACTTTCCGTGGCCCCCCGCGGTGGGGCGCCCTGAGAACATCGTGCCCCAAATCCGGATGGTCAAGGAAAGACCATCTTGAATCTGTGGATAACCTATCGACTGTGGATAACCACGTCACTCGGACGAGTGGGAATGGGATTCGGCGGACCGGGAATCGCGCGCATGCGGCGCGCGCGGGGAAGTACCTGCGACCACCGCGAACTGCTCGCGCACCTCGCGGTAGCGCATCAGCTCGGCCGCGACCGGTTCGAGCACCCTGGCCCTGCCGCAGTCGGCGGCGGCGTCCCGCAGCCGCCGCTCGGCGGCCTGGCCGTAGCGACGGGCCGGGCCGCGGGCGGCGACCCGGCAGCCCGCGGAGACCAGCGGCCCGCCGAGCCCGCCGGCCGCGGCCATCACGACCGGCACCCACCACGTCAACTCGATCGACCCGGACGCGAGCGCGCTCAGGCACACCGCACCCGCGACCGCCAGCGCCATCAGCAGCCACTGCACCATGTGGGCCGCCGACCACCAGCCGGGCCGCTCGGGCGGTCCGGGCTCCGCCCGCTTCGCCGCGCTGTCCAGCGCCGCCGGAAGGCCCTCACCACCGCGCCGGGCGGCCTCCCGCACCGCCTGCGCCCAGGGTGCAGGTAGCCCGCGGGCGGCGTCGGCGGCCAGCCCCCGCGCCGCCTCACCGACCAGCGGCCGGGACGCCACGAGACCCGCGGGACCGGCCGCGGCGACCGGGCCGTTCCGCCGTACGGGTGATGTCGGCGTTTGCCGCGCTCCGGGGGAACCGCCGCCCGCGGCGACCCGTTCTCCCATCAAGCGACCCCACGGTGTGCCGCACGCCGCACGGGCAGCACCCGCCCAGTCCCGTTCCGCCGACTGACCCGCTCCGGCCGCTCCCACCGCGTCCGCCAGCCGGTCGACGAATTCCTCGCGCGCCGGATCGGTGAGCCCGGCGCCGCCCTCTCCCACATAGAGCGGGTACAGCCGTCTCGCCGTACGGTCCACGTCGGCAGCCAGCCGGCGGCAGGACGCGGTGCGCTCGGCGACGATCTGGCCCAGCACACCGCGCAGATCGGGCACGCCCTGACCGGTGAGTGCGGAGGCGGCAAGCACCACGGCGCCGGCGTCGCCGTGCTCGCCCACCGCGAGGCCGTCCTCGTCCAGCAGCCGCCGCAGGTCGTCGAGCACCAGGTCCGCCGAGTCCCCCGGCAGCCGGTCGACCTGGTTGAGCACCAGCACCGTCACATCGGCATGCCCGGAAAGGGGGCGCAGATAGCGTTCGTGCAACGCCGCATCGGCGTATTTCTCAGGGTCGAGCACCCAGACGACGACATCGACGAGTTGCAGCAGCCGGTCCACCTGCGCGCGGTGGCCGGGAGCGGCGGAGTCGTGGTCGGGCAGGTCGATCAGGACGAGCCCGTCGAGACTCGCCCTCTCCGCCGAAACGCCCTCGGAGCTCTCACCGTCAAGCCGTGAACCAGCCGGAGAGCCGCCGTCACCGGCCGGGAGACCGGGACCGCCGCCGAAGCCGCCGGCTGCGGTTGCCGCATCCCCCAGGTCCGCGCCTCCCGGATCACCCGCATCATCGGCACCGGCCTCGTGGAGTCCTTCGGCGCCGGGGTCGACTCCCGCAGCATGGTCCGCGCCACCGGCCGGCGCGGGGATGCGGGCGTGCCGCCGGGTGTAGCGGTCCTGCGGGGCGATCCCGAGGCGGTCCAGCAGTCCTGCGGCACGCTCGGGCGGCCAGGCGCAGGCGATCGGGCGGGCCGTGGTGGGCCTGCGCATACCGGTCTCGGCCAGCGGCAGGCCGGCCAGGGCGTTGAAGAGCGCCGACTTGCCGCTGCCGGTGGCACCGGCCAGGGCCACCACGGTGTGGTCGAGAGAGAGCCGCCGCCGCTCGCTGATGCGCTCGAGCAGCTCACCGGTCTCGGCGAGGGCGTCGGGGCTGATCCGGGTCCTGGACAGGCCGAGCAGTTCGCCGAGGGCGTCGACCCGCGAGCTCAGCGGATCGGCCGCCGAACCACCGGGCGCGGCTTCCGGATGCCCCTCTGGGCCAGGCCCGTGGCCGGGCTCGGTGAAGGCGGTGGCGGGCCGCCCGCGCCCCGGCTGCCGGGGCGCGGCCGACGGGTGGGTGGTTGTCGTCGGGGTCGTGGCGGTCGGGCGCACCGGGGTCACCGCTCCTTCTGCAGTAGGGACAGCGCGGAGATCAGCGAGGCCTGCTGTCCGGCCGTGACGTCGAGGGCGTCGACCGGTGCGAGCCTGCGGTCGCGTTCGCCGTCCAGCAGTCCCGCCACGGCGTCGGCGAGCCGGTCGCGCGCCGCGTCGCGCATGCGCAGCGCCGCCTGGGCGCCGATGGTCTCGGCCAGGCGCTCCCCCGCGGTGCGTCCGCGCCTGCCGCCGAGCAGGGCCGTGGCCAGCAGGGCGGCAACGTCCTCCGGGTCGGCGGTCGGGCGTTCGGTGTCGCGGGCCGCCCGCAGCTGTGCGTAGGCGAGGTCGGTCACAGTGCGGCGCCAGCGGCGTACGCCCTTGTCGATACGGGCGGCGACGGCCACCCGGTCGCGGTCGGGACGGGACGCGGGGTCGTCCAGGAGTGCGGCGCCGGCCGGGTCGCGCTGCCAGATGTCGCCGATCCGCTCGTCCGCGGCGTCGGTCTCGGTGCGCAGCAGCGCGGCCAGTTCCTCGGCGAGGGCGTGCTGCAGCGCCTCCGGACCACAGGCGGGGTAGCCCTGCCAGTGGGCGAGCGCCTCGCCGGCGAGCGGGACGCCGGCGCGGACGGCGGTGTCGATGTGCTCGGCGGCCAGTTCGTAGGCGTCCTCGGCGGCGCGGACCAGTCGCAGGGCGGCGGAGTGCTGGGCGGCGGAGGCGGAGGCGAGGGCGGGCAGCCGGCTGCGCAGCGAGTCGAGGACGCCTTCGGCTGTACGGCGGGCCGCGTGCTGGCGGGCGGCCGGGTCCTGGGCGCAGTGCGTCAGCCACTCGCGCAGCCCGGCGACGGTCGTCTGCGGCAGCAGGCCTCCGCCGCCCGCCGACTCGGGCAGTTCCGGGACGGTGAAGCGGGGCACGTCGCCCAGGCCCGCCTTGGCCAGCAGGGCCGCGTAGTGCTTGCTGACGTCGTCGGCGATCTGGTGCGGGACGCGGTCGAGGACGGTGGCGAGGGTGACGTCGTACTCCTTGGCCGTGCGCAGCAGGTGCCAGGGCAGCGCGTCGGCGTAGCGGGAGGCGGTGGTGACCAGGATCCAGATGTCGGCCGCGCAGATCAGTTCGGCGGCGAGTTCGCGGTTGCGGGCGACCAGGGAGTCGATGTCGGGCGCGTCCAGCAGGGCCAGGCCGCGCGGGAGGGAGTCGTCGCACTCCAGCCGGAGTTCGGCCCGGGAGGGCTCGCTGCGGTCGGGGGCGTCGTCGTCGCCCCTGACCCGCTGGCGTACGGCCCAGGCCCGTGTCAGGCCGGGCAGCACCCGTGGGTCGGCGAACCAGGCGCGGTCCTCGGGGTGGCAGACCAGCACCGGAGTACGGGTGGTGGGACGCAGGACACCGGATTCGCTGACACGTCGGCTGATAAGTGAGTTGACAAGCGTTGACTTGCCCGCGCCTGTCGATCCGCCGACCACCGCGAGCAGCGGAGCCTCCGGAGCGGTCAGCCGGGGCACGAGGTAGTCGTCCAGCTGGGTCAGGAGCTCCTGGCGGGTCCGGTCGGCCCGGCCCGCCCCGGGCAGCGCAAAGGGGAAGCACGCAGCCTCGACGCGGTCACGCAGCGCGGACAGCGCGTCGATCAACTCTGGCCGTACGTCCAAGATCGCCACGACGGCAGAATGCCCCATATTGGAGCATTTACGAAGCGCATTTCGGCTAATTAGCCCCATTCGACACGGATAGCGCCCGACCGGCGGCGGCCCGCCGGGCCTCGGCGAGGTGGACCGGAACCGCCGCACAGGGCTCGCGGAATGATCGCGCAATGGTCACAAGAAGGCCGCAGAAAGCCAGAGAACCGCTGGTCGACGGTGTCGGATGATACTCAGGAGCCAGAACGAGCCACCGGCATAACGAGTACACAACAGCAGTGTTGCGACCCGTCAAAAGCGATGCGACTTCCGCGCCTGCCTGCGATTATCGGACCGCTTCACCGAACCTCCACAACGTGTCACGCGAGTGAAGCAGACGGCAGCACGGACGCGGCGCCCTATCCTTGACCTCGGTACAGGTCACGGAACCAGCCAGGGGCGAAGACAGCCGCGGCCACTGTCCGGCCCCCGTAGCTCAGCGGATAGAGCAGGCGCCTTCTAAGCGCTTGGCCGCAGGTTCGAGTCCTGCCGGGGGCGCTCTCGCGCGGTCGATGCCCCACCGGGGCACCGGCCGCCGCCGATCGGCGGTGCCCGTTCGCGGGCGGGCCACCGAAAAGACGGCTCGCGTGAATGTAGCGGCAGCGGCGTAGCGACCGTGTAAGGACCGCTCTCCTCCGAGCAACCCCCTCCCCCGCCCCTACCCGGCATTTCTTACGGAGCCGGGACAGCGAGGCGAAATGCCCCTTTCGTCACGACAGTGACATGGTGTGCGAGTTAGCGTGACGATCAGTCCGGCCGCCGCTCCCGATGCCGTCAACTCCCCTATGCCTCAGGCCAGTTGATGGCTTCCTCAGCATGCCGGGCCGCCCGACGACCCTCCTGACCTGCATGAGGAGATCAGCATGCCGTCCATCGCCCGCAGGACCCGCCCACGCCGTACCACCCGCGTGACCCGCGCCGCCGTCGCCGGCGCCGCGGCGGTCGCGGCGGCAGCCGTCGCCGCCCCCGCGGCAGGCGCTGCCACGCCCCGACACGCCACCGTGCGGGACAGCGCGCCCGTCTTCGTCCAGAGTGACAACACCACGGCGAACACCGTCGTGGCCTACCACCGCAACCCTGACGGCTCGCTCGGCGGCCACGAGATCTACCCGACCGGCGGCCGGGGCGGCGTACTCGACGGCTCGGTCGTGGACCACCTCGCCTCGCAGGGCTCGCTCGCCTACGACCGCCCGCACCGGTTGCTCTACGCGGTCAACGCCGGCAGCGACAGCGTCACCGTCTTCGCCGTCCACGGCGATCGGCTGCAGCGCCTCCAGGTGCTCCCCTCCGGCGGCGACTTCCCCGTCGGCGTCGCCACGCACGGCGGCCAGGTGTACGTGCTGAACGCCCGCGGCGGCGGCTCGGTCCAGGGCTACGTGTGGGACGGCCGTCAGCTGGTCCTGGCCCCCGGCCGGCACCGCGACCTCCACCTCGCTGCAGCCTCACCGGAGTTCACCCACACGCCCGGTCAGGTGGGCTTCACACCGGACGGCTCGAAACTGGTCGTCACCACCAAGGCCGGGGCCGACACCATCGACGTCTTCCCGATCACCGCCTCCGGCGCCCCCGCCGCCCGCCCGGTGGTCACCGCCACCCCCGGAGCGGTGCCGTTCGGCTTCACCTTCGACCGCGCGGGACGACTCCAGGTCACCGAGGCGGGGCCGAACGCGGTGGCCACCTTCGCCGTCCGCCGCGACGGCACCCTGCGCCAGGTCGCGCAGGCGAGCACCGGGCAGGCGGCGACCTGCTGGGTGGTCGCCACCGGCGACCACCTCTACGCGTCCAACGCGGGCAGCGCGACGCTGTCCGGTTACCTGGTCGGGCCGCACGGACCGCTCACCGCGCTGGGCAACACATCGACCCACGACGGCACAGTGGACGCCGCCGCCTCCTCCGACGGCCGCACCGTCTATGTGCAGACCGGCGCCGAGGGCGTCGTGGACGAATTCCGGGTCGGCCGTGACGGCTCGCTCACCGGGATCGGCTCGGTCACCGTTCCCGGCGCCGTCGGCGGCGAAGGCATCGCGGCCGGCTGACAATTACGTGTACTGCCCCCGCAGCCTCGCCACTCTCGCCCGCCAC
This sequence comes from Actinacidiphila cocklensis, assembly GCF_907177275.1. GTDB lineage: Bacteria > Actinomycetota > Actinomycetes > Streptomycetales > Streptomycetaceae > Actinacidiphila > Actinacidiphila cocklensis. The sequence continues at coordinate 303,568 of NZ_CAJSLV010000048.1, forward strand.
ACTGGTCAGCGAGGGTCGCGAGGTTTTGCGGAAGTCGTACGAGTCTCTTATGGGGTTGTGAGATGGTGTGCGCCGTAGTCACCTCTGTCGGACCGCAGGTAAGCGGCCTGAAAAAAGACGGCCGCCCGGCAGTCGTGTCGCGGCCATGGGGTAGTTTGCTCTCTCCGCGTGCTATCGATGCGAGGATCGTTTGCGTATGGATTCCACACTCCCCGGGGCCACGTCGGCCGCGTCGGCGGCACGGCGGCGCAGGCGGCTGACCCACCGGATCAGGGACGGGCTGCGCGATCTGAGCGTCCAGTTGGCGCTGCTGAACCACCAGATCGGTATGCACCTCGACCTGCGGGACACCGATCTCGAATGCCTGGACCTGATCAGCCGCTACGGGCCGATCGGCCCGACGGCGCTGGCCAAGCGCGCCGGCATGCACCCCGCCACCCTGACCGGCGTGCTGGACCGGCTCGAGCGCGGCAACTGGGTGGTCCGCACCCCGAATCCGACCGACCGCCGCGCCGTACTGGTGCAGGTCGTCAAGGAGCGCGCCGACGAGGTGACCTATCTGCTCTCCGGTCTGAACACGGCGGTCGACGGGATCTGTGCCGAGTACGACGACGACCAACTGGTTCTGATCGCCGACTTCCTGCTGCGTACGGCACGCGCCGGGCGGATCGCCACCGACGAACTGGCCGACAGCTGACCCACCACCGGGCCGGCGGCGGCCGGCGCTGATGTCACATTTCGGAGTGGTCGCTCATCTCAGTTGACGAATGCGTCAACGAGGAGGCCACGTATGTCCGACGACCCCGCCGAGCTGCCGGTCGACACGGCCACCACGGTATTCGCGAGACACCGTGAACTGCTGTTCTCCGTGATCTACAGCATGACCGGCAGCGTGTCGGACACCGAGGACGTCCTCCAGGACACCTGGCTGGCCTGGGCGGGCGGCGACGACCGGGACGTTCAGGACGACGCGGACCTGTCCGCGGATCTGCTGCGGATCGCCGTCGGACGCGTACTGGCCCGGCAGTCCGGCATCAGCCGCCGCCGTGCGGCCTACGTCGGCCCCTGGCTGCCCGAACCGCTGGTCACCGACCCGCGGCCGGAGCGCCGCACCGCAGGACCCGGCGCCGATGGCAACCCCTGGCCCGGCCTTCGGGACGAATCCGCGTCCATGGCGCTGATGGTGGTGATGGAGACGCTGCCCCCGCTGGAGCGGGCGGTGTTCGTCCTGAACGAGGTCTTCGGCTACCCGTACGCCGAGATCGCCCGGGTCCTGGGCCGTCACCCGGGCACCATCCGCCAGTTCGCGCACCGGGCGCGGGAGCACGTCCAGGCGCGTCGCCCGCACTATCCCGCCGATCCCCGGCTGCAGCAGCAGCTGACCGAGCGATTCATCGCCGCCGCGATGGCCGGCGACCTTGCCGCGCTGCTGGAACTGCTCGCACCGGACGTGACGATGTGGACCGACGGCGGCGGCAGGGTCCGCTCGGCGCTGCGGCCGGTCTCCGGCCGGGAGCGGGTCGCCAGGTTCCTGAGCGGCTACGCCGCGTCGCACCCGCCGCAAGGGTTGGACGTGCGCTACCGGCACGTCAACGGCGACCCGTCGGCGGTCGTCTTCTCGGGTGACTCGCCTTACGCCGTGCTGGTGATGGACCTCAACGCCCCTGGCGACCAGGTCACCGGCATCTACCTGGTCACCAACCCCGACAAGCTGTCCCACGTGAGGCCGGGCGACGACCGCGTCCAGGAATCCGAGGGACCCGCATGACCGCCACGACCACTGCCGACCTCGTCACCGACCGCCACCTCCTCCAGGTCGTCTCCCACATCTCCCCGCCTTCCTGACCGCACTGTTACCCGTTCGCGACTTTTGTCACCGTTACGCGGGTTCCGTGTCACAGAAGATCAACAAGCCCATGCGGCGTTCATCCGCGTGTCGTTGACCCGACGAGTGTGCTGACCGACAGTCACGAATGCTCGGAGGTAGCCGACATGACGGACCGGACCTTGTGGTCGTACGCGGACATCGCCGCACATATCCGCGTGCAGGTCGACACTGTGCGCTCCTACCGAAAGCACGGGCACTTGCCCGATCCCGACCGGGTGGAAGGGGGCAAGCCCTACTGGTACGCGGACACCATCAGGGCATGGAGTGCCCGGCGGCCGGGGACCCGCGGCCGCCGGGGTCCGGACTGACCGTCAGTTCCTGCTCGCGGGTTCGGGGTCCCGCTGCTCACCGGAGCGCGGGGCCGCCCCGACCGCCGTACCAGCCGGCGTCCGCGGCACGCCGCCCTCGGATATGCCGAACCTGTCGTGGAATCTGCGCAGCACCGGCGGCGCCCACCAGGTGGCCCTGCCCGTCAGCCGCATCACCGCGGGCACCAGCAGCGTCCGGATCACCATCGCGTCCATCAGCACCGCGAGGGCGATGCCCAGCCCCAGCATCTTGGTGTTGGCCACCCGGGACATCCCAACACCGACCATCACCACCGCCAGGATGATCGCGGCCGCGGTGATCAGTCCCCCGGTCCTGCGCAGTCCGAAGACGATGGAGGCCTGGTGGTCGCCGGTCCTGTCGTACTCCTCCTTGATCCGGGAGAGGAGGAAGACCCCGTAGTCCATGGACAGCCCGAAGGCCACACAGAACATCAGCACCGGCAGAGTGGTCTCGATGCTGCCCGTCGCGGTGAAGCCCAGCAGTCCGGACAGGTGGCCGTCCTGGAACACCCAGACCACCGCGCCGAACATGGCGGTCAGGCTGAGGGCGTTGAGCAGCACCGCCTGTACCGGGACCACCACACTGCCGGTCAAAAGGAACACCAGCAGCAGGGTGACCAGGCCGATGATGCCGGCCGCCCAGGGCAGTCGCTGCGCTATGGCGTGCTTGGTGTCCACCAGCACCGCGGCCTGCCCGGTGACCGAAGCGCGGAAGTCGGTCGGCACCGCGCGGATCTCGCCGACCAGGCGCTGCGGGCCGGCGTCCACCGACGCACCGTCCGGCACCACCGTCAGGTAGGCGCTGCGCGCGTCCTTGCCGACGACAGGACCCTCGACCCTCACCACACCGGGCAGGGCGGCCACCTGGCGTCGGTACTCGGCCAGATGGGCGGAGTCGACATCCTCGGCGAGCACGGTGATCGCACCGACCGGGCTGCCGGCGTAGTCCTGCCGGAGGTGCTGCTGCACGACGTGGGATTCGGCAGAGCCCGGCAACTGCCGATCGTCCGCGGTCCCGAACTGCACCTGCAGGAACGGCAGGCCGAGCAGGAGCAGCGCCGCCACGGCCCCGATCGCGAAGGCCGGCGCCCGCCGCATCACCAGCCGGGCCAGCGCGGCATAGCGCGCGCCGGGCTCCGCCTCGGTCCGGTCCGCCGCATTGTCCCGGCGGCGCAGCAGGTCCCGCAGATCCAGTGCGTTGACCCGGTCGCCGAGCAGCACCAGGGCGGCCGGCAGCACGATCAGAGCCGCGCCTGCGGCCAGCAGCACCACAGCGACGCCCGCATAGGCGAAGGAACGCAGGAAATACTGTGGGAAGACCAGCATGGCGGACAGCGCGGCAGCCACGGTCAGCGCGGAGAACAGCACCGTCCGGCCTGCCGTCCGCAAGGTCGTCGCCACCGCAGGTCGCGGTGCCGCGCCGGCCGCCAGTTCCTCGCGGAACCGGCGCACGATGAACAGTGCATAGTCGATCGCCAGCCCGAGGCCCAGTGCGGTGGTCAGGTTCTCGGCGAAGACCGACACGTCGGTGAACCCGGTGATGCCGCGCAGCACCGCGCTCGTGCCGAGGATCGCGATGATGCCGATGCCCAGCGGCAGCAGCGCGGCGACAGCGCTGCCGAAGACCATGACCAGCAGCACCAGGGTGATCGGCAGGGCGATCATCTCGGCCCGCACCAGGTCCTGCTGGATGGTGGTCTGCATCTCGTGCAGCACCTCGGCGTTGCCGCCGACGCTCACCCGGACCGGGCCGTGCGCGCCGCGGTACGCCGGGGCGATGCGCTTGACCTCCTTGGCCACCGCATCGTCGTCGCCGCGCAACCGGGCTGTGATCAGCGCCGAGCCGCCGTCCTTGGCGCGCAGGACCGGCGCTCGCGTGCCCCAGTACGACGTCACGCCGGCCACGTCGGGGTCGGCGGCGAGCGTGCGGGCCAGTTGCCGCCCCTGGGCCGCGACCGCGGGGCTGTCCGGGTCCGCGCCCCGCGTGTCGACCAGCAGGACGAGGTTGGGCTGGGAGTCGGGGAAGCGGTCGGCAAGGGCCGCGGTGGCGTACGAGGACTGCGAGCCGGGGGCCTGGAAGCCGCCGCTGGACAGCCGGTCCCCGACCCCGCTTCCGGCCACGACGGTGAGTGCGGTGAAGAGCAGCGCCAGCAGCAGAGTCAGCCGCGGTCTGGCGGTCACGACCCGCGTCCACCCCGCGACCGCGCCTGCGCGGTTGACATCGGACATGACAGAGGTGTCCTCTCCCCCTAGAACGACGTAAAATCACAAACACGAACGACCGCTCGCATTTCAAGAATGCGAGCGGGCACTCGCGTTTGTCAATCCCCCCTGGGAGTACACGTGTCCGAGGCGGACGAGAGACCGAGGCGGCGCCAAGCACGCGGCGAGCGGCGCATCAGCCAGCTGCTCCAGGCCGCCGCCAGCGTGTTCTGCACGATGGGCTACACGGCGTCCAGCACCAACGCCATCGCGCGCGAGGCCGGCGTGTCACCGGGCACGCTCTACCAGTTCTTCCCGAACAAGGAGGCCATCGCCGTCGAACTGGGCGGCAAGCTGATCCGGGAGATGGAGGAGGCGCACGGGCGCATCTTCACCCCGGAGAACGCCCGGCTGCCGCTGGACCGGCTCATCGACGCGGTGGCGGACCCCTTCATCGAGTTCAACTGCGCGAACCCCGCCTTCCTCGCCCTGATCAAGGGCCCGGACGCGCCGGGCAGGGTCGCCGAGGAACACGACACGCTGCACGCCACGCTGCTCGACCGCGTGTCCTGGCTGCTGGCCCTGCGCCGGCCCTCGCTGTCCGACGTCGAGCGCACGCTGATCGCCGAGATGTCCTTCGCGATGTTCAAGGCCGCCCTCGACCTGGTCGTGCAGAGCGAGGGCGAGGAGCGCACGGCGTACGCGGGCGAGATGAAGAGCATGCTCTACCGCTACCTCGCGCCCTACGTGGGCACAGGACCCGTCACGATCGGGGAGGCCGAGACCTCCGCGGCGCACGCGGCGGTCGTCGCCGCCGCGGCCGAACGCGCGGCCGCGGCCGACCGGGCGGAACTCTCCTCCGACGTCGGCCGCCCGGCGGCCACCGAAGCTACTTCTCGCGCCCTGCCGACGAGCAGCTGAACGTGTCGCCCTGGTCGTCCCGGGACGCCGCGGGCGGGCCGATCGTCGGTACGCCGCCCTTTCGCGGCGGCGCGGCCGGTATGACGGCCGCCGGGCCGCTCTCGCCCGCCAGGGAGGACGCCACCACGGCCGAGGACCGGGCCGCACCCGCCCCATGGCGGCGCTCCCTGGCCCGTGAGGCCCATTGCGCCGCCATGCCGACTCCGGCGACCAGCAGGGATATTCCGAGCCCCAGAGAGAGCGCGTAGAAGGAATTCGAGGCGGCCCTGCCGCTGATGTAGCCGGCGCCGACCGAATACGAGGCCCACACCGCCTCGGCCACGCCCGCGCCGATCGCGTAGCGGCGCGCGGGGTAGCGCATGATGCCCGCGGCGAGGCCGCCGATCACCCGGCCGCTGGGCAGGAACCGCACGGCGATGACGAACGGCACGCCATGCCGCTGTATGCGCAGCGCCGCCCACCTCAGCAGCGCCTCACGGCGCGGCCTGCGGTGCATGCGGTTCAGCACCCGGGGGCTGAGCACCCGCCCCGTCCGGTGCATCACCAGGTCGCCGAGCACGGCGCTGCCGGCCACCACCAGCAGCACGAGCGCCAGATTCAGGTGACCCTCCGCAGCCATGACACCGCCGGTCACGAGCAGCACGGAGTTGGGCACGAGCGGCGGAGCCGTTGTCGCGGCCAGCAGCGCGTACGCCCAGACGACGTGCCCACCCCTCAGGTACTCGGCGAGTCCGGAGGTGAAGTCAAGTGACGACACACTCAGTGCAACGTCCATCCCACCGCCCCTCTTCCCCGGCCCCTTATTCAACGCTGACAGCGGCAGGCGGGGACGGCAACCGGGTTGGGCGGGCTTCAGCCCTTTCACAAGAAAGGTCATCCTGAGGTTCCAGCGGGGCTACACCTCAGGTAGTAGGACCCGCGCCGAGGTCACAGCCGTGGGGTGTGCCGCACCGTCCGGGGAGGAAAACGGCCGGAACATCACCGGCCGAGAAGTTCACCTCCGTTGCACTGCAGGATCTCGCCGGTGATGAAGCCCGCCTCGGGCGAGGCGAGGAAGAGCACCGCGGCCGCGACGTCCGCAGGGCGGCCGACCCGGCCGACCAGCGTGCGGCCCGCCCGCCGGGTCAGCTCGGCGTCGTTGAGCCGCGAGCCGAAGAACTCGGTGCCGGCGACCGTGCCCGGCGCGACGATGTTGCAGGTCACGCCCTGCGGGCCGAGCTGGGCGGCGAGCGAGTGGTTCCAGGCGTGCAGGGCGGCCTTCGAGGCGCCGTAGGAGCCGCCGCCGCGCAGCGCGGCCACCGAGGTCACCGTCACCACCCTGCCGCTGTCGCTGAATCGGTCCCGGAGCGACTCGGTGATCAGGACCGCGGTGAGCACGTTGCGCTCGAAGTCCCCGCGCCAGCGCGCCAGCATCCCGTGCGGTCCGGCACCGACCGCCAGCTCCCGGCTGCCCGCGTTGTTCACCAGCACGTCCACCCGGTCGGGCAGCTGCGACAGTGCGGCCTCGACGTCGTCGGGGTCGGCCAGGTCGCAGACCACCGGCGTGATGTCCAGCCCGCGCTCCTTCCGGATCTCCTCGACGGTCGCGTGCAGCACCTCACGGCGGCGGCCGACGATCGTGACCCGGTGGCCGTCCTCGGCGAATCGCAGCGAGACGGCCCGGCCGATGCCTGTGCCGCCACCGGTCACGACGATGTTGCGCACCGCTGCCGCGCTCTGTGCCATGTGCTCCGCCCCTCGAGAAGAGACAGCACGCTACGGGATCCCCCCGAACCGGCCGCGAGCGGGGTAGCCTGCGGAAACAGCCTTCGCGAAGAGACGTAGATCACATAGCGGAGAACGTAACCATTACAGTGGTTGGCGGGTCTTATGTCTTGAGCACCGCGCTCCCGGCGGAGTCGGTGGGGGGCTGTAGGTCGGACCGTCTTGGGGGACGGTCCGGAACGCGTCGCCGGGGCGATACCCGGGGAGCTTGAGCGGCCCTCCCGGGCCGTTTTCGTCCCGGCAACGGCGCAGTCGCCACAAAGCGCCCGGGCGGACCCGTGGGGGGATCCGTTCCGGGGAACGGGAGCGCCCCGTGCCGGACCCGTGGGGGGATCCAGCGCGGGGCGCTTCCTTGTGTGCTCCTGGCGCCGCTACGCGCCCCCGGCTGTGCGGGGCGCGCGGCGGCAGGTCTGCTTCAGCGGGCCTCGACCGAGACGTAGTCACGGTTCTCGATGCCGGTGTAGATCTGCCGCGGGCGGCCGATCCGGGAACCAGGCTCCTTGATCATCTCGTGCCACTGGGCGATCCAGCCCGGCAGCCGGCCGATGGCGAACAGCACGGTGAACATGCTGGTCGGGAAGCCCATCGCGCGGTAGATCAGACCGGTGTAGAAGTCGACGTTGGGGTAGAGCTTGCGGGAGACGAAGTAGTCGTCGCTGAGCGCGTGCTCCTCCAGCTTGAGGGCGATGTCCAGCAGCTCGTCGGACTTGCCGAGCGCCGAGAGGACGTCGTGCGCCGCCGCCTTGATGATCTTCGCCCGGGGGTCGAAGTTCTTGTAGACGCGGTGCCCGAAGCCCATCAGCTTGACGCCGTCCTCCTTGTTCTTCACCTTGCGGATGAAGGAGTCCACGTCGCCGCCGCTGGCCTGGATGCCCTCCAGCATCTCCAGGACGGACTGGTTGGCCCCGCCGTGCAGGGGACCCCACAGCGCGCTGATGCCGGCCGAGATCGAGGCGAACAGGTTCGCCTGCGAGGAGCCCACCAGGCGGACCGTGGAGGTCGAGCAGTTCTGCTCGTGGTCCGCGTGCAGGATGAACAGCTTGTCCAGGGCACTGACCACGACCGGGTCGAGCTGGTACTCCTCGGCCGGCACGGAGAAGGTCATCCGCAGGAAGTTCTCGACGTAGCCGAGGTCGTTGCGCGGGTAGACCACCGGCTGGCCGACGGACTTCTTGTACGCGTACGCCGCGATCGTCGGCAGCTTGGCGAGCAGCCGGATCGTGGACAGGTGGCGCTGCTCGGGGTCGAACGGGTTATGGCTGTCCTGGTAGAACGTCGACAGCGCGCTGACCACGGACGACAGCATCGCCATCGGGTGGGCGTCGCGCGGGAAGCCGTCGTAGAACCGTTTGACGTCTTCGTGCAGAAGGGTGTGCTGGGTGATCTCGCCCTTGAACTCCGCCAGCTCGTCGACCGTCGGCAGTTCGCCGTTGATCAGCAGGTAGGCGGTCTCCAGGAAGGTGCCGCGCTCGGCGACCTGCTCGATCGGGTAACCGCGGTAGCGGAGGATGCCCTCCTCGCCATCGAGGAACGTGATCGCGGACTTGTAGGCCGCGGTGTTGCCGTAACCGCTGTCCAGCGTCACCAGGCCCGTATCGGCGCGCAGCTTGCCGATGTCGAAGCCCCTGTCGCCGACCGTGCTGTCAACCACCGGGTAACTGTGCTCGCTGTCCCCATACCGCAGTACTACAGAGTTGTCGCTCACGTCATTCCCTCACCGACGGTTTTGCCTCTTCTTCGAGGTGCCCTGACTACGTCCACTGTCCCCCATTTGGCGCGCACGCGTGCACTCGGGGTCGGCCATCGGGCCGAAAAGTGGCACGGAGTGCCTATTTTGCGCCTCCGGACAGCCGGTGGTCGAGAGACGTGAAGCGCCGGCCGGCCGAAACGGTGCGCACCGCCTGCCCTATCGCCCGCCGCGAGCCGACCAGGACGACCAGGCGCTTCGCCCTGGTCACAGCCGTGTAGAGCAGGTTGCGCTGGAGCATCATCCACGCCCCGGTGGTGACCGGGATCACCACCGCCGGATACTCGCTGCCCTGCGATCGGTGGATGGTCACCGCGTAGGCGTGGGCGAGCTCGTCGAGTTCGTCGAAGTCGTAACCGATCTCCTCGTCCTCGTCGGTGTGCACGGTGAGCCGCTGCTCGACCGCGTCCAGCGCGGTGACCACTCCCACCGTGCCGTTGAAGACGCCGTTGGCGCCCTTGTCGTAGTTGTTGCGGATCTGGGTGACCTTGTCGCCCACGCGGAAGGTCCGGCCGCCGAATCTGCGCTCGGGCAGGTCGGGGCGGGCCGGGGTGACGGCCTGCTGGAGCAGGCCGTTGAGCGCGCCCGCGCCCGCGGGGCCGCGGTGCATGGGGGTCAGCACCTGGACGTCGCGCCTGGGGTCCAGGCCGAATCTGGCGGGAATACGGCGGGCGACCACGTCCACGGTGAGCCGGCCGGCCTCCTCGGAGTCCTCCTCGGCGAAGAGGAAGAAGTCGGGCAGCCCCTGGGTGACCGGCGGCAGCCCGGAGTTGATCCGGTGCGCGTTGGTGACCACCCCGGACTGCTGGGCCTGCCGGAAGATCCGGGTCAGCCGCACCGCGGGCACCGGGCTGTCCGCGGCCAGCAGGTCCCGCAGCACCTCGCCGGCACCGACGCTCGGCAACTGGTCGACGTCCCCGACGAACAGCAGGTGGGCACCCGGCGGCACCGCCTTGACCAGCTTGTTCGCCAGCAGCAGGTCCAGCATGGAGGCCTCGTCGACGACCACCAGGTCCGCGTCGAGCGGCCGGTCCCTGTCGTACGCCGCATCCCCGCCGGGCTTCAGCTCCAGCAGCCGGTGCACGGTGGACGCCTCGGCGCCGGTCAGCTCGGCCAGCCGTTTGGCGGCCCGTCCCGTCGGGGCTGCCAGCACCACCTTCGCCTTCTTCGCCCGGGCCAGCGTGACCACCGAGCGCACCGTGAAGGACTTGCCGCAACCGGGGCCGCCGGTGAGGACGGCGACCTTCTCGGTCAGCGCCAGCCGCACCGCCTGCTGCTGCTCGGGGGCGAGGTCGGCACCGGTCTGGCCGGCCAGCCAGCTCAGCGCCTTGTCCCACTCGACGTCCTGAAAGGCGGGCAGCCGGTCCTCCGGACCGTGCAGCAGCCGCATCACCTGCGCCGCGAGCGATATCTCGGCGCGGTGGAAGGGCACCAGGTAGACGGCGGTGACCGGCTCGCCGTCCCCGTCGGGCGCCGGTACGGCCTCCCGGACCACGCCCTCCTCCTCGGCCAGCTCGCCGAGGCAGTCGATCACCAGGCCGGTGTCCACCTGCAGCAGCTTCACCGCGTCGGCGATCAGCCGCTCCTGCGGCAGGAAGCAGTTGCCGCTGTCGGTGGCCTGCGACAGCGCGTACTGCAGGCCTGCCTTCACCCGCTCCGGGCTGTCGTGCGGAATCCCGACGGCCTGGGCGATCCGGTCCGCCGTCAGGAAGCCGATGCCCCACACCTCTGCCGCCAGGCGGTACGGCTGGTTCTTGACCACCGAGATCGACGCGTCGCCGTACCCCTTGTAGATCCGCACGGCGATGGACGTGGAGACGCCGACGCCCTGCAGGAAGACCATCACCTCCTTGATCGCCTTCTGCTCCTCCCATGCGGCGGCGATCAGCTTGGTGCGCTTCGGCCCGAGGCCCGGCACCTCGATCAGGCGGTTCGGCTCGCCCTCGATGACTTCCAGGGTGCCGGTGCCGAAGTGGTCCACGATGCGTTCGGCGATACGCGGCCCGATGCCCTTGATCAGCCCCGAGCCCAGATAGCGGCGGATGCCCTGGATGGTGGCCGGCAGGACGGTCGTGTAGTTCTCCACGGTGAACTGCTTGCCGTACTGCGGGTGCGAGCCCCAGCGGCCGTGCATCCGCAGCGACTCGCCGGGCTGGGCTCCCAGCAGCGCGCCGACGACCGTCAGCAGGTCTCCCGCGCCGCGGCCGGTGTCGACCCGCGCCACCGTGTACCCGTTGTCCTCGTTGGCGTAGGTGATCCGCTCCAGGACACCGTCCAGCACCGCGAGTCCGCCGCCGTCCGTCATGCCCGGCCTCCCTCCCCGGAGTCGATCTGATCCGAAGGTACCGGCCGGCGCGGACACCGCGTTCCGAGCCTGTGGACAACTCCCCCACCGCGGTGGCGGACGCGCCGGTCGGCCACGGGATGCCGGGTACGGGCATGGAACGCGTGAGAGGAGCCCGGCGACGCCGGACCCCTCTCGCGTTCCCCCTGCTACCCCCGAAGCCCCCCTCGGGCGCATCTCCCTGCCGACTCCCTGAAACCCCTCCCGGGAGCCGTGATGCCATATACGACAGGCCACCTGCCGTCAGGGTTGTCCTACGGCCGCCAAATTTCTCAAGATTTTTTCAGCTGACGTGCCGGACGTATCTTTCGGCGATCTCCGCCAGGACCTCGGCCCCGTCCCGCGCCCACAGCGCGGGGTTGAAGATCTCCACCTCGATGGCCCCCTCGTAGCCGGCCGCATCGACCCGCCGGCGCCATTCGCGCAGGTCGATACAGCCGTCGCCGAGCTGACCGCGGCCCAGCAGCACGCCCTCGGGCAGCGGTGTGACCCAGTCGGCCAGCTGGAAGGCGGCGATCCTGCCGCCCGCGCCGGCTCGCGCGGTGTGCGCGGGCGCCAGGTCGTCCCACCACAGGTGGTAGGTGTCCACGACGACGCCGACCTGCTCCGGCGGGAAACGCTCGGCAATGTCCAGCGCCTGACCGAGCGTGGAGATCACGCACCGGTCGGACGCGTACATCGGGTGCAGCGGCTCGATCGCCAGCCGCACCCCCCGTTCGGCTGCGTACGGAGCCAGCACCGCGAGCGCGTCGGCGACCCGCTCGCGGGCCGCGGCGATGTCCCGGTCGCCGGCCGGCAGACCGCCGGAGACCAGGACCAGGGTGCCGGTCGCCAGTTCCGCCGCCTCGTCGATCGCCGCACGGTTGTCGTCGAGCGCCCGGGCACGCAGTTCCGGGTCCGCCACGGTGAAGAAGCCGCCGCGGCACAGGGAGGTCACGGTGAGCCCGCTGTCCCGCATCAGGCGCGCGGCTCTTTCCACGCCGTACTCCTGTACAGGCGCCCGCCACAGGCCGACGGAGCCGATACCGGCGGCCGCGCATCCGGCGGCCAGTTCGGGCAGCGACCACTGCTTGACGGTCTCCTGGTTGATGCTCAGCCGCTTGAGGTCCCGTGGCGCGATACCGGTCATGCGTCCACTCCGTGCAGGGTCAGCAGCCCGCGCATCCGGGCCTCGGCGAGTGCCGGGTCGGGGAAGAGCCCGACCCGGTCGGCCAGTTCGTACGCCCGCGCCAGGTGCGGCAGCGAGCGCGCCGACTGCAGCCCGCCGACCATGGTGAAGTGCTGCTGATGGCCGGCCAGCCAGGCGAGCAGGACGACACCGGTCTTGTAGAAGCGCGTCGGGGCGCAGAACAGATGCCGGGAAAGCTCCACCGTCGGGTCGAGCAGCCGCCGAAAGCCGTCGGTGTCACCGGTGTCCAGGGTGCTGACCGCCGCGGCGGCCAGCGGCGCGAGCGGGTCGAAGATGCCGAGCAGGGCGTGGCTGAAGCCCTGCGCGTCACCGGCGATCAGTTCCGGGTAGTTGAAGTCGTCGCCGGTGTAGCAGCGCACCCCGTCGGGCAGCCGGCGCCGCAGTTCCACCTCGCGACGGGCGTCGAGCAGCGAGATCTTCACGCCGTCCACCTTGTCCGGGTGGGCGGCGATCACGTCGAGGAAGGTCTCGGTGGCCGCGTCGAGGTCGTCGCTGCCCCAGTACCCGGCGAGCGCCGGGTCGAACATCGGCCCCAGCCAGTGCAGGATCACCCGATCGGAGGACTGCCGCAGCAGGTGCCCGTAGACCTGCAGGTAGTCCTCGGGACCCTTCGCGATCGACGCCAGCGCCCGCGAGGCCATCAGCACGGCCTGCGAGCCGGCGGACTCGACCACCGCGAGCTGCTCCTCGTAGGCGGCGGTCACCTCGGCAAGGGAGGCGGCGGGGCCGGTGAGCTGGTCGGTGCCGACCCCGCAGGCGATCCGGCCTCCGACGGACCGCGCCTCCGCGGACGACCGGCGGATCAGCTCGGCGGCCACCGGCCAGTCCAGGCCCATACCGCGCTGGGCGGTGTCCATGGCCTCGGCGACGCCGAGTCCGTGCGCCCACAGGTGGCGGCGGAAGGCCAGCGTGGACTCCCAGTCCACCGCGGCGGGTTCGTCGGCGGCGGCCCGCAGCGGGTCGGCCACCACATGGGCGGCGGAATACACCACGCGGCTGCGCAGCGGCAGATCCGTGGTCAGGGCCGCGGATTGCGAACGCGGTACATAGCCGCGCAGTACGCCGGAGGCGTCGGGCAGCTGGATCGTCACAGGGAAAGCTCCGGAACGTCGAGGCGGCGGCCCTCGGCGGAGGACCTCAGGCCGAGTTCGGCGAGCTGGACACCGCGGGCGCCGGCGGTCAGGTCCCAGCGCCAGGGTTCGTCCAGGACGACGTGGCGCAGGAACAGCTCCCACTGGGCCTTGAAGCCGTTGTCGAACTCCGTGTTGTCCGGGACTTCCTGCCACTGGTCGCGGAAGGCCTCGGTGGCGGGCAGGTCCGGGTTCCACACCGGCTTGGGCGTCGCCGACCGGTGCTGGACGCGGCAGTTGCGCAGTCCCGCGACAGCGGAGCCGTGCGTGCCGTCCACCTGGAACTCCACCAGCTCGTCGCGGTTGACGCGGACCGTCCAGGAGGAGTTGATCTGCGCGACGGCGCCGCCGTCCAGCTGGAAGATGCCGTAGGCGGCGTCGTCCGCGGTGGCGTCGTAGGGCTTGCCGCGCTCGTCCCAGCGCTGCGGCACATGGGTGGTCGCCAGCGCCTGCACCGTACGCACCCGGCTGAAGGTCTCGTGCATGACGTACTCCCAGTGCGGGAACATGTCCGCGACGATGCCGCCGCCGTCCTCGGCGCGGTAGTTCCACGACGGCCGCTGCGCACTCTGCCAGTCGCCCTCGAAGACCCAATAGCCGAACTCGCCGCGGATCGACAGGATCCGGCCGAAGAAGCCGCCGTCGACCAGCCGCTTGAGCTTCTGCAGGCCCGGCAGGAAGAGCTTGTCCTGGACGACCCCGTGCTTGACTCCCGCGGCCACCGCGAGCCGGGCGAGTTCCAGGGCGCCGTCCAGCGAGGTGGCGGTGGGCTTCTCGCAGTAGATGTGCTTGCCCGCCGCGATCGCCCGGCGCACCGCGTCCTCGCGGGCCGAGGTGACCTGGGCGTCGAAGTAGATCTCGACCGAGGGGTCGGCGAGCACCGCGTCCAGGTCGGTCGACCAGTGCTCGATGCCGTGCTGCTCGGCCATGGCCCGCAGCGCGTGCTCCCGCCTGCCCACCAGGACCGGCTCGGGCCACAGCGTGGTGCCGTCGCCCAGGTCGAGCCCGCCCTGCTGCTGCAGGCTGAGGATCGAGCGGACCAAGTGCTGCCGGTATCCCATGCGTCCGGTGACGCCGTTCATGGCGATCCGCACAGTCCTGCGTGTCACGTGGGGGTCCTCTTCTCGTGGTTCGGCGAGGCCCCGGTGTGCGGAGCCCATGGCGGCAAACGGATGGCGAGCGCCGCGACAAGGCGTACAGCAAGCGCTTTCTTTCTGCTTCACGCTAACCCGGCGGTCTCACTTCGGGCAAGGGTCGTCCAGGTGGTGGGGTAAGCGCTTGCTGTCGCTCGGGCGTACGCTCGCATGACGCCGGACGGCCGGGATGAGAGCATGACCCGCGGAATCCACAGGATCCGCGGAAGACGGAGGAGGACCGCAGCGAGATGGCAGTGACACTGGCCGACGTCGCCGCACGCGCCGGGGTGTCGTCCGCCACGGTCTCCCGGGTGCTCAACGGCAACTACCCGGTGGCGGGCAGCACCCGCGAGCGGGTCCAGCGCGCCGTGGCGGAGCTGGACTACGTCGTCAACGGTCAGGCGCGGGCGCTCGCCGCGGCCACCTCGGACCTGGTCGGCGTGCTCGTCAACGACGTGGCCGACCCCTTCTTCGGCCTCATCGCCAGCGCGCTGCAGGCGGAGGTCGGCGTGGGCGCGGCCGAGCCCGGCGGCAAGCTGACCGTGGTGTGCAACACCGGTGGCTCGCCGGAGGCCGAACTGACCTACCTCACCCTGCTGGAGCGCCAGCGGGCCGCAGGAGTGGTGCTGACCGGCGGCGCGGTGGACAGCCCCGCGCACAGCGAGGCCGTCACCGCGCGACTCGCCCGGCTTGCCGCCTCCGGCACCCGGATCGTGCTGTGCGGCCGGCCGCCGCTGACCCTGCCGGGCGACAGCGGCCCGCTGACCACCCTGGCCTTCGACAACCACGGCGGGGCACGGCGGCTGACGGAGCACCTGCTCTCCCTGGGCCACCGCAGGATCGGCTACGTGACGGGTCCCGCCGAGCGCAGCACCACCGGGCACCGGCTGGCCGGCCACCGGGCCGCACTGGAAGGCCACGGGATGGGGCCTGGCACCGAAGCGGGCGCGGACGCCGACCAGCTGATCGTGCACGGCGGCTACGACCGGGACGCCGGCTTCGACGCGACACTCGAACTGCTGCGCAGGGACCTGGGAGTGACGGCGATCGTGGCCGCCAACGACACCGTCGCGCTCGGCGTGTGCGCCGCGCTGCGCGACCGCGGCCTGAGCATCCCCGGCGACGTGTCGGTGGCCGGCTTCGACGACCTGCCGTTCAGCGCCGACGCCTCCCCCGCACTGACCACGGTCCGCATCCCCCTTCAGGAGGCCGGTGCCCGGGCCGGCCGGCTGGTGATGGGGCGCATCACCCCGCCGCCCGGCGGAGTGGCCACGATCACGACGGAGTTGATGGTCCGGGGCTCCACGGCGCCGCCCGCGACCGGCCGCTCCTGAAAGTTATCCACAGGCTGGAAATCCCCCTTCCCGCCGGCTCCGGCGCCGACATACCTTTGACTCAGGCAAGGATCGGCACACCGCAGAACGGGGGACGGACATGGCCGTCAGGGAGATCCGCGAGTTCAACCGCTTCTACACCAACCTCATCGGGGCACTCGACTACAGCCGCCACCTGCACACCCCGTTCACGCTCACCGAGGCGCGGGTGCTGTACGAGCTGGCGCACAGCCGCCGCACGGACGCCGCCGACCTGCGGGCCGCGCTGTCGCTCGACGCCGGCCACCTCAGCCGGATGCTGGCCGGGTTCGAGCAGAAGCAGCTGGTGACGCGGGGGCCGTCGGAGAAGGACGCGCGGCGGCAGCGGATAGAGCTGACCGCGCGCGGGCGGGAGGCCGCGAGCCTGCTGGAGGAGCGGTCGCAGGAGGCCGTGGGCTCGCTCGTCGGCCGGATAGCGCCGGACGACCGGCCCCGGCTGACCGCGGCCATGCGGACCGTGCAGGACATACTGCGCGACGGCCGCCGGGGCGACTCCGCAGACCGCGTCACCCTGCGCGGGTCGCGCCCGGGCGATCTGGGCTGGGTCGTGGAGCGCAATGCCGCGGTCTACGCGGAGGAGTTCGGGTGGAACGAGGAGTACGAGGCGCTCGTCGCACGGATCGTCGCGGATTTCGCAGCCACGCACGACGCGGAGCGTGAGGCGGTGTGGATAGCGGAACTGGACGGGCACCGGGCCGGCTGCGTGTTCTGCGTGCGCGACGAGGCACCCGGCACCGCGCGGCTGCGGCTGCTGCTCGTCGACCCGGCCGCGCGGGGGCACGGCATAGGCAGGCAACTGGTCGACACCTGCATATCCTTCGCCCGATCGGCGGACTACACCGAACTCATGCTGTGGACGAACGACGTCCTCGCCGACGCGCGGTCGATCTACCAGCGGGCCGGGTTCGAACTCGTCGACAGCCGCCCTCACCACAGCTTCGGGAAGGATCTGGTGGGGCAGGACTGGCGGCTGACGCTGTAGCCGGCAGGCCGGTCACCGGGCCCGGCACGCGGCGCGGCGCCAGGTGGATCACGGTTGACCTGGTCGGATCGGGTGCCTAGTGTCCGGCGAATGAGACTTGCCTTCTCCACCCTCGGTGTTCCGGAACTGCCCGTCGAGCAGGTGGCCCGACTCGCGGCCGACAACGGCTTCCACGGTGTCGAGCTGCGCGCGAGCCCCGAAGGCCCGGTGCACACCGGGCTGTCCGCGGACGAACGCGCCGATGTGGCGGCGGAGTTCGGCAAGGCAGGGGTCGAGATCCTCACGGTGGCCGGATACGCCAAGGTCGCCGCCGCCGGGGACGACGAGCCGGTACTCGACGAGATCGGCGAGGCGATGCGGCTGGCCCACGACCTGGGCGCCTCGTTCGTCCGGGTCTTCCCCGGCGGCGAGGGCCTCGACAGTGACGAGGCGGACGCGCTGGCCGCGCGGCGGCTCGCCGCGGCCGCACCGGTGGCGGAGGACCTGGGGGTGCGGGTGCTGCTGGAGACCCATGACTCGCACCGCGGCGGAGCGGACGTGGCGCGGGTGCTCGGCCGGGTGGGGCATGTCGGCGCGGGCGGGCTGTGGGACGTCATGCACACCTGGCTGGCGGGCGAGCAGCCGTCGACGACCTTCCCGGTGCTGGCGCCCTATCTCGGCTACGTCCAGGTCAAGGACATCGCCTCGGCCGGTGACACGGCCCCGCTGCCGCTGGGGGCCGGGGTGCTGCCGCTGGCGGAGACGATCGAGGTGCTCAGCCGGGCCGACTGGGACGGCTGGCTGTGCTGGGAGTACGAGAAGCGGTGGTACCCGCAGGCCGCGGAGATGCCGGCGCTGCTGGGGCCGGCCCGGGAGCATCTGGCGCGGCTGCTGACCGAGTCGGCCTGACCCGCCGCGGGCGGCGCGGCAGGCCGGCCGGGGCCGAGGAGGACGGAGGGGGAACGCATGCTGGATCTGGCGCGCCTGAAGGCGCTGCACGCAGTGCACGTCCACGGCTCCATCGGCGCCGCGGCGACCGCGCTCGGCTACACGCCCTCGGCGGTGTCGCAGCAGATCTCGAAGCTGGAGCGGGAGACGCACACGGTGCTGCTGGAGCGCCAGGGCCGCGGGGTGGCGCTCACCGACGCCGCGCATCTGCTGGTCTCGACGGCGGAGCAGCTGCTGTCGATCGTGGAGCGGGCGGAGGTGGCGCTCGAGGAGCAGCGCGGCAGACCGTCGGGGCGGCTGACGGTGGCGGCGTTCCCGACCGCGGCCTGCGGGCTGCTGCCGCCGGTCCTGGCGGAGCTGGCGGCGAAACACCCGTCGCTCGACCTGCGGCTCATCGAGGTGGACGCTCATCTGTCGGTGGACCTGGTCGCCCGCGGGGTGGTGGATCTGGCGGTGGCGCACGACTGGGACATCGCCCCGCTGCCGGCGCCCGAGGGAGTGGAGCGGGCGGTCCTCGGTGACGACCGGTGCGACGTGCTGGTGCCCGCCGGGCACCGGCTGGCGGACCGGGACGGGCTGCTGCGGTCGGACGTGGCACGGGAGCGGTGGATCTGCCAGCCGCCGGGCTCGGTGTGCCACGACTGGCTGGTCAGGACGCTGCGGGAGGCGGGGACCGAGCCCGACATGGCCTACCAGGTCGGCGAGTACGGCACCCAGGTGGCGCTGGTCGAGGCCGGTGTCGGCATCGCGCTGGTGCCCAGGCTCGGCCGCGGGGAGATACCCGCGGGGGTGCGGGTGCTGAGGCTGGAACCGGCCCCCGTGCGGCGGCTGTACGCGCTGTGGCGGGCGGGCGCGTCGCGCAGGCCGTCGATCGGGGTGGCGGTGGACACGTTGCGGGCGCACTGGCCGGCTGCGCGCTGAACGGGCCAGGGCGGCCGATGATCGGAGCATGCGTTCAGCTCGCCGCACCGGGTGCGGCAATCGCGACTACGGGCCGCCGGGCCGCGGCAGGAGTTGCCCGGGCCTGACGGCGTCCTGCGGGCGTACGGAACCGCTGCGGGCCGGTGGCCGTCCCATTGGCATGGGGCTGACGACGGCAGTGCGCAGGGCGGTTACGGGCACGACTCTGGCCGCGGCGCTCGCGGTGCTGGGCACCGGGTGCGGTGGGCAGGACGGCACGGGCGGGCAGGACGGAGCGCCCGCTTCCACGCCGGGTTCGGCGACGGTGTCCCGCACTCCCGGACCGGGCGGCGGGGGCACGGCGGACCGGGTGGTCTACTTCTCCGCGGCGCCGAAGGGTCCCCTGGACGGTCACCAGGTGCTGCACGACCAGGCCGAAGTCGACCGGTACGCAGCGCAGTTCGCGGAGCGGGACCCGCAGGCGCGTACGCGGATCGAGGACGCCGGGCGTACCACCGACTTCACCAGTGAGGTGCTGGTCGGCTGGACGGCGACGACCGGGTGCAGCGCGGCCACCTCGGCGGCGCTCACCGTGTCGGGCGATCGGCTCGGACTGCAGGTCAGCCAGCCGAAACCGCCCCCGGAGTGCGTGGCGGCCTTCCGCGTCTCGGTGGTCTTCCAGGTGGCGCGGGAGCGCATACCGGCGCAGCCCGTCTTCGGCTGACGGCCCGTCGGCTGCCGAGCGGAACCGCCGGCACCGCAACACGGCTCGCGCGAAGGTTCGACCAGGCCATTGACTGGCGAAAACTTCCACGCTATCCGTGTACAGCTGGAAATTACTTTCACCGCGTGCACTCTCCTCCGCCCAGAAGGAGTCCGTCTTGCACCACCACCCATCCCGCCGCAGTGTCCTCACCGCAGCCGCCGCCGGCTCCGTCGTCCTGGCCGGCGCGGCCCCCTCCGCCGCGGCCGCCGCCGGTTCCGCCCTGAGCAGCGCGGACCGCCGCACGATCCGCGCGATCATCCAGCGGATGAGCCTTGAGGAGAAGGTCGGCCAGCTGTTCGTCATGCGGGTCTACGGGGCGTCGGCGACCGACCCCGACCCCGCGGACGTGGCCGCCAACCAGGCCCAGATCGGCGTCTCGAACGCCGCGGAGCTGCTCGCCACCTACCACGTCGGCGGCATCATCTACTTCGCGTGGGCGCACAACACGCAGAACCCGCACCAGATCGTCGACCTCTCCAACGGCATCCAGCGCGCCGCGCTCTCGCACGGCACCCCCGTACCGCTGCTGATCTCCACCGACCAGGAGCAGGGCGCGGTCGCCAGGATCGGCGCACCCGCCACCCTCTTCGGCGGCGGCATGGCGCTCGGCGCCGACGGCAGCCCGGCGGACGCGCGGACCGCCGCCCGGGTGATCGGCACCGAACTGGCCGCCATGGGCGTCAACCAGAACTACTCCCCCGTCTCCGACGTCAACATCAACCCGGCCAACCCGGTGATCGGGGTGCGCTCCTTCGGCGCCGACCCCACCGCGGTCGCCGCACTGGCCGCGGCGCAGGTCAAGGGGTATCAGGGCGCCGGGATCGCCTCCACCGCCAAGCACTTCCCCGGGCACGGCGACACCGGCACCGACAGCCACTTCTCACTGCCGATCATCACGCACACGCTGGAGCAGTGGCAGACCATCGACGCCCCGCCCTTCCGCGCGGCGATCGCGGCCGGCATCGACTCGATCATGACGGCGCACATCCTGGTGCCGGCCCTGGACGACTCGGGCGACCCGGCGACGCTGTCGTACCCCATCCTCACCGGGGTGCTGCGCGAACAGCTCGGCTACGACGGTGTCGTGGTCACCGACGCGCTCGACATGGCAGGGGTGCGGGAGAAGTACGGCGACGCCCGGGTGCCGGTGCTCGCCCTCAAGGCGGGCGCCGACCAGCTGCTCAACCCGCCGCTGCTGCCGGTCGCCTACCAGGGCGTCATGGACGCCGTGGCCTCCGGCGAGCTGACCGAGGAACGCATCGAGGTGTCGCTGGAGCGCATCCTCGCCCTCAAACTCCGCAAGGGCCTCTTCCGCAACCCCTTCGTCACCCATGCCGGGGTCGACCGGGTGGTCGGTACGCGCGCGCATCTGGCGGCCGCCGACCGGATCACCGAACGCGGTATCACCCTGCTCGCCAACGACCAGGACGCGCTGCCGCTGCCCCGCCGCTCGCACCGCGACCTGCTGGTGGTCGGCGCCGATCCCGCGGCGCCGTCCGGGACCGGCGGTCCGCCGACCGGTGTGCTGGCCAAGGCGCTCACCGACCTCGGCCACACCGCGCAGGCGCTGTCCACCGGGACCGCGCCGACGCAGGCGGTGATCGACATGGCGGTGGCGGCGGCCGCGGGCAAGGACGCGGTGATCGTCTGCACCTACAACGTGACGTCCGCGTCGACCGGGCAGATCGCCCTGGTCACCGCGCTGGCCGCGGCGGCGGTCCCGGTCGTCACCGTCGCTGTCCGCAACCCCTACGACATCGCCTGCCTGCCGCCGGTGGCAGCGTCGCTGGCCACCTACGGCTGGACCGACGTCTCGATGCGCGCCGTGGCCCGGGTGATCGCCGGCAAGGCGGCACCGGCCGGGCGGCTGCCGGTCGCGGTGCCGCGCGCCGACGACCCGGCGACGGCGCTCTACCCGATCGGTTACGGCCTGGACTACTAGCGGGGCCGGGGTGCGGGCGGACGGCGCGTCAGGCGGCCGCCCGCACCTCGCCGGTGAAGGTGCGCCACAGCTCGGCATACCGGCCGCCACGGGCCAGCAGCGCCTCGTGCGTGCCGTCCTCGACCACCTTCCCGTGGTCGAGGACCACGACCCGGTCGGCGCGGGCCGCGGTGCTCAGCCGGTGCGCGACCACCAGCGTCGTACGGCGGATGGCCAGCCGGTCGGCGGCCTGGTTGACCAGTGCCTCGGTCGCCAGGTCCAGCGCCGCGGTCGCCTCGTCGAGCAGCAGGATCGCGGGGTCCACCAGTTCGGCGCGGGCCAGCGCGATCAGCTGCCGCTGGCCGGCGGACAGGTTGCGGCCGCGTTCGGCGACCTGGTGCAGATAGCCGCCGTCCAGGGTGGCGATCATCGCGTGCGCGCCCACCGCCCGGGCCGCGGCCTCCACTTCGGCGTCGGTCGCGTCGGACCGGCCGTAGGCGATGGCGTCGCGCACGGTGCCGGCGAACAGATAGGGCTCCTGGGGGACGACGCCGAGCCGCTGCCGGTAGGCGGTCAGGTCGAGTTCGCGGATGTCGTCGCCGTCGACCAGCACCGCGCCGTCGGTCGGGTCGTAGAACCGCGCGACCATCTTCACCAGGGTGGACTTGCCCGCACCCGTCTCGCCGACGAAGGCGACCGTCTGGCCCGCGGGGATCTGCAGCGAGATGCCGCCCAGCGCCTCGGTGCCGTCGGCCTGCGGGCCGCCGTAGCGGAAGTGCAGGTCGCGGAAGGTGATCTCGCCGCGCAGCGGGCCGACCGGCCGGGCCTTGTCGGCGGCCGGGGTCGTGGTGGGCTCGCGCAGCAGTTCCCGGATGCGGCCGAGCGAGACCGACGCCTGCTGGTAGCCGTCGAAGACCTGCGAGAGCTGCTGCACGGGCGAGAAGAACAGGTCGATGTAGAGCAGGTACGCCACCAGCGCGCCGACCGTCAGCGTCCCCGCGCTCACCCGGTGCGCCCCGACGATGAGCACCAGCGCGGCCGCCACGCTGGACAGCAGCTGCACGAACGGGAAGTACACCGAGATCAGGAACTGCCCGCGCACCCGCGCGCTGCGGTAGTCGTCGCTGCGCTGGGCGAAGCGGTCGGCGCCGCGCCGCTGGCCGCGGAAGGCCTGCACGACGCGCAGCCCGGCGACATGCTCCTGGAGGTCGGCGTTGACGACCGCGACCTTCTCCCTGGCCAGCTCGTAGGCCCGCACCGACTTGCGGCGGAAGACCCAGGTGCCCACCACCAGGATCGGCAGCGTGGCGAAGACCAGCAGGGCCAGCTCGACATCGATGGCCAGCAGCGCCACCAGGATGCCGCCGAAGGTGAGCACGCTGACCAGCGCGGTGACCAGGCCGGTCTGCAGGAACGTGGACAGCGCGTCCACGTCGGTGGTCATCCGCGTCATGATGCGGCCGGTCAGCTCGCGCTCGTAGTAGTCGAGGCCGAGCCGGTGCAGATGCGCGAATATCTTGACCCGCAGCGAGTACAGCACCCGTTCGCCGGTGCGCCCGGTGATCAGCGTGGAGCCCCATTCCGCCGCCCACTGCGCCAGCACCAGGCCGAGGCCCAGCAGCGACGCCACCCAGACCGCGCCGAGCGCCTGGCGCCGGACACCGGCGTCGATGCCGTGCCGGATGAGCACCGGCAGCAGCAGCCCGGCGAGCGCGTCGACCGCGACCAGCAGCAGGCTCAGCAGCAGCGGGGTGCGGAAGCCGCGCAGCAGGCTGCGCAGGCCGAAGGTGTGCTCGGCCTGCTGCGCCTGCTCCTCGTCGATCTGCGGGGTGTCCAGGGCCGGCGGGAGCGCGGCCACCTTGGCGAGCAGATCCGGGGTGGCGGGCATGCCCGCCAGAGCGCCGGCCATCGCGCCGGGACCGGCGGCGGGCCGGGGCTGTGCCGCCGCTCCGGCCGGCGGGGCGCCGTCGGCGCCGTCCTCGTCGGCGGGGCGGCGGTCGGCCGGCCACAGCTCGGGGGTGATGGCGCCCTCCGCTGCCCGCTCCTCTTCCGTCTCCGCGGACGGCCCGCCGGCCTCGGCGCGGGCGCCGGCAGGGTCGATCGCCACCACGTCGGCGCCGAGCGCGTCGGGGTCGGTGAGCAGGGCGCGGTAGAGGGCGCTGCGCTCCTGCAGCTCGTCGTGCGTGCCGATGTCGGACAGCCGTCCGGCGTCGAGGACCGCGATCCGGTCGGCGAGAGCGAGGGTGGAGCGGCGGTGGGCGATGAGCAGCGTCGTACGGCCGCGCATGACCTCGCGCAGCGCGTCGAAGATCTCGGCCTCGACCCGGGCGTCGATCGCCGAGGTCGCGTCGTCGAGCAGCAGCAGCCGGGGGTCGGTGAGTATGGCCCGGGCCAGGGCGACGCGCTGCCGCTGGCCGCCGGACAGGGTCAGGCCCTGCTCGCCGACGACGGTGTCGTAGCCGTCCGGCAGTTCGGTGATGAAGTCGTGCGCCTGGGCGGCGCGGGTGGCGGCGAGGATCTGTTCCTCGGTCGCCTCCGGGTGCCCGTAGGCGATGTTGGCGCGGACCGTGTCGGAGAACAGGAAGCTGTCCTCGGGGACCATGCCGATGACCGACCGCAGGGACTCGAAGGTCAGCTCCCGCACATCGGTGCCGCCGACCAGGACGGCGCCGCCGGTGACGTCGTACAGCCGCGGCAGCAGCAGCGAGACGGTCGACTTGCCGGAGCCCGAGGAGCCGACGACCGCGACCGTCTCGCCGGGGGCGATGGTCAGGTCGAAGCCGTCCAGGACCGGGCGGTCCTGGCTGTAGCCGAAGGTGACGTGGTCGAACTCGACGGTGGCCGGGGCGTCCTCGGGCAGCGCCTTGCTGCCCTCCTCCAGCGTCGGCTCGGTGTCGATCAGCTCGAAGACCCGCTCCACGCCGGCCCTGGCCTGCTGGCCGACGGTCAGCACGACCGTGAGCATCCGCACCGGGCCGGTGAGCTGGGCCAGGTACGTGGAGAAGGCGACGAAGGTGCCCAGGCTGATCTGCCCGCGGGTGGCCATCCAGCCGCCGAGCGCCAGCATGCCGATCTGGCCGAGCGAGGGCACCGCCTGGAGCGCCGGGGTGTATCGGGCGTTGAGCCGGACCGTGCGCAGCCGCCCGGCGAACAGCCGGCGGCTGACCGCGGCCAGCTTGCCCATCTCCTGCTGCTCCTGGCCGAAGCCCTTGACCACGCGCACGCCGGTGACCGAGCCGTCGACGATCCCGGCGACGGCGGCCGCCTGCCCCTGGGCGTACCAGGTGGCGGGGAAGAGCCGCCGGCGGGATCGGTTGGCGATGAACCACAGCGCGGGCGCGACGGCCAGCGCGACCAGGGTGAGCAGCGGCGAGAGCACCAGCATGACGACGAGCGAGAGCACGAACAGCAGCAGGTTGCCGATGACCATGGGCAGCATGAACAGCAGGCCCTGGATCAGCTGCAGGTCGCTGGTGGCGCGGCCGACGACCTGGCCGGTGCTCAGCTCGTCCTGCCTGCGGCCGTCGAGCCGCATGATCGTGCGGAACATCTCGTTGCGCAGGTCGTGCTGCACGTCCAGGGCGAGCCGGCCGCCGTAGTAGCGGCGCAGGTACGTCAGCGCGTAGACCACCACCGCGGCGATGATCAGGGCGACCGCCCAGGGCGCGAGCGGCTTGTCGTGCTTGACGATCACGTCGTCGATGATCAGCTTGGGGACCAGCGGGACCAGCGCGGTGACCGCCATACCGGCCAGCGAGGCGCCGAGCGAGAGCAGGACCGCGCTTCTGTACCGCCAGCAGTACGCCGTCAGCCGTCGGAGCCACCCCTGCTCCTGGCCGCCGTCCCTCGCCGCCGTCACCGGCTTCGCCGTCGTCACGCGGTCCTCCCACCCCATCGTCTGTCGCCCGTCACTGCTCATCTGTCGCTCGGACGCTGCAACGCGCCGGACTGCACGTTTCATCCTCCTGCAACAAACCAACGACCAAGGTCGCACACGAGTGCGACATTGGTCGTAATCCCTTCGGGTGATTCGGTGGAGCCGGGCCGGCCGGGAGCCGGGGGCGGCCGGGTCAGCGGGCGGCGGCGATCTGCCGGGCCATGATCGTGGTCAGCTCGTAGGCGGTGTGGGAGGCCGCGACCGAGGTGATCTCGGCGTGGTCGTAGGCCGGCGCGACCTCGACCACGTCGGCGGAGACCAGCCGGCATCCGGCCAGGCCGCGCAGGATCTCCAGCAGCTCGCGCGAGGTGAGGCCGCCCGCCTCCGGGGTGCCGGTGCCCGGCGCGTGGGCCGGGTCGAGGACGTCGATGTCGACCGAGATGTACAGCGGCCGGTCGCCGATCCGCTCGCTGAGCTGCTGGACGACCTCGTCGACCCCGCGGCGCATGACGTCGGCCGAGGTCACGATGCCGAAGCCCATCCGCTCGTCGTCGTCGAGGTCCTGGCGTCCGTACAGGGGCCCGCGGGTGCCGACATGGGACAGCGCGGAGGTGTCGAGGATGCCCTCCTCGACGGCCCGCCGGAAGGGCGTCCCGTGGGTGTAGGCGGCGCCGAAGTAGGTGTCCCAGGTGTCCAGGTGCGCGTCGAAGTGCAGCAGCGCCACCGGGCCGTGCCTGCGGGCCACGGCCCGCAGCAGCGGCAGCGCGATGGTGTGGTCGCCGCCGAGCGTCATCAGGCGGGCGCCGGTGCCGAGCAGGTCGTCGGCCGCGGCCTGCACGGTCTCCACCGCCTCCCCGATGTCGAACGGGTTGACGGCGATGTCGCCGGCGTCGGCGACCTGGGCCAGCGCGAAGGGCGACGCGTCCTGCGCCGGGTTGTACGGCCGCAGCAGCCGGGAGGCCTCGCGGATCGCGTTGCCGCCGAAACGGGCGCCGGGGCGGTAGGACACCCCGCTGTCGAAGGGGACGCCCACCACCGCGACGTCGGCGGCGCCGACCTCGTCCAGGCGCGGCAGGCGGGCGAAGGTCGCCGGGCCTGCGTAGCGCGGGATGCGCGAGGAGTCGACGGGGCCGCGCGGCTCTGCGCTGCTCATTGTGGCTGCCTTTCTGCCTGGCTTCTGGGTGGGCTGCCGCGGTTGTCCGCGACGGTTTCCGCGGGCTTGCCGCGTGCGCTGGACGCGCCCGCCGCGTGCGGTGCGGCTCCGGCCGACCGTACGCCGCCGCCGGAAGTCCCCGAAATGTACGTTTCCGCGCATCCGCGCTGTCTATTACGCCTCGGCGTCGATCCGCGGGACGTCGCCTGTGAGCGCGTCGGGGCGGGACAATGTCCCCATGCCCAAGGATTCCGCCACTTCCGCGCCCACTCGCCGCGCCCTCGTCTCCCACCTGATACGCACCCGGATCGCCGGGGACGTCGCCACCAGCCGGGAGAACAACCTCGACCACTACCGCGAGCTGGCGGAGGGCAACCGCTACTACTGGTTCGGGCTCGAACTCGGCAACCGCTGGACGGACCGGGCGGACGTCCTGGACCTGATGGCGGAGCGCTGCGGCGTGGTGCCCGACGCGGGGCACCGCATCGGGCAGGACACGATAGACCCCGAGCTGACGGTCGACGCGCTGGACCGGATGGCCGTGGTGCTGCGCAAGGCGGTGGACAACCGCTCCCGGGTGCTGCTGGCCACCGGGCACCCCGCGGGCCTGTACGCCGTGCACCACGCGCTGGCCGCCGCGCTGCGGGCGGCGGGCTGCACGCTGGTCACCCCGGCCGACCACCTCTACGGGGACGGCGGCGAAATCCGGCACCTTGCCGCGGTTTCCATGCTGCACCGGGCCGGCGGCCTGGTGCACACCCACTCGCCCGACCCGATGCGGGAGATCCTTGCGGCGCTCGAACGGGACGGGCAGGCGCCGCCGGACCTGGTGGTCGCCGACCACGGCTGGGCCGGCTACGCCGGAGGGCGCGGCATCGACACGGTCGGCTTCGCCGACTGCAACGACCCGGCGCTCTTCGTCGGCGAGGCCGAGGGCAGCCTGCTGGTGACGGTGCCGCTCGACGACAATGTGCCGCCGCACCACTACGCGCCGATGACCGCCTACCTGCTGGCCGCGGCGGGCCTTCCGCAGCCCGCCTGACGCCACCGGGTCCGGGCGGACCTGACGTGTCCCCGATCCCTGGTTACGATCAGTGAAGGAGGTCGAGGAAGGCAGGGGCGCTGTGGTGCAGGTAGCGATCGTCGATGACGAAGCGCTGGTCAGGGCAGCCCTGCGGAGCATCCTGGAGTCCTCGGGCGACATCCGGGTGGTCGCGGACTGTGACGGCCATCAGGCACTGGCAGCGGTCACGGCGGCCCGGCCCGACCTGGTGCTGCTCGACGCGGTGATGCCGGAACCCGACGACGGCCTGAGCGTGCTGCGGGCACTGCGCGCGCTCCAGGACCCGCCGGCCGTGGCCATGCTCACCGCCTTCGACACCAGCGCGCACCTGCGGGCCGCGATGGCGGCAGGGGCCAGCGGATTCCTGCTCAAGGACACCGCGGTCGGGACGCTGATCGACGCCGTGCGCATCCTCGCCGCCGGCGGCACCGTCTTCACCCCGACCGTCGCCCGGACGGTGGTGGACGGCTACCTCGGCGAGCCGCCGCACATTGCGGCGCAGGACCCCGGGCACAGCGCCCGGGACGCGGCCGTCGCCACCCTCACCGACCGCGAGCGCGCGGTGCTGCGGCTGCTCGCGGCCGGCGAGCCGAACGCGGCCATCGCGGACGAGCTGCGGATTTCGGTCAGCACGGTCAAGGACCACGTCCGGGCGGTGCTGCGCAAGCTCAGCGCCCCCAACCGGGTGGCCGCCGCCGTCATCGCCCACCAGACAGGGCTCGCCCGGCTGCCGGAGCGCCCGTGAACCTCCGCGCCGCGGCCCCCGACCTCGCGCTGCTCGCCCTGTCCGCGACCGAGGTATGGGCCACCCGCTCCTTCGGCGGCCCGGTGGCGCTGGGCTTCGCCTGCCTGGGCACGGCGGCGCTGCCGGCGCGGCACCGCTTCCCGCTCGCGGCCTTCGCCGCGACGCTGCCGGCCCTGGCGCTCGGCTACATCTGGTTCGCGCCGATGGGCGCTCTCTACGAGATCGCCGCGGGCCGTCCCCGGCGTGCGTACGGGCGGCGGGCGCTGCCGTGGCGATGGCCGGCCTCCTTGCGGGTACCCCCGCGGGCGGCGCTGATCGGCGGCTGCGCGCTGCTCGCCACGGTGGTGAACTTCGTCCCCTGGCCCTTCCGCGACCCGGTCGGCTGGGCACTGTCCGACACCATCCTCGCGGTGATGCTCTCCGCGCTGCTGGCCGTCGCCCCCACCGCGCTCGGCCTGCTGGCCGCCTCCCGGCGCGAGCTGGGCGGCCGGCTCGACGAACTGGCGGCCAGCAGGGAACGGGAGCACGCGCTGGCGGCGGAGCAGGCGGTCGTACGGGAGCGGACCAGGCTGGCCCGCGAGATGCACGACACGGTAGCCCACCACCTCAGCCTGATCGCCGTTCAGTCCGGCGCGCTGGAGGTCACAGCCGAGGGTCCGCAGGCGCGCGCCGCTGCTGGCGCCGTACGCGAGCTGAGCCGGGACGCGCTGGACGAGCTGCGGCGGATGGTCGGCCTGCTGCGGCTGTCGGCGACGTCGGGGCAGGAGTTGGCCGCGGGTCCCGGGCTCGCCGGCATTCCGGCGCTGGTCGCCGCCGCGGGGCCGCGGACGCACGGCGAACTGGGCGGGGTGGCGGACGGCCCGGACGACGACGCGCCGCCCGCGGAGGTGCAGCACGCGGCCTATCGCATCGTGCAGGAAGCGCTCACCAATGTGCGCAAGCACGCGCCCGGTGCGCGGACCCGGGTACTGGTGCGGCGGGCCGGCGCGGTCCTGCTGGTCGAGGTGCACAACGGCCCCGGCCCGCAGGCTGCCGCGAGTGCGCTGCCGTCCGGCGGCCACGGCCTGGCGGGCCTGCGCGAGCGGGCGGCGCAGCTCGGGGGCGACTTCGACGCGCTGCCTGCCGCCTCCGGCGGCTTCCTGGTCCGCGCGAGACTGCCGGTCGGCCCGGCCCCCGAGGCCGCCTGAACGCCTTGCGGGCGGCTCGGCCCGTCAGGTGCGCGGGATGCGGACCAGGCCCTCCTGGATCACCGAGACGGCCAGCCGGCCGTCCTGGGTGTAGATGCGGGCCGTGCCCAGGCCGCGGCCTCCGGAGGCGGACGGGCTCTGCTGGTCGTACAGGAGCCACTCGTCGGCGCGGAAGGGCCGGTGGAACCACATAGCGTGGTCCAGGCTGGCGCCGACCACGTCGCCGACCGCCCAGCCGCCGCGGCCGTGGGCCAGCAGCACCGAGTCGAGCAGTGTCATGTCCGACACGTACGTGGCCAGGCAGACGTGCAGCAGCGGGTCGTCGGCGAGCTTGCCGCGGGTGCGGAACCAGACCTGCGAGCGGGGCTCGCGCGCGGTGCCCGCGGTCAGGAACGGCGGGTCCTCGACGTAGCGCAGGTCGACGGCCGCGCGGGCTTCGAGCAGCCGGTCGATCACGCGGGGGTCGGGGAACTTGTCGGCGTGGGCGGGCAGCAGCTCCGCGGCCTCCGGCAGGGTCTCCGGGTCGGGCGCCTGCGGCATCGGCTCCTGGTGCTCCAGGCCCTCCTCCGCGGTCTGGAAGGAGGCCGAGAGGTGGAAGATCGGCTGGCCGTGCTGGATCGCCACCACCCGCCGGGTGGTGAAGGAGCCGCCGTCGCGGATCCGGTCGACCTGGTAGACGATCGGCGCCCCCGGGTCGCCCGGGCGCAGGAAGTACGCGTGCAGCGAGTGCGCGCCGCGGTCCTCGGGGACGGTACGGCCGGCCGCGACCAGGGCCTGCGCTGCCACCTGGCCGCCGAAGACCCGCGGGACGACCGCCGTGCGGCTGATCCCGCGGAAGATGTCCTGCTCGATCCGCTCCAGGTCGAGCAGGTCGAGCAGGGCTTCAAGGGGCTCGTTCAGTTCGCTCACAGGCCCATCGACTTGGCGATGATCGACTTCATGACCTCGCTGGTGCCGCCGTAGATGCGGTTGACGCGGTTGTCGGCGTACAGGCGCGCGATCGGGTACTCGTTCATGTAACCGTATCCGCCGTGCAGCTGCAGGCAGCGGTCGATCACCCGGGCGGCGACCTCGGTGCAGAACAGCTTCGCGGACGCGGCGTCCGCGGCCGTCAGCTCGCGCAGGTCGTGGGCTTCGAGGGCGCGGTCGACGACGGCCTGGGCCGCGTCCACCTCGGCCTTGCAGGCGGCCAGCTCGAACTTGGTGTTCTGGAAGGACGCGACGGTCTGGCCGAAGACCGTGCGCTCCTGGACGTAGTTCTGGGCGAAGCGGATCGCGGCCGCGGCCTGCGCGTAGGCGCCCACGGCGATGGCCAGCCGCTCCTGCGGGAGGTTCTGGCCGAGGTAGGAGAAGCCCTTGCCCTCCTCGCCGAGCAGGTCCTCCAGCGGCACCTTCACGTCGGAGAAGGACAGCTCCGCGGTGTCGGAGGTCTTCAGGCCGAGCTTGTCCAGCTTGCGGCCGATCGCGTAGCCGTCGGACTTCGTGTCGACCACGAAGAGCGAGATGCCCGCCCTGCGGTCCTCCGCGGTGGCCGGTGCGGTGCGGGCGCAGACGATGACGCGGTCGGCGTGGACGCCGCCGGTGATGAAGGTCTTGGCGCCGTTGAGGACGTAGTGGGTGCCGTCGGCGGAGAGCTTGGCGGTGGTCTTCATGCCGGCCAGGTCGGAGCCTGTGCCCGGTTCCGTCATGGCGATGGCGAACATCGTCTCGCCGCTTGCGAAGCCGTGCAGCCAGCGCTTCTTCTGCTCGTCGGTGCCGTAGGCCATCACGTACGGCAGGCACAGGCCGGTGTGCACGCTGCTGCCGCCGAAGCTGACACCGGCGCGGGCGCACTCCTCGCTGAGGACGGCCTGGAACTTGAAGCTCTCCTCGCCGGCGCCGCCGTACTCCTCGGGCACCTCGATACCGAAGACGCCCAGCTCACCGAGCTTGTAGTAGAAGTCACGCGGGGCCTGGCCCGCGGCCAGCCACTCGTCGTAGACGGGGACCACCTCGGCCTCGATGAAGGCACGTATCGTCTCGCGGAATGCTTCGTGGTCCTCGTTGAACACCGTACGGCGCACAGCGCGCCTCCCGTCGGCGAGTGGTGACTGGACGCTGCCCTCAGGCGATAAGCAAGCGCTCAGTAAGTTACCCGCCAGTCCGCGGTGCTGTCCAGAGCGCCCAGAGCGCCGAGGGCCAGCCTGCGCAGCAGTTCCGACATCTCCCGGCGGCCCGGCAGGCTGGACTGGGCGCCGAGGTGCGGGGTCGAGTTGAGCAGGCCGAACACCGCATGGACGGCGGCCCGCACCTCGCGCTCGGTGGCGCCGGGGTGGACCCGGCCGACCACGGCCACCCACTCCTCCACGTACTGCCGCTGCAGCTGGCGGACCAGCTTGCGGTCGGACTCGCGCAGCCGGTCCAGCTCGCGGTCGTGCAGGGTGATCAGGGGGCGGTCGTCGATCGCGAAGTCGATGTGGCCGCGGATCAGCGCGTCCAGCGCGGCCTCGGGACCCGCCGCCTCCACCACCCGCCGCTTGCCCGCGGTCAGCAGCCGGCCGCTGATACCCACCAGCAGCTCGGCGAGCATGGCGTCCTTACCCGCGAAGTGCCGGTAGAGCCCCGGGCCGCTGATGCCGACCGCGGCGCCTATCTCGTCCACTCCCACGCCGTGGAAACCGCGCTCGGCGAACAGCCGTGCGGCCTCCCTGAGGATCTGGTCGCGCCGGCTCACCGACGTGTTCGTCGCGTTCATGAGATCAAGTCTAGACAATCCTGTTAGCGAGCGTTAACGTGGAGTCATCAGTTAACGCTCGCTAACATCCTCAGCCGCACCACCGGGGGCCGAACCATGGCAGCACCCGCCCTGTCCAGCGCCGCAGATCCGGCGTCGGAGGCGTTCCGCGTCAACACGCAGGCACACACCGCGCTCAGCGCCGCCCTGCGCGACAAGCTGGCCGCCGCGCGCCTCGGCGGCGGTGAGAAGGCCAGAGTCCGCCACACCGCGCGCGGGAAGCTGCTGCCCAGAGACCGGGTGGACGGACTGCTCGACCCCGGCTCGCCCTTCCTCGAACTGGCGCCGCTGGCCGCGGACGGGATGTACGAGGGGCAGGCGCCGGCCGCGGGGGTGATCGCCGGGATCGGCCGGGTCGCCGGGCGGGAGGTCGTCGTGGTCGCCAACGACGCCACCGTCAAGGGCGGCACCTACTACCCCATGACGGTCAAGAAGCACCTGCGCGCGCAGGAGGTGGCCCTCGACAACCGGCTGCCCTGCGTCTACCTGGTGGACTCGGGCGGCGCCTTCCTCCCCCGGCAGGACGAGGTCTTCCCCGACCGCGACCACTTCGGGCGGATCTTCTACAACCAGGCCACGATGTCGGCCCGCGGCATCCCGCAGATCGCCGCCGTGCTCGGCTCCTGCACCGCGGGCGGCGCCTACGTCCCGGCGATGAGCGACGAGGCCGTCATCGTGCGCAACCAGGGCACGATCTTCCTGGGAGGCCCGCCGCTGGTGAAGGCCGCCACCGGCGAGGTGGTCACCGCGGAGGAGCTGGGCGGGGGCGAGGTGCACTCCAGGGTCTCCGGGGTCACCGACCATCTCGCCGAGGACGACGCGCACGCGCTGAGCATCGTCCGGGACATCGTCGCGACCCTCCCCGCCCGCGGCGCCCCGCCGTGGACGCTGCGGCCGGCCGAGGAGCCGGCGGTCGACCCCGCGGGGCTGTACGGCGCGGTGCCGGTCGACTCCCGCACCCCCTACGACGTGCGCGAGGTGATCGCCCGGCTGGTCGACGGCAGCCGGTTCGCGGAGTTCAAGGCGGAGTACGGCACGACGCTGGTCACCGGGTTCGCCCACCTCCACGGCCACCCGGTGGGGATCGTGGCGAACAACGGCATCCTCTTCGCCGAATCGGCCCTCAAGGGCGCGCACTTCATCGAGCTGTGCGACCAGCGCGGCATCCCGCTGCTGTTCCTGCAGAACATCTCGGGGTTCATGGTCGGCCGGCAGTACGAGGCGGGCGGCATCGCCAAGCACGGCGCCAAGATGGTCACCGCGGTGGCGTGCGCCCGGGTGCCCAAGCTCACCGTGGTGATCGGCGGGTCCTACGGAGCCGGCAACTACTCGATGTGCGGCCGGGCCTACAGCCCGCGCTTCCTGTGGATGTGGCCCAACGCCAAGATCTCGGTGATGGGCGGCGAGCAGGCCGCCTCGGTGCTGGCCACCGTCAAGCGCGACCAGCTCGCGGCGGCCGGCGAGAAGTGGAGCGAGGAGGCCGAGGAGGCCTTCAAGCAGCCGGTCCGCGAGCAGTACGAGACACAGGGCAACGCCTACTACGCCACCGCCAGGCTCTGGGACGACGGGGTGATCGACCCGCTGGAGACCCGCACCGTGCTGGGCCTGGCGCTCACCGCCTGCGCCAACGCCCCGCTGCCCACCGCCGATCCCGCCGCGCCCGGCTACGGCGTCTTCCGGATGTGAGGGCCGTGATGACGAGCAGTACCTCGACCACAGGCCCGGCCGGCACCGCGGGGGCCGCCCTCTTCGGCACCGTCCTGGTCGCCAACCGCGGCGAGATCGCCGTCCGGATCATCCGCACCCTGCGCGAGCTGGGCGTGCGGTCGGCCGCCGCCTTCACCGAGGCGGACGCCGGCGCCCGGCACGTACGGGAGGCCGACACCGCGGTGCGGGTGGGGAGTTACCTGTCGGCCACCGACCAGGTGCGGGCCGCCGCAGCGGTGGGTGCCGGAGCCGTCCACCCCGGCTACGGCTTCCTGGCGGAGAACGCCGGCTTCGCCCGGGCCTGCGCCGAGGCGGGGCTGGTCTTCATCGGGCCGCCGGCCGCCGCGATCGAGCTGATGGGCGACAAGATCCGGGCCAAGGAGACGGTGGAGGCCGCCGGGGTACCTGTGGTGCCCGGCAGCAGCGGCAGCGGGCTGTCCGACTCCGAACTGGCCGAGGCGGCGCGCGAGATCGGGCTGCCGGTGCTGCTCAAGCCGTCGGCGGGCGGCGGCGGCAAGGGCATGCGGCTGGTGCGGGACCCGGCGGCGCTGCCCGAGGAGATCGCCGCGGCGAGGCGCGAGGCCCTGGGGTCGTTCGGCGACGACACGCTGCTGGTCGAGCGCTGGATCGACCGGCCGCGGCACATCGAGATCCAGGTGCTCGCCGACGCCCACGGCCAGGTGGTGCACCTGGGCGAGCGGGAGTGCTCCTTGCAGCGGCGGCACCAGAAACTGATCGAGGAGGCGCCCTCGGTGCTGCTCGACCCGGCGACCAGGGCCGCGATGGGCGAGGCGGCCGTGCAGGCGGCCAGGTCCTGCGGCTACACCGGGGCGGGGACGGTGGAGTTCATCGTGCCGGGGGCCGACCCGTCGGCGTACTTCTTCATGGAGATGAACACCCGGCTGCAGGTCGAGCACCCGGTCACCGAGTTCGTGACCGGTCTCGACCTGGTGGCCTGGCAGTTGCGGGTGGCGGCCGGCGAGCGGCTCGACTTCGGGCAGCAGGACGTGACGCTCACCGGGCACGCGGTCGAGGCGCGGATCTGCGCGGAGACCGCAAGGGCGGCGGACGGCAGGGTCGACTTCCTGCCCTCGGCCGGGCCGGTGCTCGCGCTGCACGAACCGGCCGGGCGACCCGGGGTGCGGGTGGACTCGGGGCTGCTGGCGGGCACCGAGGTCGGCACCGCCTACGACCCGATGCTGGCCAAGGTGATCGCCCACGGGCCGGACCGGGCGACGGCACTGCGGCGACTGCGGGCCGCGCTGGCGGAGACGGTGGTGCTGGGGCTCGACACCAACACCGCCTTCCTGCGACGGCTGCTGGAGCACCCGGCGGTGGCGGCGGGCGAGTTGGACACCGGGCTGATCGAGCGGGAGGCCGCCGCGCTGGTGCCCGGCGGCGTACCCGACGAGGTCTACGCGGCCGCGGCGCTGCTGCGGCAGGCGGCACTGGCCCCGGCGCCGGGACCGGACGGCTGGACCGACCCGTTCTCGGCGGCCAGCGGCTGGCGGCTGGGGGGCGAGCCGGCCTGGACCGTGCACCACCTGAGGGTGCCGGGCCACGAGCCGGTGGCGGTGCGGGTCAGGCAGGGCGAGGTGCGGATCGGCGACGGTCCCGCGACGGCGGCCGCGGTCAGCCTCGACGGGCCGCGGGCACAGCTGCACACCGGCGGCCTGGTGCACACCTTCGTCCACGCCGGCGACTGGCTGGGCCGGGAAGGCGAGAGCTGGTGGGTGCAGCCGTACGACCCGGTGGCGGCGGCCTTGCGGGGGGCCGCGCTGGGCGCCGGCGGTGGCGCCCTGACCGCGCCGATGCCGGGCACGGTCACCGTGGTGAAGGTCGCCAAGGGCGAGGACGTGGTGGCCGGGCAGAGCCTGCTGGTGGTGGAGGCGATGAAGATGGAGCACGTGATCACCGCCCCGCACGACGGGACGGTGACCGAGATCGACGTCGGTGCGGGTTCGACGGTGGCGATGGACCAGGTGCTGGCCGTGGTCACCCCCGCGGAGCCGCCCGGCGGCGCGCAGGCCGCGGCGGACGGCCGGCCCGGGGAGGCGCCGTGACCGGGACGCCAGGCGGGACCGGGAACGGGACCGGGACCGGCGCCGCGCCCGAGGTGCCGGAGGTGCTCGGCCTGGGACTGCCGATGGCGGTCCCGGCGGACGGGCTGCCGCAGCGGGTGCGCATCCACGAGGTCGGCGCGCGGGACGGTCTGCAGAACGAGAAGCGGACCGTGCCGACCGCGGTGAAGGCGGAGTTCATCCACCGGCTGGCCGCGGCGGGACTGACCACGATCGAGGCGACCAGCTTCGTGCACCCGAAGTGGGTGCCCCAACTGGCCGACGCCGCCGAGCTGATGCCCCTGCTCGCCGACCTCGCCGACCTCACAGAAGGCGCCGCCGGTACCGACGGCACCCGGCTGCCCGTGCTGGTCCCCAACGAGCGGGGGCTGGACCGGGCACTGGAGCTGGGCGTACGCGAGATCGCGGTCTTCGGCAGCGCCACCGAGTCCTTCGCCCGGGCGAATCTCAACCGGACGGTGGACGAGTCGCTGGCGATGTTCGAGCCGGTGGTGGCGCGGGCCAGAACAGCAGGGGCGACGGTCCGCGGCTATCTGTCGATGTGCTTCGGCGACCCGTGGGAGGGGCCGGTGCCGATCAGGCAGGTGGCGGCGGTCGCCCGGCGGCTGTACGAGATGGGCTGCACCGAGCTGAGCCTCGGCGACACCATCGGGGTCGCGACACCCGGCCAGGTCACCGCGCTGCTGGACGAGCTGACCGGGGCCGGGGCCGGAGCCGGAGCCGGGGCCGGAGCCGGGATCGGACCTGCGGCCGGCACCGGCGCCAGGACCGGCACCGACCGGCCGGCGGCCGCGAGCGGCACGATCCCCGTGGAGCGGCTGGCCGTGCACTTCCACGACACCTACGGGCAGGCCCTGTCCAACACGCTGGCCGCCCTCCAGCGCGGCGTCACCGTGGTGGACGCCTCCGCCGGCGGGCTCGGCGGCTGCCCGTACGCGAAGAGCGCCACCGGGAATCTCGCGACCGAAGACCTCGTGTGGATGCTGAACGGACTCGGCATCGCCACCGGGGTCGACCTCGACCGCCTCAGCGCCACAAGCGTCTGGATGGCGGAGCAGTTGGGGCGGCCCAGCCCGTCCCGTACCGTCCGCGCCCTCACCCACCGGGAGCAGTAGCCATGCCGATCGACCACCGTCTGTCCGAGGAGTACGAGGAGCTGCGCGCCACCGTCGCGGAGTTCGCCCGGGATGTGATCGCGCCGAAGATCGGCCAGTTCTACGAGCAGGAGGAGTTCCCGTACGAGATCGTGCGGGAGATGGGACGGATGGGTCTGTTCGGGCTGCCGTTCCCCGAGGAGTACGGCGGGATGGGCGGCGACTACTTCGCGCTGTGCCTGGTCCTGGAGGAGCTGGCCCGGGTGGACTCCTCGGTGGCGATCACCCTGGAGGCGGGGGTGTCGCTGGGCGCGATGCCGGTGTTCAGGTTCGGCACCGAGGAGCAGAAGCGCGAGTGGCTGCCCCGGCTGTGCTCGGGCGAGATGCTGGGGGCGTTCGGGCTGACGGAGCCGGACTGTGGCTCCGACGCGGGCGGCACCCGCACCACGGCCCGGCTGGACGAGGCGGCCGGGGAGTGGGTGATCAACGGGACCAAGAGCTTCATCACCAACTCGGGCACCGACATCACCGGCCTGGTCACGGTGACGGCGGTCACCGGCCGTACCGACGAGGGGCGCCCGCTGATCTCGTCGATCATCGTGCCGTCGGGCACCCCCGGCTTCACGGTGTCGAAGAAGTACAGCAAGGTCGGGTGGAACGCCTCGGACACCCGGGAGCTGTCCTTCACCGACTGCCGGGTGCCGGCGGCGAACCTGCTCGGCGAGAAGGGCCGCGGCTACGCGCAGTTCCTGCGCATCCTGGACGAGGGGCGGATCGCCATCGCGGCGCTGGCCACCGGGCTGGCGCAGGGCTGCGTGGACGAGTCGGTGGAGTACGCGCGGACCAGGGAGGCGTTCGGGCGGCCGATCGGCGCCAACCAGGCCATCCAGTTCAAGCTCGCCGACATGGAGATGCGGGCGCACACCTCGCGGCTGGCGTGGCGGGACGCGGCGTCCCGGCTGGTGCACGGGGAGCCGTTCAAGAAGGAGGCGGCGCTGGCCAAGCTGTACTCGTCGGAGATCGCGGTGACCAATGCCCGCGAGGCCACCCAGGTCCACGGGGGCTACGGCTTCATGAACGAGTACCCGGTGGCGCGGATGTGGCGCGACGCCAAGATCCTGGAGATCGGCGAGGGCACCAGCGAGGTGCAGCGGATGCTGATCGCGCGGGAGCTGGGCCTGGTGGGCTGAGACCACCCCGGACTACCCCGGACCACCCGGGACCACCCTGACCGTCATGGCGCACCGCCCCCCAGGGGGCGGTGCGTCACTCCTTTGGCCGCTCTTGACCTGACTTCCTGCCCGGAATCGGGCAGGATTCTTGCAAACGGAAGATCATCACACCAGTATCAACGAGTGCTCGAACGCCGGACCTCCTACGAAGACCTGATCGATCACCTGGTGCGCACCACGCCGCTGCATCGCGGCGAGGCGTCCCGGGTGGTGCTGGACGTCCTGGCGTACTTCGACGAGACGACCGAGGAGTACGTCCGCCGCAGACACCGCGAGCTCCAGGCGAAGGGCCTGGTCAACGCGGAGATCTTCGAGCGGATCGGCGAGGAGCTGCCGCACCGGGCGGTCGCCCCCGCCGCGCTCTCCCAGCGCCAGCTGCGCCGCATCGTCTACGGCTGAGGTCCAGGGCACACAGGGCAACGAGGACGACGGAGAGGGACGGACGGCACATGTGCGGAATCGTCGGATACATCGGTAAGCGCGACGTGGCGCCACTGCTGCTCGAAGGGCTGCAGCGGCTCGAATACCGCGGTTACGACTCGGCCGGCGTCGCCATCACCGGCAAGACCGGCGAGCTGCGCACGGTCAAGGCCAAGGGCCGGGTACGCGAGCTGGAGTCGCGCATCCCGAAGCGCTTCTCCGGCACCACCGGCATCGCCCACACCCGCTGGGCCACCCACGGCGCGCCCAGCGACGTCAACGCGCATCCGCACCTGGACGGCGAGGGGAAGGTCGCCGTCGTCCACAACGGGATCATCGACAACGCCTCCGAGCTGCGCACCCGGCTGTCCGCCGAGGGCATCGTCTTCGCCTCGGAGACCGACACCGAGGTGCTGGTCCACCTGATCGCCAGGTCCGCCGCCGAGACGCTGGAGAAGAAGGTCAGCGAGGCGCTGCGGTCGGTCGAGGGCACCTACGGCATCGCGGTGCTGCACCAGGACTTCCCCGGCCGGATCGTGGTGGCCCGCAACGGCTCCCCGGTGGTGCTGGGCATCGGCGAGAAGGAGATGTTCGTCGCCTCCGACGTCGCCGCGCTGGTCGCCCACACCCGGCAGGTCGTCACCCTCGGCGACGGCGAGATGGCCACCCTGAAGGCCGACGACTTCCGCACGTACACCACCGAGGGCTCGCAGACCACGGCGACGCCGACCACCGTGGAGTGGGAGGCCGAGTCGTACGACATGGGCGGCCACGACACGTACATGCACAAGGAGATCTTCGAGCAGGCCGAGGCGGTGGACCGGGTGCTGCGCGGGCGGATCGACGACCGCTTCGCGACCGTGCACCTGGGCGGCCTGAACCTGGACGCGCGCGAGGCGCGCAGCGTGCGGCGGATCAAGATCCTGGGCTGCGGCACCAGCTACCACGCCGGCCAGATCGGCGCCGGGCTGATCGAGGAGCTGGCGCGCATCCCCGCGGACGCCGAGCCCGCCTCCGAGTTCCGCTACCGCAACCCCGTGGTGGACCCCGACACCCTCTACGTCGCCGTGTCGCAGTCCGGCGAGACCTACGACGTGCTGGCCGCCGTCCAGGAGCTGAAGCGCAAGGGCGCCCGGGTGCTGGGCGTGGTCAACGTCGTGGGGTCCGCCATCGCCCGCGAGGCGGACGGCGGCACGTACGTCCACGCGGGTCCCGAGGTGTGCGTGGTCTCCACCAAGTGCTTCACCAACACCGTGGTCGCCTTCGCGCTGCTGGCGCTGCACCTGGGCCGGGTGCGTGACCTGTCGGTCACCGACGGCAAGCGGATCATCGAGGGGCTGCGCAGGCTGCCGGCCCAGATCGAGGAGATCCTCAAGACCGAGCCGGAGATCAAGCAGCTGGCCAAGGCCTACGCCGACGCCCGCTCGATGCTCTTCATCGGCCGGGTCCGCGGCTACCCGGTGGCCCGCGAGGCGTCGCTGAAGCTCAAGGAGGTCAGCTACATCCACGCCGAGGCCTACCCGGCCTCCGAGCTGAAGCACGGCCCGCTGGCGCTGATCGACCCGTCGATGCCGACCGTGGCGATCGTGCCGGACGACGACCTGCTGGAGAAGAACCGCGCCGCCTTGGAGGAGATCAAGGCCCGCAGCGGCCGCATCCTGGCGGTGGCGCACCAGGAGCAGGAGAAGGCCGACCACACCATCGTGGTGCCGAAGAACGAGGACGAGCTGGACCCGATCCTGATGGGCATCCCGCTGCAGCTCTTCGCGTACCACACCGCCCTGGCCCTGGGCCGGGACATCGACAAGCCGCGCAACCTGGCGAAGTCCGTCACGGTGGAGTAGCCGCACGCGACCCGGACACACGGGTGGGGGCCGGTCGGTCGACCGGCCCCCACCCGTTTCCGCGTGTTACGGGATCACCACCACCGGCCGCTGCGCCCGCCGGGCCAGCCGCCCGGCGACCGAGCCGAAGATCCGGCCCGCGAGCCCGTGCGTGCCGCCGACCACGATGGCGTCGGCTTCGTACTCCCGGCCGACCTCCTCCAGTTCGTGGCAGATGTCGCCGCCGCGCTCGACCAGCACCCAGGAGATCTCGGCGAGGTGGTCGGCGCAGGCCAGTTCCAGACCCAGGACCTCGGTGCGGTGGTCGGGGACGTCGACGAAGACCGGCGGTTCGCAGCCCGCCCAGACGGTGGCCGGCAGCCGGTTGGCGACGTGCACGATGATCAGCGCGGAATGCGTCCTGCGGGCCATGCCGATGGCGTACGACAGGGCGCGCTCGCTGGAAACGGAACCGTCGAAGCCCACCACGACGCCGTGCCGGAAGGCGGGATCACAGGCGTGGCTCAGGGCTGGGGCCTGCTCGGGCAGTGCCGCCGATTCGGCGAGCGGCCTGCGATCGGCGGGCTCGGGGAACTCATGACCGGCCATGATGCGGATTCTCGGCGAGGGCGGCGCTGACGCGCCGAGCAGCGGACAGGACGGTGCGTGCGGGATGGGACGCCGGATCGGCCGTTTTGGGCCAGTTCGCCACGTCCCGTCCCACTCTCTCCAGGGTACGGCCGCGAAGTCAGCCTGCACAGACGTGACGGTGGCTTCACAGGTCGCGTACCCCGAGTTCCCAGGAGAATGCCGGAGCGGCGGCGAGAGCGCAACGCCATCCCGCCAACCGGCTGCACGCTGCGGCGCACCGGAGCATCCCGGGGGCGCATGGGAACACCCGCGGGCGGCCGCGCGCCGTATCCGGGGTCTTACCCGCTCCGGCCACCGTATATCCGCCGGAATGAACCGTTCGGCCGGGCCGCGTGGCGGCCTGGCCACGACCGCCCGGCGCACCACCCGGCTCCTTTTACGCGCATCCGGCTCATGAACGGCGTTTTTCGGCCAACTTCTCACCCCTGTGCGCCCGTTCGGAATTGCGCCCGCTAACACCTCTGCCACCTGCGGTTCTACGATGCGGCGTGT
Source organism: Actinacidiphila cocklensis (assembly GCF_907177275.1). Taxonomy (GTDB): domain Bacteria; phylum Actinomycetota; class Actinomycetes; order Streptomycetales; family Streptomycetaceae; genus Actinacidiphila; species Actinacidiphila cocklensis. The sequence continues at coordinate 345,385 of NZ_CAJSLV010000048.1, forward strand.
CGCGGATGACGCTCTGCGTGGCCGAAGTGACGGGAGGCGTACTTCCCTCCGGGCGCCACGAGTGAAACGCTTCGTGATCGAATGCTTTACGCCACGTTGTCTTGTCGACTTAGCGTCAGGTGCCAAAGGTGTCACTGGCGCCCCACCAGACGCAGTAGATTTGATCATGAGTGGCCTCGCGGGGGGAACGTGCAGGACCGAGGTGACGACGCGTCGATTTCGAGGGGGGCTTGAGCTCCATGAGCCAGGAGTCCGGTTCCGGTACGGCGACGGAGAGTCCGTCGCAAGCAGCATCGGCATCACCTCGCGCCATCCGTAAGCTCTCCGCGCGCCGGCGGCCCGAAGTGGTCGCGGTGCTGCTCTTCAGCGGTGGCCCGATCTTCGAGAGTTCCATACCGCTGTCCGTCTTCGGCATAGACCGCCAGGACGCGGGAGTGCCCCGCTACCGGCTGCTGGTCTGCGCGGGCGAGGACGGGCCGCTGCGCACCACCGGCGGCCTCGAACTGACCGCGCCCTACGGTCTGGAGGCGCTGTCCAGGGCCGGCACGGTCGTGGTGCCGACGTGGCGGTCGATCTCCCAGGCGCCGCCGCCGGAGGCCCTGGAGGCGATCCGCAGGGCGCACGAGGAGGGTGCCAGGATCATCGGCCTGTGCACCGGCGCCTTCGTGCTCGCCGCGGCCGGCCTGCTGGACGGCAGGCCCGCCACGACGCACTGGATGTACGCGCCCACGCTCGCCAAGCGCTACCCGTCGGTCCACGTGGACCCCAGGGAGCTGTTCGTGGACGACGGCGACGTCCTGACGTCGGCCGGCACCGCGGCCGGAATCGACCTGTGCCTGCACGTGGTGCGCACCGACCACGGCGGCGAGGCGGCCGCCGCGCTGGCCCGGCGGCTGGTCGTACCGCCGCGGCGGGCCGACTGGCAGACCGGGCAGCGGCACCTGGACAGGTCTTTACCTGAGGAGATCGGCGCCGACCCGCTGGCCGAGGTCGTCGCCTGGGCGCTGGAGCACCTGCACGAGCAGTTCGACGTCGAGGCGCTGGCCGCCCGCGCCTACATGAGCCGGCGCACCTTCGACCGCCGCTTCAGGTCGCTGACCGGCAGCGCGCCGCTGCAGTGGCTGATCACCCAGCGGGTGCTGCAGGCGCAGCGGCTGCTGGAGACGTCGGACTACTCGGTGGACGAGGTCGCGGGCCGCTGCGGCTTCCGCTCCCCGGTGGCGCTGCGCGGCCACTTCCGGCGGCAGCTCGGCTCCTCCCCCGCGTCCTACCGGGCCGCCTACCGCGCCCGCAGGCCGCAGGACGACCAGGAGCGGCCGCCGGCGCCCGCGGACCTGGCGGCGCTGCGCCGCAGCGCGAGCGTGCCCGTCACGGCCGCGCACGGGCCGGTCTCGCAGATCCTGACGGCGCCCGGCAAACCCGAGGGCGACACCTTCGCCTCCCGGGTCCCCGAGCAGCCCGGCAGGGGCGACGCCGCGGACGCTCCCGGGCGCGGCAGGCTGCGCGCGGGACGCGGTCTCGGCGCCGCACTGCCGGGACCACGTGATCGCCCCGTAGGGTGAGGCGCATGAACGACCGGATGGTGTGGATCGACTGTGAGATGACGGGCCTGTCACTGGCGCACGACGCGCTGATCGAGGTGGCGGCGCTGGTCACCGACTCGGAGCTGAACGTGCTCGGCGAGGGGGTGGACATCGTGATCCGCCCGCCCGCCGAGGCGCTCGACACCATGCCGGACGTGGTCCGCACGATGCACACCTCGTCCGGCCTGCTGGAGGAGCTGGCCGGCGGGGTGTCGCTCGCCGAGGCCGAGGCGATCGTGCTCGACTACGTACGCGGGCAGGTCGCCGAGCCGCGCAAGGCGCCGCTGTGCGGGAACTCGGTGTCCACCGACCGCGGCTTCCTGGCCCGCGACATGCCGACCCTGGAACAGCACCTGCACTACCGCATCGTGGACGTCTCCTCGGTCAAGGAGCTGGCCCGCCGCTGGTATCCGCGGGCCTACTTCAACAGCCCGGAGAAGAACGGCAACCACCGGGCGCTGGCGGACATCCGCGAGTCCATCGCGGAGCTGCGCTACTACCGCGAGGCGGTCTTCGTCCCGCAGCCAGGCCCGGACACCGACACGGCGCGGTCGATCGCGGCCCGCCACGTCGTCCGGTAAACGAGGGCGCGACCACCCCTCGCCACCCTGTACACTTTTCGAGGCGGCGCCACCCCAGCAAGATCAGCCGGGAAAGCGCCGCTCATGGTGGGTGTAGCTCAGCTGGTAGAGCACCTGGTTGTGGTCCAGGATGCCGCGGGTTCGAGTCCCGTCACTCACCCCACGAGGAAGAGGCCCCGCCCCGGGAAACCGGGACGGGGCCTCTTCGTGTCGGGAGCCGCTTCACGTCATGGGCCGCGTCATGAGCAGCCCCTTCGCGGGCAGGGCGCCCGCCGGCGGAACCAGGCCGGCGCCCGCCGGCGGACATACCGCGGCCCCGCCCCCTCCGAGTGCCTGGAGGGGGCGGGGCCGCGGCCCGGGGCCGGCGGGGGCCTGGGACGGGCCGGGTGACTGTCAGGAAACCCGGGTCATCCCCCGCCCCGGCTCCCGCCGGAGGTGCGGATCACTCGCCGAAGAGCAGACCGTAGGCACCCATCGCCATCGCGATGTCCGCCTGCGCCCAGAAGCGGTGATAGGTGAAGCTCGGCGCGTTCCCACCGCTGAGGTAGGCCTGCACCTTCGACCAGTTGGGGTCGTTCTTGTAGAAGGACCGCAGCTCGATGAAGGTGGAGTTCGCGTCGATCTTGTCGCCGTTGGGCATCGTGCCGGAGAAGCTGGACGGCACGTACACCGGGTCGTCGAACCGGTTGAAGTCGGTCCTGGTCTCCGGGGTGGCGATGCCCAGCGGGTCCTGGTACTTGCCCCACATGCTGTCGAGCAGGCCCTTGGCCGTGGTCTTGGCCGCGGCGTTGCCGGACTTGGCGGCGTAGTAGGACAGCGTCTTGGCGTAGGCCGCCGCGACGCCCAGGTCGTTGCCGTAGGCCGAGACCGTCACGTGCAGGCCGGCGTTGCTGCCCGGGCTGCTCGCGTTCCAGGTGTCCGGCGCGCCGGTCCACTGGAGGTCGGACGGGATCTTGAAGGTGCCGTCCGCGTTGATGGTGGTCTGGGAGATCGCCCAGGTCACCCACTTGTCGAGGACGGCCTTGGCCTTGGTGTCACCGGTCTGCTGGTAGTACTCCGCGACCCGCTCCATCGACCAGGCCTGCATGCCGAACCACTGGTTCGACGGCGGGTCGTGGTAGACGGGCTCCCAGTCGTACGCCATCCCGTAGAAGGTGGGCGTGCCGGCCGGGGGCTGGCTGTAGGAGCCGCCCCAGCTGTTGGTGGCACCACCGGCGATGGCGCCCTCGGAGGACTGCAGCCACTGGTAGAACTCCAGCTGCCGGCCGAGGCTGGTGGTCCAGTCCTGCTTGCCGGTGGCCGACTTCGGCGCCATGGCCGTGTCGGTGGTCAGCGCGTAGGCCGCCAGCGGGTTCTGGTAGCCGAAGTGCGAGGCGCCGTCACCGATCCGCCAGGCCCAGCCGCCGCCGGAGCCGGACGAGCCGCCCCAGGCGTAGTACCAGGACAGCAGGTAGTGCTCGCTGTCCTTGCCGGTGCCGGCCGGGCACGCGGTCGGGCTGGTGCAGTTGCCGATCTTCTTGAAGTACTTGTCGAAGAACGAGTACCGCAGGTAGTCGCCCATCTTGCCGGCCTTGGCGACGGTGGCCGCCACGTCCGCGCCCTTGCCCTGCGCCTTGGCCCAGGTGTCCGCCCAGTAGGCGGCCTGGATCGCGCGCGCGTCGGCGTCGGGTGCGTCGGTGTACTTCCACTGCTGCGAGTAGGCGGAGTCACCGGTGAAGAGGTCCAGGTAGCCGTTCTTGCCGCCGTACTTGAACGCGTCGCAGGTCGGCTGCGGCACGGTCTCCCACACCGACTCCTGCTCGCCGCGCTGGAAGGTGTTGATGTACGACGGGCCGTCGGCGTTCGGGCCGAGCTCGCAGCCGCCACCGGGCGTGTCACCGTAGCCGTAGATGTTGTCCACGTCCTGGAGCCAGTGCATGCCGTAGATGTCGTCCGTGCCGTAGGCCGACTTCAGCTCGCCCGCGATCGGGTCGACGCCGGACTTGACGCTGCTGTCGAGCTGCGACGGGTAGTCCGACGGCAGCGGGTGCTCGGGGGCGTAGGTGGCCGGCGAGCTGGCGTTGTAGAAGCTGTTCGTCGGCTGGTCCGCGTGGGTGGGGATCATGTACTTCTCCATGATCGCCCACGACGCGTTGAACTTGCTCCAGTCGCCGCTGACCTGGCCGTACATCGCCTGCAGCCAGATCATGTACGAGTACGCCTCGGACGTGGTCTCGTGACCGTAGTCCGGGGCCTCGACGATCAGCGTCTCGACCGAGTGGTACGGGATGCCCTCGGGCGAGAAGTAGCCGCTGGCCGGGTCGGTGATCTTCCCGTAGAGCGACAGGAACCGCGCCGCGTAGTCGCCGCCGGTCGCGCTGATCTCGTTCACCGTGACAGCGGCGGTGCTGTAGCCGGTCGCGGTGGCCGAGAACGTCGCGGAGCCGGTGCCGGTGGTGGCGGCGGCGACCGTGACGTTCTGCGCGGTCGACCAGTTCGACGGGGTGAAGGTCAGGCTCGCCCCCGACTGCACGCTCAGCGAGGTGTTGCCCGCGGTGCGCGCCACGGCGACCGTCACGTTGGACGTCGGGGCGCTGGACAGCTTCACGCCGAAGGTGCCGGTCTTGCCCTGCTGCACCGACACGGTGGTCGGCGAGGCGACGATCGCCGGGCCGCTCGCGACGTGCACGCCCACCGGGGTGGACTCGGCGGACGCGCCGAGGCTGTCGTACGCCTTGGCGTAGACCGAGTAGTCACCCGCCGGGACCGCGCTCCAGTCGAAGGAGTACGGCGCGGTGGTGTCGGTGGCGAGCAGCGTGGTGCTGCTGTAGAACTCCACCTTGCTGATGGTCGCCGAGTCCGCGGCGACCGCGGTCGCGGCCAGCGGGATGGTGGCGCCCGCACTGAAGGTGGCACCGGCCGTCGGGCTGGTGAGCACCGGCAGCGGAGGCTGGTGGGCGCCCCCGCAGACCGTGCCGTTCACGCTGAAACTGGTCGGCGCGGTGTTGGTGCCGCTGTAGTTGAAGTTGGCACTCGACGTGACGTTCGCGCTGGGCGCGATTGTCTTGTTCCAGTCCAGCGACTTGACAGTGACGGCCTTGCCCGACTGCGACCAGGTGCCGTTCCAGCCGCTCTGCAGCGTCTGGTTGCCGGCGTAGGAGTACGTCAGCGTCCAGCCGTCGATCGCGGCGGTGCCGAGGTTGGTGATCTTGGTGTTCGCGGTGAAACCGGAACCCCAGTCATTGGTCGTGTAGTCGACGCTGCACTGCAGTCCGGCCGCGTGCGCGACGCCGCCGCCGGTGGCCATGGTCAGGCCGAGCGGCAGGGCGAGCGCGGCGGTCAGCGCCGTCAGCACACGCCTGGTCCGCGTTCCGATCGGTCTTCCTCTGGGCATGCGAGAGGTCCTCCTCGCGGTTCTTGTGGGGGGATGGGTTCTGCGATTCAGCTGTGAACCAGTGGGAGCGCTCCCACCATCAAGGCGTTGACGAAGAACTGTCAAGAGGTGAATCAGAACCGCCTGCTGACGGGGCCTCGTCTGCGGGAGTCGACGAGGACTCCCGCCAGCCCCTCCATCCCCTCTACCGTCGGACCGGACTTGGCGCTAAGGTCTGCGGCGGACCAGTGGGAGCGCGTCCACTTCTCGTTCACTCGATTTCTCTCGATCCCCCCACATCATGAGGAGTCGCACATGCGACGACCCACGCGCACCGCGGCGTTCTCCATCGCCGCCGTCACCACGGCGGCGGCGGCCGCCGCGCTGCTCCCCACGCTCGGCAGCGCCGCGGCCGGTGCCGCGCCGACCTGCTCGGTCACGTACACGGTCACCAACCAGTGGGACGCCGGCTTTCAGGGCAACGTTGTCATAGCCAACACCGGTGCGCCGACGACCAGTTGGGACCTGGCCTTCAACTTCGCCGGCGGCCAGAAGGTGACCCAGGGCTGGAACGCCACCTGGACCCAGTCCGGTACGGCCGTGCACGCCACCTCGCTGTCGTACAACGGGGCCATTCCCACCGGCGGTTCGGTCAGCGCGGGCTTCCTCGGCAGCTGGTCGGGCAAGAACGTGATGCCGATCGGCTTCACGCTCAACGGCGCGACCTGTACCCAGATCGGGGAGCCGACCGAGACACCGCCCAGCACCCCGGCGACCCCGCCCACCACGCCGACGACGGTCCCGCCGACCACCCCGCCCACCACCCCGCCCACCGGTGACGCCGCGCCGCCCAAGCTGCACGTGGCCGGAAACAAGCTGGTCGACTCCACCGGCAAGCAGGTCGTCCTGCACGGCGTGAACCGCTCCGGCACCGAGTTCGCCTGCGCGCAGGGCAACGGGATCTTCGACGGGCCGGTCGACGACACGGCGATCAACGCGATCAAGAGCTGGAAGGGCGTCACGGCGGTCCGCGTACCGCTCAACGAGGACTGCTGGGAGGGCCTGAGCTACGTCCCGGCGGCCGACGGCGGCGCCAGCTACATCTCCGCGATCACCGGTTGGGTCAACCGCCTGGTGGCGCACGGCATCACGCCGATCGTCGAGCTGCACTGGACGCACGGCACCTACACCGGCAACTCCGCGGGCTGCAGCGACGTCAACGCGACCTGCCAGAAGCCGATGCCGGACGCGCAGTACGCGGTCCCGTTCTGGACCAGCGTGGCGAACACCTTCAAGTCGAACACCTCGATCGTCTTCGACCTGTTCAACGAGCCCTACCCCGACCGCGCCACCTCGACCACCGACCAGGCCTGGTCCTGCTGGCGGGACGGCGGCACCTGCCCGGGCATCGGCTACCAGGTCGCGGGCATGCAGGACATGCTGGACGCGGTACGCGGCACCGGCGCGCAGAACGTCGTCATGATGGGCGGCCTGGCCTACTCCAACGACCTGACCGGGTGGCTGACGCACGAGCCGACCGACCCGACGGGCAACCTGGCGGCGGCCGTTCACGTATACAACTTCAACTCATGTGCCAACAGCTCCTGCTGGGACTCGCAGCTGGCGCCGGTCGCGGCGAAGGTGCCGCTGGTGGCCGGTGAGATCGGCGAGAACACCTGCGCCCACTCCTTCACGGACAGCTTCATGAGCTGGCTGGACAGCCACCAGCTGTCCTACCTGGGGTGGACCTGGAACACCTGGGACTGCTCCTCCGGCCCCTCGCTGATCTCCTCCTACGACGGCACCGCGACCAACTACGGCCTGGGCCTGAAGAACCACCTGGCGTCGCTGGGCTGACCCGGCGGCACCCCGAGACGGGGGCGGTCCCGTGCATGGATGGCGTGCACGGGCCCGCCCCTCCCCATGTCCGCGCGCGGCGCGCCGGGGGCGGCCCGCGGCGCCGGATCTGCCGCCTGAGCAGGGGTTGAGCGGGCGGCGGGCGAGGGCGCATCCGTTCGAGTCTCGTAGTCGCCGGAAGTCTCAACTGGCCATTATTGAACAACTTATTGACGCGGATGTACGTGCCTTGTAAACATCACCTCGCCAAGAGAGCGCTCTCACCATGCTCTGGCGGCCTCCGTCACGGACCCCCACCCGGTTGAGGAGAACACATGTCAGGCAGCACTTCCCCGCTGGTGCGCAGACGGCCAGGACGCCACCGCGGACGCCAGCCGTATCTGGTCCTCACCGCCCTGCTCGCGCTGCTCGCGGGACTCGTGCTCGTGGTGACGTCGCAGTCCCCGGCGCGCGCGGCGGGCACCCTGCTCTCGCAGGGCAAGCCGGCCACCGCGTCGTCGACCGAGAACGCCGGCACCCCCGCCTCCGCGGCGGTCGACGGCAACACCGGCACCCGCTGGTCCAGCGCGGCGTCCGACCCCCAGTGGCTCCAGGTCGACCTCGGCAGCAGCCAGGCCATCAGCCAGGTGACGCTCAACTGGGAGGCCGCCTACGCCAAGGCCTTCACCATCCAGACGTCCGACAACGGCACCACCTGGGCCACCGTCTACTCGACCACCACCGGCACCGGCGGCGTACAGAACCTGACCGTAAACGGTTCCGGCCGCTACGTGCGGGTCAACGGGACCGTGCGGGCCACCCAGTGGGGCTACTCGCTGTGGGAGTTCCAGGTCTACGGCACCGGCGGCTCGACGACCCCCTCGGCGTGCGGCACCGCGAACAGCGCGCAGGGCAAGACGGCCACCGCGTCGTCCGCCGAGAACGCCGGCACCCCCGCCTCCGCGGCGGTCGACGGCAACACCGGCACCCGCTGGTCGAGCGCCTTCGGCGACCCGCAGTGGCTGCAGGTCGACCTCGGCTCCTCGCAGACGGTCTGCGGCGTCGGCCTGAACTGGGAGGCCGCCTACGCGACCGCCTACCAGATCCAGGTCACCGACAACCCGAGCGGCGCCTGGACCACGGTCTACTCCACCACCACCGGCACCGGCGGCGTCCAGAACCTGGACGTGAACGGCACCGGCCGCTACGTCCGCGTCTACGCCACCGCCCGCGCGACCGCCTACGGCGACTCGCTGTGGGAGTTCCAGGTGCACACCACCGGCGGCGGCAGCACCAACGGCGGGACCACCGGGGGCACCACCACCCCGCCCGACTCGTTCTGGGGCACCACGGACGACATCCCGGCCGCGCAAAACGTGATGGAACTGAAGATCCTCAACCGCACCAACGGCGCCTACCCGGACAGCCAGGTGTACTGGAGCTTCAACGGCCAGGTGCACTCCATCGCCGAGCAGCCGTACTTCGACATGCCGGCGAACTCCTCGGGCCGGATGTACTTCTACGTCGGCTCGCCGAACAGCCAGTACAACGACTTCATCGAGTTCACCATCGGCGCGACCGTCTTCAACGGCAACACCACCCGGGTGGACGCCTGGGCGCTGCCGCTGGCGATCCGGCTGCACTCGCACAGCGGCGAGGACATCCAGCTCGGTGACAGCCAGGACCTGTTCACCATGAGCCGCGACCAGGTCTTCCAGTCCTTCCAGAACGCGGTGCCGCAGCAGTTCAAGGTGCTCGCGCAGACCCAGGCGCCCTACCGGATCATCGCCCCGGGCAGCGACCCGAGCTTCCGGGCCGGCGGCGTCAACGCCAACTACTACACCGCCTACGCCCAGTCGGTCGGCGTGAACGAGCCCACCTCGAACATCTTCGGCTGCGCCGGCACCATGGGCGCGGACGCGGCGAAGTGCGCGGCGCTCAACCGGCACACCGCGACCCTCCCGGCCGACCAGCAGCAGGACCCGACCAAGTTCTACACCGGCGGCGACCCGGCCAACTGGTACGCCAAGTACTGGCACGACCACGGCATCAACCACCTCGCCTACGGCTTCCCGTACGACGACGTGGCCGGCCAGGCCGCCTACGCCTCCCAGCAGAACCCGCAGTGGATGGAGGTCGCCGTCGGCTTCTGACCGCCGGCGGTCCCTCCCCGAGCTTCCCCGGATCCCCCCACATCCCCCCACAGCACCGCCGGGGGCGGGTCCGGTACACGCCCCACGTGTACCGGCCCCCGCCCCCGGCGGTGTGCTTTTCCGCGGCGCTCGCCCCGCCGCCCGGGGGGCGCTCAGCGGCGCAGCCGGTCGCCCACCCAGCGGCTCGGGGCGGTCAGCGCGATCGACAGCGGGTTGGAGAAGAACGTATGGGCGTTCAGAAGGCCCCTGGAGCCGCTGTAGTGCCGTACGGAGTCGCCGCCGGGCAACGGGGTCGCCTTGGCCCGTTCGCGGCGCAGAGCGGCGTTCGCAAGCGGGTCGCCGGCCAGCAGCAGGACCGGGGAGGCCACGATGACGGCCGCGTAGATCAGCGGGCTCGTTCTGGTGATCCGCATGACCCTCCAACGCCCGGCGCCCGCACCGCGGTTCCCCGGGTACGGGCGTTCGGAAACTCCGCCCGCCCCGCACGGGAGCGCTCCCACCCGTGCGCTGCGCGGTCGTATCCGATCGGGCCTGCGGCCCTCGCACCGTCAGGGCATGCCCGCCCTAGACGGAGTCCCGCTGCACCAGCTCGGTGGCGAGCACCACGTGCCGCCGCACCGACTCGCGCTCGGCGATCTCCTCCAGGAGCACCCGGGCCATGGTGCGGCCCATCTCCTCGGTGGGCTGCCGCACGCTGGTCAGGGCCGGGTCCATGTGGCGGGCGATGGCCGAGTCCTCGAAGCCGACCAGCGCGACGTCGTCGGGCACCCGGCGGCCGCTCTCGCGGAGCACCGCCCTGGCGCCGGCGGCCATCACGTCGGAGGCGGCGAAGACCGCGTCGATGCCGGGACGGCGCACCAGCAGCTCGCGCATCGCGCGCCGGCCGCCCTCCTCGGTGAAGTCGCCGCGGGCCACCAGCGCGGTGTCGAAGCCGGCGTCCAGACCGCCGGCAGCGGCCTCGACGGCCTGCCGGTAGCCGTCGAGCCGGCTGCGCGCCACGTACATGTCCGGCGGCCCGGTGATGGTGGCGACCTGCCGCCGCCCGCGGGCGATCAGGTGGGCGACCGCGGCCCGCGCCCCGCCGACGTTGTCGGCGTCGACGTAGGAGACCGACTCCAGGTCGCTGCGGCGGCCGTTGAGCACCGCCGGCATCTCCAGCTGCTCCAGCAGGTCCGGCAGCGGGTCGTCCTCGTGCACCGACACCAGCAGCACCCCGTCGACCCGGTGCGCGGCCAGGTACTGCGCGAACCGCGCCCGCTCCTTGGGGGTGCGGATCAGCGTCAGCAGCAGCTGCATGTCGGTGTCGGCGAGCTCGGCGCCGATGCCGCGGATGATGTCGGAGAAGTACGGCTCGGCGAACAGCCGGGTCTCCGGTTCCGGGATGACCAGCGCGATGGCGTCCGTGCGGTTGCCCGCCAGCGCCCGGGCCGCCCGGTTGGGGACGTACCCCAGTTCGGCGATGGCGGCCTCGACGGCGGCCTTCGCACGGTCGCTCACCCGCGGTGATCCGTTGATCACCCGGGAGACCGTACCCCGCCCGACCCCGGCGCGCAGCGCCACCTCCTCAAGGGTGGGACGTCCGCTGTGCCGACCGTTCATGGCCACTGCCGCCTCCAGTACTCATTTCGCGCCACCTTAGCGCCCGGTCCTTCCCCGCAGGAGCGGTTCTTGAGAGCGCTCCCACACTACAAGCCCCAGGCGGGAGCTTCCGTTCAAGAAGTAATCAAGAGTCAGCTCCGGACACGTTCCGGCAACGAAATGGACTTCACATCTTGACACTGACCCCTCCTAGGCGTGAATGTTCCGGAAAGCCTACGTGGGAGCGCTCCCACAGCGCCATCCGTACGTACGCCCCCGGGGACCCACGCACCACCCGCACGCTGACCCACCCTGACAAGGAGAGTGGAATGCGCACTTCCGGCAGAACCCGCAAGGCCGCCGTCATCGCGGTCGCGGGTCTCGCAGCCTGCGCGACGCTGATCACCGGCTGCAGCAGCGACAACAAGAAGGACGACAACGGCAGCTCCGACAACAGCTCCGCCTCGTCCACCGAGAAGATCACCCTGCACGTCGGCGACTTCGGCTCGTTCGGCTACGACGACAAGACCGGCGCAGCCCTCTACGCCGAGTACCACAAGCTGCACCCCAACATCACGATCGTTGAGGACGCCGTCGCAGACGGCCAGCAGTACTGGAACTCGCTGAAGCTCCACCTGACGCAGAACAGCGGTCTGGACGACATCCAGGCCATCGAGGTGGGTTACATCGGTCTGGCCATCCAGCCGAACCTGGCGTCGAAGTTCGTGGACTTCAAGACGGTCGCCGGCTTCAACGCCGCCGACTGGCTGCCGTACAAGGAGAAGCAGGCCACCACCTCCGACGGCAAGGTCATCGGTGTGGGCACGGACGCGGGTCCGACCGCGATCTGCTACAACAAGGACGCCTTCCAGAAGGCCGGCCTGCCGACCGACCGCGACACCCTCGCGGCCAACTGGAACGGCGACTGGCAGAAGTTCATCGACCTGGGCAAGCAGTTCGCGGCCAGCAAGACCGCGCCCAAGGGCATGAAGTTCTCCGACTCCGGCAGCGGCCTGTTCAACGCGGTGCTCGCCAGCCAGGCGACGCAGTACTCGGACGCGAGCGGCAAGCTGATCTACGACACCAGCGCGGGCGTGCAGACGGCGTGGAACATCGCCACCGAGGCCGTGCAGGAGGGCCTGACGGCCGGCTACCAGCAGCTGGACCCGGCCAACGCGTGGGCGGCGGCCTTCAAGACCGGCAAGTTCGCCACCGTCACGTGCCCGAGCTGGATGGTCGGCCTGGTGGCGACCAACTCCGGTGACGCGGGCAAGGGCAAGTGGGACGTCGCGGCTCCGCCGCAGGTCGGCAACTGGGGCGGTTCGTTCCTGGCCGTGCCGAAGTCCGGCAAGCACGTCAAGGAGGCCACCGAGCTGGCGCAGTGGCTGACCTCGTCGGCCCAGGAGATCAAGGTCTTCCAGAAGTTCGGGAACATCCCGTCCTCGACCAAGGCCCTGGACGACCCGGCCGTGCAGAGCCTGGTCAACCCGTACTTCCCCGGCACCCCGATGGGCAAGATCTTCGCGTCCGCCGCCAAGAACATCACCCCGGCCCCGATCGGTCCGTGGGACGGCAACGTGAAGGACATCATCACCAAGAACGGCATCCTCGACATGGAGAAGCGCGGTACGGCCAAGGACAAGGCGTGGTCGAACGCGGTGAAGCAGATCAAGGACACCGTCGTCGAGTAGTACCCAGGCGGGGCCGCCCGGCAGTGTCTCCCACCTGCCGGGCGGTCCGTTTCAGGGCCTGGTGCGACAAGTGAACGCATCCGGCCCAGGCCACTACAACTTCTGAACAACCCTCCCCCCCTCCCGGTCCACCGCCCCCATCCCTACGGGAAGGACGCCACTCGTGGCCACCTCCGTCAGGGCGACGTCCGACGGCCGCCCGCCGTCGTCCCGGCCCGCCCCCAGCACGTCAGACAAGAGCGGCAGCCGCCCTCCCGGCTGGCGCACCAAGCTCTTCCGGTTCGACACCAAGGCGTCCCCGTACGCCTACGTCGCGCCCTTCTTCATCCTCTTCGCCGCCTTCGGCCTGTTCCCGCTGATCTACACCGGCTGGCTCTCGCTGCACCAGGTGGAGCTGGGCACCCACGCGAAGTGGGTCGGCTTCGACAACTACACCGGCCTGTGGGACAACGAGTTCTTCTGGAAGGCGCTGCGCAACACCTTCACGCTCGGCGTGCTCTCCACCGTGCCGCAGCTGCTGATGGCGCTCGGTCTGGCGCACCTGCTCAACTACAAGCTGCGCGGCCGGGGCTTCTTCCGGGTCGCGGTCCTGGCGCCGTACGCGACCTCGGTCGCCGCCGCCACCCTGGTCTTCATCCAGATGTTCAACCCCGACTACGGGATGATCAACCAGCTGTTCGGCCACATCGGGCTCGGCCACGTCGACTGGGAATCGTCCAAGTGGCCCGCCCAGATAGCCATCTCGACCATCGTGACCTGGCGCTGGACCGGCTACAACGCGCTGATCTACCTGGCCGCGATGCAGGCCGTGCCCGCCGACCTCTACGAGGCGGCCGCGCTGGACGGCGCGTCGCGGTGGCGGCAGTTCGTCAGCGTCACGATCCCCTCGATCCGGCCGACGATCCTCTTCACCATCATCGTCTCCACGATCGGCGCGACCCAGCTGTTCGGCGAGCCGCTGATGTTCGGCGGCGGCGTCGGCGTCACCGGTGGCACGGACCACCAGTACCAGACGCTCAGCCTCTACATGTACGACAAGGGCTGGAACACCGGCGAACTGGGCCAGGCCTCCGCCGTGGCCTGGGTGATGCTGCTGATCCTGCTGCTCATCGGCGCCGTCAACCTGCTGATCGTGCGCTCCAACCGCCGGAAGCTGGGGGCCTGACCATGGCTCAACTCACTCAGGCCACGCAGTCCGCGGGACCGCGGCACTCCTCCGCGGCGCCGGCCCGCCCCCGGCGGGTCAAGGCCGGCGGGGCGGGCAAGCAGCAGCACGCGGGACCCATCGCGTACGTCCTGCTGATCATCGCCGCGGCGATCTCGCTGTTCCCGCTGTACTGGACGGTCGTCGCCGCGTCGCACACCGACACCGACATCACCCAGCCGCCGACCCCGCTGCTGCCCGGCAGCCACCTGGTGCAGAACATCAAGGTGGTGTGGGACGAGGTCGACATGACCACGGCCCTGATCAACTCCACCGTCGTGGCGGGCTGTGTCGCGCTGAGCACGGTGCTGTTCGCGACGCTGGCCGGCTTCGCCTTCGCCAAGCTGCAGTTCCGCGGCCGCAACATCCTGCTGATGATCGTGGTCGCCACCATGACGATCCCGCCGCAGCTCAGCGTGATCCCGCTCTACCAGATCGTCACCAACGTCGGCTGGGTCGGCCATCTGCAGTCCGTCATCCTGCCGTCGCTGGTCGCCGCCTTCGGTGTGTTCTTCATGCGGCAGTTCCTCTCCGAGGCGCTGCCCATCGAGCTGGTGGAGGCCGCCAGGGTGGACGGGGCGCACAGCCTGCGCATCCTGTGGCACGTGGTCTTCCCGATCGCCCGGCCCGCGATGGCCGTACTGGGAATGCTGGTGTTCGTGCAGGCCTGGAACGACTTCTTCTGGCCGCTGATCGCACTCAACCAGCAGAACCCCACGGTGCAGGTCGCGCTGGCGGGCGTCGGGTCGGGCAACCACACCATCGACCATGCCGCGGTCGTCACCGCCGCGCTGGTCGCGACGCTGCCGCTGCTGCTGGTCTTCGCCTTCCTCGGCAAGCACATCGTCGGCGGTATCACCGCGGGTGCCGTCAAGAGCTGACTCCCCGCCCGCGGGGCCGCACGCCTGTGCCACGCGGGCCGGTGGGAGCCCCCCTTCTCCCCCCGACTACCCCCTGATTCCTTTGGAGTCCCCCGTTATGACAGCTGTCCGTTCAGAGAGCACTGAGCTTTCTGCCAGCTCGGCCTCGCTCCGCTTCCCCCCCGGCTTCGTCTGGGGGGCGGCCACCGCCGCCTATCAGATCGAGGGCGCCGCAGCCGAGGACGGCCGTACGCCCTCGATCTGGGACACCTTCAGCCACACCCCGGGCCGAGTCCGCAACGGGGACACCGGCGACATCGCCGCCGACCACTACCACCGGTTCCGCGACGACGTCGCGCTGATGGCGGACCTGGGCCTGGGCGCGTACCGCTTCTCGGTGTCCTGGTCCCGGGTCCAGCCCACCGGGCGCGGCCCCGCGGTGCAGCGCGGCCTGGACTTCTACCGCCGGCTCACCGACGAGCTGCTCGACAAGGGCATCACGCCGGTCGCCACCCTCTACCACTGGGACCTGCCGCAGGACCTCGAGGACGTCGGCGGCTGGACCGTACGCGACACCACCGAGCGGTTCGCCGAGTACGCCGAGATCGTGGCGGGCGCGCTCGGCGACCGGGTGCCGTACTGGACCACGCTCAACGAGCCGTGGTGCTCGGCCTACCTCGGCTACGGCTCGGGGGTGCACGCCCCCGGGCGCACCGAACCCGAGTCGGCGCTGAAGGCCGTGCACCACCTCAACCTCGCCCATGGCCGGGCGATCGGGGTTCTGCGTTCCGTTCTCCCCGCTACAGCGCAGACCTCGATCACCCTCAACCTGCACCAGATCCGCCCGCTCACCGAATCCGCCGCCGACCTGGACGCGGCCCGCCGGATCGACGCGGTCGGCAACCGGGTCTTCCTCGGCCCGATCCTCGGCGACGGCTACCCCGCCGACCTGCTGGACGACACCGCCCACCTGGTGGACTGGGAGTCGCTGGTCAAGGACGGCGACCTCGCCGAGATCAGCCGCCCGATCGACCTGCTGGGCCTGAACTACTACACCCCGACGCTGGTCTCCGACGGCCGGGTGCAGACCGAGGGTCCCGCGGCGCCGCGCAACGACGGGCACGGGGCGAGCGACTTCTCGCCGTGGCCCGGCTCCGAGCACGTCGCCTTCCACCTGCCGCCCGGCGAGACCACCGCGATGCGCTGGGCGGTCGACGCGACCGGCCTGCGCGACCTGATCCAGCGGATCTCCCGGGAGCACCCGGGCCTGCCGCTGATGGTCACCGAGAACGGCGCGGCGTACGACGACTACATCTCGCCCGAGGGCCAGGTCAACGACCCCGAGCGGATCGCGTACCTGCACGGCCACCTGTCCGCGGTGCACCAGGCGGTGAGCGCGGGCGCCGACGTCCGCGGCTACTTCCTGTGGTCGCTGATGGACAACTTCGAGTGGGCGTACGGCTACAGCAAGCGCTTCGGTGCCATCTACGTCGACTTCGGCACGCAGCGCAGGATCCCCAAGCAGAGCGCCCACTGGTACGCCTCGGTGGCGCGCGCAAACGTCCTTCAGGACCTTCCGGAGGAGGACGGGAAGTCCTGAGGGGACGGAGAAAAAGGAGCGGTACGGCAGTTCGAGGGTGCTGCCGTACCGCTCCTTGACGTTCCTCCCCCGTGGGGGTGGGAGAGGACCGGTCTGCTGGGTCAGCCGCCGTAGTCGGCGAAGGCCTGCGAGAAGGCGCCCGCGCTCTGGGTGATGGAGCTGCAGCTCGCGTCGGCCCAGCTCTGGGCGCCGCCCGCGCACTGCTTGTCGCGGGTCGCGGACCACATCGACAGCCAGGCCAGGCCCTTGGTCTTGGCGAAGGCCACCAGCTGGGAGGCGTCGGCGACGGTGAAGACCTCGGTGCTGACGTCGTTGACGCCGATCATCGGGGTGACGGCGATCTTCTGCCAGGCGGCGGCGTCCGAGAGCCCGAGCACGCTCTTGACCTGTGCCTGGGTCGCGGTGGCGCCGTCGATGGCGTACTGGCCCATGTCGCCGCTGAAGGACGCGCCGTAGTCCATCGCCA
Organism: Actinacidiphila cocklensis; assembly: GCF_907177275.1. GTDB lineage: Bacteria > Actinomycetota > Actinomycetes > Streptomycetales > Streptomycetaceae > Actinacidiphila > Actinacidiphila cocklensis. Next base: position 362,289 of record NZ_CAJSLV010000048.1, read on the forward strand.
TGATGTTGACCGCGTGCACGTCCACGCCGTTGGCCTTGGCGTTCGACAGCAGGTCGATGCCGTCCTGGGTCAGCCCGGTGGGCATCGCGGGCAGCGTGTAGGAGACCTCCAGGCCGCTGTGGGCGCGCTGGAGCTGGGAGATCGCCTGCGCGCGGCGGGTGTTGGCCGCGGTGTCGGGCAGCGCGCCGCCCTCGACGTCGAAGTCCACCTTGGTCAGGCCGTACTGGTCGACGACCTTGCCGTACGCGGCCGCCAGGTCGCTCACCGACGAGCAGGCGGCGGCCAGTTCCGTACCGTTGGCGCCGCCGAAGGAGACCCGGACGTCGCCGCCGGCCGCGCGCAGGGCGCCGATCTGGGCGGCGACCGCGTCGCTGCCCAGGTCCGTGACGCCGCCCCACTTGGGGACGCAGCCGCCGCCGGAGACGACGAAGGCCAGGTTGAACTGCTTGACGCCGCCTGCCTTGGACGCGGCGACCAGGTCGTAGGCCGGGTAGAGCGAGGTGTCGACGTAGGGCGAGAAGCCGCCGCCGGTGGCGGTGCCGCTGCCCGGGTCGGTCGTCGGGGTCCCGGTCGGGGCGGGCGTCGCGGTGGCGGTGGAGGTGGCCGTCGGGTGGCCCGTGGGCGTCGCCGTCGGGCCGCTGTCCACCGAGCACTTGGCGTCGTTGATCAGGCAGCCGGTCGGGTCGCCCGCGGTACCCGACGCGCTCGCGACGAAGCCGACCTCGACGCTCGCGCCGGCGGCTATCGAGGAGTTCCAGCTCTCCGGCTTCACCGTGACGGTCCCGCCGGACACCGTGAAGGTACCGTTCCACAGCGAGCTGACGGTGGTGCCCGCGGGCAGCTGGAAGGTCAGCGTCCAGCCGTTCAGCGCGCTGCCTGTGGTGTTGCTGATCACGTACTGCCCGGTGTAACCGCTGCCCCAGTCGCTGGTCTTGGAGTACGCGGCCCCGACCGTGGCCGCGCTTGCGGACCCCGCGAGGGCGAAACCGCCGCCCGCGAGGGCCGCCGCGACGGCGACGGCGACGGTCAACTGGACCTTGCGGCTGGGACGGCGACGGTGCGTGCGTGCCATGTGCTGCCTGCCTCGGTTCTGGGGAGGTGGTGACGCGCTGCACGCTAACGGCTGAGAGTCGGACGAAAGCCCTGTTCAGGGCGTTGGGGCGGCTTCTTATGGCGCGCTTAAGCAACGGCAAGGGACCCGTTAAAGGTGGCCGCGCCCCACGGGCCTGCCGCGCCGCTTGTGACCGGGCGCGACCGGGGCGGGGGCGCCGCCCAGCGCGAGCCACAGCCGTATCTCCGCACCGCCCAGCACGCTGCGGCCGACCCGCATGTCGCCGCCGGTGGACTCCGCGACCCTGCGCACGATGTCCAGGCCGAGCCCCGTCGAGCCCTGCCCGCCGTCGCCGTGCCCGCGGCGGACCGCTGCCGCCGGGTCCGCGACACCGGGTCCGGCGTCCGAGACCAGCACGATGACCGCGTCGTCCGCGCGGTGCACGTCCACCGCGAACGCGGTGCCCTCGGGGGTGTGCCGGAAGACGTTGCCGAGCATCGCGTCAAGCGCGGCGGCCAGTTCGCCGCGCGCGACCGGCACCCGCACCGGCCGGTCGGCGCCCGCGGTCCGCACCTCGCGGGCCTCGTCCTCGGCCAGCGCCGACCAGAAGGCCATCCGCTCCCTGATCACCTCCGCCGCGTCGCACCCGGCCGCCGTCGCCGGTACGCGCTGCTCCCGCGCGGCCCTGATGATCTGGTCGACCTCCCGCTCCAGCTGGGCGACCGCCGCCCTGGTCTGGTCGGCGGCCGGACCCTCGCCCAGCGACGCGGTGTTCAGCCGCAGCACGGTCAGCGGGGTCCGCAGCCGGTGCGACAGGTCGGCGGCCAACTCCCGCTCCGCGGCCAGCAGCTGCACCACCTGGTCGGCCATGGCGTTGAACGCGGCCGCGGCCGAACGCAGTTCGTCGGGACCCGCCTCCGGCACCCGCACCGCCAGATCCCCCTCGCCCAACCGGTGCGCGGCCCCGGCCAGTTGCACCGCGGGCCGCACCATCCGGCTGCCCAGCCGGTCGGCGACCGCCACCGAGCCGACGATCAGCCCGAGGCCGACCCCGGCGAGCACCAGCCACGCGGTGGCCACGCCCCGGGTGACGTCGCCGTCCGGCACGAACACCTCGACGACCGCGATCGTCCCCGACCCCACCGCGGTCGGCCGCAGCAGCGCGTAGCCGCCCGCGACCCGCACGGTCGCCGCCTCACCGTCGGCCGACGCGGCGGCCAGCGCCGCCGCGCCCGCGTGCGGCCGGCCGATCCGCACCTCCGCGGTGTCCCGCGTCGCCGGGATGCGCAGCGCGATCCGCCGCAACGCCCCGGCCTGCGTCGTCGCCACCGCCCGCTCCAACTCCCCGCGGTCGGTGGTGATCGCCAGCGCCGGGGCGATCGCCGCGGCCTGCCGCTCGGCGTTCGTCAGCGCACGGTCCCTGGCCAGCTCCCTGACCACCAGGCCCAGCGGCACCGCGAAGGCGATCACCACCATCGCGGTCACCGCGAGCGAGACCCGGACCAGGGACCACCTCATACCGGCGGCTCCAGCTTGACCCCCACCCCGCGCAGCGTGTACAGATACCGCGGCCTGGCCGCCGTCTCCCCCAACTTCCTGCGCAGCCACGACAGGTGGACGTCGATCGTCTGGTCGTCGCCGTACGACTGCTGCCACACCTCCGCGAGCAGCTCGCGGCGGGCCACCACCACGCCGGGCCTGGCGGCCAGGAAGCTCAGCAGGTCGAACTCCCGCCGGGTCAGGTCGAGCGTGACGCCGTCCAGCACGGCGAGCCGGCGCCGCACGTCGATGGACAGCCCGCCGACCATGATCACCGCGTCGGCCGCGGGGGCCGCGGAGCGGCTGCGGGACCGCCGCAGTACGGCTGCGAGCCGGGCGGACAGGTGCTCCACCGAGAACGGCTTGACCAGGTAGTCGTCGGCGCCGGCGTTGAGCAGCCGGACGATCTCCGCCTCGTCGTCCCGTGCGGTCGCCACGATCACCGGTACGTCGCTGAGCCCGCGCAGCATCTTCAACGCCTCGGACCCGTCCAGGTCGGGCAGCCCGAGATCCAGGATCACCACGTCGAACCCGACCTGCGCGACCTCCCGCAGCGCCTCCAGGGCGGTGCCCACGCTCCTTACGGTGTGGGACGCGTCCGTCAGGTGCCGGATCAGGGCCGAGCGCACGAACTGGTCGTCCTCGACCACGAGCACACTTGCCATGCGCGGCAACCTAGCGTGTTACGCCGCCGCGTGGTGCGGCACCATAGCCGTTGTGCACCGAGGGCTGCTCCACACCTGCGTCTGGGCGCTGACCACCGCGGCGGCGGCGACGCTGTCCTGGTTCGGCGTCCACAGCGTGCTGCGCGGCACCGCGTACGACCCGCCGCGCGCCCTCCCGGTGACCGCGCCGACGGTCGGCTCCCCCACCTCCCGGCCCTCGCCTCCGGCGCCGCCCCCGACAACCCGCGCCACCTCCTCGCGAAGCGCGCGGCCCCATGTTCCGGCCTCTGCGTCCACCTCCCCCTCCACCTCCGGCGGCGGTGACGTGCACGGCTACACCATGCGCGGCGGCCGGGTCGTCCTCGCCCTCGGGCCGGCGGCGGCCACGCTCGTCTCGGCGGTGCCGAACTCCGGCTGGAAGATGCAGGTCTGGCCGGAGGACGGGTGGCTGCGGGTCACTTTCACGTCGGCCTCCGGCGGTGCGGCGTCCACGGTCTTCTGCACGTGGAACGGGCATCCGCCGTCCGTGCAGGCCTACGAGGAGTAGGTCCTCGGGGGTTCGAGGTGTTCCCCGCGCCCCTGGAAAACGCTCGCCCTCTGGCGCAACGGCACCGGTGGGAACACTCGGCCACATCCGCAGAGACACCGGCGAGAAAGCTCGGCCACATCACCGGGAGGGGGCTAGCCGAAGGCGCCGGGTGGGGGTGGGGGGGAAGGGGTGGCGGTGGCGTCGGTGACGACGGGGGCGCCGGCGGTGAAGGCGGTCAGGGAGGTGCCGTGTTCGACGCGGCCGGGGTGGGGGTCGGTCGCGACGCGGCGGGTGAGGTCGGCGACCGGGAGGTCGTGGTCGGCGGCCCACAGCACCGCGTTGCCGAACCGCCTCCCCCGCAGCACCGCGGGATCCGCGGCGACGCACACCTCCGTGAAGGCGGCCCGTACCGTCGCGATCTGCCCGCGCAGGAAGGTGAGCGCACCGCCGTCCGTGAGGTTGGCGGCGTAGTCGCCGCCCGGCCGCAGCACCCTGCGCACCTCCGTGAGGAACTCCGCGCTGGTCAGATGCGCAGGGGTGCGGGCGCCCCCGAAGACGTCCGCGATCACCAGGTCGGCCCAAGCGTCCGGCAGCTTCGCGAGCCCGGCGCGCGCGTCGCCGCCGCGTACCTTGATCCGCCAGCCCCGGTCCCACGGAAGGTGCGTCCTGACGAGTTCGACCAGCGCCGTGTCCAGTTCGATGACCTGCTGGGTGGAGCGCGGCCGGGTGTACGCGGTGTAGCGGGCCAGGGTCAGCGCCCCGCCGCCGAGGTGCAGGACCCGCAGCGGCATGCCGGGCGGCGCGACCAGGTCGATGACGTGGCCCAGCCGGCGCTGGTAGGAGAAGCCGAGGTGGTCGGGTGCGGCCAGGTCGACGTGGGACTGCGGGGCGCCCTCGACCACCAGCGCCCAGGCCTGCGGGCGCTCCCGGTCCGGTACGAGGGCCGCGGCGCCGCCGGCGACCTGCGCGGTGATCGCGTCGGGTGTGCGCGCCCGGCCGCCGCGCTGTCTCTTGCCTGCCATGCGCCGATTATCGGGGCACGACGGCTAGACCGCGCGCAGGCCGTGATAGCCGTCGACCAGCTCGATGGTGCGGGCGGCCTCGCCGAGCGCGGCCCGCAGCACCGCGGGGTCGGTGACCTCCGTGTCGGTGTGCGGCGGTACCAGCCACCCGGTGTCGGCGGCCGGCGGTGCGCCGTCCAGCACCAGGCCGCGGCCGTCCGTGCTCGTACAGGAGCTGCCGGGCAGGTCCCAGCAGTCCGCGGTCCCGGGCGGCACCAGGAAACCGAGGCTGACGCCGGCGTTGTCGTGCAGCACGGGGCCGACACCGCTGCCGTGCCGGAGCAGGTCGACCGCTTCGAGACCCTGCCGGGTCGGCACAGTCACCAGGTCGCACGGGCGCGGCGGTTGGCTGCACTCCGCGCTCGGACCCGACGTATGCGTACCGCTGGTGTCCAACAAGGCAAACGCTCCTCACTAGGGGATCGGCGCACGCTGTGCTTGTGCCACACCCGTACAACGCGGGACGGCGTCAACGGCTACGTGGGTTTCATGCCGTAAGGGGTGGCGTTTCATGGCGGATAGGGCCTGAGATATCCGTTTTGTAGTCAAATTCGGCATATGGGGCTTCCGGCCGGCCGGTACGTTCGTCCCGCCGCCGAGCGGTACCGACCGTCGTGGGAGTCCCCATGCTGCCGTCCCCTGCATCCACATCCCCGCCCGCGAACACCGCGATCCGGCGGCTGCGCGGCGACCTCTCGCCGGCCGAGTTCGCCGCGGCCGTACGGCGGGCCGCCCGCGAGATCGGCGAGCAGGTCAGCTGCGACGCCCGCTACATCGGACGGCTCGAATCCGGCGAGATCCGCTGCCCTAACTACGCCTACGAGCGGGTCTTCCGCCACATGTTCCCCGGGCTCACCCCCGCGGACCTCGGCTTCGCACCCCGGCAGGCGGTACGCGGCCGCCGCACCGCCGCACCGCCGGCCGCCCCGCTCGATCCGACGTACGAGGAGAGCGACGTGCAGCGTCGCGCGTTCATGACCGGCGGCCCGGCCGCCTTCGCCACCGCACTCCTGCCGCTGCCCCGCACCGGCACGCCCACCCGGGCCGGCGCAGCCGACGTGGCCGCCGTGCACGAGGCGGTACGGCAGATCAGGCTGCACGACGACCGCCACGGCGGCGACGGGCTCTACTGCCAGGCCACCAGTGCCCTGCGCGGGGCCTACCACCTCCTCGACAGCACCACCCACAGCCCCGCGACCGCCACCGGGCTCGCGTCCGGGGCCGGGGAGCTCGCCATCTCCGTGGGATGGCTCGCCCACGACTCCGGGCGGCTGCCCGAGGCCCGCTCCCACTACGCCGAGGCGCTCGCCACCGCCCGGATGGCCGAGGACCCCGCGCTCGAAGTGCACGCCTTCTGCAACACGTCCTTCCTCGCGCGGGATGCCGGGCGGCACCGGGAGGCGGTACGCGCCGCGCAGGCCGCGCAGCTCCTGGCCCGCGACCTCGGGTCCGCACGGCTGCTCTCGCTGCTCGCGCTCCGCGAGGCCGGCGGGCTCGCCGGGCTCGGCGAGCGGCGCCGCTGCGAGCTGGCGCTCGCCCGGGCGGACTCCCTCTACGAGCTCGGGCCGCACGATGCCGATCCCTGCTGGATGAGCTTCTTCGGCGAAGCGGAGGTGGCCGGGCTCGAAGCGCAGGCCTGGGCCGCGCTCGGACGGCCGGCCCGGGCGGCCCGGGCGGCCCGGCACGCGGTGCGGCTCCAGGACCCGCACTTCGTGCGCAACCTCGCGCTCTACCAGGCCGAGCTGGCCCTCAACCTCCACCGGGCCGGCTCCCGCGCCGAGGCGGCCACGGTGGCGGGCTCCGCCCGCCGGCTCCTCCCGAGCGTCCGCTCGGCCCGCGTCCACACGATGCTCACCTCCCTCTGACCCCAGCCGCCCACGCCTCCGGCGCGGGTTTCTCTTCCCACCCGCACCACCCGTGCAGGTTGTAGTTCGGCGGGTCTCCCCGTGGGAGTACGCCACCATCGGCGACTGCGCGCCCGTGCAAGGAGCATCAGCGCAGGCGGCAGGCGAGCAGGAGCGGGACGCCCTGCGGGCGGCGGGCGGAACGGAACGGTGGAACGCCACCCGACAGCGGCTGACCGCGGACGGCAGACGCAGGCGGCGGCAAAGCGAGCCGCAGGCAGCAGGCAGTGAACCGCAGACAGCAGGCGACAGGAGCGGGACTGGGTGCCGGGTCGGAGTGGGTCGGGACATCGGCCGTCCCGGGGGCGGGTGCAGGAGGCGGCGCCCCCGGACTGCCCCCATCTCGGCCACCACCACGCAACGGACGGCCGCCGACGGCGGGGAGGGGACGATTCGGGGGTGTCCCCGCAGGCATGCGCGCGGCTCCCGCTGGGACGTTCGGGAAGAGCTCGGGCGCGCAGGCCGAGGAGATACCCCCGGAGCGGCACCGACCCACCCACAGGCGGCACCCGCACACGACAACCCACCCGCACGGGTGGGCGGGCGGGCAAGCAAAAGCACACCTACCTTGACCTCATGGCCCGTACCAGATTCGCCGCCGCCATCGTGGCGGCACTGGCCGCAACCGCCCTCGCCGCCTCACCGCACGCAGCGGGGTCCTCCACCCACGACCCGTACGGCCAGACGATCGACTGGGCCGGCTGCTCGGGCCTGCAAGGCCCCTCGTCCATGGAGTGCGGCACCCTCACCGTGCCCCGCGACTACGCCGACCCCAGAAAATCCGGCGACCTGGACATCGCGGTGAGCCGGATACCGGCGACGGGCCCAGGCCCGCGCCTCGGCTCGCTCGTGGTGAACTTCGGCGGCCCCGGCATCCCCGGCATCGCCGAACTGGCGCAACGCACCCAGGCCGGCGAGCTGGCAAGGCTCAACCGCCGCTACGACCTGGTCGGCTTCGACCCCCGCGGCACCGGCCGCAGCTCCCCGGTGGACTGCGGCGACCTCGCGGGGGTGACCGCCACGGACCCGGTGGCGCAGGCCCGCCAGGTGGCGCAGGCGTGCCGCGAGCACGCCGGCGCGCTGCTGCCCTGGGTGGGTACCCCGAATGCCGCAAAGGACCTGGACGTCGTGCGGTCGGCCCTGGGCGACGACCGCCTGGCCTACCTCGGCTTCTCCTACGGCGGCCGGCTCGGTTCGGTGTACGCGCACGAGTTCCCGCAGCACACCGGCAGGATCGTGCTGGACGGGGTGCCGGACCCGACGCTGGACGACACGCAGACCGCGCTGGCCCAGGCGGCAGCCTTCCAGCACGCGCTGAACGACTTCGCGGCGGACTGCGTGGCCCGCGGCTGCCCGGTGCCGGGCAGGACGGCGGCCGCGGTGGTGGCCGGGATCGGGACGACGGCCCGCGGCCTGGCAGGGAACGGGCTCGCGACGGTGTCGGGCCGGCTGGACCGGGAGGGCTATCTGCAGGGCGTGCAGAACGCGCTGTACTCCAAGGACAACTGGCCCTACCTGCGGGAGGCGCTCAGCGCGCTGCACAGCGGTGACGGCGAGCTGATGATGCAGCTGGCCTACCCGGGCCAGCTCGGCGTGGCCTCGGGGCCGGCGCGGGGTCCGTCGTGGTCGACGCCGGACAACTACGAGATGGCGAAGCTCGCGATCGACTGCCGTGACACGCCGGAGCGGCACACCGCCGCCGGCGTGCACGCGCTCGACGGCCGCTTCACGACCGCGTCCCCGGTGTTCGGCTCGTCGATCGAGGCGACGCTGCTGTCGTGCTCGGGGTGGCCGCCGGGCGACTCGGCGTCGCGCCGCGTCGCGGCCGCCACGGCGCCGGAGGCGCTGCTGGTCGGCACGACGGCGGACCCGGCGACACCGTATCCGGGGGCGGCGCACATGGCGGCGGCGCTGGGGAACGGCAGCCGCGTCCTGACGTACCGGGGCGAGGGCCACGGGGCGTACTTCGCGCACAACCCGTGCGTGGTCGCGACGGTCGAGGCGTATCTGCTGGACGGCACGATGCCCGGCCGCGGCGCGGTGTGCTGAGGGCCGCTCGCCGGCCGGGTCACCCCCGCAGCGCCACCACCGCCACGCGCGGCAGGTCGAGGCGGCGTTCGTAGAGGAGGTAGCGGGGGCTCCAGCGGGGGGCGTAGGGGGTGAAGAGGTGGTGGCGGTCCGCGGAGGGCCAGGGGCGGGTCGGGGTGATGTTGAGGGAGAGCCGGCAGACGCCCGCCAGTGCGCGGTCGCTGCCGTGGGCGGCGGCGAGCAGGAGGTCGGTGAGGAGGTGGTCGACGGGCGCGCGGCCGGAGTCGCGGTCGTGGCGCAGGAGGTCGAGGGTGAGCCCGTCGGCGCCCCAGGGCACGAGCAGGAGGATCGCGCAGGTCCGCCCGTTGGGGTCGCGGCACTCCGCGAGGACGCAGTCGCCGTCGGCGGGGTCGCCGAGCCGCCCGAGGCCGGCGGGGAAGGCGGCGGGGTGCCGGCGCCACGCGTCGGCCAGCTGCCCGAGCCGGCCCAGCTCGTCCGCGTCGAGGTCGCGCTGCCGCCGGAAGGCCGTGGTGTAGCCGGCGTCGGCGACCATCCGGTGGGCGGCGACGCGCTCGCCCTCGCCGGCCGCGAAGGCGCGGGCGTCGACCACCGCTTCGTCCCCCGAGGACAGGCCGTGGAATCCGGCGGCCTCGTAGGCCACCGCGGCGGCGGCTCCCGCGTTGGCGACGGCGGGGACCCAGGCGTGGCGGTGGGCGTGGGTGAGCCAGCCGGTGACGGCGGAGGTCCAGGCGGTGCGGGGGCCGAGGGGGTCGCCGGAGGCGAGGGCGACGCCGTTGACGACGCGGTAGACGATCGCGGCGTCCCGGGACGGGGTCCACCACACGGACTTGTCGCGGCGCAGCGCGACGTAGCCGAAGGGGTCGCGGCGGCCGTACACGCGCAGCAGCGCGCGCAGCCGGCGCTCGTCGGCGGCGACGAGGCGGGCGCGGCCGCGGGGAGCGCGGAAGAAGGCCAGCAGGACGACCAGCAGCAGGGCGACGCTGAGCAGGTTGATGGCCAGGTCGGTCCAGCCGGGCACGGTGATGCCGGGCAGGTCGAACAGGCCGGAGACGGTCAGGACGCGTACGGAGGCGTAGCGCAGGCTCGCGCTCCACTGCCGGGGCGGTGACTGGTCGGTGGCGTGGACGAGCAGGGTGCCGACGCCGACCGCGACGACCGCGCCGATCAGCAGGCTGGTCAGGCCCAGGGCCACGTTGCCGCGTTCGCCGCGCACGTTGAACAGCGGGCGGGAGACCAGCAGGGCGGTCAGGAAGAGCACGGTGAGGCCGAGCGAGATCCAGTTGAAGGGGTGGCCGCGCGACTCGCGGACCGCGGCGATGGTGCCGGCGATCGTCACGGTGTAGCCGGCGGCCAGGACGGTGGTGAGGATCCAGGCGGCGCGTTTGCGGCGGCGCAGGCTGATGGACAGGACCAGGGCGAGGGCGGCGCCGGTGAAGCCCGGGCTCACCAGGAAGGCGGTGACGTACTCGCCGTTGGTGGCGGCCCGCACCCGCTCGCGGAAGGGGGCGATCAGGCCGGTGACGACGTTGACCGCGGTGGCCAGCCGCAGGTACCAGACGGCGGCGGCCGCGCCGGGGTCGCGCAGCGGGCGCAGCACCCGGTCGAGCTGCGTTTCGAGCCGGGACGGCGGCACCTCCACGATGGTGGCGCGGGCCGGCGGGTGCTTGGTGAGCGACACCGGGCTCGGGGCGCCGGCGACCACGTCCATGGCGCGGGTCTTCATGGCGACCATCCGCCGGTGGATACGCTCCTCGCGGCGTTCCGCGCGGGCCATCCGGCGCGGCCTGCTGCCGTAGCGCCAGCGCGCCCACGGGCTGGCGGGGCGGGCGAGGCGCAGGGCGCCGACGACGGCGAGGAAGGGCAGCATCACCCCGAGCAGCCCGGTCCACACCTTGCCCTTGAACAGGCACAGCACCACGAAGCCGAGGATGACGGCGGCGACGGCGTAGGTGGTCCACGAGGTGCCGCCGACGTAGCCGCCGAGGGGGGCCTGGCCGATGAGCAGCAGGCCGATCACCGAGACGGCGAGGATCACCGCGTCGACGGACTGCCGGCCCTCCTCGCGCCAGTAGACGTCCTCCAGGTGCAGGACGAGGGCGAACTCGTCGAGGACCAGGCCGCAGCCGACGCCGAAGACGACGGCGAGGATGTCGTGGGCGAGCGGGCCGCCGTGGACGGCGAAGGAGCCGACACCGCCGATCAGCATCATCGCCTGGCCGAAGACGACGTGGTGGATGTGGAGTCCGCCGGGCTGGACGTTGCCCGGCCACCAGGAGACCTGCGCGCGGATCATCCGGGTGCTGAGCCGGATGAAGAGGAACGACCCGAGCAGCCCGGCGAGCAGCAGGAACAGCGGTGTGCGGCCGCCGGTGCCGGAGATTTCCACCCGGACCGCGTCGGTCAGCGACCAGTGCCCCATGGCACCAGACTGCAAGGTCGCGGGGCTGCCGGGCCACGCGGCACGCCGTGCGCCCACGTCCCGGTACACGCCGAAGGCCCCCCGTGGAACACGGAGGGCCTTCGTTTCAGGTGCGCCGCCAGGGACTCGAACCCCGGACCCGCTGATTAAGAGTCAGCTGCTCTAACCAACTGAGCTAGCGGCGCCTGCTGACGTCGTAGACATTAGCACCCACCCCCGCGACCTGGAAAATCGATAAGGCTCAGGCCGGTCCCGGTATCCCGGCGAGGGCCGGAAGGGCCGCTGCGGGGGCGGTTCTGGCTGCTCGCAGGCACGCCCACAGCAGGACGTCGGCGCCCGGCAGCCAGGGGTGCCGGGTGTCGGGGGCGACGACCCAGCGGGACAGGCCCGCGCCGTCCGGCGGGTCGCTGTCCAGGTCGTCGTGGAGCGCGGGGACGGTCACCGCGTCGCCGCCGCCGTGGCAGAGCATCGGCGGTACGGCGGCGCCCCACTCCTCCCAGCCGAGCAGGGCGGGCAGCCGCTGGGCGGTGCCGGGCGCGACCAGCAGCAGGACCCGGCCGCGGTGGACGGCGACCGGGCCGCTGCCGGGGCCGGACGACCAGAGCTGCTCCAGCACCCGGCGGCCGAACAGCGCGGTGAGATTGACCACGTCGAAGGCCCGGCCGCAGGGCAGGACGCTCGGGGCGCCGGGGCGGGCCGACCACAGGGCCTCGACGCTGCGCGGGAAGGCGCTCGCGGAGGCCAGCCAGGCGGCGCCTTCCGGCGTGACGAACGCGGCGTGCCGCCGCCGCTGGGCCTCGGTGACGATGCCGACGACGCTGGTGCTCCCCTGCCATTCATCCATGGCATCTACAGGTACCGGGCATCCCGGTGGCATCCTGGTAAATCCGTCGAATACGGGACAGGGGGCGGGGAGGAGGCGTACCCTTCCGACCCCGCAGGGCGATCGGACCGCTACGGGGTGACACCGCCGCCGGCGATCAGGCCCTGGCCCCACTCGGCCATCTTGCGCGCGTAGTCCTCGGTCCAGCCGGCCTGTTCTGCCAGGTCGGCCGGGGTGATCCGGTCGAAGCGGCGCGGGTCGGTGAGCTGGGCGGCGGCGATGGCCTGGAATTCGCTCGCCCGGTCGGCCGCGGTGCGGAAGGCCCGCTCCAGCTCGGTGGCCCTGGCCAGCAACTGCCGCGGGTCGTCCATCGATTCCAGCTCGAAGAAGCGGTCGCTGCCGGCGTCGTACGGCACACCGGGTTCGAAGAGCAGCGGGGCGGGGCGTTTGGGCCGGTCGGGACGGGACCCGTGGGTTTCACGGGACTCGCGGGACGGGCGAGCCGGTTGCGGCTCGGACATGCGGTACCTCCGGGGTCGGTTCCGCCTTCCATTGTCCCGCGCCCGCGCAAGTCCCCCCTGCGGCGGGCGCGGGCGCCGCTCAGGGGCGCCAGCTCACCCGGTGCTCGGCGAGGTGGGCGAGCACCGCGTGGTTGGCCTCCCAGCCGTCGGGGAACTTCACCGTGACGCCGAGCCGCACCGGCTCGGACGACGGGTGCTCGTCGAGCAGGTCGGCGACGCCCGCCCGGCAGACCACGATGCAGGCGTGCCGGTGCCGGGAGGCCAGGACGCACAGCCGGCCCGTCTCCAGGTGGAAGGCGGTGGCGTCAGGGCGTCCCGACAGCGGGTGCAGCACGACGGTGACGTCGAACTCCCGGCCCTGCAAGCGGTTCGCGGTGTCCACCGCGACCCCGCCGGCACCGGCCGGCACGCCGGCCGCGGCCAGTGCGGTGCGGACCGCGGCGGCCTGGTCACGGTGGGCGGTGCCGACCGCGATCCGGTCGGCGGTCAGCGGCGCGGCTTGCGCGTCGCGCTCGGAGTACGTGGCCCCGCCGCGGTCCAGCAGCCGCCGGACGACCGCGGCGGTCGCGCGCACCGCCTCGGGGTCGGTGCGCGGGGTGTGCCGGGCGGGCAGTTCGAGCAGGCCCCAGCCGGACGCGGCGGCCTCGTCGAGCACCCGGTCGAACCCGCCGCCGTCGCCCCGCACCCCGAAGGCCAGCCGCCGGTCGCCGTGGCCGGTGCCGCTCCTGAACGGGGTGTACGGGTAGAACGCGCGGGACACCAGCGGCGCCGCCGACGCCGGCAGCCGCCAGGACACCGGCAGGCGGTGCTGGGGCAGGCCCGGGTTGTGGGCCAGCAGGGTCACCACCGCGCTGGCCGACGGGTCCCAGCTCAGCCCCGCCCACTGCTCGGCGCCGACCACGCTGAAGGGGTCGAGCTGGCCCGGGTCGCCGACGAACAGGGCGCGTTCGAAGAGCCCGGCGACCTGCAGCAGCGCGTCGGATCGCATCTGGTACGCCTCGTCGACGATGGCGTGCCGCCAGGGCTCGACGTCCTTGACATACGCCCATTTCGCGGCCGTCGCGATCACCACGGCCCGGTCCCTGAGGTCGGCCACCGAGCTGGACTTCGCCACTTCCGGGTGCCGGTCGAGCACCGGGTCGGGTGGCGAGTCGGCGCCGTGCAGCCTGCCCACGGGGAGGGTGGGCTCGGCGGTCGCGAGCCGGTCGGCGAGGTCGTCGACCTGGGCGTTGGTCTGCGCGACGATCATCAACTGCTCGCCCGCCGCGGCCAGTTCGCGGGCCGCGCGCACCACGAGGGTCGACTTGCCCGCGCCGGGCGGCGAGTCCACGACGACCCCGCGGGCGGTGCCGTGCAGGGTGCTGGCCAGGATCGCCGCGGTCGCTGCGGAGGCCTCGGCCCCCGGGTCGAACCGGTCCTGCGTCACAGAAAGTCCTCCGCGGTCACGGTGTCCGGTACGTCCGCCGTGGCGGTTCCCGGCGGCCCGCCGTGCGTCCACGGGGTCGCCTCCGGGTCGGGCAGCGCGGGTCCGCTGCGCGGCTCGTGCGCGAACAGCGTGAACGTCACCCGCTCCCCCACCTCCGGAACGGACCCTTCCCGCGGCACCCTGCCCGTACCCATCCCCCCGGTGAGCCGGACGGTCACGAGGCAACTCGGCACGTGTCCGGCGGCCTCCCCGTCCCGCGGCGCGGGGACTTGCGTGCCGGGTGCCTGGGGCACCGACGTGAGGACCTCGGCCGTCTGGGCCGATCTGGCGTCGGGCAGGGCGCGGTAGGCCTTGGTGCCCGGGTCGGCCTGCGGGGTGTCGGGGGTGGTCAGGGTCAGCAGCGGGCGGGGCATCGGGCGGCGGCCTTCCGAATACGTCATCTCGACCGCGAGCACCGTGCCGGCGAACGCCTCGCCCGCCAGCCGCCTGGCCGCCATCACCAGCGGGTCGTCCAGCGCCTCCTGGGCGAACAGCCTCGCCTGGGCGGTCTCGCGGCCCGCGAGCTTCTGCGCCGCCGTCACCGCGTCGTCGCGCTTGGGCTGCGGCGGCTCGCCCGCGCGCACCCGGTCCCGGTGGCCGGTGAAGGACCAGCGGTCCCGCTTCCAGCGCTCGGCGACGTGCCCGCCCTCGGGGAGCGCGCGCAGCAGGTCCACGCCGTGCCACACGTCGTCCCAGGTGGGCCGCAACTGGGAGGCCACCAGCCGCCGCACGTCCGCCTCGGCGACCCGCAGCGGGCCCGTGGCGCCCGCCGCCTTGGCCGCGTCGTAGCGCTCCAGCGCCGGGGCCAGCACGCGGTTGTCGAACACCGGGTCGGTGGCCGGACCCGCCGGCGGGCTGAACAGCAGCCCGTCCCGGTCGCGCCCGGTCTGCGCGCGGGCAGCGGCGGCAGGCCCGTCCATCCCCTGCGGCGGGTCGATCCAGCCGAGCAGCCCGCCCAGGTGCTGGTCCTCCATCGCGCTCTGGCCTGTGGCCCAGTGCCGGGTGAGCAGGTCGGTCATGGCGACCAGCAGCGCGCTGCCGGGGGTGCGGGCGCGCTCGGCCCAGTGCGTGAGCCAGCGCCCGAGCAGCGGCACCGGCACGGGAACGGGGTGCGGGGCGTCCGGGTCCTCGACGGTCCGCAGGTAGCGGGTGGAGCGGCCGAGCAGCCGTACGTACTCCAGCGCGGCGCCGTTGGGCACGATGACCTGCGGGGCGTCGGCGCAGACCTCGGTCTCCTCCCGGTTGCGGGTGGCGGGCTCGGTCTCGACGTCGTCGGCGTACGCGTCCACCACCGGCAGCACGGCGGCCGCGAGGCCGGCGAAGAAGTCGAACCGCAGGGAGCGGTCGAGCGGCTGCGGGACGACGAGCAGCGTCGGCTCGGCGCGGTCGGTGCCGATCATGGCGCCGAGCGGGGCGCCGGCTTCTCCCGCGGTGGTGAGCGGCACGAAGACGAGTGGGCTCTGCGCCAGCCAGCGGTGGCGCACCGTTGCCGCGGGCACGGCACGGCCCTGGGCGACCGCTTCCGCGCGGGCCAGCACATTCATGAGGGCCACGGGGTACCGCCCGTCCGCGCTCGGTCCCGCGCGCTCCGGACCACCCGCCGGTGGGGGGCTTGCCGCGCGGTTCCGCCCCCAGAGCTTCGCCTGGGGGTACCCCCAGCGCCTCCTGGGGTGCTGCCGCTTGCGGTGGGCTCCCACGTTGCGGTGCGTCGTGGTTGCCCGCGCAGTTCCGCCCCCAGCGCCTCCTGAGGTGCTGCCCCTTGCTGTGGCGTCGCTGCTTTCCCGCCGCCCGGGCTGGGCGCGCAGTTCCGCCCCCAGAGCTTCGCCTGGGGGTACCCCCAGCGCCGCCTGAAAAACGCTCGCCCTCCGCGCAGAGGGCAACCCACCAGGGGGCGCTGGGGGCGGAACTGCGCGACCGGCCACGACGCAGTCGCAGACAAGCAACCCACGACAAGGGGCACGGCCTCAGGGTCGCGGGGAACTGCGCGACCAGCCGCGACGGCGGGAGGAACGTCCTCCCACGGGCGGGTCATTCGGTACCCCCGGCGCGGAGCGCCTCTTCGCGCAAGCTCGCCGCACGGCGAAGCGCCGTAACCGCCGGGTCGTCCTGCGCGTCGGCCGCGCAGGCCGCAGGCGGGGACGCGGACGCGGACAGGACCGCGGTCACCGTGGTGAGGGCGCCGAGGTCGGCGCGCAGGCCGCGGCCCAGCGCGTCGATGGAGTCGGCGGCCCGCGCACGGTCGCGGCAGTGGAAGGCCAGCTCGCAGCTGGCGAGGCACTCGGGCGCGTAGGCGGCGGGGACGGACTCCACCGCGGCGGTGAGGGCGGGGCGCGGCCTGGCGGGGTCGAAGGTGGTGCCCTCGGGGAGCTCCGCGGCGATCTCGTCGATCCGGGTGAGCCGGGCGAGCTGGCGCCGGGTGACGGCGAGCTGCCTGCGGACGTCGACCCACTCGGCGGTGGGCAGGTTGGAGAAGTCCTTCGGGCAGACCAGCAGCACGTCGGTGCGGGCGCGGCCGGGCTCGATCGCGTCCAGGGCCAGGACGTAGACCGCGGACTGCCGTGCCGCCGCCCCGACCTTCATCGCGTCGGCGCCGCCGTCCAGGATCGGGAAGGACTTGATCTCGGCGACGGTCCAGGCGCCGTCGGGCGCGACGGCGACCGCGTCGGGTTCGAGGAAGACGGTGGACCCGGCGACCTCAAGGGCCAGCAGCGGGTGGTCGAGCAGGGTCCAGGACCCGGGCCTGGCCTCGGCGAGGGCGAGCCGGGTGCGGGCGGCCCGCCCCTCGGGGCCTGCCGCGCCGAGGTCGGGGACCTGCGCGTGCTCCCCGTCGGCGCCCAGCAGCCGCAGCAGTTCGCGGCAGCCGTCGGCCTTGACCCTGGCCTCGAAGGCGTGGCCGCGGGAGAAGGCGAACCGGGACTGGCCGAACCGGGCGGGCGCCCCCAGCGCCTCGGCGACCGCGCCCTTGTCGACGCCGGCGGCGTCCATCAGGGCGCGGCGCCGGCAGCCGGGGTTGGCCGCGAGGGCAGCCAGCGCCCGCGCGTCGAGCGGGCGGGGCGCGGTGTCCGGGCCGCGGAGGGCGGCCAGCCGCTCCCGCAGCGTGTCGTGCGTAGTGCTCACCCGCGAAAGTGTGGCACCCGGCTACGACATCCGGCTGCGCTCGCCGCGCCCGGCCCCGCTTCCGCCGGACGCGTCCGGGTCGCGGTCGGCGTCGCCGGGAGCACCGGGCGGCACCGAGACCGTCCGGGGCGAGGGCACCTTCACCGGGGTGACGCCGGGCACGCTGGAGGCGACGACGGTCTCGGCGCCTGCCTGGCCGCGCCGGGCGGCGAGCGCACCGTGGACCCGGCCCTGGACCCGGTCGACAGTCCGCAGCGCCGGCTTGGCCAGCAGGAAGCCGACGCCCATGGTGGCGACGCCGGCTGCGGCGTCCATCAGGTAGTGGTTGGCGGTGCCCATGACCACCAGCGCGGTGGTCAGCGGGTAGAGCACCCCGAGGGTGCGCACGAACCAGTTCCGGCCGTAGCGGAAGAGCATGATGCCGCACCACAGCGACCAGCCGACGTGCAGGCTCGGCATGGCCGCGTACTGGTTGGTCAGGTGCCCGAGGCCGCGCGGCGCGCTCGCGTCGGTGCCCCACCAGCCGTACGAGCCGTACTGCGCCATCGTGTCCATGAAGCCGTGCGCGCCGGGCAGCAGCCGCGGCGGGGCGGTCGGCATCAGGGTGAAGCCGACCAGGCCGATCAGCGTGGAGATCAGCAGCCAGGTGCGGGCGGTGCGGTAGTGGGTGGGGCGGCGCAGCCAGAGCCAGACCAGGATCGACGGCGTGACGATGTAGTGCAGCGAGGCGTACGCGAAGTCCGCGGGCACGCCGAGGAAGGCGTGCTCGGTGAAGAGCTGGTTGAACCAGCGCTCGGGGTCGAGGTGGGTCAGCTGCTCGAAGTGCAGGATGTCCGCGCCGTGCCCGACCGCGTCGTCCACGTCCCCGCGCACCAGCAGCCGCGCGCCCGAATAGAGCGCATAGACCACGGCAATCAGCGGCAGTTCGGTCCACCAGCGCAATTTGCCACGATAGGCGGCAGCTCGCGGCGCGGTGGCGGTGATCGTCATGCGGGCGTCTCTCCAGGTTCTCCGAAGGCCGCAGGAGGCGGTCATGGACTTTTCGCGTACCCTCTACCGTACGACGTACGCTAAACCGTACGCACACCACCCCGGCCGTAGCGAGCGAACCCCGATTTTCCCCGGTGTTCAACGCTCGTACGGTGTTCAACCTTCCCGTGGCGGGGGTATGCAAGGCGGAGGACGCCCGGCGCACCGTTCCGGGTTGCCTCAGCCAGGTACACAAGGCACAGCAGGCAGCACAGCAGCGAAGGGCGAGAACAAGACAAGCCGATGTCCGTCAGCCAGCCGGTCCGTCCCCCACGGCGCCGCGCCCCGCGCAATTCGCTCAACCCCGACCGTATCCTCGATGCCGCCCTGACGCTGCTCGACCGCGACGGCTCCGAGGCGTTCACCATGCGCGGCCTCGCCCAGCAGCTCGGTGTCGGCACGATGGCCGTCTACTCGCACTTCCGCGGCAAGGACGAGATCAGTGACGCCGTCGCCCAGCGGCTGCTGGACACGATAGAGCTTCCCGCGGGCGGTTCCGCCGATCCGCAGACCGAATTGCGCGAGGTGTGCGTCGGGGTGTACCGGCTGTTCACCGAGCATCCTTCCGCCCTCGAACTGCTGGCCGACCGGCCGCTGCGCGGCGACGACGCGATCGCGCTGATAGACCGCATGCTGGGGCTGCTGCGGCAGGCCGGGCTCGCCCCCGCGGACGCCGCGCACGCGCATGTCGCCCTCATGCAGTACACGGTGGGGTCCGCGCTGTGGAACACCCGGCGGTCCCGTGCGCTGTGCCAGGAGGGCGCCAGGGACCGCGCCCGGGCCAAGCTCGCCGCGCTGCCCCGGGACACCTACCCGGCGCTGGTCGCGCTGGCGCCCGAGCTGCTGTGCGCCAACAGCGAGGGCACGGGCCAGTTCGAGTACGGCCTCGACGGGCTGCTGCGGGGGCTGCTGGGCGGTACGGCGCAGGTCTGAGCGATGATGGGGGTTTCCCGTCCCCGCACGAGAGGCCGCCCTGCATGGCTGCGCGCATCCTTCTGGTCAGGCACGGCCAGACGGAATGGTCCCTGTCCGGCCGCCACACCGGCCGTACCGACATCCCGCTGACCGACGAGGGCCGCAGGACCGCCGCCGTACTCGGCGACCGGCTGGCCAGTGCGCCCTGGAACGGCCTGCGCGACGTCGAGGTGCGCACCAGCCCGCTGCGGCGGGCCGCCGACACCTGCCACGCGGCCGGCTTCCCCGACGCCAAGGAGTGGGACGCGCTGCTGGAGTGGGACTACGGCGACTACGAGGGCCACACCCCGGCCGAGCTGCAGGCGCTGCGCCCCGGCTGGAACATCTGGCGGGACGGCGTGCCGAACGGCGAGTCGCCCGACGACGTGGCGGTGCGCGCCGACGACGTGGTCGCCTGGGCGCGGTCGGCGCAACGCGACGTGCTGGTCTTCGCGCACGGCCACATCCTGCGCGCGCTCGGCGCCCGCTGGCTGGGCCTGCCGCCGTCCTTCGGCGCGTCCCTGCGGCTCGACCCGGCGTCGCTGTCGGTCCTGGGCTGGGCGTACGGAAGCCCCGCGATCGAGCGCTGGAACGACACCGGTCATCTGGGGTAGTTGCCGCGGCGGTGCGCGGGGCGGGACGGTGCCGCAGCGCGGGCGACGCGACCGGGTAGCGTTCGGAGAGCGGCGGGAGCCGCGGACCGACGGTATGTACTCGATGGAGGCTTCACCATGGCAACCACCCGCACCGCGACCACCCAGTGGAAGGGCGCGCTGATCGGCGGCGCCGGCACCGTCTCGCTCGACACGTCGGGTGTCGGCACCTACGAGGTCTCCTGGCCCTCGCGTGCCGAGGCGGCCAACGGCAAGACCAGCCCGGAGGAGCTGATCGCCGCGGCCCACTCGTCCTGCTACTCGATGGCGCTGTCGCACGGCCTGGCCGGCGCGGGCACCCCGCCGGAGACCGTGCAGACGGTCGCGAACGTCACCTTCCAGCCGGGCGAGGGCATCACCGGCATCACCCTGTCGGTGAAGGCCCGCGTCCCCGGCCTGTCCGCCGAGGCGTTCGAGGCGGCGGCGCAGGACGCGAAGGCGAACTGCCCGGTCAGCAAGGCGCTCGCCGGCGTGAACATCACCCTTGAGGCCGAACTGCTCAGCTGAGCACGGCTGTCGGGGTCAGCGGCGGGTGACGCGTATCGACCAGTCACCCGCCGCGTCGCGGCCCAGCACGCTGAAGGCCACGCGGGCCTCGTCGTCGGTGAAGGTCTGGCCCGCGGTGAAGGGCGCGTCGTTCAGGGAGTTGAAGGCGCCGCTGCTGAAGTCGCAGGCGGAGGTGCCCGGGTGGCCGTCCACGACGGTGACGGGACCCTGGCCCGAGTCGATGTCGGTGCGCACCCGGTAGGCCAGGACGCCCTGCCGGCAGGCGTCGTGGTCGTCGCCGACGGCGGCCCTGGCCTCGATGACGAAGACCTGGGTGGGTCCGTAGGGGATGATCACGGCCTTGCGCCCGCCGGTCATCTCGACCGGGCTGAGGTGGTAGGTGGTCGTGCCGCGCGAGGTGAGGCAGGCGATCTGCCGGTCGGCCAGCCAGCCGAGCCGCCACTTGTGCCAGGCGAACAGGTCGCCCTGCAGGCCCCAGTCGAGCGACATGGTGTCCCACTGGCCGGCGAGGCCGTCGGTGCGCTGGAAGTCGTCGGCCGAGTAGAGGTCGGGCAGCCCGAAGGCGTGGCCGTTCTCGTGGCTGAGGACCCGTGAACCCGACTGGTCGTGGCCGTAGATGAGCGAGATCTTGTTCAGGTGGGCGCCGTCGTCGGTGGTGGCGGCCGAGGCGCCGGTCCAGGTGACCGACAGCACCGCCTCGTCCGCGGGTGGCCCCGCGTTCGGCGTGACCAGGACGTTGACCAGGTCGAAGCCGCGGAAGTCTATGCTCCGGTCGGCGACCTTGAGCAGGTCGCGCACCATCGCGGTGTGCGCGTCCCAGCCGTAGCCGCGGCCTATGCCGTACGCGCTGAAGGGCCGCGGCATGCGTATGTAGCGCAGCACCGGGGTGGACTCGTAGTCGAGCTTGCCGTACGACGCGGCGGTGTACCACTGCTTGACCGCGGGGAAGAACTCGGCGTAGCGCTCGCGGGCGCTGTAGGGCGCGGGGGCGTCGGGGAAGTCGATCAGCAGGGTCAGGGCGTGCACCGTGCCGACGGACGGCGCGAACTCGGCGTCGGGGCCGCGGGCGGTGGAGTCGGAGAAGCCCTCGGACATGGCCACGCCGGGCACGGCCCGCAGGGCGCAGGGCCGGGCGGCGGGCGGGTTGGCGGGCATCGCGGGCGGCCCCGACCCGGCGGACACCGAACTGCCCACCGCGAGCAGCCCGGCCGCGCCCAGTGCCGCCGTCCTGGCGCCGCGGGCGGCGAACCGCCGTACGCGGCCGGGCCTTTTCGCCGCGTCACCCGGGGCGGCCCGCACCGTCACCGCCCGGCGCGCTCTCGGTGACCTTGACCGCCCAGTCGCCGTCCGGTTCGTGGCCGGTGACGGTGACCCGGGTGGTGCCGTCGGGCAGCGCGTAGGACTCCCCCACGCCCAGCGGCGCGTCGGCCAGCGGCGGGTAGACCGAGGTGGCGGCGCACGCGGAGTGGCCGGGGTGGCCGTCGACGACGTCGACGGGGCCGTCGCCCGACTCGCGGTCGGAGCGCACCTGGTAGAGCAGGACGCCCTCGCGGCAGGCGGTCTTGTCGTTGCCGGTGGCGCTGCGGGCCTCGACGGCCAGCGCGGTGTCGGCGCCGGTGCGGACGACCAGCAGCTTGGTGCCGCCGCGGGTCTCGTCCGGGCTGAGGTCGTGGTAGGTCGTGCCGGTGCCGGTGATGCAGCCGACCTGCTCGGGCCGCAGCCAGCCGAGTTTCCACTTGTGCCAGGCGAACGGCTCGGGAGCCAGGCCGAACTGGCTGCCCATCAGGTCCCAGTCGCCGACGTGGGTGTCCCAGTCGGCGGTGCTGCCGGCCGGCGGGCGGTAGTAGAGGTCGGGCAGGTCGAAGACGTGTCCGGTCTCGTGGGCGAGCACGTTGCGGTCCGGCGGGTGCCGTTCGAAGACCGTCACCAGGCGGGCCAGCGGATTGCCGTCGAGGGTGACGGGCGAGGCGAGGTTGACGACCTTGGTGGCGTCGGAGTCCACGCCGGGCGCGTCGGGGTCGGCGACGAGGTAGACCACGTCGTAGCCGGCGAAGTCCACCACCGGGTCGGCCGCGGTCAGGGCGTCGCGCAGGTACGCGCTGCGGTTCGCGGCCCGCCAGTCGCGGCTGATGGCGTACGCGGTCGCCGAGTGCGGCATCGGCACCCAGTGGTCCACGGTGTGCAGGTGCAGCCGGAACTGCCCGTAGGAGGCCTGGTCGTAGAAGTCGGAGGTGGCCGGGTAGTGGTCGGCGGCCACCTCCTGCGGGGTCAGCGAGGGCGCCGCGTCGGGGAAGGACAGGAAGACCATCAGCGCCCGCACGTCGCCCCGCGCCTCGGCGAAGCCGCCGGGGGCGGTGTCCACGCCCTCGGAGTGGTGCACCTGGGTACGCGGCAGCAGGCACGCGGCGGTCGCGGGGGCGGCGTGCGCGGACGGCCCGGTGGCCAGCGTCCAGGCCACCAGAGCACCGAACACGAAGGCGCCTGCGGCCGCGGAACGCGCCCCGCGCGGGAGCCCCGGCGCACCGGCGGCGCCACGCGCGTACCGAACGCCCCCAGCGACCCGCGTATCGCCTGCCGAGATGCCTGACCGCCGCACATGGACCTCCGGGGAGGGTTCGCGAGCCCGTTCGGGACACCTCAACCACCTTGCTATGAATTGTGGTGGTATGCGGGGTTCGGCTACTCCGCCCGGGTGGTGTGCACACGGCCGGGTACGGCGAACACCTGGACGGCCGGCGACCTTACGTTCCGTAACAGCACAGGTGAGGCGATCAGGACCGGTGCCCATTCGCGCAGAAACGGTCGGCCGGCGGGTGCGCGTGCGGAGAATCACCACGGCGACGCTGGATCGCCTGCTCCGCCAGCCCATATGATCGCGTGCGAGACGAGCGCGACACGGGGAGCAGGCCATGGGCGGACCCGCGGGCGGCCCCGGCGTCGACCCCGACAGCACAGCACAGGTCATCACACAGAGTCACAGTTCTACCCCGCGCCCGCGCGGCACCGGGGCACGCGACGAAGCCGAGCTGCGCGACTACCGGGCCGCCTTCGCGGTGGCCAGGTCGGCGATGGCGCTGCTGTCGCCCGAGGGCGACGTGCTGGCCGCCAACGCCGCGCTCGCGACCCTGCTGGGCGCGGCCCCCGAACGCCTCGCGGCGGTCGGCGCGGGGGCGCTGCTGGGCCTGGCCGGCGACCCGCACGCGAGGGCCGCCTTCCACGACGTGCTCACCGGCCGCAGCGACCGGCTGCGCTGCACCCGGCGGATCACCCGGCAGGACGGCGCGGCCCTGCTGGCCGAGGTGACGCTGTCGCGGACCGGGGCGAGCCCGCTGCTGCTGACCGTCGAGGACGTCGGCGAACGCGACGCGCTGCGCGAGCAGTTGCGGCACCTGCGGATGCACGACCCGGTGACCAGGCTGCCCAACAGGGCGCTGTTCTTCGAGCGGCTCACCGACGCGTGCGACAGCGCGCCCGGCCGCGGCACCGGGCGCATCGGGCTGTGCTACCTCGACCTCGACGGCTTCAAGGCCGTCAACGACACCCTCGGCCACCGGGTCGGCGACGAGCTGCTCGCCGCCGTCGCCCGCCGGCTGCTGGCCTGCGCGGAGCCCGGCGGGCACCTGGTCGCCCGGCTCGGCGGCGACGAGTTCGCGCTGCTGGTACGGGACTCCACCGGCACCGGGCAGGCCACCGCGCTGGCCGAGTCCGTGCTGACCGCGCTGCAGCAGCCCTTCGACGTGGCCGGGCAGCGCCTGGCGGTCTCGGCGAGCATCGGGGTGGTGGAGCGGGAGGCGCCCGGCAGCTCCGCCACCGGCCTGATGCAGGCCGCCGACACCACGCTGTACTGGGCCAAGGCCGACGGCAAGGCCCGCTGGACGCTGTTCGACCCCGAGCGCAACGAGCACCGGATGACCCGGCAGGCGCTGTCCCGCACGCTGCGGCAGGCCGTGGAGCGCGGCGAGTTCGTGCTGGACTACCAGCCGCTGGTCGCCCTGGACACCGGTGAGCTGCGCGGGGTGGAGGCGCTGGTCCGCTGGGAGCACCCGCACTTCGGGCGGCTCGCCCCCAACCGCTTCATCGGCCTGGCCGAGGAGGACGGCTCCATCGTGCAGCTCGGCCGGTGGGTGCTGCGGCAGTCCTGCCGGCAGGCCCGCGCCTGGCAACTGGCCCACCCGGCGGCGCCGTTGGTGGTGAGCGTCAACGTCGCGGTGCGGCAGATGTGGGACTCCGACCTGGTCGCGGACGTCGCCGGGATCCTGGCGGAGACCGGGCTGCCGCCGCGGCTGCTGCAGCTGGAACTCACCGAGTCCGCGGTGATGGGGTCGGCCGGGCGGCCGCTGCAGGCGCTGCACGCGCTGCACGAGATGGGCGTGCGGATCGCCATCGACGACTTCGGCACCGGCTACTCGAACCTGGCCTACATGAGCCGGCTGCCGGTGTCCGCGCTGAAGCTCGACGGCTCCTTCGTCCAGGGCTTCCGCTCGGCGGAGCACCCCAACCCGGCCGACGAGACCATCGTGGAAGCCCTGGTGGACCTCGCCCACCGCCTGGGCCTGACGGTGACCGCCGAGTGCGTCGAGAACGCCGAGCAGGCGGAGCGCCTGCGCCGTATCGGCTGCGACACGGGCCAGGGCTGGCACTACTCCCGCCCGGTGCGGCCGGAAGTCATCTCGGGCCTGCTGGCCTGAGCACGCGGAGGGACCCGCGTCCTCGGGGGGAGGGAGGACGCGGGTCCCGCGGGGGTCAGTGGGGGTGGCCCCCGGTGGGGGTCAGCAGGCGCCGAGGTCCTGCCAGACTCCCCACTCGCCGGTCGTCCCGGGCTCCTCGTTGGTGGTCCACCACTTGGCGTTCCAGTTGTGGCCCTTCCAGGAGACCTGGTTGCCGCCGACGTAGATCGCGGAGGCGGACCAGGACGGCAGGGTGCAGGTGCCGCCGGGCGGGGTGGTGGGCGGCGTCGTCGGCGGCGTCGTCGGCGGGGTGGTCGGCGGCGTCGTGGGCGGGGTGGTGGGCGGCGTGGTCGGCGGGGTGGTGGGGTTGCTGCAGCCGGAGGCGGAGCCGTTGGTCGCCGTCACGATCTTGTTGAAGAGCGTGGCCGCCGGGTCCAGGTCGAGCAGCGAGTACATCATCGAGCCGGCCAGCCCGTGGCAGTGGCCGTAGTCGGCCCTGGCCTGGACGGCCTGGGAGCCGAGTCCGGTCCAGAACTCGTTGCCGTTGTAGAACCAGTTGCTCTGCGAGGCCGCGTCGTAGAAGGTGTCGGCCGGGTTGTCGACGACGCCGGTCAGCTCCTTGTAGTACGCCGTCCCCGCGACCTGGCTGATGCCGCGGGCCGCCGCGGGGCCGGACGCGGGCTGGTAGAGCCCGTGGTTGCTGCCGGCGGCGACACCCGACCAGCCCCGGTAGTACGTCGGGTAGCCCAGGGTGATCTTGTTGGCGGGGAAGCCGCCCGGGATGCCGTAGGCGGAGTCACCGGTGGTCCAGGCCGTGATGGCGTGGTCGGTGCTGTACTTCTCGGTCCCGGGGGAGATCGGGTTCGAGGGGTCGTTCGGCGACTGGTACAGCGGGTCCTGGAAGTTGGTGGGTCCGTTGGTCTCGAAGGCCCCGTGCATGTCGTAGGTCATGATGTTCGCGTAGTCGAGGTACGCCCCGAGCTTGTCGGTCTCGATCTTCGCGATCTTGTCCTGGCCGGCCGGCAGGGCCGCGGTGAGCAGCATCTTCCGGCCGCCGTTGGCGGCGCCGTACGCGTCCAGCTCGGTGCGGAACTCCGCAGCCAGCTTGGTGAAGTTGGCCGTGTCGTTCGGGCTGTAGTGGTTGCCGGTGTGGCCGCCGGGCGAGCCCGGGTACTCCCAGTCGATGTCGAAGCCGTCGAAGACGCCGGCCGCGGCGCCGGTGCCGCCGAAGCCGCCCTGGACGGGCAGGTTGCCCTTGATGAACATGTCGATGCAGGAGCTGACCAGCTTCTTGCGGCTGGCGTCGGTGGCGGCGGCGTCCGAGAAGTACTTCGAGTACGTCCAGCCGCCGATCGAGGCGACGATCTTGAGCTTCGGGTACTTCGCCTTGAGCTGCTTGAGCTGGTTGAAGTTGCCGACCAGCGGCTGGTTCCAGGTGTCCGCGGTGCCGTTGACGCTGATGTCGGCGCCGAAGGACTTCTGGTAGTCGGCGAACGCGTCGCCCGCCCCGTCACCGGCGTTGGGGTTGGACTCGTTGGTGGAGTCCGACGCCTTGGTCGCCTCGAAACAGGTCAGGTTGACCGGGTCGATGTTCTCGAACGAGTAGTTGAGGATGTCGAGCTTGCCCGCGATGCCCTCGGTGTCGAGGTTCTTGGGGTAGAAGGCGTTGCCGTAGATGCTCCACTGGTCGTAGTAGGCGATCTTGACGCCGCCGCTGCTCGCGGCGGCCGCGGCGGCGGCCGGCTGGGCGGCCGTGGTGTCCGCCTGGGCGGTGCCCACGCCCGCGACGAGCGCGGTGAGGCCGCCGATGGCGAGCGCGGCGCTGGTGGCGGCGGCCACGAGCGCTCTCTTCCTGGACTGCACGAGAACCTCCGGGGGGAGAGGGAGGAACAACAGGGGGCTGTGGGGTATGGATAGCCCTCTGATCAAGTGCACGTCAATGGTCTGAACCAAAGCCAGGACTAGACCAATTTGCGCGTCCCGGCGGCCTGCCGATCGTTCACGACGTGAGCAAAGCCGCTCGTCAACCGGGTGACGAGCGGCTTTAACCCCTGGTTAAGGCATGGCCCGCGGTCGGTCCAAGGTTGGACCACCGGGGGGCACGAAACCGGTAATTAACCGGCCGCGATGTCCTTGGGGAAGCCGTACGCGTCGGCGATCAGCTCGTACGAGCGCAGCCGTACGGACGGCGTGTGCGCGTTGGCGGTGATCACCAGCTCGTCGGCGCCGGTCCGCTCGACCAGCGCGTCCAGGCCCGCCCTGACCGTCTCCGGGTCGCCGTGGACGATGTTGCCCATCCAGGAGTCCACGAAGTCCCGCTCCGCCGGGCTGAACGGATGGGCCGCCGCCTCCTGCGGGGTCGGGATGAGCCCGGGGCGCCCGGTGCGCAGCCGCAGCATGCCGAGCGCCCCCGCCAGCACCTGGCGGCGGGCCTGCTCGGGGTCCTCGGCGGCCAGCGCGGCCACCCCGATCGAGGCGTAGGGGCGGTCCAGGATCTCCGACGGGCGGAAGGACTCGCGGTAGAGCGCCAGCGCGGGAACGGTGTTGGCGGCGGAGAAGTGGTGCGCGAAGGAGAACGGCAGCCCCAGGGCGCCGGCCAGCTGGGCGCTGAAACCGGACGAGCCGAGCAGCCAGATGCTGGGCCGGGCCGCGGACTGCACCCCGCCTGCCGTACTGCCCTGCACGGGACCGGGCACGGCGTGGATGCGGGCGTAGCGGTGGCCGTCGGGGAAGTCGTCGTCCAGGAAGCGGACCAGCTCGGCGAGCTGCTGCGGGAACTCGTCGGCGCCCTCGTGGAGGGACTCGGTCCTGCGCAGCGCCGCCGCGGTCGCCCCGTCCGTGCCGGGCGCGCGGCCCAGGCCCAGGTCGATCCGGCCGGGGGCCAGCGCCTCCAGGGTGCCGAACTGCTCGGCGATGACCAGCGGCGCGTGGTTGGGCAGCATCACCCCGCCGGAGCCGAGCCGCAGGGTGCGGGTGAAGGCGGCCAGGTGGGCCAGGATCACCGCGGGCGAGGAGCTGGCCACACCGGGCATCGAATGGTGCTCGGCCACCCACATCCGGTGGTAGCCGCGGGCCTCCGCGGTCCTGGCGATCTCGACGCTGTTGCGCAGCGCGTCCCGGGCCGTCAGGCCGGAGCCGACGCCGGCCAGGTCGAGCACCGACAGCGGTACGGGCGCGGTGCCATGGACGGTGCCGCGGATCCCGTCGCCTGCCGCCCCGCCGTCGCCGCTGCTGCCGCCGCCCCGAGCCACGTCGTCACCCACAGCTAGCGCCTCCTTGATCGTCCGTCCGCATGCCGGGCACGCGTAATAGTCCGGAATTGCACAACCGGAGCGGGCGTCCGGTTATTCCCGTGGTCAATTCGGCGATTTTCCCGATCGGGCAGTGACCTTGGCATATGCCAGAGTGGCCCCTTCCTGCATATACGCCTGCGGGGCTGCGGAGAAGTCGTCAACCGCCTCTACCGGCAACGGTATTGGGGTTATCGTGGAATCCGGTCAAGCTGCCGATCGGGACCTCACCGAGCCCCGATCGTGACCAGCAGCGACAACCGGGACGCAAACGGTCACACCTGCAGGGGGCTACCGTGGCGCTAGAGCACCGTCAGACCGCGCCGGTCTACGCGGTCCAGCACGCACTGCGCGTGCTGGATTCCGTCGACGCACACCGGCACGGCGTCTCCGCCGAGCAGCTCGCGCGGGAGATAGGGGTGCCGGTCGGGTACCTCTCCCAGCTCCTGACCATGCTGCAACGCGAACGCTATCTGGGCTTCCTGCCCGGCGGCGGCTACGTGCTCGGCGAGACCCTGGTGCTGCTCGGCGCCGCCAAGCACGACGACGCGCTGGCCGAAAAACTGCGCACGATCCTGGTGGAGCTGCGCGACGAGGTCGGCGCCGCGGTGTACTTCAGCCGCTACGACGACGGCGAGGTCCGCATCATCGACTTCGCCGACGGGCCGAACGCGCCCAAGGTCAACGAGTGGGTCGACTTCCGCTCGGCCGCGCACGCGAGCGCGGTGGGCAAGTGCCTGCTGTCCCAGCTCGACCACAACTCGCGGCTGGAACACCTCTCCCGGCACCGCCCGGCCCGGCTCACCTCCCGCACCGTGATCGACGACCGCGCGCTGCTCACCAAGCTCGAACGCCAGCCGGCCAGCGTCCCCACGCTCGACCTGCAGGAGTACGCGGTCGGCACGGTGTGCGCGGCGATCCCGGTCACGATCGGCAAGACGGTCGCCTGCCTGGCGCTGTCCATGCCGCTGGCGCAGGCGCACCGCCTCAAACCGGCCGTGGACACCCTCAACGAGCGGGCCGCCCCCGTGCTCCTGTCGATGAGCATCTGACCGGCCGCCGCCGCGGGCAGGGGTGGTCAGGAGCACCCGGCGGAAGGCCGTATAGTTGTTCTCGCAGGCGCCGCTAGCTCAGTTGGTTAGAGCAGCTGACTCTTAATCAGCGGGTCCGGGGTTCGAGTCCCTGGCGGCGCACCTCGCACATGAAGAAGGCCTCCCACCGCAGGTGGGGGGCCTTCTTCATGCCCAGTGGGCCGGGTGCGCGAGGTCCTGCGGCAGCCGGGTGGCCGGGTCGCCGGAGGCGGCGGCGAGCTGCGGGGCGGTCAGGAAGAGGGTGCCGCGCAGATCCGCGCCGCCCAGCCGCGCGCCGCGCAGGTCGGTGCCGAGCAGGTCGGCTCCCCGCAGGTCCGCACCGCGCAGGTCCGCGCCGATCACCAGCGCTCCCCGCAGATCCGCACCCCGCAGGTCCGCGCCGCGCAGGCGGGAGCCCATCAGGTCGGCTCCCCGGTGGTTCCTGCGCCGCGGGAAGGCGGCGCGGGCCAGCGCGGAGGCGCTGCGCAGCAGCTCGCCGACCCGGCCGCGCTCGGCCGCGACGTCCAGGGCGAGCAGTTCGTCCGCGCCGCCCAGGCTCAGCGCCTCGATCCGCGTGGCCGCCTCCGCGGCGGCCTCGTACAGCTCGGCGGCGGCCGGCAGGGTGCGTACCTCGGCGAGGTGGCGGAGCAGCTCGTGCAGCTGCCGCACCACCGGCAGCACCGCGAACATCGCCCGGCCGCCGTCGGCGGCGTCCCGCCAGTCCTGTCCTGCGAAGGTGTGCCGGGAGACCTTCTGCCCGGCCCCGAGGCAGTCGTAGACGGTGCAGCCGGCGTAACCGCGGTCGCGGAGCCGGTCGTGGATGCCGCAGCGGTGGTCGGCGCCGAGGTGGCCGCAGGGCTCCCCCGCGGCCTTGTCCCGGGCGAAGTCGGCGGACCGGGTGAAGGCCAGGGCGACGCAGCACAGCCCGAAGCAGTTGCCGCAGTCCGCGCGCAGTTCGCTGTGCTCCACCCCTGGTCCCTTCGCCGGCTCCGCCCGGGTCCATGGTGCCGTATCAGCCGGAGGTCACCCGCCGGGGAGTACGGCGGGCTTGGCCGGGGTGTACAGCCAGGTCTGGAAGAAGCCGCCCAGGTCCTGGCCCGACAGGTGCTCGGCCAGCGTGCGGAATTCGGCGATGGTGCCGTTGCCGTAGCGGTGCTGGGCCGGCCAGGCCTTGAGCAGGGCGCGGAAGGCGTGGTCGCCGATGGTGGTGCGGAGCGCCTGGATGGCGACCGCGCCCCGGTCGTAGACGGCGTCGTCGAACTGCTTGGCCGGTCCCGGGTCGCCCGGCTCGACGGTCCAGAACGGGTCGTCGGCGGGGTAGGCGTCGTAGGTCTGCCGGGCGATCTGCTGGACCGTCCCCTTGCCCTGGTGCTCGGCCCACAGCCAGCTGCCGTAGGTGGCGAAGCCCTCGTTCAGCCAGATGTCGGACCAGCGGGCGAGCGAGACGTCGTCGCCCCACCACTGGTGGGACAGCTCGTGCGCGACGGTGCCGATGCCGTCGGTGGTGGCGAAGACCGCGGGGCTGTAGAAGACCCGGGTCTGCGCTTCGAGGGAGAAGTGCGTGGGCACGTCGGGGACGTAGCCGCCGGCCGCGTCGAACGGGTAGGGGCCGAACCAGCCGCTGAGGAAGTCGATGATCTCAGCCGTGCGCTCGACGCCGGCCCGCGCGTTGGCGGCGGTGGCCGCGGGCAGGCCGGAGCTGTAGGCGTTGATGACGGGTACACCGGCACGGGTGCGGCTGCGGGTGATGTCGAAGTGGCCCAGCGCGAGCGTGGCCAGATACGTGGCCTGCGGCTTGTCCTGGCGCCAGTGGTAGCCGGTCCAACCGTTCGCGGTGTGCTGGGAGACCAGCAGGCCGTTGCTGATCGCCTGCTCGCCGGCCGGGACCCGCACGTCGACGTCGTAGGTGGCCTTGTCCAGCGGGTGGTCGTTGCTGGGGAACCACCACCAGGCGGACTCGGGCTCGTTGGCGGCCACTCCGCCGTCCGGTGTGCGCTGCCAGGAGGTGAAGCCGTAGCGCTCGACGCTGGAGGGCACGCCCGAGTAGGTGACGGCGACGGTGATCCGGTGGCCGCGCGGGATCGGCCGGGCCGGGGTGACGACCAGCTCCTGCTCGCCGCTGGTGGCGAAGGCCGCCGGGCGGCCGTCCACGGTCACCTTGCTGACCGTCAGCGCGAAGTCCAGGTCGAAGCTGGTCAGGCCCTGGGTTGCGGTGGCCTGCAGGGTCGCGGTGCCGGAGAGCGTGTCGGTGGCGGGCTGGTAGCTGAGGTCGAGGTCGTAGTGGGAGACGTCGTAACCGCCGTTGCCGTACGTCGGGTAGTACGGGTCGCCGATGCCGGGTGCTCCCGGCCCCGCGTCGGCGGCGGATGCCGGGATCACCAGCAGGAAGCCGAGGGCGGCGGCAGCGGGTGCGAGCAGTCTGAGACGCACAGGGGTCCTCCAGCGCGGGGCGGTCCGCCCCATGGGTGGCAGGTACACGACGACCCTAGAAAGTTCCGGCCGCCACAGCCACCCCGCGGCCCCCGTCTGTCGCAGAAACTTCACCCCGCGCAACACTCCGCCGCGGCAGCACCGGTGCGGCATCACCGGTGCGTCCCGGGAACACCGCGGCCCGCCGGCCCGTTCCCCCACGGACGGAGTGGATCACCCCGGCGAGCGGCTGACGCCACGGGTGCGGGCGGATAGGTTCACCATGTGAAGATTGTCTGGCTGACCAGAACCCTCCAGCGGGTGGAGGGGGAGTATCTGGCGCGCTTGGGCCTGTCGCTGCCGCTGGCGTCCATCGGCATCGTCATCGCCGCGGACCTGATCGCGGGCCGGGACCACTTCCTCACCCCCGGCATCGTGGTGGCGCCGCCGCTCGCCGCGATCACCGTCACCTGGCGCAAAACCCTCTTCATCGGGGTGCTCGGGCTTTTCGTGCAGGCCGCGCTGGCCCCCTACGACGGCATCACCGACATCCCCGACCACGACGTCTTCTTCGGGCAGGCCTTCGCCTACGCCCTGGTCACCCTCTTCAGCGTGTACATCGCCTGGCGGCGGGAGACCGGGGCCAAGGCCTTCACCGCGATCGCCTCGGTCGCCGAGGCCGCCCAGCACGCCCTGATGCGCCCGCCGGACCCGCGCGTCGGCGGCGTACGGCTCGCCGTGCGCTACGTCTCGGCCGCCGACGCCGCGCAGATCGGCGGCGACCTCTACGCGGTGATCGAGACCCCGCACGGCGTAAGGGCGCTGATCGGCGACGTCCGCGGCAAGGGGCTCGCCGCGGTGCAGACCTCTGCGGTGGTGCTCGGCGCGTTCCGGGAGGCGGCGTTCGACGAGGGCGGGCTCGACACGGTCGCCCGCCGCGTCGACACCAGCGTCGGGCGGCACGTCACCACCGGGGACTTCATCACCGCGCTCTTCGCGCAGTTCGACGACCCCGGCAGCGTCGAGCTGCTGCACTACGGCCATGTCGCTCCGCTGCGGGTCTCGCGGGACGGCGCGGTCCAGACGCTCGACCCCGCCGAGCCGTGGGTGCCGCTCGGCCTGGCCGACCTCGTGTCCGGCGGCCCCACGGCGTGGCGCGTGCCGATGCTGCCGGGGGACGTCCTGGTGCTCTGCACCGACGGGGTGATCGAGGCCCGCAGCCCGCTCGACGGCACGTTCTACCCGCTCACCGAACGGGTCGGCCCGCTCATCGCCGGCGCGGGCACCGATCTCGACGCGGCGGTCGAACGGGTCTACGGCGACCTCCTCCGGCACGCCGGCGGCTCCCTCTCCGACGACGTCGTCCTCCTCCTCCTCTCCCCCCAGCCCAGCGCCCTCCCGGCCCACCCCCAGGAGCCGCCCCTCCCGGGGCACGTCGTGTAATTGCCCCTTGCGGTGGGCTCGCATCTCCCGGTGCGCTGTGGCTTGTCGCGCAGTCCGCCCCCAGAGCTTCGCCTGGGGGTACCCCCAGCGCCGCCTGAAGAACGTCACCCTCTCCGCAGAGGGCAAGCCCCTGCCAGGGACGAACGCTGTACGCAGGAGGACGCAGGCCAAAGGGGCGCTGCGGGGCGCGCGCAACCCCCCGCCCGGGGAAGGTCCCGGAGCCGGGGGAAGGGGCAGCCCGGGGGGGCACCCGGGAACACCGCGTCAGCGGGTGGCGCGCTCCAGTGCGACGATGACCGACTCGTACGGCTCCCCGGTGGCGCGAGCCATACCCACCTCGCACATCCGGCTCGCCGAGAGATACACCGAGAAGCCCCGCGCGGCGACCTCCTCCGCCTCCGCCCGCGTCGCGGACGCGGTGAGCTCCTCGTGCAGCATCCCCCGGTCGCCGGCGAAGCCGCAGCACCCCGCGTCGTCGGGCACGACGACCTCGCGGGCGATCGCGCCGGCGACCTCCGCGAGCGCCGCGCCCGGGCGGCCGAGATGCCGTGCGGAGCACGTGGGGTGCAGGACGGCGGAGCCGACCGGCGCGGTCACGGTGAGCCGCGGCAGCACATGGTCGGCGGCCCACACCGTCGCGTCCACCACCGTCAGTTCACCGTGCAGCGCACGGTTCGCGTCGGTGAGGTACGGCACGACCTCCCGGGCGAGCCCGAGCGTGCAGGACGTCGCGTCGACGACGATCGGCAGCCGCCCTCCCCCGGTCCACCCCCACGCGTGCTCGACGATCCGGTTGGCCATCACCGCGTTGCCCGCGTCGTAGCCCTTGGAGTGCCAGATCGTGGCGCAGCACGTACCGGTGACGTCGGCCGGTATCCACACCGGCAGGCCCGCCCGGGCCGAGACGGTGACCAGGGACTGCGGCACCCAGCCGTAACGGCCCTCGGGCGGGCCGAAGATGCGGTTGACACAGGCCGGGTAGTAGACGGCGGCGGCGCCGTCCCGCTCGGTACGGGGCAGGGCGGGCGGCGCCGCGCCGGGGATCTCCGGCAGCCAGCCGGGCACGAGTTCGGGCCGTGCCGCCCGCCGGGCGAGCCCGGTGGCCGCGGACAGCGGCCGGTCGCCGACCCGGCGGCGTACCGCGTCCGCGGTGGCGACCGCGGCGCGGGCGGCGCGCTCGGCGCCGCGCCAGTGCGTGGCCGTGGCGCCCGCGGCCCGCTCCTCGGCGCGGGAGTGCCGGGCGTGCCGGAAGTCCTTCATCATCGCGCCGGTGTCGATGCCGACCGGGCAGGCCAGCTTGCAGGTCGAGTCGCCCGCGCAGGTGTCGACGGCGGCGTATCCGTACGCGGCGAGCAGTTCGCGCTGCACGGGTGAGCCGTCGGGCTGCCGCAGCATCTCGCGGCGCAGCACGATCCGCTGCCGCGGGGTGGTCGTCAGGTCGCGGCTGGGGCAGGTGGGTTCGCAGAAGCCGCACTCGATGCAGGGGTCGGCGACCGGCTCGATCACCGGGATCGTCTTCAGCCCGCGCAGGTGCCCGCGCGGGTCCTGGTCGAGCATGACGTGCGGGGCGAGGATGCCGTCCGGGTCGAGCAGCGCCTTGATCCGCCACATCAGGGCGGTGGCGGCCGGCCCCCACTCCAGCTCCAGGAAGGGCGCGATGTTGCGCCCGGTGCCGTGCTCGGCCTTGAGCGAGCCGTCGAAGCGCTCGGTGACGGTACGGCAGAAGTCCGCCATGAAGGCGGCGTAGCGCTCGACGTCGGTGGCGCGGCCGGCGTCGAAGGTGAGCAGGAAGTGCAGGTTGCCGTGGGCGGCGTGGCCGGCGACCGCCGCCTCGAAGCCGTGCCTGCGCTGCAGTTCGAGCAGTTCCGTGCAGGCCTCGGCGAGCCGGTCGGGCGGCACCGCGAAGTCCTCGGTGATCAGGGTCGTGCCGGACGGGCGGGCGCCGCCGACCGCGGTCACGAAGGCCCTGCGCGCCCGCCACAGCGCGGCGATCCGCTCCCGGTCGCGGGTGAAGCCGCCGTGGCCCTCGGCGGCCGGCGCCGGGGTGATCAGGCCGAGGTCGGAGCAGACCCGCTCCGCGGCCCGCTCGTACGCGGCGAGCTGCGTGACGTCCGCGGCCCTGAACTCGACGAGCAGCGCCGCGCAGCTCGCGGGCAGCTCGGCCCACTCCCCCGGCACCCCGGGCACCGCGGTCGCGGCCCGCAGCACGTTGCCGTCCATCAGCTCGACGGCCTCCGCGCCGGCCTGCGCGAAGTGCGGTACGGCCGCGGCGGCGGCCGGCAGCGTGGGGAAGAACAGCAGCCCCGCGGCGGCGGCCGGGCGGATCGGCAGCGTCTCGTAGACCGCCTCGGCGACGAAGCCGAGGGTGCCCTGCGAGCCGATCATCAGCCCGCGCAGGATCTGGGCGGGGCTCTCCGCGTCGAGGAAGGCGTCGAGGCGGTAGCCGTTGGTGTTCTTGATGCGGTACTTCGCGCGGATCCTGGCGGTCAGCGCGCGGTCCGCCTCGATCTCGTCCCGCAGGTCGAGCAGGCCCTGGTAGATGTCCGGCTCGGCCGCGGCGAGGCCCGCGTCGGCGTCCGGGTCCGCGGTGTCCACGACGGTGCCGGACGGCAGCACCACGGTGAGCGAGGCGACGGTGCGGTAGGAGTCCCGGGTGGTGCCCGCGGTCATGCCGGAGGCGTTGTTCGCCAGCACACCGCCGACGGTGGCGGCGATCGCGCTCGCCGGGTCGGGGCCGAGCACCCGGCCGTGCCTGGCCAGTGCGGCGTTCGCCCGGGCCAGCACGGTGCCGGGCAGGATGCGCGCCCTGGCGCCGTCCGCCTCGACCTCGACGCCGCTGAAGTGGCGGCGTACGTCCACCAGGATGTCCTCGCCCTGCGCCTGCCCGTTCAGGCTGGTTCCCGCGGCCCTGAAGACCAGGTGGCGGCGCTCGGCCCTGGCGTACGCCAGCAGCCGCACCACGTCCTGCACGCTCTCCGGTACGACCACCGCCTGCGGGACGAAGCGGTACGGGCTCGCGTCCGACGCGTAGCGCACCAGGTCCGTCAGGTCGCCGAGCACCTTGCCCGCGCCCAGCGCCCGTACCAGCCCCGCGCGCAGCTCGGGGGGAGTACCGCCCGCCCTGGTCTCCTCCACCCGGTCCGGCGCGGCCTCCCCCGCGGGTATCGGCCGCAGAGCGGCGCCGCCCTTCGGTTCACGCACGGGCATCGGGACCTCCTCGGCGGCGGTCCCCCGGGGGCGGGGGGCCAGACCTGGCGGAGAAACATACCGTTCGCCAACCTATGCCCCCGTACGTGGCGGTGCGCGGTACTCCGCCTCCCGGCCCAGGTCCGCCCGCCGCTCCCGGGCGATCTTCTCCGACCTGCGACGGACGCGAAAGCCGCCGGTCACCGGCAATACTTCACGGCAGGAGCCGGTCCGACGGGGGAAGGGGAACGGTGTGCACGGTGATCTGCCGGACGGGTCAACAGCGGGAGGGGGGCTGCTGGCCGACACCCTGGTCGAGCTGGCCGACACCCTCGGCGATGAGAGCGAGCCCGACGCACCTTTGCGCCGGCTCGCCGGCCGTACGGTACGGCTCACCGGCGTCGCCGCGGCCGCGCTGCTGCTCGCCGACGAAGGCGGCGACATCCGGGTGATCAGCGCGTCCTGCGAGCCGGCGCGGCTGCTCAGCGCGGCGGGGCCGGGGCCTGACTGCTACCGCAGCGGTACGGACGTCGGCGTGGCCGACCTGGGGCGTGCCCGTGAGCCGCTGCCGCGGGACTTCGCCCGGCGGGCGCGGGCCAGCGGCTACGCCGCGGTCTTCGCCGTACCCGTGCGGCACCGCAAGGAGGTGCTGGGCGCGCTCGTCCTCTACCGCGCCACGCCGGGCCTGCCGCCGGCCCACTCCGTGGCGGTCACCCGCTCGCTCGCGGACGCCGCGGCCATCGGGGTGCTCCAGCGGCGGACCCGCCGCCACCATCAGCGCCTGGCGGCGCAGTTGCAGACGGCGCTGGACTCGCGGATTCCCGTCGAGCAGGTCAAGGGCGTGCTCGCCGAGCGCTGGCACGTCAGCGTCGACGACGCGTTCGCCCTCCTGCGGGCGCACGCCCGCGCCCACCAGATCCGCGTTGCGGATCTGGCCACGGCCATCCTCGCCGGCACGACCACACTTCCCCGGCCGGGGGCTCCCACCTGACCGCCCCCTGCGGTGACTTCGCTTCCGCGCACTTCCCCGCGCCCCGTCAGGTCCTGCCCCCTGCGGTGGGCTCGCATCTTTCGGTGCGTCACGGCTGAGCGCGCAGTTCCCCGCGCCCCTGATGGCTTGCCCTCTGCGCAGAGGGTGACCGTTTTTCAGGGGCGCGGGGAACTGCGCGACAAGCCACGACGGCGCCGCAGGCAAGCAACCCACCGCACGGGGCAGCACCCAAAGGGGCGCGAGGAACTGCGCGAACGGCCACCGCGGCGGGGAGGAAGCGACGCCCCGGCAAGGGGCACCCCACCCCCGAAGGCCGAGCGCCAGCGGCTCAGCTCGGGTGGGACCCCGTGAGCGCGGCGAAGACCACCACGTTCGCCGAGTACGCCTGCGCGTCCTTGTCGAAAGCCCCACCGCAGGTGATGAGGCGCAGCTCGGGCCGCCCCGCCGACCCGTA
Organism: Actinacidiphila cocklensis; assembly: GCF_907177275.1. Lineage (GTDB taxonomy): Bacteria > Actinomycetota > Actinomycetes > Streptomycetales > Streptomycetaceae > Actinacidiphila > Actinacidiphila cocklensis. Next base: position 400,085 of record NZ_CAJSLV010000048.1, read on the forward strand.
GACGCGCGTCGCGTCGAAGTGCGCCTTCTCGATGACCTCGACCGCCTCGACGGAGAACTCCGCGACCGTCCCGTCGTCGCGGGCGACTTCCACCAGCGCCCCGCGCTGGACCGTGCTGAGGCCGTAGAAGACCGCGGCCCGCGTCTCGGTGTCGACGTGGCCGACGATGATCGCCGCGCCCGCCGCGCCCGGCGGAGGCCCGTCGCGGTACCAGCCGGCGACGTCGGGCGTGGAGTAAGGGGGCGGGTCCACCGCCCCGTCCTTCAGCCCGCGGCCGACGAGCTCGGCGTGGATGCCGACCGACGGGATGTCGATCCGCAGCGGCACGGCGTCGTGCAGCGGCACGTGGGGCGCGTACACCTGCGCGGGCCGGTCCGCGGCCGCCGCAGCAGAGAGGGCGCGGGCGCCGGGTGGCGGCGCGGGGGCGGTGGGACCGCCGTGCCCGAGCAGCCACGCGGCCAGCAGGACCAGGCCGACCACGACGGCCGCCCAGGTCCTGCCGGAGTCGGTACCGCCACCGGTACCGGAGTCGTCCGCCCCCACCGCCATGCCGGTCAGCCGCGGGCGGCGGCGCGGCGGCGGTGGATCACCAGGCCGGCCAGGCCGGCCGCCGCGACACCGCCGGTGACCAGCAGCGGCCCGGTGCTGGTGCCTGCGGCCGCCGGACCCGCGGCGAGCTGCGCGGTGCCGCCGCCGCCGGCCGGGACCGGGGCGACCGGGACCAGCGGGGTGCTGCCCGAGGTCACGGTGACGGTCGCGGAGGCGGAGCTGGTGGAGCCGTTGCACTCGACGGAGACGGTGTAGGAGCCGTCGACCGCGTCGGACTTGATGAAGGCCGTACCGTCCCACCCGTCGGAGCCGTCACCCGACGGCGACAGGGTGACCGCGTCGACGAAGACCTCGGCGCTGGCCTTGGCACTGGCACCGGACTTGCAGGAGGCCTTGAGGTGCAGGCTCACCACCCCGCCGGGGGCGACGGTGGTCGGCGAGACGTCCATGCCGGAGCTGGACGAGGACGACGACGAGGACGACGAGGAGGAAGAGGACGATCCGCCGCCCCCCTCGTCGGCGAGTGCCTGCTTCGGCAACCCGGTCACCCCGCCGACGGCGAGGACGCCGAGGGCACCGGCCGCGGCGATGACGGGCAGTTTCAGACCAAACATGGGGACCTCCGCTCGGCCCGGGGCGGGGACTCGCGCCCGGTGCTTACGAAGATCCCCGCGACCGGCCCGGCGTGCACGCTCGGTGACCCATCAGGGTGACGTGCCCACTACGGAGTGTGATCAGATTTCTGCGACCAGGTCCGCGATGGACTCCACGACCCGGGACGGCTTGAAGGGGTAGCGCTCGATGTCGGGCACGGCGGTGAGCCCGGTGAGCACCAGGAAGGTGGTCATGCCGGATTCGAGCCCGGCCAGCACGTCGGTGTCCATCCGGTCGCCGATCATGGCGCTGGTCTCGGAGTGCGCGCCGATCGCGTTGAGCCCGGCCCGCATCATCAGCGGGTTGGGCTTGCCGACGAAGTACGGCTCCTGCCCGGTGGCCTTGGTGATCAGCGCGGCGACCGAGCCGGTCGCGGGCAGTACGCCCTCGGGGGACGGGCCGGTCTCGTCGGGGTTGGTGGCGATGAAGCGCGCGCCGCCGCGGATCAGCCGGATCGCCTTGGTGAGCGCCTCGAAGCTGTACGTCCGGGTCTCGCCGAGCACCACGTAGTCGGGGTCGACGTCGGTGAGGATGTAGCCGACGTCGTGCAGCGCGGTGGTCAGGCCGGCCTCGCCGATGACGTAGGCGGTGCCGCCGGGGCGCTGGTCGTCCAGGAACTTCGCGGTGGCCAGCGCCGAGGTCCAGATGTTCGCGACCGGGACGTCGAGGCCCATCCTGGACAGCCGCGCGTGCAGGTCGCGCGGGGTGTAGATGGAGTTGTTGGTGAGGACGAGGAAGGGCTTGCCCGAGTCCTTGAGGCCCTTGATGAAGGCGTCGGCGCCGGGGATCGGGGTGCCCTCGTGGATGAGCACGCCGTCCATGTCGGTCAGCCACGAGTCGATGGGCCTGCGGGTCGACACCGGTCGGTCTCCTGTCGTCGTGCCTGGGGGTCCCCCGGACGGAGTCCGGGAAAGGGTCGTACGTCGTACGTCGTCGCCGTACGCCGTGGACCGTACTCCGTACGGGTTCGCACCGCGGCCGGCCGGGCGGCGTCCGGTGCCCCAGCGTAACCGGGGCCGGGGTGCCCCGCTGCGGGCGTCTCGCGTGCTGGTCGCAGGAGGTCAGCCCAGGGCGGCCCGGGCGAAGAGCGGGGCCAGCGCGAGCAGGGCGGCGCCCTCGGCGACCGCGCGCGGGCCGGCCGCCGCGAGGCCGACCGGGACCGGGCCGAGCGCCGTGCCGACGCCGGCCAGGAAGGCGCCGGGGTCGGCCAGTACGGTGCGGCCGCCGAGCACGACGCGGTCGATGTCCAGCAGCGCGACCAGGTTCGCGGCGCCCACCCCCAGCAGGCGGGCCGCGGCCGCGGTGTCGCCGCGGGCGACCGCCGCCAGGCAGAGCGCTTCGAGGCAGCCGCGCTTGCCGCACTTGCAGGGCGGCCCGTCGAGCTGCACCACCTGGTGCCCGAACTCCCCTGCCCCGGCCCGCCCCCCGCGGTGCAGCCGGCCGCCGAGCACGAGGGCGGCGCCCAGGCCCGTACCGAGGTGCAGGTAGCCGAACGAGCCCGCGCCGGGCGCGGTTCGCGGCTCCGCCAGGACGGACAGGGCCGCGGTGTTGGTGTTCTTGTCGACCGCGACGGGCAGGCCGAGCCCGCGGGCCAGCTCCGTACGCAGCGGGCAGCCGGACCAGTGCGGGAAGCCGGTGACCTCGTGCAGGGTGCCGGTGCGGTGGTCGAGCGGGCCGCGTATCCCGACGCCCACGCCGAGCACCGGGGCCGGGGCCAGGGCGACGGCGGCACGCAGCTCGCGCACCATCGCGGCGAGGCCGTCGAGGACCGGCAGCGCGAGGTCGAGCGGCGCGGCGTGCTCGGCGACCGTGCGCCCGGCGAGGTCGGCCACGACGGCGGTGACCGTCTCGCCGTCCAGGTGCGCCCCGACCGAGCACCGCGCGCCCGCGGCCAGCCGCAGCTCGGTACGCGGCTTCCCGCCGGTCGACGCGAGCCGCCCGGCCTCCTCCACCAGGCCGTCCGCCCGCAACCGCGCGGTGATCTTGCTGACCGCCTGCGGCGTCAGCCCCGTCCGTGCGGCCAGCTCCAGCCGGCTGATCCCCCCGGTGCCGCCCCCGGTGGCGGCCTCCCGCAGCAGCCCCAGCACGAGCGCGGCGTTGTGGCTGCGCAGCCCCGGCAGGTTGACTCCGCCGGCGGGGGCCGCGCCCTCGGTGGGGCGGTCGGGGGGCGGGGGCTGGGGTGGGTTCACCCCGTCATTGTCTCGCGCGCTTGCACTTTCGCAACAGTGTTGCCAAAGTGAGGCCATGAGCGCTCCCGGCACCGCCCCCCTACGCGTCGCCCTGGTCGGATACGGCCCGGCCGGCTCCTTCTTCCACGCCCCGCTGATCGCCGCGGCCCCTGGCCTGGTCCTGGACACCATCGTCACCGGAAACAGCGAACGCCGCGCCCAGGCCGCCGGCGAGCACCCCGGCGTGGCCTTCGCCGCCACCGCCGACGAGTTGTGGGCGCGTGCCGGCGGGCTGGACCTGGTCGTCCTGGCCTCCCCCAACCGCACCCACGTCCCGCTCGCGACCGCCGCACTCCAGGCCGGGCTGCCGGTCGTCGTCGACAAGCCGCTGGCCGCCACGGCCGCCGAGGCCCGCGAGCTGGCCGCGCTCGCCGAGCAGCGGGAGCTGCTGCTCACCGTCTTCCAGAACCGCCGCTGGGACAGCGACTTCCTGACGCTGCGCGCCCTGCTGGAGCGCCGCGAGCTCGGTGAGGTCCACCGCTTCGAGTCCCGCTTCGAACGGTGGCGCCCGCAGCCCAAGGGCGGCTGGCGCGAGTCCGGCGACCCGGCCGAGATCGGCGGCCTGCTCTACGACCTCGGCAGCCACCTCGTCGACCAGGCCCTCACCCTCTTCGGCCCGGCCCGAATGGTCTACGCCGAGTCCGACGTGCGGCGCCCGGGCGCCGCCGCTGACGACGACGACTTCATCGCGATCACCCACGCCGACGGCGTCCGCTCGCACCTGTGGATGAGCGCCACCGCCTCCCGGCTCGGCCCGCGCTTCCGGGTGCTCGGCAGCACCGGCGGCTACGTCAGCTACGGCCTCGACTCGCAGGAGGCCGCCCTCCGCGAAGGCCTGCGGCCCGGCGAGGGCGCGGTGTGGGGCGCGGAACCGGAGTCCGCGTGGGGCACGGCGGGCACCGACGAGAACGTACGGCCCGTACCGTCGCTGCCTGGCGACTACCCCGCCTTCTACGCGGCCGTCGAGACCGCCCTGCGCGAGGGCACGCCACCGCCGGTCACCGCGCTTGAGGCGGCCGCCGCGATCGCGGTCATCGAGGCGGCCAGGGAGTCCGCCGGCACCGGACGGTCGGTGATCCTGTGACCAGCGACCGGCTGGCCGATCCCGAACTGCTCGCCGAGCAGGAGCGGACGCTCGTCCTTCCCCGCTTCACCCACGACGACGCCTGGCGGCTGGGCTGCCTGCTCGTCGACCTCGCCAGGGAGCGGGGGGCCGCCGTCACGATCGACATCCGCCGGGGCGGGCAGCAGCTCTTCCACTACGCGCTGGAGGGCACGACGCCCGACAACGACGAGTGGCTCGACCGGAAGGCCCGCGTCGTCCTGCGCTACGGCACGTCGTCGCTCGCCGTGGGCGAGCGGTTCCGTGCCAAGGGCACGACGTTCGAGGCGGCCTCCCACCTCGACCCCGCGCTCTACGCCGCGCACGGCGGGGCGTTCCCCCTGCGGGTGGCGGGCGCCGGCGTCATCGGCGTCGTGGCCGTCTCCGGCCTCCCCCAGACCGAGGACCACGCGATGGTCGTGGCGGCCCTCACCCAGTTCCTGGCGTAAGCGACTGGCTTGCGCCCCTGGGTGATTGCCACTTGCCGTGACGATGCTGCTTTCCCGCCGTCCGGGCTGGTCGCGCAGTTCCGCCCCCAGGGCTTCGCCTGGGGGCGGAACTGCGCGACCGGCCACGACGCACCGCACGATGCGAACGCACCGCAAGGGGCAGATGCCGTCGTGGCGCGAGCCGGAGCGCGCGGCCCGGCGCCGCAACGCCGTACCGCACTACGCAGATGCGAGCACCTGCCGCTGGCGGCCGAGGCCGTCGATCGTGAGCTCGACGACATCGCCAGGGCGAAGGTAAGGGCGGGGCTCGGGCTGGCCGAGGGCCACGCCGGCCGGGGTGCCCGTGTTGATGACGTCACCCGGGTAGAGCGTCATGAAGTGGCTGAGGTAGCGCACGACCTCGGCGACGGGGAAGATCTGGTCGCGGGTGGACCCGTCCTGCCGCAGCGTCCCGTTCACCCACAGCCGCAGGCTCAGCGCCTGCGGGTCGGGAACCTCGTCCGCGGTGACGAGCCACGGCCCGAGCGGGTTGAAGGTCTCGCAGTTCTTGCCCTTGTCCCACTGCCCGCCGCGCTCGATCTGGAACTCGCGCTCGGAGACGTCGTGCGCGACGGCGTAACCGGCGACGGCGGCCATCGCCTCGTCCTCGTCCGCCGCGTAGCGCAGCTCGCGGCCGATGACGACGGCGAGTTCGACCTCCCAGTCGGTCTTGACGCTGCCGCGCGGCACCAGCACCGTGTCGCCGGGGCCGACCACCGTGTCGGGGGCCTTCATGAAGACGACCGGCTCGGCGGGCGCCTCCGCCCCGGTCTCGGCCGCGTGGTCGTGGTAGTTGAGCCCGATGCAGACGATCTTGCCGATGCCGGTGAGCGGCGGCCCGACGCGCAGCCCGTCCTCGGCCGCGGGCAGCGAGCCGTCGGCGGCGGCCGCGGCGATCCTGGCCAGGGCGTCGGCGTCGGCGAGCAGCGCGCCGTCGATGTCGGCGACGAGCCCGCCGAGGTCCCGTACGACGCCGTCCTTGTCGAGCAGGGCGGGGCGCTCCGCGCCTGCGGGGCCGACTCGCAGCAGTTTCACGGTGTACTCCGTACGTCAGTGATCCGCGGCGGGACGGTCCGCGGAGGTCATCGGATGTCTGTCCGATCCTCCAATCACGACCCCTCCCCGCGCAAGCCCTGTTCAGCACCTGGACGCGGCACTTCCGTCGAACGCGGCCACCTCGCACAGACCCCAGAGGTCGGAGCGGCGCGGGCCGTCAGCCGCCCACGATCCGCGACACCGTGAAGATCAGCAGGCCGACCAGCGCGCCCACGACCGTGCCGTTGATCCGGATGAACTGCAGGTCGCGGCCCACATGCGCCTCGATCTTCCGGGAGGTCTGCTCGGCGTCCCAGCCGGCGACCGTCTCGCTGATCAGCGAGGTGATCTGGTCGCGGTAGGTGGTGACCAGATACGTGGCCGCGTCCTCCAGCCAGCTGTCGACCTTCGCCTGCAGGCGCGGGTCCGTGGCCATCCGGCTGCCGAGGCTCAGCAGCGACGCCCGGGTGCGCAGCCGCAGTTCGCTGCGCTCGTCCTCCGCGGCGGCCACCATCATCGCCCGTACCGAGCCCCACACCGAGGCGATCAGGTCCTGCACCTCGGGGCGGGCCAGCAGGTCGTTCTTCAGCCGCTCGACCCGCTGCCGGGTGTCGGGGTCGGACTGCAGCTCGCCCGCGAAGTCGCCGAGGAAGCGGTCGACGGCGCCGCGGGCCGGGTGGCCGGGCGAGTCGCGCATCTCGGTGACGAAGCGCAGCAGCTCCTTGTAGACCCGCTCGCCGACCTTGCGGTCCACGAACCGCGGGGTCCAGCCCGGCGCCCCGCCCTGGACGGCATCCATCACCGAGTCGGCGTGCTCGACCAGCCAGTCGTGGGCGCGCGCACACACCAGGTCGACCAGCCGGCGGTGCCCGCCGTCCGCGACGATCCGCTCCAGCAGCTTGCCGAGCCCGGGCGCGACCTCCTGGGCCTCGGCCCGCCGGGTGATCGCCTCGCTGACCACCGCCTGCACGTCGGAGTCGCGCAGCACGGTCAGCAGGCCGCGCAGCGCGGCGGCGGCCTGCTCGGTCACCCGGTCGGCGTTGGCGGGTTCGGCCACCCAGGTGCCGAGCCGGGAACCGATGCCCACCGCGCGCAGCCGGGTGCGGACCACCTCGGCGGACAGGAAGTTCTCCCCGACGAAGTCGCCGAGGCTGGCGCCCAGCGCGTCCTTCTTCGTCGGGATGATCGCGGTGTGCGGGATGGGCAGGCCCAGCGGGCGGCGGAAGAGCGCGGTCACCGCGAACCAGTCCGCCATCGCACCGACCATGCCCGCCTCCGCCGCGGCCGCCACATAGGCCGCCCACGCGCCCGCGTCCCGCGAGTCCGCCCACTTGGCCAGGGCGTAGACCACCGTCGCGACGGCGAGGAAACCGGTCGCGATCAGCTTCATCCGGCGCACCCCGCGGCGCCGCTCCGCGTCCGGGTCGACCGCCCCCGGAACTCCCGCCGGCCCTGCCTCCACCTGCTTCACCCGCATATCCACCTGCGTATTGTTGCCGCCGCTGACAATCTTGGAACGTACGGCGGGTTCCCGGCGCCTCCCCGTGGCGCGGACACGGTCCCGCGGGCAGGAGCGGCATGGCACACCCCAGGGGCACAGGAGACGACGGCGGGCTGCCGGGTTACGCCGAGCATTTCGATGCGGCCGCGGGCTATCTGGACTTCGCCCGCTACGGCCCCCCCTCGCGTGCGGTGCTGGCCGCCACCGCGGACGCGCTGGGCCGTTCGGCGCGGGCCGACCAGGACACGGTCAACGACCTGATGCGCGCCGACCTGCGCGCCCGGCAGGCCGCGGCCGGGCTGGCCGGCACGGACGCCGGGCACACGGTGCTGCTGCCCAACGCCTCCACCGGCCTGTTCCAGGCCGCCTTCGGCATCCCGGCCGGCACGGTCCTGGTGCCCGCGGCGGACTTCCCCGCCAACCACTACCCCTGGCGCAGGGCCGCCGCCGCCGGCCTGGCCGTACCGCGCTGGCTGCCGGGGCCGCCCACGCCCGAGGCGGTACGTGACGCGCTCACCGACGACGTCGTGGCCCTGTCGCTGAGCGCGGTCGACTTCCGCACCGGCTACCGCGCCGACCTGGCCGCGCTGCGGGACGTCATCGGCCCCGACCGGCTGCTCGTCGTCGACGCGATGCAGGCCTTCGGCGTCGCCGAGCTGCCCTGGCAGGCCGTGGACGTCCTGGTGACCGGCGGTCAGAAGTGGCTGCGGGCCAGCTGGTCCACCGGCTTCGCGGCGCTCTCCGACCGGGCGCTGGAACGCCTCGCGCCCACGCTCACCGGGTGGACCGGGGTGGACGACGTCGCCCTCTTCGACGACGTCGAGCATCCCGCGGCCGCCGACGCGGGCCGGCTGAGCATCACCAACCTCAGCCCGGTCGCCGCGGCCGCCTTCGCCGCGGCTCTCGAACTCGTCGCGCAGGTCGGCGTCGCCGCGATCGAGGCGCGGGTCCGCACGCTGGTCGACCAGCTCATCGAGGCGGTACGCGACCACGGCGGCGAGATCCTCTCCGCGACCGACCCCGCCCGCCGGGCCGGCATCGTCTCCTTCCGCCTGCCCGGTATCGCCCCGGCCACCGTCGCCAAGGCCCTCCACGCCCACGCGATCACCCCCACGGTCCGCCACGACTCCCTGCGCCTGTCCCCGCACGCCTCCACTCCTCCTTCCACCGTCTCCACCCTGCATGCCGCGCTGGGCTCCCTGCGCTGACTCCTGGCGGAGTGCCCCCAGGACTCCGACAGAGGCTGCCGTCAACCCTCTGCGCAGAGGGCAAGCCGAACGGGGCGCGTGGGGGTGCCCCCAGGCGAAGCTCCGGGGGAGAACGGGGCGCTCAGCCACGACGGCGGATCAGGCGACCGGCCACAGCAAGCGGCACCCCCCTGAACCGCGGTGAGCGCATGCGCGGGGTTGACCCTGACGTGCGGGTCAGGGGTTAGCGTCACCGGGCCGTCGCGGCGGCGAGCGCCGCGGCCCCCGACCCCCGCGAAGGACTCCGCATGGCCGCCGCCCCGTCCCTGCCGCGCAGCACCCGGCAGGTCCTGCTCACCGCACTGCCCACCGGGCTGCCCACCCGGGAGGACTTCGGCGTGGTCGAGACGCCGCTGCCCGCGCCCGGCCCTGACCAGGTGCTGGTCAGGAACCGCGCCTTCCTGGTCTTCGCCTCCCTGTGCAGCCTCATCGGAGGGGGCGACGACATGCCGCTGCCGGCGCTGAAGCCGGGTGACGCCCTCTTCGGCCCGGCCGTCGGCGAGGTGCTGGCCGCGCCCGCCGGCAGCGCGCTGCGCCCGGGGGACCTGGTGCGGCACATGTACGGCTGGCGGGAGCACGCCCTCGTACCGTCCGACGCGTGCACCCCGCTGGGCGACGCGCTGCCCGACCCGGCCGCGCACCTCGCGCAGGGCTCGGCCGCGTACGGGGCGCTGACCCGGCTCACCGGAGTCCGCCCGGGCGACACCGTGTTCGTCACCTCGGCGGCGGGCGGGGTCGGGTCGCTGGCCGGGCAGATCGCGCGGCTGCTCGGCGCGGGGCGGGTCATCGGCAGCACCGGGTCGCCGGCGAAGGCGCAGCTGCTGGTGTCGGAACTCGGCTACGACGCGGTCGTGCTGCGCGGCGCCGGGTCCCTCGCGGCGCAGCTCGCCGCGGCGGCGCCCGACGGCATCGACGTCCTGCTCGACAACGTCGCGGGCGAGCAGCTGGCCGCCGCGATCGGGGCGGCCCGGCAGGGCGCGCGCTTCGCGCTGATCGGTACGCTCTCGGGGCAGCTGGCCGAGGACCGGCCCGGCGGTGCGCCCGTGGAGGTCGACGCCTTCCAGATCATCCTGCGGGGCATCACGCTGCGCGGCTACGCGGGGTCCGACCACCCCGACGTGGCCGAGGAGTGGACCGCCCGCTTCGGCGAGTGGCTGCGCTCCGGCGCGATCCGCTTCCCGCACACCGCGGTCGCGGGCCTGGACAACGCGCCGCAGGCGTTGCAGGACGTGATCGCGGGCAAGCACGTCGGGACGGTGGTGGTCGAACCGTAGGCGACGGGGAACGGGGTGGGCGATGAGGATCGGCGATGCCGCCGCGGCGGCCGGCACCACGCCGCGGGCGCTGCGCTTCTACGAGCAGCGGGGGCTGATGCCGCCGCCGGCCCGCACGGCCGCCGGGCAGCGCGAGTACGCGCCCGGCGACGTCGCCAGGCTCCGCCTGATCCGCCGGCTGCTGGCGCAGGGCCTGACGGTGGAGGACCTGCGCGAGTGCGCCGACCGGCTGCACGTCCTCCTGGAGGCCGCGCATCCGCCGTGCGCGGCGGGCGGCATCGTCGACCGCCGCGTCGCGGCCCTCGACGCGGAGATCTCCCGTCTCACCCGCCTCCGCGACGCCCTCGCCGGGCCGGCCTCCCCCTGACCACCGCCACCTGCGCGCGGTCCCCACGCCCCTCAGCCCCTGCCCCCGACGGTGGGCGGTCGCCTTACCCCCGGTGACGGATTGCGCGCGCAGTTCCCGCGCCCCTCAGCCCCTGCCCCCGACGGTGGGCAGTCGCCTTACCCCCGGTGACGGATTGCGCGCGCAGTTCCCGCGCCCCTCAGCCCCTGCCCCTTGCGGTGGGTGGTCGCCTGACGCGCCATCGTGGCCCATCGCGCGGTTCCGCCCCCAGAGCTTCGCCTGGGGTAACCCCCGCGCGCCCCTGGTGGGTTGCCCTCTGCGCAGAGGGTGAGCGTTTCCAAGGGGCGCGGGGAACGGCGGCCGGCGACGGCGAAACCGTCGTGTGGAGACGGCAGCCACCACCCCGAGTGGCGCTGGGGGTCCCCCCAAGCTCTGGGGGCGGAACTGCGCGCTCAGCCCGCCACCGGGGTGCGGGGGGAGGCGTACCGCAGGACGCACTCCCCGGGGAGGGGTCAGCCCAGTTCGAGGGTGGTCGTGCCGTAGACCGCGTCGGCGCGGGAGTAGGGGGCAGGGGCCGAGTACATGCGGGTGCAGCGGGAGGACTCGGCCAGGCCGGCGGACACGGCCAGGGACGTGGCCGCCTCGTGGTGGTCGGGGACGTCGATCGAGACCTCCGCGTCCGCCGGCAGGCCGGCGGTCAGCGCGTCGAAGAGCGCGGCCGCACCCTCGGGCGTGTCCGCGAACAGCGGGCCGATGCGCAGGCCCCGGTGGGCGGGGCGGATCACGCCGTAGCCGGTGACGTGCCCGTTGCCGTCCAGCAGGACCCGCGCGGTGTGCTGCTCCGCGGTCAGCCACCGGCTGAGGAAGGCGTGCCGCTCCGCGGGGAAGCACCCGCTGTCGTACGCGCTGATCGCGTCGAGGTGGTACGGCGTCACCGACCCGACCGTGCCGGCGCCGTCCGCGGCGCCGAGGGACCGCGGCCGCCCGGTGTAGCGGACGTTGTCGTACGCCGGGAGGAAGCCCGACCGTATGTAGAGCTCCCGCTGCGCGGGCACCGCGTCGAGCCCGACGGCGCGCCCCTCCGCGTGCGGCAGCGCGGCCTTCCAGGTGGCCAGGCCCAGCCCGTTGCCGCGGTGGTCGGGGTGGACCAGGTAGTAGCCGAGGAAGGCGTAGTCGGGTGAGTAGGCCACGACCGAGCACGCCGAGACGAGCCGGCCGCCGAGCCGGCCGGCCAGGAAGCCGGCCGGGTCGGTGGGGCGGAAGCAGGCCGCGTCGCCGAGGCCGGGGTTCCAGCCCTCCGCCGCAGTCCACGCCACGACCTCGTCCCACTCCGCCGCTGTCGCCTCGGCGACGGTGAAGTCCTCCCGCACATGAACTCCCTTGTTCTCGGGTCCGACCGCGCCGGTCCGGCCCGTACGGACGGTTCCGGGGATGTTACGCCGCCCCGTACATCCGGGCGATGACATCTTCGATCGCGGGTTCACGGACCGACAGGTCCACCAGCGGGTGGCGTGCCGCGAGCGCCGTCACCAGCGGCGCCGCGCTGTCCCCCGCGGGGAACGCCAGCCACTGGCGCGGGCCTTCGCTACGCACCCAGCGGGCGCCCGGCACCTCGACGGGCGGCAGCTCGTGCGCGAAGTCGACGACCAGCGTGCGCTCCGACTCCCCCACCGCGTGCAGCCCGTCGAGCCCGCCGTCGTACATCAGCCGGCCGTGGTCGATGACCATCACCCTGCTGCACAGCGTCTCGATGTCGGTGAGGTCGTGCGTGGTGAGCAGCACCGTGGTGCCGCGCTCCGCGTTGACGGTGCGCAGGAAGTCGCGGACCTTCGCCTTGCTGATGACGTCCAGGCCGATCGTCGGCTCGTCCAGGTACAGCACCTCGGGGTCGTGCAGCAGCGCCGCCGCGATGTCGCCGCGCATCCGCTGGCCGAGCGAGAGCTGCCGCACCGGCACGTCCAGCAGCGGCCCGAGGTCGAGCAACTCCACGCACGCGTCGAGGTTGCGGGCGTACCGCGGGTCCTCGATCCGGTACATCCTGCGGACCAGCTCGTAGGAGTCGCGCAACGGCAGGTCCCACCACAAGGTGGTGCGCTGCCCGAAGACGACGCCGATCCTGCGGGCCAGCCGGGTGCGGTCGCGGGACGGGTCGATGCCGGCCACCCGCAGCCTGCCGCCGCTGGGGCTGAGGATGCCGGTGAGCATCTTGATGGTGGTGGACTTCCCGGCACCGTTCGGGCCGATGTAGCCGACCATCTCGCCGCGCGGCACCGTGAAGGAGATGCCGTCGACCGCCCTGACCTGGTGGCGCTCCCTGCGCAGGGTGCCGGCCACCTTGCGGCGTACGTCGAAGACCTTCTCCACTCCGTCGACGGCGATCATCGGTTCCGCGCTGTCGGTCACGGTCACTTCCTCAACTCCCGGTACTGCGGTAGGAACGGACACCGGCCCGCCAGAGCAGCCCGGACAGCGCGCAGCACACCAGGGCGACCGGCGCCCCGGCGAAGTCCACCCAGCCGGGCAGGCCCAGCGGGTCGGGCCGGCCCAGCATGCGCAGCGCGGGCAGCCAGTTGACGAAGGCCAGCGGGACCACGAAGGTGACGCCCCGCACCAGGTCGCGCGCGAACACCCCGGGCGGGTACTGCAGCAGCGTGGCACCGCCGTACGTCACGGAGTTCTGGACCTGCGCCGCGTCCCCCGCCCAGAACTGGAAGGCGCCGCCCGCGACGTAGACGGCGCAGAAGATCGCCGCGCCCACCACCAGCGTCACCGGCAGCAGCGCCACGTTCAGCACCGTCCAGTGCACGTCCACCCGCCACAGCGCCCAGCCCAGCACCAGCAGGCCCTGCACGACCCGGCCGAGCCTGCGCAGCGCGAACCGGTCGGCCGCCACCTGGGCCAGCACCGGCACCGGGCGCAGCATCAGCGTGTCCAAGGTGCCGTCGCGCACCCGCTCGCCCAGCCGGTCCATCGAGCCCATCAGCAGGTCCGCGAGCCCGAAGGAGGTGCTGGCGGTGCCGTACAGGAAGGCCACCTCGGGAAGGGAGAAGCCGCCCAGCGCCTCGACGTGCGAGAACATCAGCACGATCGTCAAGAAGTCCAGTGCGGTCGCCGCGAAGTTGCCGAACGCCGTCATCACGAACGACGCCCGGTAGGACATCGTGGACCGCATCCACATCCGCACGACCAGCCGGTAGGCCCGCACCGACTCCGCGACCGTGCCCGGAGTGCGCTCCCCCGCCGCACCGCCCCGCGGCTCCGCCTCCACCGCCGCCTCAGCCTCAGCCGCCGCCTCAGCCACCGTGCACCACCACCCGGCGCGTCGCGAGGCCCTGCAGCAGCCGCCCCGCACCGAGCAGCGCCACCGCCCAGCCGGCCTCGAAGGCCAGCGCCAGCAGCGCGTCGGCGCCCTGCCGCTGCCCGAGCAGCACGTCGGCCGGCACCTGCAGCATCGCCGACCAGGGCAGCGCCTGCGCCACGTCGCCCAGCGCACCGGGGAACGCGTTCAGCGGCAGCAGCATCCCGGAGAAGAACAGCCCCACGATCCACGAGACCTGCACCACCCCGGCGCCGTCCAGCAGCCAGAACGCGCTGAGCCCCACCAGGAAGCGGATCGCGAAGCTCACCACTGTGCCCAGCGCGACCGCCAGTGCGAACAGCAGCCAGGTCAGCGGGGACGCCGGCAGCGCCAGGTCGAAGACCAGCGCACCGCAGGCGATCGGCAGCACCCCGCGGCCCAGCAGCTGGAAGCCGGCCCGGCCCAGGTCCGCGGCCAGCCACCAGCCCTGCAGGTCCGCCGGCCGGTAGAGGTCGACGGCGATCGCGCCGGAGTTGATCCGCCCCATCATCTCGGTCTCGAAGCCGCCGCCCATCTGCGCCATCGCCGCCAGCAGCCCCTGCCCGACCCACACATACGTCAGCGCCTGCGCCTCGGTGTAACCGCCGAGATGCGGGCGCTGGTCCCACAGCGCGATATAGCTGTAGGAAATGATCAGACCGAATACCGTATTCGTGAACACACCCGCCGCTGTCGCCACGCGATACGTCGCATAGCGCCGGAATCCGCGGACCACGACGGCACCGTAGAAGCCGCCCATTTCCACCGCCTCTCCGTATTCCCACCCCGGGGAAACCCGCCGGAACACCGCACGGACCGCCCGGCACACAAGCGGCCGAGCCTAGTGCGCGGCACGCCGCAGCCTCCACCGGTTTTCCACCCTCCGGGTGACGGCGCTGGACCGTCCGGCCTGTCACAGCCCTGCAACGGATGCGTGCCGTCCGATCCGGTCGGGCGCTCGATGCGAGAGTGTGGGAGGTGGCCATGCATGCGGCGTACGTACGCCTACGTGCCTGTCCGTGCCGATCGGCCGGTTTTTTCCGCCGCGGACCCAACCCTGGCGGCGGATGAGGAGTCCCTACAGACATGAGTGAAATGCAGTACGGGACGACCGGCGGCGGTGGGGGCGGCCGGCCTCGCAGGACCGGCTGGCGGCGGCTGCTGCCGACCTGGCGGGTGGTGACCGGCACGGTGCTGGCCGTGCTGGTGCTGCTGCTCGGCGGCTTCTTCCTGGGGTACGCCCTGGTGTCCATCCCCGACCCCAACGCGGCGGCCGTCGCGCAGAGCAACGTCTACTACTACGCCGACGGCAAGACCGAGCTGGCCCGCGACGGCGCCGTCAACCGGCAGAACGTGTCCCTGGCCGAGGTCGCCGCGACCGCCCAGCACGCGGTGCTCTCCGCGGAGGACCGCAACTTCTACCACGAGTCCGCGGTCAGCCCGAAGGCGATGCTGCGCGCCGCCTGGAACACCTCGACCGGCAAGGGCAAGCAGTCCGGTTCGACCATTACCCAGCAATATGTGAAGAACTACTACCTGAACCAGAACCAGACCGCGACACGCAAGGTCAAGGAATTCTTCATCGCGATCAAACTCGATCGCAACGAGTCCAAGGACCAGATCCTCGAGGGCTATCTCAACACCAGCTACTTCGGGCGCAACGCCTACGGAATCCAGGCCGCCTCCCAGGCGTATTTCGACAAGAACGCCGCCGACCTGACCACCGCCCAGGGCGCCTATCTCGCCACCCTGCTCAACGCACCCAGCGAGTACGACCTCGCCGCCCACCCGGAGAACGCCCGAGCGGCCAAGGGACGCTGGAACTACGTGCTCGACGGGATGGTCAAGGAGGGCTGGCTCACCGCGTCCGAGCGCAACGCCACGCAGTTCCCGGCCATCGGCAAGCCCAAGCCCATCGCCAGCAAGGCCGGCCAGCGCGGCTACATCATCGAGGCGGTCAACCAGTACCTCGACGAGCACCACATCGTCGACTCCGACTCGCTGCGGCTCGGCGGCTACCGCATCGTCACCAGCATCCAGAAGCCGAAAGAGGACGCCCTGGTCAACGCCGCCCAGGACGACATCTACGCCAAGCTCGGCAACAAGCCGGCCGACAAGTACGTACGCGCCGGCGGCGTCTCCATCGACCCCGCGACCGGCAACGTCGTCGCGCTCTACGGCGGCATCGACTACACCAAGCAGTACGTCAGCAGCGCCACCAACGCGACCTACCCCCCGGGCTCGACCTTCAAGCCGGTGGTCCTGACCGCCGCCCTGCAGCACCACTCGCAGACCCAGGACGGCGAGGACATCACCCCGACCACCGTCTACGACGGCGAGAACAAACGCCCCGTCGTCGGCCCCGACGGCCCGGTCGGCTACGCCCCGGAGAACGAGGACAACAAGACCTACGGCCGGATCAACGTCACCGAGGCCATGGACCGGTCCGTCAACTCCGTCTACGCCCAGATGGCGCAGGACGTCGGCACCAAGAAGGTCATAGACACCGCACGCGAACTGGGCATCCCCGACGACGTCGACATCCCCACCACCCCCGCCATGGCCCTCGGCTCCTTCGGTGCCAGCCCGCTGGACATGGCGCAGGTCTACGCCACGCTCGCCGACCACGGCAAGCAGATCCCGTACACCCTCGTGCTGAAGGTCACCAAGGACGGCAACGACCTGACCCTGCCCGACCGGGAGCCCAAGCAGGCCGTGCCGCGCGAGACCGCCGACACCGTCACCTCGGTGCTGCAGAGCGTCGTCGAAGGCCCCAAGGGCACCGCGAAGGTCGCCCGGGACTCCGGCTGGCCCTCCGCCGCCAAGACCGGCACCGCGGAGAACGACATCGCCGCCTGGTTCGCCGGCTACACCCCGAAGCTGGCCACGGTGGTCGCCGTCCTCGGCATGAACCCGGACACCGGCAAGCAGGAGCAGCTCTACCACTCCCTGAACCAGTCCAGGATCAACGGCGGCGGCCCGCCCGGCCAGGTCTGGGCCGACTACACGGCGGCCGCACTGCGCGGGGTGCCGGTCGAGGACTTCGACCTCCAGGTCACCAAGGACCTGCCGCCGCCGCCCGAGGAGAGCGACGAGCCGGCCACCGACGAGCCGACGACCACCCAGCCGCCCACCAGCGAGCCCCCGCCGAGCAGCGAACCGCCGTCCAGCCCGCCGCCGAGCACCCCGACGACGGAGCCGACCCAGCCCACGACGGAACCGACCACCAGCGAGCCGACCACCGAGCCGCCGCCGACACTCGACCCGATCGGCGGCCTCACCGGGGCCGCCACCGGCGACCCGGGCGGCCGCACGAGTCGCCGCGGCGGATGACCGGGACGGGCGCCGCTGCCGGAGGGCCGCAGGCTCAGAGGTGTCAGAGGTGTCAGAGGTATCAGAGGTAGAGGCCGGTGGAGTCGTCGGAGCCCTTGAGGCGCTCGGAGGCGACCGCGTGCAGATCGCGTTCCCGCATCAGCACGTACGCCACCCCCCGCACCTCCACCTCGGCGCGGTCCTCCGGGTCGTACAGCACCCGGTCGCCGACCTCCACGGTCCGCACGCTCTGCCCCACCGCGACGACCTCGGCCCACGCCAGCCGCCGCCCCACGGCGGCGGTCGCCGGGATCAGGATGCCGCCGCCGCTGCGGCGCTCGCCCTCGCCGGCCTCGTGCCGCACCAGGACGCGGTCGTGCAGCATCCGGATGGGCAGCTTGTCGTGCTCACTGTTCGAACTCACGCGCACGACGTTACCGGCGGCGCCGCCGGACCGAGAGACTGGCCACCGCTGCGACGATCGCGACCGTGGCGAGCGCGGCCGGCACGATGCGCTCGGGTCGCGGGGAGCCGTCGTCGCCGACGAACTGCGACCTGGCCCGGCCCACCGCACGGTTCACCGCGACGTAGGCCTGCCCGACCGTGCGGTCCACCGCGGAGACGGCCTTGGCCTTCGCGTCCCGCGCGATCGTCGCCGGATGCACCCGGACCGCCAGCTCGTCCAGCGTCTCCGCGAGGCCCTGCCGCCTGCGGGCAATCTCCGCCTCGATCTGAGCGGGCGTCCTGAC
The DNA here is from genome assembly GCF_907177275.1 of Actinacidiphila cocklensis. GTDB lineage: Bacteria > Actinomycetota > Actinomycetes > Streptomycetales > Streptomycetaceae > Actinacidiphila > Actinacidiphila cocklensis. The sequence continues at coordinate 417,907 of NZ_CAJSLV010000048.1, forward strand.
GTCGTCCGGCACCGCGTCTCCTCCATCGCCTGATTAGGTAGCGTTCGGACAGTCTGTCAGTACGACGCGGCCCGCGCCTCGTCGGCACCCCCGTTTGACTGAGGAGCTTTCCCATGGCCGAGCGCCTGTCACCCGGCGACCCCGCCCCCGACTTCACCCTCCTGGACGCCGACGGCAAGGAGGTCTCCCTCGCCGACCGCCGCGGCCGCAAGGTCATCGTCTACTTCTACCCCGCCGCGATGACCCCCGGCTGCACCAAGGAGGCCTGCGACTTCACCGACAACCTCGACCAGCTGGCCACCGCCGGCTACGACGTCCTGGGCATCTCCCCCGACCTCCCGGAGAAGCTCGCCAAGTTCCGCACCAAGGAATCCCTCCGCGTCACCCTCCTGTCCGACCCCGACCGCGCCACCCTCACCGCCTACGCGGCCTTCGGCGAGAAGATGAACTACGGCAAGAAGATGATGGGCGTGATCCGCTCCACGATCGTCGTCGACGAACAGGGCAACGTCGAACACGCCTTCTACAACGTCCGCGCCACCGGCCACGTGGCCAAACTCCTCCGCGACCTGAAGGTCTGACCCCCGCAACCGGCCCGGCCGAGCGTCGTTACTCCGTACGAAGGTGCGAACAGGTGCCCGAGGAGCGGAGGACGGCATGCCGGCGAGCCCGTACACGAAGGAACGGCTGTCAGAGGCGGTCGCGTCGTCACGGACCCTGTCCGAGGCCATGGTCAAGCTCGGAGTCGACCCGAAGAACGCATCGCGGCGCAAGTACCTGCGCAGTCGCCTGAGAGCACTGCAGATAGGCACCTCGCACCTCGAACGGGAAGGCACACGCTGGAGCCGGGACGATCTGGCGGCAGCCGTCTCGGCTTCCACGTCCATGTACGGGGTCCTGCGGTTCCTGGGGCTCGACGCGGTGGGCGGTCAGCACACGCACATCAGCCGCCGGGTGCGCGCGCTGGGCATCAGCACCGCGCACTTCACGGCGTCACACCGCGTACCAGGGGGCGTGCGGAAGCGCGCGGCTGAAGTGCTCGTGGAGTTGAACCCCCACCGGAGCAGGCGCGTTCCCGGCGCGCAGCTCAAGCGGGCGTTGCGGGACGCCGGCGTCCGCGAGCGGTGCGCCCTGTGCGGCATGGAACCGTACTGGCAGGGGCGTGCACTTGCCCTGGAGGTCGACCACGTGGACGGCGACTGGCGCAACAACCGCCGGGAGAATCTGCGCCTGCTCTGCCCCAACTGCCACTCCACGACCGACACCTACCGCGGGCGGCGTCGATGAGCGGCAACGTAGCGCGCCTCCCTCCGCCGGGCCGCCGTCCGCCACCGGACGACGCGCAGGTGCGCGAGGCCGTCGCCGCTTCGGTGTCGATCGCCGAGACCCTGCGCCGCCTCGGCCGACCGGACAACAGCCGTCTGCGTGCGCAGCTGCGCGGCTGGATTGCCGGGGCAGGGGCGGACACCTCGCACTTCCTCGGCCAAGGTCATCAGCGCGGCAGAGCAGGGACCGCTCCGGTGCGGCCCGCTGCCGATGTGCTGGTGAAGCACCACCGGACGGGCCGCACGCGGACGGCGGTGCTGCGCCGCTGCATGCGCCTCATGGGCATCGCCGAGCTGTGCGCCGTGTGCGGCACGGGGCCGATGTGGCAGGGTCGGCCGATGGTCCTGGAGATCGACCACGTCAACGGCGATCGGGATGACGACCGGCTGTCGAACCTCCGGTTTCTGTGTCCCAACTGCCACGCTGTGACGGGCACCTGGTGCCGCGCCCCGCGACGCCGGCCGGCAGGTTAATCGGAGCGCCCATGAAGAGGGCACCGGTACGATGGCGCTTGCGACCAGCGGCGGTGGCGCAGTGGCGACGCAGCAGACTTAGGATCTGTGGCCCTTGATCGGGCTTGAGGGTTCGAATCCCTTCCGCCGCACCACGAAGGCCCGCGTTTCCATGGTGGAACGGCGGGCCTTCGGTGTTCTCAGCCGAGGAGCTCGGCCACGCTCGGGGCCAGGGCGCGGAAGGCCTTGCCGCGGTGGCTGATGGCGTTCTTTTCCGCCGGGGACAGCTCGGCGCAGGTGCGGGTGTCGCCGTCGGGCTGGAGGATCGGGTCGTAGCCGAAGCCGCCGGTGCCGGCGGGGGTGTGGCGCAGGGTGCCGGTGAGGCGGCCCTCGGCGACGCGGCTGGTGCCGTCGGGGAGGGCCAGGGCGGCGGCGCAGGCGAAGTGGGCGCTGCGGTGGGGCGCGTCGATGTCGCCGAGTTGGGCGAGGAGCAGGGCGAGGTTGGCGGCGTCGTCGCCGTGGCGTCCGGCCCAGCGGGCGGAGAAGATGCCGGGGGCGCCGCCGAGGACGTCCACGCACAGGCCCGAGTCGTCGGCGACGGCGGGCAGCCCGGTGGCCTCGGCGAGGGTGCGCGCCTTGAGCAGGGCGTTCTCGGCGAAGGTGACGCCGGTCTCCTTGACGTCGGGGATGTCCGGGTAGGCGTCGGCTCCGACGAGGTCGACGTCGAGTCCGGTGCCGATGAGGATCGCCCTGAGTTCGATGACCTTGTGGGCGTTGCGGGTGGCGAGTACGAGGCGGCGGGTCATGGGGCAATTATCCCGGTCAGCCCGGGGTGCAGACGTCGGTGAGGTGGCCGGCGGCCTTGCTGACGGGCTTGAGGTCGGGGGTGTCGCCGTTCTGGGCGGAGGTGCGGGCGTTGCGCACGGCGGTGTCGAGGTCGGAGACGGCGGAGCTGACGTCGGAGTCGTCGGTGCGGTCGCCGAGTTTCTTCAGGTCGGCCTGCACCTTGTCCAGTGCGGTGACGGTGGCGTGCCGCCTGCTGGGGTCGGAGACCTGGCCGATGTTGGTGGCGGTGCTCTGCAGGTCCTGGATGTCGCCGGCGACGGTGGTGGCGGTCCTGGCGCAGTCCAGGGCGCGGTCGACGCCGGCGCAGGCCGTGAGGGCGGTGGTGGCGACCAGGACGGCGGTGCAGGCGGCGACGGTACGGGCGCGCATGAGGGTCCCCTCCCCTGCTCGGGCACCCGGCGGCTTGCCGCGTGCATCTGTACACACGCGGCGGCCGCCGCCGGGGTTGCCCGGGCGGGGCGTGAACGGGCCTGGGCGGGTCAGGCCTCGGTCGCGGCCAGGGCGGCCTGCTGGGCCGCGGTGAGTTCGGTGCAGCCGTTGACGGCGAGTGCGAGCAGGGCGTCGAGTTCGGCGCGGTCGAAGGGCTGGCCTTCCGCGGTGCCCTGGACCTCGACGAAGCGGCCGTCGCCGGTGCAGACGACGTTCATGTCGGTCTCGGCCTTGACGTCTTCTTCGTAGGCGAGGTCGAGCAGCGGTACGCCGCCGACGATGCCGACGCTGACGGCGGCGACCGTGCCGGTCAGGGGGCGGGACTTGGCCTTGATGAAGTGGTTGTGCTGCATCCAGGTGACGGCGTCGGCGAGGGCGACGTACGCGCCGGTGATCGCGGCGGTGCGGGTGCCGCCGTCGGCCTGGAGGACGTCGCAGTCCAGGACGACGGTGTTCTCGCCGAGGGCCTTGTAGTCGATGACGGCGCGCAGGGAGCGGCCGATGAGGCGGGAGATCTCGTGGGTGCGGCCGCCGATCTTGCCGCGGACGGACTCGCGGTCGCCGCGGGTGTTGGTGGCGCGCGGCAGCATCGCGTACTCGGCGGTGACCCACCCTTCGCCGCTGCCCTTGCGCCAGCGGGGGACGCCCTGGGTGGCGCTGGCGGTGCACAGCACCTTGGTGTCGCCGAACGACACCAGGACGGAGCCTTCCGCGTGCTTGCTCCAGCTGCGCTCGATGGTGACGGGGCGAAGCTGATCCGGCCTACGGCCGTCAAATCGTGACATCCCCCGAGCCTATCCGGGTGACCCCGGGGCCGACTCCGCCCCCGCCTCCCCCTTCCCCTCCCGGGTGACCCGGGCCGCCCGGGCTTCCGCCCGGACCCGCACCGCAGATCGCGTCCGCTCCCGGGTACCCCCGGCCCCTGCCCGGCCAGGGCACGTTCTTCCGCGCCCTTCCGGGCGCCGCCGGAGTGCGCGTCGCGCGGACGCTCCCCGGCCTTCCCGGGGTGACTCCCGCGCGGGACGCACTCCGTGCCCACCCCGAGGGGCGCGGAAAGTCTTCTCCCCCGGGAAGAGGGAAGCCGGGCTCACCCGGAGGGGATCCGGGGCGCCGGAACGCGCGAGACCCGGGGAACCGACGCGGGAAGTCTTCTCTCCCCGGGAAGAGGGAAGCCGGGCTCACCCGGAGGGCATCCGGGGCGCCGGAACGCGCGGGACCCGGGTGGCCCGGGGTACCGCGGGAGGGGGCCGCCCGCCCAGGTGGGCGCGGGGTGGACGGGGCGGCCGGGGGGAGGAGGGAGCCCGGGGGCTACATCATGTCTTCGATGTCCGACGCGATCGGGTCCGCGTCCGTGCCGATGACGACCTGGATCGCCGTGCCCATCTTGACGACGCCGTGGGCGCCCGCGGCCTTGAGGGCGGCCTCGTCGACGAGGGAGGGGTCGACGACCTCGGTGCGGAGCCGGGTGATGCAGCCCTCGACCTCTTCGATGTTGTCGAGTCCGCCGAGCCCGGCGACGATCTTCTCTGCCTTGGTGGCCATCTGAGTCTCCCTGTGTCTCTGACCCACCGCGGGTCGGTCCGATATGTCACCGTAACCCACGGTTGGCCCAACTTCACGGGCGGTTGACCGCCCGGTGGACCACCATGTCGATCATGGACGCCGGTCTCCCGCACCCCCAAGTGGTCTACACCACTGTACGCGACCGCCCCCGCGGCGGAGGCCGCAGGTGAGCGCCGCGGACGCCACCGCGAAACCCCCGGGCCGCACGTGGGGCAGCAGGTTCTTCCAGGGCCTGCAGAAGATGGGCCGAAGCCTCCAGCTGCCGATCGCCGTCCTGCCCGCGGCCGGCATCATCACCCGCCTCGGCCAGCCCGACGTCTTCGGCAGCGACGGCCTCGGCTGGGATCGGCTCTCGAAGGTCTTCGTCGGCGCGGGCGGCGCGCTGCTCGACGGCAACTTCGGGCTCCCGCTGCTGTTCTGCGTGGGCGTGGCGATCGGCATGGCGAAGAAGTCCGACGGCTCGACGGCGCTGGCCGCGGTCGCCGGCTACCTCGTCTACTTCGGCGTCCTCACCCGCTTCCCCAAGGACTGCCCGCAGGGCGCCACGTTCACCCAGCTCGGCCAGCTGGCCGGCGCCTGCACCCTCAAGGACGGCACGACCACGCTGGCGGAGTTCCAGACGCCCGGCGTCTTCGGCGGCATCGTGATGGGCCTGCTCACCGCGTACATGTGGCAGCGCTTCCACCGCACCAAGCTCGCCGACTGGCTCGGCTTCTTCAACGGCCGCCGCCTGGTGCCGATCATCATGGCGGGGGTCGCGATCGTCTTCGCGGTCATCTGCCTGTGGATCTGGCCGCCGATCGGCGACGGCCTGACCAGCTTCAGCAAGAAGCTGGTCGACCTGGGCTCGTGGGGCGCCGGGATCTTCGGTGTGGCGAACCGCGCGCTGCTCACCGTGGGCCTGCACCAGTTCCTGAACACCTTCGTGTGGTTCCAGTTCGGCGACTTCACCAAGCCGGACGGCACGGTCGTGCACGGTGACATCCCGCGGTTCCTGGCCGGCGACCCGACGGCCGGGCAGTTCCAGACCGGCTTCTTCCCGATCATGATGTTCGCGCTGCCCGCGGCCGCGCTGGCCATGACGCACACCGCGCGGCCGGACCGGCGCAAGGAGGTCGGGGGCATGATGCTGTCGGTGGCGCTGACGTCGTTCGTGACCGGCATCACCGAGCCGATCGAGTACTCGTTCCTCTTCATCGCCCCCGTGCTGTACGTGATCCACGCGCTGCTGACCGGCGTGTCGATGGCGCTGTGCTGGGCACTGGGCATCAAGGACGGCTTCAGCTTCTCCGCGGGCCTGATCGACTACGTCATCAACTGGAACCTGGCGACCAAGCCCTGGCTGATCCTGGTGGTCGGTGCGGGCTTCGCGGCGGTCTACTACGTCCTCTTCCGCCTGGTGATCCTGCACTTCGATCTGAAAACCCCGGGCCGCGAACCCGGAGACCTGGGCGAGCAGATGGAGGACGACAACATCAAGTAGCGCCACCGTGCGTGACGAGTGCGCGCACCGTACGTAAGACCCCCTGGTCAACCGGCCGGGGGGTCTTCGCTGTGCGTGAGCGATGTGACGTAGAGCACGCGGAATCGCGGATTCCTTTACGTGCATCCGACGTGTTACAAAAGGTCTACACCACTGAGTGGTATAGACCACGGAGGATTTCGATGACAACGGCCACGGCCACCGACGCCGCTCCCGCGGCGCCCCCCGCGAAGAAGCGGGGATCGGGCATTTTCCAGGGCCTGCAGAAGATCGGCCGCAGCCTGCAGCTGCCGATCGCGGTCCTGCCCGCCGCCGGCATCATGGTCCGGCTGGGCCAGGACGATGTCTTCGGCGCGAAGGGCCTGCACTGGGACAAGGTCGCGTCCGTCTTCGCCAACGCGGGCGGCGCGCTCACCGGCGCCCTGCCGATGCTGTTCTGCATAGGCGTGGCCATCGGCTTCGCGAAGAAGTCCGACGGCTCGACCGCGCTGGCCGCCCTGGTCGGCTTCCTGGTCTACACCAAGGTACTCCAGGCCTTCCCCGTGCATGACGCGGTGATCAACACCACCGCCAACAAGGGCCTCGACGTCGCAGCGGTCTACAACGACCCGGGCGTGCTCGGCGGCATCATCATGGGTCTGCTGTCCGCCGTCGTCTGGCAGCGCTTCCACCGCACGAAGCTGCCCGACTGGCTGGGCTTCTTCAACGGCCGCCGCCTGGTGCCGATCCTGATGGCCTTCGTCGGCCTGCTCATCGGTGTCTTCTTCGGCCTGGTCTGGGAGCCGATCGGCGAGGGCATCACGCACTTCGGCAACTGGATGACGGGCCTCGGCCCGGGTGGCGCCGCCCTCTTCGGCGGTGTGAACCGCGCGCTGATCCCGGTCGGCATGCACCAGTTCGTCAACGCCGTCGCCTGGTTCCAGATCGGCGACTTCACCGACGCCTCCGGCGCCGTCGTGCACGGCGACATCCCCCGCTTCCTGGCGGGCGACCACACCGCGGGCATGTTCCAGTCCGGCTTCTTCCCGATCATGATGTTCGGCCTGCCGGCCGCCGCGCTGGCCATGGCGCACACCGCGCGGCCCGAGCGCCGCAAGGCCGTGCTCGGCATGATGGTGTCCATCGGCCTGACCTCGTTCGTGACCGGTGTCACCGAGCCGATCGAGTTCTCGTTCATGTTCATCGCGCCGGTGCTGTACGTGATCCACATCCTGCTGACGGCAGCGTCGATGGCGATCACCTGGGGCCTGGGCGTGCACGCCGGGTTCAACTTCTCGGCCGGCCTGATCGACTACGCGATCAACTGGAGCCATGCCACCAGGCCGTGGCTGATCATCCCGATCGGTCTGGTCTTCGCGGCGGTCTACTACGTGGTCTTCCGCTTCGCGATCATCAAGTTCGACCTGAAGACCCCGGGCCGCGAGCCCGAGGAGGAGATCGAGGACCTGACCAAGTAGGTCGGGCAGGTCGGGCAGGTCGGCTCGACGCAGGACGTACGAGGGCGGGCGCCCGGTCTACAGCTCGTAGACCGCGCCCGCCTTCGCCAGTTCCACCGGGCCGTCGAAGGCGTCCTGGGCGTCGCGGAGGTTGGCCGCGGGGCTGGTCCAGGGCGGGATGTGGGTCAGGACGAGCCGGGAGGCGCCGGCGCGGGCGGCGATCTGGCCGGCCTCGCGGCCGTTGAGGTGCAACTCGGGGATGTCCTCCTTGCCGGCCGTGAAGGACGCCTCGCACAGGAAGAGGTCCGCGCCCCGGGCAAGGGTGTCCAGCGCGTCGCAGGGGCCGGTGTCGCCGGAGTACGTGAGGGTGCGGCCCTGGTAGCCGAGCCGGAAGCCGTAGGCCTCGACGGGGTGGCTGACCAGGTCGGTGCTGACGTCGAAGGGGCCGAGCCGGAAGGTGCCCGGGCGCAGGGTGCGGAAGTCGAAGACCTCGCTCATGCACTTCTCGTCGGGGACGTCCCCGTAGGCGATGTTCAGCCGGCGTTCGGTGCCGGCCGGGCCGTACACCGGGATCGCGGCGGCCGGGCCGCCGTCGTGCCGGTAGTAGCGGGCCACGAAGTAGCCGCACATGTCGATGCAGTGGTCGGCGTGCAGATGGCTCAGCACGACCGCGTCCAGGTCGTAGAGCCCGCAGTGGCGCTGCAGTTCGCCCAGGGCGCCGTTGCCCATGTCGATCAGCAGCCGGAAGCCGTCGGCCTCGACGAGATAGCTCGAGCAAGCCGAGTCCGCGGACGGGAACGACCCCGAGCAGCCGACGACGGTGAGCTTCATTTCCGGAAACACCTCCGTGGACACGCCGCATTCACCCCATTCCGCGCGGGGTGGGGGGATTGGCGGAAAGCTGTCCGCCGTGTCTTGCGAGGGTAAAGCGGGAGGCGGCGTGCTGGGCCTCCACGGCGCCCCGTTGTGGGCGGAATCACCAGTCCGGGGGGTCTTTTACGTCCCGTACGGCCGCACTTGGCGATTTGTGATCGGCTGCGGAAGGTAAAAGAACGGCGATACGCCGGACGGGACACCCGCCCGTCCGGCGTTCGTGGGGTGCGGGCCGCGGCTCGGGCGGCCCGGGGCTCAGGCCCAGAGCTGGCCGTGCAGCGCGGCCACCGCGGCCTCGGTGCTCGGTGCGGTGTAGATGCCGGTCGACAGGTACTTCCAGCCGCCGTCGGCGACGACGAAGACGACGTCGGCCCGCTCGCCGGCCTTGTCGGCCTTGGCGGCGACGCCCAGGGCCGCGTGCAGGGCGGCGCCGGTGGAGACGCCGGCGAAGATGCCCTCCTGCTGGAGCAGTTCGCGGGTGCGGCGGACCGCGTCCTGCGAGCCGACCGAGTAGCGGGTGGTGAGCACGGACTCGTCGTACAGCTCGGGCACGAAGCCCTCGTCGAGGTTGCGCAGCCCGTAGACCAGGTCGTCGTAGCGCGGCTCCGCGGCGACGATGGCGACGCCGGGGACCTTCTCGCGCAGGTAGCGGCCGACGCCCATGAGGGTGCCGGTGGTGCCCAGGCCCGCGACGAAGTGGGTGATCGTCGGCAGGTCGGCCAGGATCTCCGGTCCTGTGGTGGCGTAGTGCGCACCGGCGTTGGCGGGGTTGCCGTACTGGTAGAGCATCACCCAGTCGGGGTGCTCGGCGGCCAGCTCCTTGGCGACCCGCACGGCGGTGTTGGAGCCGCCGGCCGCCGGCGAGGAGATGATCTCGGCGCCCCACATGGTGAGCAGTTCGCGGCGCTCGGAGGAGGTGTTCTCCGGCATGACGCAGACGATGCGGTAGCCCTTGAGCCGGGCGGCCATCGCCAGCGAGATGCCGGTGTTGCCCGAGGTCGGCTCCAGGATGGTGCAGCCGGGGGTGAGCCGCCCCTCCGCCTCGGCCTGCTCGACCATGTGGAGGGCGGGGCGGTCCTTGACCGAACCCGTGGGGTTGCGGTCCTCCAGCTTCGCCCAGACGCTCACGGCGTCGGACGGTGACAGGCGCGGCAGGCGGACCAGCGGGGTGTTGCCGACCGCCGCCAGCGGGCTGTCGTAGCGCATCAGGCCATGCCTCCGGCGACGGCGGGCAGGATCGTCACGCTGTCGCCGTCGGCGACCTTGGTGGCGATGCCGTCGAGGAAGCGGACGTCCTCGTCGTTGAGGTAGACGTTGACGAAGCGGCGCAGGCCGCCGCCGTCGACGACCCGCCCGCGCAGGCCCGCGTGCCGGCTGTCGAGGTCGGTGAGCAGCTCGTCGAGCGTGCTGCCCGCGCCTTGGACCGACTTCTCGCCGTCGGTGTAGGTGCGGAGGATGGTCGGGATGCGGACCTCGATGGCCATGTCTGCGCTCCAGTGAGTGCGTGGGTGCGGGGCGGGGCGTGCGCGTACTCGGTTGCGTACGTGACGCGGGGCGGGGCTGCGGTGCTGTGCGGGCCGTGGCGGGCGGGGCCGCCCGCGGATGCGGTACTGCCGTGGTGCGGTCAGGCGCGCGGACACGCCGCGCTGGTACGGCGGCACAGGTCGACGTGCAGCCGCGCCACGAGCAGCATGCCCGGCGCCTTGTCGCTCACGTCGGAGGAAACCATGGGCTCATCGTATCGATTCCCCGAACCGGGCCGAGTCGCCCGTCTCGGTATCCGGGACGTCAGGCGTACGAAGCCACTACTTTGACCGGTTCTTCCGTGACGGCACCGTCCACGATGCGGAACGAGCGGAACTGGAAGTCCTCGGCGGTGGACACCAGGACGTAGTGGGCACCGGGTTCGTTGGCGTAGCTGATGTCGGTACGCGAGGGGTACGCCTCGGTCGCGGTGTGCGAGTGGTAGACGATCACCGGCTCCTCGTCCCGGTCGTCCAGGTCGCGGTAGAGCCTGAGCAGGTCGGTGGAGTCGAACTCGTAGAAGGTCGGCGAGCGGGCCGCGTTCAGCATCGGGATGAACCGCTCGGGGCGGCCGCTGCCCTCCGGCCCCGCCACGATGCCGCAGGCCTCGTCGGGGTGGTCGGCGCGGGCGTGGGCCACGATCGCGTCGTACAGCTCCTGGGTGATGGTCAGCATGCGGGAAAAGTAACAGGGGCGCCCGCGGCCGCCGCAGGGCACCGCCACCCCTCACGCCCGCCTCACAGCGCGGCGGCGTCCGGCGCGGTCTGCGCGCTGCCCGGGAGGGCGCCGGCCGGCTCCGGCGGCACGTGGGCGCGGCGGGCGAAGGCGGCCGGGTTGCGCCGCTTGAGCACCCGGTAGCCGACCGCGAGCACGGCGAACCACACCGGGACGCCGTACAGCGAGATCCGGGCCTCGCCGTCGGCGCCGATCAGCACCACGACGGCCGCCAGGAAGCCCAGCGCCGCCCAGCTGGCCGCGGCGCCGCCGGGCGCGGTGAACCAGGCGGGGGCGGCGCGTCCGGCGCGCACCGCGGCCCGGTAGCGGATGTGCGAGCCGAGGATGACGCCCCAGGTCCACACCCCGGCGACCGTGGCGAAGGCGGTGATGTAGGTGAACGCGCCTGCCGGGTCGACGTAGTTGAGCCACACCCCGATGCCCATCACGGCGACCGAGACGAGGATGCCGGCCGCCGGGGTGCGGCGGCCGGTCAGCCGGCCGAAGACCTTCGGCCCCTGGCCGTTGACGGCGAGGTCGCGCAGCATCCGGCCGGTGGAGTACATCCCGGAGTTGCACGACGACAGGGCGGCGGACAGGACCACGAAGTTGACGATGCCGGCGCCGAAGGGGATGCCGATCTTCTCGAAGGCGGCCACGAACGGGCTGACGCCGGGCCGGAATTCGGTCCAGGACACCACGCAGAGGATCACCGTCAGCGCGCCGACGTAGAACAGCACGATGCGCCACGGCAGGGTGTTGATGGCCTTGGGCAGGGTCTCGCGCGGGTTCTGCGCCTCCCCCGCGGTCACCCCGACCAGTTCGACCGCGACGTAGGCGAACATCACGATCTGCAGCGTCAGCAGCGAGCGGCCGACGCCGTTGGGGAAGAAGCCGCCGTCCTGCCACAGGTGGCCGACCGACGCGGTGTCACCGGCCGCGGACAGCCCGAGCGTCAGCACCCCGACGCCGATCAGGATCATCCCGAGGATCGCGGTGACCTTGATCATCGACAGCCAGAACTCGACCTCGCCGAAGAGCTTCACCGAGATCAGGTTGGCCGCGAAGAGCACCAGCAGGAAGCCGGCCGCCGCAGTCCACTGCGGGACCTGCGGCCACCAGTACTGCAGGTAGGTGGCGGCCGCGGTCACCTCGGCCATGCCGGTGACGACCCACATCAGCCAGTACGTCCAGCCGGTGACGTAGCCGGCGAACGGGCCGAGGAACTCGCGGGCGTAGTCGGCGAAGGAGCCCGACACCGGGCGGTAGGTGAGCAGTTCGCCCAGTGCCCGCATGATCGCGAAGACCGCGACCCCGGCGACGGCGTACATCAGGATCAGGCTGGGCCCCGCCTGGTGGATGGCGCGGCCCGCGCCGAGGAAGAGCCCGGTGCCGATCGCGCCGCCGATCGCGATCATCTGGATCTGCCGGCTGCCGAGGCCGCGCTGGTAGTCCTCGTCGGGGCCGGTTTCGGGCGTCGCGCCCTTCACGTCCGTCATGCCCGGATTCGTACCACGCGGGCGCGGCACCGAAATCCCGGCTGCGCCACCCGAGGGGCGGGGCGGGACGCCCTACGGCATCAGGGTCTCGACCAGTGACTCCTGGAGCGCGCCGAGCCACAGGTAGGCGACCACCATCGGCTTGCGCTCGTCGTCGTCGGGCAGGTGGTAGAGGCCGTTGTCGTCGTCCTCGGTGATGTCCAGGTAGGCGCCGATGGTCAGCCGCAGGTCGTTGAAGGTGCCCAGCCACTGCCGGGACTCCTCGGACGTCAGGTCGAGCACCGGGCCGCCGCGGTCCAGGCAGCGCACCACGGACAGGGCGTCGTCGCGCTTGCGCGCCCGCAGGTCGTTCTCGGTGAAGCGGCGGAACTCCGAGGCGTCCGCCTTCTCCTCGTAGGCGTCCGGGAACAGCCTGGCCAGCGCCGGGTCGTCCGGCGGCTTGCTCGGACCCTCGGCGAACAGCTCGGCCAGCGGGTCGGCGTCCGCGTCGGCGGCGCCGGGTCCCGGGCCGACCAGTTCGAGCAGCTGCACGACCAGGGAGCGCAGGATGGAGATCTCGCCCTGGTCCAGCTCGATGGCCGCACCGCCGCCCTCGACCGCCCAGAAGGAGCCGGACCGGCCCCGCTCGCCCGCCATCAGCGGTCCTGCGAAAGGGTCGCCCACAGTCCGTAGCCGTGCATGGCCTGCACGTCGCGCTCCATCTCTTCGCGGGTGCCGCTGGAGACCACGGCCCTGCCCTTGTGGTGGACGTCCTGCATGAGTTTGGTGGCCTTGTCCTTCGAGTAGCCGAAGTACGCCTGAAAGACGTACGTCACGTAGCTCATGAGGTTGACCGGGTCGTTGTGCACGATCGTCACCCACGGAACGTCCGGCTCGGGGACCGCGGAAGGCGATCCGCTCGACTCGGGCAGTTCGGTCTCGACAGGCTCGACAGGGGCGACACTCACAGGTTCCATGCTGCCGCTCTTGTGGGGTCTCGCACAAATGGACGTGCTCGCAAGGGTGCCGCCGGTTGGGCCGAGAGGCGTACCGGAAGCCTTCGCGCGGTGTGAGGGCGCGCACACCCCCGACATCTCGTCAGTCTGACGAGATAGGGGGTAGCATCCGGGTCATGAGCACAGCAGAGCTGGGACTGCCGGTGGACGTGCCCTCCACCGCGCTTTTCACCGACCGCTACGAGCTGACCATGCTGCAGGCGGCGCTGCGCAGCGGTGCGGCACAGCGCCGCTCGGTCTTCGAGGCCTTCACCCGCCGGCTGCCCGAGGGCCGCCGCTACGGCGTCGTGGCCGGCACCGGGCGGGTGCTCGACGCTGTGGAGAACTTCCGCTTCGACGCGCCCGTCCTGGACTTCCTGCGGCGCGAGCACGTCGTCGACGACGCGACCCTGGAATGGCTGGCCGGCTACCGCTTCAGCGGCGACATCTGGGGCTACCCCGAGGGCGAGGTCTACTTCCCCGGCTCGCCGATCCTGCGGGTCGAGGGCACCTTCGCCGAGGCGGTCGTGCTGGAGACGGTGGTCCTGTCGATCCTCAACCACGACTCGGCCATCGCGGCGGCCGCCTCCCGGATGGCGGCGGCCGCCGGCGGCCGCCCGCTGGTGGAGATGGGCGCCCGGCGCACCCACGAACTGGCGGCGGTCGCCGCGTCCAGGGCCGCGTACGTCGGCGGTTTCCGCACCTCCTCCAACCTCGCGGCCGGCTTCCGCTACGGCATCCCCACCGTCGGCACCAGCGCGCACGCCTTCACCCTGGTGCACGACACCGAGCGCGACGCCTTCACCGCCCAGGTCGAGTCCCTGGGCCGCGGCACCACCCTGCTGGTCGACACCTATGACGTGGCGACCGCGGTGCGGGCCGCCGTCGACATCGCGGGACCCGAGCTGGGCGCGGTCCGCATCGACTCGGGCGACCTGCTGCTGCTCGCCCACCGGGTGCGCCAGCAGCTGGACGACCTGGGGGCCGAGAAGACCAAGATCGTGGTGACGTCGGACCTGGACGAGTACGCGATCGCGTCGCTTGCCGCGGCGCCGGTCGACTCCTACGGGGTCGGTACGTCGCTGGTCACCGGCAGCGGGCAGCCGACCTGCGCGATGGTCTACAAGCTGGTCGCCCGCGCGGGCGACGACGGGGAGCTGGTGCCGGTGGCGAAGAAGTCGGTGGGCGGCAAGACCAGCATCGGCGGCCGCAAGTGGGCCGCCCGGCGGGTGGACGAGGACGGCGTCGCCGAGGCGGAGGTCATCGGCAGCGGGCCGATCCCCGCCGACCTGGTCGACCAGCAGCTCCTGGTGCCGCTCGTGCGCGGCGGCGAGACCGTCGGCCGCGAGCCCCTGGAGGCCGCGCGGCTGCGCCACATCGAGGCCCTCGCCGGCCTGCCCCTGTCGGCCACCCAGCTCTCCCGCGGCGAGCCCGTCCTGCCGACGGAGCTGCTGTAGCCGCGGGTGCGCCCCGGCATCCGCGAAGGTGCGGGGCTTCCCGGGCCGCGGGAGAATCCCTACGCTCGGGCCGTATCCGCACATCCCCTGGAACATCCCCTGGAAGGGCAAAATGCACCGCGCACTGATCGTCGTCGACGTGCAGAACGACTTCTGCGAGGGAGGCAGCCTCGCGGTTGCCGGAGGGGCGGACGTGGCCGCCGCGGTCACCGACCTGATCGGGGAGGCGGCCGGCAGCTACCGGCACGTGGTGGCCACCCGCGACCACCACATCGACCCGGGGGACCACTTCTCCGCGGACCCGGACTTCGTCACCTCCTGGCCCGTGCACTGCGTGGCGGGGACCGAGGGCGTCGGGTTCCACCCGAACTTCGCCCCCGCGGTGGCCTCAGGCGCGGTGGACGCGGTCTTCGACAAGGGCGCCTACGCGGCGGCGTACAGCGGCTTCGAGGGCCGGGACGAGAACGGCTCGGGCCTCGCGGACTGGCTGCGGCAGCGCGGCGTCGCCGAGGTGGACGTGGTGGGCATCGCCACCGACCACTGCGTCCGCGCCACGGCCCTGGACGCGGCCAGGGAGGGCTTCACGACCCGCGTCCTGCTCGCCCTGACCGCGGGGGTCTCCGCGCCGACCACCGAGCGCGCGCTCGGCGAGATGCGGGCCGCGGGCGTCGAGCTCATCGAGGGCTAGGGCGGCAGGCCGCAGGCGCTAGGGCCTGTCCGGCGGATCTTGTGACTTGCGGATAGTCGGCTCGTTGTGGCCGGTGTGGGGCGAGGTGATCTGACGAATACTGAGTGGGGTCGGCTGGAGCCGCACTTGCCGGCGATCGGGCAGCGTGGCGGCCGGTGGAGCGACCACCGCAGGGTAATCAACGGGGTCTTGTTCCGTGTGCGCACGGGCATACCGTGGCGGGATCTTCCCGAGCGTTTCGGCAGTTGGAAGACCGTCTATGAGCGGCACCGCCGTTGGTCGGCGGACGGCACGTGGGACCGAGTCCTGCGTGCCGTCCAGGCCGACGCGGACCTCGCGGGCCGGATCGACTGGAGCATGGTCAGCGTCGACTCGACGTCCTGCCGTGCCCACCAGCACGCGGCCGGAGCCCGGAAGGGCAAGCCGCGTATACCGGAAAAAGGGCGACGCCCCGGCACCACCGCCCCGACGAGGCGCTCGGACGGTCCCGGGGCGGTCTGACCAGCAAAATCCACCTCGCAGGTGAAGGCGGATGCCACCCCATGGCCTTCCTGCTCACGCCTGGCGAGTGGGGCGACGCCCCACAGATGATCGCGGTCCTCGAACGCGTCCGCGTTCCCCGTCCGCAGGGCGGCCGACCGCGCGAACGTCCCGATCACGTCAGCGCCGACAAGGCATACAGCTCACGCCGCAACCGCCGTTACCTGCGAAGACGCCACATCAAGCACACCATCCCTGAACCGAAGAACCAGCGGGCCAGCCGCAAGAGACGCGGCAGCAACGGCGGCCGGCCCACTGACTTCGACAAGGAGGTCTACAAGCGCCGCAACGAAGTCGAGCGGACCATCAACCGGCTCAAGAACTCCCGAGCCGTGGCAACCCGCTACGACAAACGGGCCTATGTCTTCCACGGCACCGTCACCACCGCAGCGATCCGCCTATGGCTTCGACCGTGATCCGCCAGACCAGGCCCTTGTAACATCAGGCCATGGACGACGACCCGTCTCGTGCGGAACGGACAATAGCCGCCTGGATGCGCATTGAGGAGTGGCTGCGGGTGCGTGCGCCGCGGTCGTACGCGATGCTGCCCGGTCCCGCCGAGCCGTCCGAGATCGCGGCGGCGGAGGCCGCCCTCGGAAAACTGCCGCAGGAGTTGATGGCGTTGTGGTCTCTCCGGGCCGGAGGCAGCGGCAGCGGTCCTGAACGCCTGGAGATCCTCAGGGGCTATGACGTGTTCCCTCCGATGGATTCGGTCCGGTGTCATTTCATCGCGCTGTCGCCCATCCTCGAAGTCGAGGAGATGGGTCCGCGTCCGTGGGTTCCCGCGTGTGCGACGGCAACGGATGAGCCCGCTCTGTGGAACTTCATCGATGTTCCGACCGGTCAGCTGGGGTGGAATGTCCATGCTGGCGAGTTCACCGAGCCGGAGGAATCGGGCGACACGTTCGCCGAGTGGATCGAGAGTGTGGCCGACCAGCTCCACGGAGGGCAGGCCTGGGGCATCCGGCTGCCCGGGGTCGCTAACGGCTGGCTGTCCTGGGAGGACATTCGAGACCAGAACCGGATTCCATCGAGCTGGGAGCCAGTCTGACCCGACGGCCCCGATCCGGCGGATCATGGTTTTCGACAGTCACCCCGCCCCACACCGGACACAACGAGCCGACCAGACGCCACCCACAAGATCCGCCGGACAGGACCTAGACCCGGTTCAGGGTCGAGATGGGGTGCCAGGGGTCCGAGGACCTGGCGTGGTAGTCGCGCCAGATGAGGCCGTCCGGGTGATGCAGCACCGCGGTGATCTCGTCCGGGGTGGGCGGCTCGGCGTTGCCGGTCAGGCGGGTGCCGCGGAAGCCCAGGTTGCTGAGCCGGGTCAGCGCCCGCTGCCGGTTCAGGGCGTGCACCACGACCCGTACCGTGTGTGCCGGGTCGGCAGGGTGCGACAGCGCGAGGGCCACCACGACCGTTCCGCTCGGCAGCTTGGTGAAGCCTCCGACCGCCATGGTCACATCATCCGCGGTCCGGCCGCCGCCCACCAGCAGGCGACGGCCGAACGCAGCATTACCGCAGGTCGTACCGCAGATTACGTCAGCGGTGCGAGGGGCCGACCTGGACCGTCATCGTGCTGCCGTCCAGCGGCTCCGCCACGATGGTGATCCGGGTGTTGGTGTCGGGCACCTGCACGCTGCCGTACGGGTTGCTGTCGTACCAGTAGGTGCCGGAGTGGTCGTCGAAGACCGGCGAGCCGAGCTTCGCGCCGACCGTGGCGGCGACCCCGTTGCTGTGCAGGGTGAAGCCCTGCGTCGGGTACCAGCTGAAGGTCGAGTCGTAGGCCTGGATGCGGTTGCGCATCACCGAGCCGTTCGACCACTTCTCCGGCTTGGCGTGGGCGTCCACCGGCAGGATCTCACCGGCACCCGGGTGCACACCGACGTTGTTGTCGGCCTGCGAGGTGTCCCAGAGCCACACGAGCAGTCCGTTCTGGTAGGCGAAGTGCTCGACCTGCTTGGGCTTGCTGTTGAGCCAGCCGAAGTTGTACGGGCCGGTCTTCAGCGTCTGGTCGAAGCTGACGTACTGCCGGTTCTCCGCGATGTAGAACTCGGGGTAGTCGTTGGTGAACGACGCGCCGATCCGGGTGAAGCCCTTGGCCGTCCACCCGTTGTCGTCGGTCTCCGCACCGTCGGTGACCACTGCGGCGCCGTCGGCGGTCACGGTGATCGCGTCGCCGGTGAAGCCCTTCTGGGCCACGCCGCCGTCGGTGAGGTAGCGGAAGCGCAGCTGGATCTGCTTGCCCGCGTAGGCGTCGAGCGGGAAGGCCAGGTCCTCGTACGCACCGCTGGTGCCGGTCAGCGCCGGGGCGTCGCCGCCGTCCCTGGGCAGCGACTTGCCGTTCGCGGTGCCGTCCAGCGCGGTCCAGCTGGCGCCGCCGTCCGCGGAGACCTCGGTGTAGAGGTAGTCGTAGTTCTCCTCGATGTCCCACCACCCCTTGAGGGTGAGCGACGCCGACGACTTGCCCGTGAGGTCCACCGAGCGCGTCAGGGTGTTGGACAGGTTGTCACCGCTGCCCGACCACCACTGCTTGCTGCCCTCGGCGGGCGCGGTGATCGTCGTGGTGACGGACTTGTCCGGCAGCGTGACGATCAGCGCCTGCTTGTCCTTGGTGTTGTACTCGGCCACGCCCAGCTTGGTGGTGGAGCGCGTCGCGGCCTTGGCCGTGCCGTAGTTGAGCCAGCCCAGCTGCAGCTTGTCCCAGGCGTTCATGTCGTCGGGGCGGTCACCGATGGCGTTCTTGCCGGTGCCCATCCACGAACCGGACGACATCAGCGTCCAGAAGGCGGTGTTGTTCTCGCCGATGTACGTGGTGTCGTACTCGTCGGGCAGGCCGAGGTCGTGGCCGTACTCGTGCGCGAAGACGCCGAGGCCGCCGTTCTCCGGCTGGAGGGTGTAGTCGCCGACCCAGATGCCGGTGGTTCCGATCTGGGTGCCGCCGGCCTTGTTGTCGGCCGGTCCGGTACGGCCCGCGTCGGTGCCGTAGGCGTACCAGCGGTGCGCCCACAGCGCGTCGGTGGCCTGCACGCCGCCGCCGGCCGACTCGTCCTCGCCCGCGTGGACGATCTGGAAGTGGTCGATGTAGCCGTCGGGCTCGTTGAAGTTGCCGTCGCCGTCGAAGTCGTAGCGGTCCCACTGGTCGTACTGCGCCAGGTCCGCCTTGACCTGGGCGTCGGTGCGGCCCTGCGCCTTCTGGTCGGCGACATAGGCCGTGGTGGCGTCGCGGATCAGGTCCCAGGCGCTGGCGCAGATGGTGCTGCCGCAGTAGTTCGCGCCGTAACGGGCCTCGTTCCAGGGCACCTTGACCCAGGCGGAGACCTCGCCGTCGACCGAGTAACGGCCCGAGGACTGCTTCTCGTAGTAGGTGGCCAGCGAGTCCTGGCCCGCCGTGTGCGAGAAGTAGAGGTCCTTGAAGTGCTGCTGGTTGTAGTCGGCCTGCCAGGCGGTGCTGTTGTCACTGGCCGGGTCCGGCTGGGCGATCGTGTTGTGCGCCGGGCCTGCCGTGCCGCCGTACTTGGTCACCGGGGCCTCGGGGCCGTCCGGGCCGTCCGGGTCGTACGTGGTGGTGGTGTCCACCTGGTCGCCGAACTCGGCGAGGATGGTGAAGATCTTGTCGGTCTTCTCCCGGCCCAGCTCGACGTACTTGCTCTTCTTGCCCTTGCCCGAACCCAGCTGGACGACCTTGGAGGCGCCGATCTGCTGGACGGTCGCCTGCCCGGCGACCACCTGCTGCAGGGCAGCGGAGCGCTCCGCCTCCTGCTGCTTGCTGAACGGGCCCGGCAGGTCGTGCGCCTGGCTCTCCGCCGGGTCGTGGGCGGTGGCCGCGGGCACGGTGCCGGGCGCGCGGTCCGGCGTCGCCGCGTACGCGCCCGCCGCGGTGGCGGTCGGAAGCACGCCCAGGACGGCGACTGCCAGGGCCAGGGCGGCGGGTTGGGTGATCCTCCGCTGATGTTTCAAGATTACTTGACCTCCCCTTGGGAAAGGCCATTGCATCGGAGTGGCCGGGGAAAAAACAGACCTTGACTTGGGCATGGCAGGACAGTACGTTTACCGGTTTTACGACTCCGCTGACCGGACATCAGACTCCGTACGCGCCAGGGCGGTACGGTCACGCAGAGGCAACCGGACGCGCGTGCGACCCCGTGCGCCCCCTCGTGCACCGCACCGCGGGTTAGGTGATGCTTACCAAGCGTTCGCCCCGGGCATGCCGAACAGGAGCCACCCGTCAGCGTGCCCCCGCTTCGACGTACCCGAGGACGGTTCCCCCGATGCCACGTCCGACGACCCCGCAACTTGCCTACGGTTCCCTGACCGTTGTCCTGTTCACCCTCGCCACCCTGCTGCTGGCCGACGTACGGTCCGGCGCCGCGGTCGTCGCCGTGGCCGCCGGCGGTCTGCTGCTCGGGCTGCTCGTCGCGGTGTGCCTGACCGCGCCGGCGGCAGCACGCCGCCGCGCCTCGCTCGGCCCGGCCCCGCTTCCCCCGGCGGCGGTCCCGGTCCCGCGCTCCCGCGTCGCCGGCGGCGCGACCAGGGAGCGTGAGCGCTCGCTCCGGCGCTGAACCCCTGGTGCGGGCCATCAGACGGCGGTCACGACTACGGTCTTGGCCGCCTTCTCGTGCAGCCCCTGCTTGTACGGCTTGTCGAACAGCACGGTGATCCCGATGATCAGGAACCAGAAGCAGCTGCAGCAGAAGGCCGGAAGCCACAGGATCGCGGCGCGGGCCGCGGCGGAGTTCTGCGGCGGCACGCTGCCGTCGGACAGCATCGCCGCCCGCAGGCCCATCAGCTTCTTGCCGACCGTCCGGCCGTCGGCCTTGGTCATGTACCACTCGTAGAGGAAGCCGAGCCCGGCGGTGAACACCCCGCCGATGGCCGACCGGCCGTAGCTGAAGTCGTTGCCCTGCACACCGCCGGCCGCCCAGTCCAGCAGGCCCGCCGGGACCAGCACGATGATCAGGTCGATGATCCGGGCCAGCACCCTCCTGCCCGGGGCGGCCAGCGGGGGCATGCCGGCCATCGGGTCCTGGCCGCCGCCGCCGAAGCCGTGGCCCGGGTCGTATGGACTCCCCCCGCCCGGCGGCGGACTCCCGTACGGATTCCCGCCGCCCGGGGGCGGGCTCCCGTACGGGTTCCCCGGGGGCGGCGTCTGATCACTGGTCATACACCGAGTCAATCCCGGCAACGCGCCACCCGCCCGCTGCCAAGATCCATCCGGGCGACCCGGCCCCCTGGTACGCGGGGTGAGCGTCTTTCAGGAGCGCGGGGAGGGCCGGCAGGTGGGACCAGCGGGAAGGGCTAGGCGGACGCCACGAAGGTGCGGGACGCCTTGTCGTGCCAGCCCTGGCGCCACGGGCGGTCGAAGATGCACCAGGCCACGCCGAGGACGCCGACCACGAGGAGGTTCAGGACGGAGCGGGTGAGCCAGCGGCGCAGGCTCGCGCCGAAGCCGGGCGGCTGCTGGGCCTCGATGTCGAGGACCTGGAGCCCGACCAGCTTCTTGCCGAGCGTGCGTCCCCACCGGGCGGTGGGCAGCACTTCGAGCAGAACCCCGGCCAGGACCGCCACCACGGCCACCGCCGCCAGCTCCGCCCCGGTCGTGGCGTCGAGCAGCCACACCTTGACCGTCTCCCCGGTCAGCTTCGCCGCGTCCACCTTGTCCTTGGCGTGGTGGTACGCCGCGGAGCCCAGCGGCAGCGCCGCCGCCCCGGTGACCGCGGCGAACAGCACCGTGTCCACCACCCGGGCGGCGAACCGCCGCGTCAGCCCGCCCGGCCGCTCCTGCGCGCGGGCGCTGCCGAACGGGTCGTCGGCGACCGGGCGCCAGGGGGTGACGGCGCCCTCCCGGGCCAGCTCGTGCACCTGCTCGGCCCAGGGTGCGGGCTGCGCGGGCACGGAGGGTTCGCCGTGCGGGGCCGGCTGCGACAGGCGCGGCGGCTCCGGCGCCCGGGGCTGCGGGGTGACCCTCGGCTGCTGGTACGGCGCCGGCCGCTGCTCGGCCTCCGGCGGCGCCCCCCACGAGATCGGCGGCAGCTCGCTGCCGGCCGCGGCCGGCCGGGGCCAGGCC
>NZ_CAJSLV010000049.1:0-31315 GCF_907177275.1 Actinacidiphila cocklensis
GCCCAGGGCACCCGCCCGGCCCCGGCGGCGCCCCCGCCGCCGCCCGCGCCCGCGGCCCCGCAGCAGGGTCCCGTGGCGTCCGCGCCCCCGGCCCCGCCGCACCACGACCAGTCGCACAGCACCAGCACCTACGGCCGTGCCATAAGCGTCCGCACCCTCGGCCAGGGCGTGTACGGGCACCGGCCCGACGGTTCGGACCCGCAGACCCAGACGCAGGCCGTCGAGGCGCACAGCCCGCAGGGCCTGCCCGCGCAGGTCGCCGCGGGCGGTTCCGGGCGGCGCCGCCGGCTCAACGCGGACCGGGGGGCCGCGGACAGCGAGCCGTCGAGCCGCAGCCTGATCCAGCAGGTGCCGAGCCAGCCGCACGGCCCGGGCGGCGAGCCGCAGGCCCGCCAGCACCCGCAGGCGGACCCGGACAGCGGCCAGTTGCCGGTGGACCGCCGGGAGGCGCCGCCCGCGCCCGAGGAGGAGACCGCGCTGCTGCGCCCGGTCCCGCCGGCGCCCCCGCAGCCGCAGGCCCCCGGCAGGTCGTACGCGATAGGCGCTCCCGCGGAGGGCGCCGACGAGGGTCCCGAGCCGCTGGACGGGCCGAACGGCGCGGTCGACGTCACCGATGTGGCCGACGACCGCATCGAGGAGCCGCTGGACGAGCCGCGCCGGCTGCTGGTGTGGCCGGAGCCCGACGTGTCGACCCGGCAGGCGCTGACCGACCGCGGCTACCGCCCGGTGATCGTCCGGTCGCGCGAGGAGGTCGACGCGCAGGTCGCGGAGCCGCCGGCGGCGCTCTTCGTGGACCCGCTGACCGGCCCGATCACCCGGACCGCGCTCCAGGCGCTGCGGCAGGCGGCCGCGGCGGCGGACGTCCCGGTGCTGGTGACGGCCGGGCTCGGCCAGGCGACCAGGGAGGCGGCGTACGGCGCCGACCCGGCCGTCCTGCTCAAGGCGCTGGCGCCGCGCGACAGCGAGCAGCATCCGCCGCGGGTGCTGCTGGTGGAGGGCCACGAGCCGATCGCGCAGGCCTTCGCGGCGACCCTGGAACGGCGCGGGATGCAGGTCGCGCACGCCGGCTCCGAGGCCGAGGCGATGACCAAGGCGGCGCAGGTCCACCCGAACCTGGTGGTGATGGACCTGATGCTGATCCGCCGCCGCAGGCAGGGCATCGTGGACTGGCTGCGCGGCCACGCGCGGCTGAACAACACCCCGCTGGTCGTCTACACCTCCGCCGACATCGACCCGGCCGAGCTGCCGCGGCTGGCGTCGGGCGAGACGGTGCTCTTCCTCGCCGAGCGGTCCACCAGCACGGACGTGCAGTCCAGGATCGTGGACCTGCTCGGCAAGATCGGCACCTGACAGGGCCGGGCGGTCAGTGCGTGGCCGCCCGCGCGTCCGTGCCGGCCCGGCGGCGGCTGGTGAGCGCGATGCGGTTCCAGGCGTTGATGGTCAGGACGAGCCCGAGCAGCTGCGCCAGCTCCCCGTCGTCGAAGTGCGCGGCGGCCTCGTCGTAGACGTCGTCGGGGACGCCGGCCTGCGACACCAGCGTGACGGCCTCGGTGAAGGCCAGCGCCGCCTGCTCCTTGGCGGTGTAGAAGTGCCGCGCCTCGCGCCAGGCCGTCAGGAGGTACAGCCGCTCCTCGGTCTCGCCGCGCTTGCGGGCGTCCTTGGTGTGCATGTGCAGGCAGTACGCGCAGCCGTTGATCTGCGAGGCCCGGGTCTGCACCAGCTCGACCAGGGTGGGGTCGAGGCCGGCGCGGGAGGCGGCGTCGAAGCCGATGAGGGCCTTGAAGACCGCGGGCGCTGCGGTGGCGATGTCGATACGGTCGGCGGTGGTCGGTACCGCTGTGTCTGTCGTCGTTGTCATGATGATCAGCCTAGAAGCAGCGATGACCGGGCGTAGAGTGCAATTCCGTGACAGAAGAACGGGTCAATCCACCGGAGGACGCACACGCCGCATGGGCGGAGGCGGCTGCGGGTCTCGGCCGGGACCTGCACCTGGAACTGACTGCCGACGGCGGCAGCGGCCGGGGCGGCAAGCGGGCCGTCCTCGCCAGGGCGCTGCGGGACGCGGTCAGCACCGGGCGGCTGCCGCCCGGCACCCGGCTGCCGCCGTACCGCTCGCTGGCCGCCGACCTCGGCATGGCGAGGAACGCGGTCGCTGACGCCTACGCCGAACTGGTCGCCGAGGGCTGGCTGACCGCGCGGCAGGGCTCGGGCACCCGGGTCGCCGAACGGGCGGCGCCACCGCCCGCGCCCGACCCGCCCCCGGCCCCCGCGCCCCGGCCGGCCTTCGACCTGCGGCAGGGGGTGCCGCACACCGGGTCCTTCCCCCGGACGAGCTGGCTGGCCGCGTCCCGCCGTGCGCTGACCTCGGCGCCCAACGACGCCTTCGGACCCGGCGACCCGCGCGGCAGGATCGAGTTGCGGCGCGCACTGGCCGACTACCTGGCCAGGGCGCGCGGGGTGCGGACCTCGCCCGAGCGGATCGTGGTCAGCTCGGGCGTCGCGGGCGCGCTGCGGCTGCTGGCGCACGTCCCGCAGGTGCGGTCGGCGCCGCTCGCGGTGGAGGAGTACGGGCTGCCGCACCACCGCCGCATCCTGACGGCGGCGGGCCTGCGCACCGTCCCGCTGCCCGTCGACGGGCGCGGCGCCGACCCGGCAGGGCTCGCGGCGAGCGGCGCGGCGAGCGTCCTGCTCACCCCCGCGCACCAGTTCCCGACCGGTGTCGCCCTGCACCCGGACCGGCGGGCGGCAGCGGTGGGCTGGGCACGGGCGGCCGGCGGGCTGGTCCTCGAGGACGACTACGACGGCGAGTTCCGCTACGACCGGCAGCCGGTGGGCGCGGTGCAGGGGCTCGACCCGGAACGGGTCGCGTACCTGGGCTCGGTGAGCAAGAGCCTGTCGCCGGCGCTGCGGCTCGGCTGGATGGTGCTGCCCGCGCACCTGGTGGACGTCGCGGTGGCGGCCAAGGGCGAGCGGGAGCCGGCGGTGAGCGTGCTCGAACAGCTGGCGCTGGCCGACTTCATCGAGTCGGGCGGCTACGACCGGCACCTGCGCGGGATGCGGCAGCGCTACCGGCGGCGCCGCGACCAACTCGCCGCGGCGCTTGCGGAGCACGCCCCGCACATCGAGGTGACCGGGATCGCGGCCGGCCTGCACGCCGTACTGCGCCTCCCCGCGGGCACGGAGGCCGCTGCTGCTCGGGCCGCGGCCTTCCACGGCCTGGCCCTCGACCCGCTGGCCGACTTCCGCCACCCGTCGGCGACCTCCCCGGCCGCCGACGGCCTGGTCATCGGCTACGCGGCCCCACCCGACACCGCTTTCACCGCGGCGCTGGCGGCCCTGTGCCGCATCCTCCCGGCCCCTCCTGCGTAAGGCGGCGCCCTCCCGCCGGCCGCGGCGGCTGAGGCGGTCCCCCTTGCGCAGGGGGTGCCTGACGAGCCGCGTGGCTCGTGCCGTCCCTAACGGCAGGGGTGATGCAGGGGCTCGGGGAACGGCGCGACCAGCCCTCCCCCAGAGCTTCGCTCGCGGCCGGTGGTCCGTCTCCGACGGCAACAGCCCCTTTCGGCCCGAGACGACCCGCGCCCCGGTGGGGGCTGAGCGCGCCGTTCCCCGCACCCCCCGCCGAGGGGGAACCGCACGAGCCGCCGCGCCGGCGTATGGGCACCCCCGCCGAAGGGGCCGTCCGGCAGGGCCGGCTAGAGCTGGGTGACGTCCAGCTCACCGTCCGCGTAAGACCTGCGGAGCACCTTCTTGTCGAACTTCCCCACGCTCGTCTTCGGCACCGCCGAAATAATCGCCCAACGCTCGGGCACCTGCCACCGCGCCACCCGCCCCGCGAGGAATTCGCGCAGCTCCGCATAGCCGGCGGCCGACCCCTCGGCCAGTACGACGGTGGCCAGCGGGCGCTCGCCCCACCGCTCGTCGGGGACGGCCACGACCGCCGCCTCGACGACGTCGGGGTGGGCCATCAGCTCGTTCTCCAGCGCGACGGACGAGATCCACTCACCGCCCGACTTGATGACGTCCTTGGCCCGGTCGGTCAGGGTCAGGTAGCCGTCGGCCGAGATGACGCCGACGTCGCCCGTCCGCAGCCAGCCGTCCGGGCTGAACTTGTCCTCGGGGCGGATCGGTTCCGCGCCGGCGCCGCCGTAGTACGCGCCCGCGATCCACGGCCCGCGGACCTCCAGTTCGCCCGCCGACTCGTTGTCCCACGGCATCACCGAGCCGTCGGGGCCGATCAGCCGGGCCTCGACGGAGGCAGGGAAGCGGCCCTGCGTGATGCGGTAGGCCCACTCCTCCTCGGCGTCGACGCCGGCGGGCGGCAGCGCCACCGTGCCCAGCGGGGACGTCTCCGTCATGCCCCAGGCGTGGCAGAGCTGCACGCCCAGCTGCTCGTCGAAGGCCTTCATCAGCGCGGGCGGGCAGGCGGACCCGCCGATCGTCACCCGTTTGAGCGAGCTGACGTCGCGCGGCTTCGCGGTCAGCTCGGCCAGCAGCCCCTGCCAGATGGTGGGGACGGCGGCGGCGTGCGTGGGCCGCTCGCTCTCGATCATCTCGGCGAGCGGGGCCGGCTGCAGGAAGCGGTCCGGCATCAGCAGGTTGACCCCGCTCATGAAGGCCGCGTGCGGCAGCCCCCACGAGTTGACGTGGAACATCGGCACGACCGGCAGCGTCGTGTCGTGGTCGGTGAGGCCCATCGACTCGGCCGAGTTGACCTGCATCGAGTGCAGGTAGACCGAGCGGTGGGAGTAGACCACGCCCTTGGGGTCGCCGGTGGTGCCGGAGGTGTAGCACATGGCGGCGGCGCTGCGTTCGTCCAGCTCGGGCCACGCGTAGGTGACCGGCCGGTCGGCGAGCAGTTCCTCGTAGTCGTGCACCGCGGGGCGGCAGCCGTCCAGCAGGCCGCGGTCGCCGGGGCCGACGACGACGATGTGCTCCAGCGGTTCCAGCTGCGGCAGCAGCGGCGCGAGCAGCGGCAGCAGGGAGCCGTTGACCAGCACCACCCGGTCGGCGGCGTGGTTGACGATCCACACCAGCTGGTCGGCGGGCAGCCGCAGGTTGAGGGTGTGCAGCACCGCACCCATGGAGGGGATGGCGAGATACGCCTCCAGGTGCTCCGCGTTGTTCCACATGAGGGTTGCCGTGCGCTCGCCCTCGACCACTCCCAGCTCGTGCCGCAGCGCGTTCGCCAGCTGCACCGCGCGTACGCCCACCTCGCGGAAGGTGCGGCGCTGCGGTTCGCCGTCGCCGGTCCAGGTCGTCACCTTCGACCTGCCGTGCACCAGCGTCCCGTGCGTGAGGATGCGGGTCACGGTCAGCGGTACGTCCTGCATGGTGCTCAGCACAGCGGGCCTCCGGCGGCTACATGAGGTCGGCGAGGTCGGTATCCCGCGATTGTGCTGGCATACCACCTGGTATGTCACTACCCCGCACGCCCACCGCCCGGACCCGCAGGCCCCGGTCGCCCCGACCCGCAGGCCCGCGCGGCGCTCAGGCCACGCACAGCTCCAGCTCCGGGTCGTCGCGCAGCTTGCCCAGCGCGCGCGAGACCGCGCTCTTGACGGTGCCGACCGAGACGCCCATCGCCTCGGCGGTCTGCGCCTCGCTCATGTCCTCGTAGTAGCGGAGCACGACCATGGCGCGCTGGCGCGGGGGGAGCCGGGCTATCGCGCGCAGCAGGGCGTCGCGCTGCGCCTGCTGCTCGGTGAGGTCGGGGGCGCCGCCAGGCGTGGGCTCGGGCAGCTCGTCGGTGGTGAACTCGTCGACCTTGCGCTTGCGCCACTGGGACGTCCTGGTGTTGACCAGGGTGCGCCTGACGTAGCCGTCGACGGCCCGGTGGTCGTCGATACGGTCCCAGGCGAGATACGTCTTGGTCAGCGCGGTCTGCAGCAGGTCCTCTGCGTCGGCGGGGTTGGGGGTCAGGGAGCGCGCGGTGCGCAGCAGCGTCGGGCCCTTGGTGCGTACGTAGGCCGTGAACTGCGTCGTGCTGGCGCTGGTGCACACAGGCGTGGTCATGGCTCCACGCTAGGAGGCCGGGCACCCCTCGCGGATCGGCCGCAGGTGCCGAAACGGGATCACTCTCAGGTCGTAGGGCGGGGGCTTTCCCCACCCCCCGAGGGGGGAGCCGCACGCCCGCGTCCCGCAAGGGATACACCTGAGGGTGTACGGGAGCGTACGCGCAGCGGTGCAGGGGGCCTGCGGCCGCAACGTCAGTCGACCACGGCCACGGGGGCGTCGACCAGGTCCCGGTCGATGGTCAGCTTCTTGCCGCCGTACGACTCGGTGACGCTGCCCGTGTACTGGTGGATGCGGGCGTCCGACGCCCATGCGCCGTCGCTCAGCACCGGCTCGTCGGTCAGCGTCGCGCTGACGCCCCAGCGGGCGTACCAGACGGCGTCCGGCAGGTCGGCCACGCCGGCCCTGCGGGCGGTCTCGATGTGCTTGATGCCGGAGTCGGCACTGCTGTAGAAGCCGGCCAGGTAGCCGGCGGCCCGCACCTGGCGGTCCCAGTTGCGCAGGAAGGTCAGGGTCGCCGCGGCGCAGTCCGCGTCGCCGAGGTCGTACGCCTCCATGTCGAGGTAGAGCGCGCTGCCCTCGCCCAGGCCCAGCGCCTTGGCGCTGCTGACCGCGTCGCTGCCCTCGGTGCCGCCCTGCGCCCCCGCGGTCGCGGGGTCGATGCGGTAGGGGTTCTTGTTCGTGCCGTTGACGCAGGGGCTCTGCGAGCCGACGTAGATCGGCAGCAGGCTCCACCCGTCGTCGGTGGTCTGCCGTACCCAGTCGCTGGTCAGATGGAGCTGGCTGCTGCAGGCGCGTGCCCGGCCGCCGAAGTAGATGCCGACGGCGCCGTAGGCGGAGGACGCCCGCCATGCCTGCATCGTCGCCAGGTCGGGGGCCTGGCAGGTGTCGAACCCGCGGCCCTGGAAAATACGGGGTGCGATGTCCCCCCGGTTCGCGCCGCCGGCCCAGGGGACGGCGGTGGCGGTCGCCGCGGGGAAGAGCAGACCTGTCAGTGTCAGGGTGCCGACCAGCAGGCGGCGGAGATAAGGGATAAAAATACTTCTTTCGCTCATCCAGCGAGTGAACGCGGCGAGCGGTCCCGTACCGCGCAGACACGCCGCCGCACACCCGTCTGCGACGGCCTTCCGGCGCAGTGGCCGCGGGCTGTCCACAGCCTGTGGACAGCCCGCGGGCGCGCGACGGCACGGGGATACCGTCGCGCGCCCTGACCTGCGTCAGCCGGCCGGCGCGTCCTCGGCGCGCGGGCTTCGGCTCCCCCGGGGGATCACCAGAGCGGCGAGAAGTGGACGTTGACGGGGTTCTGCTGGATGGCGGTGAAGCCGGCGCCGGCCACACTGGCGGTGTTGTCCTGGTTCGACGCGCCGGCGCCGGTGGCGGCCTGCTGCGTCGTCGTCACGTTGCCGAAGTTGCCGCCGCCGACATTGCCACCGGAGTTGCTCACCACCGACGCGTTCGAGTTTCCACCCGCGAAAGCGCCGTCGTCGGCCACGGCGGTGCCGGCGAACAGCACTGCTGCGACGGGCAGCGCGGCCACAACGGCCAGGACACGGACGGTACGGATGCTTGCCATGGTGTTCCCTCCCAGGGGACAGAATTCCGAACTCGGACCTGCTGTCTGCGGTGGAGCGGCCGGCCGACCGCCCCACCTGGTATTCCGACGGCGTCGCCGAGTCCAGACTTGCCCATCGCATCCGCGCCGAACGCGCCGGTTGATCCATTTCCCTCGCACGCGTGACGATCTGCGGACAAACCTGCCTGATGCCCGTTCTGGTGGCATCCAGACCGTCGACGCGCGCCCCCTGAGACTTTTCACGCCCCACGCACCCCACCGGGGTCGGGCAGGTCAGCCAGGGGCGCGTCGGATCAGCGGGCCTGCTTGAGCCAGTCCTGGTAGCGCGTGGGCGCCAGGTGCACGTCCGGCCCGCCGATCAGGACGTCGCCGTCGACGGCCGCGAACATCCCCGCCTGGTCGTCCGTGACGACGGGCCGGTCGTCCCCCTGCGCGGCCAGCGTGACCTTGCCCAGCTCGTCGAGCCGGAACACGTCCGGCCCCGCGACGTTGCGGATACCGCCCAGCGGCGAGCCGGTGGCGACCGCGGCGACCGCCGCCGCCACGTCCGCAGCGGCCATCGGCTGGACGGGGGTCGCGGGCAGCCGCACGGCCTCCGCGTCCGAGGTCCAGGACAGGACCGCGTTCATGAACTCGTAGAACTGCGTGGCGCGCACGATGGAGTACGGCGTCGGCCCCTGCTTGAGCAGCTCCTCCTGGAGCGTCTTGGCCCGGTAGTAGTCCAGGGCGGGGACCTGGTCCACGCCGACGATCGACAGGATGACCTGGTGCCCGACCCCGGCCCGCTCGCCGGCGGCGAGCAGGTTGCCCATCGAGGTGCGGAAGAAGTCCAGGGACGCCTCGTCGAAGGTCGGCGAGTTCGCCACGTTGACCACGACGTCGGCACCCTGCAGCGCCTCGTCCAGGCCCTTCCCGGTGAGCAGGTCGACCCCGGTGGACAGCGCCGCGGGCACCGCCTCGTGCCCCCCGTCGGTCAGCATCCTGACCACCTGCGAGCCGATCAGCCCCGTGCCGCCGATAACGGTGACCTTCATCTCTGCCGCCTTTCACGCGCACCATGGGGCACGCCGGATCCAGGGAGGACACGCCTCCACAACTCGGACACTTCTTGTCCGAGATAATAGTCGGATAGTCTTTGTCCGAGTCAAGTCGAGGAGGTGCGAGCCCATGAAGTTGTCCGGCGGGGTCGAGTGGGCGCTGCACTGCTGCGTCGTCCTGACCGCGGCGACGGAGCCGGTCCCCGCGGCCCGCCTCGCGGAGCTGCACGACGTCTCCGGCAGCTACCTGGCCAAGCAGCTCCAGGCGCTCTCCCGCGCCGGCCTCGTGCGCTCCGTCCAGGGCAAGGCCGGCGGATACGTCCTGACCAGGTCCGCCGACCAGATCACCGTCCTCGACGTCGTCACGGCCATCGACGGCCCGCAGCCCGCGTTCGTCTGCACCGAGATCCGCCGCCGCGGCCCCCTGGCCGCGCCGGCCGAGGCCTGCACCCAGCCCTGCGCCATCTCCCGCGCGATGTCCGCCGCCGACACGGCGTGGCGCGCGGCCCTCCAGGCGATATCCGTCGCCGACCTCGCGGCGAGCGTCACCGACGACTACGGCCCGGGCACCATGGCGAGCATCCGTACCTGGCTGTCCGCCCCTGCGTCCGCCACATCCGACGGCGCACCGCCCTCGTAGGCCGTAGCCGGCCGCCGTAGTAGGTCACGGCTCCACCGTGGGCGTCGGTCAGAGCCGCCACGCCTGGTCGCAGCCGCCGTCGCAACCGCGCGGCACAACCGGCGCTCCCGCGGCGATACTCCCGTCCTGAACGGTCAGGCACTTCCCGCTGTCACGGTTTCTGAACTGCCAACCGTGCTGGTCCGAGCGGTACTTCACATCCCCGACCCGCATCCCAGCCCCGGCCGCCTCACACCCGACAACCCGGGCGCCTCATCTCACGCTCCCCCCACACCCCCGAACCCCTCACCGCCACGGCCCGGCCCGTCACCTCCCGGCCGGAACGGCAAGGCGCCGGTGACCGACGTCACTGGTGCCGTTCCCGCAAGCTCCCGCCGCTGAGCCACACGCCGACCAGACCGCCGGTGCGCGAAGGGCAACAGACCTCGCCCAGGCAATCCCGGTTCTGCTTCCGACGCTCGCTCCGACATCTCCCCCCGACATGACCGTGCCCTGATCGACGACGGCAGCTCCACCCGGCAGCAGCCCCGCTAGCCCTCCCCAGGGCTGCACAAGTCCGCCGTTTCTGGACCGCACAGGCTCGTCGGGTTCGGAGCAACCACGCGGGCGTGCAGGCGTTCCGCTTCAGGAAGCCGCTGGTAGCGGGCGCCGAAAGCGGAGGACTGCCTGGGCCGACGCCGCCTCCGGCGGTCCATAGCCGGTCCACCGTGCCCTCTCAGTCTCCGGAGTAGCCCCAGAAGTAGATCTCCTGCGGCTCCCCCTGATCGTCATGGAGCACGGCGCACCGCCCGTACCACCGCCAGTGGTCGAACTCCTCCAACCTCGGCACGTGCGCCCTGGTGAGCTTCCGGATGCCGAGGACACGCAGCGCCTCTTCCTCGGTCACCTGCTTCATCGTGAAGTGGTCCGGCTTCTCGTCCTGTCCGATGATCCGGAAGATGTCGAGGATCGAATGAGT
This sequence comes from Actinacidiphila cocklensis, assembly GCF_907177275.1. Taxonomy (GTDB): domain Bacteria; phylum Actinomycetota; class Actinomycetes; order Streptomycetales; family Streptomycetaceae; genus Actinacidiphila; species Actinacidiphila cocklensis. The sequence goes on from NZ_CAJSLV010000049.1 coordinate 10,221, forward strand.
CCCAGCCTCCTGGACAATCTCGTCAGCCCAGAGCTCCTCGACGGTCTCCGGCCACGGCAGACGATCCTCCACGGGTCGCCAGTCGGCGCCGGAGACCCAGTAGTAGTCCCGCTCCTCGAAGACCTTCCGTCGCAGCCCCTCGAAGGCCCCGACGACATCTTCCTGATACGGCACGGAGTAGTCCCACCCCGACGCGCCCATACGACCCTCCCACCCAGCTCGGCCAGAACGGACCGGACGCTAACAGCGGCCACTGACACACCCGCCCTGACCGCGCTCCTGCCCCGGCATCGAGGCGATCGTCGACAAGTGGCGGACTGGGGTCGGCCTCCCTCGGACACACATCGAGGCGAACTCGACAGGCCGGCTGTCGTCTCTGCCGCACGCGAGCAGGGTCAACGCGGCGAGCACCTTGCGGTGTTCTTCGCCGGCCGCGCTACCGCGCCGGGAAGCACCAAGATCCCCGACAGAGTCAAGCTCCGTCGAGCGTTGTCACGTTCTGTGCCGTGCTGCTCGGCGGGTGGCTGTCCACCCGAAATCAAGATCAGCTTTGGCGGCGTGACCACGCACGCCAATGGAGGGACATTCGGCTGACCACCTACCGTGACTTCCTGACGGCATATCGCGAATACCTCGCTTTCACCCGCGATCCCAACGCCACAATCTCGGCGATTGCGCATCCGTACCGCCCCGGAACGATGATGCCCTTCTTCGACGAGAGCGGCCGTCCCTACGTGGAGCGGCTTGAGGCGGCGGAATCGGCTGCCCGTCTCGTGTCCGAGCAGCCCGCGACCGGGGAGGCCGTCGAGCAGCTCCTGGCCCAGGTGCGTGCGATCGCGGCCACCCGGGCCGCGCACATGCCGGAAGCCATACCGGCGGAGGAGTATCGAAGTCTCTGGGCCGCCGAAAGCCACTTCCTGGCCACCGCGCGCACGGAGCTTGGACTTCCTCCCATGTCGCAGGGCGCAGGGGCAGGCTTGACGTAGTTGTAACTGCTCTGTCGGCAAGGTAATGACGCTGGGCAACGACATTTTCGACCGACCGACCCTCTCGATCTCGTGGGCATGTGACCAGTTGGCGCAGAGAAGATCTAGCTCGCAGCCTTCGGTTCACCCCCGCGCCCTACAGCGGCCGGTGTCGGGTGATGTTGATCCTCTTGTGCCCGCACGTCAGTGATCACCGTGCTCCCGGACTGGCGGGAGCAAAAGATCCCGCTCTGGATGAGTCTCCCCAGAAACCGACCCGGAGACGCCGAGGTCGGTGCGGGCTGCCTCGTGGAAGGTGTTGATCGCCGCAAAGACCGCACGGTTGTTCCGCCAACATGGGCGCGAACAGCATCGTCCCGTGGGACGGGCCGGTGGAGTCGACCTTCGAGATCGAGGCCTTCCCGCTGCCCGACGTGCTCACGGAGGACGAGATCACGCAGGCCCGCGTCATCAAGGTCGACGTCGAGGGCGCAGAGGGCAGCGTCGTACGTGGCATGGCCCCGCTCCTCGACCGGCTGCGCCCGGACGCCGAGGTCACCGTCGAGGTCACCCCCGACCGCATGGCCCAACTCGGCGACTCCGTCGAAGAACTGCTCGAAACCATGCGCGAACACGGTTTCCACGTCTACCGCCTGGCGAACGAGTACGCGGCGGACACGTACCCCACAGCACTCCACGGCGCGGCCGCGGTGCCGATCCGGTGGCGCGGGCCGGTCGACGGCGAGAGCGACCTCATCTTCTCGCGGGTCGACGCCGCGACGCTGCCGTAAGGCCCAGACGCCTGAACGCACAGCACCCTCCGACGTCGCGTACAGGGCGCGGCAGGCGGAGGGAGGTGCGTTCAGACGCTGTGGCGGGCGTCCCAGTCGGCGCGGGCAGCAAGGAGTTGGGGACGTACGTCGTGGTCAAGGCGGTCCGCCTGGGCGCGCAGCTTGGCGGCAAGTACAGCAAGGCCGTCGGGGTCGAGGTGGTTGATCCAGACGTCGCCGACGATGGCCACGCTCACGACCTGCATGCGCGGGTGCGGATCTTCGGCGTAGGGGTCGCAGTCGAGCACGCCTCATAGGACGCGCTCGTCCATCGGGGCGGAGGACGTGGGGTGGTGGACGCGCAGGCACCTCGGAGGGCCGGGCCGGGTCAGGTACGTACGTTGCCGAGCCGCGCGAACGGCTGCGCATGGTGCGGTCCATCTACCGTGAGCAGGCGGGCGGTTCGCCCTTCGCCGCGGACATGGCGGCGCTTGGGCGGCGGGGGACGTGGGAGAGCCGCAGCGAGGCGAAGGTGCCCGCCCCGGCCGACATCGCCGCCCGGCTCGGCATCACCGAGGGCGACTTGTGCGTGCGCACGGCCTACGAGTTCCTCGCCGACGGCAAGCCTGTCCAGCTCTCGACCAGTTGGGAGCCCTACGCCCTGACGGCCGGCACCCTCGTCGTCCTCCCGGAAGCCGGCCCGCACGCGGGCATCGGCGTCGTCCGACGGATGGCGGAGATCGGCGTCACGGTGACCCGTGCGGTGGAGCGGCCCGAGCCGCACCAGGCCAGCCCGGAGGAGGCCACGCTCCTGGGCGTCCAGAAGGGCACGCTGGTTCAGTCGGTGTCGTGTGCGGCGGTGGGGGGACGCGTCCGAGCTGCCGTCCGCGCATGCCGGGCCGGCTATGACCCGAACTTCGTCCATTGCCCTTCGGAGACCACCTCGACGTAGCCGTCGACGACCTTGATGGCCGTCTGTTCGTCGATGGCGTAGGCCGGGACACCGATGTCGGCGGCCCACCGCTCTGCGTCAGCCAGGGTGTTGCCTGGGAAAGCGTCCAGGTGCGGGAAGATCGAGAAGTCGACGACTCCCAGAGTGCGGTCGTCCGGCGCGGACGGCCACTCGACGAAGTACGCTCCGATCCGGGGCGTCATCACCATGCTTCCGGCACTCACTCCCACCCACACCGTGTCGGGCAGCGAAGGCAGCAGATCGGCCAGCCCGGACTCCCGCATCCAGTGGCACAGATAGGTCGCGTCGCCGCCGTCGACCAGGAGCACGTCGGCCTCCCGGATCCAGGGGACGTATCGCTCGGCACCGATGGTGGGCAGTGCGGTGAGCTCGAGGACACCGAGCGACGCCCAGCCCAGGCCGGACAGGTGCTGCCACGTGGGCTCGGCGGCTGCGAAGCCCCGCACCGATGTCGGACCGCACATCGGGTGACCCCACTGTGCTGTCGGGACGCAGAGGGCGTGGCACTCGGCGACCGGCTTGTCGAGAAGCTGCACGAGCGCCGAGTGGATGCTTGGGTTTGTGACGCCGCCTGACGTAAGCAAAAGCTTCAAGGTGTCTCCAAATTCGCGCGCGGAAGGTGGATGTACCTGAAGACCTGGGACGGTGCTGGAACTCATCGTAGTTCCGCAACCTCTTCAGAAGTTCCCGGTTCTGCGGCTCGACCGCGTAGACCGCCGAGCCCTTCGGCGGTTCATCACGCCTGGTCTATACACAGTGGTCGACGGCGGGACACGGGCGGCCGTACGTGGGACGTCGGACATGCCGATGGGGTGCCTCTCACTGAGAGGCACCCCATCTGACCAGCTACTTCGCTGACCTCTGCGGAGGCTGTGGGATTTGAACCCACGGTGACATCGCTGCCACGACGGTTTTCAAGACCGTTCCCTTCGGCCGCTCGGGCAAGCCTCCCCGCAGCGCCGGTGGACCCGGTGGGGGTCCTGGGCGTGCGGGGGACAGCTTACTGGGGCGAGTCGCCTACGCGGGAGCCGAGGGTGACGGTCGTGGTGTGGGCGGTGCCGTTGCGGGTGTAGGCGATGGTGACCTTGTCCTTGGGCTGGTGCTGCCAGATCTCGCCGATCAGGGTCTCGTCGCTGTCGATGATCGTGTGGTCGAACTCGGTGATCACGTCGCCGGGCTTGAGGCCGGCGAGGTCGCCGGGGCCGCCGGAGGAGACGGCGTCGCTGCTGGCGCCGATCTTGGCGCCGTCGCCCTGGTACTGGGGGTCGAGGCTGACCTTCATGACCGGGTAGACCGGCTGGCCGGTCTTGATCAGCTCGTCGGCGACGCGCTTGGCCTGGTTGATCGGGATGGCGAAGCCGAGGCCGACGCTGCCGCCCTGGGTGCCGGGCTGGGCGGTGCCGCCGGGCTGGATGGCGGAGTTGATGCCGATGACGGCGCCGTTGGCGTTGAGCAGCGGGCCGCCGGAGTTGCCCGGGTTGATCGACGCGTCGGTCTGGATCGCGCTCATGTACGAGGCCGAGGAGCCCTGGCCGTCGCTGGAGGCGACCGGGCGGTGGACGGCGCTGACGATGCCGGTTGTCACCGTGCCGGACAGGCCGAAGGGGGCGCCGATGGCGATGGTGGCGTCGCCGACCGCGGCCTGGTCGGAGTTGCCGAGGGGCAGCGGGGACAGCGTCACGCCCGAGGCGTTCTTGAGCTTGACCACCGCCACGTCGTAGCCCTGGGCGCGGCCCACGACCGCGGCGTCGTACGTCTTGCCGTTGGAGAAGGTGACGGTGAGCTTGCCGCCGTCGGCCGCGGGGGCGACCACGTGGTTGTTGGTGAGGATGTGGCCCTGCGTGTCGTAAACGAAGCCGGTGCCGGTGCCGCTCTCCTGGCTGCCGCTGGCCTTGATGGTGACGACGCGGGGCAGCGCCTTGCCGGCGATGCCGGCCACCGAGGTGGGCGCGCGGTTGAGCGCCTTCTGGCTGCTGGAGTCGGAGACGGTGGTGGAGGACGTGGTGTTGTTGTTGTCGTCGTTGTGCTCCGCGGCCCAGTAGCCGATGCCGCCGCCGACACCGCCGGCGACCAGTGCCGCGACCAGGACGGCGGCGACCAGGCCGCCGACGCCGCGCCGCTTGCGGCCGCCGTCCGGCGGCACGGGCACCGGTGCGCCCCACACCGGGCCCTCGGGACCGCCGCCGCCGTAGCCGTGCTGGGTCTGCGGCGGCTGGCCGCCGCTCGCGTACGCCGGGGTGGACGGTACGGCGTAGGGGTCCTGCGGCCCCTGCGGCCCCTGCTGGGGCTGCTCGGAGCCGTACGGGGAGGGCTGCTCGGCGCCGTACGCCGGCTGCGCGTACGCCTGCGTCTGGGCCGGTACGACGGGCGCGGGCACGGCCTGCGGGGCGGCGGAGGACTGGTGGGCGTCGTGGGCGGACTGCTGCGGGGGCACGGGGGCGTCGTACGCGGCCGGCTTCGGTGCCTGGTATCCGCCGTGCTCGTACGGCGCGGCGGCCGGCACCGGCGGCGCGGGCTGGGGCGCCGCGGGCGTGTGCGTCTGCTGGGTCAGCGCGGCAGGGGGCGGGCCGTACGGCGACGGCGGACCCACCGGCGGCGGTGCCTGAGCGGGAAGAACCTCGGTCCGGGGCGCGTCGTCGACGGGCGCGGCGGGTACCGCGGGCGCCGGCGCATCCGCCGGGGGAACGGGGGCCTGTGCCGCCGAGGCACCGTCGGGCGCGGAACCGTCGGGCGCGGTCGCTGCCGACTCCGCAGCCGGGACGGATCCGGCTTCGTTCTCGGTGCTCACAGCGTTTCTCCTCGGGGTCAGGACAGGGTAGTGGGGCGAACACAGCATTTCCCACGGCGTGTCGGACCGCCGTAAGCGGTAGCTGTGCATGTCCGTGGCGCGTGCGCGGGGCCGGTTCGCGTGACCGCCGGCGAGGCGGTGGCACCATGAACCGGTGACACATGTGCGCGCGGTCCCGGAGGCGTACCCGTACGGGCGACCTGTCCAGGTCGTCGCCCATCGGGGTGCTTCCGAGGATGTACCAGAACATACGCTCGCCGCGTACCGGAAAGCCATCGAGGACGGCGCCGACGCCCTGGAGTGCGACATCCGGCTGACCGCGGACGGCGAGCTGGTCTGCGTGCACGACTGGCGGGTGAACCGTACGTCCAACGGCCGCGGCGCCGTCTCCTCGCTGGAGCTGGCCGACCTCGCGGCGCTCGACTTCGGCTCGTGGAAGGGCCAGCACACCGACCCCGAGGCGCCCGAGCGGTACGACCTGGACGAGCGCAGCCGGGTCCTCACCCTGCGGCGGCTGCTGGAACTGGTCGCGGACACCGACCGCCGGGTGGAGCTGGCGATCGAGACCAAGCATCCGACGCGCTGGGCCGGGCAGGTGGAGGAGCGGCTGATCGACCTGCTGCACCGCTTCGGCCTGGACCGGCCCCCGCCGCCTGGCGAGTCCTCCCAGGTGCGGGTGATGAGTTTCTCGTCCCGCTCGCTGCGCCGGGTGCGGCTGGCCGCGCCCGCGCTGCCGACCGTGTACCTGATGCAGTACGTGTCGCCGCGGCACCGGGACGGGCGGCTGCCCGCGGGAGTGCGGATCGCGGGGCCGAGCATGCGCATCGTGCGTGCCAATCCCGGGTATGTGGCGCGTTTGCACAGGGCCGGAAACGCCGTCCATGTATGGACGGTGGACGAGCCCGCCGACGTGGAGTTGTGCGCGCGGCTCGGGGTGGACGCGATCATCACCAACCGGCCGGGCCAGGTGCGGGACCAGTTGAGCAGCCCGGACGGGCCTCGCCTCTGACATGGCCGCGGGGCGTACGCGGGCGTCTCATGCCGACGGCATGCGCGTATGACGCGCGGGCGTCCGAAAGGCGTATGGAGTGCGTCAATAGATCGCGGTTGGCCTGTTTCCGGTCGAGTCCCAGGGGGCATCCATCCCGTGGCGTGGGGTGAAGGAGGTCACGGGGGTGTCGATGATGGTCGCACAGGAGGTGCCGACGTCCTCGACCATGGCCCTGCCCCATGGTCCTACCGGCGTCGCGGAAGCACGCAGACGAATGCGCGGGGATCTGCACGCGCAGGACGTCCCGGAGACGGTGATCGACGACGCGGTGCTGATCCTCTCCGAACTGCTCAGCAATTCGTGTCGCCATGCCCGGCCACTCGGCGATTCGGGCGCAATGTACGACGCCGGGCAGGAACCTGCAGGCGCCCGCGGCCAGGTCGGGCAGCCCGCGGCAGCCGTACAGTCCGCGGTATCCGCGCAGTCCACGGCAGCCGCACAGCTGGAGTACGGCATACGTGCCGGCTGGGCCGTCGGGGCGGACGGGCTGCTGAAGGTCGAGGTCACCGACGGGGGCGGCCCCACCAGGCCGCGCCCTTCCAGCCCTTCGCTGACCGCGCACGGCGGCAGGGGGCTCGGCATCGTGGGCAGCCTGGCGCTGCGCTGGGGTGTACGGGACGACGCGCCCGGCGAGGTCACCGTCTGGGCGCTGCTGCCGGTCCGCGGCCGGCACGCCCGCCGCGGCGGCCCCGGAAGCGGGGGTACGGGCATCGGCCTGCCCTGCGGCATCCCGCTCGACCTCCCGCTGGACCTGGCCGAGTCGCTGGACGACCGGAGCTGAGCGCGCCCCGCCCGTCGTGGTCCGGCGGCGGCCCCGCCGAGCGCTAGGCTCGCGGCCGGAACACCGCCGCACCGGGAGAGACCGAGCCATGGCCAAGAAGCGCGCGACCGCCACCAGGAGCAAGGGGGCCGGACAGGCCGCCAGGACCGCGGAGGGGGCGGCAGTGCCGGTGGTCGGCGCGCGGGAGCCCTGCCCGTGCGGCTCGGGCCGCCGCTACAAGGCCTGCCATGGCCGCGAGGCGGCGCACGCGGTGACCGAGCTGGTCCGCCGCCCCTTCGAGGGCCTGCCCGGCGAGTGCGACTGGGTGGCGCTGCGCGAGCTGGTGCCGGCCGCGACCGTGCCGCTGACGCTCAAGGAGGCGCTGCCCGAGGGAGTCCCGTCGGTCACCCTCGGCACCGTCCTGCCGATGGCGTGGCCCGGGCTGCGCCGCGACACCGGCGCCGTCCTGCTCGGCCTGCAGAGCGACACCGCCTCCGGTGACATCAGCCGCGACCTCGCCGACACCCTGGCCCGGGCGCTCACCGCCGAGCCCGGCAACCCGGTGGAGGGCCGCAGGCCCGCGCCCGACGGACCGCGGCTGCAGGACCTGCTCGACCTGGACGCGCCCTTCGTGCCCGAGGTGCACAGCGGCTTCGAGTACTGGCTGGAGGACGCCGAGACCGCGACCGGCGAGGTGGCGGCGTCGCTGGAGCGCGCCAACCAGGCCGCCATCCCGACCGTGCGGCTGACCGGCGTCGACGCGGCCTACTGGTGCGAGACGCCGGAGAAGAACCACCTGCGCTGGGTCATGCCGCACCCCGAGGAGGCGCTGCTCGACGCGATGGCGCGGCTGCACGCGGCCGGCGCGTCCTCGCTGGGCGAGGGGACCCGGCTGGTCGGCTCCTTCCGCGCGCACGGGCTGACGGTGCCGGTGTGGGACCTGCCGGTGGGCATGGGCGCGGACGAGGTCGAGAAGCCGGCGGCGGCCTTCGGCGAGCGGCTGGCGGAGACGCTGGGCCGTGTCGAGCCGCTGACCGCGGAGGAGCGGCGGGCCAGGAGCGGCTTCACCAACCGGCAGATCACGCTCAGCTGAGCGCCGCGGGGCCGGGTGCCCGCGGGCGCCCGGCCGGCGGCTCGCGGCTCGCGGCTCCCGGTGGGGAGCCGGGAGTGAGGAGCCGCGGTGGACCGTCCGACCGGTCGGTGGGACCCGACTGAGCGGTCGGTCAGTGATTCCGGTCACAACTCCCTTGAAATCGCGGCGATTCGGGTGGCCCGCACCCTTCGGGGAATTTGCGTTCGGACGAAGTCTTGTTACCGTTTATTCAGCCCGGTCGCTGATGCATCCCCCGTCGTCAGCGACCGGGTTTTCCATGTCCTGACGCCGCTCGGCACAGGCTCCGCCGGGGGCTCAGTCGCCGTCCGCCGCGTCCGCGGGACCCTCGTCCGGCACGCGGTGCGACGCGCTGTGGCCCGCGTTGCCGCGGTGGGCGCCGTCGTGCGGACCCGCGGTAGCCGCGGCCAGCGGGAGGACCACGGCGAGCGCCGCGACACTGGCGGCGGCGATCAGGCGCAACCGGTCGCCGGTCTCCTGCGCCGGCTGGTGCGATGCCATGTACCGCTCCCCTTGCTGCTCGGTGGCCGAATGCCGTGAACCGAACATAGCGGGCCGGACTGTGACATCCGCCCCACCCGTCGCCGTCACGGCGGCCACCCGCGGCGGACGGCTACCCGAACGAGTGAGTGTGCGGCGCACGCCTGTCCGTACGAGCAGTGCGCCGACCGTACGCCTCCGCGCGTGCGGGGCGGGTAAGCACGTGGGGATGTATGCGGCGCCGGGAACATGCGGCGGGGTCGTAGAGGCGCGGCAATTGCCACGCCCCTACGACCCCGCCGTCGTTCGGGACACCGCCCCGCGGTCGTACTGACACGCCCGGCCGACGACCGGTCAGAACGTCAGCCGGTCGCCGTCCGGCGCCGTACGGCCGGCCCGGACCAGCGCGTCCACCAGGCGGGCGATCGGCGGCAGCCAGGGCGCCTGGTCGCCGGTCCGCTCATCCGGCAGCGGCGGCCGCACCCAGCGCAGCTGGCCGGTGCTGCCGCTCGACGGCGGAAGCACCACGTAGCCGCCGTCACCGTGGTAGCGCAGTGACGTGGGCACCCAGTCGTGGCTGTCCAGCAGTTCGCCGAGGTCGGCGAGCGAGTAAGGCGCGACCAGCAGCAGATAGCGGGTGGGGGTGGCGACCACAGGGCCGAGCCGTACCCCGAGGCTCTCCATCGCCTCCAGTGCGCGCGCCCCCGCCACCGCGGGCAGGCTCGCGGCGGACACCCGGTCTCCGGTGGCGAGCACCACCGGCGCGTCGGGCCTGCGGGTCCACCAATGGCGCACCATCCGCGGGTCGCGGGTCGCGGCCAGCAGTCCGGGGTCGAGCGGGTGCGCCCCGGGCACCGGGCAGTTGGGGCGCCCGCAGGCGCACGGCTGCGCTCCGGCCGCCCGCCAGCCGCCGCGGGTGTCGAACCCGGCACCGGGCACGACCCGCCATTGCCACTGCTCCGCGTAGGTGAGCGCCGCGTTGAGCAACGCGGTCTGCTCCTTTCGCTGTAGTGAGAGCTTGCGTCGCCTTCCGAGGATCTCGCGCATCAGCGCTCGTTCCTTTCCGTTAACGCCCAGGGATCTGCCCATTACAGAAACGTAACTTGTCGAGCACACCGCTTACGAGGCAGCGCATCACGCCGCCAGCCGAGCGTGGAACGTGACGGAGGGTAGCGCGCATATGGCGCCTGTCTGTTCGCGGTGCCCTGATCGTGACCCACGGATTCGTGGTGCACGCCGGGAGCGCCCGGCACCCCTCGCCACTCGGGGTTAGGTCGGCCGTCAACTGATTACGTACATACGACGCTTGAGCCAGACATCGGGTTCCTACCCATCGCCCGCAATATGACGCGCTGTTGGCTGGGATCAGTCGACAGCGCGCATAGAACGGGGGTGGTTGTTTTCAGCCAACGTATGGCGACAGGGCCGTCCGACGCAAGGAGTCCGACACCACTCCGTGTACCAGGACAATCCTGGACATGCCCACGATGGGGCGTGTAGAAGTGGGGTCCTTGATAGCGGCGCAGCACACATGGGGGTTTGCGATGCTAATCATGCAGGTGCTCCGCACACTGCGAACGAAAAGCGCTGATTGCCCCACCTGCTGGCCACTGGCCGGAAGCTCCCGGCCATGAACCCGGCCCACGTCAGAAAAGTGGCCGGAAGCGAGCCACTCAGGTCCGCTGCGGCGCATACTCCCGCTGCGCCTGTCGCCACCGCGGCCACCCCTTCCCCAGTGGCCCCCGCAGTCCCGCCCGCACCGGTGGCCGTGTCGGCCCCCGCACTGCCGGAGCGAGGCTCGCCTGAGCACTCACTGGCAGTGCAGGACCGCCTCGCGTCGTGGGTCTGCGACCTGTCCCTACTGCACGAACTGACCGAACGGCTCGCCCGCACAGCGCTACTCGACGACACGCTGCGTGAGGTCGTGCAGGCCGGAGCGACCCTGGTCGGCGCCCAGCGCGGCCTGATCGCGCTCTCACCGGCGGACGGCCTCGGCCCCGACACCACCGTCGGGCTGGGCCTGGGCCATGCCGATCTGGGCGCGCTGCAGACCGTGGATTTCGGCCGCGGCCCGGTGGACGCCGACGAGGCCGTACACGCCGACCTGCGGCACGGCGAACGGCCCGACGCCCGGCAGCGCGAGGTCGCCGCACAGCTCGGCCTCGGCGCCGCCTACGGGCTGGCGCTCGCCGCGAACGGCACCGGATTCTCACCCCGCGTGGGCGAATCCTCCACAAGCGGGGCCGGCTCCTCCACGGTCCCGGGCGTCGACGGCCTCCCGGCCTTCGCGGATTCCTCCCCGGATCTGAACGACCTCTCCACAGGAATCGTGGACACCTCCCCAGGGGTGAGCCGGCTCGGCAGCGTCGTCTGGTTCTACGACGAGGCCGCGGAACCCACCGACCGGCAGCGCCGGCTGACAGGTCTGTACCTGCGGTTCGCCGGTGAGCACATCGCCCGCGGACTGGAACTGGCCCGGGTGCGGCGGGCCAGTGCCGAACTGGCGGCGGAGACGCTGCCCGCCCGCCTGCCGCGGGTTCCCGGCGTGCGCATGGCCGTACGCCACAGCACCGGGCCACTGGGCGGCGGCGACTGGTACGACGCCCTGCCGCTGCCCGAGGGCTCACTCGGCCTGGCCGTCGGCGGGGTGACCGGCGCGGGTCCGGGCGCGGTGGCCGCGATGGCCCGGCTGCGGGCATCGCTGCGGGCGTACGCGGTGATGGAGGGCGAGGACCCGGTCGCGGTGCTCTCCGACCTCGAACTGCTGCTCAGGCTGACCGAGCCGGCGCGCTCGGCGACCGCGCTCTTCGGCCACGTGGGTGCCCCGCAGACGCCCGGCGGGCGCAGGGTGACGCTGGCGGGTGCCGGGCACTGCCCGCCGCTGCTGGTCGGCGACCACCGCTGCGAGTTCGTCGAGACGTCGCTCTCCGCGCCGCTGAACATGCTCAGCTGCTGGGAGGCCCCCAGCGTCGAGCTGCACGTACGCGCGGGCGAGAGCCTGGTCCTCTACACCGACGGGCTGCTGCACCGCACCGGGGAGCCCGTGGACCGGGCCTTCGCCCAGGTGCACGCCGCGGCCCAGAGCGCGCCCAGGACGGTGCGGGAGGATCCGGCGCTGCTGGCCGACCACCTGCTGCACGCCGTGCTGCCCGGCGGTCTGGACGCCACGGGGGGCGAGGAGGACCTGGTGTTGCTGGTGGCCCGTTTCGACTGACACGCGGCCCGCCTACGATGGACGGACGAGTTCATCATGAGGAGGCAGGACGTGGCGGAGGCCGACCAGCAGCAGGGCGCGAACGGGGACGAGCAGCGCGCGGCGAAGGACAGGACGGCGCAGGAAGCGCAGGGCGCCGGACAGGACAAGCCGATCAAGCAGCGCAAGAACGGGCTCTACCCGGCGGTGTCCGACGAGCTGGCCGCCGCCATGAAGACGGGCTGGGCGGACACCGAGCTGCACGGCCTGGCCCCCATTCCGCAGGCCGCCCACACCGCGGCACGCCGTGCCGCGCTCTCCGCGCGCTTCCCCGGCGAGCGGATCGTCGTCCCCGCGGGCAATCTGCGCAGGCGGTCCAACGACACCGACTACCCGTTCAGGGCGGGCACCGAGTACGTCCACCTCACCGGCGACCAGACGCAGGACGCGGTCCTGGTCCTCGAACCGCTGGCTGACGGCGGGCACGAGGCGACGGCGTATCTGCTGCCGCGCTCCAACCGGGAGAACGGCGAGTTCTGGCTGGACGGCCAGGGCGAGCTGTGGGTCGGCCGCCGGCACAGCCTGGCCGAGGCCGAGCAACTGCTCGGGCTGCCGTGCCGCGACGTGCGCAAGGCCGCAGCCGAGCTGCGCGCGGCCACCGGTCCCGTCCGGGTCGTCCGCGGCCACGACGCGGGCATCGAGGCGGCGCTCACCGACAAGGTGACGGCCGAGCGGGACGCGGAGCTGACCGCCTTCCTCTCCGAGCTGCGGGCGGTCAAGGACGAGTTCGAGATCACCGAGCTGGAGCAGGCCTGCGCGTCGACCGCACGCGGCTTCGAGGACGTCGTCAAGGTGCTGGACAAGGCCGAGGCGACCTCCGAGCGCTACCTGGAGGGCACCTTCTTCCTGCGCGCCAGGGTCGAGGGCAACGACGTCGGCTACGGCTCGATCTGCGCCTCCGGGCCGCACGCCACCACCCTGCACTGGGTGCGCAACGACGGCCCGGTCCGCTCCGGCGACCTGCTGCTGCTCGACGCCGGCGTGGAGACCCGCACCCTCTACACCGCGGACGTCACCCGTACGCTGCCGGTCAGCGGCCGCTTCACGCCGATCCAGCGGCAGGTCTACGACGCCGTCCACGACGCGCAGCAGGCGGGCATGGACGCGGTCAAGCCGGGCGCGGCCTACCGCGACTTCCACGAGGCCGCACAGCGCGTGCTGGCCGAGCGGCTGGTCGAGTGGGGGCTGCTGGACGGACCGGTCGCGCGGGTGCTCGAACTCGGACTCCAGCGCCGCTGGACCCTGCACGGCACCGGGCACATGCTCGGCCTCGACGTGCACGACTGCGCCCAGGCGCGGACCGAGGCGTACGTGGACTGCACCCTGGAGCCCGGCATGGTGCTCACCGTCGAGCCCGGGCTGTACTTCCAGGCCGACGACCTGACGGTGCCGGAGCAGTACCGCGGCATCGGCGTCCGGATCGAGGACGACATCCTGGTCACCCCCGAGGGGCACCGCAACCTGTCCGCGGCCCTGCCGCGGGGCGCCGACGAGATCGAGTCCTGGATGGCAGGGCTGCGCGGCTAGCCCGGGCCGGCGCCGCGGGGCACGGCGACGTCAGGACGCCTTGAGCAGGGCGTCGTCACGCCATTTCAGCATCTTGTCGAAGGACACGACCGTGCCGTGCCCGGGCCGGTCGTGGAAGCGCACATGGTCCACCAGCGCTTCGATGAGGAACAGCCCGCGCCCGTGCTCGGCGTACTGGCCCCGGTGGGTCAGCGGCCGGGCCGGGTGCAGGACCCAGTCGGGTTTGCGGTCGAACTCGGACATGCGGTCGAACTCGGGTGTGCGGTCGCGGGATGAACCCGGCCCGGAGTCGGCGACCTCGATCCGGCAGCAGTCACCGTCGATCAGGGCGGTGACGCAGTAACCGGTCGCCGATCCGGCGTGTTCCACGGCGTTCGCGCACGCCTCGGACAGAGCCACCGAGAGATCGAAGGAGATGTCGGGGTCGACCCCGGCGGTCTCCATGGTCCCCAGCAGAAGTCTCCGGGCGAGCGGGACGCTCGCAGCCTCGCGCCGCAAATGGAGGGACCACCAGATGCTCATGCTCCAGCCTCCTGGCTGCGGCTCGACATACGGATACGTATTGCCGCGAAGAGCGCTCCGTAAGCGTGGGGTTGACGTGATCCCGCTCATTCGGCGGATGCGTGCGCCCGGCGTATGGGTGTAAGGAATCGGTCGGACACACCACCGCGAGCCGGACACCCCCTGTTCCGCGCCCCCTGCGTGCGGTGAGAGGATGTCGGCCGTCATGGCTTCCCCCGCCACCGCTGTGCGCGCAGGCGCCGGCATGCGACTCCTGCGGGCCGCGGTGTTCACCGCGGTCTGCGTCGTGCTGGCCGCAGCCGGGCACACACTGGCCTCCGGCACTCCGGTGCCCGTGTGGTCGCTGGTGCTGGGGTGGTTCGCGGTCCTCGCCGTCGTAGCCCCGCTCGCGGGCCGGGAGCGGACGCTGCCGGGCATCGCCGCCCTCCTCGCGGGGGGCCAGCTCGCCCTGCACACGGTGTTCGGCGCGGGCCAGATGTGCGCCACACAGTCACTCACTCCTTCGAGTGACAACCATGGCGGACTGTTGTCGATCGCCGCCCGGCTGGTGTGCGACGGCCACGGGCCGCGGCTCACCGCGCAGTCGGCCCGGCAGGTCGTCATCAACGCGGGCATCGACCCGAACGGCCCGCTGTCCATGCCGGGCATGCCCGGCATGGCGCCCCAGGCGGGCGGCCGCACGCATCTGACGATGTCGGCCCTGCCGATGTGCTCGCTGCCGATGCTGCTCGGCCACCTGCTGGCCGCGGTGGTCGCGGGCTGGCTGCTGCGGCGGGGCGAGGCCGCGCTGTGGCGGCTGGTCCGGCTCTCGGTGCGCGGCGCGGCGGGGCTGGCCGTTCTGAGCCCCGCGGTCCTGCGCCGCGCCCACGCCCTGCTGTCGGCGCTCGCCGCAGCCGTGGCCACCGCAGGACCGCGCGGCATACGGCGTACGGGTGACGCCGGCGCCGGCTACCGCACGGTTCTGCTGCGGCACTCCCTGGCCAGGCGCGGCCCACCGGTGGCCCTGGCGGCCTGACGCGGCGTCCGCTCCTCCCGTGCACCTGGGGTGGGTCGGCGACGGCGCGCAGGCCGAGCCCGGCCGCGACCGGCACAGGAACGCACCTGTGGCGCACCCGCGTACCCGTACGGCATCCCGTCGCACATTGCCGCGGCGACGATCACCGCATACGTACGCGCGTACCACGACCGCACCCTTGTGCAGGCGGCGCGGCCCGCGCCATGCCACCGTCCGCACTTCTCACCGTGGAGCACCCCTGCCATGAGCAGCTCACGCATGCCACGCACGTCTCACACGTCCCGTACCTCCCGGCTGCGCGGCCGTGCAGCCGCTGTCGCGGCGCTCGCGGGCGCCACCGTCCTGCTGGCCGCCGTGCCGGCCTTCGCCCACGTCACCGTGCAGCCGAACACCGCTGCCCAGGGCGGCTACAGCACGGTCGCCTTCAAGGTGCCCAACGAGAAGGACAGCGCGTCCACCGTCAAGGTCGAGGTCAACGTGCCGACCGACCACCCGATCGCGTCGGTGTCGCTGCAGCCCGTCCCCGGCTGGACCGCGACGGTGACGACGTCGAAGCTGGCCACCCCGATCAAGACCGACGACGGCACCGTCGACAAGGCCGTCACGAAGATCACCTGGACCGGCGGCAAGATCGCGCCCGGGCAGTTCCAGCAGTTCCCGGTCTCCTTCGGCCCGCTGCCCTCCGACGCCGCGTCGCTGTCGTTCAAGACGCTGCAGACCTACGACGACGGCGAAGTCGTGCGCTGGATCGAGGTCCCCCAGGAGGGGCAGCCGGAGCCGCAGAACCCCGCGCCGACGCTGAAGCTGACCGCGCCGGCCGACGAGGGCGCGGCCGCCGCCACGGCCACGGGCACACCGGCGCCGGCCCCCGCCGCCGACAGCAAGGGCACCGCGCAGGCCTCCTCCGGCGGCAGTGACAGCGACGGCACCGCGCGCGCCCTGGGCGTCGCCGGGATCGTCGTCGGCGCCGCAGGCGTCGGCTTCGGGGTCTTCGCCGGACGGCGCCGCGCGGCCGCGCAGGGCGGCACGGACGGCGGCAGCGCCGCCTGACGGCACCGGCCCGCACGGGCCTTCACGCCGGGCGGCCGCGGTCCGCACGACCGCGGCTCCGTGGCCGCCCGGCCCACTCGTCACCGCACTCTGAGGACCATCGTCATGCGTACCACCATCAAGACCGGCGCCGTCGCACTCGCCGCCGCCTGCGCCCTCGTGCTGACCGGCTGCGGCAGCTCCTCGGGCGGCTCCTCCGGCGGCTCCGACGCAAGCTCGGGCTCCGGCACCCTGGCCGACGTGAAAGGCGCGAGCAACCAGCCGGGCACGCTGCTCGACACGCCCTTCGCCAAGCCGCAGCTCCACCTCACCGACAACCACGGCAAGCCGTTCGACCTGGTCAAGCAGACCGCCGGCCACCCCACGCTGCTCTTCTTCGGCTACACCCACTGCCCCGACGTCTGCCCGACCACCATGAGCGACCTGGCACTTGCCAAGGCCAAGCTGCCCAAGGCCGACCAGGACAAGCTGCGGGTCGTGTTCGTCAGCTCCGACCCGGAGCGCGACACCCCCGCCCGGCTGACGGAGTGGCTCGGCGCGATGGACAAGAGCTTCATCGGCCTGACCGGCTCCTTCACCGCCATCCAGACCGCGGCCCGTTCGGTGGGCGTCGGCATCGAGGCGCCGGTCAAGGAGAAGGACGGCAGCGTCACCGTCACCCACGGCGCCGAGGTGCTGGCCTTCTGGCCCAAGGACGACAAGGGCCACGTGCTGTACATGTCCGGCACCACGGCCGAGCAGTTCGCACACGACCTGCCGAAGATCATCAGGAGTGAGGCGCCGTGAGGCGGCGCCGCGCACTGCTGGGCGCGCTGGGCGGGGTCGTGGCGGTGGCCGCGGCCAGCGGCGCCGCGGCGGGCCTTGCCGGGCACGGCTCGGGTTCCGGGGGACCGGCCAGGCTGGCGGTCAGCGGCGGCTATATACCGCGGCCTTTGCTGACCGACGAAGCCGCGGCATATGTGACGGTGACCAACACCGGGGGTACGGACGCACAATTGACGTCGGTGACCACGCCGCTGGCCGGGCACGTCACCCTGCACAGCACGACCGGCACCACCATGCGCCAGGTGACCTCGCTGACCGTACCCGCGGGCGGCAGGCTCACCCTCGGCACCGGCGGCGACCACCTGATGCTGGAAACTCTCACCCACATGCCCTCGGTGGGCGAGCGGATCACCCTACGGCTCCACTTCACCCACGCCACGCCC
Organism: Actinacidiphila cocklensis; assembly: GCF_907177275.1. GTDB lineage: Bacteria > Actinomycetota > Actinomycetes > Streptomycetales > Streptomycetaceae > Actinacidiphila > Actinacidiphila cocklensis. The sequence continues at coordinate 27,694 of NZ_CAJSLV010000049.1, forward strand.
GCCACGGTCACGATCACCGTGCCCGTGCGGCCGACGACGTATCACCCGAGGGGCTGAGCGAAGGATGAACAGACGGTTGTACGTGCCGCTGCACGCGTCGGCGTCGGCGTCCATTGCCGGGCCCATTGCCGCGCCCTCAGCAAGGGCAGGCGGTTCGCGCGGGCCGGCGAGGGGGCCGCTGCGCGGTCCGGTGCGCAGGCTCGCGGCGGTCGTGGCCGCCTGCGCCGCGCTCTTCGCGGTGGTGCTGGCCACGGCCGCGCCCGCGTCGGCGCATGCGGCGCTGATCCGCACCGACCCCGCGGACGGCTCCGTGGTGCAGACCGCGCCGCAGCAGGTGGTGCTCACCTTCTCCGAGGGTGTGCTGCTGTCCGCCGACTCGCTGCGGGTGCTGGACCCGGCCGGGACGAACGTGGCCACGGGTGCGCCCGGTCACGCCGCGGGCAAGGACTCCGGGTCCACCGCGACGGTCGCGCTGCGCACCGGGCTCGGCAACGGCACGTACACCGTCGCCTGGAAGGCCGTCTCCCAGGACAGCCATCCGGTGGCGGGCGCCTTCACCTTCTCGGTGGGTGCACCCTCCAGGACCACCGTCGACCTGTCCGACCAGGCCGCGCTCGGCGGCGGCGCCGCGGGCACCCTGTACGGCGTCGCCCGCTACTTCGCCTACGGCGGTTTCGCGCTGCTCGTCGGCGGCTGCGTCTTCCTGTCAGTGTGCTGGCCGCGCGGCGCCCTGCTACGGCCGCTGCAGCGGCTCGTCGCCGGCGGCTGGGCCACCCTGGTCGCGGCCACCATCGCGCTGATCATGCTGCGCGGCCCGTACGTCAACGGCAGCGGGCTGGGCGACGCCTTCGACCTGAGCGTGATCCGTACCCAGCTGGAGACCCGGCCGGGTGCCGCGCTGGTCTCCCGGCTGCTGCTGCTCGCCGCTGCGGCGGTCTTCCTCGCGGTGCTCTTCGGCAGCTACGCCAAGCGGGAGGACCCGGAGGAACGCGCCGACCTGGCGTGGGGCCTGGGCATCGGCGGCAGTGTCGTCGCCGTCGGCATCGCCGCCACCTGGGCGATGGCCGAGCACGCCTCGGTCGGTATCCAGCGCAAGGTGGCGATGCCCGTCGACGTGGTCCACCTGCTGTCCATGGCGGTCTGGCTCGGCGGCCTGATCACCCTGCTGACGGCACTGTTCGCACCTTCCGTCGCCGGTACGGTCGAACGCGCCGCCGTACGCCGCTTCTCCACCCTCGCCCTGACCGCGGTCACCACGCTGGTCTGCACCGGCACCTACCAGGCATGGCGGCAGATCGGCACCTGGCGGGCGTTCACCGACACGTCGTACGGGCGGCTGCTGCTGATCAAGATCGGGCTGGTCGGCGCGCTGGTGTGCGTCGCCTGGTTCTCGCGCCGCTGGACGCGGATGCTCGGTGAGCCGGGGGCTGTGGTCGCGACCGGTGTGGCCGCGGTGCTCGGCAGGGTCGGCCGGCAGACGGCCCGTCAGGCACCCCGTCAGGCCGTCAAGGCCGCGACTGGCGGCGGCGAGGCGGTGGTGGCGGACACGGAGACCGCTGAGAGCTCCCAGGGCACAGGCACAGGCACGGCCCCGGACACGAACGCGGGTGCGGACACAGGTACGGACGCCGGCACGGCCCCGGCCGCGGACGATCCGCGACGCAAGGAGCAGCTGCGCAGGCAGCAGGCCGCCCGTAAGGCCACCCGGGAGAAGAAGGCCCGCGACGCCGACCCGGCCAAGGTCGCGCTGCGCCGCTCGGTACTGGTGGAAGCCGGGATCGCCGTGGTCCTGCTCACCGTCACCACGATGCTCAGCGGCAGCCAGCCGGGCCGGGCCGCCGAGGAGCAGAAGGCCCTGGCGCCCGCGCCCGCCGCCCCCGGCGCGACCGCCCCGGCGCCCGGCGCGTCGCAGGACGTCAACCTGCGCATCCCCTTCGACACCGGCGGCACCGGCGGCAAGGGCACCGCCGACCTGAGCCTGTCGCCGGCGCGGGCGGGCGCCGCGGCCTCCGTTCACCTGGAGCTGACCAACTCCGCCGGGCTGCCTATGAAGGCGCCGGAAGTACGGCTGGCCTTCACCCTCCCGGCACAGAACCTCGGTCCGCTCCCTGCCAAGGTGAGCGCCTTCAGCGCCGGGCACTGGATCGCGTCGAACGTGACGCTGCCCCTGGCGGGCAACTGGCAGGTCGCACTGACCGTCCGCACCTCCGACATCGACGAGGTGACGGTGACAAGCACTATGCAGATCACGTCGTGAGCGAGCAGGCATGAGCAAGGCAGCAAGGACCGGAAGGCGCCAGAGCGGCGCGGCAATGGACCACGTGGAAGCGGACGGCGCGGCAATGGACCACGCCGTGGGACATGGCGACGCCCTGGCACAGCGGGAGCCGGCACCGATCAGCCGGCGCCGGCTGATCGGCACCGCGGGCGCAGCGGGCGCGGCCGGGCTGATCGCCGGCGGCGCCGCGGGGGCGGGCGTGGCGGAGGCCGTCGGCACCGAGCCGACCGCGCTGACCACGGTCGGCTCGGCGTACATCCCCTTCGAGGGCACCCGGCAGGCGGGCATCGTGCAGCCCGCGCAGGCCCGCGGCCACCTGGTGGCCTTCGACCTGGTGAAGGGCGCCGGCCGGAAGGACGCCGCCGCCCTGCTGCGGCGCTGGTCGGACGCGGTGCGCACGATGACGGCCCCTGACCGCCCGTCGGCGCCCGCGGCGTACGACGACCAGGTGGCGTACGACGCCGGTCCCGCCTCGCTGACCGTCACCTTCGGCTTCGGCCGCAGCTTCTTCGGGCGCACCGGTCTGGACTCCGCTCTGCCCAAGGCGCTCGCGCCGCTGCCGGACTTCGCGGGTGACCGGCTGGACGCCGCCCGCAGCAACGGCGACCTGTGGGTGCAGATCGGCGCCGACGACGCACTGGTCGCCTTCCACGCGCTGCGGGTGCTGCAGAAGGCGGCCCGCGACACGGCGACGGCCCGCTGGCAGATGAGCGGCTTCAACCGCACGCCCGGGACGACGCCCCGCCCGATGACCGGCCGCAACCTGATGGGGCAGATCGACGGCACCAACAATCCCAAGCCGTCGGACCCGGACTTCGAGCAGCGGGTCTTCGTACCGGCCCACGGGTCACCCGGGTGGATGGCGGACGGCTCCTACGCGGTGGTGCGGCGCATCAGGATGCTGCTCGACGACTGGGACCACCTGACGGTGGCGCGTCAGGAGAGGGTGATCGGGCGGCGCAAGTCCGACGGGGCGCCGCTGTCGGGCGGCACCGAGTTCACCCCGGTCGACCTGGGCAAGTTCACCGCCGACGGCTCCCCGGCCATCGCGGGCGACGCGCACGTCAGGGTCGCGGCGGCCGCGTCCAACGGCGGCGCGGCCATGCTGCGGCGGGCGTTCTCGTACCACGACGGCATCGGGTCGGACGGCACCCCGGACGCCGGGCTGCTGTTCGTGGCCTGGCAGGCCGACCCGTTGAAGGGATTCGTGCCGGTGCAGCGCAAGCTCGACGGCGGCGACGGCCTCTCCCGCTTCCTGCGGCACGAGTCGAGCGCCCTGTTCGCGGTCCCGGGCGGGGCCGGTGCGGGCGAGTACGTGGGGCAGCGGTTGCTGGAGGGCTGACG
>NZ_CAJSLV010000049.1:31325-168510 GCF_907177275.1 Actinacidiphila cocklensis
ACGCACGAGTTCCCGCAGCGGTCGACCGAGGCACGAGGCCGCCCGCGAAGGGAACGAGCAGGAAGACCGACCCGCAGAGGACAGAGCTGACGCACGAGTTCCCGCAGCGGTCGACCGAGGCACGAGGCCGCCCGCGAAGGGAACGAGCAGGAAGACCGACCCGCAGAGGACAGAGCTGACGCACGAGTCCCCGCAGCGGTCGACCGAGGCACGAGGCCGCCCGCGAAGGGAACGAGCAGGAAGACCGACCCGCAGAGGACAGAGCTGACGCACGAGTCCCCGCAGCGGTCGACCGAGGCACGAGGCCGCCCGCGAAGGGAACGAGCAGGAAGACCGACCCGCAGAGGGCAGAGCTGACGCACGAGTCCCCGCAGCGGTCGGCCGAGCCGGCGGCCTCCTGAAACCCGGACGGCTCGGGGTGGGCGGACCGTTAGGCTGACGGTATGTCGCCGGCGAGCCGCTACACCTATCTGGGGCCAGAGGGCACCTTCACCGAAGCCGCCTTGCGCTCGCTGCCGGAGTCCGCGACCCGTGAGCTGGTGCCGATGGTGTCGGTGCCCGCCGCGCTGGACGCGGTGCGCGGCGGCGAGGCGGGCGGGGCGCTGGTGCCGATCGAGAACTCGGTGGAGGGCGGCATCACCGCCACCCTCGACGAGCTGGCGTTCGGCGAACCGCTGATGATCTATCGCGAGGTGCTGCTGCCGATCGCGTTCGCGCTGCTCGTACGGCCGGGCACGGACCTGGCCGCGGTCAAGACCGTCACCGGGCACCCTGCCGCCCAGGTCCAGGTGCGGCAGTGGCTGGCAGAGCACCTGCCCGACGCGGTGTGGGAGTCGGCAGCGTCCAACGCGGACGGCGCCCGGCTGGTGCAGGAGGGCCGTTTCGACGGCGCCTTCGCGGGGGAGTTCGCGGCGCCGACGTACGGCCTCGAAGCGCTGGCCACCGAGATCCACGACGCGCAGAACGCGACGACGCGCTTCGTGCTGGTCGGCCGGCCGGCGCGGCTGGCGGCGCCGACCGGGGCCGACAAGACCTCCGCGGTCTTCTGGCTGCGCGACGACCGCCCCGGTGCGCTGCTCGAACTACTGCAGGAGTTCGCGATCCGCGGGGTGAACCTGATGCGGATCGAGTCCCGGCCCACCGGCGAGGGGCTGGGGCAGTACTGCTTCTCGGTCGACGCCGAGGGCCATCTGACCGACCGGCGGGTCGGCGAGGCGCTCATGGGCCTGCGGCGGCGGTGTCTGAACGTGCGTTTCCTCGGTTCGTACCCGCGCGCCGACGAGGTGGCGGGGCCGGTGGCCCGCGGTACGGGGGACGCGGAGTTCACCGATGCCTCGGACTGGCTGAACCGTACACTCGACGGGCGCGGCTGAAGCGTTCTGCAGGTTCTGCACAGCTACTGACGAGTTATCCACAGGCAGTGTCCGCAGCCTGTGGGTAACTGGGGACAAGTCGACAGAAGAAGCCGACCTAGTCGACAAATAGGTACACAGACACCAGGACGCCACAGAGTGACGCAGGACCCCCCTCGTCACCCCAATTCGTCCAACCCACTCCTCCGAGGGAGGATTTCTCACTCGAAAGTGAGTGTGGAGCGGGTTTTGACGGGGAATCCATAGCCGAACATCGGACCCCCGGAATGATCTCGGTCCTCCTCCACAGACCTTCCCCACACCCTGTGGACAAGTCGTGGAGATCATGGGGCACCCTGTGGATAACTCGGCGCCCGGGCGATGATCAACTCCAGTTCTCCACAAGCCGGATGCCCCGCGAGAGGGACGTCCACAATAGGGTTGACGAGCCATTTTTCCGGCCACTATATGGATTTCCCCCGCTTTTGCCGTGAAGTGCTCATATCGGTCATAAAGCCCCTAACTTGTCGCGGGCGGCGGCCTCGCCCCGGTAGCCTGTAGCCGTGATCGACCTTCGCCTGCTTCGTGAGGACCCCGACCGTGTGCGCGCCTCCCAGCGCGCCCGTGGAGAGGACGTCGCACTCGTCGACTCCCTGCTCTCCGCCGACGAACGCCGCAGGGCGTCCGGGACCCGTTTCGACGAGCTGCGCTCCGAGCAGAAGCGGCTCGGCAAGCTGATCCCCAAGGCTCAGGGTGACGAGAAGGCCGAGCTGCTGCGGCGGACCGGCGAGCTGTCGGCCGCGGTCAAGGCGGCCGACGCCGAGCAGCACGAAGCGGCCGAGGAGGCCCAGCGGCTGCTGCTCGAACTGGGCAACATCGTCCACCCCGACGCCCCGATCGGCGGCGAGGAGGACTTCGTCGTCCTGGAGCAGCACGGCACACCGCGCGACTTCGCAGCCGAGGGCTTCACCCCCCGCGACCACCTGGAGCTGGGCGAATTGCTCGGCGCCATCGACACCGAGCGCGGCGCCAAGGTGTCGGGCTCGCGCTTCTACTACCTCACCGGCATCGGTGCCCTGCTGGAGCTGGCCCTGGTCAACGCGGCGATCGCGCAGGCCACCGCGGCCGGATTCACCCCGATGCTGACGCCGAACCTGGTCAAGCCCGCGGCCATGGCGGGCACCGGCTATCTGGGCCAGGTCGAGGACGACGTCTACCACCTCGACAAGGACGACCTCTACCTGGTCGGCACCTCCGAGGTCCCGCTGGCCGCCTACCACATGGACGAGATCATCGACGCGTCCCGGCTGCCGCTGCGGTATGCCGGCTTCTCGTCGTGCTACCGGCGCGAGGCCGGCTCGTACGGCAAGGACACCCGCGGCATCTTCCGGGTCCACCAGTTCGACAAGGTCGAGATGTTCGTCTTCACCACTCCCGAGGAGGCCGAGGCCGAGCACCAGCGGCTGCTGGCCTGGGAGAAGCAGTGGCTGTCCTCGCTCGAACTGCCCTTCCAGGTGATCGAGCTGGCCTCGGGCGACCTGGGCGCCTCCGCGTCGCGGAAGTTCGACTGCGAGGCGTGGGTCCCGACCCAGGGCAAGTACCGCGAGCTGACGTCCACCTCGAACACCCTGGAGTTCCAGGCCAGGCGGCTCGGCGTGCGGATGCGGGACACCGACGGGACGCGCCCGCTGGCCACGCTCAACGGCACCCTGTGCGCGGTCACCCGGACGATCGTGGCGATCCTGGAGAACCACCAGCTGCCGGACGGCTCGGTGCGCGTGCCCGAGGTGCTGCGGCCGTATCTCGGCGGCCGGGAGGTACTGGAACCGGTCGCCTCCCCCACCGCCGCCTTCTCCACCAACGCCAAGTGAGCGGCGCAGGAGCCGGGGCCGGGGCGGCCGGGCTGCCCTACCGGCTCGTCGCCACCGATCTGGACGGAACCCTGCTGCGCAGTGACGCCACCGTCTCGCAGCGCTCCCGTGACGTGCTCGCCGCGGTCGCCGCGAAGGGGGCCGCGCACATCATCGTCACCGGCCGCGCGGTGCCCTGGACCCGGCACGTGCTGGACGACCTGGGCTACGAGGGCCTCGCCGTCTGCGGGCAGGGCGCGCAGGTCTACGACGCGGGGGCCGGGCGGCTGCTGACCTCGGTCACGCTCGACCGGCAGGTGGCCGCGCTGTCGCTGGCCAAGATCGAGGCCGAGGTCGGGACGCTCGCGGTCGCCGCCAGCCAGGACGGGCTGGCCGGCCAGATCCTGGTCGGGCCGGGCTACGTCTACAACCCCGAGCTGCCGGTCACCCACATCAGCGGCACCGACCAGCTGTGGGCGGAGCCGCTCAACAAGCTCTACATACAGCACCCCGAGCTGTCCGACGACGAGCTGACCCAGGTCGCCTCCGACGTCGCCGGCGACCTGGTCAGCGCCACCATGGCCGGGGCGGGCATCGTGGAGCTGCTGCCGCTCGGCCTCACCAAGGCCACCGGCCTGTCACTGGCCGCCCGGCGGCTCGGGGTGGCCCCCGCTGAGACCATCGCCTTCGGCGACATGCCCAACGACCTGCCGATGTTCGCCTGGGCCGGCTACGGCGTGGCCATGGCCAACGCGCACCAGGAGCTGAAGCAGGTCGCCGACGAGGTCACCGGCTCCAACGACGACGACGGCATCGTCTCCGTCCTCACCCGGCTCTTCGGCCCGTTCTGACCTCTTCGGCCTCCGTACGCGGCCCGGTCGGCGGGCGGGCAGGGCCGCGTGGTGCGACCGGTGTCGCCGGGTAGCAGCACAGGCCGATCAGCGCCGCGGTCAGATGGCCGAGGTCGGTGTAGGTGCTGCCGCCGGCCAGCATCGGGTGGACGAAGAAGCCCAGGACCGCCGCCAGATACGCCCAGCGCCACGGCCGCGGCACCCGGTAGGCGAGCACCCCGACCACCCCGGCAAGTCCGTAGCTGACCCCGATGTCCACGGCGTGCGCCAGCGAGTGCGGCAGCCGGTCCTCCCTGATCCCGAAGAAGACCGCCTTCTGGCTGAGCAGCGTGGCGCCGACATGGGCGGTGGCCGCGGTGAACAGCCAGCGCCAGGTCCCGAGCCAGCGCTCCGCGGGCGCGTGCACCAGCTCGAACAGCGCCGCGTAGAAGGCGAAGCCGGACGGCGTCTCGATCCAGAAGGCGCTGCCGATCAGTACGCGGATCGGGTGACGGTGCAGCTCGACCAGGTTGGTGCTGAAGTGGTGCAGCAGGTACGAGCGGGCTTCGGGCGGGACGAGCGCCATGACCGTGCTGGTGACCGCCAGTATCGCCAGCCAGATGTGGGTGCCGGGCGACGACCGCACCCAGTGCGCGGCGAAGCGCCACGCGTCGTGCGGGGTGACGCGGCGGAGCCGGTGCGCCGCGGCGCGGAACCGGGTGGGTACGGTCCGCGCCGCCTGCGTGGTCTGCTGGGCCATTGCCCTCAGTCTTCACCGCGGCGCTGTGCACTGCCCGCCGACGCCTCGGCGGCTGCCGCCCGTCACCGCCCGCGGATCACCGCCGGTTCAGGTCACTCCTCCCCGGCGAGCTTGAGGCTGCGCAGCCGGCGGCCGGCGAACCAGGTGGCCGCCACCGTGACCGCGGCCAGCAGCACGACGCCCGTCGTGAGGCTGACGTCGGAGCTCACCAGGTCCCCGTGGGCCACCTTCTGCGCCACGGCCAGCGCCCACTGCTGAACGCTCAGCGTGCGCGCCCCCGGCACCACGTTGCCGACCACGCCCTCCCACACCAGCGCGTAGACCAGGCCGACCACCACGGCATGCCGGGTGAGCACGCCGAGCAGCAGGAAGATCGCGGCATAGGCGACGGACGCGACCGCTGCGCCGACGGTGAAGGCGACGGCGATGTTCTGACCGTTCCCGTTGAGTATGTATCCGGCCAGCAGGGTCGGAATCGCGGAGAAGGCCATGGTCACGCCGATCGCGACCAGCAGTTTGGTGAAGATGATCGTGCCGCGTCTGATCGGCTTGGCCAGCAGGTAGACGATCGCGCCGTCGTCGATCTCCGGGCCGATCGCGCCGGTGCCGGCGATGACACCGACCAGCGGCACCATCGCGCTGAGCGCGAAGCCCTGCAGCACGTCGTTGGCGGTGGAGTCGTCGGCATGGGCCAGGCCGCGGACCGCACTGACGATGACCAGCAGCAGCAGTGGGAGGAGGAAGAGCAGCAGGGCGCGGCGCCGGCCGAGCAGCGCCCGGTAGGTGAGCCGGGCCACGGTGGGGTGGTACAGCCGGGGTCCGGCGACCGGCTGCAGGGCGCCGCGGCCGGCCGGGGCGGTGGTGACGGACATGTCGCTCGGCTCCTTACGCCGTGACCAGGTAGGAGAAGACGCTCTCCAGGGACTCGTCCGAGGGCGAGACCGTGAAGAGCCGGATGCCGTGGTCGCGGGCGATCCGGGGCAGGAACTCGGTGAATCCGGCGAAGTCGACCGCCTGGATGCGCAAGGCGTCCTCCCGCAGGTCCAGTTCGATCGCCGCGGTGGACGCGTGCGCGATCAGCGCGGACGCCAGCTGCCGGTCGTCGCTGGACCGCACGATATAGCGGTGCGGGCGGTCGGTCATCAGGCGGCGGATCTTGCGGAAGTCGCCCGACGCGGCGTGCCGGCCTGCCACCACCACCTCGATGTGGTGGGCGAGCTGCTCGACCTCCTCCAGGATGTGCGAGGAGAACAGCACGGTGCGGCCCTCCGCGCCCATCCGGCGCAGCAGATCCATCAGGTGCAGCCGCTGACGGGGGTCCATGCCGTTGAAGGGCTCGTCGAGCAGCAGCACCGAGGGCTCGTGGACCAGCGCGGACGCCATCTTCGCGCGCTGCCGCATGCCCTTGCTGTACGTCTCGATCCGCCGGTCCTGCGCGTACTCCATCTCGACGGTGGCCAGCGCCCGCTGGGCCGCGGCCGCCGGGTCGGGCAGGCCGTGCAGCTCGGCGTTCGCGACGACGAACTCGCGTGCCGTCAGGAAGTCGTACATCGACTCGCGCTCCGGCACGATGCCGATCTCGCGGTAGGCCTGCTCGTTGCGCCAGATGACGGCGCCGTCCAGGGTGACGCTGCCGTTGGAGGGCGCGAGGAAACCGGCCATCATGTTGATGAGGGTGGACTTGCCCGCACCGTTGGGGCCGAGCAGTCCGGTCACGCCGGGTCCGATCGTCATGGTGACGTCGTTGACCGCCACCACGTTGCCGAACCAGCGCGAGACGTTGTCGATGCTGATCGTGGTCACGACAGGCCCACCTTCCGGTAGCGGTTCATCAGCAGGCCGAAGGTGCCTGCGATGACCACCGCCAGCACCACCAGGTAGAGCGTGCCGATCCCGGCGTTCGCCGGGCCGGACGCGTCCGGGAAGGCGGAGCGCGCTCCGAGGAACCAGGTCTGGAAGCCGTCGACCAGGGTGATCGGCGAGAACAGCCCGAGCCAGCCGATGACGTCGTAGTTCTCCTGCGCCGACGCGACGCCCTGCACGGCGGAGACGGCTGCATAGCTGACCACGAACACCGCGATGATCGCCGCTACGCCGAATCCGCGGCGCGGGGTGACCGCGGCGATGACCAGGCCGATCCCGGCGAAGAGCAGGGAAAGTAGGAGTACGGACACCAGGCCCTTCGCAAACCCGGCGGTCTGGTGGGCGAAGCTCAGCTTCGCCAGCAGCGCGCCGACGTAGAGGATGACGAGCGGTATGGCGGTCAGCAGGAAGAGCGCGACGGTGAGGGCCGCGTACTTGGCCGCCACGTAGTCGACCCGCTCGATGGGGCGGGAGAAATACAGCGGGGTGGTCTTGAAGCGCAGGTCCCGGCTGACCGACTGGGGGGCCTGGGCGGCCACGAAGAGGGTGATGACCGCCTGCATGATGACCGCGTAGCGGGTGTACGCGACGGGCAGGTCGTTCCGGTCGGCGAAGATCGCCACCGCGACCATGATCAGCGCGGGCGCGCACATCGCGCCGAACAGGATCATCGGCAGCACCTTGGACTTGGCGCTGCGGCCGAGGCCGTAGGCGCCGCGCAGGCTCTGCGAGAAAAGCGCCAGCCGCGCGTAACTCCTGCCGAGACGGGGGCCGGAGTAGCTGCGGTAGCCGATGTTGTGGATGACATCGGGGGGTGAACCGGCGCGGGCGTCCGCACCGGGGCCGCCGGGTGCGGCGACGTCAGGCTGCGTCACGGCCGTCTCCTTCCTTGCTCGGGGCGTCGTCCCGGCTCGCGGTGGTGGTGTCGTCGATGAACAGTTCGGCTATCCGGTGCCTGCGCTGCTCCATCCGCACCAGGCCCACCCCGAGGCCGGCGACCGCGTCGCGGACCGTGTCGTACGTCGACTCGTCGGCGATGTCGACCAGCAGCAGGTGCCCGTTGGCCTGCGCGGTGAGTCCTGCACCGGTCAGCAGGGCGAGCAGCTCGCTCTCCCGGTCGGTGACCTCTACCGCGAGGGATGCGGTGGCCTGGGTGAAGTCGCTGGTGGAGGAGGCCCGCAGCAGCTTGCCGCCGTCGATGACGACGATGTGGTCGCTGGTGCGCTCCAGCTCACCGAGCAGGTGGGAGGTGACGAGCACCGAGATGCCGAAGTCGGTGTGCACCCGGCGGATCAGGCCCAGCATCTCGTCCCGGCCGGTGGGGTCGAGCCCGTTGGTCGGCTCGTCCAGCAGCACCAGCTTCGGGTCGTGGACCAGCGCCTGGGCGAGCTTGACCCGCTGCTTCATGCCGGTCGAGTAGCCGCCCATCGGACGGTACCGCTCCTCGTAGAGGCCGACGTGCCGCAGCGTGTCCGCGGTGCGCTCGCGCGCGGCGGTGGGCGGCAGCCCGGACATCCTGGCCATGTGCACGACGAACTCGGTCGCCGACACGTCGGGCGGCAGGCAGTCGTGCTCGGGCATGTAGCCGACCAGGCTGCGGATCTGCGGACCGTCGGTGGCCACGTCGAGTCCGAGCACGGCGGCACGACCCTCGGTGGCCGGGGACAGCCCCAGCAGGATCTTGATCAGGGTCGACTTCCCGGCCCCGTTGGCCCCCACCAGCCCGGTCACACCGGGGGTGACGTCCACGGACAGCCGGTCGAGAGCGGTCACCCTCGGGTACCGCTTGCTCAGGCTTTCGGTAGCGATCACAGTCACATGCCGACCGTAGTGGCCCGGACCACAGCCTGGCGTCAGTCCGGGGTGCTGGATCTGTGTACTCCTCGTGGCTGACCACCCGTAGGGGTCGGTACGACCACAGTCTGCTGTCGGGTGGAGGCGGAGAGTTTTCCACAGGGCGTGACCGGGCCTTGACCGTGTCATCGAGCGATGTCACAGTGATCGATGTCAGCTTCGGCCGGCGGTGCCGGCGTGTGGGGAGGGGCGGTGGGCGGGATGGACGGGACGGAAGGGTCGACCGGCGCGGGCGAGCGGTTCGTGACCGGCGCGGACGGGGTCCGGCTGTGCGTGGCGGAACACGGAGAAGCAGCACGGCCGACGGTGGTGCTGCTGCACGGCTACCCCGACAGCAAGGAGGTGTGGTCCGACGTCGCCGCGCTGCTCGCCGACCGCTTCCATGTGGTCCTCTACGACGTGCGCGGGCACGGGCGTTCCGGCGTGCCCGATCCGCTCAGGGGCGGCTTCACGCTGGAGAAGCTGACCGAGGACTTCCTCGCGGTCGCCGACGCGGTGAGTCCAGACCGGCCCGTCCATCTGGTCGGCCACGACTGGGGATCCGTGCAGGGCTGGGAGTTCGCCACCGTGCCCGGCACGGCGGGCCGGCTGGCGTCGTTCACCTCCGTCTCGGGGCCGTGCCTCGACCACTTCGGCCACTGGATCAGGCGGCGGGTCCGCCGCCCCACCCCCCGCAGGGCAGCCCAGGTGCTCGGCCAGGGCTTCAAGTCCTGGTACGTCTACGCACTGCACACCCCTGTGCTGCCAGAAATGGCCTGGCGCGGGGTGCTCGGCAAGCAGTGGCCCAGGATGCTGGCCAGGGTGGAGAAGCTGCCCGCCGACAGCTACCCGACCGCCTCGCTGCCCGAGGACGCCGCGCGCGGCGCCTGGCTCTACCGCGACAACGTGCGGCAGCGGCTCGGGCGGCCGCGGCCCGATCCCTACGCGCACGTACCCGTGCAGCTGATCACCCCGACCGGGGACGCCTTCCTGTCGGAGCGGCTCTACGACGACCTGGACCACTGGGTGCCGCGGCTGACCCGGCACACGCTGCCCGCCAAGCACTGGGTGCCGCGCTCCCGGCCGCAGCAACTGGCCCGCTGGATCACCGACTTCGTCACCGGGGTCGAGGACACCGGCGGGACGGCGGCCGGAGCGGTGGCGGGTACGGCACCCGGCCCGGTCGTACGGGCGGTGGCGGGAACGGGTGCCGTACGGGCCGGGGCGTCGGGAAGGCTGCCACCGACCGCGCTCGGCAAGCTGCTCCCGGCGGCCAGGGAGCGGTTCGGCGGCCAGCTGGTGCTGGTCACTGGCGCGGCCAGCGGCATCGGTAAGGCCATCGCGCTCGCGTTCGCGGAGGCCGGCGCCCGGGTGGTGGCCGTGGACCGGGACGCCGAAGGCGCGGCCGGAACGGCCGAGTTGTCCCTGCGGATCGGAGCGCCCGAAGCCTGGCCCGAGACCGTCGACGTCTCCGACGGCCCGGCGATGGAAGCGCTCGCCGCCCGGACCCTCGACCGCTACGGCGTGCCCGACGTGGTCGTCAACAACGCAGGTATCGGCCTGGCCGGCTCCTTCCTCGACACCACACCCGAGGACTGGAAGCAGGTGCTCGACGTCAACCTGTGGGGGGTCATCCACGGCTGCCGGCTCTACGGGCGCCAGCTCGTCGAGCGCGGGGAGGGCGGCCATATCGTCAACACCGCATCGGCAGCGGCCTTCCTGCCGTCCCGCGCGCTTCCCGCGTACAGCACGTCGAAGGCCGCGGTGCTGATGCTCAGCGAGTGCCTGAGGGCCGAGTTGGCACCGCACGGCATCGGGGTGAGCGCGATATGCCCCGGCCTGGTGAACACCGCGATCACCGGCAGCGCCCGGCACGCGGGGGTCAGCGACAAGGAGCAGGAGCGCCGCCGCGCGAAGAGTGCCAGGCTCTACCGGCTGCGCAACTACCCGCCGGAGAAGGTGGCCAGAGCGGTCGTCAAGGCGGTACTGCGGGACACCGCCGTCGTCCCGGTCACCTCCGAGGCGCGCGGCGCCCGGCTGCTGTCCCGGCTCTCGCCCGGCGCGCTTCGGGCGTTCGCCCGGGTCGACCCGCCGCTGTAGCAGCTGTTCCCGCCCCTCCGTACCCGCACCACCCCACCCCCGCCACCGGAAGGGAGGCCGTGCCCGTGAGCCATCCGATCAAGCCGCGCCGGGTCGCGTTCGACTGGAAGCAGACCCCTCTGCACTGGATTCCGGACGAGCCGACCGCGACGCATGTCATCAACGTGCTGCATCTGCTGCTGCCGGCCGGCGAGCGGTGGTTCGTGAAGGTGTTCAAGGAGGCGCTGCCGCTGGTCACCGATGAGCAACTGCTCAAGGACGTCAAAGGCTTCATGGGCCAGGAGGCCACGCACAGCGTGCAGCACGCGTATGTGCTGGAGCATCTGGCCGAGCAGCACCTCGACACCACCGCCTACACCCGCCACGTGGAGTGGATGTTCGACGTGCTGCTCGGGGAGAAGCCGCCGTGGGGCATACCGATACCGCGGCGGGAGTGGCTGCGCTTCCGGCTGTCGCTGATAGCGGCGATCGAGCACTTCACCGCGGTTCTCGGCGACTGGATCCTGGACGCGGAGGCGCTGGACGGCGCCGGCACCGACGAGGTCATGCTGGACCTGCTGCGCTGGCACGGCGCGGAGGAGGTCGAGCACCGGGCGGTGGCGTTCGACATGTACCAGCACACTGGCGGCGGCAGCGCGCTGCGCTATCTGCGCCGGGTGGAGGGGATGGCGCTGGCCTGGCCGACGCTGTTCTACCTGTGGACGGTCGGCGCCCGGTATCTGCTGCGGCACGACCCGCAGCTGGCGCACGGCAGGTACCGCTTCGGGGACCACCGGGCCGCGGCCCGCCGCGGGCTGCTGCCGTCCTGGATGTCGCTGCACACCGCGATGCCCCGCTACCTGCGCCGGTCGTACCATCCGACGCAGGAGGGTTCGCTGAGCAAGGCGGTGGATTATCTGGCCGTCTCCCCCGCGGCCCGGGCCGCCACCGGGCCGACCGGACGTGCGGCGGCCTCCTGACGACCGAGGGACGACGAGCACGTGGGTACGAGCAAATGAGGGCCACCAGGTGAGCACCGCCTCCGACGCCGGGCAGGGCGAGTACCGGATCGAGGACCTGTCCCGGCTCAGCGGGACGACGGTCCGTACGATCCGCGCGTACACCGACCGCGGGCTGCTGCCGAAGCCGGAGCGGCTCGGCCGGGCCAACGTGTACGACGACGCGCATCTGGAGCGGCTTCGGCAGATCGCCGACCTGCTGGAGCGCGGCTACACCCTGGCCAGCATCAAGGAGTTGCTGGCCGCGTGGGACGCGGGCACCGGGCTCGGCGGGGTGCTCGGGCTGGTCGGCGAGGTGGACCGGCCGTGGTCGGACGAGCAGCCGGTGCGGATCGGCCTGCCGGAGCTGATGGCCGCGTTCGGCGGGGTCGCCGACCTGTCGGCGGTGGAGGACGCGCTGCAGCTCGGGGTGCTCGTGGCGGTGCCGGGCAAGGACGACGAGTTCGAGGTGCCCAGCCCCCAGGAGCTGGCGGTCGCGGTGGAGCTGCACGCCGCCGGGGTGCCGCTGGGCGCGATCACCGGCCATCTGCGGGAGCTGCGGGGGCAGGTGGAGTACATCTCGGAGCGCTTCCTGGAGTTCACCACCGAGTACGTCTTCCAGCGCTTCCTGGAGCATCCGCCCAGCGACGAGGAGGCGGCCGAGGCCGCAGCCCTGGTCCGCCGGTTGCGGCCGCTGGCCCAGCAGACTGTCGACGCGGAGCTGGCCCGCGCGATGCGGTTGCGGGCGACCGAGCACGTCCGCCGCCACCTCGGTGACGCCCTGCCGCCCACCGCCCGGCCGGCCCCGCCCGCCGAGCCGGTCGAGCCTCCGGGGCCGCCTGGAGAGCCCGGCCCGCAGGAGGTCCCCGTGACCCTGCCCGCCGCCACCGTCGCCGCGGTCCGCGCCCTGGTCGGCCCGGCGGCCGTCCCGGCCTTCGTCGCCGCCGCAGCCGACCGCGAGGTCGCCGCCCGCCGCATGGACGCCCTCACCTCCGGCGCCACCCCGGACCCCGGCACCGCCTGACCCGACGGCCGGCCCAGGAGCACAGTGACCGGTCCGGCCCGTCGCACCTGACGTAGATCACCGCTCGGCGCCGGCGCCGTTCGGGGACGACAGTGAGGGCTCTTCGACACGCGTTCAGGGCGACCGGACGCGGAGCAGTTCACTGAGCCGGTCGCCGATCACGGACACACCGGGGCGTGGCTCGTTCTCGTAGTACCAGGGCTTGCGCCGGCGCAGCAGCGCATCGCCGTGCTCGCTCCAGGTGAATCCGGGCTGCCGCAGGAAGCTGCGGAACACCGCGTCGGCCGTCTCCGGGTATGCCGCGGCCAGCCGGCGGATCGGCAGTGGAGTGATCGACTCCTCGCGCAAGTAGGAGCGGAGCACGTCCTGGTGCCGTTTGCGGCCTGTGAGGGCGGGGTTCGCAAAGAGGTCCCGCAGCATTCCGTAATCCGCGTAGAAGTTGAGCCCGTCGACCTGGTCGTAGATGACACCGACGGTGTCCGAGTCCGCCAGTTCGGGCGGCAGTGTGAAGAGGGGCAGGTTCGGGGCGGGGCGCCGCTTGCCCCGCGCAGGTCCTGGCCGTTGCACGGCGGCAACCTCGCGCCGGTGGCGGTAATAGGCGTTGAGGCGGTCCTCGGCTTCCTCTGGTGTGAGGATCAGTTCGTCGCTGCCGCAGAACTCGGCGAACGCGACCCGGTCCTCACGCATCGAGCGCCATCCTTGCTCGACCTTCTCCGGGTTGCGGAAGACGAGCTCGGGCCGGCTGGTGGCCAGGTCGAGGGCCGCACGGGCGATCTCCGGCGCGGCGGCCCGGGGGTTAGGAGGACATCACGCCGGAGACGAGCCATCCGCCGGGTGCCGTCGCCAGGGCGACCAGTCGGGCGCCGAGAAAACCTCCCTTCGCGACGCTGCTGAAGGCCGACCGCCCGGCGTTGGTGTACGTCCGGTACTCCAGGTCGTCCAGCAGGTTGAGGAGGAGCAAGCCGTCGCCGTCCTTGCCCCGTACCTCGAAGAGTCCCTCTACAGGGTCGCGCCACGCCAGGACCGTCTGCCGGTCGGCCTCGGCCAGGGCCGTTCGCCGGGCGACGAAGTGGTCGGCGACCGTGTTGCCGTCCGGCAGGCGGTACTGCAGCAGGAAGTAGTCGATGACGTTGATCGCGGTCGCTTCGTCCAACGAGCCTTCAGGGCCGCCGGCCTCCGACAAGAGCGGGCCGAGGAAGCGCTCGAAGGCACGGCTCTCCCCGAATGCGACGAGCGCTTCTTTCAGCTCGGCGCTGCGCCGCAGGGCATGTGCGAGATCTGGAACGGTGGTCATGTCGTGCTCCGACGT
Source organism: Actinacidiphila cocklensis (assembly GCF_907177275.1). Taxonomy (GTDB): domain Bacteria; phylum Actinomycetota; class Actinomycetes; order Streptomycetales; family Streptomycetaceae; genus Actinacidiphila; species Actinacidiphila cocklensis. The sequence continues at coordinate 45,224 of NZ_CAJSLV010000049.1, forward strand.
GCTTCGGCTCTCGTCCGCTTCCTCAACAGCCGGCCCAGCGCCGAAACGCCTCGACCCAGTGAGCGCCGTCCGGAGGCGGTTGCGGCAGGGGCAGTTCCAGCAAGCCGATGTCCTGCCGGAAGCCCTCCCGCATGCAACGCGCGATCACTCGGTGGTCGTTCGTGAGGTCGACCTCGACCACGGTCACCTCGACGCCCAGGACGGTCGTGGAGAACGGAAGGGCCAGGTGTTCGTCAATGACCGCCAGGAAGCCGTTGACCGCTTCGATCTCGTCGTACGTGTCAACGGTTGCGTCCTCGATCAGCGCATCCAGTTCGGCGGCGCTCATTGTGCTCACCTCCACCACGGTAGCGAGCAGGTGCGCGTTCCGTGGCCTGCTTCCCCCAATGGTGGCCTTTCGCCAGTGTCGTCGACGTCGGAGGTGAGGATGGCGACAGGGGCAGTCTGCCGCAGTGCCGTTTCCGCGACCGTCACGTCGATCGCGGATCTGTGCCCCTGAAGACCGGCGAAGGTGCCCCGGGCTGGTGAGCGCACGCCGTCAAGCGTTGTCCTTGGGGCGCAGGTTCGGCTCTTGGACCATCGCCGATATCTCGACGGCAGCGCGCGCGGCACGGCTCGGTCGATTGAGCCCTCGCTCCAGCGCTGGGAAGCCAACGGTGCCGAGGGAGACATGGGCGACGCCGGGTCGACACGAGAGGGTCAGCCCGCCTCGGGCCGTGTAGACGGCGGAAGTGACGTCGGTCCACGGGAGCAGATGGGTCCGCCAATGCTTGCGGACGTGCAGACCGGCGGGGTCGGCGGTGACTCGCCAGCTCAGCATCCGGTGGGCTGAGATCACGGCGTTGAGGCCGATGAGCCATAGGTACCCCGAGTGCCACCAGGAAGAGACCTCCGAAGCCAGTACCCCGAGCAGCGCGATCACCGCTATGCCGAAAACCGCGGCAACGCACCGTGCCACCGGGCCGGCTTGCCACCGGACGTGTCCCGCTCCCTGGGACATGGAGGTGAGTGCCTCCTGAAGGAGGGACTCGCTCGAACGGCGCTGCGCGGCCGACTGCTTCGTGTCAATGCTGCCGGTGTCGGGGTCGGCGGCGGCCCCGAGGCGTATCGGAGACACCGTCGCATCGACACTCCAGTTCCCGAACTCCGTCGCGCTCGCCAGAACGAGCTCGCCGCCCTCGCTGGGCAAGCCGTACAGATGGGCACTGCGCAGATTCGTTCGGTTGCTGATGTGGGGTTTGTAGTTCAGGATCGGACTCGCGCCATCCGCGTCATCGGTGGCGAATATCTCCGTACGTCCCCAGCGTTCGCGGCTGAGCACGCGCAATACCGGAACAGGGCCCCGGCGCAGGGCAGCTGCGCCACGACGGGCGAACAGACCCGAAACAAGCAGGGGCAGACCGAGTCCGGCGAGGCTCAGTGCGACGAGTTGGCGGTCGGTGCGGTCACCGTAGGGCTCGGAGGCGAGCCGCACCCATGAGCCGTGCGTCAGCACGCGAACGGTGTTGTCGTCGTGGTAGCTGCCGATCACGTCGAATTGATGGCGGGTTCCGTCCGCCAGTCGAACGGTGAGGGTGTACTCGTCACCGTTGTACGCGACGACGGGCGCTTCCTGTGACTTGGCCGTCCCGGCCGTGCGGTCGTCCGCCCGGTCGTCCAGGACGACTGTGGTGATCAGGGCGCAGGCTGCCGCGCACATGAGGACGCCGACGACACAACGAAAGAGCCCCCGCTGCCATGGACGGAAGTCGTCCGGCACCGGGGCGAGGACCTTGATGCCGCCGGCCGCGTCGCGGACGACAGAGCGCTGGCGGCGGCGTACCCGCAGCCGGGCCATGACGGCCGCCCAGCCCCAGCCGAGCACCATGACAACGACGGAGTCCGCGATCTTCTCGGCGGCGCCACCGTGCCACTGACTGGGCTCTGCCATATAGAGGAGCAGCAAGGGGGCGAGGACCGCGGCGAGTTCGGGCAGCGCGAACAGCGACAGCAAATACGGCACGAAGAGCATCGTTCCCGCCGCATCGAGCCAATCCGCCGCACAGGGCTGACCCGCCGTACACACCTCGTCGGGCGCCGCGGCGATTGCGGCGATCACCGCCACCAGCAGCACGGCCGCGGGCCCCACCGGCCGTGCCCACAAGGGCACCCGCAGGCTCACCCACCGCCCGGCGTCCGCCGACAGCCACGGCCTCGCCAGAACGTCCGCCTCCGGGAACGAACTCATCGTCACCTGTGCATTATGCGGGCATACAGGCTCGTGCCGAGCCCGGTAGTCGACCACGGCTCGGTCGGTGGCCGTCAAGGTGTCCGAGCCTGGCGCAGCAGACGGTCGCGGGCGGCCGACAGCCCTCCGGGGGCCTGCGAGCGGGCTGCCAGGCGAGACGCGGCAGCATGGCGGTGCTGGGACGAGCCGTGGTTCGGGGAGGTGCCGACGTTGACGGCGGCCGCCGCGGTCACCTCCCGGGTCCGGCTCGGAACGCTCGTGACGTCGGTCGAGCCGCGCTCATGCATCACGGTCTGACCTGCGGGAATGATGGTCAGATGCTGATGAGCCTGACGTGCTGGCCGCAGAGCCGGGTCATGTCGTCGACGTCGGAGGTGAGGATGGCGACAGGCCCAGCCTGCCGCATGGCTGTTTCCGCGACCGTGGCGTCGATCGCGTATTTGTGTCCGTGAAGACCGGCTGTCTTGAGCAGCTTCGCCGCCTCCTTCGCCGCCTGTTCGGTGACCGGTTCCACCTTGACCCTGGAAAGGGCCCACTGCAGACGGGGCATGTTCACGCGCGAGTGACTGACCTCCACGATGGTGTTCGCGTTGATGACCAGATCAGAACCCATCTCGTGGAATACCTTGAACAGAGTCAGGATCTTCCGGTCCTGCGCGATCCATGCAGACAGCCCCTCGCTGTCCAGAACGACAGTCTCGATGTGCTGGTTCACGCGGCGCTCGCCCCGCCATCGGCGGCATCGACTCCGAAGATCCGGGATCGGGCTTCAGCCAGTTCCTCACTCGTAAAGGCGCCGTTCTCGGCCTCGTGTTTTTGCAGGTCAGCGCCCAGGAGTTGGTGCCTGATCCGACGGGCGACCGCCTCCGCCACATATCCGGAGACGTTGTCGGTGAGCTTCTTCAACTCTGCCACCTGCTCGGTAGGCAGTGTGACGGTGATGCGAGTCGTCTCAGCCATATTGAGAGCATACCGCGATATGCGCAGCCCGTCGTCTCCCTGCGTCGGACTCTCGGGCAGGCCTAGGGCGAGGACGACGTGCGCAAGGCGCACACGGACCGCCGCCCTCGCCCTGACCTCGCCAACATAGTGACCATCTGTCGTGGCGGGCCTTCCGGGACGAGCCGTGGTTCGGGGAGGTGCCGACGCTGACGGCGGCCGCCGCGGTCACCTCCCGGGTCCGGCTCGGAACGCTCGTGAGGTCGGTCAAGCCGCGCTCATGCATCACGGTCTGACCTGCGGAATCGCCTCGAGTCTGCGGCTGATCGGAGGCTAGGGCGAGCGGAGGTCGGTGAGGAGCTGATCGATGAGGTGTTCTTCCTCGACCCTGACGCGATGGTGGCTGATGGCCTCGCCGAGGGCCGGGTCCCAGGGCGTGGGAACGGGAGATCCGGTGGTGAGGGGGCTCCCGAGGCTCCGTTCGACGGCGGCCAAGTAGGAGACGGCGTCGTAACGCCATGGCGTGGCGCCGAAGAGACGCAGGACGCCGGTGGCGATGCGGATACCGCCCCAGTCGAAGTCGCCGTGGAAAGCGAGGCGGCACCCCCGGTCTCGGAGGTGTCGCAGCAGGCAGCGGGCGGCAGCTGAGAGAGTGCCCTCCGCGCAGACCAGTGGAGGGCAGCCGGGGCCGAGTTCGTCGGCCGCGGCGGCGAGCACTGCCGGGTTCTCGCAGATCCGCACGACGTGCTCGTCGAGTCCGAGATCGGGTACCTGCCGGACCAACTGGCGCAGCGTCAGGACGCAGGGTTCCCCGCCTTCCCGCGCAGCGGCGAGCACGCGGCCGACCGTGCCACGGGGGGAGCCGGGCAGGCCCAGGACAAGGACCCGGGAGGAGAGCTCGTCCAGGGCGACTCCGACGGCGGCCCATGCGGCTCGGCGGCCTTCGGCGCCGGCGGTCGTCGCGGCGGGTAGTCCGGCGAGATGCCGGACGCCGGACAGGACAAGAGTGGTGAGAGGGCGCCCGTCGTCCAGCGCGTGGGCGTCGCCGAGGGCGCGGGCGGCGAGAACCGGGAGGGCGAGGCCGTCGGACGGCAGCAGGGCCAGCACCCGTACGATGTCGGCGGCGAGTTGCCGTGCGATCGCGGGGTCGCTGCCGGAGAGCCGCTTGAGCAGTCCTGTCGCCGCCAGCATGGCAGGCCAGGAGGCGAGTTCAGGCCGGTCCGTGACGGCGGGTTGGTCGAGTTCTGCCAGCACCTGCTGCCAGGAAGCGGCGAGCGCGGCGTCCTGTGCCCGCTTGTCGCCAACCGGCCCGGTGAGCGCGACGACCGCTGCGGCCAGGCCGTCCGGGCAGGCCAGGGACTCGCGCAGGACGCGATCGACCTCCGCCAGCGGCACGGTCAACGAAGCGCCCGCGCGCAGTCGACGCCCGAGCAGCGCCTCGGCCGCGCGGCGCTGCCCGGGGGTGGCGGACCGGAGGGTGGCCGAGGCGTCCAGGGGCCGACCGGCGGCTATGCGGTTGCGGACACGCTCCAGCAGCCAGGCTGTCTCCGGGCCGCCGAGCAGGCGTTGCAAGCGAGGAAGGTCCATGGTCAGGCCGGCAGTGTCTCCTGGCGCTGGCCCGGCAACTCGGGATCGCGGGCACGACTACGCTGCCGGCCATCCCACTCCCAGCGGGTGACCAGGACGGCGGCGACCCCGTCCACGCGGGACAGTTGGGCGATCGCCAGGCCCGGGACCTGGGGGTAGCAGCCCCATTCACGTTCGGACGTCATCACCACGTCCAGGTCGAAGGCGGCGAGGAGGCCGAGGGACTTGGCGCGGGAATCGTCGTCCACGCCGGCGAACGCCTCGTCGAGAGTGACCAGGCGAGGGGCGTGAGGGTTGCCGGCCGAGGCGTAGTGGGAGGACGCGGCGGCGAACAACGGCAGGGAGACGGACAGCACCCGCTCGCCGCCCGAGGCCGGTCCGGTGGCCGACTGCCACTTGCCGTGCTGATGGCGTTCGATACCGAACTCGTGCCAGGCGCGGTAGTCGAGTGCCGCGGTGAGATGCTCCAGCCAGGTGCCCGCGGGGTTGTCGTTGCGGGCACGTTCGATCTGGGCCTGGAGGAACTCGCCGAGTGCGGTGCGGTCAGCGGCCGTCCAGGCGTCCGAGGACTGGCGCAGCAGGCGGTCGCGGGCGGCAGACAGTCCTCCGGGGGCGTTGCGGGCGGGCCGCCAGACGAGGCGCAGCAGCATGCCGGTGCTCGTCGGGCGGTGCCTCAGCTCCCCGTTCATCCCCAGCACCTGGTGTTCCGCGGCGCTGACCAGTTCCTGGAGCGTCCCGGCGACCTCGGTGATCAGATGGTTCTCCAGGATCTCCTGCTCACGGGCAGAGAGCAGCTCCCTGCGGTCGCCAACCTCTGTGCCCAGGGCGGCGGCGAGTTCGGGCACGGAACGCTCGCGGCCCTGGAAGACGATGTCGACGACCAGGCCGTCCTCCAGCATTCGGGCGGCGGCGGTGTGGCCGTGACGCGCAAGCGCGTCGGAGAGGTCCTTCAGTTCCTCGGTGATCCTGCGCTGCACCTGGTCCCAGGCCGGGTCGGAGTCATCCACGGCTTCCAACTCGTTTTCCACGGCGCGGGCGAGGCGGACCGCGGGTTCGGGCGCCCAGGAGTCGGTGGTGACCTCCAGGTCGGGCAACGCGACAGCGAGCAGGCCGGTACCTGCGAAACGGCGGAAGGTGTCGATGGCCTCGGCACGGGTCCGTACCGTCTCTTCGATCTCGGTACGGACGCGGGAGCGCACGGCGTCCGCGGCGGCCCGGAAGCCGATGGCGGCGTCCTGCTCACGGCGGAGGGCGCGCTCGCCCTCGTCGCATTCGCGCAGCGCGGCGGCCACCTCGGTGAGTTGGCGTTGCAGGTCGGCCACGGCGGCGCCGACCGTCGCAGCCAAGGTCTCGTGGCGCTCCCGTGCGGCGACGGCCTCACGGGCCGCGGCGCGGGAGCGTTCGGCGAGTTCGGCGGTGTGCTCGGCGGCGCGGGCGTGGTCGGCCTGCTCGGTGGCCACGGTCGCACGGGCGGCGCGGGTCTCACGTACGGCGGGCCAGAGCGCGGCCAGGGACTCGCGGTAGCGGGCGAGAGCATCGCGCAGGTCACGCAGACAGCCGCCGGTGCTGGGGAGGTCGAGTTCCTCGGCGAGGGAGTGCAGTTCGGTCATTGCCCGGTCGGAGGCGGCGGTCGCTTCGGCGGCCACGTCATCGGCCGCTTCGCGCCGCTGGGTGGCGCGGGTGTACTCACGGTGGGCGGCTGACACGGCGGCGTGGGCGTCGCGCAGAGCGGCGTCGTCAGGCAGCGCGGCCTGTTCAGCCGCCAGGACCCGATAGTCCGCCTCCAGGCTCTCGCCGCGTGCAGCGAGTTCGGTGAACGTGCCTTCGAGTCGGGCGATCTCCGCTTCGACGAGGGCGAGCCGGGCGCGTCTGGCCTGTTCCCGGGCGCCCTCGCCGAGATATTCCGCGGCCGGCTTGGACCAGGCGCCGGTGAGGGCGCCGAGGCGGAACCGGCCGTCGAGTGCGAGCCAGGTGCCGGTGCCGGGGAGTTCATCGCCCGGAGCCAGCAAGCCGATGCCCGCCAGCACCCGGGCGATCAGCTCGTCCGGCAACTCCGCCACCGCCGGGTCGGCCCGGTCCGCAGCGGGGCGCAGCAGCACCGCAAGCGACGGGCCGTCCACCGGAGCCCCCGCGGTCGCGAGGGTGTCCCCGACGTCGGCGGAAACCACCGTGCCGTCCGGGCCGACCCAGGCGTCCAGCAGACCGGAAGCTTCCAGCGCCGCTTCCAGACCGGCCCGCTGGGTCGCCGTCAGGGAGTCGTCGGCGAAGTCCACCAGGCGCCACAGCGGCGCCCCCGGGCGGTCCCGCCTGGCCTCGGCGGATCGGGTGTGCGGGGCGAGCGGTCCGCGCTGGCCCCCGGCGCGCAACTCGGCCAGTTCGACCAGCAGCCGGTCGTGGCTCTCCCGCGCCTGCCGCTGCTCGGTCTCCAGCGCCGCGCGGCGCCGGGCGAGTTCCGCGCCGACCTCCGCCGCGGCCTGCTGGGCGGCCACCCGGGACGGGTCGGCGCCGACCAGGGTCTCGACCCATCGGGCCAGCTCGTCGAGCGTGCCCTCCAGGCTTGCCGGGCGAAGCAGGGAGCATCCGGCGAAATGCACGCGGACGGCCGCCAGGTGGTCCTGGCCCGCGCGCGTCGCGCCCTCCTCGGAGTCCGCCCTCATCTCGGCGCGGTGGGCCAGTTCGCCTTCCGCGTCCTCCAGCACGCGCCGCGCCCGGTCGAGATCGTCCGCCGCCACCTGCGCGGTGGCCACCTGCTTCTCGACCAGGGCAACCGACCGCAGCCGGCGATCGGTGAACTCGTCCACGACGCGTTGTACGGTCTCCGGGGTCTTCTCCTCGGCCAGGGGAAGGACCACCCGGTCGGCGTGCTCGCGCTCCAGCCCAGCCGCCTCCGCCGCCTCGCCGGACAGGGCGAGTACAGTCTCCGAGGCCCGCTCGGCGGCCTCGGTACGCGACCGCGCGGCACCGAGCCGGTCGGCGGATCTGGCCAGTTCGCCCTCCGCCCTGAGAGCGTCGGCCGCGGCGCGGTCGGCGTCCCGCACGGTACGCCCGGCCAGCTCGGCGGCCTGCTCCAGCTCACGGGCGCTGCGCATCTCGGGACCGGCCCGCAGCGCCTCGTCCCTGGCCCGCAGACCGGCGCGCTGTTGCCCCAGCTCCTCCGCTCGGGCCTCGGCCTCGGCAAGCGCCTCGACGGCCATCGTGAAGTCGTGCTCAGCGGCGTTCAGCTCGGTGCGCAGGGCTTCGTAACGCGAATGCTGTCCCCGGGGCGCACGGGCTTTGCGGCGGGCGGCGACCCGCGCATACCGACGGTAGTGCTGGAGAAAGGCGTCCGCCGCCCGCTCGGCCGCCACCATGACGGCCAATTGCTCCTTCTCCTCGTCCAGGGAGCGGAACGCCTCGGCGACATCCGCCACCACGGCCTGGTCCATCGGCGGCAGCGACTCGGTGAGCGCCTGGGAAAGCGCCTTCTCGCTGGGCCGCTTGGACAGCTGCGGCTGACGCAACTGGATCAGCAGGTCCACCAGGGCCGCATAGCGCTGCTCGCCGAGCCCGAACAGCGCCTCGTCCACCGCCCGGCGGTAGGAGCGCGCCGAGTCGTACACCAGTCCCCGGCCGTCCGTCGCATCGGCCAGCCGGTCGCGGCTGATCGCGGCGCCGGTGGAGTCCAGCAACCGCAGTTCCCCGCCCACCCGCTGGTCGGTCACGAAGTACCAATGCCGGGCGACACCGCGACCGGCCACGGCTTTCAGGCCACAGCCGAGGGTGGTGTAGCGGGCCGTACCGTCCTCGTCCAGACGGCCGAACTCGACCCAGGTGTACCCGAGCCGTTCGGGATGCGGGTGCTCGCCACCGAGCAGCAGGTTCCACTCCATGCGCTTCTTCGGATCGGCGTCGGGCTCCACCCGGTGCGATGCCAGGTCGCCGTCCAGCAGGAAGGGCAGGGTCAGGGCGAGCACCTTGGATTTGCCCGTGCCGTTGTTGCCCCGCATCAGCAGGCGGCCGTCGCGGAAGTGGAACTCCTCGACGTCGTAATAGAAGAGGTCGACCAGGCCGACCCGCAGCGGCTGCCAGCGGGAGCGGCCAGGGGCCGGCAATGGAGTTCCGGCCACGGTGCTCGTCACGCCCTCGTACCCTTCGTGCTCTTCGTGCCCTTGGCGGGCTTCTGTCGCTTCCTGCTCGGCGTGCTCTGTCCTGGTTCCAGGAGGACGGTCTCGCCGACCCGGTAGCGGTCCAGTGCCGGGCGCCCGCGGACCGCGTCCCCGTCGTCCGCCGCCACCAGGCCCAGCGCGGAAAGCCGTGCCACCGCCTGCTCGACCAGCTCGACCTCGGCGCCGGGGGTACTCGCGCTGCGCCGCCAGAATCCGGCGTGCTCCAGCGCCCAGCCGGCCACCAGCCGGTGCAGCTCGCCCAGTGTCACGCTGCCGCCCCTGCCCGCCAGGTACTCGGCGATCAGCAGGGCGATATGGCCGTCAGTGCCCTGCTCCGGCATCCGCAGATCGGTGAGGTCGTCGTAGGGGTCGACCATGGCGACGCCCTCGGCGCGCACCTCCGGTACGAGCCCGGTCAGCTCGCTGATCCTGCGTGTCAGGGCACCCCGCTGGGTGGTCAGGTACGCCCGCTCGGCATCGGACAGCTCGTCCAGGTACAGCACCGGATCGTCCAGCAGCCGTCGCGTCAGGGTGTGTCGCAACGCCCGGTTGCGCAGCTCGTCGCTGTCCGGCAGCACCTCGGCGTTGAGCTCGGCCAGCCGCTGCTCGAAGTCCACCGCGCGCACCGTGCTCGGGCCGCGCCGGGAGACCAGGAGGCCGGCCAGCACCCGACGGTCCACGTCGTACAGGGCGTCACCGGCCGACTTGAGGAACGCGTCCTCGTCACCGGCGACCTTAGCCAGCACGCCCCAGTTCAGCAGCAGCCGGACCACCGCCACCAGATCGGTGCGCTGCTCCCGATCGGTCAGCGTGAAGACGACGCCGGCCTCCTCCAGCGCGGGGTCGGCCGCCGAGAGGACGACCTGCTCCGCCAGCCGCCCGAGTGCGATCTGGTGCTCGGCGCGCTCCAGGACCGCCAGGCACAGGCACACCAGCACGTAGCGCCGCCGGGAGAAGGGCAGCCCGGTGCGCTGGTCCCGCGCCGGGTGGGTCGAATCGGCGTCCCGGCCCGGGACACGACGCAGCCGGGCCACTTCCGAGTCCACCAGCAGTGCCCAGCCCGTGTTGCGATCGAACCAGGTACGCAGCTCGGCCGCGTGCTGCCGGACCAGCCGGAAGTCGTCGCTGCCCGCACGCAGCAGCGGACGGCGCAACAACGCCCGTGCGCCCCGTCTGACCTCGTCGACGCGTTGCGCCGCCAGGACGTCGCCCAGCCGGTTGTCACTCACTGGCCCGCGCCGACCGCTTGCGGCTCCGCCGTGAGGTCGACGATCTCCACCAGGTGCTCCGGCCCCCGAAAGACGCCGTCGAGGGTGCGGATCTCGGCCGTCCCGCCGCCGGGCAGTCTCGTCAACCTGATCTCCATCGTCCCGTCGTTGGTAGTGGTCGAGACCGTCTCCGTGCCGGGCCGCCACGCCGCCAGAGCGTCGCCGAGCAACAGCAGGAACAGCCGGAAGGCGTCCCCGTCCAACTCGTCGACTTCACTGAGCCGTACGGGTCCCGGGGTGGCCAACCGCGCCCTGGCCGCCGCCGTCTGCTCGGCCTGCTTGCGTGCCAGCTCGCCGAGGTACGCCTTGGCTTCCGACCGGTCCTGTACGGACCTGGCCCGCCCGCGCCGCTCGTACGAGCCGGTACGGCGCAGATGCGGGCTGATCCGCACGCCCGGGGCGTCGTACCAGGACGTGGAGGCCGATACCGGCTCCGCCTCCTGCTCGATCAGCGACTCCTGGTCGACCGTCAGGTGCCGGGCGGAGTACAGGCCGAAAGCCGAACGCCACATCCGGTGCCGTGCGGCGTCCTGCGGAGCCTCGGCGAACCAGCGTGCCAGCTCCCGGAAGTCGGCCGAGCGGTCCGAGCGGCCGGCCCGCCGCTCGTTCAGCGCCCTGACGACGGACAGCAGCTGCGGAATCGCCTGGCGTGCGGCCGCCCGGAGCAGCTTCGCCTGGGAGTTGCGGCCCGGCACGCTGACGAACCACGCCCGCAGCCCCTCCCAGCGCCCCTGCCAGCGCAGCCCGGCGGCGGCCAGCGCCTCGGCGGCGAGGTCCGGGGCCGCGTCGGAAGCCTCGCGCTCGGCGGCCAGCCGCAGCAGCGGCCCGACCGGTCCGTCCGGCGGCACGCCCAGCTCCCCCAGCAACCCGGCGATCTCCGCACCCCGGGTGACCAGGTCCTCGATGAACCGCTCCAGGTACTCGATCAGCCGCTGCTTGTAGGCGAGGAAGACCTCCACCTCCGCCTCGTGCAGGTCGACCGTCCGCTGGAGGGAGTTCATGAACGCCCGCGCGTTCTCCGCGAGACCGGAGAAGCGGTCGACCAGTGCGAGCAGCGACAGGTGCACCACGGCCGGGTCCCGTTCGGACCGCTCGGCCATCACCAGCAGCGCCCGCAGTTGCACCGCGATGTCGGCGAGCGCCACCGCCTGCAGCTCCCCGCGCCGGCCCAATGCCTCGTCGTACGCGGCCAGCGCCTCCTCGGCGGCTTCACCCGCCCGGGTGAGCTGGTAGATGTGCCGTGCCCGGTAGAAGTCCTCCAGCGCCGTCACCCGGCTGGTGTCCGGGTCGGCCCGCAGATTGCCCCACCGGGCGAGCCGTTCCAGCGCCGCCGCCACCGCGTCCAGCGACGGACGGTCCTCCGGCAGCAGTCCCAGATGCACGTCCTCCGGCCGCAGGTGGACGGTGAACTCCTGCTTGGCCCGGATGAAGGCCCCCATTACCTGGCGGTACAGTCCGCAGTGCTCGGTGGAAAGGTGGGCGAACGGCTGGTACGGTCCGTGCTCTCTCTCGGCGCCAACGGCCTGCGAGCCCGCACGAGGGGGTTCTGTGCTGGTCACGCATTCCATTGTGCAGGGTGCCAGGCGCTCTCCTGCCAGCTTCACCGAACGGGCGATACGACTGCCGCAGACCTCGTACCCTGCCAGGGCCGGGGGCCACAGCCTCTCGTGGCGGATGCCGTTCCCGGACGGGCCTGATGCCGACGACGGAGACCGCGCGGACCGTATCGTCGTCCTCATGCGTCTGAGCACTGTGATTCTGCCGATCTACCGCTGGCACGAGCAGGGGCGGGAGGTGTGGCAGCGGGCCGAGGAGCTGGGCTTCCACGCGGCGTACACCTACGACCACCTGTCGTGGCGGACCTTCAGGGACGAGCCGTGGTTCGGGGCGGTGCCGACGCTGACGGCGGCCGCCGCGGTCACCTCCCGGGTCCGGCTCGGAACGCTCGTGACGTCGCCGAACTTCCGGCATCCGGTCACCCTCGCCAAGGACCTGATGTCGCTCGACGACGTCTCCGGCGGACGGGTCGTGCTGGGCATCGGCTCGGGCGGCACCGGCTTCGACGCGACGGTGCTCGGGCAGGAGGCGTGGACGCCGCGCGAGCGGGCCGACCGGTTCGCGGAGTTCGTCGCGCTGCTCGACCGGCTGCTGACGCATGGGGCGGTCAGCGAGCGCGGCACGTACTACGCGGCCGAGGAGGCCCGCAACATCCCCGGGTGCGTGCAGCGGCCGCGGCTGCCCTTCGCCGTGGCGGCGACCGGGCCGCGCGGGCTCGGCCTGACGGCGCGCTACGGGCAGGCCTGGGTGACCACCGGCGACCCGGCGCTGTTCGAGAGCGGGACGCCGGAGCAGTCGCGGGCGGCGATCCGCGGGCAGGTCGAGCGGCTCGGCGAGGCGTGCGCGGCGGCCGGGCGGGACCCCGGCGAGCTGGAGCGGATCATGCTCACCGGTTTCACGCCCGACAGGAACACCCCGCTGGACTCGGTCGACGCCTTCGTGGACTTCGCCGGGCGGCACGCGGAGCTGGGCATCACCGAGATCGTGCTGCACCACCCGATCCCCGACTCGGACTTCGCCACCGACCCGAAGGTCTTCGAGCGCATCGCGACGGAGGGCCTGGCGCAGCTCGCCGGCTGAACACCGGCGCCGACCTGGGAGAATCGGCCATTACTATCCTCTAGGTACCTACTATCCCCATGCTGTTAGCTTTCTCAGGTCAACGGGACATCGGACCTGGGAGTGATCATGATCGTGGTGACCGGAGCGACCGGAAACGTGGGGCGGCAGGTCGTGGCGGCGCTCGCCGGACAGGCTGGGGAAGCAGGCCAGGAGGTGATCGCGGTGTCGCGCCGGGCGGTGGAGCCGGCGGCGTCGGGGCCACCGAAAGCCCCTCGCGTCGCGCACCGGCAGGCCGATCTGGCGGTGCCGGACAGCCTGCGGCCCGCCTTCGAGGGAGCCGACACGCTCTTCCTGCTGGTCGCGGGCGACGACCCGCACGCCGTGCTGGACGCGGCCAAGACCGTCGGCGTACGCCGGGTGGTGCTGCTCTCCTCGCAGGGCGCGGGCACCCGCCCGCAGGCGTACGCGCACCACGCCGGTTTCGAGGCGGTGGTACGGGGCTCGGGCATGGACTGGACGGTGCTGCGCCCCGGCGGCTTCGCGTCCAACACCTTCGCCTGGGCCGAGACCGTACGCACCCGGCGGACAGTCGTCGCACCGTTCGGCGACGTGGCGCTGCCGGTGGTCGACCCGGCCGACATCGCGCAGGTCGCCGCCGCCGTACTGCGCGAGGAGGGCCACGCCGGGCGTACGTACGAGCTGACCGGACCCGCCGCCCTCTCGCCGCGCGACCAGGCGCGGGCGATCGGCGCCGCGCTGGGCGAGCCGGTGGACTTCGTGGAGCAGAGCAGGGCCGAGGCCAGGGCGCAGATGCTGGGCTTCATGCCGGAGCCGGTCGCGGACGCCACCCTGGGCATCCTGGGCGACCCGCTACCGGCCGAGCAGGCGGTGGGGGCCGACGTCGAACGGCTGCTGGGCCGGGCGGCCGGGAGCTTCGCGGCCTGGGCGGCCAGGAACGCGGCCGCCTTCGCGTAGCGGACCGGGGGGCCGGACCGGGTCCGGAGCGTTCGGGTAGCGGGAGAGCCGGGCGGCGGGGAGGGTGGTCTATCGGGGGCATGGCCACCCGGTCGTCCGGCCGGGGTGGCGGCACGTTCCGTACCGGGGCCGGCCCCCGCGGCACCCCGGCCACCCATGGAGGCGCCAGATGTCCGAAGTCACCGGCCCCTACGAGCCCGGCACACCGTGCTGGATCGACCTCATGGTTCCCGACCAGCAAGCCGGGCTGGACTTCTACCGCGACCTGTTCGGCTGGCAGGGCGAGATCGGACCGGACGAGTACGGCGGGTACTCCGTCTGTACGCAGAAGGGCAAGCCGGTCGCCGGTCTGATGAAAGCCATGGCGATGGGCGACCAGCCCGCCCCGCCGACCGCCTGGACCACGTACTTCTCGGTCGCCGACGCCGACGCGACCGAGGCGGCGGTCAAGGCCAACGGCGGCACGGTGGTCATGCCGACCTCCGACGTCATGACCCTGGGGCGGATGTTCGTCGCCGCCGACCCCTACGGCGCCGTCTTCGGCGTGTGGCAGCCGCGCGACTTCAAGGGCGCGGAGATCGTCAACGAGCACGGCGCGCTGGTCTGGAACCAGCTGCACAGCCCCGACGTCCCGGGAGCAGGCGCGTTCTACTCCGCGGTGCTCGGCGTGACCGCGGGGCCGATGCCGGAGATGCCGGAGTTCGCCGGCTTCCAGGTCAAGGGCCACACCGTCGGCGGCGTCATGGGCATGGAGAACCTGCCCGAGGGCACCCCGCCGCACTGGCTGGTCAACTTCGCGGTGGACGACACCGACAGCGTCGTCGACGCCCTCGTGCGGAAGGGCGGGTCGGTGCTGGTGCCGCCCTTCGACATGGACAAGGTCGGCAGGATGGCCGTCCTCCAGGACCCGCAGGGCGCGGTCTTCGCCGTCGTGGCCACCGCCGACCAGGGCTGACCGCGGCGGAAGGGGCTCCGCACGGCCCGGCCGCTCAGTTGCGGCGGGCCGCGACGATCCGCTCGATCACCCGCGCCACCCCGTCGTCCTCGTTCGCCGCCGTCCTGCGGGCGGTGGCGGCCAGGACGGCGGGGTGGGCGTTGGCGACGGCGTAGGACGTACCGGCCCAGCCGAGCATCGCCAGGTCGTTCGGCATGTCGCCGAACGCGACGACCTCCTGCGCCGTCACCCCGCGCTCCGCGCAGCACCGCGCCAGTGTGGTGGCCTTGCTGACGCCCCTGCCGCTGACCTCCAGCAGCGCGGTCTCGCTCGACCGGGTGATCTCGCCGTGCCCGCCCGCGACCGCGAGCGCCGTCGCCAGGAAGTCGTCGGGGTCGATCGAGGGGTGCTTGGCCAGCAGTTTCAGCAGCGGCTGCGCGCGGTCCTCGGCCAGCAGCGTCTCGACCGGCGCCTGCGACCCGGCGTCGGGCTCGATGGCCGCGTAGGCGGGCTCGCGCCGGAAGCTCTCGGCGCGCTCGACCGCGAAAGTGGTGCCGGGCAGCGCGGCACGCAGCGCGTGCGCGACCGCGAGCGCATCGTCCTCGGGCAGCGGGAAGGCCTCGATCAGCCGGTGCGCACGCAGGTCGTAGACCGCGGCACCGTTGGCCAGGATCGCCATTCCGTGTCCGGCGAGGTGTTCGGCGACCACACCCATCCACCGGGCGGGCCGCCCGGTGACGAAGAAGACCTCGATTCCGGCCGCCTCTGCGGCGGCCAGCGCGGCGATCGTTCGCGGCGACACGGACCGGTCGTTGCGCAGCAACGTTCCGTCCAGGTCGGTGGCGATCAGCCGCGGCGAGGTTACGGCGAAGTCGTCGTGTGCGTGGGACTGCGGGTGCGCGTCGGGCGAGCGGAACGGCCCGCCGGGGGCACCGATGGCTGAGGTCACATACCCCATCCTCCCGTATCCGCCGCGCTTGTCCCGCACAAAGGTGCGGATACGTGCTCAGCCGAGCCGGGTGGTGCGGGGGTGCTGCGACCTCGGAGGATCAGGTTCCAGGGTGGTCGCCGTCGCCGGGGAAGGGCGCCGATGTGGCGCGGTTGCGTACGCCGACCTGCGAAGTGTCCGGATTGCACGAGCGGTGGAGCCGTGGTCCGCAGCAGCGGAGCACCGGTCCGTACGCGCAGTGGAGCGCGGAAAACGCGGCCGGGGTCAGCCGCACAGGGAGCG
This sequence comes from Actinacidiphila cocklensis, assembly GCF_907177275.1. Classification (GTDB taxonomy): domain Bacteria; phylum Actinomycetota; class Actinomycetes; order Streptomycetales; family Streptomycetaceae; genus Actinacidiphila; species Actinacidiphila cocklensis. The sequence goes on from NZ_CAJSLV010000049.1 coordinate 61,149, forward strand.
GTCGCGGCGGCGGGCACTGCCCTCCGACGCGTCGTGCTGGTCGGCGGCGCCGGCGGTGGCGGCAGCCGCGGCCACGGCGTCACCGAGGCCGTCCACCGGGACGGCGATGCTGCGCGAGCTGGGCGAGGTGCCGTGTGCTTCGGCCCTGATGCGCTGCTTCATCGTCGGCGGCAGCGAACGCCCCCGCTCGGACGGCCGCGGCGCGGGCAGCATGACCCGGCCGGCCCGCAGGGGTGGCGCGGCATACCCACCCGACGGCGCGGCGGCCGGAATCGCCGGTGTGGCGACGGCCTGCGCCGGTACGGTGGCGTAGCCGACGGCCTGCCGGGACGCGGCGGCCTTCGTACGGGCCGGGGTCGCGAAGCCCAGCGCGGCGATGCACCTGATGAGCACGTTCAGGAAAGCGCCCCAGAACGCGGTGACACGGGGAGTGGTAGCAGCCATGGCCTCTCTCGTTTCCTTATCGGTCGAAGTGACTAATCCGATGATGAGGAAACGAGCACGGAATGTCCGGAACCGCACCCCGAGTCCGTGGATTTTCAGACCAACGCCACTCGGGTGGCGCAACACGGGCCTTGCACCGGGTCGTACGCGCTCCGCTGGCGGACGCTCAGGACCGGTGGTAGGACCAGGTCAGCGGCCCAGGCTGGCCAGACCGGTCTGCAGGTCGTCGATCGTCATGACCGGCCGCAGCGAGAGCTTCGCACCGGCGTGGAAGAAGGGCTCGCAGACCGGCGGCATCTGCGAGCTGTCCTTCATGTCGAAGACCATGTAGCAGCAGCGGTCGCCTTCTTCGGCGGTGAAGTAGGCCGTTTCCGGGCGCAGTTGCTCCACCATTTCCTGCACCATCTTGGACATCGTGCCTTCCGTCACGGCCTCGTTCGACGTCGTGGTGTCCAATCGCGCGGTGAGCAGCATCCGCATGGGTCTCATCCTCTCGGCGGCGCGTGGCCGGCGCTCGGCGCCCTGCGCACGCACGGGAAACCCCGGTCGCGCTCCGTTTCCAGCGTCTCCCCGCCCCGCCGGGGTCGCAACCCCTGCGGCGGCCCCGGCGCGGGCCGCCGCACCGCGCTCAGGCCGCGGCGGCCATCGCGTGGGCGCCCGGCCGCAGGAGGGTGTCGGCGAGCTGCTCGCGCTCCAGGGTGCGGCGGAAGGGACCGTCGGCGGCGGCCAGTTCGCGGTAGGTGCCGCGCTGGACGACCCGGCCGGCGTCGAGTACGACGATCTCGTCGACGGCGTCGCCCGCGAGCCCGGCCAGCCGGTGCGTGATCAGCAGCGTCGTACGGTCGCGGCCGCGGGTGGCGGCCAGCAGGTCGGCGGTGAGCGCGTCGGCGGTGGCGATGTCCAGGTGCTCGGCGGGCTCGTCGAGTATCAGGACGGGGAAGCCGGCCAGCAGCGCGCGGGCCAGCGCGAGCCGCTGCCGCATCCCGCCGGACAGCCGGGCGCCGTGCTCACCGACGGCCGTGTCCAGGTCGAGGTCGAGGCGGGCGGCGGCGAGCGCGTCCCGCAGGTCGTCGTCGGTGGCGCCGGGGCGGGCGAGCCGCAGGTTCTCCCGGACGCTGCTGTCGAAGACGTGCGCGTCCTGCGCGCACAGGCCGACCAGCCGGCGTACGTCGTCGCCCTCGCACTCGTCCGCGGGCCGCCCGCCGAGGGTGTACGTACCGGACTCGGCGTCGAGGAAGCGCAGCAGTACGTGCGCCAGCGTCGTCTTGCCCGCGCCCGACGGGCCGACGACCGCGACCCGGCGACCCTGGGTGAGGGTGAGGCCAACGCCGTCGAGCGCGGGGGAGGTGCGGCCCGGGTGGCGGGCGGTCAGGTCGCTCACCACCAGCGGGAAGGGCGAGGCGGGCGGCGCCGCGGGGTGGGCGGGCTCGCGTACCGGCAGCGGCGAGTCCAGGACGTCGTTGACCCGCTCGGCGGCCCGTCGGCTGCGCTGCCGCTGCTGGGCGGCGAGCGGCAGGCCGTTGACCGCCTCGAAAGCGGCGAGCGGGGCGAGCAGCAGCACCGCGAGCGCCACCCCCGGCAGGTCGTGCGCGGCCACCGCCCGCACCCCTGCGTAGCCGCACGCCGTCACCGTCAGCCCGCAGACCAGCGTGGTCAGCCCGGCGCCCAGCGCGGTGACCGCGGCGGACCTGGCGGCGACGGCGGTGAGCCTGCGGTCGGCGTCCGCGGCCTCGGCACGCCTGCGGTCCAGCGCGCCGGCCACCGTCAGCTCCGCGGTGCCGGTGAACAGGGCGAGCACCCGGGCGGACAGCTCACCGCGGGCCGGGGCGATCCGCTCCTCGGTACGACGTGCGACGGCCGCGGCCAGCAGCGGCACGGCGACCCCGGCGACCAGCAGCCCGACCCCCAGGGCGACGCCGGCGGCGGGCAGCAGCCACCCGGCGAAGGCCGCCGAGGTGAGCACCACCAGCCCGGCCGTCACGGCGGGCTGCAGCCACCGCAGATAGTGGTCCTGGACCGCGTCCACGTCGGCGACCAGCCGGGACAGCAGGTCGCCACGCTGCCGCTCGCGCAGGCCCGCGGGCGCCAGGCGTTCGAGCCGCCGGTAGACGGCGACCCGTACGCCGGCCAGCGCGCGGAAGACCGCGTCGTGCGCGACCAGCCGCTCGCCGTAGCGGAAGACGGCCCGGCCGATACCGAAGGCCCGGGTCGCGGTGACCGCGACCATCAGATACAGCACGGGAGGCTGCTGCGAGGCCCGGCTGATCAGCCACCCGGAGGTCGCCATCAGGCCGACCGCGGACAGCAGCGCCAGCGCGCCCAGCCCGCAGGCCGCGGCGAACCGCCCGCGGAAGCCGCGCTCCCGCCCCGTGGCGAGCAGCCCGCGCACACCGCCGGTGCCACCGGCCCCGGAAACGGTGTCTTCGGCGAGGTCGGCGTCCCGGCCGGGGGACGGGGCCGCGGCGGACACCTGCCCGGCCGGAGGAGGAGCCTGTCGTGCCTCCGCCGCCGAGCCCGAGCCGGTCTGCGCGGACTCGCGCGCCGCGGGCGCCAGTGCGAGCACGCGGTCGGCCAGTGGCAGCAGCGCGGGGCGGTGGGCCACCAGGATGGTCGTACGACCCCGGCTCAGCTCCCGCAGGGTCGCGATGAGCGCGCCTTCGGTGTCGCCGTCGAGGTTGGCGGTCGGCTCGTCGAGCAGCAGCAGCGGCCGGTCGGCGAGGAAGGCGCGGGCCAGGGCGATGCGCTGCCGCTGGCCTGCGGACAGCCCGGCACCGTCCTCGCCGATGACGTCGTCGGGGTCGGCGAAGCCCAGCGCCCCGGCCGCGGCGAGAGCGGCGTGCAGGTCGGCGTCGTCCGCGTCGGGCCGGGCCAGCCGGACGTTGTCGGCGATCGTGCCGGGGAAGAGGTGCGGGTGCTGCGGCACCCAGGCGATCTGGCGGTGCCAGGACGCCGGTTCGAGGGAGCCCAGCTCGACGCCGTCGACGAGGATGCGGCCCTGCGCGGCCGGCGCGAAGCCGAGCAGCGCGCTGAGCAGGGTGGTCTTGCCGACCCCGCTCGGGCCGGTCACCGCCAGCGTCTCGCCGGGCGCGAGGGTGAAGGATGTCGGCGGCAACGCGCCCTCGCTGCGTACCGCGAGGTCCTGGACCTGGACGGTGGCGGTCCGCAGGTCGGGCGCGGGAGTGCTGCCGGGAGCCGTGGCCGGCTCGGTCTCCAGCACCTCGAAGACCTGCTCGGCCGCGGCCAGCCCCTCGGCCGCCGCGTGGTACTGCGCCCCGACCTGCCGCAGCGGCAGGTACGCCTCGGGCGCCAGGACAAGCACCAGCAGCCCGGTGCGCAGCGACAGGTCGCCGTGCACCAGCCGCATGCCGATGTCGACGGCGACCAGCGCCACCGAGATGGTGGCCAGCAGCTCCAGCACGAAGGACGACAGGAAGGCGATCCGCAGCGTCTTGAGCGTGGCCTTGCGGTAGTCGCCGGTGATGGCCCGGATGCTGTCGGCCTGCGCCTTCGCCCGCCCGAAGACCTTCAGTGTCGGGAGCCCGGCGACCACGTCGAGGAAGTGCCCGGACAGCCTGCCCAGCAGCCGCCACTGCCGGTCCATCCGGTCCCGGGTCGCCCAGCCGACCAGCACCATGAACAGCGGTATCAGCGGCAGGGTCAGCACGATGGTGAGCGCCGAGATCCAGTCGGCGAGCAGGATGCGGGCCAGCACGACCGCGGGCACCACCGCGGCGAGCCCCAACTGGGGCAGGTAGCGGGCGAAGTAGTCGTCCAGCGCGTCGATGCCGCGGGTCGCCAGAGTGGTGAGTTCACCGCTGCGGCGACCGGTCAGCCAGCCCGGGCCGAGCGCGGTCGCCCGGGTCAGCAGCCGGTTGCGCAGCTGCGAGGTGACGGCGGCCCCGGCCCGGTGCGCGCACAGCTCGGTCAGCCAGGCCACCAGCGCCCGGCCCACCGAGACGGCCGCCAGCCACAGCAGATCGCCGCGCAGGGCGCCGGTGCCGTCGCCGTGCTGGAAGCCGCCGACGACCAGGTCGGCGATCAGCGTCGCTTGCGCGACGATCAGCCCGGCGCCCGCCAGCCCGAGCAGCACCGTGCCGGCCAGGAACACCCGGGTGGTGCGCGCATACCGCAGCAGTCGCGGATCGACGGGTTTCACGTGGAACATCCCCTTTCACGGCGAGGGCGGCTGTCGCGCGGAACGGGACGAACACGGCGAACGCGGCGAAGGTGTTTCACGTGAAACATCAGTGCGCGCCTTCCACCGGGCGTCCCGCGGAACCACCCGCCGGCGCACCCCCGGCGATGTGCTGCGTACCGATCCGCTTGCGGAACACCCAGTAGGTCCACCCCTGGTACAGCAGCACCAGCGGGGTCGCGATCGCCGCGCACCAGGTCATGATCCGCAGCGTGTACGGAGTCGCGGACGCGTTGTCGACCGTCAGGCTCCAGGCGCTGTTGAGCGACGAGGGCATGACGTCGGGGAAGAGGCTCAGGAAGAACAGCGCGACGGTTGCCGCGATGGTCACCCCCGAGAAGGCGAACGACCAGCCCTCCCGCCCTGCGGCGTTCGCCCCCAGCGCCAGCGCGAGCGCGATGGCGGCCACGATCAGCGCGACCAGGCTGCGGCCGTTGCCGCTGTCCGCCTGGGTCCAGATCAGGAAGGCCATCGCCAGCAGCGCCGCGACCGCGCCGATCCGGCCGGCGAAGGCCCGCGCCCGCTCCCGTATCGGGCCGACCGTCTTGAGCGAGGCGAAGACGGCACCGTGGAAGGTGAACAGTGCCAGCGTCACCAGGCCGCCGAGCAGGGCATAGCCGTTCAGCAGGTCCCAGAAGCCGCCCACGTACTCCTTGCCGGCGTCGATCTTCACGCCGTGCACGATGTTCGCGAAGGCGACTCCCCACAGGAAGGCCGGCAGCAGCGAGGTCCAGAAGATCGCGTGCTCCCAGTTGCGCTGCCAGCGCTCGTCGTCCCGCTTGGCGCGGTACTCGAAGGCGACCCCGCGCACGATCAGGCAGACCAGGATCACCAGCAGCGGCAGGTAGAAGCCGGAGAAGAGGGTGGCGTACCAGTCGGGGAAGGCGGCGAAGGTCGCGCCGCCCGCGGTGAGCAGCCAGACCTCGTTACCGTCCCAGACCGGGCCGATGGTGTTGATCAGGACGCGCCGTTCGGCGCGGTCGCGGGCCAGCGGCTTGGTCAGGATGCCTATCCCGAAGTCGAAGCCCTCCAGGAAGAAGTACCCGGTCCACAGAACGGCGATCAGGACGAACCAGACGTCGTGCAGATGCATGATCTCTCCTCCTGCCGCTCAGTACGAGAAGGCCATCGGGCGGTCGTCGGCGTCCGCGCCGCCGCTGTCACCGCCGATACGGGTGGGGGGCTGCCGGTCGGCGTCGGTCAGTTCCGGCGGACCCGCCTTGGCGTACTTCAGCATCAGCCGGATCTCGACGACGGCGAGGACCGCGTAGAGGCTGGTGAAGACGATCAGCGAGGTCAGCACCTCGCCGGTGGACACCCCGGGGGAGACCGCGTCGCGGGTGCGCAGCACGCCGTAGACGACCCAGGGCTGGCGGCCGGTCTCGGTGAAGATCCAGCCCCAGGAGTTGGCGATCAGCGGGAAGACCATGGTCAGCAGCGCCAGCCGCCAGTACCAGCGGGACACTGCCGGGCCGAAGCGGATGCCTCTGGTCAGCATCAGGTGCGGCACCTCGTCCTCGCCGGTCCGGTGGTCGGGCGCCACCCACAGCCGGCGCCGGGTGAGCCACAGGCCGGCCGCGCCGATCCCGATCGAGACCACGCCGAAGCCGATCATCCAGCGGAAGCCCCAGTAGGCGACCGGGATGTTCGGCCGGTAGTCACCGGGGCCGAACTTCTGCTGCTCGGCCTTGTTCACGTCGTTGATGCCGCCGACGTAGGAGGTGAAGTTGTCGGTGGCGAGGAAGGACAGCAGGTTGGGGACGTCGATCGCGACCTCGTTGTGGCCCTTGTTCACGTCACCGACCGCGAATATCGAGAAGGGCGCGCTCTTCTGGCCGTCCCACAGCGCCTCAGCCGCGGCCATCTTCATCGGCTGCTGCTTGAACATCACCTTGCCGAGCGTGTCCCCGCTGATCGCGGTGAGCGCACCGGCCACCACCGCGACCACCAGTGCCAGCCGCAGCGAGGAGCGCATCACCGCGATGTGCTGCTTGCGCGCCAGGTGGTAGGCGGCGATGCCGATCATGAAGGCGGCGCCGGTCAGGAAGGCCGCCGACATGGTGTGGAAGAACTGCGCGAGCGCCGTGTTCTGGGTCAGCACCGCCCAGAAGTCGGTCAGCTCGGCCCGCTTGGTCTTGGGGTTGTAGCGGTAGCCGACCGGGTGCTGCATCCAGGAGTTGGCCGCCAGGATGAAGTACGCCGACAGGATCGTCCCGATCGAGACCATCCATATGCAGGCCAGGTGGATCCTCTTGGGCAGCTTGTCCCAGCCGAATATCCACAGCCCGACGAAGGTCGACTCGAAGAAGAAGGCGATCAGCGCCTCGAAGGCGAGCGGGGCGCCGAAGATGTCGCCCACGAAGCGCGAGTAGTCCGACCAGTTCATGCCGAACTGGAACTCCTGGACGATGCCCGTGACCACGCCCATGGCGATGTTGATCAGGAAGAGTTTGCCCCAGAACTTGGTGGCTCTGAGGTACTTGTCCTTGGAGGTTCGCACCCAGGCGGTCTGCAGACCCGCGGTGAGCGCGGAGAGCGAGATCGTCAGGGGGACAAAGAGGAAGTGGTAGACGGTCGTCACGCCGAACTGCCACCTGGCGACGTTCAGTGGCTCCAGTGCGAGCTGCACGATACGTCTCCTTTTGCGTCGCGCTTGTGAACGTGAACTCATTCACAAGCAGTATCGCGCACACGTGTTCGCCCCCTGCCACCGGGGGGTGGTCAGAGGGCGAATGAGCAGGTCAGCGCTGCTTTCGGAGCCGTTGCCAGGCTCGCGGAGCGGGTCAGATCTCCTTGCGGAACGCCTCGGCCGTCCGCAGCAGCAGATCGTTCGCCGCCGACTCGCCCACCGTGATCCGTACGCCCTCGCCGGCGAACGGCCGGACCGTCGTGCCGGACCGCTCGCACATCTCCGCGAAGGCCTCCGTACGCTCCCCCAACCGCAGCCAGACGAAGTTGGCCTGGGTCTCCGGCACCGTCCAGCCCTGCCCGGTCAGCTCGTCGACCACCCGGGTCCGCTCGGCGACCAGGCCCGCGACCCGTTCCAGCAGCGCGGGCTCGGCCCGCAGGCTCGCCACCGCCGCGTCCTGCGCGAGCTGGCTCACCCCGAAGGGCACCGCCGTCTTGCGCAGCGCCTCCGCGACCGGCGCGTGCGCGATGGCGAAACCGATCCGCAGGCCCGCAAGGCCATACGCCTTGGAGAAGGTCCGCAGCACCGCCACGTTCGGCCGCTCCCGGTAGAGGTCCGTGCCGTCGGGCACGTCGGGGTCGGTGATGAACTCGCGGTAGGCCTCGTCCAGCACCACCAGCACATCGCCCGGCACCCGGTCGAGGAAGCGCTCCAGCTCCGCTCTGCGCACCACGGTTCCGGTGGGGTTGTTGGGGTTGCAGACGAAGATCAGCCGGGTCCGCTCGGTGACCGCGTCGGCCATCGCGTCCAGGTCGTGCCGCTCCGCGGCGTCCAGCGGCACCTGCACCGGACGCGCACCGCTGATCCGGGTGATGATCGGATAGGCCTCGAAGGACCGCCAGGCGTAGATCACCTCGTCGCCCGGTCCCGAGGTCGCCTGCAGCAGCTGCTGCGCCACTCCCACCGAGCCGGTCCCGGTCGCCACGTGCTCGGCCGGCACCCCGAACCGCGCCGCCAGCTCGCCGGTGAGCCGCGAGCAGGACAAGTCCGGATAACGATTGAAGGACGCCGCGGCGGCGGTGGCCGCCTCCAGGACACCGGGCAGCGGCGGGTACGGGTTCTCGTTCGAGGACAGCTTGAAGGCCGGCACGCCCTCCTCCACCGCCGGGGGACGCCCCGGCTTGTAGGTGGGGATACCGTCCAGTTCCGCGCGCAGCTTCGGGGTCTCGGGGCTCATGGCCACACCCTACGAGCACCGCGCCGACCTGGGGAGTGCGGTGCACCACCGCTCTCAGCGCCCCTCCGGCACACTGCCGCGGGCCGCCCGCCGGGACCCCCGCGGGAGGTGGCGCGAAAGCGCCGCGCACCCACCCGGCCGGGCGCGCGCGCTCTTGTGCCGGAGGCGTGCGCCACCCCATGCTCCGGTGGCGCGCGGGGTGGCGCGCTTCCCCCGTAGGAGTGAGTTGGCGCCATGGCTTCGATTGGGCCAATGGCCGAAGGATCGCTGTCCTCGTGCCCTGATCGCTTCAACTCCCGCCCTGCCGCCTGCATATTCCACATGGCATAACGGCTTCGATCATGCAGAAACCTTCCTTCGGGGTGGCTCGCCGGGTGGCGGCCGGGCGGACCAACGCCGCCCTAATATCGGCACGCCATGACAGCAGCAGGTAATCACCAGGCGAGCCGGCCCGTCGGACGCCGGCTGGAACGGGCGGGGATCAGGGATGTCGCCGCTGCCGCCGGCGTCTCGATCACGACTGTCTCCGACGCGCTCAACGGCAAGGGCCGACTGCCCGACGCCACCCGACGCCATGTCCGTGAGGTCGCCGACCGGCTGGGCTACCGCCCCTCCGCCGCCGCCCGCACACTGCGCACCGGCAGGTCCGGCCTGATCGGCCTGACGGTGACGACATACGGCGAAGAACCGTTCACCTTCACCGAGTTCGCGTACTTCGCGGAGATGGCACGAGCCGCCACCTCCGCCGCGCTCGCCCGCGGCTACGCCCTGGTCATCCTGCCCGCGTCCTCGCGGCACGACGTATGGGGCAATGTCGCGCTGGACGGAACGGTCGTCGTCGACCCCTCCGACCACGACCCGGTGGTCACCGAACTCGTCCGGCAGGGCGTGCCGGTGGTCAGCGACGGCCGCCCGGCCGGCAGCCTGCCGGTGCACGCCTGGGTCGACAACGACCACGAGGAGGCCGTGCTCGGCATCCTCGACCACCTCGCCGCGGCAGGCGCCCGCAGGATCGGCCTGCTCACCGGCACCAGCACCGACACGTACACCCGGCTGTCGACCACCGCATACCTGGAGTGGTGCGAACGCATCGGCCAGGAACCGGTCTACGAGGCCTACCCGGCCCACGACCCGTGTGCCGGCGCCGTCGCCGCCGACCGCTTACTCGCCCGGCCCGACCGGCCCGACGCCGTCTACGGGCTCTTCGACCCCAACGGCACCGACCTGCTCGCCGCCGCACGCCGCTACGGCCTGCGGGTGCCCGACGACCTGCTGCTCGTCTGCTGCAGCGAGAGCACCGGCTACGCCGCGACCGAGCCGCCGATCACCACGTTGTCCCTCAAACCGCGCCGGATCGGCACCGCCGTGGTGCAGTTGCTCATCGACGCCATCGAGGGCGTGGGACCCGCCCACCCCGTGCAGCAGGTGATGCCGACCGAGCTGATCATCCGCACGTCCTCGCAACGCCGCCCGCACCGCACGACCGTCAGCCCGCCCCGCACCCCTGCCCGGGGTGAGGGCTAGGGCGGGAACCAGGCCCGCACCAGGGCCTGGATCAGGGCCGGGAACGACGTCCGGACGGGGCCGCTGCGCGCCGACGCGCGGCACCGTCCTTCGTCAAGCCTTCGTATTGCCGTGGTGGCTACGGGGTGTTTTGTCTGTACCCTGCGAAATCCAGCTGCCCGGGTATGTCACAACGCGACAGCGTCATTCCTATGATGGGCGGATGGCGGCGCGATCGTGGAGGGGTCGATGACTCAGGGGGCAGGTCAGGGGGCCGAGCCCGGGACCGCGGAGAGCTGGCGTCCCGAGGCGGCTTTTGAGCGCGCGGCAGGTTACGAGCACGCGCTGGGCGTCACGCCCGCGCCCGCGTTCGAGCAGGCCGCGGGCACGGCGGAGGCCGCCGGTTACGACGCCGGCCCGGCCGAGGCCGCGCAGTACGACACGCCCGCCGGGTACGAGCACGAACCGGCAGGCGCCGGCTTCGAGCAGCCGCGGGAGGCCGCCGGCGGCTACGGCCGCGAGCACGAACCTGCCGCGGGCTACCGCGGTGAGCACCAGAGCGCCGCGCCCTACGGCCAGGAGAGCGCGTCGGCCGGATATCCCGCGCCGCCGCCCGTCCCCGCCTTCGGCAGCGCCCCGCCCGCGCACGCCCCGACCGTGCCCGCGCCGCCGCGGCCGTACGAACCCACCGAGCGCGACACGCCGCTGGTCCCCGCCGACTACACGCCCACCGCCCGCGACCTGCCGGTGCTCGGCGACCCCGCGGAGACGGCGGGCGAACGGCCCGAGCGACCGGGACCGCTCTACGTCGTCGGCGATGTGCACGGCTACCTCGACGAGTTGCTCGCCGCGCTCGCCGAACGCGGCCTCGTGGACGGCGAGGGCCACTGGGCGGCGGGCAGCGCCCGGCTGTGGTTCCTCGGCGACTTCACCGACCGCGGCCCCGACGGCATCGGCGTGATCGAGCTGGTCATGCAGCTGTCCGCGGAGGCCGCCGCCGCCGGCGGATACTGCCGCGCCCTGATGGGCAACCACGAACTGCTGCTGCTCGGCGCCCACCGCTTCGGCGACACGCCCGTCAACTCCGCGGGCGGCACCGCGTCCTTCCTCGCCGCCTGGCGGCTCAACGGCGGCCAGCCCTCCGACATGGAGCGGCTGGAGGACCGGCACCTGACCTGGATCTCCCGGCTGGACGCCGCGCACCTCACCGACGGCCACCTGCTGATGCACTCCGACACCACCGCGTATCTGGACTACGGCAGCAGCATCGAGGAGATGAACGACGCGATCACCGGCGTCCTGCAGCGCAACGACGCCGACGAGTGCTGGGACCTCTTCCGCAAGCTCACCAAGCGCTTCGCCTACCGCGGCGACGACGGCCCGCAGGCCGCCCGCGAGATCCTCGGCGTCTACGGCGGCCAGCGGGTGGTGCACGGCCACAGCCCGATCCCCTACCTGCTGGGCGAGGCGGGCGGCGAGGTGCCGCAGGACAGCGGGGAGCGCGGTTACGCGGTGAGCGGTCCGATGGTCTACGCGGACAGTCTCGCCGTGGCGATGGACGGTGGCGTCACGATGGAAGGGCGCCTCCTGGTTGCCCAACTCCCGCTGATTGGCTAGCCTCCACATTTCCTGGTTGCACCCTGTTACGGTCTGACCTCCCCGCTCTACCATCGCTCTATCCGTAGGCACACCGCTCTCCGCGCATCCGGCCGGCCGAGCCCGTTCCGTTGACGGAACACCGGCCTCGCTCGGGGAGTCGGAGCATCGGGGGATGCACATGACCACCGCTCCACACCTGCTCAACGAAGACCGCCCGGATTTCGGGCACGTACTCGACGAGGCCCTGCGCATCGTTCTGGACGAGGACGGCGCACGCGGCCCGGTAGGGCCGGTCGGCACCGCCCTGCCGCTGAACGCCGAGCAGTTGCGCACCCTTGCGCTGGCCGCCGCCGAGCAGATCAGCGAGCAGGCGGCCGACGAGTACGACGCCTACCGCACGATCCGCGCCCGGACGCGGGAGGCGGTGCGGGAGGCCGCGCGGTCCCGCGACAGCCGGGCCTTCAGCTACGCCGCCATGGGCGTCGCGGACGGCGCCGGGTCAGGGGCAGGGCTCGCCGCCGTCATCGCCGTCCTGACGCCGCTGCTCGCCGGAGCCGCGGCGCTGATCTTTCTGCTGATCGGCTACTCGATGGCCGCGGTGCACCCGCAGCCGGGCATCGCCTCGCCGCTGCGTACCGCCGGCTGGTTCTTCGCCGCGGTCGCCGCCGCGGCGATCCTGCTCGGCGGCATCGGACTGCTGCTGACCGCGCTGCGGGACGGATCGAGCGCCATCCACGACGCGCCCGACCGGATGCCGCCCGAGGTGCTGCAGGCCCGTGAGGCGTGGCGTCAGGCGCTGCTCGACCGCGGGCTGCTGCCCTTCCTGGACGACGCGCTGAGCGACACCCCGGCCCCCGCAGCGCCGGCCCAGGCGCCCGCCGCTCCGCGCATGCCGCGGCTCGGCTACTCCCGCCCCGACTTCTCCTCGCCGCAGGACCCGCGGCCGACCTCGCCGCGCTTCAGCAGCCCGGACTTCAGCAGTCCCGACTTCGGCAGCCCGGACTTCGGCGGCCCCGACCACGCGCAGGACTGACGCCACGCCTCCTCCCGGGTGACCCCGGCGCCCCGGTTGGCCGACCCCGGTCGCGCCCGGCCCTGGACGTTGTTTGACTCATCCCGTACCTGGTCAGACGGGAGAAGTCCACATGCGCGTCCGCCGTACGCTCGCCGTCCTGAGCACGATCGTCCCGCTGGTGTGGGCGGCCACGGGCTGCTCGGACTCCTCGGGAGGCCGGATCACCGCCACGCGCGGACTGACCTTCGCCCAGAGCATCAGCAACCCCGTGCACGGCAAGTGCCAGGCCTTCGCCCCGCTCGGGGTGGACCGGGTCAGCAACCACACCGGCATCGACATCGTCCTGCACAAGGGCTTCGGCTGCACCGACCCCGCCGGCCGCCCCAGCTCCTACCTGGGCACGACCTACTCCGCGAGCGCCGTCATCTCCCTCGGCCTGTGGCACAGCTTCTCCACCGTCGGCTGGCCCCCGCCGGTGAACCCCAACTGACCGCGCCCGCCGAACCGAGGCCCTGCTCCGTGCCGTTGCCCTGACCGCGGCACCCGCGGCCAGGGCAACGGCGAAGCTCATTGCGCCGGTTCAGCCAGGGGCAGATAGACCCGGTTGCCGGCCGCGGCGAACTCCCTGGACTTCTCCGCCATGCCTTCCTCGATCTCGGCATCGGACTCGCCGTGGGTGCGGCGGATGTCGTGCGAGATCCGCATCGAGCAGAACTTCGGGCCGCACATCGAGCAGAAGTGCGCGGTCTTCGCGGGTTCCGCAGGGAGGGTCTCGTCGTGGAAGGCGCGGGCGGTGTCCGGGTCGAGGGCCAGGTTGAACTGGTCCTCCCAGCGGAATTCGAAGCGGGCGTCGGACAGCGCGTCGTCCCAGTCCTGGGCGTCGGGGTGGCCCTTGGCCAGGTCCGCGGCGTGGGCGGCGATCTTGTAGGTGATCACGCCGGTCTTGACGTCGTCGCGGTCGGGCAGGCCGAGGTGCTCCTTGGGGGTGACGTAGCAGAGCATCGCGGTGCCCCACCAGGCGATCATCGCGGCGCCGATGCCCGAGGTGATGTGGTCGTAGGCCGGGGCGATGTCGGTGGTCAGCGGGCCGAGGGTGTAGAAGGGGGCCTCTTCGCAGATCTCCTGCTGGAGGTCGATGTTCTCCTTGATCTTGTGCATCGGGACATGGCCCGGCCCCTCGATCATGGTCTGCACGTCATGGCGCTTGGCGATGGTGTTCAGCTCGCCGAGGGTGCGCAGCTCGGCGAACTGCGCCTCGTCGTTGGCGTCGGCGATGGAGCCGGGGCGCAGGCCGTCGCCGAGGGAGTAGGTGACGTCGTAGGCGGCGAGGATCTCGCACAACTCGGCGAAGTTCTCGTAGAGGAAGTTCTCCTTGTGGTGGGCCAGGCACCACGCGGCCATGATCGAGCCGCCGCGGGAGACGATGCCGGTCTTGCGGCGGGCGGTCAGCGGCACATAGCGCAGCAGGACGCCGGCGTGCACGGTCATGTAGTCGACGCCCTGTTCGGCCTGCTCGATGACCGTGTCCTTGTAGACCTCCCAGGTCAGGTCCTCGGCGCGGCCGTCGACCTTCTCCAGGGCCTGGTAGAGCGGGACGGTGCCGATGGGGACGGGGGAGTTGCGCAGCACCCACTCGCGGGTGGTGTGGATGTTGCGCCCGGTGGACAGGTCCATGACCGTGTCGGCGCCCCAGCGGGTGGCCCAGGTCATCTTCTCCACCTCCTCCTCGATGGAGGAGGTGACCGCGGAGTTGCCGATGTTCGCGTTGACCTTCACCAGGAACCGCTTGCCGATGATCATCGGCTCGATCTCGGGGTGGTTGACGTTCGCCGGCAGTACGGCCCGTCCTGCGGCGAGCTCGTCGCGCACGACCTGCGGCGGTACGTTCTCGCGCAGGGCGGCGAACTCCATCTCCTGGGTGATCTCGCCGCGCCTGGCGTAGGCGAGTTGGGTCACCGGCTGCCCGTCGCGGGCGGCCCGCCGGGGGAGCCGCGGGCGGCCGGGGAAGACCGCGTCCAGGTTGCGCAGCCCCCCGCGGGGGGCGGTGTGCTTGATGCCGTCGTCCTCGGGGCGCACCGGACGGCCCGGGTACTCCTCGGTGTCGCCGCGGCCGATGATCCAGTTCTCCCGGAGCGGGGCCAGGCCCCGCCGGACGTCGGTCTGCACCGACGGGTCGGTGTAGGGACCCGATGTGTCGTACAGCGTCACATCGCGCCCGTTGGTGAGGTGCACCTGGCGGACCGGGACCGCGATGTCCGGCCGTGACCCGGTGAGATACGCCTTGTGCCAGCCGATTTCGCGCGTGCGTGCGTCCTGCGTGGTCATGAGACCTACTCCCTACGCCGGCATTACCCGGTAACAGGTTCGTCGGTCGGCGCAGCTGTCGCGTCGGCGTGATGCCGCTTCCGCTTTCAGCGCCCTCTCAGCCCGGTGCTCCGAGCTCCCGCGTTTGCAAAGGTGGCCCCAACGGTAGCGGTTGGGTGCATACAGGCACCAGGGGGCCTTGCGATGATCGGCCCGTGGACTCCCCCCATGAGCATGCGCACCACCCGCCGCCCGGCGGCACCGTTCCCGGGCAGGCCGACGGCGGCGTACATGGCGACGGCAACGTACCTGGCCACGGCTCGGTACATAGTCACGGCTCGGTACATGGCCACGGCCATGCGCACGGCCCGGTGCCGCCGGTCTCGCGGCGGCTGCGCCGGGTCATCGCCGCGGTCCTGGTGCCCTTCGCCGCCGCGGTGGTCGTCGGCCTGGTCGTGCTCTGGCCGGGCGGGGCGCCGCAGCACGCACGTACCGGTGTCGGCTTCGACCAGCAGACCCGGCAGGGCCAGGTGGTGAAGCTGGTCGCGGTCTCCTGCAAGGCCGCGGCGGCCGCCCCCGACACCGACGCGGCCGGGACGGCGACGAGCGACGCCTGCCAGAAGGCGACCATCGAGGTGGCCTCGGGTCCCGACAAGGGCACGACCTTCACCGAGATCGTGCAGCCCGACCAGACCCGGCGCTACACCGCGGGTGAGGGCGTCGTCCTGGCCTACGCCCCCTCCGCACCGCCCGGCCTGCGCTACTCGGTCACCGATGTGCAGCGCGGCTTCCCGCTGGCGCTGCTGGCCGGGATCTTCGCGCTCGCGGTCATCGTGGTCGGCCGGCTGCGCGGGCTGATGGCGCTGATCGCGCTCGCGGTGTCCTTCGGGGTGCTGACGCTGTTCATCCTCCCGGCGATCCTGCACGGCGACGATCCGCTGCTGGTGGCGGTCGTCGGCGGCAGCGCGATCATGCTGATCGCGCTGTACATGTGCCACGGCGTCAACGCCCGCACCTCGGTCGCGGTGATCGGCACGCTGTGCTCGCTGTTCCTGATCGGCGTGCTCGGCTCGGTGTTCATCTCATGGGCGCATCTGACCGGCAACACCTCGGACGAGACCGGTCTGATCCACAGCCTCTACCCCGGCATCCAGATCAAGGGCGTCCTGCTCGCCGGCGTGATCATCGGCTCGCTGGGCGTGCTGGACGACGTGACCGTCACCCAGGTCGCGGCGGTGTGGGAGCTCAAGGACGCCGACCCGGGCGCGAGCCGGCGCAAGCTGTACGGGGCGGGTATGCGCATCGGCCGCGACCACATCGCCTCGGTCGTCAACACCCTGGTGATGGCCTACGCGGGGGCCGCGCTGCCGCTGCTGCTGCTCTTCTCGATCGCCCGCAGCGGGGTGTTGCAGGTGGCGGACAGCGAACTGGTCGCGGAGGAGATCGTCAGGACCCTGGTCGGCAGCATCGGCCTGGTCGCCTCCGTGCCCCTGACGACGGCGCTCGCGGCGCTGGTGGTCGGCGCGGACCGGCCGCAGCCTGCGGGGTCCGCCCGCAGCACGGGACGTGGCGGAGGCCACGGAGGCGCCGTACGTACGCTCGCCGCCGGTGGCGGGGGCCACCGGCGGCGGGGGAAATGAACGGGCGGGAGGTCGTGGGGGCCGTCACCAATCGCGCTTCGACGACTTCGAGGACCCGCCGGACGTGACGCGCTTCACGACCAGGACCAGCGCCCCGACCAGAACCACGAACACGATCACCTTGAACAGCAGGCCGATCACGAAGCTCACCAGGGCCGCGACCAGGGAACCGAAGACCACCAGCGCGATCACCGGCACGGCGACCCACTTGACCCACCACGGCAGGCCCTTCAGCAGCTTGTCCATGACGCCTTGACTCTCCTTCGTCCCCGCACCGGGGTCGGTCCGGCGGTTGCTCCGCCGATACTTCGACTGTAGAGCCACTCCTGCCCCGTGCGGGGCTCGGGGACGCCGGATACGACCCTGAAGACTCCCCTAGGGCTCGGGCGGGGAGAAAACCACCATGACCCTGAGATCCTCGGTGATGTGGTGGAAGCGGTGCGGTGTGCCGGCCGGCACGTAGACCACGGAGCCGCGCGCGACGGTCGTCGTCTCCTCACCCACCGTGATCGCGGCCCGGCCGCTGACCACCATGTACACCTCGTCCTGCGCGTGCGGCTGCTGCGGGTCGCTCTGGCCCGCCGAGAGCGCGTACAGCCCGGCCGACATGGTGGGCTCCTTGAGAAAGCGCAGGTAAGCGCCCTGGTTGGCGGCCCGCTCCGCGTCCAGGTCGTCCAGCCGGAACACCTTCATCGCCACTCCTCCGCTGCGGTCGGGCTACGGTTCTGTTCACTCTCTTGCCCTGCTGATCAGGTCTGCGACGATCACACCATGAAGAATTTCATCGTCAAAACGCTGGCGAACGCCGGAGCCCTGGGCGTCGCCATCTGGGTGATCAAGGACATCACCCTGACCGGCGACTCCACGTCCCGCAAGGTGCTCAGCCTGATATTGGTCGCGCTGGTCTTCGGCGTCGTGAACTGGCTGGTCAAGCCGATCGTGAAGGTGCTGTCCTTCCCGCTGTTCATCCTCACCCTGGGGCTGATCACGCTGGTGGTGAACGCCCTGATGCTGCTGCTGACGTCGTGGGTGGCGGGCAAGCTGAGCCTGGACTTCCATGTGGACGGCTTCTGGACCGCGGTGGTCGGCGGTCTGATCGTCAGCATCGTGTCCTGGGCGCTGCACGTCGTCCTGCCGGACGACGAGTGATCGGCGGTCAGGGGGGCACGGAATTTCCCGAGGGACCGGGGGGCGGCGCCGCGAGCGAGGGTCCCGGAGACAGCACGCGCAGCGTGCACGCGGGCCGGCCGCCGGCGACGGCGTACGAACCGTCGCTGCCCGGGCCGGTCTTCGTCTCGCACTACCACCTGCCCGGTGAGGCGGCGGGTCCGTACGTCTACGGCCGGGACGACAACCCGACCTGGGAGCGCCTTGAGCAGGCGATCTCGGAGCTGGAGGCGCCGGGCGACCCCGCCGTCGGCACCGCCGTCTTCGCCTCGGGCATGGCGGCCGTCGCGGCGGTGCTGCTGTCGCAGGTGAAGGCGGGGCAGACGGTCCTGCTGCCGTCGGACAGCTACCAGACGACCCGCGCGCTGCGGGAGCGCCTGGAGTCCTACGGCGTGACCGTGCGGCTCGCGCCGACCGCGGGGGATGCGCAACTGGCGGCGCTGGAGGGCGCGTCGCTGGTGTGGCTGGAGACGCCGTCCAACCCCGGGCTCGACGTCTGCGACATCCGGCGGCTGGCGGACGCGGCCCATGCCGCGGGCGCGCTGGTCGCCGTGGACAACACCCTCGCCACGCCGCTGGGTCAGCGACCGCTGTCGCTGGGCGCGGACTTCTCGCTGGCCAGCGGCACGAAGGCGCTCAGCGGCCACGGCGACCTGCTGCTCGGCTACGTCAGCACCAGGGACCCGGAGCTGGCGGCGGGCGTGCGGTACTGGCGCAAGACGGTCGGCGCGATCCCGGGGCCGATGGAGGCCTGGCTCGCGCATCGGTCGATCGCGACCTTCGCGCTGCGGGTGGACCGGCAGGCGAGCAACGCCATGGCTCTCGCGACGGCGTTGCTCGAACGACCCGAGGTGAGTGATCTGCGGCACCCGGGCCTGCCGACCGACCCCTCGCACGCGGTGGCGGTCCGGCAGATGCGCCGCTTCGGCAGCGTGGTGTCCTTCACGCTGCCCGACCAGGCGCACGCCGAACGCTTCCTGGCCGCGCTGCGGATGACGTCGGAGGCCACCAGCTTCGGCAGCATCCAGAGCACCGCGGAGCGCCGCGCCCGCTGGGGCGGCGACGCGGTGCCGCCGGGCTTCGTCCGCTTCTCGGTGGGCATCGAGGACCCGGACGACATCGTGGTCGACGTGCTGCGCGCGCTGGACGCGGCGGCGACGGCGTGACGGCGGCGGGTGCGTTACGCACACCGGCCGGTCGTGCGTGCTCACCGGGCGCGCACGACCCGGCCGAACGCTTCGATTGACCGCCGTGGGCACGTTTGCCCCCGGTCTGACCGCGGCAGATGTCTGGCATGCCTCCGGACCCGCATTCCAGCCCCGCCACCCGCCCGGTGGTCAAGCGCACCGCCCGTGCGCTGGTCTTCGACGGTGACCAGCTCGTCCTGATCAAGCGCACCAAGCCCGGGATCGCGCCGTACTGGGTCACGCCCGGCGGCGGTGTCGAGGACGACGACGCCAGCGTCATCGCGGCCCTCCACCGCGAGATCGACGAGGAGTTGGGCGCCAAGATCACCGATGTGGTGCCGGCCTTCGTCGACACCGTCGAGCACATCGCGGACGACGGTTCGCACGGCGTGAAGGTGCAGTTCTTCTTCGCCTGCCGGCTGGAGTCCATGGACCTCGACCTGCGGCACGGCCCCGAGGTGGACGACCCCTGCGGGGAGTACGAGGTGGTGCGGGTGCCATTCAGCAGGATGGGCATCGCCTCGGTGGGCATCGTCCCGCTGACGCTGCGGCACTACCTGGACGCGAACATCGAGGCCGTGCTCGGACTGCTCGGCCCCGAGCTGGGCTGAGGGCGCGCGGCGCCGGTTCGCCGACCGGCCGTCGCGGTCGCCGGTTCGCTTCCCCTACCCCGAACAATAGGTCCGCTACGGGATCGTCCCGTAGCGGACCTATCTTGTTACCCTCGACTCATGACCACGGACCCCGCTCCCGCTCCCGCGCCCCACCAGAGCGTTCTCGGCGACGCACCTGACGTGTCGTTCCTGCTCCAGCACACCGCCCACGTACTGACGACGCAGATGGCGGCCGCCCTCGGCGAGATCGGCATGTCGCCGCGGGCGCACTGCGTGCTGGCGCATGCCGCACAGGCCGAGCGGACGCAGGCGCAGGTCGCGGAGCTGTCCGACCTGGACAAGACCACGATGGTGGTGACCGTCGACCACCTGGAGCGGGCCGGTCTCGCCGAGCGGGTGCCCTCGGCGACCGACCGCAGGGCGCGGATCATCCGGGTCACGCCCGCGGGCGCCGACGTACTGGCCGCCGGGCAGCAGATCGTCGACCGGGTGCACGCACACGTGCTGGGCGCCCTGGAGGAACCCGAGCGCACGGCCTTCGTCTCGGCTCTGAACCGGCTGGTCAACGGGCATCTGGCGGAACCGGCCGACTCCCCGGAAGGCGTCCAGGGGGTACGCCGCCCGCGGCAGGCCCGCACGTGAGCCGCGCACGAGCAGGCCACGTAAGCCCGTAATAGATAGTCTTCAACAAAACCTTCTGCTACGGTCGGTCCTGGCAATCCATCCGCCAGGAGGCGACCTCATGCCACTGTCTTCCCGTTCCCGCGGCGCAGCCCTCGCCGTGCTCAGCGCGGGCACCCTGATGATCATCCTGGACGGCACGATCGTGACCGTCGCCCTGCCGTCCATCCAGCACGACCTGGGCTTCTCCCAGTCGGCGCTGGCCTGGGTGGTGAACGCCTACCTCATCGCCTTCGGCGGTCTGCTGCTGCTGTCGGGCAGGCTCGGTGACCTCATCGGCCGCCGCCGCATCCTGGTCGGCGGGCTGACCGCCTTCACCGCCGCCTCGCTCGCCTGCGGCCTCGCCGACTCCGCAGGGCTGCTGATCACCGCCCGCTTCGTCCAGGGCGCCGCGGGGGCGATGGTCTCGGCGGTCAGCCTCGGCATGGTGATCGCCCTCTACCCGGACCCCAGCGGGCGCGGCCGGGCGATGGGCGTCTACAGCTTCGTCCAGTCGGCGGGCGGTGTGCTCGGGCTGCTGGCCGGCGGCGTCCTCACGCAGGCCGTCAACTGGCACTGGATCTTCTTCGTCAACCTGCCGATCGGCGCGGCAGCCGCGGTACTGAGCCTGCGGCTGCTGCCGGACGACGGACCCGCGCGCGGGTCGGGCCACCCGGTGCGCGGCGCCGACGCACCCGGCGCGGTACTGGTCACGGCGGCCCTGATGCTGGGCGTCTACACCATCGTCGGCACCGCGGACCACGGCTGGGCGTCGGCGTCCACCGGCACCTTCGGCGCTGTCTCGCTCGCGCTGCTGGCCGGCTTCCTGGTCCGGCAGGCCAGGGCGGCGCAGCCGTTGATGCCGCTGCGGCTCTTCCGCTCCCGGCTGGTGACCGGCGCGAACGTCGTGCAGGCGCTGATGGTGGCCGGCGGCTTCGGCTTCCAGTTCATGGTCACCCTGTACCTCCAGCGGGTGCTGGGCTACGACCCGCTGCGGATCGGCCTGGCCATCGCGCCGACCGGACTGGTGATCGGCGTGATGTCGCTCGTGCTGTCGGCCCGGCTGGGCGCCCGCTTCGGTGAGCGCGCGGTCCTGCTGCCCAGCCTCGCGCTCTTCGCCGGCGGCTTCCTGCTGCTGGCCCGGGTACCCGCGGGACACGCCTCGTACCTCACCGACGTCCTCCCGGCGACGCTGGTCTTCGGGGTGGCCTTCGGCCTGGCGATGCCGGCCCTGATGACGCTCGGCATGTCCGATGCCACACCGGCCGACTCCGGTCTGATCTCGGGCGTCTTCAACACCGCCCAGCAGATCGGCGCCGCGCTGGGCCTGGCCGTGCTCGCCGCCCTGGCATCGGCCCGCACCGATCACCTGACCGCCGCCGGCCACTCGCAGGCCGCGGCCCTGACCGGCGGCTACCATCTGGCCTTCCTGGTCGCCGCCGGCCTGCTCGCGGTGGCGACCCTGGCGGCGTCCGTGCTGCTCAGGGCGCCGGGAGGCAGCGCGGGCTCCGGCTCGGGCACCCCGTCACCGGCCTCCGCGGCCGCCGACCGGCTCGATGCCGACCCGAAGGCCGGCGCCGCCCCGCAGGTCAGTGCCAGCCGGGGAAGCCGCCCGGCACCGGTGCCGACGGATCGTACGGCTCGCGTGTGAAGACGAAGGACCCGAGGTCGAGATGGCTGATCCGGCCGTCCGCCCCGCGGACCACCCGCAGCGTCTCGCCCGCGTAGTAACCCTCGCGACCGGTCCAGGTGCCGTCGTGTTCCACGTGAAACCGCGTGGCGCGGCCCTGGCCGGTCAGCGGCGCGAGCCTCGGCAGGCCCTCGGCGTCGACCCGCAGCAGGTAGCTGCTGGTGCCCCAGAACCACGGCCCCGTCAGCTCCAGCAGCTCCGCGCCGAGCGTGTCGGCGGGGCGCCAGGCAACAGGCAGCCCCGGCTCGGCGTCGGCGGTGATCGCCAGCAGGTCGGCGGCGACGGCACCGACCTGCGGCCCCGAGGTCGCGTTCGCCAGCACGACCGCCCCGACACCGTCCTCGACGCTCACCCAGACCGTCGCCAGGAATCCGGGCATGGAACCGCCGTGGCCGACCAGCAGGCGCCCGCCACGCCGGCTGAGCTGCAGCCCGAGCCCGTAGCCGCTGTCCATGTCCGCGGCCTCCGGCGGCGACGCGGGCTGCCGCATCTCCTCCAGCGTCGCCGCGCTCAGCACTCCCTCCCGACCCGTCATCAGGAACGCGGCCCAGCACGCCAGATCGCCGGCCGTCGACCACAACTGCCCGGCCGGCGCCATCCGCCCGGTGTCCTGTACGGCCTCGGGCCGCATCACGTCCGCCCACGGGTGGACGGCGAAGCCGCCGGCGGCGGGGGCCTGCGGCAGCAGCGTCGTCCGCGTCATGCCCAGCGGTTCGAGGATCTCGGTCCGCAGCGCCTCGCCCCACGGCACTCCGCGCACCTGCTCCACCAGGGCGCCGAGCAGCGCGAAGCCGGGGTTGGAGTAGTGGTACCGGCGGCCCGCAGGGTGCTTGACCGGGTCGGCGCCCAGCACATCGGCCAGCTCGGGGCGCAGGGAGCCCGGAGTGCGCTCCCACCAGGGAGCAGGGGTCTCCGAGGCGAGACCCGAGGTGTGGCTGAGCAGCTGGCCCACCGTCAGCCGCCCGGCGGCCCGCAGCCCCGCCGCGTCGAGCCCGGACCCACCCGGGTCCGCTCCGGCCGCCGCGCCCCCCGCCGCCGTCTCGGCCGTGGCCTCCGCCGTCTCCGGCAGATGGCGGCTCAGCGGGTCGGTCAGGTCCAGCAGCCCCTCGTCCCGCAGCCGCATCACCAGCACCGCGACGAAGGACTTGGTGATCGAGCCGATGCGGTACTGCGTGTCAGCGTCGGGCGCGTGGCCCTCGATCATGCTGCGCGAACCGCACCACACCATCGCCCCGTCCCGCACCACCGCTCCGACCAGCGAGGGGGTGCGCCCGTCACGCTGACCCACCGCCACCCGGTGCAGCAGCGACCGCCGGGTGGCGGGCAGCAGTTCGTCACCGCCCGATCCGACTGCCGGTCCGGCTCCCGATCCGGTCTTCACGGTCACCCGCACTCACGCCCTTCCACCGTCGCTTGCAGCGCGGGCGTCAGGCCCGCGCGTCGTTACGGTAGTCGGCCGGACCGAAGCGCACCGCCACGATCGACATCCGCATCGAGCGCACCCCGGGCAGCAGATGCGAGATCGGGGCGATCGCGTAGAGGCCGCGGCCGCGCGGCAGCGGCAGGCTGCGGACCTCGGCGATCCGACGCGAGGCGGTCGCCACCTTCGGGTACTCCCTGGTGTCCATGCCCCACTGCCAGCGCGGGGCGCGGTAGCCGCCCGAGGTGTCCATGGCACCGGCCTGGTTGCGGGCCACCATCCCCCGCGGCAGCGCGTCGAAGAGGAACGACCCGCCGGGGAAGCGCTCCGCGCAGGCGGCGATCAGCCGCCTGACCTCGCGCGGCGGCAGGTACATCAGCAGGCCCTGGGCGGTCACCAGCACGTCCTGCGGGGGCGTGCCGCCGTCGAGTTCGTCCATCCACCGCAGGTCGAGCGCCGAGCAGGCGACCGTACGGCGACGCGGCGGGTCCTGCGGCAGCAGCTGCTCGCGTACCGCGACCGTCTCGGGCAGGTCCACCGTCAGCCAGTGCACCAGGCCGTCGTCCACCCGCCAGAACTGCGTCTCCAGGCCCTCACCGAGTGCCACCACCGTCCCTCCGGGGTGCGCGGCGAGGAAGCGCCGCACCTCGCCGTCGAGGCAGGCGACCCGCAGCGCGTGCCACTGGGACATGCCGTCGCCGCCGAAGCGCTCGAAGGGGTAGTCGATCCGCTCGACCAGTTCCACCGCCCGCGGGTCGTCCAGCACCCGGCGGCCGGGGCGCCCGGCCTCCACGGACCGCTGGTAGAGATTCCACAGCAGCGTCTCGGGGACGCCCTCCAACTCGACGGCGACCTTGTCCCGTTCCCTGTCCTCGTCCATCCCCTCAGGCTGCCACTCGGGCGGCCCGATGTGCGGGACGGGAGCGCTCCCAGGTCAACTGCCCGTCAAGGCAAGCGGTTTCACCGGACGCTACGTGTCAGAAAGGTTGACACCCCTCAGGGCCGGGCGTAGATATCACGTCTGCCAGAGAGCGCTCTCAGCCCGCTGGCGGTTCCTCCTACCACCCCCCACACCATCGAGTTGCATCGACACGTAGGAGCAGACACATGAGGGTCACCCCACAAGGGCTCTCCCTGTCCCGTAAACGTTTCCGACAGTCACCGCAGGCCATCGTCCTGCTCATCCTGGTCATGATCGCCTCGGCGTACCTGTCGATCGTGGCGACCTCGTCCCGCGCGGCCGCGCCGGTGCTGCTCTCCCAGGGCAAACCCGCCACCGCCTCGTCCGTACAGGACGCCTTCACCGCCGGCGCGGCGGTCGACGGCGACACCGGCACCCGCTGGTCCAGTGCCGCGTCCGACCCGCAGTGGCTCCAGGTCGACCTGGGCTCCAGCCAGCCGATCACCCAGGTGGTGCTGAACTGGGAGACCGCCTATGGCAAGGCCTTCCAGATCCAGGTGTCGGACAACGGTTCGACGTGGAACAGCATCTACTCCACGACCACGGGCACCGGCGGCGTCCAGACCCTGAACGTCACCGGCACCGGGCGCTACGTGCGGATGTACGGCACGGCCCGCGCCACCCAGTGGGGCTACTCCCTGTGGGAGTTCCAGGTCTACGGCGGCTCCGGCGGCGGCACCCCGCCCGCCACGTGCGCCACGACCACGGCCGCGCTCGGCAAGCCCGCCACCGCTTCCTCGACGGAGAACGCCGGCACTCCCGCCTCCGCCGCCTTCGACGGCAACGCGGGCACCCGCTGGTCGAGCGCCGCGTCCGACCCGCAGTGGGTACAGGTCGACCTCGGCTCCTCGCAGGCGCTCTGCGGCGCCCAGTTGAGCTGGGAGACCGCCTACGCGAAGGCGTACCAGATCCAGGTCTCGGACAACGGTTCCACGTGGAACACCGTCTACTCCACGGCCAACGGCCCCGGCGGAGTGGAGAACCTCTCCTTCAACACCACCGGCCGCTACGTGCGGATGTACGGCACGGCCCGCGCCACCCAGTACGGCTACTCGCTGTGGGAGTTCACCCTGCTGACCGCCGGTGGCGGCACCACCACCCCGCCGCCCGGCGGCGGCGACGGCAGCTGCCCCTGGGTCGGGTCCACCGCGCCGGTCGCCACCCGCGTCGCGCAGGTCATGGCGCAGATGACGACCGCGCAGAAGGTGTCCATCCTGCACGGCAACAACAACGCCACCCCGTACATCGGCAACATCACCGGCATCCCGTCGCTGTGCATACCGAACATCGGCCTGCAGGACGGCCCGCACGGTGTCGGCGACGGGCTCGGCGGCGTCACCCAGATGCCGTCCGCCAACTCCGCGGCGGCGACCTTCGACAACGCGCTGGAGCAGCAGTACGGCGCCGCGATCGGTGCGGAGTTCGCGGGCAAGGGTGTGCAGGTGGCGCTCGGCCCGACGCTGAACATCGTCCGCGACCCGCGCTGGGGCCGCTCGTTCGAGACCTTCAGCGAGGACCCCTACCTCAACGGGCAGATGGCCGCCGCCGACATCAAGGGCATCCAGAGCCAGGGTGTGATGGCCGAGATGAAGCACGTGGCCGTCTACAACATCGAGAACCCGGTGGGCACGGTCATCGTCGACAAGCGGACCATGCAGGAGCTCTACCTGCCCGCCTTCCAGGCGGCGGTGCAGCAGGGGTCGCCGGCCGCGGCGATGTGCGCGTACAGCATCGTCAACAACGTCCCGGCCTGCCAGAACCCGGACCTGATGAACACCGGGCTCTACAGCCAGGCGAACTTCGGCGGCTTCATCACCAGTGACTGGGGCGGCACCCACTCGACGGTGGAGTCCGCCAACGCGGGCCTGACGGTGGAGATGCCCAACGGCTACTTCTTCGCCGACTTCCTGGCCCAGGCCGTCGCGAACGGCACGGTCAGCCAGACCACGCTGAACACCATGGTCAGCCGGCTGCTCACGCAGTTCTTCGCCTTCGGGTTGTTCGACAAGACGCCCAGCGGTTCACGGGACGCCACCGTGACCACTCCCGCGCATGTGCAGGTCGCGCTCCAGGGCGCGGAGGAGGGCACCGTACTGCTCAAGAACAACGGCATCCTGCCGCTGTCCACGGCCACCACCCACTCGATCGCGGTGATCGGCTGGGACGGCGGCGCCGGAGTGCAGTCGATCGGCGGCGGCAGCGCCACCGTGACCAGCTCGGGCACGGTCTGGCCGATCACCGGCATCCAGAACCGGGTCGCGGGCACCGGAACGACCGTGCAATACAACGACGCGACGAACCTGGACGCGGCGGTCACCCTGGCCCGCGGCTCCGACGTCGCGATCGTCTTCGCCAGCGACAACTACGGCAACGAGGAGCACGACACCACGACCCTGGACCTGCCCGACAACGGCGGCAGCCAGGTCAAGCAGAACGACATGATCGCCCAGGTGGCCGCGGCGAACCCGCACACGATCGTGGTGCTCAACAACAACTCGGCCATCAACATGCCGTGGCTGAACCAGGTCGCGGGCGTCTTCGAGGGCTTCTACCCCGGCCAGCAGATCGGCGCGGCGATGGCGGCGCTGATCTTCGGCGACGTCAACCCGTCGGGCAAGCTGCCGGTGACCTTCCCCAAGTCGCTGGCCGACGTGCCCGCCAACACCGCAGCCCAGTGGCCGGGCGCCAACGGGCAGGTGCAGTACAGCGAGGGCCTGAACGTCGGCTACCGGTGGTACGACGCCAGGAACATCGAGCCGCTCTTCCCGTTCGGCTTCGGCCTGTCCTACACCACCTTCGGCTACAGCAACCTGCAGGTCGGCGCGCTCAGCGGCGGCAACGCCACGGTCCACGTCACGGTGACCAACACCGGGTCGAGGGCCGGCACCGACGTCGCGCAGCTCTACGTCGGCGACCCGGCGTCCACCGGCGAGCCGGTGCACCAGCTGCGCGGCTACCAGCGCGTCACCCTCAACCCGGGCCAGTCGCAGACGCTGACCTTCACGGTCAGCACCCACGACCTGGCCTCCTGGAACACCGGCAGCAACAACTGGACCACGGCCGCGGGCACCTACCAGATCCTGGTCGGCGACTCCTCCCGCAACCTGCCGCAGACCGGCACGCTCAGCGTGCCGACCACGGTCAACGGCGCCATCGCCGCGGCCCTCTCCCCGCAGGCGCCCGCCACCGCAGCCGCGCCGGCCGTGCCCAACCCGCACGGCATGAGCAGCCCGGTGCACTCCGCAGTCGACTGGGTCGTCGACCCGGCCGGGGCCGCCGCGCAGCACAGCTACACCGCGGCCGGGCTGCCGCCCGGTATCTCGCTCAGCGCGAGCGGGCGCTTCACCGGCGCGGCAAGCCGAGCCGGCAGCTACACCGTCACGGTCACCGCGAAGGACCAGGCCGGCGCCACCGGCTCGGCGACCTTCGTCTGGACCACCACCTGACCCTTCCCCTCCCCGGGAAGGAGCACCCCCAGAGCCGCCTCCCGCGGCTCCGGGGGTGCTGTCGTTGCGGCGCGGAGCGCGGGTACCGTGTGCCCCATGACGGAGCCGACCGCCGGGCAGCCCGGCCCCGAGATCACCGCGCTGCTGGACTGCCTGGACGGCCAGCGCAAGCATGTGCTGGGCATCCTGGACGGCCTCGACGACGCGGACCTGCGCCGCCCCGTCCTGCCGTCGGGCTGGAGCTGCCTGGGCCTGGTCCGCCATCTCGCCCTGGACGTCGAGCGCTTCTGGTTCGGCGCGGTCCTGGCCGGCGACCCGGCCGTCATCGCCGCGCTGGACGACGAGGCCGACGCCTGGGTGGTCGACCCCGCGGTCCCGGCCGCCGAGGTGCTCGACCGCTACCGCCGCGAGATCTCCCTCGCCGACGCGATCATCACCGCCACCCCGGCCGGCACCGCCCCCGCCTGGTGGCCGGCCGACCTCTTCGGCGACCAGGACATGCACAGCCACCGCGAGATCCTGCTGCACGTCATCGCGGAGACCGCCTGCCACAGCGGCCACCTCGACGCGGTCCGCGAACTCCTCGACGGCCGCCGCTGGCTGGTCCTGACCGACTGACCCGCCGGCGGCGCCTGCTCATCCCGGCCAGGCGGCGAGCGCGACGTCGGCCGTCCGGTCCAGCTCGGCCCGGCCGACCCCGTCGCAGGCCTGCGTGCACATGCCCTGGACGACAGCCGCGTAGAAGGTGGCCAGCGCCATGGCGTCGGTGCCCGGCGGCAGCAGGCCCGACGCCACGTCGGCGTCGATCTTCCGCTCCAGCGCGCGCTTGGTCCCGTCGCGCCACTCGCGCAGTTCCGCCTTGACGTCCTCGGACGCGGGCGTGCAGTTCGTCGCCCCGTTGATCACCAGGCAGCCCGGCGGCCTTCCCGGTTCGGTGTACGCGGCCGCCGCCAGCCGCAGCAGCCGCTCGACCGCGGCACGCGCGGTGGGTTCTGCCAGCGCACGGGCGCCGTAACTGCCGTGGGTGCCGGCGTAGCGGGCGACGGCCTCGCTGAACAGCTGCCGCTTGTTGCCGAACGCCGCATACAGGCTCGGCGGGTTGATGCCCATCGCCTGGGTGAGCGCGGCGACGGACGTGGCCTCGTAGCCGTACCGCCAGAACTCGGTCATCGCGGTCTCCAGCGCCTCGTCACGGTCGAAGGCGCGGCGCTGTCCTCGTGCGGTGCTCATGACCACCAGCCTATAACGATCGCTAAAGCTTGTGCTACGGTCCCCGTTGTAGCGATCGCTAAAGATCGCTGTCGCCACCTGTCCCGTAGAGGAGCACAGCCATGCGTGCCATCACCCAGCGGTCCTTCGGCGCCCCGGACGTCCTCGAAGTGACCGACCTGCCGCGCCCCGCACCACTGCCCTCGGAAGTGCTGGTCAGGGTCCATGCCGCAGGGGTCAACCCGGTCGACGCCGCGGTCCGCTCCGGCGCCTTCCCGCTGATCGGCCGGCCGCCCTTCGTGCTGGGCTGGGACATCTCCGGCGTCGTCGAGGAGGTCGTCCCCGGCGTGACCCGCTTCCGGGCCGGCGACGAGGTATTCGGCATGCCCTTCTTCCCGCGGGCCGCGAACGGCTACGCCGAATACGTCGCCGTCCCGTCCCGCCAGCTGGCCCGCAAGCCCGCCGCGCTCGACCACGTCCAGGCCGCCGCCCTGCCGCTGGCCGGCCTGACGGCCTGGCAGAGCCTCATCGACGCCGCCCGCGTCGAACCGGGCCAACGCGTACTGATCCACGGCGGCGGGGGTGGCGTCGGCCACCTCGCCATCCAGATCGCCAAGGCCCACGGCGCCCACGTCGTCACCACCGCGAGCGCGGGCAAGCACGACTTCGTCCGCGGCCTGGGCGCAGACGAAGCCGTCGACTACCGCACCACCGACTTCGCCGACGCCGTCCGCGACGCCGACGTCGTCCTCGACACGATCGGCGGCGACTACGGCCGCCGCTCCATCCCCGTCCTGCGCCCGGGCGGCCTGCTGGTCACCGTGGTCGACCGCACCGACACCGATCTGAAGGCCGCCACCGAATCCGCAGGCCGCCGCTTCGCCGGCATCACCGTCGAACCCGACCACGTCGGCCTCGAAGCCCTCGCCGCCCTGGCCGCCACGTCCCGCCTCACCCCCCACGTCGGCCACGCTCTCCCCCTGGCCGACGCCGCCGGAGCCCACGCCCTCATCGAGTCCGGCCGCACCCAGGGCAAGATCGTCCTCACCCTGTAGCCGGGGACGCACAGGCGAATGTGGGCGCTGGGGCGGGGAGCGACCCGGCAGCAGCGCGACGTACGACCTGCTGGTCGGCGCGGACGGCGCGCAGTCCCGGGTCCGCTCACTGCTCACCGACGCCCGCCCGGCGCATATCGGCCAGAACATCGTCGAGGTCGGCATCCCCGACATCGACCGCACGCACCCCGACCTCGCCGCGATGGTGGGGCGCGGCAACTACTGGGTGCTCGGCAACGGGCTGTCGCTGGGGGCGCAGCGCAACGGCGACGGCCGCGTCCGTATCGGCCTGAGCTTCTACAACACCGCAGAGGACTGGTTCGCCACCAGCGGGATCCCCTTCGACGACCCGGCCGCCGCCCGGGCGCGGATGATCGACCTGCTCCACGGCTGGGACCCGCGGTTCACCGCGCTGATCGCGGCCTGCGACGACACGGTCGTGCCACGGTCGATCAGCACTCTCCCGATCGGCCTGACCTGGCCGTCGACGCCGGGCGTCACGCTGCTCGGCGACGCCGCGCACCTGATGCCGCCGGTGGGAGAAGGCGCCAACATGGCGCTGCTCGACGGCGCCCTGCTCGGTCTCGCCCTGGCCGCGCACCCGGACGACCTTCCCTCCGCCGTCGCCGCATACGAACGCGAGATGTTCGAGCGCACCGGCGCCGCTGCCCGGATGTCCGCGAAGATGCAGGAACTGCTGGCGTCGCCGGACGCCGCCCAGAAGATGCTCGCGTTCTTCCGACCCGGCTGAACGGCACCGGAACAGCGGTCGGTCAGGTCTGGGCCATGTCCACGAAGCGGGAGTAGTGGCCCTGGAAGGCCACGGTGATTGTCGCCGTGGGGCCGTTGCGGTGCTTGGCCACGATCAGGTCGGCCTCGCCGGCGCGCGGGGACTCCTTCTCGTAGGCGTCCTCGCGGTGCAGCAGGATCACCATGTCGGCGTCCTGCTCGATCGAGCCGGACTCGCGCAGGTCGGAGACCATCGGCTTCTTGTCGGTGCGCTGTTCGGGACCGCGGTTCAGCTGGGACAGGGCGATGACCGGGACCTCCAGCTCCTTGGCCAGGAGTTTGAGGTTACGGGACATGTCCGAGACCTCCTGCTGGCGGCTCTCGGGCCGGCGGGAGCCGCCCGACTGCATCAGCTGGAGGTAGTCGATGACCACCAGCCGCAGGTCGTTGCGCTGCTTGAGGCGGCGGCACTTGGCGCGGATCTCCATCATCGACAGGTTCGGCGAGTCGTCGATGTAGAGCGGTGCCTCTGTCACGTCGGACATCCGGCGGGCGACCTTGGTCCAGTCGTCGTCGGTCATGGTGCCCGAGCGCATGTGGTGCAGCGCCACCCGGGCCTCCGCGGAGAGCAGGCGCATGGCGATCTCGTTGCGGCCCATCTCCAGCGAGAAGATCACGCTGGGCATCTTGTTCGCGATGGAGCACGTACGGGCGAAGTCCAGCGCGAGAGTGGACTTGCCCATCGCGGGGCGGGCTGCGATGACGATCATCTGGCCGGGGTGGAGGCCGTTGGTGAGCGAGTCCAGGTCGGTGAAGCCGGTGGGGACGCCGGACATCTGACCGCTGCGCGAGCCGATCGCCTCGATCTCGTCGAGGGCGCCCTCCATGATGTCCCCGAGCGGCAGGTAGTCCTCCGAGGTGCGCTGCTCGGTGACGGCGTAGATCTCGGCCTGCGCGTTGTTGACGATCTCGTCGACGTCGCCGTCGGCGGCGTATCCCATCTGGGTGATCCGCGTACCGGCCTCCACCAGCCGGCGCAGTACCGCCCGCTCATGGACGATCTCGGCGTAGTACTCGGCGTTGGCCGCGGTCGGGACGGCGTTGACCAGGGTGTGGAGGTAGGGGGCGCCGCCGACCCGGGCGATCTCGCCGCGCTTGGTCAGCTCGGCGGCGGTGGTGATCGGGTCGGCGGGCTCACCGCGGGCGTAGAGGTCGAGGATCGCGGTGTAGATGGTCTCGTGGGCGGGCCGGTAGAAGTCGGCGCCCTTGAGGACCTCGACGACGTCGGCGATCGCGTCCTTGGACAGCAGCATGCCGCCCAGCACGGACTGCTCGGCGTCCAGGTCCTGCGGGGGGACGCGCTCGAAGCCGCCGCCGCCCTCGGAGTAGCGGTTGTCGTCGGAGGCGGGCTTCTTACGGAACTGGCTGACGCCCTGCTGCGGGCCTGGACGGTCGTCCGGCGGGAGGTCGGGCCAGTGGTCGTCGGCGGGTTCGGGCTGGGTCACCCCCGCCACCTCCTCCCGTCCGGCCGGTTCGGCCGGACCCCGCGTGCGTGCCACTCTTTCAGCGGCACCGCTCCGATCCTCGACCCGCCCGGCTGCGCTCGCGCACGACGGACGGAGGCTCCACGGTAGGGCCAGCGACGGCCTGGACCAAGACGGTTATCCACAGGGGGTGTGGACGACGGCGGCATACCTGTGGAGAACTGCCCCCAACCTGTGTACAGCCCTTGGGACAGCGCTGTGGACAACCTCGGAGGTCGGCCCGAATACACCCGCCGACCTGCACTTTCTTCATCCATAGCCTGTGCAGGAGAAAAACTTTTTCCGCCGGACCAAGATCGCCACAAACGACGCGGAGGAGATCACTCTACGCAGTCACCGGTAAGAGTCCCTATCGCTCTTCACCTCTTACTTGTGGACGATTAAGCTGTGCTTGTGAATCCCGTCGTCGAGCCGCCAGAAAAGCAGGAGCCCGAAGCCCACGGCCCACCGTCCGACGGTGGCCGCCGCCCGGCCGGGCGGCGTCGTCACGACCGGGAGATCGTGGCCCTCGCGCTGCCCGCGTTCGGCGCGCTCGTCGCGGAACCGCTCTTCGTGATGGTGGACAGCGCGATCGTCGGCCACCTCGGCACCGCGCAGCTCGCCGGCCTCGGCGTGGCCGCCGCACTGCTCACCACCGCCGTCAACATCTTCGTCTTCCTCGCCTACGCCACCACCGCCGCGGTCGCCCGCCGGGTCGGCGCGGGCGACCTCCCCGCCGCGCTGCGCCAGGGCGTGGACGGCATCTGGCTGGCGCTGCTGCTCGGCGGCCTGGTGATCGCCGCCGTTCTGCCCGCGGCACCCGCGCTCGTCGACCTCTTCGGCGCCTCGGGAACCGCGGCCCCCTACGCCACCAGCTATCTGCGGATCAGCTCGCTCGGCATCCCCGCCATGCTCGTGGTGCTGGCCGCCACCGGCGTGCTGCGCGGTCTGCAGGACACCCGCACCCCGCTGGCGGTCGCGGTCGGCGGGTTCGCCGCCAACGCCGGGCTGAACGCCGCCCTCGTCTACGGGGCCGGGCTCGGAATCGCGGGGTCTGCCTGGGGCACGGTCATCGCGCAGAACGGCATGGCCGCGGTCTACCTGTGGGTCGTCGTCCGCGGCGTCCGCCGGCAGACCGGCGGCGAAGCGGCCGGGGGCACCGGTAAGGGCGACGGCGGCGACTGGTGGGCGGCGCTGCGCCCCGACGCCGCCGGGATACGCGCCTGCGCCCGCGCCGGCCTCCCGCTGCTGGTCCGTACGCTCAGCCTGCGGGCGGTACTGCTGATCGCCACCGCGGTGGCCGCCGGGCTCGGCGACACCGAGATCGCCGCACATCAGATCACCCTCACCGTCTGGTCGCTGCTGGCCTTCGCGCTGGATGCCATCGCCATCGCCGGCCAGGCGATCATCGGCCGCTACCTGGGCGCGGAGGACGCAGAGGGCGCCAGGGCGGCCTGCCGGCGGATGATCGAGTGGGGAGTGGCCTGCGGTGTGGTCCTGGGGCTGCTGGTGGCACTGGCCCGGCCGCTGATCGGGCCGATATTCAGCTCCGACCCGGCCGTACAGGACGCGCTGATGTCCGCGCTGCTGGTGGTCGCGATCTCGCAGCCGGTCTCCGGGGTGGTCTTCGTACTCGACGGGGTGCTGATGGGCGCCGGGGACGGGCCGTATCTGGCCTGGTCGATGCTGGCCACCCTGGCGGTCTTCGCCCCCGTCGCCTTCTCGGTGCCGGCACTGGGGGCGGGCCTGACCGCCCTGTGGTGGGCCATGACGCTGATGATGCTCACCCGGCTCGCCGCCCTGTGGCTGCGCGCCCGCTCCGGCCGCTGGGTCGTCACCGGCGCCGCGCGCTGACCTCCGCTCCACGCGCAAGGGCCGGGCACCCCCGCGAAGGGGTGCCCGGCCCTGTGTTCCACGTGGAACATGCCGAGCAAAAGGGGCCTTACGCCGCCACGACCTCCAGGTCGAGAACAGCCTCGACCTCGGAGTGCAGCCGCACGGAGACCTTGTGCGCACCGAGCGTCTTGATCGGCGAACCGACCTCGACCCGGCGCTTGTCGACGGCCGGACCACCGGCGGCCTTGATCGCCGCAGCGATGTCGGCCGGGGTGATGGAGCCGAAGAGCCGGCCGGTGTCACCGGCGCGGGTGCTCAGCTTGACCTTGACGGCCTGGAGCTGGGCCTTGACCACGTTCGCGTCCTCGAGCGAGTGGATCTCGCGGATGCGACGGGCACGGCGGATCTGCTCGACGTCCTTCTCGCCACCCTTGGTCCACGCGATGGCGAAGCCCCGCGGGATCAGGTAGTTGCGGGCGTAGCCCGGCTTGACGTCGACGATGTCGCCGGCGGCACCCAGGCCGCTGACCTCGTTGGTAAGGATGATCTTGGACATTATCTGGTCACCCTTTCCTTATCGAGCGGTCGACGTGTACGGCAGCAGCGCCATCTCACGGCTGTTCTTGACAGCCGTGGCGACGTCACGCTGGTGCTGGGTGCAGTTGCCGGTGACGCGGCGGGCACGGATCTTGCCACGGTCGGAAATGAACTTCCGCAGCATGTTCGTGTCCTTGTAGTCCACGTACACGGTCTTGTCCTTGCAGAACGCGCAGACCTTCTTCTTCGGCTTGCGCGGGGGCGGCTTCGCCATGGTGATTCTCCTATGCGATCAAGAAGTGAGTGAGGTCCGCCCTAGAAGGGCGGCTCGTCCGAGTAGCCGCCGCCGGACGAACCGGAGCTTCCGCCCCAGCCGCCACCCTGCCCGCCGCCCGACTGGCCGCCGCCGGCCGGAGCGCTGGTGGCCCAGGGGTCGTCGGCGGGAGCACCGCCGCCGCCCTGCTGGCCGCCGGGGCCGCCGCCCCAGCTGCCGCCACCCTGGCCGCCGCCCTGGCCGCCGCCCGAGGCGTAGCCGCCCTGCTGGCCGCCACGACCGCCACCGCCGCTGGTCTTGGTGACCTTGGCCGTGGCGCTCCTGAGGCTGGCGCCGACCTCGTCGACGTCCAGTTCGTAGACCGTGCGCTTGACGCCCTCGCGGTCCTCGTAGGACCGCTGCTTGAGCCGGCCCTGCACGATGACGCGCATGCCTCGCTGAAGCGATTCGGCGACGTTCTCCGCCGCCTGCCGCCAGACCGAGCAGGTCAGGAACAGGCTCTCGCCGTCCTTCCACTCATTGGTCTGCCGGTCGAAGGTGCGGGGAGTGGACGCGACGCGGAACTTCGCGACCGCCGCACCGGACGGGGTGAAGCGCAGCTCGGGGTCGTCGACAAGATTGCCGACGACCGTGATGACGGTCTCGCCTGCCATGGGGTGACCTCTCGACTGGCTTTGGGCAGTGCTGACTGACTGCTACTCGAAGTCCGGACTAGTGCAGTTCCGGACGGAGGACCTTGGTCCGCAGCACCGACTCGTTCAGGTTGAGCTGGCGGTCCAGCTCCTTGACGACCTCAGGCGTGGCCTTGAGGTCGACGACCGAGTAGATGCCCTCGGGCTTCTTGTTGATCTCGTAGGAGAGACGACGACGGCCCCAGGTGTCGACCTTCTCCACGCTGCCGCCGCCATTGCGGACGACGGACAGGAAGGACTCGATCAGCGGGGAGACAGCGCGCTCCTCAAGATCGGGGTCGAGAATGAGCATGAGCTCGTAGTGACGCATAGTGGAACCCACCTCCTTTGGACTCAGCGGCCACGGCATTTCCGTGGCAGGAGGGTTTGTATCTGCGTCGCAACGGTAACGCGGGCCACTGACAGTCGAGGGAGATCCCGTGGACTGCCCGGTTCGGCCCAGCGCAGACACCGGTGCAGACCATACAGACTACCCGCCTCGGTCCCCCGGGTTGAAATCCGCCCCCTTATGCCCGCAATCTGTACACATCGGGTGCGCGGGTGCTACAGCCCGCCACTTCTCCGTCACGGAGGTGCCCCATGGCACAGCATGCGGAACGGACCCACCACCTCACCTTCAACACCGACGGCCAGCCGCATCCCCTGGTCAACTCACTGGCGATCGTGACGCTCGTCCTCGGCGGCATCGCGGTCATCTCGTCGGCGTTCAACAGCCTGCACCTGCTCAGCTCCTGGACCGGCCTGGTGGGCATCTTCACCGGCGGTTACGGCCAGTTCATCTCGGTCACCACGCCCGAACGCTTCGCCCTGATCATCGGCCTCGGCATGTCCGCGGTCGGCTTCTACATCGGGGTGGCCCACGGCGGCCTGACCGGCGGGCTCTGGTAGCGGAGCCCGGCATTCCCCGCAGCCCTGTGGAAAGCCGCGCCGTTGTCCACAGGGCTGGTGGGACGGCTCCCCCTGCACAGTAGGCTTCGGGCCAGTAAGCCCGCAGTCGTGAGCATGGGGAGCGCCCCGCATGAGCCTGACCCTCAGGACCATCAGCCGAGAGCAGCACCTGGCCTACATCCAGAGCCTGCCCGCGGCGAGCCACTGCCAGGTCCCGGCATGGGCCGACGTGAAGTCCGAGTGGCGGTCGGAGAGCCTCGGCTGGTTCGACGAGCAGCCCGGACAGCCGTCCAAGGGCGGCCGGCTGGTCGGTGTCGGTCTCGTCCTCTACCGGCAGCTGCCCAAGGTCAAGCGGTACCTGGCGTACATGCCGGAGGGCCCGGTCATCAACTGGTACGCCCCCAACCTGGACGAGTGGCTGCAGCCGATGCTGCGGCACCTCAAGCAGCAGGGCGCGTTCACCGTCAAGATGGGTCCGCCGGTGATAATCCGCCGCTGGGACGCCAACACGATCAAGGCGGGCATCGCCGACCCCGACGTCAAGCGGCTGCGAGACGTCGAGGCCGACTTCATCGAGCCGCGCGCCTTCGAGGTCGCCGAGCGGCTGCGCAGGATGGGCTGGCAGCAGGGCGAGGACGGCGGCGCCGGCTTCGGTGACGTGCAGCCGCGCTACGTCTACCAGGTGCCGCTGGAGAACCGCTCGCTCGACGACATCCTGAAGAACTTCAACCAGCTGTGGCGCCGCAACATCAAGAAGGCCGAGAAGGCCGGCGTCCAGGTCATCCAGGGCGGCTACGACGACCTGCCCGCCTGGCAGCAGCTGTACGAGATCACCGCGGTCCGCGACCAGTTCCGCCCGCGCCCGCTGTCGTACTTCCAGCGCATGTGGACCAAGCTGAACGCCGAGGACGCCAACCGCATGCGGCTCTACCTGGCCGTGCACGAGGGCGAGGCGGTCGCCGCGGCCACCATGCTCACCGTCGGCCGGCACGTCTGGTACTCGTACGGCGCCTCCGCCAACCACAAGCGCGAGGTCCGGCCGTCCAACGCGATGCAGTGGCGGATGCTGCGGGACGCGTACGCCATGGGCGCCAGCGTCTACGATCTGCGCGGCATCAGCGACTCGCTCGACGAGACCGATCACCTGTTCGGCCTTATCCAGTTCAAGGTGGGCACGGGCGGGCAGGCTGCCGAATACTTGGGCGAGTGGGATTTCCCGCTCAACAAGCTGCTCCACAAGGCACTCGACATCTACATGTCGCGCCGCTGACCGGCCGACGCTCACCAGGAAGGTCCTCCAGGCCATGGCGCTCACCCTGTATGTCGACACCGCACGCTGGCGTGCCCACCAGCAGCAGGTGGCCGACCAATTCCCCGGCCTCGTCCCGGTCTGCAAGGGGAACGGCTACGGCTTCGGCCACGAGCGGCTGGCCGACGAGGCCACCCGGCTGCGCTCCGACATGCTCGCCGTGGGCACGACGTACGAAGCGGCCAGGATCAAGGACTACTTCGGCGGCGACATCCTCGTGCTGACCCCCTACCGGCTCGGCGAGGAGCCGGTGCCGCTGCCGGACCGGGCGATCCGCTCGGTGTCCTCGGTGGAGGGCGTGCGCGGGCTGGTCGGCGCCCGGGTCGTCATCGAGGTGATGAGCTCGATGCGGCGGCACGGCGTGGCCGAGGAGGACCTGGGCAAGCTGCACACCGCGATCGACGACGTACGCCTGGAGGGCTTCGCCATCCACCTGCCGCTGGACCGCACCGACGGCAGCGACGCCGTGGAGGAGGTCTTCGCGTGGATGGAGCGGCTGCGAGCGGCCCGGCTGCCGCTGCACACGATGTTCGTCAGCCACCTGAAGGCCACCGAGCAGGCGGCGCTCCAGCAGCAGTTCCCGCAGACCCGTTTCCGCGCCAGGATCGGCACCCGGATGTGGCTCGGCGACCACGACGCGACCGAGTACCGCGGCGCCGTCCTGGACGTGACGCGGATCGCCAAGGGCGAGCGCTACGGCTACCGGCAGGAGAAGGCCGCGGACAACGGCCACCTGGTTGTCGTGGCCGGCGGCACCTCGCACGGGGTGGGCCTGGAGGCGCCCAAGGCGCTGCACGGCCTGATGCCGCGCGCCAAGGGGGTGGCCAGGGCCGGCCTGGCCACCGTCAACCGCAACCTGTCGCCGTTCGTGTGGGCCGGCAAGCAGCGGTGGTTCGCCGAGCCGCCGCACATGCAGGTCTCGATCCTCTTCCTGCCGGGCGACGTGGCACCGCCGGCGGTCGGTGACGAGCTGGTGGCGCACCTGCGGCACACCACCACCCAGTTCGACCGGATCGTGGACCGTCAGGCGTCGTAGGCCGGGGCGGGCTGCTGCTCGGCCTCCTCGGCCAGGAAACCCAGGACGAAGGCGTCCTCGGCCCCGTCGAGCACCCCGCCCACCGGGTCGTCCTCGCCGTTCTGCCGCAGGACGTCGTGCTCCGGCCGCAGGATGTCCCTGATGATGACCCCGCACAGGTAGAGCACGCCCACCAGGTGCAGCGCGACCGCCAGGTGGTAGCCGTCGGCGGACAGGCCGTGGTGCTTGGTGCCGCCGGTGACGTAGGCCAGCTGCATCCAGATCGCGATGAAGTAGAGCACCTCGGCGCCCTGCCAGATCAGCAGGTCGCGCCAGCGCGGCCGGGCGAGCACGGCCAGCGGCAGCAGCCACAGGACGTACTGCGGCGAGTAGACCTTGTTGCTGACGATGAGGGCGGCCACCACCAGGAAGGCGATCTGGCCGAGCCGCGGCCGGCGGGGCGCGTAGAAGGTCAGGGCCGCGATACCCGCGCACAGCAGGATCAGCAGGGCGGCGACGTACGCGCTGACGCCGGTGAGCGGGTTGCCGGTGCGCTGCATGATGATCAGCCACACCGAGCCGTAGTCGACGCCCCGGGTGCGGCTGTAGGAGTAGAACTCCCCCCAGCCCGATCTGGCCAGCAGGATCACCGGCAGGTTGACGGCCAGCCAGGCGCACACCGCGCCGGCCAGTGTCGCGGCGAAGGCCCGCATCCTGCCCGCACGCAGGCAGAGCAGGCCCAACGCGAGCAGGAGGAGGACCGGGTAGAGCTTGGCCGCTGCGGCCAGGCCGATCAGCACACCGGCGGCCACCGGCCGGCTGCGGGACCACAGCAGCAGGCCCGCGGCGGCCAGCGCCACCGCGAAGAGGTCCCAGTTGATCGTCGCGGACAGCGCGAGCGCGGGGGACAGGGCGATGAAAAGGCCGTCCCAGGGCCGCCGCCGGTTGGTGCGGGAGACCAGCAGCACGAGCGCGATCGCGCAGAGCAGCAGCATCCCCGAGTTCACGATCCAGTAGATCTGCGACCGGTGCTCCATGCTGCCGCCGTGCGGGGTCAGCCAGGAGGCGACCTCCATGAAGAGCCCGGTGAGGACCGGGTACTCCAGGTGGTGGAAGCCGCTGCCGGACAGTGACCCGGGAATGCTGTCGAAGTACGGCACCACGTCGGCGGCGAAACCGCGGTCGTGGTAGAGGTGCGGGATGTCGGAGTAGCAGGCGTGGATGTACTGCGGGTCGCCGCCCTGGAACCAGGCGCCGTTGTAGCAGGGCACCTTCTGCACCATGCCGAGCGCGAACATCCCGATGACGATCAGGACCATCACCCGCAGGGCGTTCCACCAGCGGTGGCCGCCGGTCTCGGCGTGTTTGCCGGCCGGGCCGCCGATGAGTTCGCTCGCCGTGGCGGCCAGTGGATCCTCATCGGTGGGACGCACCGGAAGCTCCTGCCGGTCGTCCTCTTCGCGATCGCGCACGCTCGTCATGCCGACATCCTGCCGTACCGGGCTATGGGTGCAGCAGACCCCGTGGCGGTCGTGATGTCTCCCGACCGCCACGGGGTCCTGTGCGGCTCAGCCGCCGTTGGGTGCTCCGTTGGCTCCCCCGTTGTTACGACCCGGTGGACTGGTCGTCGGCGTGGCCGTCGGTGAGGTCGGCGGCGTCGTGTTGCAGTTCGGGTTGAACAGCCCGCACTGCGGCGTCGTGGGCGTCTGGGTCGGGGTCGTCGGCGGCGTCCACGTCGGGGTGTTGGTGGGCGGGGTGTTGGTGGGCGGGGTGTTGGTGGGCGGCGGGGGCGGGGTGGTCGGCGGCGGCGTCGTCATGGACGGCGTCGGCGTCGGAGCGCCCGACTCGTTGATCGTCTTGCCGTCACCGAGCTTGCCCGGGGTCGGGAAGCCGGGGTCGGGCTGGTTGCCCAGGGCCGCCTTCATGTAGTCGGTCCACATGGTCGCCGGGATGTCACCACCGTGGGTGGTCGACGTGGGGCCACCGGTACCGGCCATCGGCAGCAGCTTGGACGCCTTGCTGTCCTGCCGGAACATCACGACCGAGGTCGACAGCTGCTGGGTGTAGCCGACGAACCACGCCGACCGGGTACCGCCCGGGGTGTCGGTGGTGCCGGTCTTGCCGGCCGCGGTGCGGCCCAGTTCCAGCGCCTTCTTACCCGTGCCCTTCTTCACCACGTTCTGCAGCACCTTGGTCACGGTGTCCGCCACGTCGGGGTCCAGCGCGGGGGTCTTGGTGCGCTTCGGCTTCTGGAAGTGCGAGTCGTCGTCGCCGTCGTGGACCACCTTGGTCACCGAGTAGGGCTCCACCGCGTCGCCGGAGTCGGCGAAAGTGCCGTACGCGTTCGCCATCCGGATCGCGCTGGGTGTCGCGGTGCCGATGGAGTACGAGGCGACCATGTCTCCCATGTGGGCGTAGTCCCCGAGCAGCCCGGCCTTGACGGCCGTCTCCTTGACCTTGTTCAGGCCCACGTCCTCGCCGAGCTGGACGAAGGGGGAGTTGATCGACTCCTCCATCGCCTTGTTCAAGGTGACGTAGCCCCACTTGGTACCGGACTCGTTCTTCTGTTTGAAGATGCTGTGGTCTTTGTTCTCGACCCAGTCGCCGTTGTGGTCCTTGATCGGGATCAGGTCGTTCGCGTTGTACTTGCTGTCCGGCGTCAGCGGTTTGTTGTCGCTGTAGTTGGTGCCGTACGTCATGGCCGCGGCGAGCACGAACGGCTTGAACGTCGACCCGACAGGGACGCCCTGGGTGTCGGCGTTGTTGTTGAACTCGCCCTTGTCCATTCCGGCGCCGCCGTAGATGGCCACGATCTTGCCGTCACCCGGGACCACCGAGGCGGCACCGAACTGCACGTTGGTGTCGGCGTCACCGCCGAACTCCTTCTGCTGGTCACCGGTGTACTTGTGGCCTTCGCCCGGCTTGATCCGCTGCGCCCTGACCGTCTCGACGGAGGTCTTCAGCTCGTTGACCTTGTCCTTCTCGAAGGTCGTGTAGATCTGATAGCCGCCGCGGTCCAGGTCTTCCTTGGTGATCGCGGGCTTGGAGTGCTGCTCGACGTAGTGGTTCGCCGTGTCGACGAGGTAGCCGATCTGACCGTTCATGCCGGCCTGCGCCTTGAGGCCCTGCGGCATCGGGAACTTCGTGTACTTCGCCCGCTCGACCGCCGTCATGTGGCCGAACCTGACCTCGTTGTCGAGGATCGACGCCCAGCGCGACGTGGCCCTGGCGGTGTTCGCCGCGGCGTTCGCGGCCGGGTCGATGCTCGGGTTGCCGTTGGGGTCGTAGTACGTCGGGCCCTTGAGCAGCGTGGCGAGCATCGCGCACTGGCTGGGGTTCAGCTTCTCCGCGTCGACGCCGTAGTACGTCTGCGCCGCCGCCTGGATGCCGTAGGCGTTCCGGCCGAAGTAGGAGGTGTTCAGGTAGCCGGTGATGATCTCGTTCTTGCTGAACTTGGCGCCGACCTTTATGGAGATGAACAGCTCTTTGAACTTGCGGCTGATGGTCTGCGACTGGTCGAGCATGGTGTTCTTGACGTACTGCTGGGTGATCGTCGAGCCGCCCTGCGTCTCGCCGCCCTTGGCCATGTTGAACAGCGCGCGGGCGATACCCATCGGGTCGACGCCCGAGTCGGTCTCGAAGGTCTTGTTCTCCGCGGAGATCACCGCATAGCGCATGGCCTTGGGGATCTTCTCGTACGGGACGTTCTGCCGGTTGACGCTGCCGCCACCGGTGACCATGCGGGTGCCGTCGGCCCAGTAGTAGACGTTGTTCTGGGCTTCGGACGCCTTGTTCACGTCCGGGACGTCGACCATGGCGTAGGCGATGCCCACGATGCCCACGAGCGTGCCGACGAAGCCGACGGCGACCGCAGTGACCTGCCGCCAGGAGGGCATCCAGTGGCGCCAGCCCTCCTTGCCGAAGCGCGGGTAGTCGATGAAGCGCTTCTTGGTGGGTCGCCGGCCGGGGCCGCGACCGCCACGGCCTTCTGCGCCGGCACCGCCGGGACCGCTGCCCGCGCCTCTGCGCCGTCCTGCGGCCCGTCCTCCCTGGGCCGCGCGGCGTGCCGCGGCTCTGCCCTGGTACGGCTCGTCGCCACCGGAACCGCGGGACGGCCCGGCGGGCGAACCGCCGTGGGCGCCGCTGGGGGAACCGGTCGGTGTATCGCGTTCGCTACGCGCTCCGGCGGGGGGACCGCCTGCGGCACGGCGGCCGCCTGACGGCGGGGGCGTCGGCTGCTGTCCCCCGCGCCGGGCGGCAGCACGGCCGCCGGCAGGCGACTGCGGCGGCGGCTTGCGACGGTGCTC
Organism: Actinacidiphila cocklensis; assembly: GCF_907177275.1. Taxonomy (GTDB): domain Bacteria; phylum Actinomycetota; class Actinomycetes; order Streptomycetales; family Streptomycetaceae; genus Actinacidiphila; species Actinacidiphila cocklensis. Next base: position 104,234 of record NZ_CAJSLV010000049.1, read on the forward strand.
GCTCATGAACAGCTACTCCTCGACAGGCGGGATCGCCTGAAGGCATCGGTGACAATCCGGTCGGTCCCCCTGCATGCGGCTGTGTCAGGCCGCACCGCACCCAGGATCAAGACGCGCGCCGACGGCGCAGGGTTCCCGGTGCTCTGCATGGCGAACAGAGTACGCACGACCAAAAGACACATGATGCGAACGTTCTTCACATAACGGACCGTTGGCAGCTCACAGGTTTGAGGATGTGACGCCGGTCACCACCTGCCGTCTTGCATGATGTCTCGCGCCGTTCTATCGTCGCGATGTATCGACTCGATACATCGGATCGGAAGAAGCGCGAACGAGGGGACGAGGGATTGAGCAAGCGCTCCGGAATCCTCGAATTCGCGGTTCTCGGTCTGCTGCGCGAGTCGCCGATGCATGGGTACGAGCTGCGCAAGCGGCTCAACACCTCGCTCGGGGTGTTCCGCGCCTTCAGCTACGGGAGCCTCTATCCGTGCCTGAAGACGCTGGTCACCCTCGGGTGGCTGGTCGAGGAGCCTGCGGTGGACCTGGGTCCGTCCGCGGCGCCACTGGCCGGCCGCCGGGCGAAGATCGTCTACCGGCTGACCGCCGCGGGCAAGGAGCACTTCGAGGAGCTGCTGGCGCACTCGGGTCCCGATGCCTGGGAGGACGAGCACTTCGCCGCTCGGTTCGCCTTCTTCGGCCAGACGTCCAAGGACGTCAGGATGCGGGTGCTCGAAGGGCGGCGCAGCCGCCTGGAGGAGCGCCTGGAGAAGATGCGCGCCTCGCTGGTCCGCACCCGCGAGAGGCTCGACGACTACACGCTGGAGCTGCAACGGCACGGCATGGAGTCGGTGGAGCGCGAGGTGCGCTGGCTCAACGAGCTGATCGAGACCGAGCGGGCCGGACGCTCCGAGCGGCCGGCCGACGAGCGGGACGACAACGACAACACCAACCAAGAGAACGGCGGCCGACCCGAAGCCCGGGGAACCGCGTGACGATTACACAGGGAGCAACGGGTATGGGTTCGGTTCGCGTAGCCATCGTGGGTGTGGGCAACTGCGCCACGTCGCTGGTACAGGGAGTCGAGTACTACAAGGACGCGGACCCGGAGTCCCGGGTGCCGGGTCTGATGCACGTCCAGTTCGGCGAGTACCACGTGCGTGACGTCGAGTTCGTGGCCGCCTTCGATGTCGACGCGAAGAAGGTCGGCCTCGACGTCGCGGACGCCATCGGCGCCAGCGAGAACAACACCATCAAGATCTGCGACGTGCCGCAGACCGGCGTGACCGTCCAGCGCGGCCACACCCTCGACGGCCTCGGCAAGTACTACCGGGAGACCATCGAGGAGTCCGACGAGGCTCCGGTCGACGTCGTCCAGGTGCTCAAGGACCGCAACGTCGACGTGCTGGTCTGCTACCTGCCCGTCGGCTCCGAGGCCGCGGCGAAGTTCTACGCCCAGTGCGCCATCGACGCCAAGGTCGCCTTCGTCAACGCCCTCCCGGTCTTCATCGCCGGCACCAAGGAGTGGGCGGACAAGTTCACCGAGGCCGGTGTGCCGATCGTCGGTGACGACATCAAGTCCCAGGTGGGCGCCACCATCACGCACCGCGTGATGGCCAAGCTCTTCGAGGACCGCGGCGTCATCCTCGAGCGCACCATGCAGCTGAACGTCGGCGGCAACATGGACTTCAAGAACATGCTCGAGCGCGAGCGCCTGGAGTCCAAGAAGATCTCCAAGACGCAGGCCGTCACCTCGCAGATCCCGGACCGCGACCTGGGCGCCAAGAACGTCCACATCGGCCCGTCCGACTACGTCCAGTGGCTCGACGACCGCAAGTGGGCCTACGTCCGCCTCGAGGGCCGCGCCTTCGGTGACGTCCCGCTGAACCTGGAGTACAAGCTGGAGGTCTGGGACTCCCCGAACTCCGCGGGCGTCATCATCGACGCGGTGCGTGCCGCGAAGATCGCCAAGGACCGCGGCATCGGTGGCCCGATCCTCTCGGCGTCCTCGTACTTCATGAAGTCCCCGCCGGTGCAGTACTTCGACGACGAGGCTCGCGAGAACGTGGAGAAGTTCATCCGCGGCGAGGTCGAGCGCTGAACAGCCGGCCGGCTGTGCGGTACTGAGGCGCGCAGGCGCCGACAGACGGATTAACGAGGAAGGCCCCGGGTCGCAGACCCGGGGCCTTCCTCGTCGTGTGAGGCTGTGCGCATGGGCCTTCTGCGCGATCTTCGCGTCCTGCTGCGGCTGCCGGACTTCCGCCGGCTGCTGGGCGTACGGCTGCTGTCGCAGCTCTCCGACGGTGTCTTCCAGGTCGCGCTGGCCGCCTATGTGGTCTTCTCGCCGGAGAAGCAGGCCTCACCGGCCGCGGTCGCGTCCGCGATGGCCGTCCTGCTGCTCCCCTACTCCCTGGTCGGCCCCTTCACCGGTGTGCTGCTCGACCGCTGGCGCCGCCGTCAGGTGCTGCTGTACTGCAACCTGCTGCGTGCGGTGCTGTCCTGCGGCACTGCGGGGCTGATCCTGCTGGGAGTTCCGGACTGGCTGTTCTATCTGTCCGCCCTGTCGGTGACCGCGGTCAACCGCTTCGTGCTGGCCGGGCTGTCCGCCGCGCTGCCGCGGGTGGTCGACCAGGACCGGCTGGTGACCGCCAACGCGCTCTCGCCGACAGCGGGCACCCTCGCGGCGACCGTGGGCGGCGGCACCGCCTTCGTGGTGCACCTCTTCGCATCAGAAGGGGACGGGGCCAACGCCGCCACGGTGCTGCTCGGCGCCCTGCTCTACCTGTGCGCGGGACTGGCCTCACTGACCCTGGGCCGCGACCTGCTCGGCCCCGACCCTGACCGGGTCCGCCCGCGGTTCGCCACCGCGCTGGCCGGCACCGCCCAGGGGCTGTACGCCGGGCTGCGGCATCTGCATCGCCGCCCGGCGGCCGCCCGGGCGATGGCCGCGATGACCGCGATGCGTTTCTGCTTCGGCGCTCTGACGGTGACGCTGCTGATGCTCTGCCGCTACGCCTGGTCCGACCCGTCCGACACCGACGCGGGCCTCGGCCTGCTGGGCGTCGCGGTGGGCCTGTCGGCGGCCGGCTTCTTCGTGGCGGCGCTCGTCACCCCCTGGGCCACCGCCCGGGTCGGCACCGCCGGCTGGATCACCGTCTGCTCGGCGGCCTCGGCGCTGATGCTGCCGCCGCTGGCGCTGTCCTTCACGATCGGCCCGATGATGTTCGCCGCCTTCGCGCTGGGCGTCACCACCCAGGGCGCCAAGATCGCCACCGACACCGTCATCCAGTCCCAGGTGGACGACGCCTACCGCGGCCGGGTCTTCTCGCTCTACGACGTCGTGTTCAACGTGGCGTTCGTCGGCGCCGCCGCGATCGCGGCGCTGGCCCTGCCCGCCGACGGACGCTCGATCGGGCTGATCGTGGCACTGGCGCTGATCTACGCCGCCACCGCGGTCGGGATACTGCGGGAGCGCGATGTTTCACGTGGAACATCGCACGCGGGCACCCCGACCCGATGACGGCGAAGTGCCCTCACCGGGCGATGTTCCACGTGGAACATCACGTGGCGGACTGCGCCGCCCACCACTCCCGCAGGGCCGCTGTCGCGGCCTCCTCGCCCAGCGGGCCGTTCTCCAACCGCAGTTCCAGCAGGTGCTGGTAGGCCTTGCCCACCGCCGGCCCCGGGGCGATCCCGAGCACCGTCATGATCTGGTTGCCGTCCAGGTCGGGCCGGATCGCGTCCAGCTCCTCCTGCTCCTGGAGCTCGGCGATCCGCTGCTCAAGGCCGTCGTACGTCCGGGACAGCGCCGCCGCCTTGCGCTTGTTGCGGGTCGTGCAGTCCGACCGGGTCAGCTTGTGCAGCCGCTCCAGCAGCGGACCGGCGTCCCGCACGTAGCGCCGCACCGCGGAGTCGGTCCACTCACCGCTGCCGTAACCGTGGAAGCGCAGGTGCAGCTCGACCAGCCGCGAGACGTCCTTCACCAGCTCGTTGGGGTACTTCAGCTGGAGCATCCGCGTCTTGGTGAGCTTGGCGCCGACCATCTCGTGGTGGTGGAAGGAGACCCGGCCGTCCGGTTCGAAGCGCCGGGTCTTCGGCTTGCCGATGTCGTGCAGCAGCGCGGCCAGCCGCAGCACCAGGTCCGGCCCCTCGGTCTCCAGGTCGATGGCCTGCTCCAGCACCGTCAGGGTGTGCTCGTAGACGTCCTTGTGCCGGAAGTGCTCGTCTCGCTCCAGCCGCAGTGCCGACAGCTCGGGCAGCACCCGGTCCGCGAGACCGGTCTCCACCAGCAGGCGCAGCCCCTTGCGCGGGTGGTCGGACACGACGAGCTTGTTCAGCTCGTCCCGCACCCGCTCGGCCGAGACGATGTCGATCCGCTCGGCCATCGCGGTCATCGCCGCGACCACCTCGGGGGCGACCTCGAAGTCCAGCTGCGCCGCGAAGCGGGCCGCACGCAGCATCCGCAACGGGTCGTCGGAGAAGGACGACTCGGGGGAGCCGGGAGTGCGCAGCAGCCGGGCAGCGAGGTCGTCCAGGCCGCCGTAGGGGTCGATGAAGTCGTTGCCCGGCAGCCCCACCGCCATGGAGTTCACCGTGAAGTCCCGGCGGACCAGGTCCTCCTCGATGGTGTCGCCGTAGGACACCTCCGGCTTGCGCGAGGTCCTGTCGTACGCCTCGCTGCGGTAGGTGGTCACCTCGATCTGGAAACTGCGGACCCGGCCCTCGGTGTCCTGGGCCTTCTTCATGCCGCCGACGGTACCGAAGGCGATACCGACCTCCCACACCGAGTCCGCCCACGGCCGCAGGATCTTCAGTACCTGCTCGGGGCGCGCGTCGGTGGTGAAGTCCAGGTCGTTGCCGAGCCGGCCCAGCAGGGTGTCCCGTACGGAGCCGCCGACCAGTGCGAGGGCGAACCCGGCAGCGCGGAAGCGGTGGCCCAGCTCCTCGGCTACGGGCTCGACCCGGTGGTGGGCCGCCCGTCCGGCTCGCGGGGGCTGCGGAGTCTGAGCGGCATCGTTGGCATTCGGCACAACGTAAAAGGGTACGGGTCCGCGACCACCGCCCGCGCACGCGTTTCACGGCCTTGTACCAAGGAGCAGTCCGCAGCACTTCGACACAGCGCCGATCGTTAACATGCCAACACGCACATCCGATGGACCACCGGCGACAGACGATCAGCTACACACACGACGAGGACGGGCGAACGCGTGGGCGAGGCGGCACAGTCACCCGGGAAACCCCCGTCCCCGGCGAGGCGCCGGGCAGCACGGGCCGTCGCACTGGTGACGGGAGCCACACTGCTCACCGGGCTCCTCCAGGCGACCGGGGCGGCGCCCTCGCATGCCGCGGCCGGCAGCGGCTCGCGCACCGCCACGGTCTCGGTGAATTCGCTCACGCCCCGCGTCCCGGTCAAGGGCCAGTCGATCACCATCTCCGGGCAGCTGGAGAACGACGGCAAGTCCGCCATCACCGACGCCCACGTCGGCCTCAGGATGCCCTGGGGCGGCGCGCTGAGCACCCGCAGCTCCATCAAGGGCGCCACCTCGCGCACCGGCTACAGCAACGCCGACGACGGCGACGAGATCCCCGACCACATCAGCAAGGTGGCGGATATCCCGGCCGGCGGGCACCTGTCGTACTCCCTCACCGTTCCGGTCTCCGCACTCGATCTGTCGGACGCGGGCGTCTACCAGCTGGGGGTGACGCTGGACGGACAGACGAAATCCGACCCCAGCCCGCATGTGCTGGGCATCAAGCGGACCTTCCTGCCCTGGTACGGCGACGAGGTCACCAGCACCACCAAGCAGACCAGGATCAGCTACCTGTGGCCGCTCACCGACGTGTCGCACATCGCCCCGCGCGGTGACACCGACTCCCAGGTGAGCCCGATCTTCATGGACGACCAGCTGGCCACCGAGCTGGGTCCCGGCGGCCGGCTGCGGCAGATGGTCGACCTGGCCAGGAACCTCCCGGTGACCTGGGTCATCGATCCCGACCTGCTCGCCACCGTGGAGTTCATGACGAAGGGGTACCGGGTCGCGGGCCCGGGCGGCGACCTCGCCAAGACCACACCGGGCACCGGCGACACCGTCGCCAAGCAGTGGCTGAACGACCTCAGGACCGCGGTGGCCGGCGAGCAGGTCATCGCGCTGCCCTTCGGCGACACCGACATCGCCTCGCTGGCGCACCACGGGCGGAACGTGCCCGGCGCCCTCACCCACCTCAAGACCGGTACCGCCCTCGGACTCACCACCACCCAGACCATCTTCGGCGGAACCCAGACAGCGGACGTGGCCTGGCCCGTCGACGGCGCCATCGACCCGTCCATCGTCTCGGTGGCCCGCGCCGGCGGCGCCAAGCGGATCATCGCCCGCAGCGACACCTTCAGCGAGGGCGACCTCAGCTACACCCCGAACGCGGCCCGCCCGATCGGCGGCGGCACCACCGCGGTGGTCGCCGACGCGACGCTGTCCACCGCCTTCACCGGCACTCTGGGCAACCAGCAGCAGACCAACCTCGCGGTGCAGAGCTTCATCGCGCAGACCCTCATGATCACCATGGAGGCGCCGGAGAAGCAGCGCAACGTGGTGGTCGCGCCGCAGCGGATGCCCACCGTCGCGCAGGCACAGGCGATGGCCGAGGCGATCCACGACACCACAACGGCGCCCTGGGTCTCCCCGGTGTCCTTCGACGACGCGGCCAAGGCGCACCCCGACACCCGCGCCAACACCAAGGTGCCGTCGAGCAAGGCCTACCCGAGCAGCCTGCGCAAGCGGGAGCTGCCCACCGGGGCCTTCAAGCAGATCCAGCAGACCCAGCTCCACCTGAACGACTTCGTGGTCATCCTCACCCAGCAGAACCGGGTGACGGTGCCGTTCAGGAACGCGGTGCTGCGCTCGCTGTCCACCAGCTGGCGCGGCGACCCCGCAGGCGAGGAGGCCTACCAGAAGGCGATCGGCCTCTACCTGACGGACCTGATCGGGGCGGTGCACATCATCCCGAAGACCGCGCTGACCCTGTCCGGGCGCAGCGGGACCATCCCGGTCACGGTGAAGAACGAGCTGGGCCAGCCGGTGAAGGGCCTGGTGCTGCGGCTCAAGTCGGGCGCCAACATCCGGCTGGAGATCAAGGAGTCCGACCAGCCGATCACCATCGAGGGCGGCCACACCCGTACCCTGAAGTTCCAGACCACGGCCAGTGCCAACGGCACGGTCCAGGTGATTGCACAGCTCTACACCGAGAACAAGGGGCTGTACGGCACCGCTCAGCCCTTCGATGTCCACATCAACAAGGTCACCGACCTGGTGATGCTCATCATCGGGGCCGGGCTGCTCCTGCTGGTGCTGGCAGGCGTGCGGATCTACCGGCAGCGCAAGCGGCGGGGTGACGGAGGCGACGGCGAGGACGGGGACGACGGGGACGACGACGAGGCGGACGGTACGGACTCAGGGCAGCCGGGTGACCCTGCCGCTGACACCGGGCAGGAAAGCCAGGAGCAGTCCCCGACAGGTGAGAAAGTGGACGGGTAGCCGGCGGACAATAAGGTGGGGCACTGATGAACGCGCCGTATGACGGTGATCGCGACTCTGCGGGCCAGATGCCTCCCTCGCCCGAGCAGCGTCCGGCGCCCGCCGACCCCTATCTGCAGAACACGTATGCCTACGATCCGTATCAGCAGCAGGATCCGGCACAGGCACAGTGGGAGCAGCAGCAGCCCCAACCCGGCTACCAGGAGCAGCCGGGCCAGGAGTACGACGCCTTCGACCACCTCTTCCGCGACCAGCAGCCGCAAGGCGGCCAGCAGCAGGCCGGTTACCAGCAGCCCTACCCCGAGCAGCAGCACGGCGGCTACCAGCAGCCGTACCCCCAGCAGCAGGGCGGCTACGACCCGCAGCAGGGCTATCAGCAGCAGGGGAGCTACCCGCAGCAGGGCGGCGGCTACCAGCAGCCGTACCCGCAGCAGCAACAGCAGCCGCCGCAGCAGCACGGCGGCTATCCGGCGCAGGGCGGCTACGCGGCGCCGTACCCGCACATGCCGTCGGCCAACGAGACGACCGGCTTCTCGATCCCGATATACCAGGACCCGGGGTACGGCCAGGACTTCTACCAGGGCGAGCCCTACGCGGACCCGCACTACGCCGACTCGACGTACGTCGACCCGCGCTATGCCGACCCGCGCTACGGCTACCCGTACCAGCAGCCTTATCAGGAGCCGTACCAGCAACCGCAGCAGCAGCCCTACCAGGAGCCGTACCCGCCGCAGGGGTACCAGCAGCCCGGGCAGCCGCCGCAGGGCGCTCAGCGGCCCGGTACGCCCGCCACAGGCCCCGCAGGGCAGTCGGCGGCCGCCACCGGAACCACCGCGGCCGTACCTGCCGCCGCCGGAGCCGCCACGGCCGCCAAGTCCGGCGGCATCCTGAAGTCCAGCGCCCTGATGGCGGCCGGCACCCTGGTGTCCCGCGTCACCGGCTTCGTCCGCACCCTGGTGATCGCCGCGGCGATCGGCGTCGCCACCCTCGGCGACTCCTACCAGGTCGCGAACGTGCTGCCGACGATGATCTACATCCTCACCATCGGCGGCGGCCTCAACTCGGTGTTCGTGCCGCAGTTGGTCCGCGCGATGAAGGACGACGACGACGGCGGCAGCGCGTACGCCAACCGGCTGCTGACCGTGGTGATGGTGGCGCTCGGCGGCATCGTGACGGTGACCGTGCTCGCCGCGCCGCTGCTCGTCAAGCTGATGTCCGCCAAGATCGCCGACAACCCGGACACGTACAACGTGGCCATCGCCTTCGCCCGCTATTGCATGCCCACCATCTTCTTCATGGGCGTCCACGTGGTGATGGGCCAGGTGCTCAACGCCCGCGGCCGCTTCGGCGCGATGATGTGGACACCGGTACTGAACAACATCGTGGTGATCTTCACCTTCGGGATGTTCATCTGGGTCTACGGCTCCTACGGCTCGACCCGGATGGACGCCACCACGATCACCCCCGAGGGCGTCCGGCTGCTCGGCATCGGAACGCTGCTCGGCCTGGTCGTGCAGTCGCTGGCGATGCTGCCCTACCTGCGGGACGCGGGCTTCAAGTTCCGGCCGCGCTTCGACTGGCGCGGGCACGGCCTGGGCAAGGCCGCCAAGCTGGCCAAGTGGACGTTCCTGTTCGTCCTGGCCAACCAGGCGGGCCTGATCGTGGTCACCCAGCTCGCCACCTGGGCCGGCGCCAACGCCGACAAGAGCGGTTACCAGGGCACCGGCATCACCGGCTACAACTACGCGCTGCTGCTGTGGCAGATGCCACAGGCCATCATCACCGTCTCGGTGATGGCCGCGGTCCTGCCGCGGATCTCCCGGTCCGCCGCCGACGGTGACATCGCCGCGGTCCGCGACGACATCTCCTACGGCCTGCGCACCTCGGCGGTCGCGATCGTGCCCGCCGCCTTCGCCTTCCTCGCCCTCGGCGTGCCGATGTGCGGCCTGCTCTACGCCGGAACCAACGAGGGCTCCGCCCGCAACATCGGCTTCATCCTGATGGCCTTCGGCGGCGGCCTGATCCCCTACTCGGTGCAGTACGTCGTGCTGCGCGGCTTCTACGCCTTCGAGGACACCCGCACCCCCTTCTACAACACCGTGATCGTCGCCACGGTCAACGCAGCGGCCTCCGCCCTCTGCTTCGTCGCACTGCCCGCCCGCTGGGCCGTGGTCGGCATGGCCTTCTCCTACGGCCTGGCCTACGCGGTCGGCGTGGGGGTGGCCGTCAAGCGGCTGAGCGCCCGCCTCGGCGGCGACGTGGACGGCCGCCGGGTGGTCCGCACCTACGCCCGGCTCGTCGGCGCCTGTATCCCGGCCGCCACTGTGGCAGGCCTCGCCGCCTACGTCATCAGCGGGAAGCTGGGCGGCGGGGTGACCGGTTCGCTGGCCTCGCTGGTGGTCGGCGGCTTCCTGCTCGGCGGCATCTTCCTGGTCATCGCGAAGCGGATGCGCATCCAGGAGCTCAACGGCATGATCGGCATGGTCCGGGGCAGACTCGGCCGCTGATCCGACATCCGCCCATGGGCGTTGCCCCAGCCGCGCAACCATCACGGCCTGCCGCGTGTCGTGCATAGAGCCGGACTGTGGGCACAATTGTCTTCGGCTCGACGTGGGATCGCGCAATGGATGGGGAGGCAGGAACGACGGTGGCGGATCGGAGCACGGCGGCCGTCGGAGTGGCTGATGAGGGCGGCGAGGCACCGCCCGCAGCCCGGGAGGACGACGCCACACCCGACGGTACGACGACGGACGACCAGGAAAGCGGCACCGCCGGCGACGGCAACCCACCCAAGGACACAGCAGAGGGCACCGAGAAGACCGAGGACGGCGCGGAGGAGACCGCACAGGCCCCCGCCGTCGACGCCGACCCGCAGCCGGCACAGGCCGAGCCCGATCCCGATCCACAACCCGACCCCGAGCCCTCTCCCCGCCCCGCGCCTCGGGCCAAGCCCAAAACGAGCGCGCCGGACTTGCACAGCGGCCACCGGCTGGCCCGGCGCTACCAGCTCGCGGAGTGCGTCACACGGGTGGACGGCTTCAGCAGCTGGCGCGCGGTGGACGAGAAGCTGCGCAGGGCCGTGGGCATCCATCTGCTGCCCGCGGAGCACCCGCGGTCCCGCCAGGTGCTGGCGGCAGCCCGCTCGGCCGCCCTCCTCGGCGACCCCCGGTTCGTCCAGGTCCTCGACGCGGTCGAGGAGGGCGAGCTGGCCTATGTGATCCACGAATGGCTGCCGGACGCCCTCTCGCTCACCGACCTGCTGGCCTCGGGCCCGCTGGAGCCGCACGAGGCCTACCAGATGGCCAGCCAGGTATCCCAGGGAATGGCCGCCGCCCACCGCGAGGGACTGGCCCATCTGCGGCTGGACCCGGGTGCGGTCCTGCGAACCAGCTCGGGGCAGTACCGCATCCGCGGGCTCGCCGTCGCCGCCTCGCTGCGCGGGCTCAGCTCGGATCGACCACAGCGGCAGGACACCGAGGCGATCGGCGCACTGCTCTACGCCGCCCTCACCCAGCGCTGGCCCTACGAGGAGGACGCGCACGGCCTGTCCGGGCTGCCCAAGGGCGTCGGCCTGGTCGCACCTGACCAGCTGCGCGCGGGCGTCCACCGCGGCATGTCGGACGTGGCGATGCGTGCCCTGGTCAACGACGGGGCGACGGCGTCTCGTGAGGTGCCGCCCTGCACCACCCCCGAGGAGCTGGCCAAAGCCATCGCGGGCATCCCGCGGATCCGGCCGCCCGAGCACCCCGCCCCGGTCTACCAGCCGCCCGCTTTCCAGCAGCCGCCGCAGCCGCCGACCGGCGCGACCCGCTATACCGTCGCGGGTCCCTCGGCCCTCCCCACGGCCCCGCCGCCCGCGCTGCCCGGCCGCACCGGCAGCGCACTGAAGTGGGCCGTCTCCGCGCTGCTGATCGTGGCGATCGGGCTCGGAAGCTGGCAGCTCGCCGATGCCATGAAGTCCCGGGAGAACCACTCCCCGCGCAAACCGCCCAGCTCCCCGAGCGCCAACCAGAATCCGGCGCCGCCGCCGTCCACGCCGCTGACGATCGTCGGCGTCAAGGACTTCGACCCGCCGCCGAAGGGCAACGGCAGCGAGACCCCGTCCCAGATCGGTCGGGTTGACGACCACGACCCGAATACCACCTGGGAGACCAGCTGGTACTCGAACGCCGGCTTCGGCGACCTCAAGGACGGCGTCGGGGTGATCCTGGACCTCGGCAGCGCCCACCGCGTGAGCAGCGTCGCGGTGAACGTCGTGGGTGACACCGACCTGGAACTGTGGGCGGCGCCTCAGGGCACCACGACCCGGCCGACCACCCTCGACGGCTTCCAGAAGGCGGCCGGCGGGTCTGGCGACCAGAAGGTGACACTCAAGCCCAGCGGGCAGGTCACCAGCCGCTACCTGCTGGTCTGGCTGACCAAGCTCCCGGTGGACTCGGACGGCACATTCCGTGGCAGGATCTCGGAGATCAGCGTGACGGGCTGAACCGGCCCCACGGAAGCGGACGGGGGAGTCTGGCCTTGGAGCGAACGCCGCTCGGCGAAGCCGACGACGCCGACCTCCTCGCCCGCCACGTGGCGGGCGAGGCCGATGCCTTCGGTGAACTGGTCCACAGGCACCGGGACCGGCTGTGGGCGGTCGCCCTGCGGACGCTGGGCGACCGCGAGGAAGCCGCTGACGCCGTGCAGGACGCGCTGGTGTCGGCCTTCCGAGCCGCCCATACCTTCCGCGGCCAGTCGGCCGTCACAACCTGGCTGCACCGCATCACCGTGAACGCCTGCCTGGACCGGGCACGACGGGCCGCGTCCCGGCGCACCGCACCGGTCGCCGACGAGGAGAACTTCGAATCCCTCCTCGAACCGCACGAGTCGGCCGAGGCCCCCGCCGAGCGCGACGAGCTGCATCGCGAACTCCTCGCCGCTCTGGCCACGCTGCCTGCCGAGCAGCGGGCCGTCCTGGTGCTGGTCGACATGCAGGGCTATCCGGTCGCGGAGGCGGCGGCCGTGCTCGCCGTACCGGAGGGCACCGTCAAGAGCAGATGCGCCCGTGGCCGCGCCCGGCTGCTGCCGCTGCTCAGCCACCTACGGACCGGGGGCGGCGCCGACCGGGCCGGCCCCGACGGCGGAAGGAACCGGACGCAGGGGACATCCGTCCCACCGGCAGGAACGGAACAGGGCGGAGGTGACCACCGATGACATCGACCACGGGCCAGGACCCGCATCCGGACGTCATGGAGATCGCCGACCTGGCCGAGGGCATCCTGCCGCCGGAGCGGGCGACGGAAGTCCGCGCCCACGCGGAGTCCTGCGTGGAGTGCGGCGAGGTGCTGGCCTCGCTCGCGGAGATCCGCGACCTGCTCGGCGATCTACCGGAGCCGGAGCCGATGCCCGCCGATGTGGCCGCACGGATCGACGCGGCCCTCGCCGCCGAGGCTCGGTTCGACTCCGCTCTGCCGCATGTTCCACGTGAAACATCGCTGCCGGCACAGGCGACCGGCGAAGCGGCGGATGTTCCACGTGGAACATCGGCACCCGCCGGCCGTCTCTCGGCACCCACCGGACCCGGCCGCGGCCGCAGGCACCGGCGTGCGCTGCTGCTCGGCGCGGCCTCGACGGCTGCCGTCCTCGCTCTGGGCGGGGTGGTCTACGAACTGTCGTCCCACAGCGGCCCCACCGCCAACGCGGACAGCAGCGCCCAGCGGAAGGCCAGCGCCCAGGGCGGAGACGATTCCAACGCGGTGGGTGAAGAGGTGGCACGGCTACTCGACGGGGCGGGCGGCAAGACCGGCGGCGGGGTGACCTCACCGATGCTGAGCCCCCGTGGGGACGCCAAGGTCACCGGCCCCGACGGCACCGTCATCACCGTGCCCGGCTGCGTACTCAAAGCCACCCAGCGGGTCCAGCAACCGCTGGCCGCCAGTCGGGAGCCCTACGAGGGCGTCGACTCCTACCTCGTCGTGATTCCCGACCCCGACCCCACGCAGGTCGACGCCTATGTGGTGACTGCCACCTGTACGGCCGACACCCCCGGCAGAGTGCTCTTCCGGGGCGCCTATCCACGGGGCTGACCAGCCGTACCCGGGGCTCACCGGGGTAGGCGTGGGGCGGCGCACCGGCGGGGGAATGCCAGCCCCGTAGGATCCGTTAGGCACGACGTGAGTCCAGCCAGGGCCGGACCCCCACAGCAGTCCGCAGAGACGAGGAAGACACCCGTGAGCGACGTCCGTAACGTGATCATCATCGGCTCGGGGCCTGCGGGCTACACCGCGGCGCTGTACACGGCACGCGCATCCCTCAACCCGCTGGTCTTCGAGGGCTCGGTCACCGCCGGCGGTGCCCTGATGAACACCACCGAGGTGGAGAACTTCCCCGGCTTCCGGGACGGCATCATCGGCCCGGACCTGATGGACAACATGCGCGCCCAGGCGGAGCGGTTCGGCGCCGAGCTGATCCCGGACGACGTGGTCGCGGTCGACCTGTCCGGCGACATCAAGACTGTCACCGACTCGGCGGGCACCGTCCACCGGGCGAAGGCCGTCATCGTCGCTACCGGGTCCCAGCACCGGAAGCTCAACCTGCCCAACGAGGACCAGCTCTCCGGTCGTGGCGTCTCCTGGTGTGCCACCTGTGACGGCTTCTTCTTCCGCGAGCACGACATCGCCGTGATCGGCGGTGGCGACACCGCGATGGAGGAGGCGACCTTCCTCTCCCGGTTCGCCAAGTCCGTGAAGATCGTGCACCGCCGGGACAGCCTGCGGGCGTCCAAGGCGATGCAGGAGCGCGCCTTCGCCGACCCGAAGATCTCCTTCGTCTGGGACAGCGAGGTTGCCGAGATCCAGGGCGACGGCAAGCTGTCCGGCCTGACCCTGCGCAACACCAAGACGGGCGAGACCTCGGAGCTGCCCGTCACCGGGTTGTTCATCGCCATCGGCCACGACCCGAGGACCGAGCTCTTCAAGGGTGTCCTCGACCTCGACGGGGAGGGCTACCTCACCGTCCAGGCGCCGAGCACCCGCACCAGCATTCCCGGTGTCTTCGCTGCCGGAGACGTCGTGGACCACACCTACCGTCAGGCGATCACCGCGGCTGGCACCGGCTGTTCCGCCGCTCTGGACGCCGAACGCTACCTGTCGTCGCTCAGCGACGCCGGGAAGGCCGCCTGATCCCCCATCCCCACCCGCTGTATCGAACCTGAGGAGACTGCCGTGGCCGGCAAGCCCAAGCACGTAACGGACGCCACCTTCGCCGAGGAGGTCCTCGCCAGCGACAAGCCCGTGCTGGTCGACTTCTGGGCCGAGTGGTGCGGCCCCTGCCGTCAGATCGCCCCGTCCCTGGAAGCCATCGCGGCGGAGCACCCGGACGACATCACCATCGTCAAGCTCAACATCGACGAGAACCCCGTCACCGCCGCGAAGTACGGCGTGATGTCCATCCCGACCCTCAACGTCTACAAGGGCGGCGAGGTCGTGAAGACGATCGTCGGTGCCAAGCCGAAGGCCGCGCTCGTCCGCGACCTCTCCGACTTCATCGGCTGATCGCGCACTGTTCCACGTGGAACATCGAAGGGCCGGCTCCCCTCGGGGGAGCCGGCCCTTTCGTATGGACAGCTACGGGAGCGGGTGCAACGTCAGAGCGGGCGGAGGACGGGCTCCTTCTGGACGGCGCCCAGCAGCCGGTCAATGGCCATCTCGACGTCCTCCTTCCAGGAGATCGTGGAGCGCAGCTCCAGCCGTAGCCGGGGGAACCGGGGGTGCGGTCGGACCGTCTTGAAGCCGACGGCCAGCAGATGGTCGGCCGGCAGGACACAGGACGGCGCCGACCACTTCGCGTCGCCGAACGCCTCGATCGCCTTGAAGTTCCGCCGTACGAGATCCTTGGCCACCGTCTGCACCAGGACCCGGCCGATACCCTGGCCCTGATAGCCGGGCAGCACGCGGGCCGTCATCAGCTGAACCGCGTCCGCGGACACCGGACTGGTCGGGAAGGCCATCGACCGGGGCACGTAGGCGGCCGGGGCGTAGAGCACGAACCCTGCCGGGACCTCGTCCACGTACACCACCCGGCCGCAGGAGCCCCACTCCAGCAGCACCGCGGAGATCCAGGCCTCCTTCTCCAGCTCGGGCTTGCCAGCCTGGACGGCGGCCTCGCCACTCACCGGGTCCAGCTCCCAGAAGACGCAGCGCCGGCAGGGCTTGGGAAGGTCAGGAAGATTGTCGAGGGTGAGCGGTACTAGCCGACGGCCCATGTGCCAAGGACCCCATTCCTGTCGCTGACCGAACGGTGGCACCCCGGGGTTCAGGTCCGGGGTGCCACGGTGTCACTCGTCGTCGTCCTCGGCCTCGTCGTCCAGCCGGTTCTCCAGCACCTTGCCCTCACCGGGTGCCATGGCGCCGAGGATGCGCTCCAGATCTTCCATCGAGGCGAACTCCACCACGATCTTGCCCCGCTTCTGGCCCAGGTCCACCTTCACCCGGGTGTCGAAGCGGTCGGAGAGCCGGGTGGCCAGGTGGGTGAGCGCCGGGGCCACCCGGCGGCCGGCCCGCGGCGCCGCCGACTTCTTGGCGGTCTGCGGCTCGCTGTTCATCAGCTTCACGATCTCTTCGACCGTTCGGACCGACAGCTCTTCCGCGACGATCCGGAGCGCCAGCTTGTCCTGCGCTTCGGAGTCCTCCAGCGAGAGCAGGGCGCGGGCGTGCCCGAAGGAGATCACCCCGGCTGCCACCCGACGCTGCACCGGGGCGGGGAGTTTGAGCAGCCGCAGGGTGTTGGAGACCTGCGAGCGGGACCGGCCGATCCGGTCGGCCAGCTGCTCATGGGTGCAGGAGAAGTCCCGCAGCAGCTGGTCATAGGCCGCAGCCTCTTCCAGCGGGTTCAGCTGCGCCCGGTGCAGGTTCTCCAGCAGGGCGTCCAGCAGCAGCTTCTCGTCGTCGGTGGCCCGGACGATTGCCGGAATCCGCTCCAGGCCCGCCTCGCGGCAGGCCCGCCAGCGGCGCTCGCCCATGATCAGCTCGAAGCGGTCCGCGCTGATCTGCCGTACGACCACCGGCTGGAGCAGACCGACCTCTTTGATCGAGGTGATCAGCTCGTTGAGGGCGTCCTCGTCGAACACCTCCCGCGGCTGCCGGGGGTTGGGCGTGATGGCGTCGAGTTCCAGCTCGGCGAAGTAGGCGCCCGCGACCGGGACCCGCGCCGCGGAGAGATCCGGCTCTGTTTCACGTGAAACAGGGATCTCCACTGCGGGCGGTGCGGACTCCGTCGGCCGGCGTTCCACCAGACCCGCCACCTTTGCCGCCGCGACCCCGCGGTCCGGCACCAGGACCGGTGCGGTCCCGGACGTTGGGCTGGTCGCCTGCGGCGCGGCCGGGATCAGCGCGCCGAGACCACGGCCGAGCCCTCTGCGTCGATCACTCACTGGATCCCCTCCGACATGCTGTGCGGGTTGTGCTGTTCGCCCTGCGACTGCGGGTCGTACTCGACGGCCACCTCGCCCGGCAGACCGCGCAGGGCCATCTCCCGGGCGGCCTCCAGGTACGACAGGGCGCCGCTGGAGCCCGGGTCGTAGGTCAAGACGGTCTGACCGTAGCTGGGCGCCTCAGAGATGCGTACCGAGCGCGGAATGCTGGTGCGCAGCACCTCCTTGCCGAAGTGGGTGCGCACCTCCTCCGCCACCTGGGAGGCCAGCCGGGTCCTGCCGTCGTACATCGTCAGCAGGATGGTGGACACATGCAGCTTCGGGTTGAGGTGGGCGCGGACCAGGTCCACGTTCTTCAACAGCTGCCCCAGTCCCTCCAGCGCGTAGTACTCGCACTGGATCGGGATGACCACCTCGGCGCCGGCCACCAGGGCGTTGACGGTGAGCAGGCCGAGCGAGGGCGGGCAGTCGATCAGGACGTAGTCCAGCGGCTGCTCGTAGGACTCGATCGCCCGCTGCAGCCGGCTCTCCCGGGCCACCAGCGAGACCAGTTCGATCTCGGCGCCGGCCAGGTCGATGGTCGCGGGAGCGCAGAAGAGGCCCTCCACGTCGGCCACCGGCAGCACAACGTCCGACAGCGGCTTGCTCTCCACCAGCACGTCGTAGATCGACGGCACCTCGGCGTGGTGGTCGATCCCGAGCGCCGTGGAGGCGTTGCCCTGCGGGTCGAGGTCGATCACCAGCACCCGCGCGCCGTGCAGCGCCAGGGAGGCCGCCAGGTTCACCGTGGTCGTGGTCTTACCCACCCCGCCCTTCTGGTTGGCGACGACCATCACCCGGGTCTGCGCCGGACGGGGCAGACCCTCACCGGTGCGGTTCAGCGCCTCGACGGCCATCTGGGCAGCGCGGCCGATCGGGGTGTCATCCATAGGAGGCAATGTTTCACGTGAAACATCGCTCCCGAACCCCGGGGGCACGGAAAGTGGTCCCCCGGCTGATTCAGCTGAGCGGGGACCGGGGACCGGGTCGGCCATCGGCCCCGCGATATTGGCGTCGGACCGCAAGGACTCACTCTCCTCGACTTCAGGCTCGCTATGAGAAGAGCCTGCCATGCCCGAGGGGTGCTGAACCAGCGAGCCCCGGTCGGCTGTGGATAAATCCCGGTTATCCACAGCCGAATTGGGCTTGGTCGGCTTGTTGGCGCGCGCCTCGGCCGCGGCACGGCCGCGGCTGAGGACTCCTGGAAGCAGTGAGCGACGTTTCACGTGGAACACGATGCGCCGCGCCACGCCTGTATCCCGACAGGACACTCCGGATTATGACGTTTTGACCGCTTCCGACCAGTCGCTCAGCGGCGACGGCGCCCCGCGTTGCCCCCGCCTCGCGGTGCCCGGCTGGCCCGGGCCGCTTTCGCCCGCCGGGTGGCCGCACGAACTCCGCCGGGACTTTCCCCCACCAGGACCCGGACGACTGTGGACAACGGATCGACCACGCCCTCACCGACCTGGGTCACCGAGGCGCTCACCGCGCCCAGCCGGCCGAGCGCCGCCCTGGCCGCCTTCAGCTCCTCCTCGGCGGTATCGCCCTTGAGGACCGCCATCTCACCGTGCGGGCGCAGCAGGGGCAGTCCCCAGCCGGCCAGCCGCTCCAGCGGCGCGACCGCGCGAGCGGTCACCACGTCCACCGGCGGCAGCTTGCCCACCATCTCCTCGGCCCGACCGCGGACGACCGTCACATTGGTCAGCCCCAGCAGCCGTACCACCTCCTCCAGGAAGGTCGTACGGCGCAGCAGCGGCTCCAGCAGGGTGATCTCCAGGTCCGGCCGGGCCAGGGCCAGCGGAATGCCCGGCAGGCCGGCACCGGAGCCCACGTCGCAGACCGACACGGCCTCGTCGATCACCTCGGAGAGCACCGCACAGTTCAGCAGGTGCCGCTCCCACAGCCGGGGCACCTCGCGCGGACCGATCAGACCGCGTTGCACCCCGGCATCCGCCAGCAGCTCGGCATAGCGCAGCGCGTCGGCGAACCGGTCGCCGAACACCGCCCCGGCCTGCTCGGGCGGCGCGGGAAGCTCCGCTGCTGCCTCCGTCACGGGACTTTCCTTTCCTCGGTTCTCGCACGCGTTCTTTCATCCAGGCTGACAAGCTTCGGCCCCGCCTGCGAGCAGACGGGGCCGATCGATCGGAGTGCGCAACCGGTCAGACCGGCAGCACGACCACCCTGCGCTGGGGCTCCTCGCCCTCGGACTCGCTGCGCAGACCCGCCGCGGCGACCGCGTCATGCACGACCTTGCGCTCGAAAGGCGTCATCGGGTCCAGCTTCACCGGCTGACCGGTCTCCTTGGCCTCGGCTGCCGCCTCTGCGCCCAGCTGCGCCAGTTCCGCGCGCTTGCGCGCCCGGAACCCGGCGATGTCCAGCATCAGCCGGCTGCGCTCACCGGTCTCCCGGTGCACCGCGAGCCGGGTCAGCTCCTGCAGCGCCTCCAGCACCTCGCCGTCCCGCCCGACGAGCTTGGTCAGCTCCCGGGTGGAGGTGTCGCCGATGATCGACACCGACGCACGCTCACCCTCGACATCCATGTCGATGTCACCGTCGAGGTCGGCGATGTCCAGCAGCCCCTCCAGGTAGTCCGCCGCGATCTCACCCTCCTGCTCCAGCCGGGTCAGAGTCGCGGACGAGCCGCTGTCGGGTGCCGCGGTGGTGTTGACGTCGCTCACGCCTGGACGCTCCTCTTACTTCTTCTTCGACGACAGGTTGGTCGGCTTGGACTTGGCCCCGCCTGGCTGCTTACCCGGCGTGCCGCCGCCCTGCTTCTGACCGCCCGCCCTCGGAGCGCCGGCCCGCGGTGCGCCGCCGCTGCTCTTGCCGCCGGAGCCGGACCGGGTAGCACCGCCCTTGGAGGCGCCGCCCTTGGGAGTACCGCTCTTGGGGGTACCGCTCTTCGGGGTGTCGTCCTGGGGAGTGTCGGCCTGGGCGTCGCCGGCAGAACCACCGGAACCGCCCGCCCGCGGTGCTCCGGGACCGCCAGCAGCGCCGCCGGTGTGCCGCTTGGCCTTCGGCTGCCGCTTGGGCTGGGTGCGGTTGGCCCGGGCGACCTCGACGGCCTCCTTGGCAGCGATCTCCTCGGGCTGCTCGACCAGCTTGCCCTTGGCCCGCAGCCGCTCCTGGCGCTGCTGGAAGGCCAGGCTGCCGGGGGTGGGGTTGCGGTAGATCACGAACATCTGCTGGCCCATGGTCCACACGTTGGTGGTCAGCCAGTAGATGAGGACACCGACGGGGAAGTTGATACCCAGCACGGCGAAGATGACCGGGAAGACGTACATCAGCATCTTCTGCTGCTGCATGAACGGCGTCTTCACCGTCATGTCGACGTTCTTCGTCATGAGCTGGCGCTGGGTGTAGAACTGCGACGCCGACATCAGCACGATCATCACGAGGGTGACAACCCGCACATCGGTGAGGGTGGCACCGAGTGACTCGACCTTGGCGGCACCGTCGGTGAACTTCGCCGCCAGCGGGGCGCCGAAGATGTGCGCGTTCTTGGCGCTGTCGACCAGGTTGGAGTGGATCACTCCGACCTCGTTGCCCTTAGCGATGTTGCTGAGCACGTGGTACAGCGCGAAGAAGAACGGCGACTGGGCCAGAATCGGCAGGCACGAGGAGAGCGGGTTGGTGCCCGTCTCCTTGTACAGCTTCATCATCTCTTCGGACTGCTTCTGGCGGTCGTTCTTGTAGCGCTCCTGGATCGCCTTCATCTTGGGCTGGAGCGCCTGCATGTTCCGGGTGGACTTGATCTGCTTGACGAACAGCGGGATCAAGCAGATCCGGATCAGGACCACCAGCGAGACGATGGACAGACCCCACGCCCAGCCGCTGTCCTTGTCGAAGATCAGGCTGTAGAACGAGTGGAACTGGACGATGATCCACGACACTGCGTCGTATAGGGGGTTCAGGATCCCCACGGTCAGGCTCCTTGGGCGTGAGAGGGTCCGGTGGGCTCGGGCGTGACGGGCCCGTCGGAGCCGCCCCGCAGTGCGCGGCGCAGCAGTTCGTGCCATGGCGGCCGCTTACGCGGCGGGACATGGTCCACTCCGCCGGGCGACCAGGGGTTGCACCGGAGGATGCGCCACGCGGTAAGGGCAGTGCCCTTGATCGCGCCATGCCGGTCGATGGCGGTGTACCCGTAGTGGGAGCACGACGGGTAATACCGGCACACCGGGCCGAGCAGCGGACTGATCGTCCACTGATACAGCTTGATCAGTGCCAGCAGTGGGTATTTCATTGAGCCACCCTCCCCTCGGCATCGCCATGGGTGTCACGGCCCAGCAGCCGCTGCAGTGCGGCGTCCAGGTCGAGGGCCAGCTGTGCGTGGTCCGCGTTCCCCGCTTCGGGAAGCGCGCGTACCACTACCAGGCTACCGGGGGGGAGGAGTGACAGACGCGCCCGGACCAGATGACGCAGTTTGCGTTTTACCTGATTCCGCTGTACCGCCCCGCCGACGGCCTTGCTCACGACGAAACCCGCACGTGCCGGGGGAGTCTTCTCCCCAGGCACGTGCGGGTCAGTGGCGTCTCGGCGCAGATGGACGACCAGCAGCGGGCGGCCCGCCCGGCGTCCACGGCGAACCGCCGTCGCGAAGTCCTGGCGCCGCCTCAGCCGATTCTCGGAGGGCAGCACGACATCAGGCCTGAGGCAATCAGGCAGACAGACGCGCGCGGCCCTTGCCGCGGCGGGTCGCGAGGATCGCGCGACCCGCACGGGTACGCATCCGCAGACGGAAGCCGTGGGTCTTGGCGCGGCGGCGGTTGTTCGGCTGGAAGGTGCGCTTGCTCACTCGGGGGCTCCAGGAGAGATCGTGTCCGGCGGGGCGTCGCCTGGCTGTCACCGTGCGCCCACGAAAAGCTCGCGGATCAAACGGGTGCACCGCTTGACGATCGCCCGGCAGCGTTAACGCTCCGGAAGATCCTCGCCCATCGGTAGGCAGGCGGCAGCAGCCATCGACAACTCGACCTCGATACGGTACGTGCGGCTAGGCCATCCGGTCAAACCCGACGGCGCGCCCCCGCCATTTGTACACAGCCTGTGGACAACGACTTGAACCACGCCCGCCGCGCTGATTACCGTGGCTGAACTCCGTACTCTTCCCGCCCCTGCCGAGGTCCACACGTCCGCGGGAGATCGCTGCACCACCTACGCAACATAAGCAACCGAGAGAGCGTGCCCTGTGGCTGACGTATCCGCCGATCTTGCCGCAGTGTGGCCGCAAGTGCTCAGGAAACTGCTGGTGGACAGCGAGGACCTGAAACCCACCCATGCGGAATGGCTCCGGCGCATCCAGCCGCTGGCCCTGGTGGCCGGCACCGCCGTGCTGTCCGCGCCGAACGAGTACGCCAAGAAGATCCTCGAGGGCCAGCAGCTCAAGCAACTGATCACCGATGTGCTCAGCCATGAGTTCGGTCACACCGTGGGCATCGCCATCGCGGTCGCCTCCGGCGGCGAGCAGGACCATCCGGACGGGGGAACGGACGACTGGCCGCCGCGTACGCCGGACGAGGAGTGGCAGCAGCCGGGGCTCGGGAACTGGGGCGCACCGCCCGCCGGCGCCTTCCAGGACCGCAGGCCCGACCCGTACCCCGACGCCAGGGACGCCCGCGACGCGCACGGCGACCGGGACGGCCGCGACCCCAGGGACCCGCGGGACCGGCTCGACGGCCGCGACATTCGTGACATTCGCGACAGTCGCGGGGACCTCGACCGGGAGCGTGACCTCGACCGCGACCGCGGCCGCGACCTGGACCGGAGCCGGGACCTCGACCGCGGCCGCGACCTCGATCGCAACCGGGAGCTGGACCGCGGCCGGGACCGCTACCGCGCCGATCGCCTCGACGGCGGCTACCCGGCCGTACCGCACCAGGCGCACCCCGGCGACCGGCCGTACGGCGCCGGGTCCGCGGGCGGGTATCCCCAGCAGGGCGGGCAGCCGCCCGCCGCCCGCCCCGAGCGGTCCTCTGCCGTGCCCCCGCCGCCGGGCGGCTCCGGCGGCCCGGGCGGCGGGGGATCGGGCGGCAGCGGCGGGGCCGTGGAGCCCACCGCCCGGCTGAACCCGAAGTACCTCTTCGACACCTTCGTGATCGGCGCCTCGAACCGCTTCGCGCACGCCGCGGCGGTCGCGGTGGCCGAGGCCCCGGCCAAGGCCTACAACCCGCTGTTCATCTACGGAGAGTCCGGCCTCGGCAAGACGCACCTGCTCCATGCGATCGGGCACTACGCGCGGAGCCTCTACCCCGGCACCCGGGTCAGGTACGTCAGCTCCGAGGAGTTCACGAACGAGTTCATCAACTCCATCAGGGACGGCAAGGCCGACGCCTTCCGCAAGCGCTACCGCGACATGGACATCCTGCTGGTCGACGACATCCAGTTCCTGGCGAGCAAGGAGTCGACGCAGGAGGAGTTCTTCCACACCTTCAACACCCTGCACAACGCGAACAAGCAGATCGTGCTGTCCTCCGACCGGCCGCCCAAGCAGCTGGTCACCCTGGAGGACCGGCTGCGCAACCGCTTCGAGTGGGGCCTGATCACCGACGTCCAGCCGCCCGAGCTGGAGACCCGGATCGCGATCCTGCGCAAGAAGGCGGTCCAGGAGCAGCTGAACGCGCCGCCCGAGGTGCTGGAGTTCATCGCGTCCCGGATCTCCCGCAACATCCGGGAACTGGAGGGCGCGCTGATCCGGGTCACCGCCTTCGCGAGCCTCAACCGGCAGCCGGTGGACCTGCAGCTCACCGAGATCGTGCTGAAGGACCTGATCCCGGGCGGCGAGGACTCGGTGCCGGAGATCAGCGGCACCGCGATCATGGCGGAGACCGCGGCCTACTTCGGCCTCGCGGTGGACGACCTGTCCGGCTCCTCGCGCAGCCGCGTGCTGGTCACCGCACGGCAGATCGCCATGTACCTGTGCCGGGAGCTGACCGACCTGTCGCTGCCCAAGATCGGCGCTCTCTTCGGGGGCCGCGACCACACCACGGTGATGCACGCCGACCGGAAGATCCGCTCGCTGATGGCGGAGCGGCGGTCCATCTACAACCAGGTGACGGAGCTGACCAACCGCATCAAGAGCTGACGCGCACCGCGCTCCGTTCGATTACCCGTCGCCGCGGTCCTGTTGTCCACAGGATCGCGGCGATTTGTCTGTCCACAGCCTGGGGACACCGGAGTTGTCCAGATACTCTCCACAGGCGGGTCGGCCGCGGCGGTGTCCTGGCTGCTCAGTGGGGTGGGGATATGTGGGTAACCGTGATCCACAGACTGTGGACGGACCGGCCGTCCACAGCACCCACCGACCGGTTGTCCACCGCCCGCCCACAGGTTGGGGCCGGTTGTGCACAGCTCGGAGCCGCTTCTCCACATCTTTGTCCACTGTTCGGCAACGAACAGCCCCCTGTCCCACGGGAGAGTGAAAGCCGTCACACCAAGGCGGTGGGTTGGCCTGGGGAGAACCGGGGTATTCCTGGGGACAGAGCTGGGGACAACACCGGGTCGCCTGTGTACGGGGTGTGCACAACTTTCCGCCGTCCACAGCACCCCCTGGTTGTCCACCGGTCCCACCCACAGGCCCTGGGGATAAAAAACCGGGCCTGACCTGCACAGGAACCGGTTATCCACGGTATCCACAACCCCTACTACTACGACTACACGTAGAGAACGGGGAAACTGCTTCGAAGCGGGTCCTGTGCACAACTCGGCCCTCGCCTCCCGGCCGGCTGTGTCGCCGCTTGACGGCAAGCCGCTCCGAGTGACAGTCCTGTGCGTCAGACTGTTCCCCGACAGCTGGCAACAAGCAGGAGGCGGTTCCGGTGAAGATCCGGGTGGAGCGCGACGTACTCGCCGAGGCAGTGGCTTGGGCAGCCCGCAGCCTCCCGGCCCGCCCCCCGGTGCCGGTGCTCGCCGGGCTGCTGCTCAAGGCCGAGGACGGCCAGCTGAGCCTGTCCGGCTTCGACTACGAGGTCTCGGCCCGGGTCGCCGTCGAGGCCGAGATCGACGAGGAGGGCACCGTCCTGGTGTCCGGCCGGCTGCTCGCGGACATCTCCCGGGCACTTCCCAACCGCCCTGTGGAGATCTCCACCGACGGGGTCCGGGTCACCGTCGTCTGCGGCAGCTCCCGCTTCACGCTGCACACGCTGCCGGTCGAGGAGTACCCGGCGCTGCCCGCGATGCCGGTGGCGTCCGGCACGGTTCCCGGTGAGGTCTTCGCCGCCGCCGCCAGCCAGGTCGCCATCGCGGCCGGCCGCGACGACACCCTGCCGGTGCTGACCGGTGTGCGGATCGAGATCGAGGGCGACACGGTGACGCTGGCCGCCACCGACCGCTACCGCTTCGCGGTCCGCGAGTTCCTGTGGAAGCCGGAGCAGGCCGACATCTCGGCCGTCGCCCTGGTGCCCGCCAAGACGCTGCAGGACACCGCCAAGTCCCTCACCAGCGGCGACACCGTGTCCATCGCGCTGGCCGGCTCCGGCGCCGGTGAGGGCCTGATCGGCTTCGAGGGCGCGGGGCGGCGGACGACGACCCGGCTGCTCGAGGGCGACCTGCCCAAGTACCGCACGCTCTTCCCGACCGAGTTCGCCTCCGTGGCGGTGATCGAGACCGCGCCCTTCGTCGAGGCGGTCAAGCGCGTCGCCCTGGTCGCCGAGCGCAACACCCCGGTGCGGCTGAGCTTCGAGCAGGGTGTGCTCACCCTGGAGGCCGGCTCCAGCGACGATGCACAGGCTGTGGAAAGGGTCGACGCCAAGCTGGAGGGCGACGACATCTCGATCGCCTTCAACCCGACCTTCCTGCTGGACGGGCTGAGCGCGATCGACTCCCCCGCGGCGCAGCTGTCGTTCACCACGTCCACCAAGCCGGCGCTGCTCAGCGGCCGCGCCGCCGTCGACGCCGAGCCGGACGACGCGTACAAGTACCTGATCATGCCGGTCCGGCTGTCCGGCTGAGCCCGCCCGCGGCTGCCGCCCGGGCCGACGTAGGCTCATCCTCAGGTCAGGTTCAGGGTCAGGCAGCAGCCGGCGTCGCCGCAACACCGCGGGCGCCCGGGGCGCTTCGAACGAAGGATTTGTGATGGAGCTCGGTCTCATCGGTCTCGGCAAGATGGGCGGCAACATGCGCGAGCGCATCCGCCGCGCAGGCCACACCGTCGTCGGCTACGACCGCAACCCGGATCTCGCCGATGTCCACAGCCTCAAGGAGCTTGTGGACGGCCTGCAGGGACCGCGGGTGGTGTGGGTGATGGTGCCGGCCGGCGCCGCGACCCAGTCCACCATCGACGAGCTGGGCGAGCTGCTCTCCCCCGGCGACCTGGTGGTCGACGGCGGCAACTCGCGCTGGACGGACGACGAGAAGCACGCCGAGGAGCTGGCGGCCAAGGGCATCGGCTTCGTCGACTGCGGTGTCTCCGGCGGTGTGTGGGGCCTGGCCAACGGCTACGCGCTGATGTACGGCGGCAAGGAAGAGGACGTCGCCAAGGCGCAGCCGATCTTCGACGCGCTCAAGCCCGAGGGCGACTCCGGCGCGGTCCACGCGGGCCGGGTCGGCGCCGGCCACTTCGCGAAGATGGTCCACAACGGCATCGAGTACGCGATGATGCAGGCCTACGCCGAGGGCTGGGAGCTGCTGGAGGCGGTGGACTCCGTCACCGACGTCCGCGAGGTCTTCCGCTCCTGGAAGTCCGGTACGGTCATCCGCTCCTGGCTGCTCGACCTGGCCGTGGACGCGCTGGACAAGGACGAGCACCTGGGCGGCCTGCGCGGTTACGCCGACGACTCGGGTGAGGGACGCTGGACGGTGGAGGCCGCGATCGACAACGCGGTGCCGCTGCCGGCGATCACCGCCTCGCTCTTCGCGCGTTTCGCGTCCCGCCAGGACGACTCGCCGCAGATGAAGATGATCGCCGCGCTCCGCAACGAGTTCGGCGGCCACGCGGTCACCGCCGCCGAGTAGGCGGCCCGCACCACACAGCAAGCAGGGAGGTCGGCGCGGCGACGCGCCAAGCACGCGATGCACGTAGCGCACCTGTCGCTCGCCGACTTCCGCTCCTACGCCCGGGCCGAGGTCCCTCTCGACCCGGGCGTCACGGCTTTCGTGGGTCCCAACGGGCAGGGCAAGACCAACCTGGTCGAGGCGGTCGGCTACCTGGCGACGCTGGGCAGCCACCGGGTCTCCTCCGACGCCCCGCTGGTCCGCGTCGGCGCCGAGCGGGCGGTGGTACGCGCCCAGGTCGTGCAGGGCACGCCCGCCGACACCGAGCGGCGCCAGCTGCTCGAACTGGAGATCAACCCGGGCCGCGCCAACCGGGCCAGGATCAACCGCTCCTCGCAGGTCCGCCCGCGCGATCTGCTCGGCATCGTCCGCAGCGTGCTGTTCGCGCCCGAGGACCTGGCGCTGGTCAAGGGCGATCCTGGGGAGCGCCGCCGCTTCCTCGACGAGCTGATCACCGCCCGGGCGCCGCGTCTGGCGGGTGTGCGCAGCGACTTCGAAAGAGTGCTGAAGCAGCGCAATACGCTGCTGAAAACCGCCGCACTGGCCCGCAGGCACGGTGGCAAGGGCGCCGACCTGTCCACCCTGGACGTGTGGGACCAGCACCTGGCCACGGCCGGCGCCGAGCTGCTGGCCCACCGGCTCGACCTGGTGGCGGCGCTGCAGCCGCTGGCCGACAAGGCCTACGAGCAGCTGGCGCCCGGCGGCGGTCCGGTGGGCCTTGACTACCGCAGCTCGATGGGCGACGAGGCGCTGGCGGGCGCCGTCGGCCGCGAGGAGCTCTTCCCGCGGCTGCTCGACGCGCTGACCGCGGCCCGGCGCCAGGAGATCGAACGCGGCGTCACCCTGGTCGGCCCGCACCGGGACGACCTGGTGCTCAGGCTCGGCCCGATGCCCGCCAAGGGCTACGCCAGCCACGGCGAGTCCTGGTCGTACGCGCTGGCGCTGCGGCTGGCCTCCTACGAACTGCTGTGCGCGGACGGCGACGAACCGGTACTGGTGCTCGACGACGTGTTCGCCGAGCTGGACGCCAGGCGCCGGGAGCGGCTGGCCGAGATGGTGGCGCCGGGCGAGCAGGTGCTGGTCACCGCAGCAGTGGACGACGACGTGCCGGGGCTGCTGCGCGGGGCGCGCTTCTCGGTGCAGGACGGGACGGTGGTTCGGCAGTGAGCGACACGGCGGGTGGCGGCGACGTACCCCAGCAGCCCGCGCCGCCAGAGGCGTCGGGCGTGGACCTGGCGCGGGTGGCGCTGAGGGCGGCCAAGGAACAGGCCAGGGCCAGGGGCGCCGCGGCCGTACAGAAG
Organism: Actinacidiphila cocklensis; assembly: GCF_907177275.1. GTDB lineage: Bacteria > Actinomycetota > Actinomycetes > Streptomycetales > Streptomycetaceae > Actinacidiphila > Actinacidiphila cocklensis. The sequence continues at coordinate 132,496 of NZ_CAJSLV010000049.1, forward strand.
AAACAAGCCAGGCGCGGCGGGCTGCGCAGCGGCGCGAGGGCGGACGGCAGGGACCCGCTGCCGCTGGGCGCGGCCATCAACCGGCTGATCACCGAGCGCGGCTGGGAGGCGCCGGCCGCGGTCGGCGGGGTGATGGGCCGCTGGCCGCAGCTGGTCGGCCCCGAGGTCGCCCAGCACTGCTCGCCCGACCGCTACGACGAGGAGGCGCGGGTCCTCACTGTGACCTGCGACTCCACCGCGTGGGCGACCCAGCTGCGGCTGCTGGCCCCGACCCTGGTGGCCCGGCTCAACTCGGACCTCGGCCACGGCACGGTGAAGCTGCTCAAGGTGCTCGGCCCGGTGGCGCCGACCCGTTCCTACGGCAGGCTGCGGGCGCCGGGCAGCCGCGGTCCCGGCGACACCTACGGCTGAGCGAGCCCGTTCGCGCAGGTGGGCGACCCTTTCGAAGGGTCTTTTCGCACGCCTGCGCGACCGCGGAGCCGTCCCCGTGCTCAGCGTAGCCGCGCCTTGACAGCCGGAAGCCCTGGACGCCCGCGTGAGCGGTTTTGGCACCGGGGCTGCGTGTAGGGAGTCGGGCGGCGGCAGTTTTGGGCGGCACATGGGAAGGGAGGTACCGGCAAAGCCCCATTCATGTCGGCGCTACCGGTAGACTGGTCGACACACCGCCCTCCCCTGGCAACGCGCGGGGGTACCCCAGCGGAACATGTCGAAGACGCAGCCGATCCCGCACTGCGGGACCCGGCTCGTGCTGTGCCAGAAAGGGCGCTTCGTGGCCGATTCCGGCAACCCCAACGAGAACTCCAGCAAGTCCTACGACGCCAGCGCGATCACCGTGCTCGAAGGCCTCGACGCGGTGCGCAAGCGCCCGGGTATGTACATCGGCTCGACCGGTGAACGCGGCCTGCACCACCTCGTGCAAGAGGTGGTCGACAACTCGGTCGACGAGGCGATGGCCGGTCACGCGGACACCATCGACGTGACGATCCTCCCCGACGGCGGCGTCCGGGTGGTCGACAACGGCCGCGGTATCCCCGTCGGCATGGTCGCCTCCGAGGGCAAGCCCGCCGTCGAGGTGGTGCTGACCGTGCTGCACGCCGGCGGAAAGTTCGGCGGCGGCGGCTACGCGGTCTCCGGCGGTCTGCACGGCGTCGGCGTCTCCGTCGTCAACGCGCTGTCCACGCGCGTGGCGGTCGAGGTCCGCACCGAGGGCCACCGCTGGACGCAGGACTACAAGCTGGGGGTGCCGACCGCGCCGCTGGCGAAGAACGAGCAGGTCGAGGAGACCGGCACCTCGGTCACCTTCTGGGCCGACCCCGACATCTTCGAGACCACCGAGTACTCCTTCGAGACGCTGTCGCGGCGCTTCCAGGAGATGGCGTTCCTCAACAAGGGCCTGCGGATCTCGCTGACCGACGAGCGCGCCGACCACGTGGACGAGGAGGGCAGGCCGCTCAGCGTCTCGTACCACTACGAGGGCGGCCTGGTCGACTACGTGACGTACCTCAACTCGCGCAAGGGCGAGCTGATCCACCCCACCGTCATCGACATCGAGGCGGAGGACAAGGAGCGGCTGCTCTCGGTCGAGGTCGCGATGCAGTGGAACAGCCAGTACAGCGAGGGCGTCTACAGCTTCGCCAACACCATCCACACCCACGAGGGCGGCACCCACGAGGAGGGCTTCCGCGCGGCGCTGACCAGCCTGGTCAACAAGTACGCGCGGGAGAAGAAGCTGCTGCGTGAGAAGGACGACAACCTCAACGGCGAGGACATCCGCGAGGGCCTGACCGCGATCATCTCGGTCAAGCTCGGCGAGCCGCAGTTCGAGGGCCAGACGAAGACCAAGCTGGGCAACACCGAGGCGAAGACCTTCGTCCAGAAGGTCGTTCACGAGCACCTGACCGACTGGCTGGACCGCAACCCCACCGAGGCCGCGGACATCATCCGCAAGTCGATCCAGGCGGCCACCGCCCGGGTCGCGGCCCGCAAGGCGCGCGACCTGACCCGCCGCAAGGGCCTGCTGGAGTCGGCGTCGCTGCCGGGCAAGCTGAGCGACTGCCAGTCCAACGACCCGACGAAGTGCGAGATCTTCATCGTCGAGGGCGACTCGGCCGGCGGCTCGGCCAAGTCCGGCCGCAACCCGCAGTACCAGGCGATCCTGCCGATCCGCGGCAAGATCCTGAACGTGGAGAAGGCCAGGATCGACAAGATCCTGCAGAACACCGAGATCCAGGCGCTGATCTCGGCCTTCGGCACCGGGGTCCACGAGGACTTCGACATCGCCAAGCTGCGCTATCACAAGATCATCCTGATGGCGGACGCCGACGTCGACGGCCAGCACATCAACACCCTGCTGCTGACCTTCCTCTTCCGCTTCATGCGCCCGCTGGTCGAGGCCGGACACGTCTACCTGTCCCGCCCGCCGCTGTACAAGATCAAGTGGGGCCGCGACGACTTCGAGTACGCCTACTCCGACCGTGAGCGCGACGCGCTGGTGGAGCTGGGCAAGGGGAACGGCAAGCGGATCCGCGAGGACTCGATCCAGCGCTTCAAGGGCCTGGGCGAGATGAACGCGGAGGAGCTGCGGGTCACCACGATGGACATCGACCACCGGGTGCTCGGCCAGGTCACGCTGGACGACGCGGCCCAGGCCGACGACCTGTTCTCGGTGCTGATGGGCGAGGACGTGGAAGCGCGCCGGTCGTTCATCCAGCGCAACGCCAAGGACGTCCGGTTCCTGGACATCTGAGTCGGCCCCCACTTTGGCCGTGTGAAAGGACAATCTGACAGCGATGGCCGACGAGACCCCCAACATCCCACCCGTGCCCGACGTCCCCGATTCCGAGCGGGAACTACGCAACGAGGCCGGCGGCCTGCGTGTCGAGCCCGTCGGGCTCGAGACCGAGATGCAGCGCAGCTATCTCGACTACGCGATGTCCGTCATCGTCTCGCGCGCGCTGCCGGACGTCCGTGACGGCCTCAAGCCGGTGCACCGCCGGGTGCTGTACGCCATGTATGACGGCGGCTACCGGCCCGAGAAGGGCTTCTACAAGTGCGCGCGCGTCGTCGGCGACGTCATGGGCACCTACCACCCGCACGGCGACTCCTCGATCTACGACGCGCTGGTCCGGCTCGCGCAGCCGTGGTCGATGCGGATGCCGCTGGTGGACTCCAACGGCAACTTCGGTTCCCCGGGCAACGACCCGGCCGCCGCCATGCGGTACACCGAGTGCAAGATGATGCCGCTGTCCATGGAGATGGTCAGGGACATCGACGAGGAGACCGTCGACCTCCAGGACAACTACGACGGCCGCAACCAGGAGCCGACGGTCCTGCCGGCGCGCTTCCCGAACCTGCTGATCAACGGCTCGGCGGGCATCGCGGTCGGCATGGCCACCAACATCCCGCCGCACAACCTGCGCGAGGTCGCCGACGGCGCCCAGTGGTGCCTGGCCAACCCGGACGCGACCCCCGAGGAGCTGCTCGACGCGCTCATGGAGCGCATCAAGGGCCCCGACTTCCCGACCGGCGCGCTGGTCGTGGGCCGCAAGGGCATCGAGGACGCGTACCGCACCGGGCGCGGCTCGATCACCATGCGGGCGATCGTCGCGGTCGAGGAGATCCAGAACCGGCAGTGCCTGGTCGTCACCGAGCTGCCGTACCAGACCAACCCCGACAACCTGGCGCAGAAGATCGCCGACCTGGTCAAGGACGGCAAGATCGGCGGCATCGCGGACGTCCGCGACGAGACCTCGTCGCGTACCGGCCAGCGGCTGGTGATCGTGCTGAAGCGGGACGCGGTCGCCAAGGTGGTGCTGAACAACCTCTACAAGCACACCGACCTGCAGACCAACTTCGGCGCCAACATGCTGGCCCTGGTCGACGGCGTGCCGCGCACCCTGTCGCTGGACGCGTTCATCCGCAACTGGGTGAACCACCAGGTCGAGGTCATCATCCGGCGCACCCGCTTCCGGCTGCGCAAGGCCGAGGAGCGCGCCCACATCCTGCGCGGCCTGCTCAAGGCGCTCGACGCGATCGACGAGGTCATCGCGCTGATCCGGCGCAGCGACACCGTCGAGGTCGCGCGCGAGGGCCTGATGGGCCTGCTCGACATCGACGAGATCCAGGCCAACGCGATCCTGGAGATGCAGCTCCGCCGGCTGGCCGCCCTGGAGCGGCAGAAGATCATCGCCGAGCACGACGAGCTGCAGGCGAAGATCAACGAGTACAACGCGATCCTCGCCTCGCCCGAGAAGCAGCGGCAGATCATCAGCGAGGAGCTGCAGGCCATCGTCGACAAGTTCGGCGACGACCGGCGCAGCAAGCTGGTGCCCTTCGACGGCGACATGTCCATCGAGGACCTGATCGCCGAGGAGGACATCGTCGTCACGATCAGCCGTGGCGGCTATGTGAAGCGCACCAAGACCGAGGACTACCGGTCGCAGAAGCGCGGCGGCAAGGGCGTACGCGGCACGAAGCTCAAGCAGGACGACATCGTCGACCACTTCTTCGTGACCACCACCCACCAGTGGCTGCTGTTCTTCACCAACAAGGGCCGGGTCTACCGCGCCAAGGCCTACGAGCTGCCGGACGCCGGCCGGGACGCGCGCGGCCAGCACGTGGCGAACCTGCTGGCCTTCCAGCCCGACGAGCGGATCGCCCAGATCCTGGCCATCAAGGACTACCAGGCGGCGCCGTATCTGGTGCTGGCCACCAAGTCCGGCCTGGTGAAGAAGACCGCGCTCAAGGACTACGACTCCCCGCGCTCGGGTGGCGTGATCGCCATCAACCTGCGGGAGGCCGAAGGAGAGGTGGGCGGCATCGCGGGCTCCGACGAGCTGATCGGCGCCGAGCTGGTCTCCGCGGACGACGATCTGCTGCTGGTCAGCCGCAAGGCCCAGTGCATCAGGTTCACCGCGTCGGACGACGCGCTGCGCCCGATGGGCCGCGCCACCTCCGGCGTGAAGGGCATGAGTTTCCGCGAGGGGGACGAACTGCTCTCGATGAATGTGGTCAGGACCGGTACGTTCGTCTTCACCGCCACCGACGGCGGTTATGCGAAACGCACCGCGGTGGACGAGTATCGGGTGCAGGGCCGCGGCGGACTGGGGATCAAGGCGGCCAAGATCGTGGAGGACCGGGGCTCGCTGGTCGGGGCGCTGGTGGTCGAGGAGACCGACGAGATCCTCGCCATCACGCTGAGCGGCGGGGTGATCCGTACGCGGGTCAACGAAGTCAGGGAGACGGGCCGTGACACCATGGGCGTCCAGCTGATCAACCTCGGGAAGCGGGATGCCGTCGTCGGCATCGCGCGCAATGCCGAGGCGGAGGATGATCCGGAGGCGGCGGGTCCTGCCGGCGTCGAGGATGATGACACCGTGAACGACAGTGAGCGCAGCAGCGAGCACGACGTTGCGGCCGAGGGCGGTCAGCCCGCGGCCGGTGAACCGGAGGAGTAAGCCGTGAGTGGAGCCACGGGCGCAGCGGGCGGGGCCGGGAGGTCCGGGGGTGCCCGTGGCTCCGCCAACGGCCCCGACGAGGGGGGATACGCCGTGACGGGCACCCGTCAGCCGGCTCAGCCGCATCAGCCGCCGCAGGCGTACGCGCCTCCGCCGCCTGGTGCACCGCCGGCGCCGCCCAGCGCCGCGCCGACCGGCCACGGCGGCCGCGGGGCCGCGCCGAAGCAGGGCGGCTCGGGCGGGCACGCCTCGCCGACCGCGGCCGGCGTACGGCGGCCGCGGCCGGCCGCCCGCACGGTGCCGCGCACCCGCAAGGCGCGGCTGCGGATCGCCAAGGCCGATCCGTGGTCGGTGATGAAGGTCAGCTTCCTGCTGTCCATCGCGCTGGGCATCTGCACGATCGTGGCGGTGGCCGTGCTGTGGATGGTGCTGGACACCATCGGCGTCTTCAGCACGGTCGGCTCGACCATCAGCGAGGCCACGACCTCGGAGCAGGGCGGCAAGGGCGGCTTCGACCTGGTGTCGTTCCTGTCGCTGAACCGGGTCATGATGTTCACGACGGTGATCGCGGTCATCGACGTGGTGCTGGCCACCGCGCTGGCCACGCTGGGCGCCTTCATCTACAACCTGTCGGCCGGTTTCGTGGGCGGCGTCGAGCTGACGCTGGCCGAGGACGAGTAGCCGCGGGCTGCCTGCCGCGATACCGATTTTGGGACATGGCCTGCTGTGCGCTAATCTTTCGTTGCAGCGCGGGGCTATAGCTCAGACGGTTAGAGCGCTTCCCTGATAAGGAAGAGGCCCCAGGTTCAAGTCCTGGTAGCCCCACCGCGTGAGAGGGACCTACTCGATCGAGTAGGTCCCTCTCGGCGTTTGCGCGCGGTCAAACCGACCTCAGGTCACCGTTCGGTATCGACTGCTGTGTATAGTCGGGCGCGTCAGATGCTGTCCCCACCCATGAAGGAGGAGGTCACGCGATGAAGAAGTTTCTCCTGGTCGCACTGGCCGCCGTCGCCGGGCTGTTCGTGTACCGACAGATTCAGGCGGACCGCGCCGAGCAGGACCTGTGGACGGAAGCCACTGACGCTGTCCCGGCGGGTTCCGGCGCGAACGTGTGAGACGGCGGTGCGGCACCGTGAGGTGCTGCGACCGCCCCGGGTCCCGGCTGCACTCTGCGGCCGGGACCTTTGTTGTTGCAGGACCGTGACCGCAGCCGCTTGAGTTTGCGCTAGCAAATCCTTTACTTTGCTTGAGCAAACGATGACGCGTACGTGCGGAAACGAGGGGGAAGTGGCGCCATGAGACGACGACCACCGCCGGGGCGGCTTCTGCGGCCGGCCGCCGGCCTGCTGCTCGCAGGGCTCGCGGGGCTCGCGGGGGGTGTGCTCACGGCCCCGGCCGCGTCCGCGGCGCCGCCGGCGGCGGGGAGCCAGGACGGCAGCCTGATCATGGTGCTGGACTCCTCCGGCTCCATGGCCGGACCCGACGGCTCGGGGCACACCAGGATCGAGTCGGCCCGCACCGCCATCGGCTCGGTGGTGGACGGACTGCCCGACGGCTACCCGACCGGGCTGCGGGTCTACGGCGCGGGGAAGACCCACGGCTGCGACGACACCTCGCTGGCCCAGCCGGTCACCGCGCTGGACCGGGCCGCGATGAAGCAGGCGGTGGCCGCCGTACAGCCCAAGGGCGACACCCCCACCGCGCTCGCCCTCACCAAGGCCGCGGCCGATCTGCCCGCGAGCGGGCGGCGGACGATCCTGCTGGTCTCCGACGGCGAGTCCAACTGCGGTGCCCCCAAGCCCTGCGAGGTGGCGGCGGGCCTCGCGGGCGACGGCCTGAACCTGCGGATCGACACGGTCGGCTTCCAGGTCAAGGGCGCCGCACGCGACGAGCTGGAATGCATCGCCAGGGCCGGACACGGCGCCTACTACGACGCTCCTGACGCCGCCGCGCTGGCCCGCCAGCTGGTGCGCGCCTCCCAGCTGAGCGCCGACGCCTACCGCATGGCGGGCGAGCCGGTGACCGGCGGGGCGACCCCGGCGAAGGCCGCGCCGATCGGCCCCGGGCAGTACACCGACACCATCGGCCCCGGCGAGACCCGCTGGTACGCCGTCCCGCTGGACGCGGCGAGCACCGCCGACCTGTCCGCGACGGCGGTCCCGCAGCCGGGTGTGCGGGTGGACTACGGCGACGGCATCGAGCTGAAGCTCGCGGGGACCGGGTCCTACGCGTACACGTGCGGTTCGGACTCCGCGCACTTCGGCCAGGACGAGGGCGCCATGACGCTGACCGGTGCGGTCAGCCGGGTGCCGACCCGGGACGCCAAGGACGACTGCGACAAGGCCGGCCGCTACCTGCTCTCCGTGCACCGCACCAACGCGGCGACCTCGGACACCAGCCGCTGGCCGGTCGAGCTGCGCTTCGACAACGAGGCGCCGCTGCCGAAGGGCACTGTCCCGGCGGCCGCGCGGACCGACTACGGCAAGGCTCCCGCGCCGCTGGCCGGTACCCCGAAGGACGTGGCCGGCGGCACCGGCTTCAACGACGCCACGGCCCTGACCAAGGGCGTCTGGCGGGACCGCCTGCTGCCGGGCCAGACCCGCTACTACAAGGTGCACGTCGGCTGGGGCCAGCAGCTCACCTACGCGGCCGAGTTCGCCAACGAGCCGGTGCTCGACGGCGCCTCGTCCTCCGCCTCGACCTTCGTCGCGACCACCGCGTACGCGCCGGGCCGGCTGCCGGTCGGGGACGCCTCGGACGCGCGGGACAACCGCTCCTACAGCGGTACGCCGGTCTCCGTCGGGCTCGGCACCGTGCCGGCGACCTGGACCAACCGCTGGGTGGACGAGGACGACGCGAACTCCGTGCACAGTGCCGGCGACTACTGGATCGCCGTCGGCCTCGGCCCTGACGCCGCGCAACTGGCCAGGAACACCGCGGTCGGGGTGATCCTGCGGCTCGACGTCACCGGTACGGAGCTGGCGGGACCGCAGTATCAGGCGCCGGCACTGGCAGCCCACGGCAATGTGCAGGGTGATACGCCGGGCGACGTACATAGCGACGGCAAGGACACCGCCGGCAAGGCACCGGACGCGGCCGCGTCCGCCTCGTCCGACGGCGGCCTGCGCGGCATGGACCTGGTGGCAGCGGGTACGGGCGGCGCCGTAGCGCTCGCCGCAATAGGAGCGGCGGCGCTGGTGCACCGCCTGCGGAGCCGTACGACAAGGGGTGGGGCATGACACGGGGCATGACGGTGAAGCGCGGCGCACATAGCGCGGTGCACGGCGCACACAGTGCGGTGGCGGTACGGCGCGGTACGTATACGACGGTTACGGCCTCGACCACTGCCCGGCGCGGCATATACACCGCGGTGACGGCGCTGCTGGCGCTGACCGCGCTCCAGGGCGTCCAGGGCTCGTCCGCTGCCGCCGACACGGGCACCCCCACCACGGGGCCGGGGGCGCCCGCGACCTGGCAGCCGCAGGGCCGGCCGCTCGCCGGGGCGGCGACCACCGCGGACGCTCCCGCGATGCAGCCGGGCGTCACCTACCGCGACACCATCAAGGTCGGCGAGACCCGCATCTACGGCATCACGCTGGACGACAAGTCCTCCGCCTATGCGTCGGCCTTCGCCCTTCCGCCGTCCGGCGGCAGGGTGGCGTACGGCGACGGCATCGAGCTGAAGCTGGAGAGCGCCGACGGCACCGACTGCGACAGCGCCGACGCGCACTTCCAGGACGACGGCGCCGTCCGCCCGGTGGGCAGCGCGGTGGCACGGCTGATGCGCGTCGACACCTCCTGCCAGGAGGCCAACCAGTACACCCTGTCCGTGCACCGCACCAGCGACGGCGCCTCCGACCCGGCGCCCTGGCCGCTGGAGCTGCGCTACGTCCTCGAACCACCGCTCAAGAGCGGTGCGGCGGCCGGCCACGCGCCGGACGGCCTGGGCACCGCCTCGCCGACCCCGCTGACCGTCGGGACCCCGCAACAGGCCACGGGCGGCACGTCGTTCGAGACCGCCGCAGCGGTCAAGACCGGCATCTGGAAGGACAAGGTGCTGCCGGGCGAGACCCGCTTCTACAAGGTCCCGGTCGACTGGGGCCAGCAGGCGACCGTCTTCTCCGACTTCTCCAGCGCCCAGGTCACCGACAGCGGCGCCTACGTCGGCTCCGGGGTGCGGCTGGCCGCCTACAGCCCGGTACGCGAACTCATCGACGACCAGGAGCACTCCTACGAGGGCACCCCGGCCTCGGTGCACGAGCAGCTCGCACCGGTCTCCTACGCCAACCGCGCGGCCGACGACACCGACGTCGCGCGGGTGCGGTACGCGGGCTGGTACTACTTCGCCGTCACCGTGCACCCGGACGTGGCGAAGGCGGTCAGCGGCCCCGTGCCGGTGACGCTGCGGGTGAACGTCACGGGCACGGCCCAGCCCGCACCCGCCTACGCGGGGGACCCGAAGGGCGCCGGGATCGGCGTCGACGCGCACGACGTGTCCGCGGCGAACGGGACACCGCAGTCGGCCGGGTCGTCGTCCGGCAACTCCGCCAAGCGCTTCCTGGGCTTCGCCGCCCTCGGCGCCGGCACGGTGCTGGTGCTGGCACTGGCGGTGTGGGTCCTGACCGCCCGGCGCAGGGTGGCGGCCGTGCCCGACACCGTCACGCAGCAGCTGCCGCCGCAGTCCGGCTTCGGGCCGCCGCCGTCCTGGTGAAGGACCCGGCCACGGGCCGACCCCCAGGTCAGCCCGTGGTCAGCGCGTAGATGCCGACCGCGAAGCAGATCGCGGCCAGCACGAGGACCGGGACCACCACGCTGGCGGGTGGTCCCGGTCTGCGTGCGCGGACGGGCGCAGCGGCGACCGGGGCCGCGGCGGCGGCCGCCACGGGCGGCTGCGGCACCGGCATCGGCGGTACGGGCGCGGGGCTCGGGACGTCGGTCCTGGTCGGCGGGTGCGCGGGTGCGGCCAGCGGGTAGCCGGTCGTCGGCGACGCGTAGGCCGGCTCGGGCGCCTGCCGGGGCGGTGCGGGCGGCGTCTGCGGACGTACGGTCGCGGGTCCTGCCGCCGGTGCCGTCCCGGGTCCCGCTTCCGGCGCGGGCGCGGGACCCGCCGGCAGCGGGCCGTCCGGGCCGAAGCCTTCGGGCAGCGGACCGATCTGGTCGAAGATCTCCACCGGCTCCTCGCCCGGAGCCGGCTCGGGCAGCAGCTCGACGGCTCCCGCCAGCGCCTTGCGCGCTCCCGTGGCGGTACGGAACCTGGCCCGCGGATCGGGCTGCAGCAGCGCCGCGATCACCTGCCACAGCGGCTCGGGCACCCCGACGGGCGCGGGCGGCACCCCCTCGGTGAGGAAGCGCTCGGCTATGGCGCGCGAGTCCGGCCGCTGCCCGCCCAGCAGGTAGAGGGCGACCAGGCCGACGGCGTAGAGGTCGGCGGGGACGTCGGGCTCGGCGCCCAGCATCTGCTCCGGCGCGAAATAGCCAGGCGTGCCGACCACGAAGTCCGCCTCGGTCAGCCGCGGCTCACCCTTGCGCATGGCGATGCCGAAGTCCGACAGCCGCACGTGCGGGGTGCCGGTGCCGGTCGCCTCCAGCAGGATGTTGGCCGGCTTGATGTCCCGGTGGATGATGCCCTCGGCGTGCACCGCGTGCAGCCCGGCCAGCAACTGGTCGATCAGCACGCACACGTAGCGCGGCGGAAGCGGCCCGTAGTCGCCGATCAGGTGCGACAGCGAGCCGCCGTGCACCAGGTCCATGGTGAACAGGACCTTGTCGTCGTCGGCCGCCCAGCTCGCCGGCGCCAGTACGTGCGGGTGGTCGATGCGCATCGCCTGCTCGCGTACGAAGCGCAGCAGCGCGTGGGCGTCGCTCTGCTGGAGCACCTTCGCCGCGACGTAGCGGCGGCGCCGCTGGTCCCAGGCCCGCCAGACCGCGCCCGCACCGCCGCGCCCGATCGGGTCCACCAGCTCGTAACGGCCTGCGAAGACCTCACCCATGCCGTACCGCTCTCCCCCTGCTTGCCGACCTGCCTGCGGTCCTGCTCGCCTCAGTCCCGGTGCGCCTCGTAGTGGGCAACGGCCTCACTGGTCCGCCCGGCGCCGTACACACGAAGGAACTCTGCCAGGCGGGGATGGATCGGCGCGAGGCTCAGGGCCGCCTGTTCGATCTCCTCGGCCGACGCGACCGACCGCAGGACCTCCTGGATGCCCCGCACCACCTGCCGGGGCGCGGCGTCCTCCGCGGCCGCCGAGTGCGTCGTCGTACTGAGCACGGAGGAGCCCGCGGACTCGCGGATCTCGTCCATCCTGGCCGCCGCCTCCAGCGCCCCGGTCCGCCCCTCCGCCACCTGCCAGGCCAGCTCCTGCAGCGCCTGCAGCCGCTGCACCACCGCGGGATTCCCGATCTTGGCCCGCTGCCCGCTCTTGAGCTGCGACAGCATCGGCGCCGACAGCCCGAGCACCGCGGCCAGCCGCGCCTGGTTGAGCCCCAGGTCCCCGATCAGCCGCTGGAACAACTCCCCCAACGGCTCCCCGTACCAACCCCGCTGCAATTCCCTGGCCTCCAGCGCCCGGCCCACGGCGTCCTGCCCCGCACCACCCTGTCCCGAGCCGTCCATACCCGCTCCCTGATTTGCGCCTGCGAATCCGCAAACCATCCTAGGCGCCCGAATCCCGTTTCGGCCCACCCCGCCCGACCCGGTACGCTGTTCCCCGACGCGGGGCCTTAGCTCAGTTGGTAGAGCGCTGCCTTTGCAAGGCAGATGTCAGGAGTTCGAATCTCCTAGGCTCCACAGTGTGTTTACGCAGGTCAGCGGCCCCCTCACTCAGTACGGGTGAGGGGGCCGCCGGCGTCCGGCGCGTATGTGGCACACCTCTCGACCGGCCCATCCTCCGACCGCCGCCACCGGGAACCATCGGCACGGACCAGGGCGTCCCCACGGGGGCGTCCGCCAAGTCACCCGAAAAGCCAAGGGGCCGCCCCGTGGTCGAACTCCCGGACAGCCCGGTTGAGTTGCTGGGCGTGGCTTTCCGCAATCTGCGGGAGCTCCCGTGGTGGATGTGGTGCTGCGCCGTGATCTGGGCCGGGCTGTTGGTGTCCTGGCTCCCCACCATCCAGGACCTCGACACCACCGACACCGCCATTCCGCCCAGCACCGCCCGCACGGTGCTGATCTGGCTGGTCGCCGCGGCTCTCGGCTGGACCGTCCTTTGGGGTGCGCTGCTCGGCCATCGCAGGGCCTGGCCGGTTCTCCTGCTCTCCGCCCCGGTGAGTACCGCCCTGCTGATGGCCTGCTACGTGGCGGCCATGCTGATCTCCCCGCCGGCCGACACCCAGGGGGGCGCGTCCCCCGACAACGACAACGCGGCCGGCGTCGGCCTGGTCGTCTTCGCCATCCCCACCCTTCTGGGCATGGGCCTGCTGCTGGCCCTCGGCGCCGGACTCGGCTGGTGCACCGGCCACCTCCGTGCCTCCCGCCGACCGGCCGCCCTTGACGGCCCTGTGAGTGGCGCCTGAACTCTCATTGCTGCCTCTAGCCGGGCATTCCCTTGCCGCCGGCAGCACGCATCCGGCACACATGCCCCCCGGAAAACCCCACCACCAGCGGAAGCCAGTGGGGGAAGTTTCCCCAGGTCAGCCGCACCTCGCCCGATCCGGGTGAGGGGGCCGCTGACGTTCCCCGTTGGGGTCGGGGCTGCCTGTGGGGAGCGTCGTCGTCCTGGGTGCGGGTCATGCCGATGGGGCGCAGCACTGCCCTTCAGCCCCGCTCGACCTCCTCCAGCAGGTGGAGGACGCGGGCGGTGTCGGTCAGGTCGGGGAGGACGACGGGGGCGCCGGCCGCGGTGAGGGCGGTCGGGGGGTCGATGCCGGTGGCCACGGCGATGACGTGGGCCGAGGAGGTCAGGGCGGCTTCGACGTCGCGGGGGGTGTCGCCCACCAGGACGACGGGGGTGTCCGGGGGGAGGCCGTGGGCGCGCTGGGTGCGGTGGCGGGCGATATCCACAAGGTGTGGACGCTGCTCGGCGTCGGCGCCGTACGCCCCGACGGGCAGGTCGAGCAGCGCGTCCAGGCCGAAGGCCGACAGCTTGACGCGGGCGTTGGCCGCGATGTTGCCGGTGAGTACCGAGGACACCCAACCGGCCCGCATGGATGCTTCCTTGAGGACGCTCCGTACGCCTGGCAGCGCCGTGCCGCGCCGGCGCAGGACATCGAGGTGTGCTCGGCCGGCCTCGGTGAGGGCGCCTTCGACGGCGGGCCACCCGGGCTCGTCCACGCCGTTGCGCCGGAACATGTCCCGCATGATCAGGCGGTCGGTGCGCCCCTGGGTGATCGCCGGCTCGGCCGGACGGCTTCCCGTCGCGGCCTCGAACGCGGCGGCGTAGATCTCCTTGCTGACACCGGCGTTGTCGATGAGCGTGTGGTCGATGTCCCACAGGACGATGAGGGCCATACGGCCAGCGTAGGCGCCGCGTTCAGCTCTGCCTGGCGTACAGGCGCAGCGTGATCGGGGCGCAGACGAGGGCGAGGGCGGCGGTCGCGGTGAGGGACCGGGCGGTCCCGGTGGCCGCGCCGGGGTGGTGTTCATCAGGGCGCGGACGGCCAGCGCGACCGCGGCCCACAGCGGGGACAGTGCGAGGTCGAAGGCGACGGCCAGCGCGACCGCGGCGAGTACGCCCGGGAGGCCGCCGCCGAGGCGGCGGCGCTGTGCCTGGCAAGCGCGCTGCACCTCTGCGGTGGCGGGTTGGCTTGTCCGACGGGGCGGCGCGGAGGATCGTGCGAGAAGGATGTTGGCGGACGTGCCGGTCAGGATGCGGGCGGCGCGCGGGCGTTGGGGGTCGGAGGTGCGCGGGATGTCGGCGGGTGCGTCGCGCGGCGTGACGGCTGTGGGCTCGGTCCTGCTCGCGACCGCCGTGTCGGTCGTGGTCAACGTCTGGTCCAGCGGCTGGGGATGGCCCGCGGGAGCCGTGCTGGCCGTGCTGGTCGCCGTGCAGGGCGTGCTGGAGTTCCGGCGGGCCGCCGGGAGCCGGACGCCCGCGCCGCAACCGGCCGCCGTCACCTCGAGCAGCGGGTGCGCGAGGCCGTCGACACCGACGTCACAGGGGTGCGCGGCATCCCGGGCGGCGGGCAGGTCGACGTCACCCAGGTGGTCGGGCGGGCGCAGGGGCGGCGGCTCGGCGAGGACCGTCCACGTGTGGCGGCTGGACACCGGCGCCCTGGAGCAGCGGCTGAGCGTTCCGGCCGACCGGATCGGCCATGTGCGCCGTTCGCCGGACGGGGTCTGGCTCACCACTTCGGCGGGGCACGAGGGCACCTATGTGTGGGACCTGACGACGCGAAGGCGCCAGGGCGTCCTCGTCGTCGACGAGAGGGTCAGCACGCTGGCGACCGGCCCCGCCCACCCGGCCCACGCCCTGCTCTGCACCAGCCACGGGCGGGTCCACTACGCCGTTCACCGGCCCGGGCGCCTGCCCTGACGCAAGGGGTCCGGGCCGGTGGACGGCACCTTCGGCTTCCGCGGCCTCACCCGGGGGCCGGTCAGGCGAGGGCGCCGGCCGGCCAGAGGGCGTCGATGGACTGCTCCGCGGCCGCCAGGCTCTTCTCCGCCAGCGGGATCAGCTCGGCCATGGCGGGGTTGACCTTGGCCAGGGTCAGTTCCGCGATGATGAAGCGCGGGGTCAGGCCGGTCATCGAGACGCCGTGCGGCAGCCACTGCTCGGCGTGGTCCCAGCCCTCGCGGGGGGTGCCGGGCGCGTAGCCGCCGCCGCGGGAGGCGAGGACGACGAAGTCGCGGCCGCCGAGCAGCCCCTCGTGCGTCTCCGGGTCGATGGACAGGCCGACCGCGATGAGGTGGTCCACCCAGCTCTTCACGCTGCTGGGGGCGCCGAAGTTGTAGACGGGCAGGCCGAGCAGTACGGCGTCGGCGTCCCGGACCTCCGCCACGACCTGCTCGCTCAGCGCCCAGGAGGCGGCCTGCGCGGGGGTGCGGTCTGCGGTCGGTACGGCGCCCGAGTGGACGGTGCTGGGGACGATGTGCGGCAGCGGGTCCTTGCCCAGGTCGCGGTAGGTGACGGTGCCGTCGGGGTGGGCCGCGCGCCAGGCCGACGCGGCGCGGGCGGTGAGGCGGCGGCTGACCGAGTTCTCGCCCTGGACGCTGGAGTCGATGTGCAGCAGGTGAGGCATCTCATTGACCCTTCATAATTGGTTTGTGTAGCGCCAACGATTTATACCACGCATCGATTCCCTGCCGGCGGATAGACTTCAGTGATGGCCTCCCTGCCCGTGCTGAACCAGCCGCCCAGGCGGTCGGGCGCGCTGCTCGACAACCTCGCCCGGCGGATGCGCCTGCATGCCGAGTCGGTGCTGAAGCCGCTGGGGCTGCGCCCGCGGCATCTGGTGGCGCTGACAGTGCTGCGGGACCGCGACGGGAGCACGCAGCAGGCGCTCGCGACGACGCTGATGATGGACCGGGCGACGGTGGTGGGACTGCTCAACGATCTTGAGGCCGACGCCTTGATCGAGCGCCTGCGCTCGCCCGAGGACCGCAGGCGGCACATCGTGCAGCTGACCGACCGCGGCGCCAGGCGGCTGGCGAAGGCGGAGTTCGCGCTTGCCGGGGTGGAGGACGAGGTGCTGGCTCCGCTCGACGCCAGGCAGCGGGCCACCCTCTACGAGCTGCTGCTGCTCGCCGCGTCCGGGACGGTCCCCGACTGCGACCCGGGCGACCACTCGCCGGAGCCGACCTGCTGACCTGCGTCCCGGGGCCGGGCCACCGGCGGTGGGCCAGGGCGGACGCCGGCCGGCGCCGGTGCGACACAATCGGGGCGTGAAGTTCGGCATCCTCGGTGCGACGCAGGCCCTGGGCGCGGACGGCGCCGAAGTGGCGCTGGGCGGGCCGCGACGGCGCGCGCTGCTGGCCCTGCTGCTGCTGGACGCCGGGCGGCCGGTCAGCGGCGAGCGGCTGGTCGACGGGCTGTACGGGGAGGACCCGCCGGCCGGTGTCGGCAATGCCGTGCAGTCCCAGGTCTCCCGCCTGCGCCAGGTGCTGCCGGTGCCCATCGAGGGGCTGCCGGCCGGCTACCGGCTCGCCGTCGACCCCGACCAGGTGGACGCCCACCGCTTCCAACGGCTCGGCGCCCAGGGTCGCGAGGCGCTGGCAGGCGGTGAACCGGCGCTTGCCGCAAGGCTGTTGCGCGAGGCGCTGGCCCTGTGGCGCGGCCCCGCGCTGGCCGACGTGGGCGACGCACCCTTCGCCGCCGCCCAGGTCGTCCGGCTGGAGGAGCTGCGAACCGGCGCGGTCGAGGACCGCATCGAGGCCGACCTGGCGCTGGGACAGCACCGCTCCCTGGTCGCGGAACTCGGCGAGCTGGTCGCGGCCCACCCGCTGCGGGAGCGGCTGCGCGGCCAGTTGATGCGGGCGCTGTACGACAGCGGGCGGCAGAGCGAGGCCCTGGCGGCGTACGAGGACGCCCGGCGGGAACTGGCCGACTCCCTCGGTGCCGACCCGGGACCCGAACTGGCCGCCGTCCACCTGGCCGTACTGCGGGGCGAGCCGACGGCGGCACCACCGGATGTTTCACGTGAAACCGGACGCGGCGGGGATGTTCCACGTGAAACATCGTCAGACGCCCGTCCGGCGCCTGATGCGCGGCTCGATCCGCCGGCGGGCGCGGCCGTCCGCCACGAACTGCCCGCCCAGCTCACCAGCTTCGTCGGACGCTCGGACGAACTGGCCCTGATCGCCGACCGCTTGGCCCGGCAGCGGCTGGTGACCCTGATCGGACCCGGCGGCGCGGGCAAGACCCGGCTCGCGGTGGAGGCGGCCGGCCGCCATCCGCAGGACGCCTCCTTCGTGGAACTGGCCGGGGTGACCGAAGGGGCCGAGATACCGCAGGCGGTGCTCGGCGCGCTCGGGCTGCGCGACGGCGGCCTGCTGCCCGCCGTAGGCCACGGCTCGGCCGCTCCCACCGCGGCGCCCGACCCCGTCGCCCGCATCGCCGCGGCACTCGCCGACCGCCCGCTGCTGCTCGTGCTGGACAACTGCGAGCACCTGGTGGCCGACGCGGCGCTCCTCGCCGAGCGGCTGCTCACCGCCTGTCCCCGGCTGCGCATCCTCGCCACCAGCCGGGAGGCGCTCGGCATCACCGGCGAGACGCTGTGCCCGGTGGCCACGCTCGGCCTGCCGCAGCCCGGCACCGACCGCGAGCAGGTGCTCGACTCCCCCGCCGTGCGGCTGTTCACCGACCGCGCCGCCGCCGTCAGCCCCGGCTTCGACCCGGCGGCCGACCCCGCGACCGCCGATGCCGTACTCCGGCTGTGCTCCGCACTCGACGGGCTGCCGCTGGCCATCGAACTGGCCGCGGCCCGGCTGCGCTCGCTGTCCGTCACCGACATCGCCGCGCGGCTCGGCGCGCTGCCGGACCACGACGCCCCGTACAGCCTCGGCGTGCGGCCCGACGCGCTCTTCCGGTTGCTGTCCCGCGGCAGCAGGACAGCCCAGCCGCGGCAGCGCACGCTGCGGGGGGTCGTCGACTGGAGCTGGGACCTGCTGCCCGACGACGAGCGCGCGGTGCTGCGCCGGGCCGCCGTCTTCGCCGGCGGCTGGACCCAGACCGCGGCCGAGGCGGTGTGCGCCGACGGCGACACCATCGAGCCGGACGACGTCCTGGACCTGATGGCCGCGCTGGTCGAGAAGTCCCTGGTGGTCGCCCAGCACCACCAGGGCACCGGCCCGGTCCGCTACCGGATGCTGGAGTCCATCAGGGCCTACGGCGCCGAGCGGCTGGCCGAGGCGGGCGAGACCGCGCGCGTCCACCGCGCGCACGCCGCCTATTTCCTGGACGTCGCGCTGGCCGCCGACCCGCACCTGCGCAGCGCAGAGCAACTGGAGTGGCTGCGGCTGCTCTCCGAGGAGCGGGACAACCTGCAGGCCGCGCTGCACCGCTCGCTCGACGCGGACGACATCCACGGTGCCATGCGGCTGATCGCCGCGCTGTCCTCCTACTGGCTGCTGCGCGGAGTGCGGTACGAGGGCGTCGGCCCGGCGCGGCAGGTGCTCGCGGCCCTCGGTCCGGCCGCACCCGAGGGGCTGGAGGAGGAGTACGCGCTGTGCGTGCTCGCGGTGGTCAGCGCGCTGTCCGACCCGGACGACTTCACCGCGCACGTGGCGGCGGCGACCGAGATCGTCGAGGGCATGGACCGGATCGCCCGGCGCTTCCCGGTGCTCACCTTGCTGTGGGCGCCCTTCGCCGGGGTGCCGAACGGCGACATCGGCACCCTGGAGGGCATCGAGACGCTGCTCGCCCAGCGGGGCGACCCCTGGTACGACGCCCTGGTCCACCTCGGCTACGGCTTCCAGGCCTGGATGGTGCACGGGCAGGCCGAGGTCGCGCAGCGCGAGTGCGAGAGGTCGCTGGCCGGCTTCCGCCGCCAGGGCGACCGCTGGGGCCTGATCACCTGCCTCAACGTCCTGGCCGACATCGCCGACTACCGCGGTGACTTCCGGCAGGCGCTCGACTTCATCGGCCAGGCGCTGGTGCTCGCCGAGGAGCTGGACTCGGTGCTCGACGTCGCGGAGCTGCTCACCAACCGTGCGGCCTACAGCCTGCGGGCCGGCGACCTCGACGCCGCCACCGTCTCCTGCGAGCGGGCGGTGACGCTCTCCCGGCGGGCCGGGGCGCCCGAGACGCTGGCCATGGCGCACCGCTGCCTCGCCGACGCCGCCCGGCTGCGCGGCGACCTGGCGGCCGCCCGCGCGCTGGCCGAGCAGGCGCTCGCCGAATGCCCCACCGGCTGGTTCTCCAGCAACAGCACCAAGACCATCGTGCTGACCTCGCTGGGCCTGGTCGCCGTCGCGGAGGGCGACGCCGAAAACGCCCGCGACTGCCTCAGGTCCGCCGTCACCTTCGACAGCGACGTGATGCACCTGTCGATGAACGCCGCCCACACGGCCGTCTCCGTCGCCGCGCTCGCCCTCCTCGACGGCGACCCGAGGCAAGCCGCGGGGCTGCTCGGCGCCGCTGAGGCCCTGCGGGGCAGCCGCCCCGTGGGGCCCGACGCCGACGCCACCGTCGCCGCCGTCCGTGCCGCGCTGGGCGACGCCGAGTGCGATGCGGCCCTCGCCGCGACCGCCGCCCTGGACCGACCCGCGGCCCTCGGCATCCTGACGACGTACGTCACCGGGAGCTGACCGGCCGCCGCCGGTGCGCGGGCGGTCAGCGCGGGGTGCGCGGGCGGTCAGCGCCCCCGCGCACGCTGCTCCGCATGACGACGACAACCAAGCACGACACGACCGGCGGGACGGCCGGCGGGCAGAACGGGCGGCGCTGGGCCGTCCTCGCCATCTGCAGCGTGGCCTCCGCGCTGCTGGGCATCGACAACAGCGTCCTGAACTACGCGGTCCCCTCGCTGTCCGCACAGCTCGCCCCGTCCGCCACCCAGCTGCTGTGGATCGTGGACGTCTACGGCTTCGTGCTGGGCGGCCTGCTGATCGTCGCGGGCAACATCGGCGACCGCATCGGGCGCAAGAAGCTGCTGCTGCTCGGTGTGGCGGGCTTCGGCGTCGCCTCCGCGGTCAGCGCCTACGCCGACAGCCCCGCCACGCTGATCGCCGCCCGGGCGCTGCTCGGACTCGCCGGCGCGACCATCATGCCGTCGACGCTGTCACTGGTGCGGGCCTCCTTCACCGACCCCAAGGAGCGCACCACCGCCGTCGGCATCAGCGGCGGCGTCGGGGCGGCCAGCTTCGCGCTCGGCCCGGTGGTCGGCGGGCTGCTGCTCGACCACTTCTGGTGGGGCTCGGTCTTCCTGGTCAATGTGCCGGTGATGGCCCTGGTCCTGGTGGCCGGTGCGGTGGTCCTGCCGGAGACCCGCAACCCGCGGCCGGGCCGGCTGGACTGGATCAGCGTGCCGCTGTCGGTGCTCGGGATGTTCGGCGTGATCTACGCCATCAAGACGGCGGCGCGCGACGGCGTCGCGGAGCCCTCGGTGTGGATCGCCGCGGGCATCGGCGCCGCCCTGCTGGGCGTCTTCCTGCACCGCCAGACCACCCTGCAGGAGCCGCTGCTGGACCTGCGGCTCTTCCGCAACCGGGCCTTCTCGGGGGCGATCAGCGCCAACGTCGTGACGATGTTCGCCGCCTCGGTGCTGTCGCTGGGCTTCTCGCTGTACTTCCAGGTGGTCCGCGGCTGGTCGCCGCTGACCGCGGGGCTCGCGGTGCTGCCGGGTCCGCTGGCCGCCGCCGTGACCGCACCCGCGGCCGCCGGGCTGATCCCGCTCATCGGCCGGGCGCGTACGGTCGCGGCCGGGCTGTTCCTGATGGGGCTGAGCACCATGGGCCTGGGCCTGTCCACCCCGCACACCGCCTACTGGGCGCTGCTGCCGGTGGTGATCATCAACGGCGCGGGGCTGATGCTCACCTTCGCCGTCACCGCCGACACGATCCTGGCCAGCGCGCCCAGCACCAGGACCGGCGCCGCCGCGGCCATCTCGGAGACCGCGATGGAGCTGGGCGGTGCGCTCGGCATCGCCATCCTGGGCTCGGTGCTCAGCGCGTACTACCGCAGCGACCTGAAGCTGCCGGCCGGCCTGACGGCAGTGCAGCGGGGCGCGGCACGCGAGTCGGTCAGCGGCGGTGTGGAGACCGGGCTGCGCCTGCCGGGCGCGCTCGGGCGGCAGGTCGCCGACGCCGCCAGGCAGGGCTTCACCGACAGCCTGCACACCACGACCCTGATCGGGGGGTCGCTGATGGTGCTCGGCGCGGTCGCCGCGCTGATCACCCTCAAGGACGTGCCCGCGGTCCTGAACGACCCCGAGCCCGACGCCGAGCCGGTGCCGGCGCCCGCGGTGGGCTGACGGGGGAACGGCGTGGCGGCCCTGGGGTGCCGGCGGACATCCGCCGGCACCCCAGGGCTGAACGCGTCAGGCGCCGTCGCGGCGCGGGTCGTCGTCGGACTCGGTGGCCTCGGTGTCGCCGTCGCTGATGGGGGAGCCGTCGACGCGGTCGACGCGCCCACCCGAGCCGTTCACCGACGCGGGGGAGCCGTCGAGCGGGTCGACCACCGTCAGGGTGCTGGTGCCGCTGATCCGGTCGGCCGCCTCGTCCGGCTCGGTCGGCTCCGTCGGCTCCACCAGCCAGTCCGGGTTGGCCTGCTTGCTCCACCAGCGCCAGGCCGCGAAGGCGGCGCCGCCGACGATGCCGGCGAGCAGCACGCCGCGGAAGGCCCGGCCGGCTCGCTCCCGCCGGACCCGCCGGCGTACGAGCCGGTCGATCTCGGTTGCCGTCACCTGGCCGCGCAGCGCGTGCAGGGCGGCGGCGCCGCGCAGCAGGGCCTCGTTGGTCACCGGCACCGCGACCGCCCGGGTCGCCGCGACCGCGGAACCCACCCTGGGCGCCGTGTAGTCGGCCGCCGTCCTGGCCGTCTTCCGCGTCCTGCGGGCGGCGGTCTCCACAGCGACCGCGGTCTTCGGCGGCACGGCCGCCCACGCCTGCTCACGTGCCTGCCGCACCTGGGCGGCGAGCTTGGCGTCGTAGGTCTGTCTGGCGAGCGCGCCGGCCTGCTGAGCGTACGAACCGGCCTGCTGTGCGTAACGCGTTGCCTCATCCTTGGCCGTGCTCGCGTACGGCGCAGCCACCTCCGCGGCGTGCCGCACGCTGTCCTTCGTGATGTCGGCCGCGTTGCGCACGCTGTCGATGCGGGTCACAGGAACCTCCTCCTCGGTGGCGTACGGTTTTCGCCTTTCCATCCGGTTTGAAATCATGCCCGGCTGCACGACGTACGGCATGTGCGGACGGGCATACGGGTCAGTCGGCCCGGTTGCTGCGCAGTCCGTGTGGACGGAGGAGGGTGGAGGCCCGCACACCTGCCCGGGCCGTGCGAGGATCTGTGCCTGTCAGCGAAGACTATGGAAGGTAGACCGTGGCCGAGCAGCTCTACGCGACCCTGAAGACCACCCACGGCGACATCGTGATCCGGCTGCTGCCGAACCATGCCCCCAAGACGGTGGCCAACTTCGTCGGGCTCGCCGAGGGCACCCGCGAGTGGACCGACCCGCGTACCGGCAGCGCGACCCACGACCGGCTCTACGACGGCACGGTCTTCCACCGGGTCATCTCCGGCTTCATGATCCAGGGCGGCGACCCGCTGGGGAACGGCACCGGCGGCCCCGGCTACGAGTTCGCCGACGAGTTCCACCCGGACCTGGCCTTCGACAAGCCCTACCTGCTGGCGATGGCCAACGCGGGCCCCGGCACCAACGGCTCGCAGTTCTTCATCACGGTCGCTCCCACCACCTGGCTGACCCGCAAGCACACGATCTTCGGCGAGGTCGCGGACGACGCGAGCCGGAAGGTGGTGGACGCCATCATCAACAGCCCCGCCAACCCGCGGACCGACCGCCCGCTGGAGGACGTCGTGATCCAGTCGGTCGCCGTGGAGACCCGCGGCTGACGTAGTCTTCGGGAACACCGCGCCCCGCCCGCACGTCCAAGTGGGCGGGGCGTTCAGTTCGTCAGGGCGCCGTGACAGGGGAGTGCGTTTCATGGACCAGGCGGTCTGCTGCTACCGGCACCCGGACCGGGAGACCGGCATACGCTGCACGCGGTGCGACAAGCCGATCTGCCCCGAGTGCATGGTCAGTGCCTCGGTCGGCTTCCAGTGCCCGGACTGCGTCCGGCAGGGCTCGGGGCACATGCCCAGGCAGCGTACGGTGGCCGGCGGGGTGGTGGCGCACGACCCGTTCCTGATCACCAAGATCCTCATCGCGCTCAACGTCGTGGTCTTCGTGATCGAGCTGGCGGTCGGCACCCAGGTGGTGCGGGATCTCGGGCTCTACGCGGCCTGCACCCCCAAGCAGTTCCCTCCCCAGCAGTGCATCGGGGTCGCCGACGGCGAGTGGTACCGGGTCATCACCTCGGCCTTCCTGCACGACCGCAGCAACTTCGCCCACATCGGCTTCAACATGCTGTCGCTGTGGTGGATCGGCGGGCCGCTGGAACGGCTGCTCGGCCGCAGCCGCTACATCGCGATCTACCTGATCTCGGCGCTGGCCGGCAGTGCCGCTGTGCTGCTGATCGCCCCGGACTCGCTGACCCTCGGCGCCTCCGGCGCGATCTTCGGGCTGTTCGGCGCCACTGCGGTCTTCATGCGGCGGCTGCGCTACGACATGCGGCCGATCCTGATCCTGCTGGTGCTCAACGTCGTGTTCAGCTTCACCTGGCCGAACGTCAGCTGGCAGGCGCACATGGGCGGCCTCGTGGCGGGAACGGCGGTGGCCATAGCGATGGCGTACGCACCGCGCGAGCGCCGCGACGCCGTGCAGTGGGGGACGGCCGCGGGAGTCCTGGTGCTGGCGATCGTCCTCAGCGTCGTCGCTGTGGCGCAGGTCACGTCCTGAGGCCCGTGACCGCTGGCGTTGATCACACGTTATCCACAGCGGGTAGGGAATCCAGTGCGAGTTGTGCACAGTCGAGATGTGCACAGCCACGCGGAGGGTCGCGCATCCGGGTTGTCCCGGTTTTCCCGGCAAGATCAGTACAGTTCGGCGTCCGGACAGCAAACGACCGGTGGCCGTCGGTCCTGGCCACCGGTCGTACCGGCGTCAACCTCGTAGAGGTTATCCACAGATCTTCCGACCTTTTCCCCACTGTGGATAACCATGTGGACAACTGTGTGGACAACTACTTCCACTGCGTCGAGACGACGAACCCGCCCGCGATGAATCCGAAGCCCACCACGATGTTCCAGTTGCCGAACGCGTCCACCGGCAGACTGCCCTGCGTGACGTAGAACAGCACGATCCAGGCGAGGCCGACGATGAAGAACGCCAGCATCAGCGGGGCCACCCAATTGCGGCCGCCGAGCTTTATGGCGGTGGCGGCCTTCGCCGGGGGCGGGGTGAAGTCGGCCTTCTTGCGGATCCGTGACTTCGGCACGAGGGAGTCTCCTGTCGATGCGCTGCGTAACCGCGGCGGATGTGCGGGGCGGTCTGGCGGATAGGGGGGTGGCGGTCCGTTGCCGGCGAGGGGCGCTGCCGCCGCCGGGCGTCCGTTAGCGTAGTGCTTCCTCTGGTTGTAAGGAGACAGCGTACGGTGGCGACGGATTCCGGTGGAAGCGCACCCACCCCCTCCCCCCGTGCTGTCTCCCGCACCGTAGCGCTGCGAGTGCTCAGTGCGGGAGTCTTCGCGCTGGCTGGACTGATCTTCTGGATGAGTTTCGACACCGCCAAGGGCGTGGACATCCGCAGTGACGACCCGCTGCCGAAGCTGTCCGACACCATTCGCACCAAGAACACCCGCAATGGCCAGCTGGAGAACCAGCTCACCGGCGTCCGGGACGACGTCGACCGGCTGACCCGGCAGGGCAGCGGCCTCAGCGCCGCCGAGCAGGCCAGGGTCGACGCCCTGAACAGGGCCGCGGGCACCGACCCGCTCACCGGACCCTCGATCGAGGTCACCCTCAACGACGCCCCGCCGAACGCCACCCCCCTGGTCCCCGGCGTCCCCGACCCGCAGCCCAACGACCTGGTCATCCACCAGCAGGACCTGCAGGCCGTGGTGAACGCCCTGTGGCAGGGCGGCGCCCAGGGCATCCGGGTGATGGACCAGCGGCTGATCTCCACCAGCGCGGTCCGCTGCGTCGGCAACACCCTGATCCTCCAGGGCCGCGTCTACTCGCCGCCCTACCGGATCACCGCAGTGGGTGATCAGGCGAAACTGCGTCAGGCGCTGAACGACAGCCCGGCGATCCAGAACTACCTGCAGTATGTGACGGCGTACGGCCTGGGCTGGAAGGTCGCCGCCGCGAAGAAGACCACCCTTCCCGGCTACACCGGCTCGACCGCGCTGACCTATGCGCAACCTGTGAGCCGGCCCTGAGACGGGGCCGGGCGGACGCCACCGAACTGACGGACGCCCAGGTGAAGCCATGACGAAGCTTTGTCCGGCTACCAACCCACTCCGGGCGATCTCCCCTTACTCTGTTGCGGGGAGCGGAAGGAAGGGACCGTGATGTACGGCTGGATCTGGCGGCATCTGCCGGGCAACGCATGGGTGAGGGCGCTGATCTCCCTCGTGCTGGCCCTGATCGTCGTCTACATCCTCTTCCAGTACGTCTTCCCCTGGGCGGAGCCGCTGCTGCCGTTCAATGACGTGACAGTCGACAACGGGATGGCCGCAGTCCGATGAGCGCTCGCATTCTCGTGGTCGACAACTACGACAGCTTCGTCTTCAACCTCGTGCAGTACCTCTACCAGCTCGGTGCCGAGTGCGAGGTGCTGCGCAACGACGAGGTGCGGCCGGAGCACGCGCAGGACGGCTTCGACGGGGTGCTGCTCTCCCCCGGCCCCGGCACTCCGGAGGAGGCGGGGGTGTGCGTCGAGATGGTGCGGCACTGCGCGGAAACCGCGGTGCCCGTCTTCGGCGTCTGTCTGGGAGTGCAGTCGATCGCGGTGGCCTACGGCGGAGTCGTCGACCGGGCGCCCGAGCTGCTGCACGGCAAGACCTCACTGGTGGCACACGAAGGGGTCGGCGTCTTCGCCGGGCTGCCGACGCCGTTCACCGCCACGCGGTACCACTCGCTCGCCGTGGAGGGCAGCACCCTTCCGGACGAACTGCAGGTCACCGCGTGGACGGAGAACGGCATCATCATGGGGCTCCGGCACCGGGAAGCGGCCGTGGAGGGCGTGCAGTTCCATCCCGAGTCGGTGCTCACCGAATGGGGGCACAAGATGCTGGCGAACTGGCTCGCCGACTGCGGTGACGACGCCGCGCGGGACCGGTCGCACGGACTCGCACCGGTCGTCGGGAGGGCGGGGGCGTGACCAC
The DNA here is from genome assembly GCF_907177275.1 of Actinacidiphila cocklensis. Lineage (GTDB taxonomy): Bacteria > Actinomycetota > Actinomycetes > Streptomycetales > Streptomycetaceae > Actinacidiphila > Actinacidiphila cocklensis. The sequence goes on from NZ_CAJSLV010000049.1 coordinate 158,764, forward strand.
GCTCCGCCCGGAGCGCCACACGGACGGCCCGATGTCGTACGAGAACACCGGGCAGTTCAAAGCTGTTGTCGAGCAGCTGCACGACCCCCTGAACGACCCGCTGCCCGGCCGCCCTCCCGCGGTACCGGAGGCGGACCACCCGCAGCAGCCCTACCCCGAGCAGGCCCTCGCCGACCAGGCCTTCACGGCGCCGCGCCCCGCCGAGCCGGCCTTTCCCGAGCCGGTGTTCAGCGAGCCGGTCTTCTCCGACCCGGCCTTCACAGAAGCCGACTTCGCCGAGCCCGCGGTGTCCCCGTGGTTCCGCGCCCCCGAGCGTGACGAGCAGCCGCCGGTGGCCGAGGAGCCCGACGCACCCGACCCGGCCCCCGCCCCCGACATGGCGCAGACCGCCCGGATGCCAGTCGTGGAGCCCGCCGAGGACGCCGGCGCCCCCGAGGACGTACCGTCGCTCGCACCGCCCGCCTCGCCGTCGGACGGGGGGCGGGCCGCCAGGCGCAAGGCCGCGCGGCAGGGCGGCGGCGGGCACCGGGCCGGCGGGCGGGGCCAGAGCGGCCCCGTAAACGGCCCAGGAGCCGCCCAGGAGGCCGCCTCGGCCCCGCGGAGCCGGATGGAGGCACGCCGGGCCGCCAAGGCCGCCAAGGACAGCCCCGCGGTCGTCGCGAGCCGCATCATCGGCGAGCTGTTCATCACCACCGGCGTCCTGATGCTGCTGTTCGTCACCTACCAGCTGTGGTGGACCAACGTCCGCGCCCACCAGCAGGCCAACGGCGCCGCGAACAGCCTCCAGCACCAGTGGGACACCAGCACGGCAGACCCGAACCGGGTGCCGGGCACCTTCTCGCCCGGGCAGGGCTTCGCGATCATGTACATTCCCTCGCTGGACGTCAAGGCGCCCATCGCGCAGGGCGTCTCCAAGCACGACGTGCTCGACAAGGGCATGATCGGCCACTACGACGGCGCCCTGAACACGGCGATGCCCTGGGACAAGACCGGCAACTTCGCCGTCGCCGCGCACCGCAACACCCACGGCGAGCCCTTCCGCTACATCAACCACCTGGTGCCGGGCGACAAGGTGGTGGTCGAGACGGCAACCGAGTACTACACCTACGAGATCACCAGCTCGCTGGCGTCCACGCCGCCGGCCAACACCAGCGTGCTCAGGCCCGTGCCGACCGGATCGGGCTTCACGGGGCCCGGCCGCTACCTCACCCTCACCACCTGCACCCCCGAATTCACCAGCACCAACCGGCTGATCGTGTGGGGCAAGCTGGTCGAGGAACGACCGCGCAGCAAGGGCAAGCCCGACGCGCTGGTCAGCGGCTGACGCACCCGCCGCATTCACCCTGGCACCGCAGGTGCCGTCAGACGTGCCACCGCACCGGACAGAGAGCCGAACAGCGTGACGACCAGCAAGCCCAGCGGGCGGCGCAGGGCCGCCTCCGTCATCAGCGTCATCGGTGAGGTGCTCATCACCGCGGGTCTCGTCCTGGCCCTCTTCGTCGTCTACTCGCTGTGGTGGACCAACGTGCTGGCCGACCGGCACGCCGCCAAGGCGAGCGAGAAGGTGCGCCAGCAGTGGGCCGCAGGTCCGACCGGGACCGGCAAACAGGCCGCGCGCGGCCTGGACACCAAGGACGGCATCGGCTTCCTGCACGTCCCGGCGATGGGTAAGAACTTCCAGGTGCTGGTCAAGAAGGGCACCTCGACCAGCGTCCTCAACGAGGGTGTCGCCGGCTACTACACCGACCCCACCCCCGCGGCGATGCCCTGGGAAAAGACCGGCAACTTCACCCTCGCCGCGCACCGCGACGGCCACGGCGCGAAGTTCCACGACATCAACAAGATCCACACCGGCGACCCGGTCGTCTTCGAGTCCAAGGACACCTGGTACGTCTACAAGGTCTACAAGGTCCTCGACCAGACCTCGAAGTACGACGTCGCCGTGACCGACCAGATCCCGCAGGAGTCGGGGGTGAAGAAGCCGGGGCGCTACATCACCCTGACGACCTGCACCCCGGTCTACACCTCGCGCTACCGCTACGTCGTGTGGGGCGAGCTGGTCCGCACCCAGAAGGTCGACGCACAGCGAACGCCGCCGCCCGAACTGAGGTAGTCCGGACGGCGGCGTTCGTCGCTGCTGGTGGGGGCGGGGCGGCTACTGGCCGCCGCCGGGATTCGCGGCGGTCTGCAGCTGGATCTGCTCGCCCTGCGTCAGCGGGGCACCCTCGCCGGGGGTGCTGCCGATGACCCAGGAGTTGCGGTCCTCGGGGCCGCCGTTGACCACCACGACGCTCAGACCGAGGTTCATCCCGTTCAGCTGGTCCTGGACCTCGCCGAGCTTGCGGAACTGCACCCTGGGCATCGACTGGCCCTGGGGCGGGTCCTGCGTCATGGGCGGCCCGGTGGAGATGACCAGGTTGATCGGGTCGTCCTTGGCCGCCGACGTGCCGCCGGGCGGGTTCTGGCTCATGACCGTGCCCGCCGGGGCGCTTCCGTCCTGCGACACGTCGGAGGTGGTGGTGATGTTGGTGAAGCCGTCCTGGTGGAGGCGGTCGAGCGCGGCCTGCTTGGTGTAGCCCTTGACGTCCGTGACGTCGATCTTCTCGGGCTCGACCGTGACCTTGAGGGTGATGACCGTGCCCTTGGGCTGCTTGGAGCCGGCCCCCGGGTCCTGTCCGACGACGATGCCCGGGTCCTTGGTGGCCGAGACCTGGTCCACCTTCTTCACGTCGAAGCCGGCGCTCCGCAGCTCCGCCTCGGCGTCCGCGACCTTGTCGTTCTTCACGTCGGGCACCGGGATCGGCGCGGCACCCTTCGACAGGATCACGGTGACCGTCTTGTCGGACGGGAGCGCGGTGTCGGCGGCCGGGGTCTGCTTGCAGACCAGGTCCTTGTCGATCCCGTCGCAGAACTCCGGTGCGCCCTTGACGACCTTGAGGTCGATGTTCCCCGCGGTCGTCGTCGCCTCGTCGTAGGACTTGCCGACGAAGTCCGGCACCTTGGCGTCGTTGTTCGCGCCGTGGCCGCTGAAGATCGACTTGCCCAGGAAGATCGCACCGATCAGCACCAGGACGCCGGCGACGACCAGCAGCACGGTGGACGCGCTGCCGCCCTTCTTCTGCCTGCGGCGGTCCGGCCGGTCGTCGTAGCCGTAGCCGCCGTCGTCCTCGCGGGACGGCGGCAGCATCGAGGTGTGCGGGTCGGACTGCTGCGGCAGCGCCGTGGTGGCGGCGGTGTCCGGGTAGCCGTGCGGGTAGCCGTAGCCCGCCGCGCCCATGGCGACGGCCGCGGCGACCGGCTGGCCGTCGAGCGCCGCCTCGATGTCGGCGCGCATGTCGTCGGCCGACTGGTAGCGGTAGTCCGGGTCCTTGGTCAGCGCCTTGAGGACGATCGCGTCCATCGCCGGTGTGACCTCGGGGTCGAAGATCGACGGCGGCTGCGGGTCCTCGCGCACGTGCTGGTAGGCCACCGCCACGGGCGAGTCGCCGACGAAGGGCGGCCGCACGGTCAGCAGCTCGTAGAGCAGGCAGCCGGTGCTGTACAGGTCGGAGCGCGCGTCGACCTGCTCGCCCTTGGCCTGCTCGGGCGACAGGTACTGCGCGGTGCCGATGACCGCGGCGGTCTGCGTCATGGTCATGCCGGAGTCGCCCATCGCACGGGCGATGCCGAAGTCCATGACCTTGACCTGGCCGGTGCGGGTCAGCATGACGTTGGCCGGCTTGATGTCGCGGTGGACGATGCCCGCCCGGTGGCTGTACTCCAGCGCCTGGAGGATGCCGACGGTCATCTCCATGGCCCGCTCGGGCAGCAGCTTGCGCCCGGAGTGCAGCAGCTCGCGCAGGGTCGAGCCGTCGACGTACTCCATCACGATGTACGGGATCGAGATGCCGTCGACGTAGTCCTCGCCGGTGTCGTACACGGCGACGATCGAGGGGTGGTTGAGCGAGGCGGCCGACTGGGCCTCCCGGCGGAAACGGGCCTGGAAGGACGGATCGCGGGCAAGGTCCACCCGCAGCGTCTTCACAGCGACGGTACGGCCGAGGCGGGTGTCATGCGCGAGGTACACCTCGGCCATGCCACCGCGGCCGAGCACCGAGCCCAGCTCGTACCGGCCGCCGAGGCGACGCGGCTCTTCCATAGCTCTGCCCTCTCCTCAAACCCGTATCTTGACGTTCACGACCTGAATCCCATCAACCCAAGACCTACGCCTGCACGGAGCTACGGTACCGGGCGTTCCCGGCCGATCCGTGCCCTGGACGTCCGCCGATACCCGACCGGTATGTGGCCGGGCGCCACGACGCGCGTGACATTCGTCTCGCCCGGAGCGCCGGGCGGCGTCACCGCGCCGGTCACTTGTCGAGCACCGCTTCCATGACGGCCTTGGCGATCGGGGCCGCCAGGCCGCCGCCGCTGATGTCCTCGCGGTTGGCCGAGCCGTCCTCGACGACCACGGCCACCGCGACCGGCGAGCCCTGGTCGGTCATGGCGTAGGAGACGAACCAGGCGTAGGGCGCCTTGTCGTTGTTGACGCCGTGCTGCGCGGTACCGGTCTTGCCGCCGACCTTGACGCCCGGGATCCTGGCGTTCTTGCCGGTGCCTTCCGTGACGACCGTCTCCATCATCGACTGCAGCTTCTGCGCGTTCTCCGGCGTCAGCGGCTTGCTCAGCTCCGTGGGGTCGGTCTGCGAGATGGTGCTCAGATTGGGCGCCACCAGCTTCGCGACCTCGTAGGGCTGCATCAGCACCCCGTTGTTGGCGATCGCCGAGGCGACCATGGCCATCTGCAGCGGGGTGGCCGCGGTGTCGAACTGGCCGATCGAGGACTGGGCGACCTGGTCGGGGCTCATCTTGGTGTCGAAGTTGCTCGCGTCGGCGCGGACGGGGACGAGCTGCTCCTTGTTGAAGCCGAACTTCTCCGCCTCGTCGACCATGCCCTTGAGCCCGATGTCGGCGCCGAGCTTGCCGAAGACGGTGTTGCAGGACTGCCGCAGCGCATTGCGCAGTGTGGCGTCCTTGCACTGGATGTGGCCCTCGTTCTTCAGCGGCACCGTGGTGCCGGGCAGGGTGTACGGGACGGGCGACGTCGTCTTGGCGTCGACGTCGGTCACCTTGCCCGACTCCAGTGCCGCGGCCGCCGTGACCAGCTTGAACGTCGAACCGGGCGGGTAGGTCTGGCGCAGCGCCCGGTTCAGGGACGGGTCGTCCGGATCGTTCTTCTTGTCCAGCGCGATCCAGTTCTTCTCGTCGGTGTTGGAGTAGCCCGCGATGCCCGACGGGTCGTACGACGGGGTGCTCGCCATGGCGAGGATCGCCCCGGTGCCCGGGTCCAGCGCGACGACGGCGCCCTTCTTGTTGCCGAGCCCGTCGTAGGCGGCCTTCTGCGCCTTGGCGTTCAGCGTGGTCACCACGTTGCCGCCCTGCCGCTGCTTGCCGGTCAGCAGGTCGATGGTGCGGTTGAAGAACAGCCGGTCGTCGCTGCCGGTGAGGATCTTGTCCTCGACGCCCTCCAGCATGGTCGTGCCGTACGCCTGCGAGGCGTGGCCGGTCACCGGCGCCCACATCGCACCGTCGGTGTAGGTGCGCTTGTACTTGAAGTCGCTGCCGTTGGTCTCGGTGTGGCCGGTCACGGCCTTGCCGTCGACGATGATGTCGCCGCGCGGCTGGGCGTACTGGTTGATCGCGACCCGGCGGTTGTGCACGTCGTTCTGCAGCTGGTCGGCCTGCACGAACTGCACGTAGTTGACGCGCACCAGCAGGGCGAGGACGAGGAGACCGCAGAAGACCGCGACCCGTCGTAGCGGCTTGTTCACTGGTTACGCACCACCTGGGTCGCTTCGGCGTCGGGGGACGGGGCGGGGCTCGGGGCCGGCCGCCGTGCGGTGTCGCTGATCCGCAGCAGGATCGCGACCAGTGCCCAGTTGGCGATCACGGAGGAACCGCCCTGGGCGAGGAAAGGCATGGTCATACCGGTCAGCGGGATGAGCCCGGTGACGCCGCCCGCGACGACGAACACCTGCAGGGCCAGGCCGCCGGACAGGCCGACGGCGAGCAGCTTGCCGAACGGGTCGCGGGCGGCCAGCGCGGTGCGCATGCCCCGCTCGATCAGCAGCCCGTAGAGCAGCAGGACGGCCATCAGGCCCGCAAGGCCCAGCTCCTCGCCGACCGTGGCGAGGATGTAGTCGCTCTTGGAGCCGATGCCGCCGATCAGCCGGCTGTAGCCCTCGCCGAGTCCTGAGCCGAACAGCCCGCCGGATCCGAAGGCGTAGCGGGACTGGGCGGTCTCGGTCACCGCGCCGTGCTCCAGCGCGAGCGGGTGCAGCCAGTTGGTGACGCGGACCTTGACGTGCGGCTCGGTGGAGGCGACGGCGACCGCGCCGGCCGCGCTGAGCAGCAGGCCGAAGACGATCCAGCTGGTCCGCTCGGTGGCCACGTAGAGCATGATCACGAACAGGCCGAAGAAGAGCAGCGAGGTGCCCAGGTCGGTCTCGAAGACCAGGATCATCAGGCTGAGCGCCCAGATCACCAGGATCGGGCCGAGGTCGCGGCCGCGCGGCAGGTACAGGCCCATCACCCGGCGGCTGGCCAGCGCGAGGGCGTCCCGCTTGACCATCAGGTAGCCGGCGAAGAACACCGCGATGATGATCTTGGCGAACTCGCCGGGCTGCAGGGAGCCGATGCCGGGCAGCGTGATCCAGATCCGGGCGCCGTAGACGGCGGGGAAGAAGACCGGCGCGATCAGCAGCGCCAGCGCCACCACCATCGAGATGTAGGTGTAGCGCTGCAGGATGCGGTGGTCCTTGAGGAAGACCATCACGACGATGAACAGCGCCACGCCGACCGTGGACCACATCAGCTGCTTGGGCGCCATCGCGGTGCCCAGGCTCGGCTCCTGGTCCAGCCGCCAGATCAGCACCAGGCCCAGCCCGTTGAGCAGCGTCGCGATCGGCAGCATCAGCGGGTCGGCGTACGGGGCGAACTTGCGCACCAGCAGATGGGCCACCGCGGCCAGCAGGCCGAGCCCCACCCCGTAACCGAGCAGCCCGGCAGGGACCGAGTCGTTCTTGGCCAGGCCGACGTTCGCATAGGCGAACACCGGGATGGCGACCGCGAAGACCAGCAGGGCCAGTTCGGTGTTGCGGCGGTTGGGAGCGCCGATCGAGGTGATGGTGGTGGTGTTGCTGGCGCTCATGACGAGCCGACCCCTCCTGGTGTTACGGCTGGCCCGAGGTGCAGTTCGCGGCCAGCTTCTGCTCGTCCTGCGTCAGCGCCGGTGTCGGTGCGGTGGTCGGTGCGGTGGTCGGTGCGGTGGTCGGTGCGGTGGTCTTCTGCGGCGTGGGGGTCCCCGTCGGGGTGGTGGTGGGCTTGGGAGTCGCCTTGCCGACCGGGCCGCTGGCGGAGCCGCCGCCGGCCGTCGGCAGCTGGGTCTGGCCCTTCTTCGCCTTCGCGAGGGCGGCGTCGGTGACCTTCTTGCACACCGCTGCCTGCCGGGCGAGCTCGTCGGCCTTGTCGTTGGCCTGGCCGAGGCTGCTGAGCGCGATGGTGCTCTGGACCTTGTCGCGCTGGTACGACGGCAGGTACTTGAGTTCGATATCGGTGCGGTCCTTGTGCACCTTCGACAGGTTGATCCAGGCCAGCTTCTGGTCGATGCCCTGGTAGACGGCGACGTGGTCGTCCTTGGCCCCGACGTAGTACTGCGTCTGCGTCCACCGGTACCCGGCGTAGAGGCCGCCGCCCACGACGGCGAGCGCGACGACGCCGACCAGGGTGCGCTTGGGCCACTTGCGGGTCTTCTCCGGCTTGGTGAAGTCGGCGTCGTCGTGGCTGCCGAAGCTGCCCAGCGGAGCGCCGGCGGCGCCCGGGACCGGGTCGCCGCTGCCGGGCGGGCCGAAGGCGCCGGCCGGACCCGCCTGCTGCGGGGCGCGGCCCAGCTCGGACGCGCGGCCGGCCGGGGTCTGCAGGTGGCGGGCGTCGCTGAGCGGCAGCTGTGTGTCGGCGACCGCGCCGACCACCACGGGGGTGTCGTTGAGCTGCGCCGCGAGCGTGTCGCCGTCGTCGGTGTCCAGGACGTCGGCGACGATGCAGGTGATGTTGTCGGGGCCGCCGCCGCGCAGCGCGAGCTGGATCAGCTCCTGCACGGTCTCGTGCGGTGCCTGGTAGCCGGCCAGGGTGTCTTCGAGCGTCTGGTGGCTGACCACACCCGACAGGCCGTCGGAACAGATCAGATAGCGGTCGCCGACCCGGACCTCGCGGATGGACAGGTCGGGCTCGACCCGCTCGCCACTGCCCAGCGCGCGCATCAGCAGGGAGCGCTGCGGGTGGGTGGTGGCCTCCTCCTCGGTGATCCGGCCCTCGTCCACCAGCCGCTGCACCCAGGTGTGGTCCTGGGTGATCTGGGTGAGGACGCCGTCGCGCAGCAGATAGGCGCGCGAGTCGCCGACATGCACCAGGCCGAGCCGCTGGCCCGTCCACAGCAGGGCGGTCAGCGTGGTGCCCATGCCCTCCAGCTGCGGGTCCTCCTGGACCATCTGCAGCAACTGGTCGTTGGCGCGCTGCACGGCCGTACCCAGCGACGTGAGGATGTCGGAACCGGGAATGTCGTCGTCAAGCGTGACAATGGTGGAGATCACCTCGGAGGAGGCGACCTCACCGGCGGCCTGGCCGCCCATGCCGTCGGCGATCGCGAGCAGACGCGGGCCGGCATAGCCGGAGTCCTCGTTCCCCTCGCGGATCATGCCCTTGTGCGAACCGGCGGCGAAACGCAGGCTCAGAGACATGCGCACCTCCCCCGTCGGCTCCGGGTACATCCGCACGCTGCCCACCCTCTCGCTCGCGCGTCGTGGCTCCGCTCGCCCATTGTGCGACTACTTCCGCAGCTCGATGACGGTCTTGCCGATGCGGATCGGCGCACCCAGCGGGACCGGCGTCGGCGTGGTCAGCCGGTTCCGGTCGAGATAGGTGCCGTTCGTGGAACCCAGGTCCTCGACGATCCACTGGCCGTCGCGGTCCGGGTAGATCCTGGCATGCCGGCTGGACGCGTAGTCGTCATCGAGGACAATCGTCGAGTCATGCGCCCGGCCCAGCGTGATGGTCTGGCCCTGCAGCGCCACGGTGGTGCCCGCCAGCGAGCCCTCGGAGACCACCAGTTTGGTGGGGGCGCCCCGGCGCTGGCGGCTGTTCTGCGCCGGCTGCTGGGCACGCCTGTCCTGCGCCGCGGCCTGTTGGCGCTGCTGCGGCGGGCGGGCCGCCGTCTCGGCGCGGCGCCCGGCGCGCTGGGTCACCCGGGTCCCGAAAAGGTCGCTGCGGATGACCTGCACCGCGACGATCACGAACAGCCACAGAACGGCGAGGAAACCCAACCGCATGACCGTCAGGGTCAGCTCTGACATTGGCCCCGCTTCACCCTTCGGCTTGCCGGTAGACGATGGTCGTGCTCCCCACGACAATGCGGGAGCCGTCGCGGAGCGTAGCGCGCTGGGTGTGCTGCCCGTCCACCACGATGCCGTTTGTCGACCCGAGATCCTGCACCAGGGACGGGGTACCGACCCGGATCTCGCAGTGTTTGCGTGATACGCCCGGGTCGTCCACCCGGACGTCCGCCTCGGTGGAGCGCCCCAGGACGAGAGAGCCCCGGGTGATCTGGTGCCGGGTGCCGTTGATCTCGATCCAGCGCCGGGTGCCGGCCGCGGCCGAGCCCGCCGGGACGCCCGTTCCCGGCAGCCGGGTGACCGGCGCGGGCGGGCGCCCGCC
>NZ_CAJSLV010000050.1 GCF_907177275.1 Actinacidiphila cocklensis
GCGACCAGGTCATCCAGGCCAACGGCATCATCGCCGGCACCACCATCGACCTTGTCGGCACCATCGGACGAGCAGTCCTGAACCACCTCATGCCCGCCCACCGCCTCCGCATCAGCCCCCGCGCCGTCAAACGCCCACTATCCCGATACGCATACAAAAGCCTCAAGATCGACCGGCGCACCTACAAGGCCACCCTCACCATCGCCATCCTGACGACAACACCGATCAGCCCCTAACTTCACGGCCTTGCCCAAAAGGCACCAACCTGTCGACCTTCAGCCAGGACGACCTTGACGCCATCGCGACCAAGCTGAACAACCGTCCGCGCAAGTGCCTCGGATTCCGCACACCAGCCGAGAGTGTTGCCTTGACCGGTTGAATCTAAGTCGGCTTTCTTCGCGGCCGAGCTCGACCGGCCACATCTTCGCTCGTGACGTTCATCGACGAGCACCGGGACCGCTTCGGCGGCGTCGAGCCGATCTGCACCGTGCTCACCGAGCACGGCGTAAAGATCGCCCCCTCCACCTACTACGCCGCCAAGGCACGCCCGCCCTCGGCCCGGGCGGTGCGCGACGCGGGACTGAAAGTCCTGGTCCAGGAGGTGTTCGAGGCCAACTGCGGCGTCTACGGGGCTCGCAAGATCTGGCACCACCTGCGCCGGCAGGGCCACCAGGTCGCCCGCATACGACAACGCCCTGATGGAATCCACGATCGGCCTGTTCAAGACCGAGCTGATCAAGCCCCGCCGACCCTGGCGAACCCTGTCCGACGTCGAACTGGCCACCGCCGAATGGGTCGACTGGTACAACGACCACCGCCTGCACGGTGAAATAGGCCACATCCCGCCCGCAGAATACGAAGCCAACTACCACCTGACCGACAAGAAACCCCAGGTCACAGTCAAGATCTAGAGTCTCCACCAGAACCGGAGCGGTTCAAGTGCGCGTGTTCCCGGAATCCCGCAGCCGAAGTACGTCGAACCCGGACGCCAGTTCCCTGTATCAGGGGGCGGTCGTGCGAGTTCAGCCTTCGTGCCTGGGGCCAGAGGGGTACCTGTGCTCATCCAGGCCCGGCGCGGGCGGCGCGGTCCTGTCCGCGATCGTCGTCGCCTTCTACTTCCGCAGGTGCCGGCCCACGATGTGGTTGATCCGCATCAGCCGGGTGACGCGTTTGCGGTTGATCCTCCGCCCCCTCGCACGCAGCTCAGCATGGACGCGCGGAGCCCCATACGCCCCTGGCGTTCGGCATGGATGGCGCGGATCTCCCTCATGGTCCCCTTCTCCTCGGCCCGGCGCTCGGCGCGGGCCTGCCCCTTGGCCAGATGCCGGTAGTAGCCAGCGCGGGACACCCCGAGCACCCAGCAGATCCGCTGCACGCCGAAGTCAGCGCAGTTCTGGGAGACGAAGTCCCAGCGGCAGGGGCTCACTTCACCTCTCGGGCGAAATAGGCCGCTGCCCGGCGCTGGATCTCGCGCTCCAGCTGCCACTCCTGCTCGGCCTTGAGCAGCCGGGCGTTCTCCGCCCGCAGCCGGGCCAGCTCCTCCGCCGCGCTCACGCTGCCATCGCGGTCCTCGGGCTCGGCCTGGGCCTCGTCCTTGCACACCCAGGTCCGAAGCGACTCCGCGGTGATACCGAGACCCGCGGCAACCACCGCACACGTCCGCTTCCCGGTCGCGGCGCGGTAGAGCGCGACAGCGTCCTTCCTGAACTCGGGGACGGTTTTGTCGGCGTGCGTGCGCCTGCCCGCGGTGTGCCAGGGACCGGGCCACGTCCCCGGGCCCACTGCTGCCGGGCCCCTGGGGTTCAGGCCGCCGACCGGAGCCCGGCGGGACGACGCCGGAGAGCGGTCTCGAGCAAGGCCGGGGGCCGGTATTCCTGGTCGAGCGCGGTGACGTCGGTGCCCGGCGGGACGATCTCGTCGATCCGGTCGAGGAGGTCGTCGGACAGCTCGACGTCGGCCCCGGCCAGAAGGTCGTCGAGGTGTTCCATGGTGCGCGGGCCGAGGAGCGCGGCGCTGACGCCCGGGTGGGCGATGGTGAAGGCCATGGCCAGGTGGGTCATGGGCAGGCCGGCCTCCTTCGCGGGCGGGACGAGCTGTTCGACGACGCCGATGCGGCGCTCGTCGGACAGGTGACGGGAGAACTGGACGCGCTTGAGGTCGTTGTCACCGCCCTTGCGCACCCGGCCGGTCAGCAGGCCCTGGCCGAACGGGCCCCACACCATGACGCCCATGCCGTGCTCCTGCGCGAGCGGCAGGACCTCCCGTTCGATGCCACGGTTCAGGATCGAGTACGGGGGCTGCTCGGTGCGGAACCGCTGCAGCCCGGCGCGTTCGGCAACCCACTGAGCCTGGACGATCATCGAGGCGGGCGTGGTCGACGAGCCGATGGCGCGCACCTTGCCGGCCCTGACGAGGTCGGTCAGGACGGACAGGGTCTCCTCCAGGTCGGTGTCCGGGTCGGGCCGTTGAAGCTGGTAGACGTCGATGTGGTCGGTGCCGAGCCGGCGCAGGGAGTTCTCGACGGCGGTGGTTATCCAGCGGCGGGAGGCGCCCTTCTGGTTGGGGCCCTCGCCCATAGGCAGGCCGACCTTGGTGGCCAGGACCACCTCGTCGCGGCGGCCCTTCAGTGCCCTTCCGACGATGTCCTCCGAGTCGGCGTAGCGGTCGGCGGTGTCGATGAGGTTGATCCCGGCGTCGATCGCCTTGTGGATGATGCGGACCGACTCGTCCGGGTCGTTGCCCATCTGGCTGGCGAACATCAGCGTGCCGAGACCGTAGGGGCTGACCTTGATCCCGGTCCGCCCGAGGTTGCGGTACTTCATGAACGTGCTCCTTCGACGCAGATCGGCGGGTGGGTCCCCACCGGCCACCGGCCGTCAGCCGGTACATCCACCGTCCACGGATCCGCGGGCATCGACCAGTACCCGCCGCAGCCGGTGGACCCGCAGTACCACGACGGGACGCGGCCGATCGGCGATACTCGGGAGATGACCGGAACCACGGATCTCGGCAGGGCGTTGCACGCCTGGCGGGATCGCACGAAACCGGCCGAGGTCGGCCTGCCAAACGACGGAGGCCGGCGCGCGCCAGGCCTGCGGCGTGAGGAACTCGCCCAGCTCGCCGGCTTGTCCGTCGACTACATCGTGCGGCTCGAACAGGGCAGGTCGACGAATCCGTCCCCGCACGTACTGTCCGCGTTGTCTCGGGCGTTGCGGCTGACGACGGCGGAGCGTGAGCACCTTTTCGTGCTCGCCGGTCAGGCGGTGCCGAGCGCCGGGCAGGTTTCCGATCATGTGCCGGCAGGCGTCCAGCGCCTGCTCGATCGACTGACCGGCACACCGCTGAGTGTGTACGACGCCGCCTGGAACCTCATCACGTGGAACCCGTTGTGGGCGGCACTGTTCGGTGACCCGCCACCGTCACGCGGCTTCGGGAGGAATGCGGTGTGGTGGTCCTTCGTCACACCGCCCGCCGGATACCCCCAGGCGGTGAGCCGGAAGACAGGTCACCGCGCGGCCTTCGTGTCCGACCTGCGAGCGGCGTCGGCCCGCTATCCGAAGGACGCCGGACTGGCCGCACTGACCGATGAGCTCCGTACCCGGAGCAGTGACTTCGCGGCGCTGTGGGATTCCGGCGTGGTAGGTGTGCACGAGTCCCTGACCAAGACGGTCCGGCACGCGAGCGTCGCTGAGCTCACCCTCGACTGCGACATCCTCGCGGCGCTCGGCACCGACCTGCGGATCATGGCCTTCAGCGCGGCGGAGGGCAGCGAGACCGCCGAGCGGCTGCGACTGCTGGACGTCATCGGCGTCCAGGTGTCGGCGTACAAGCGAACGTGCACCGCCTCGTACGGATGAAGGTGCACCGTTTCGGGTGCGGTGTGGGGGTGCAGGCCGCGAGCCTGTTGCTGTCGGTTCGGGGCAGCAGGGAGGCGGCTGACGGTGGTCTTGGATCCGCATCGCTGGTTGGAGTTGCGGCGGTTTCGTCCGCTGTACGAGTCCGGCGCGATGAGCCTGCGAGAGATCGCGAGAGAGACTGGGCTCAACCGGCGAACGGTCGGCAAGTAACTCTCGGAATGTGCTTCGGCCGCGCCACCGAAACGGGAGCCGGGTGTCCAGCAGGGCTTGATCAAGTTCCCGCGGTTCCCGTCTTGTTGGTGATGCCCAGGAACGGGAGTGCTCGTTCGGGTTGGTCACGGATCGCGCGGGTGGTCTTGGCGATGTTGTCGGCTCCGAGGGTCTTGAGCGGGCCGACGGCGAGGTTGCGGAGGGTGGCCATGGCGCGGGGTGCGGTGCCGTTGTGGACGGTGGATGCGCCCTCGGCGAAGGTCACGTCTCTGACGTGGTGCAGGGCTTCGATTGTCCAGTGGCCGCGGACCGCGGCGGCGAGTTCGACCGGACGGGTCTCGTGGGCGTCGAGGCTGGTGACGGCGTAGACCGTCTCACGACTCTCGCGGCGGCCGGTCTGCTTGCGGCGGCGGTGCACCCGGATGGCCAGGCGGCCATGGGGGAAGGCGATCCCGCCGAGCTCGTCCGCGATGCCGCAGGTCTTGATCGAGCGGGACTCGCGGCGACCGTGGCCGGTGGAGGAGGAGGAGGAGGTGTGCTGGACGGCGATGTCCCGCCAGGGCAGGGCGGCGAGCTGCCGGTGTGCGCTCGGCTGATTTGCCTTGATCACCGCGACGTAGTGGGCCTTCTTGGTCTCGACCAGCCAAGTGACGTTCGCCCGGACCGAGTGCAGGGCGTCGAAGGTGACGAGGGCTCCGGCCAGGTCCAGCGGCTCGAGCAGCGGCCGGAAGTACGCGGTCTCGTTCGTCTTCGCGCCGACCTCCGCCTGGGCAAGGGTCACCGCGCGGTGGTGGGTGACCGCGGAGAGCAGGTGCCTGCGGGTGGCGGTGAGACGGGCGGAGCCCTTCAGCGCCTTGCCGTCGACGGCGATCACGCGCCGCCCGGACGCGGTCCCCGCGGCAACCACATGGCGGCCGGCGAGGCAAGCGCCCACGGCCCGGTCCAGGGCGTCACCGTCGACAGTCCCCAGTACCCGCCCGATCGTGGCCCGCGAGGGAGCCCGCCGCCACCGCAACAGATGACGGCGGACACCAACCGCCGCCAGCAGTGCGTCCGAGGCGCGTTGCGCCCACTCGGCGATCTCGTCAACGCTTCTCGCTCCCGAGACGGCCGCGCACGCGCACACCAGCAGAATGGCGGTCAGCGAGTACCAGCGGCCCCGCCGCCCACGCGGATCGGGCACCAGGTCCAGGTAAGGGCGCAGGTCAGCGACCCGGTCCGCGTCCAGCGGGCCCAGCTTCACCAGCACCGCGGGAATAGGGGAAGATGCAGCGGCAGGCACGGGCCACCTCATGATCGTTGAGCTTCGACACCCCAATGATCACGAACCCCGTGCCTGCTCTGCTATGCCCCCAACCGGTCACTGCCTGACCCACCGACACGACTCCGGAACTTGATCAAGCCCTGCACCCCCAGAACTCGAATGCCGTCGCCATGGGATTTCGGGATCTCCACCGCCAGCACGGGAGGAGGGAAGTAGCTGCCAGAGGACATCCGGTTCCAGATCTTGTAGAGGTTGCCCTTCAGATCCTTCTCGAAGTCCTCGATCGAGCAGCCGTCCACTCCCGCCGCTCCCTTGTTGGCCCGCACCTTCTGATAAGCGTCCCAGACCTCCTGTTTGGAAATGTTGAACGGCTTGCCTGCTGGTCACTGCTCGTCCACGCGACTCCTCCCGGCCGCCGCAGCGCCCGGTTGATCTCATCAACGAACCACGGTCAAGCCGGCCCCTTCGCTCCCCGCCCCACCGCATCAAGCAGGAGGATCATCACTACTACGAGCCGGTCCGCCGGCGCGTCCCGCGACGGTACTCACCCCCTCGCGTTTCAGACGCTTGGGGAACCCCCTCTCGCCCAGCTCCTTTTCAGGACTTGGGCTGTGTCGGGACACGCCATCCCACGTTCCACACGAGAGCGGCAGATCAAGATCGCGCCACCTCTGCGCCGGACACCACCTGGCCAATACTCGGGCACCCGCCAGACTCATCCCGGGTTGAGCTTAAAGACCCGGTTTCGATGCCACTTCATACCTAACGACGCTTCCGCGGCGAACCCCTCGCGAGGCTTTCGATGCAACGCCTTCTTGATCCCCACCTGACGCCTCTTGGACGCCTTTTCCCTCCTGCTCACCACGACAGTCCTCAGCTAACGCAACGGAGGGCGGTTTGAAGCCTCCTCCCGAAAGGCGGCTCCGAAGGGCCAAACATCCTTCATCTCCCGTGCAGCACCATGCTCAACTGGCCGCTACCACGCCCGATCTCACGCGTTCGTGGCACACAAGCCCCTGGTAGATGGGTTTTCGACCAAGAGAGCCATCTCCACCAGAGGCTTCGCATGCTTGTCTACCCGTCTGGCATCGACGTGTCCAGCTCCACTCTCCGCTTCCTCTCCGGGCAGTTGCGGCGGCACCACCGTGCGATCGGGTCCCGCTGGAGGCGGCTGACGGCCGGCCGCCAGGCCCTGCTCGTGCTCGCACACCTGCGCATGGGACACACCTACGCCCAACTCGCCGCCGGGTTCGCGTCGGAATCACGACCGCGTACCGCTACGTCGCCGAGGGCGTCGACCTCCTGGCCGGCCTGGCCCCCACCCTGGCCGACGCCATTCGTACCGCGTCAACGAAAGCATTCGTGCTCCTTGACGGCACACTCCTGCCCATCGACCGCATCGCCGCGGACCGGCCTTTCTACTCCGGCAAGCACAAGAAGCACGGCATGAACGTGCAGGTCCTCACCGATCCCTTCGGCCGGCTGCTGTGGGCCTCACCCGCGCTACCCGGAGCCGTCCACGACATCCGCGCAGCCCGCGAACACGGCATCCTCGACGCCCTCGCACAGGCCGACGTCCCATGCTGGGCCGACAAGGGATACCGAGGCGCCGGCGGCCGAGTCCGCATCCCGTACTGGGGACGATGAGAAACCCTTTCCCCAGGCCAGAAGGCCGTCAATCGGTCCCATGCGAAGATCCGCGCTCTCGTCGAGCAAGCAATGGCCACGCTGAAGTCCTGGCGCCTCCTCCGCAAACTACGGTGCTCCACCACCCGAGTCACCGCCCTCGTCCAAGCCATCCTCGCCCTGCATCTGACCAGCTCAGACTGATGATGGAAAAGGCTCCCTGTCACGCTCCGTTCTGTGGGAGCCCGGGGGTGAGATCCCCCGGGCCACCCGACCGTCTGCCCCGTTTCACGGGGCCGGATGGCGGAATCCCTGTCACACGGCGCACAGCACCAGGAAATCGTGCCGGAGCCGGTACACCGCGGTGGGCTCGGTCGCCACGCCGGACCGGGCGCGGCAGAGGAACCTCAGCCGGTCGCCGGGGGCCACGTCGACGCGGGATACCGGGCTCGTGCACCAAGAGATCTTGACCTGGACGATGTGCGCGCCGGGGGCCACGAATGTCACACAGTGCTCCCCCCGCCGGAGGCTTCCCACGCGCTTGCCGTCCACGTAGACCTTGTAGCGGCGCAGTTGCGCGTAGGTGTCCGCCTCGTCGCGGAACACCAGGATCTCGGCCTTGCCCTCATGTTCAACTGGCAGCAATGCCGACGCCGCGTCGGCTCCTCGTCCAGGGGACGAGCCGCTTTCCCGGCCGGGCGGGCGACCGGCCATGTCTCCGTTATCGTCCCGGGCGTGCTTCGG
This sequence comes from Actinacidiphila cocklensis, assembly GCF_907177275.1. Lineage (GTDB taxonomy): Bacteria > Actinomycetota > Actinomycetes > Streptomycetales > Streptomycetaceae > Actinacidiphila > Actinacidiphila cocklensis. The sequence goes on from NZ_CAJSLV010000050.1 coordinate 7,702, forward strand.
CAGGACGAAGCGAGGTCTGCCCAGGAATACCAGCGAGATCTGGCCCAGACATCCGCTGAGGAAGACCACAAGTCCCCCAAGGGCCACGGCGAACGCGACCGGATTCTGCGTGCCGGCACCACCGTGCTGGGGCAGCCACGCACCCCCCAGCAGCAACAGCGTCACACCGCTCAGGCAAACGGAATTGAGCAGGGAACCCTGTGTGAGCCGGCGCTGGGCCGCAGGTCCGGTGAACCGGGCCAGGACCGTCGGCGACGGGTGCGCCGCGGGATCGCCCCAGTAGCGTGCCACCTGCACCCAGGAACGGGCGGAGAGCCCGCCAATGGAGGCACTGCCCGCGAGCGCAGCCCACGAGACCATGTCAGAACCAACTCCCTATGTCGGGAAATGATGGCGTGGGTCCGTTGGGTTGGGCAAGTCCACGAGTGCCGGTGAGGCAACGGCGCGGCCTTGGTGTGATCATGTGCGTTGGCGAGACGCTGTTGATCAAGCCAAGGCCGTGAGAGTGAGTGAACCGCTCCGGTTCTGGTGGAGACTCTAGATCTTGACTGTGACCTGGGGTTTCTTATCGGTCAGGTGGTAGTTGGCTTCGTATTCTGCGGGCGGGATGTGGCCTATTTCACCGTGCAGGCGGTGGTAGTTGTACCAGTCGACCCATTGGGCGGTGGCCAGTTCGACGTCGGACAGGGTTCGCCAGGGTCGGCGGGGCTTGATCAGCTCGGTCTTGAACAGGCCGATCGTGGATTCCATCAGGGCGTTGACGCTCCTATAGTTGTCAACTGGCTGCGGAGGCCGTCTGTGGGGCGGGGCGGAGCAGGTGGTAGACCTCGCGTATGACGTAGCGCTTGAGGCATCGGATGATCTCGCGTTTCGTCTTGCCTTCGGCCGTGCGGCGTGCGACGTAGTCGATCGTGGGCTGGTGGAATCGCATGCGGACGATGACGGTTCGGTAGATCGCCGCGTTGAGCTGGCGGTGACCGCCGTGGTTGATGCGATGCCTGCCGCCGGTCATGCCGGAGCCGGTAGGCACGGGAGCGATGCCCGCGAGTTTGGCAAGAGCGGCCTCGGACTTGATCCGCTCGGGGTTGTCGCCGGTCACGACGAGGATTTCCGCGGCGGACGCCGATACCGAAGGGCTCGAGCAGTTGCGGGGCGACCCGCTGGACCAGGTCGCCGATCATCTTCGTCAGCTCCTTGGCCTCGGCGTCCAGGTACTGCCACCGCTTGGCGAGGGTTCGCAGGGTGTGGCGAAGCGCGTCCTCGGGTTCTTCCAGGCGGCGGGGACGCAGAGCTGCCAGGTGCCGTGCCAGGGTGATCTGGGTCTTGCCGGCGTTCTCCCGGCGCAGGGCGTCGGGAGCGTGGACGAGCATCGCCTTCATCGTGACCATCGCCGATGCGCGTTGTTCGACGGCCTGGTCGTGGGCGATCTTGAACTGGCGGATCATCTCGGCCTCGCCGTCGGCGGTCTTCGGCGTGGCGGTGGCGAACCCGGCCAGCACGGCGCGGGCGGCGTTCTCGGCGTCCAGGGTGTCGGACTTGCCGTTCATGCGCCGCAGCCGCCGGTCGGGCCGGCCGGCCTCGACCACCTTGTGGCCGGCTCTGCGCAGGAACGAGGTGAGCGTGGCGCCGTAGGAGCCGGTGCCCTCAATCCCGAACGCTAGGACGGTGCCGAACGAGTCTGCCCAGTCCGTCAGTTGCTGGAAGCCGCCGGTGTCGGTGGGAATCGTGAGGGTGGCCAGGATTCCGCCGATGGTGTTCATCACGGCTGCGACGTGCACGTGCTTGTGCGTGTCGACGCCGATCACGACGTGGCCGGACCTGGGTTGCTCGCTGTGCTGCACGGTGTTCCTTCCGGTCGGTAGCGTGGGGTTCACGCTGTCGCCGGTCGGACGGACAGGACTGTCACGGGGACCCTTTGGCGAGTCGGCTCCAGGCTCCTATCGGTCACGTCCGTCCAGCGGCAGCGCTTGCTGCGTGCCCGGCTGGGCGGTCGACAGATCAACGCCAGGACACCCGTGGGGTCAGTCATAAGCAAGAGTCAGACCGTCTCGGCCGGGGCTACCCGATCCTTGCGGGATACGGTGCGAAAAGACTGACAGACGTAGCTGTCAGCGACGGACCCGACGGAGGCGCAGGCGCCGATTTCGGCGAGCCGGTCGGTATACCGAATTGATACGTATTGCGAACCCCTGTCGCTGTGATGGACGAGGCCGGAGTCCTTCTTGGTCCTCCGCCTCCACAGGGCCATCTCCAGTGCGTCCAGCGGAAGTTCGGTCCGCATGTGGTTCGCGACCTGCCAGCCGACGATCATCCGGGAGTACACGTCCAGGACGAACGCCACGTATGCCCAGCCCGACCATGTGCGGACATAAGTCATGTCGGCGACCCACAGCTGGTCCGGGCGGCTCGCGGTGAAGTCGCGGTCGACCAGGTCCGGCGGCCGGGGGGGCGGAAGGCTCCGGGACTGTCGTGCGGCGCCGCCGGCCGCGGATCACGCCCTCCAGACCCAGCTCGGCCATCAGCCGCTCGACGGTGCAGCGGGCCACCTCGTGGCCCTTGCGCCCGAGCGCGCGGGTGATCCGGCGGGCCCCATACGTGCCGCCCGAATCCTCGTGGACCTGCTCGATCAGCGGCATGAGCTGTTCGTCGCGCAGCCGGCGGGCCGACTTCGGCCGCTTCTTGCGGGCGAAGTACGTCGATGGCGACAGCTCAAGAACCCGGCAGACGGGATCGACCCCGAGGCCTCTGTCGCGCAGGTGGTCGATCACGTGCTCGGCCTCGTCCGGGGACGATCGATCTCCTGAGCAAAAAACACCGAGGCTGCCTTGAGAATCTCATTCGCCCGCCTCAACTCGGCATTCTCCCGGCGGAGTTGCCTGAGCTCGTGCTGCTCGGTGGTGGTCAGCCGGTCGTCACGCTCACCGCGGTCGGCCTCGGCCTGGCGGACCCAGCCGCGCAGGGCCTCCTTGTGGATGCCCAGATCCTTCGCGACGTGCGCGATCGGGCGGCCGGTCGCGCGGACCTCACGGATCGCACGCTCACGGACTTCATCGGGGTACTTACGGGGTGCTGGCATGGTACTGGTGGTTCTCCTTCGCCAGGATCGTAACCCTGGCATCAGGGACTCCACCAAACTCAGAGCAGCTCAAACAGCTCGTATAGGTCGCCACGGGCATCAGCCTGCGTGGACGGCAATCCGTACACGGTGTGTTCGCGTTGCCGCCGTTGCTGCTGATCTCCGAGCGATGTCGCTCGCCAGACCGCCATAGCCGCAGCTGGCGGGCACAGACGGCAGGCTGAAGACGCGGCCCCGCTCGGTTGATGAACGGGGACGCAATCTGGCGACGTGCTCAGCCCGCGAGCTCGCCGACAGTCCAGAAAGGGTGTCCGGAAGGCGGCCCCAGGCCGGCCACTCACCCACCTTGCTACGCCGCAGAGCCTCGCAGGGACGGTGGCGGGTGCCGTCAGTCGTTGATAGCGTGCCAGTACTGGGCAGGGCTCTCGTTGTCGCAGTCGTACTGGGTGATCTGGGCCTCTCGCGTCGTCCAGGCGCCCTCCACTGTCAGGCAATAGCCAGTGCCCAAGAGAACCTCCTGCCAGTTGAAGTTGTATCCGTGATCATCCAGCCACGGGTGCTGATACCTCGTGAGCTGCGACATATTGGTGGCGCAGTCCCACTGCGTGATCTTGACGTTGTTGCCGGACCAACCGCCCTCCGGCGTCAGGCACAAGCCACTGCCCACATTGACGATCTCGTCCTGCCAGAGGAACCACTTCTCGTAGTTGCTGCCGTTGCAGTCAAACTGAACGATATTCGCACCCGGGGTGTCACTGCCCCCGTAAGGGATCAGGCATAGGTTTGAGTGCAAGTTCTGAATGCGCTTCCCGTCCAACGGGTACAACACGTCGTTCGTCGGTATCCAACCGTCCTCTGCGCCTGCGGTTCCCATGCTCACCGTGGTCGCCGTGATCGCGGCGACCGTCACGGCGAGCAGCCGCCCCAGCATCTTCTTCCTCAACGCCCCACCCCTTGTGTTCGTGTGAGTGTCTCTCACCAGGTGTGGATGTTGGCATATGACAGAGACCCCGGGCAACTGCTGGACCTTGGGGACTGCAAGGCCTTCGGTGCAGCTGACGATCATGGAAGTTACACTGAGCCTGCTGCGTGGGTGCGGCAGTTGGCGTGACAGCCGAGTGAAGCCCCTGGTGGATGGGTTCACGACCAATATCACCCGCGCTGCCAGAGGCTTCACGTGTTTGTTTACCCGTCTGGGCTGGACCTGTCCAGCTCGCATCTTCACTTCCTCACCGCCCGTCTGCGTGAACGTCGCCGTGCGATAGGCAGCCGGTGGCGCCGGTTGAGCGCTGGCCGACAGGAGCTGCTTGCCCTCGCTCAGAGCCGGATGATGGGAAACCATCACGTCCGGTTCGGCGGGAGGCCGCGCGGAAAGGACCTGCCCAGCAGACACCTCGCCGCGCGGCCGACCCAACCGGCTGGCTCATGCACCACCGCCGCCTCGCCCGCGACTACGAGACCCACCCCCACCGCTCCGAAGCCATGATCAACATAGCGATGATCGACCTCATGAGCCGCAGACTCACCCACGAATCCACGCCGAACCGGCGCGACTCCTGAGTCAGGAGGCAGTGCCCTGAGCAGGGCACTGCCAGTCCGCAGAGTCGATCGCGTTCTCCTTCGTGTCACAGGAAGCAGTTGCCGTCGACCCACACCGTGACCGATTCGGGCCGATGGTCGACCTGGAATGGTTCGTCCCCACGCAGAGTTCCGGACCATGAACCATGCGCTGCAGGCGAGTGGGTGACAACGGCCCACGTCTGCTTTGGGAGCATCTGGTGCGTCTCCGCCCAGGGCTCCACGGTCAGCTCCAGCGCGGCCTCACCGCCATTGCTGATCAGCAGCCGTGCTGTTCCGACACTGCCCATTCCCGGCGCCCCTCCTTGTCGCTGCCGGCGATCCCGTACGCAGCTGAAGAGCTTACGGGTCCGCACGACCCGATCGTCATACACGCACGACTACCTGAAGCCGCCCTGCCGCCCGAGTTATCAAACGGCCCTGCCGGGACGAAACGCTCTTTCAATGGCTGTCCGAGAACGCCGTAGGAATCCAACTCCTCGACCAAGCCAAGAATACCTACCCGACCATCACCAAGAGCTGGGTTGACACCGGCTTCAAGAACGCCGTCATCGAGCATGGAGCCAACCTCGGAATCGACGTCGAAGTCGTCAAAAGAAACCCCGAACTTCGCGGCTTCCACATCGTCAAAAGACGCTGGGTGGTCGAACGAAGCCTGGGCTGGATCATGATGCGCCGACGTCTCACCCGCGACTACGAGACCCTGCCCGCCAGCTCCACAGCCATGATCTACATCGCCTCGATCGACAACCTCACCAAGCGCATAACGGACGAGACCACGCCAACCTGGCGAGGAACCTACTAGGTCATACACGGCAATACGCCTAGATCAAACGCCCTCTCAGGAGTGCCAGCCCACCCACGACGTGTAACTCGGTGAGGTGAGCGCGTCAAATATGTCCCCTCGAACATTATCGTCATTGTCCAGGACCAGATATACCATATCGACGCCCAGCTCGGCATCGGTAAGGTAACCCTTAAGCCCGTCGTCCGACTGCACGGCGGTAAAGGCCCAGCGCTGTGAGTCCTTCCACGTGCAGGACGCTGCGAAGACGGCGTTGCCGGCCGCGTGTTTTGTGTCTACCTCAAGGCATTGGCCGGTGTTCCGGTTCTGCAGTTGGTTGGTCAACCCGTCCGCACCTCGCCAGTCCCACTGCTGGAAGAAGCTGGAATTATCGCAGGGCGCCATGTATACGCTGGCTGTCGGGCTGCCGAACAGTCCACTTGTCAGGCACTTTCCAATGTATTTGTTCTCGAAGTGCCAGTAGGTCGCAGTCGCCGCTTGGGCGTCGGCGGCAGGAGCGAGCGTGCTGATTCCCGCTGCGAGCATCAGGGCGGCGCCTCCGAGAAGGGACTTTCTTGGGATCACTGCTACCTCCGTCTTGGCTCCCGGCTCGGATATGAGGCCGGTGGGCGTAAAGACTAGGCCCAGAGACGAAAGTCGCCGCGTCTGGCGCATGAACACAAGGTGATCAGCCGTGACGGGGCGGCAGCGCCAGGCTCCCCGTGCTCCTGCCGATCAAAGCGCGCCTATTGGCGCAAGAAGGAGAAGCTCACCAGCTGTGACCGGTCGGGATCGGTCGGCTGGGGTGGAATGTCCATGCTGGTGAGTTCACCGAGCCGGAGGAATCGGGCGACACGTTCGCCGAGTGGGGGCCTTCGCCCTGATGGGTGGACATGCTGATACTGGATCTGCTTGATCCGGAGGAAGCGAGAACACCGCCGATGGCGATGAAGGACTACTCGGACGAGTTCAAGGCCGATGCCGTGGCCTTGTACGAGTCCACGCACGGGGCGACGTACAAGGACATCGCCGCTGACCTGGGCATCAACAGGGCGACGCTGCGTGAGTGGGTGCTGCGGGACCGCGAACGCGGCGGCATCGCGCCCGTGGACGCCCGGCGGGGCGGGACGACGCAGGCCAGGGCAGGGAACCCGGCTGCGTCCGCCGATCCGGACGAGCGGATCCGGCAACTGGAGGCCCGGGTGGCCGAGCTTGAGGCGAGCGAGCGGAAGCTGGCAACCGAGCGGGACATCCTGCGCAACGCGGCCAAGTATTTCGCCGGCGAGACGAACTGGTGAGGAGCCGTATTTCAATTACTGCCTGGATTGATGCTGCTCTCGTGGTCGGCGATCACGCTCTGGAGGGCCTCGATTGAGCGGGGTGGGTGGGTCAGCCGGGGCCGGGCGAGGGCGGCGGCGATGTCAGGGGCGGCGAAAGCCAGCAGCGGCATGGTCCGATGGGCGTGGTAGCTCAGGGTGTTGCGGTCTCGGCCGAGTAGCCGGGCCGTCAGCGTGAGCGTGACGGTGTTGCGGCGGTTCAGGACAGCGGCCAGGACACGGTGGCGATGGTCGAGGAAGCCGAAGCCGGGGTTGTACCCGCGCCGGTTGACGCCCTTCCTCTTCTCACGCTCGGCTTCGGCCAGGATCCGGCGGCAGGGCTCAAGCTCCTCCACTAGGAGCGTGTCTCAGTAACCGGCTACCCGCTGTCGGAGTGCATCGGGATGTGCCCAGTCACGTACAGCTGAGCGTGCCCAGGATGCCTGCACTGGATTCAGCTCCGCCGTCTGAACGTGCCAGGGGCTGTCCCGTGCGTGCGCTTGAACGCGTTGGCGAAGGCGAACTCGGAGGCGTAGCCCACCTGGGTGGCGACGGATTTCAATGGTGCATCCGATGCCCGCAGCAGGCGCGCGGCCGTGGTCATCCGCCACCAGGTCAGGTAGCTGAGGGGTGGTTGGCCGATCAGTGTGGCGAAGCGCCTGGCGAACGGTGCACGGGAAAGCCCCGCTTCCGCGGCGAGTTTCGCCACTGTCCACGGTGCCGCCGGGGCCCGGTGGATGGCGTGGAGGGCGGCGGTGACCGGCGGGTCGTTGAGCGCGGCGGCCCAGCCGGTGGTGTTGCCCCGGGCGGGCTGTTCGTTGAACCAGATGCGCAGGATGTACAGCAGCAGCGTGTCCAGGAGCGCGGGGACGGCCGCGTCCGTGCCCAGGCCCGGGTGCTCCAGTTCGGCGGCCAGTAGCTCTACGGCCGAGCGCAGTTCCGGGTGGCGATCCGGGTGCGCGGGGAGGTGGATCCGGTCAGGCAGGTCGCGCAGCAGCGGGTGGGTGCGGGACGGGTCGAGCTGGTAGGTCCCGCAGAGCACGACGGTGACCGGACCGCCGTCTCCGGTCCGGTCGACGCTGTCCGACGCGTAGGGCTCGGACAATCGGGGGTCGTCGGGGCCGCAGGCGGGGGCCGTTACCAGGGTTTTGGGGCTGTCGGCCAGGGTGTGGCCACTGCCGTGAGGCAGGAACACCACGTCGCCCACGCCCAGCGGGACGGGCTCTGCGTCTGGAGTGAGTAGCCAGCAGGAGCCTTGCAGGATCACCTGAAAGCCCGCCGACCCCGGTACGGAGGCGAACTCCTGCCCCCACGGGGCATGCCACCGCACGTGCGCCGACCGAGGCCGTCCGGTCCGCATCACCGCGATGACGTCACTGAGCACATCCATACGGTGAGACTACGCGGGCGAGACGTACGCATATGAACTGGGCACTCTGCCGCATGGATCGTCTCCCTGTGAGGTCGTAGATTCGCGGCATGAAGATGAAAGCCGCACGTATCCACGACTACGGCGACGCGTCTGTGATCCGCTACGACGACGTTCCGCGCCCTCAGCCTGCATCAGGTGAAGTGCTCATCCGTGTCGCCGCGACCTCGTTCAACCCCACCGAGGCCGCATTGCGGGGCGGACTGCTGCGGGCGTTCTTTCCCTTGGACCTGCCCTACACGCTCGGCTGGGACGTCGCCGGCACTGTCGCCGAGATCGGCGCGGGTGCGGAAGGGTTCACCGTCGGCGACCGGGTCATCGGGCGGCTCGACAGCGCGGGTGCGGCCGCCGAGTACGTCCGGGCGCCCGTGGCCACGCTGGTCGCGGCTCCCGCCTCCATCCCTCTTGCGAACGCTGCGGCCCTTCCCGTGGCCGGTCTCACGGCGTGGCAGGCGGTGTTCGAGCACGGGAAGGTAGCCGCCGGTCAGCGGGTACTGGTCAACGGTGCGGGCGGAGGCGTCGGTGGCTTCGTGACGCAACTCGCCAAGTACGCGGGAGCCGAGGTGATCGCCACGGCCGGCGCCCGCAGCGCCGAGGCGGTCCTGGGGCAGGGGGCGGACCAAGTGATCGACTACACCGCCACGCCGGTGGTTGCCGCGCTCGACGGCCCGGTGGACACGCTGCTCAACCTGGTTCCGCTGAGCCCGCCGGACGCCGCGGTTCTGGCGCCGCTGGTGCGGCCGGCCGGGCGGATCGTCTCGATCGCCACCCCGATCGAGCCGCCTGCTGATGCCGGGGTGACTGCGATGCACATGGTCGCCCGCAATGATGTGGAGCATCTGGCGGCACTGGTGGAGCTCATCGACGCTGGCGTGGTCGCCATCGACATCAGCGAGTCACGCCCACTGGCCGACCTCGGCGCCATCCACCGCCTCAGCGAGGCCGGCCGGATCCGAGGCAAGGTCATCATCGTTCCTTGAGCCGCCGACGGCCGGGCCTTGCCCTCAGCCTCCACGCCCACCTCCCTGTGGGCACCTTTCCCACGTACCTGGCCGAGCACCTTGGCGAGCACGCCGACACCCGCCTGCGTTTCGTGATCATTCGTGCTGGATGATGGCGGTATGCGTGGTGGGGATGGGCTGTTCGAGGTCGAGCCGGCCGGGAAGAGGCAGCCACAGGGCCGTCCGGTGGCGGTGGACAAGCGGTTCAGGGCGTTCGACCCGCACCAGGTTCTGCTGCTGCCGCCGTCACTGGACGACTGGCTGCCCCAGGACCACCTGGCCCGGTTCGTCGCCGACCTGGTGGACGAAGTGCTGGACCTGGGGCCGGTCCTGGCCGACTACACCGAGAAGCGAGGCTACCCGCCCTACGACCCGCGGCTGATGCTGCGTCTGCTGATCTACGGCTACACCACCGGCGTCCGCTCCTCACGGGCGATCGAGCGCAAGTGCGCCGACGACATCGCGTTGCGATACCTGGCCGCCGACCAGGCCCCGGGCTGCCGCTCCATCTCGCGGTTCCGCCGCCGCCATCTCGACGCCCTCGCCGACCTGTTCACCCAGTCGCTACACCTGGCGACCAGACTCGGCATGGTCAAGATGGGCCGCGTCGCCCTGGACGGCACGAAGCTGGAGGCCAACGCCTCCAAGCACAAGGCGATGAGCTACGGCCGCCTGGTCGACAAGGAGGAGAAGATCGAGGCCGAGATCGCCGACCTGGAAGCCCAGGCCGCTGCTCTGCTGGCCAACGCCGAGGCCACCGACACCGCCGAGGACCAGAGGTTCGGCATCGACGGCAAGGACACCGACCTGCCCGCCGAACTCGATCGGCGCGAAAAGCGCCTGGCCAAGCTGCAGGCCGCCCGCGCGCAGATCGAGGCCGAGGCCGCCGACAAGGCCCGCCGCCACGCCGAGGACAAGGAACGCCGACGCCAGAAGCGGGTCGGGACCGCCCACGAGCAGGCCGTGACCGACGCCGGCGACACGGCCGCCGCGAAGGCCCGGCCCAAGCCCAAGACGCAGGCCAACTTCACCGACCCCGACTCGCGGATCATGAAGAACAGCGACGGCGCCTACATCCAGGCCTACAACGCCCAAGCCGTCGTGGACGAGGAACACCAGGTCATCACCGCCGCCGACGTGACGACGAACGCGTCGGACGCGCTGAACTACACCACGATGCTCGACCAGTCCGCGGCGAACACCGGTGTCCACCCCAAGCAGGCCCTCGTCGACGTCGACGCCGGCTACTGCTCCGAGACCAACCTTGAGTCCGCGAAAGGGCGCCAACTGTCGTGCGGTACCGACACGTTCATGGCCACCGGACGCCTGGCCCACGGCGAACAGGTCCCGCCCGCACCCCGCGGGCGCATCCCCATCAACCCCACCCTGAAGGAACGCATGGCCCGCAAGCTGCGGACCAAGCCCGGCAAGGCCGCCTACCGCCGACGCAAGGCCATCGTCGAACCCGTCTTCGGCCAGATCATGACCTGCCACAACGGCCGCCAACTCCTCCTACGGGCGAAGACGGCGCCCGCGGCGAGTGGCGACTGCTCGCCGCCTGCCACAACCTCCGCAAGATCTTCCGACACGCCGGAACCACTGGACTCGCCGCCCTGGCCGGCTGACCAGCCGCCTCCCGGCCCCGTCACGGGCCCTACCGACCGGACACCTGACGGGCAGGACCCAACTGCCGCCTCACAGGTGCCGGCGGGGCGACCGCGACCAGTCCCATCGATCACGGTCAGCTGGCCGCTTGCCCGTTACCGACCCACGCTCCTAGCCGGTCGAACTGCTCGCGGGACATGCCGGTCAGCGCGGGGTGGGTGAGCAGGAAGGTGGCCTCGGCCGGGATCGGGGGTGCCTTCGCCAGTTCCGGCTCGGCTGGTGGTGTTTGCGCAGGGTCGGGCGGGGAGATGGTGTAGTTCCACTCGCCGTGGAAGTCATCGCGTTTGACGCGCTGAAGGATCGCCGCTCGTTCGGCCTTGGTCAGTGTCCGGCCGGTGGGGTACTCGTTCTCGTCGAGGACGGCCTGGACGGTCAGCCCGGTGCTGGTGCGGGTGGCCGAGATGGTCTGGAGCAGCACTTCGTAGCTGGTCAGCGGCCTGCCGCGCAGGCTATGAGTGATCCGGGAGAACAGCCGGTGTTCGACCTTGTTCCATTTCGAGGTCGCGGGCGGAAAGTGCAGGACGGTGATGGTCAGCCCGGACTCGTCGGCGAAGGCGGCCAGGTCGTTCTTGAACAGGTGGGAGTCCGCTGAGTTGGCTCCTCCGGAGTCAGCGGTGACCAGCAGGCGGGTGGCGTCGGGGTAGTCGAGGCGTCCTTGGTGGTTCCACCAGCGGCGCAGTGACTCCACGGCGAAGGCGGCGGTGTTGCGGTCGGTGCCCACGTTGACCCAGCCGGTGTCGCGTCCCAGGTCGTAGACACCGTAGGGGATGGCGATCGGGGTGTCAGGGTCAAGGAAGTCGTGGTCCGGGGCGGTGATCGGCTCGCCTTTGCGACGCCAGGAGCGGCCCTGGCGGGCGAAGTCGCCGATCGGTTCCTTCTTCTTCGCGTCCACGCTCACCACCGGAAGTCCCTGCTCCAGGAAGCGTTCGACCGTGGTGTTGATGTGCCGGAACTGAACGTCGCGGTCGGGCACGTGGCTGCCGGCCCGGGTCTTGGCCATACCCTGCAGGCTGAAGCCCAGCCCGCGCAGGTCGCCCACCACCGGGGCGCTGACCGGATGGCCCGCCTCGGTCAGCGCCCTGGCCAGGTCACGCAGCGACGCGGTGGTCCAGCGCAGCGGCGAGACCGGGTCGCCCACCTCGTGCGGCTCGATCAGTGACTCCAGCGCCGCCACCAGACCGGGATCGCGCTCCGCGGCGGACTTGCGCCCGCCTCCGGGGCGGCGCACCCGTCCCAGCACCTCCGCCCCGCCCGCGAGCTCGTCGCATCCCCGGGCGACGGTCGACTCCGACACCTCCGCCAGCCTGGCCACGGCCGCGATCCCGCCATGTCCCAGAGCCTCGGCCTCGCAGGCGAGATAGAGGCGGCGCTGTCGCTCGTCCAGATGCGGCAGCAACGCCGCGAACTTCACGTCCAGCACCGCCAGGACTTCATCCGCAATCGCCACGACAGCCCATCTACCATGACTCCGGGCGAAGTTGTGCTGAACCAGGCAGTTATTTCGTTACGGCTCCTCACCAGTTCGTCTCGCCGGCGAAGTACTTGGCCGCCTTGCGCAGGATGTCCCGCTCGGTTGCCAGCTTCCGCTCGCTCGCCTGAAGCTCGGCCACCCGGGCCTCCAGTTGCCGGATCCGCTCGTCCGGATCGGCGGACGCAGCCGGGTTCCCTGCCCTGGCCTGCGTCGTCCCGCCCCGCCGGGCGTCCACGGGCGCGATGCCGCCGCGTTCGCGGTCCCGCAGCACCCACTCACGCAGCGTCGCCCTGTTGATGCCCAGGTCAGCGGCGATGTCCTTGTACGTCGCCCCGTGCGTGGACTCGTACAAGGCCACGGCATCGGCCTTGAACTCGTCCGAGTAGTCCTTCATCGCCATCGGCGGTGTTCTCGCTTCCTCCGGATCAAGCAGATCCAGTATCAGCATGTCCACCCATCAGGGCGAAGGCCCCCACCGCAGATCCGCTCCACCTGATCAGACTGTTCGGGATCAGCGAGGTCACGGCGGTCAGGTACGTCCACGCCGCCCATCCTGAGCGCACAGGCAAGACCCTGCGCTGATCAGCGAGCTGGGAAGGAGTTCAGAGCAAGGTCCCATCGGTCAGCCTCGTGAAGCAGTGCTGCGGTGTCCATCTGCAGCTCCACGAAGTACTGGTAGATGTCCGCCCCGTCATCTCCCTGCTGCCATGGGGGCCCCGCCTCGAGGGAAAGGTGAACACCAATCACTGCCCCGCTGTCGGTTCGATCAGCGAGGCTCACGGCAAGGACCCGTTCGACGAACCATGTGTCCGGGGACAGCCAGCCTTCGGCATCGGGCCCCGTCACCGCCACCGTCCCGGCGGCCACCGCCCGCAGCCACGCGGACACCTGGCGGGCTTCATGAGCCAGCAGACATGGATCAGCAAAGGACCAACTGCCCTGGGGAGTGGCCACTGACCCACCAATGACCAGCCAGTTGTCGTCGTAGGAGCCGCCCCGGACCGCGGCGAACTGATAGCGCAGCGGACAGAGCTCGACACTGCTCGCGTGATCACCCAGAAGCACTGCCACTGCCACGGCCCGAATGCGTGATTCAGGAGCCTACGGAGGACTGCCGGACATCGTGCTCGGCCTTGTCCAGCCATTCGGTGAACCAGCCGTTGAAGGTGACGGGCTTGCCCTCCGCGTCGACGAGGGGCTCAAGATCCGCGTCGTCTGCTCGGGGATCGGACCACATAGTGCCGCAGTGGGAGCCGCTGAGGACCAGCCAGTCGCGCTGAGCACAGCCGTGGTGGCAGATCACGATGGCGCCGGCGGTGCGCTCGGGGGCGAACATGACGGCTTCCCATCGTTCATCCCACGCCTCGATGGCGGTGTCGAAGTCCTCGATTTCCTCGAAGTCCTCCTCTTCGGGACGCTCGGCCAGCAGCCGTTCGAGGACCTCTGGGTCCGGGCCCTTGTCGGGGAACGGTTCGGCGAGCTTAGACAGATCGGCCAGGTCGGCGCCGTCGCCCTCCCAGCGCCAGCGGCCCTGAATGCGTCGCACGGGAAAGACGCCATAGGACGGCCCCGCGCCCCCGGCGGCGACCATCGCGAGGAAGTCCCGGTACTCCGAAGGCAGCCGCACGCCTATCTGGCCTTCCAACTCGACGATCTCGTCCTCGCCAAGCGGATCCTCGAGCGTCCACCGATGACCGAGTGTCCCAAACACCTTCTGGCTCGCCGGGAGCGCGCTCAGATCCACGATCCGCTTCCGCACCCCGGCCCAATCCTGATCAACCATGCAGCGACCATATGCGCCGCCACTGACACGCCCAGGTCGGAGGGTCGTCGTGTCCTGAGGCGAGTCAACGCCCGCCGAGACGGTCGACTTGCGCACCGAACCTACGCGTCGGAGGGACAGTTCGGCGCGACAGTGAGCGGGTTCCGGCGTCCGCACGCACAGGATTCCCGGAACTCGCGCGCTTTGCGCCCCGGCGGCCAGGAGCCCGTCGGGCGGATCGAGTGCCGCGGCGGGGCACGCTTCGCGTGGCTGTACCGGATCGACCTGGCCCTGCCGATACGACCGATGACTTTGGCGAAGGAGATCGCCCATCCGGGACCGCGGCCCGATGCCGAGCCCGGGCGTAGTAGCGGGGCCCACTCGCCTCACCACGAACCTCGACAGGAAGGTCACGATCATCAGCAACTTCGTAGAGCATGCCCAGCACCGCCACCGGAGCGTTGCCCACGGCGACCTGATGCTTCAAGAACTCCCGCACCCCGGCCAGGATCGTGTTCACCCGGCGGGGGCCTCGAACCGGCTGTTGCCCCGGGCCAGGGACCACCGGATCCCCATCCAGCCGGGCGTACCGCAGCCAGAACATGAACGACCCGAGACGACCTACGCACTCCCGCCAGTAGAGACCTGACCGGGCACACCAGGTCAGGAACAGCTTTATCGCGGCTGCGTACGTCGCGGTCGTCGACTCGGCCTGGTCCCGGCCGAACCGCACGTGCCGCAGGAACTCATCCACCTCGGCAATCGGCGCGAGCTCGTCTTGGCCCAGCACCGTCCAGTACCGGTCACCCGACGGCATCCGCACCACGAACGGCCGCAACCGCACTTTCCTGTTCTCCATCACGGGCGCATCTCAGCAACAACTGCGACGTCCGCGACACCGGTTCAGGAACTGTCGGCCACAGGTTCACCGCCCAGGGTGACGCGACAGTGCACGACACCTCCTGAAACCCGAGGGAACTGCCTGACCTACACCGCCACGCAGGCGGTCGTGGCCGGGGCTGGCGCCCGCGCGCTCGGCATCCGGGTGCACCCCGCTGCGGCGGCGGCCGCGTTGGCGGTGTCGTTTGGCACCCACTACGCCGCGGACCGGCGCGTGCCGGGCCACGGCTTGCTGGAGAAGCTCGCCGCCAAGACCGGCAAAACCAACTTCTACTCGCTGGCCTCGCACGGGATGAACGGCGCGTTCCACCTCGACAACTCCTGGCACCACGGCTGGGAGACCGTTGCCGCCCTCATCGCCACCAGCAAGGCCGGGACGCGGTGACCGGCCGCTCCCGTACCCGCCTGGAACGTGTGCGCGCCTCGGCCGGCATCGCCTCCTTGGCGCTGCAGCAGATCGAGGACGGCCTGGGCGCCGATGACGTCGACGGCCCCGAGCTCGCGGCGATCCTGCGTGAGCTCATCGAGGACACCGACCCGCCCGGCGGGTTCATCGCAGCCCTCGCGCAGCTGCTCACCGTCGCCGCGCAGCGAGCCGAACAGCTCGAGCCGAACCGCGACGGCGACGCCTCCTGCCCGCTGCACGAGGCCGCCGCCCTGCTCACCGACAACGCCGGGCAGCGCCTGATCTGGGCTGCCCGCGCCCTTGACCCGCAAGATCCCGAATGAATCCGCTGACCTACCCGGACCTGCCGGAGACCTGCCTCGTGGTCCTGATCGGCGCATCGGGCGCCGGGAAGAGCACGCTGGCCGCGACCTGGCCCGCCTCGCAGGTGCTGAACCTGGACGCGATGCGCGAGGCGGTAAGCGACGACTTCTCTGTCAAGTTGAGCGTGTTGAACTTCGGACACGCGCTACGGGTACAGCGGCCCGCTCCCGCAGCGGCCGTATCAGTCCTGTAGGGCTCGGAGCGTGGTGTGGAGGTCGGTGGTGCGGGGCTGGTTGTGGGGGAGTTTGGCGAGGGCGGCGGCTATGCCGCAGGTGTTGGTGGCGGCGGAGAAGATCAGGCCGCCTCCGATGGCTGCGGCGAGCCAGCGGGCGGAGCGCCAGCGGGTGCCAGCGGCGAGCCCGAGGACGACGAGGGTGCCTGCGGCGAGGCGGACCTGGCGTTCCATGGGCCAGACTGCTGTGGCGTTGTCGGGGCGGTGGAGGGTGTGGCCTTCGCCGGCCCAGGCGGTGGTGCCGCCGGTGAGGGTGGTGGCGGGGATGTCGGCTGCGGCGAGTTCGGTGCAGGCGGTGGTGGAGCGGTTGCCGGAGGCGCAGACCATGGGCAGGGCGGTGTGGAGGTGGTCGAGGGGGATGTTGTGGGCGCCGGGAAGGTGCCCGGAGGCGTACTCGCCGGGAGTGCGCACGTCGATGACGGTGTAGTCGTCGAGGCGGGCGGCGGCCTGGGCGGGGATGAGGGCGGTGGGGGTGCTCATGTGCGGGGTGATTCCTTCCGTGCTCTTCCGGGGAACGGGTGTCCGGACCCGGTATGATACCCCTAGGGGTATTTGATTTCGTGGAGGTGGACGGTGGAGCTGGAGATGGCAGCCGACGAGCTGAAGTCGGTTCTGAACCGGCTGCGGCGGGCTCAGGGCCAGATCGCGGGGATCATCAAGATGATCGAGGAGGGCCGGGACTGCGAGGACGTCATCACGCAGCTCGCCGCGGTCTCCCGTGCGCTGGACCGGGCCGGGTTCGCGATCATCGCGACCGGGTTGCAGCACTGCATGGCCGAGGGCGGCCAGGAGGCCGGTGACCGCGATCAGATGCGGGCGAGGCTGGAGAAGCTGTTCCTGTCCCTGGCCTGACGGGCCCGGTGGCCGGGCTGTTCATACGATCACGTCGATCAGCATGAACACGGCCACCGCCAGCAGCACCCCGGCGAAGACCTTTTGCAGGCTGTTGCCGGAGACCTTGGTACTGAGGCGTTTGCCGTCCCAGGCACCGAGGATCGCCGCTCCGGTGAACGGCCCGATGAGCGCCCAGTCGAGGCCGCCGCCGGTCCCGGTGCGGGCGGTCAGGGCGGCGAGTGAGTTGACGGTGATGACGAGCAGGCTGGTGCCCACCGCGCGGCGCATGGTCAGGCCGAGCACGCTCACCAGGGCCGGGACTGCGAGGAACCCTCCGCCGACGCCAAGGAATCCGGTCACCGCGCCGAGCCCGGCGCCTGCCCCGGCCGCCTTGCCGGGCCGTATCCGCTCCGGCGGCCTTGATGAGGACGGTCGGAACATCCGCACGGCCGCCAGTGCCGCGATCACCGCGAACGCGACGGTCAGCGCCGCCTCCGGCACACGTCCGGCGGCTGCTCCCGCGAGGTAGGCGGGGATGATGCCCGCGGCGGCGAAGAGCGATCCGACCTTCCAGGCAACATGGCCGTCGCGGGCGTGGGCGTACAGGGCGGTGGCGGAGGTGGCGGCCACGATGATCAGGCTGGCGGTGGTGGCCGCGGGCGGGGAGAAGTCGAGCAGGTAGATCAGGGCGGGCACGGCCAGGACGCTGCCGCCACCGCCCAAGGCTCCGAGGGCGAGGCCGACGACGGCCCCGGCAATGAGGGCGAGAACGATCGCGGTCACGCTATCTGGCCGTTGTTCCCGCGTTCGTCGAGCACCGGGTGTCCGGCGGCGGCCCACGCGTTCATGCCGCCCTTGACGTCGACCGCCTGCGCTCCGCGCTCGGTGAGGAGTTTCGCGGCCTGCTGGGAGCGGTGTCCGCTGCGGCAGATCACCACCAGCGGCCGGCCGGACGCTTCGGCCGGCAGATCGGCGCCAGTCACTAGCTTCGACAGGGGGACGTGGACGGCGCCGGGGGCGTGGCCCGCGTTCCACTCGGGCTTCTCGCGGACGTCGAGCAGGATCGCGTCCGGGGTGTCACCACTGGTGCGGCTGCGGGCTTGGTCCACGCTGACGCGGGGCTGGCTGTGGCGGAAGAGGAACATCAGTGTTCTCCCCTCTCCATTCTCGTGCGGGGGGCGGGGGTGTCTGTCAGCCGGCGGTCAGGGGCAGGCCGGCGTCAGTGGCGGCGTCGAAGCCGTCGTCGACGGCGACGACGTCGCGGCCGGAGGCGTCCAGCAGGGACGCGGCGATCGCGGCCCGCATCCCGCCGGCGCAGTGCACCCACACCGTCCCCGGCGGCACCTCCGCCAGGCGGCCGTGGAGCTCGTGGATGGGAATGTGCACCGACCCTTCGATCCAACCGCCCTCGCGCTCGGAGTCGCGGCGCACGTCGAGCACCACCACGCCGTCGATGTCCTGGGCGGCGAGTCCGGCGAAGGTGGAGCGGGGGAAGGAGGCCGGGGCCGTGCCGGCGGGAAGCCAGGCGTCGGGGGTGCCGGTGGCGGCGGCGGCCGGGCGGTCGATGCCCACCCGCACCAGTTCGCGCTGGGCGTCGGCGAGCTGCTCGGCCGTGTCGGCGAGCAGGGTGACCGGCTTGTCCCAGGGGATCATCCAGGCGAGGTAGGTGGCGAGCTTGCCGTCGGCCTCGAAGTTGAACGAGCCGGCCACGTGCCCGTCGGCGAACGCGACACGGTCGCGCAGGTCGACGACCCATTCGCCGGCCGCGAGGCGGGCGGCGATGTCGTGGGCGTCCGCGAGGGCGGGCGGGGTCAGGTCGAGCGGAGCGGGGCCAGCAGCGTTGGCCGGGCACATGTGCGTGTAGTAGGCGGGCACGACTTCCAGCCCGGCCAGCAGCTCCGCCACGAAGGTGTCCACGTCCACGGTGAGCGCGGTGTTCGCGCTCTTCTCCTTGCCGATCGTGGTCTCCTCGCCCTCGGACTGGGCCGAGGAGCAGAAGCTGCCGAAGCCGTGGGTGGGCAGCACCGCCGTCTCGTCGGGAAGATCGGAGGCCAGGCGGTGGGCGGAGGCGTGCTGGGCGCGGGCCAGCTGTTCGGTCAGCCGCGGCTCGACCAGGTCCGGCCGTCCGACGGTGCCGATCAGCAGCGACCCGCCGGTGAAGACGACCACCGCCCGCCCCGCCTCGTGCAGCGCGTAGGAGGTGTGGTGCGGGGTGTGGCCCGGCGTCGCAATCGCCTCGAGCGTCACCCCGCTGCCGGGGTCGATGTCCACACGGTCGCCGTCGGCGACAGGGACGCGGTCGAAGGTGACGTTCGCGCCGGCCGGCACGAGGTAGCGGGCGCCGGTGATCCGGGCGAGTTCGAGTCCGCCGGTGACGTAGTCGTTGTGGATGTGGGTCTCCACGACATGGGAGATCCGCACACCGCGCCGGGCGGCTGCCGCCAGGACCTGGTCGATGTCGCGCGGCGGGTCCACCGCCACCGCGGCGCTCTCACCGCCGGCCAGGTAGCTGCGGTTGCCGAGACCTTCCAGCTCGATGGTGTCAACGAAGAACACGCCGGTACTCCTAACGAATGAAAATTACCCGGGGGGGTATCTGACTCCACCGTAACACCAGTACCCCCGGGGGTATATTCCAGGTCGACGGCAGCCCGATCGGGCACCCGCCGGACACCAGACGCATCAGCACGCCGGACGACAAGAAGGAGACGGCCATGACCTACAGCCGCACCGTGCACGTGAACGGCGACTTCTCACAGACCGTGACCGCCGTACGCGAAGCACTGGCCGAACAGGGCTTCGGGATCCTCACCGAGATCGACGTGCAGGCCACATTGAAGGAGAAGCTGGGCCACGAGATGGAGAACTACCTGATCCTCGGCGCCTGCAACCCGCCCCTGGCCCACCAAGCGATCGAAGCCGACCGCTCCATCGGCCTGCTGCCGCCCTGCAACGTCGTCGTCCGCACCGACGGCGACCGTGTCGCTGTCCAGGCCCTCGACCCCGCCACCATGGTCACCCTGACCGGACAGGACGCCCTCAAGCCCGTCGCCCAGGAAGCCACCCGCCGCCTGGACGACGCCCTGTCCGCGCTCACCGGCGGCAAGGAATAGAACAAGGCGCGTGAACAGGGGTGAGCGGCCTACGGCAGCGCGGGCCGCGCCCCGCGATCATCGACATGCCGTGCACAGACTCGGAGTCGGGGTCTGAGGAACATCGGCGTCAGATCGTGCGCTAAGCCTCCGTCGGCCCTGGTGGGCGGCTGGCAGGTCGTCGGCCGCAGGAGCGGTCTGAAGTCGTCCCACAGATATCACCCCAATATCTGCGGTAGCTTGATCCGTCACCTGCAGTGAGGTTCTCCTGCCGCTGCACGAAGCGGCCCTGTTATCTGCGGCAAGGGGAAAACGGTGCCCACACTCGTCCAGCTGTCGACCGGGAAGGCGTTGACCGTCCGGACGGCGGCCGACCTGTTCCTCGACTCACTCGGCAACCCGAACACCGTCCGAAACTAAGGCATCGCCGTCGGGAAGACCGCCGAGCGCCTTGGGGAGGGCCGGCTGCTCGCGTCGGTGGAGGACGCCGAGATCGGCGAGGCGCTGGAACTGCTGTGGGGCCACTCGGCGGTGAACACCTGGAACGCCCGCCGCGGCGCCGTGCTGTCCTGGACGGGCTGGTGCTCCGAGCGCGGTTACGAGGGCCCGACCGTCCCGGCTTGGGCGAAGCGACTGGCTGCGCCGGACTCCGAGACCCCGGCCCGCTCGAAGACGGCCGTCGACCGGCTGATCGCCCGGCGCGAGGTTCACCTGCGGGAGAAGACCCTGTGGCGGATGCTCTACGAGACCTCGGCCAGGGCGGAGGAGATCCTTGGCGTGAACATCGAGGACCTGGACTTCGCCGGGCGCCGCTGCCTGGTCAAGGCGAAGGGCGCCCGGACCAAGGTCCGCCGCCGGGGCCAGGTCCGCGAGGACTACGTGCTGGAGACGGTGTACTGGGACGCCGGCACTGCCCGGCTCCTGCCCCGCCTGGCTGCAGGGACGCACCCGCGGGCCGGTGTTCGTCAGCCACCGCCGCCCGGGGCCCGGCAAGGTTGTCAGCCCGCGCGACGTCTGCCCGGACACCGGGTTCGCCCGCCTCTCCTACGGCCAGGCCCGCGCCCTCCTCGACGAGCACACCGCCGTACGTGGACCTGGAACGGGCTGGGATCTGCACGAGTACCGCCACTCCCCCCTGACCCACCTCGGCGAGCAGGGCGCGTCGTTGCTGATGCTGATGGCGAAGTCGAGGCACAAGAAGCCGGAGAACGTCCGGCGCTACTTCAAGCCGTCCCCAGAGGCGATCGCCGAGCTCACCAGCCTGCTCGCTCCCGGCGGCAGCCGTCGCTGACCGCGGAGCAGGCCCTCACCCGCAGCGTGCCCGCGGCCTGGTTAGGCGCCGACTGCACGAGGCGTCGGTGCTGTTCTCTTGACGCCGCGGTCCAGCGAGAAGGAACTCTCCGCGACGGCGGTCCGCCGGCTCCCGGGCCGTGACGGCGGATTCCTCAGCCCGCTCCGGCGTCGTGATCAACAGCTCGGCGACCGGGCCTTGTGAGCGATCCGGCCGGTCGGCGGACCCGGTGCAACCCCAGGCGAAGCCAGGCCACACCCGCACAGGGGCGGTCTGGCGGAGAGGACCCGGTCGACGTACGCGACACAACATGCCGACGGGTGCGTCGGCAACATCCGATAAGATGCCGACATTGACGTCGTCAAGTTTAGGCAAAGAGGCGCGTGGCCAGTCTGTCGTGTCCTCATTCCCTTCATCGCTCGGAGAGTTCTGTGTTCCTTGCCCTACGCGATCTGCGCTTCGCCCGCGGTCGCTTCGCCCTGATGGGCGCGGTGGTCGCGCTCATCGCCGTACTCGGTGTCCTCCTGTCCGGGCTTGCCTCCGGTCTGGCGGACGCCGGCATATCCGGCCTGCGCGCGCTGCCCGTGACTCACATGGCCTTTGACGAGAAGGCGACCAGCGAGCAGTTCTCCCGCTCGACCGTGGAGGAGGAGGACTGGCAGGCGTGGTCCAAGGCCCCGGGGGTGGAGCGGGCGGAGCCGTTCGGGAACACCCTGGCCAATGCCCAGGTGACCCAGGGCGCCAAGAAGGGGGAGCGGGTCAACCTCGCCGTCTTCGGCATGGCACCGGATTCCTCCCTGGCGCCCCGCCCCAGCAAGGGTGAGGGCCTGAAGGAGGGCGGTGCGGGCATCGTGATCACCCGGGAGATCGCCGATCTCGGGGTGGAGATCGGCGATGTTCTGACCGCGGACCGGAGCGGGGTGCGGCTGAAGGTCGTGGGCCTGGTCGGCGGGACCGTCTCCTACGGTCACATCGGGGTCGTCTACGCGGACCTCGACACGTGGCGGCATCTGCATTACGGCCTGCCCGGCGACCTGCCCGAGGCCGCGAGCCGCCAGGCCACCGCGGTGGCCCTGACCCTGAAGCCGGGCGCCGACGTCGCCGTGGTGGAAAGGGCCACCGGAACCCTCGCCGAGACCAAGGAGGCCACGTTCGACGCGTCCCCCGGCTACGAGGCCGAGTCGAGCACCATGGCCCTGATCAAGGGATTCCTGTACGTCATCTCCGCCCTGGTCGTCGGCGCGTTCTTCACCGTCTGGACCGTCCAGCGCAAGCCCGAGATCGCCCTGATGAAGGCACTGGGCGCCCCCACCGGGTACATCCTGCGCGACGCGCTCGCCCAGGTCGTCGCCGTGCTCGTCGGAGCCACGGCCCTCGGCACCGCCGTAGGCCTGGCCCTGGGCAGCGCGATGATCGGTAAGGCCCCCTTCTCCCTCTCCGCACCGGCCATCGCCACCTCCTCCGGCCTCCTCATCGTCCTCGGGACCGTGGGCGCCGTCGTCGCCGTCCGCCGCATCACCGCCGTCGACCCCCTGACCGCTCTGGGAGCCACCCGATGACCACACACGCAACCGACCACCAGGCCGCCGCGGACACCGTGGGCTCCATTGGGCTGCGCCT
Source organism: Actinacidiphila cocklensis (assembly GCF_907177275.1). GTDB lineage: Bacteria > Actinomycetota > Actinomycetes > Streptomycetales > Streptomycetaceae > Actinacidiphila > Actinacidiphila cocklensis. Next base: position 30,522 of record NZ_CAJSLV010000050.1, read on the forward strand.
GGACGACGTCACCCTCACCCTCGGCGACGGCGATACCGCCGTCACCGCCCTCGACCACGTCGGCCTGACCGTCGCCCCCGGTGAGTTCGTCGCCGTCGTCGGCCCCTCCGGATCCGGCAAGTCCAGCCTCCTTGCCGTCGCCGGCGGCCTCCAGCGGCCCACCTCGGGCACCGTGCACATCGCCGGAACCGAGCTGACCGCCCTTTCGGACAAGGAACGCACCGCCGCCCGTCTTCGCCACATCGGCTTCGTCTTCCAGCAGTCAAACCTGCTGGCCTCCCTCACTGTGAGGGAACAGCTCCTGCTGCCCCTGCACATCGACAGACGCCTCGACACCACTGCCCGGGCCCGCGCAGACGAACTCATCGAAGCCGTCGGACTGACCCACCGCGCCGGCTCCCGTCCGCATCAGCTGTCGGGCGGCGAGCGCCAGCGCGCCGGCCTGGCCCGCGCCCTGATGACCTCCCCCGCCGTCCTGCTGGTGGACGAACCCACCTCGGCACTGGACCGGGTACGATCCGCCGAGGCGGTGCGGCTGATCGCCGAGCAGACCCATGAGCGCAGCACGGCCACGGTCATGGTCACCCACGACACGGCGATAATGGACGCTGCCGACCGGGTGTACGAGATGGTCGACGGCCGCCTGTCCTGACGGGGGCCGCCAACCAGCGCCGCATTCCCGGCCCTGTCCACCCTTCCAGGAGCCCGCCCCGCATGCCGAAAATCAACGCCTCCACCGTCGCCGAGCACCATGCCCAGCAACGCGAGGCGCTGATCGGGGCGGCGATCGACATCCTGGTCAACGAGGGCGCCGCCGCCGTCACACCGGCGGCGGTCGGCGCCCGCGCGGGCCTGGCCCGCTCCAGCGTCTACCAGTACTTCGACTCCTCGGCAGCCCTCCTGGCCACCATCACGGAGGAAGCTTTCAGGCGCTCCAACGAGGCACTCACCCGTGCCATAGCCACCGCGAAAGGCCCGCTGGAACGCGTCGAGGCGTTTTTCGGGGAAAGCCTCCGCCTGGGCGCCGAAGGCGCACACCGGCCCGCCGTCGCCCTCATGAACGCCGGCCTTCCTCCGGCCTGCCAGCAGCGGCTGATGGAACTCCACCTGGACCAGGTCGAACCGTTCCGCGCCGCCGTCCGGGAGCTCGGCGCTTCTGAGCCCGCACTCACGGCCGACCTCATCGCCGGAATGCTGCACACCGCCTTGGCCGCCGTCGAGAACGGCACCCCCCTCGATACGGTCACACAGCGCACCCTCGCCCTCGTGCGCCGCTGCCTCACCCCGGCCGGCAGCACCACCCGCGCACCGGAGGAAGGGGCCTGAAGCCCTCGTACCGCCGAAGCACCTCGGGCGACCGCGGCCCGGCACGCCTTTGCCGGTGCCTACTCGCTGCCGGCCGCGTTCTTGTCGCGCACGGGCCGTAGGCCACCGGGGAGGTCGGGAAGCTGGAAGGAGTACCGGCCGAGCATGTTCACGTGGTGCCGCACGAACGGGGAGAGGCGCGCGACATCCTCGTCCCGGACCTCGAAGCCGTCGGCGCGGAGCTGGGTGACGGCGGCGTCCAGGTAACGGGTGTTGAAGAGGACCAGAGCGTTGAGGACGAGGCCGAGGGCGCCGATCTGGTCCTCCATGCCGTCCTGGTAGCGCTGGTACAGCTGCCCCGCCCGGCCGTGGAAGATCTTCCGGGCAAGCGCATGCCGGCCTTCTTGGAGGTTGGCCTGCACCTTGATCTGGCGGCGGTAGCCGGGCTCGTCGGCCAGACGCAGGATGTGCAGAGTCTTCGCGATCCGCCCGTAATGCGCGAGCGCGTCCCCGAGTGGGGTGGCCCGTCCGTCGCGGGAGAGCATCCGGATCACGTCGTAGGCGCGGACAGGGAGTCACGCGGCGTGCCGGCCACCACCTTCCCACCGAGCCCGGCAGCCTGATCATTGATCGTGTTGAGCCAGGTGGCGCCGCCCCGGCGGCCGAAGTACTTCGGGTTCGGCCGCGCGTACACCGACGGCACGGGCACGACGAACCGCATGCCGTCGACCGAGGCCACCAGGCCGCCGCCCCACGCGGTCGCGAGGCCGATGGACGCCTGGTGCTCGATCAAGGTGGCGTTCGCGGCCCTGTAGGTCGCGAGCCGCAGCTCCAGCAGGGAGGCCGGTTCGGGCTCCGGCTCCAGGGCCGCGAAGTGCGGACGGCCGTCGTCGTCGAAGACGATCTGCGCGTTGTCCGGCAGCCGTCCGGCGACCTCCCGGTACGTGCCGTCCAGCAGCACCGCCCGCGCCGCCAGGTGCCCGCCCACCTCGCCGGGCAGTCCGAGCGAGGCCAGCACGGTCGGCCTGGCCTGCTCCCACGCCTCACCGGCCAGCAGCTTCGCCCGCGGGTCACCCCACTTCGAGGAGTTCTTCGCGATTGCTTCGCAGCATCCGGTGCAGCTGCTCCAGCGTGCAGAACGTGTACGCCTTCCAGTCCACCGTGCCCGGCTCCAGGTGCGGCGCCGCGAGGACCAGGCGCCGCCACGACCCGGCCAGCAGCCCGGTGTCGATCTCGGCCGGGCCGACCTTCTTGCGGCCCATGAGATCCGGCAGCGACTTGAGCGCGGCCAGCACGGCCTCGCCCTCGGGGGGCGCCGAAGTCGACGACCGCGACCAGGAGCTTCAGGAACGGCCGGACCGTGCCGAACCGGCTGACCAGCATCGACCGCCACGCCTCGTCCGCATCGGAGTCCAGCGGCGGAGTCAGCTCGAACAGCGCGGCGATCGCGGCGGCCAGCTCGTGCCGGGGCACCACCGCCTCGATCCGCTCCCACATCGCCTCGAACGACTCCACCGCCGGCCCGGTGACCTCCCCGGTGTCGGTGTCGACCAGCTCGCTCGTGGTGTCGAACACGATCTGGAACGCGGTCGCCAGCTTCGCCGATGCCCGTTCGACCCGCGGCAGCGTCTTCATCTTCTCCTTGACGGTCTCGCGCTCGGCCTTGGCCAGTAGCTTCGTCGCGATCAGCACCTCCAGGAGGTCGAGCGCGTCGTCGACGGCCCGGGTCGTCAGGTAGACAGTGGTGGCCAGCAGCGTCGCCAACCGGCGGGGATCGCCGTGACGGCGCAGCAGCGACGCCTTCCCGTCCACCCCGTACCGGGACAGCTCCGCCAGCCGCCGCGGCGGTATCCGCGACACATCAACGGCGCCCATCCCGAACGCGGTGATCTCCTCAGCCCGCTCCAGCGCCCGCTTCATCTGCGGACCCGACACCCGCACCGGCCCGCGCCTCAGCCGGTCCAGCTCCGAGACCCGCTCCCCGGGCGGCACCGTCAGCAAAGAGTCCAGCACCGCCCGCTGCCCGGTGCTCAGCATCCCGTACAGGCTGTCCCACAGCCGCTGGTTCGCCGCCTCACGCACCGAGGCCACCAGCCGGGCCAGACGGCTCGCCCCCGGCAGCAGCACCCGCCCCTCGCGCAACCAGCCGGCCGCCGCGTCGAACAACGCCTTCGGTCCGTCCCCGGTCGTCCACGCCCGTGCGTCCAGCCAGACCACCAGCTCCTCGCGGACCTCGGCGAAGTCCCGCCAGCCCCCGGCCTCCTGGATCTCACCGGCGTGCCTACGGGCCGTACCGTCCCGCTCGCCGTACAGCTTCAGACACGAGACGTCCTCGATCTCCAACTGCTCGGCCAGGTACTCGGCCACCTCCGCCGGCACCTGCCGCGGGTCCCGGCATGAACCGGCCCAGGAACCGCACGCTCGTGAGCTGGACCGCGAACCCGAGCCGGTTATGGGCCCGGCGCTTGGCCTGCACCGCCTCCCGGTCCGCGTCGTCCAGGAAGAAGTACCGCTCCAGCTCCGCCCGCGAGGGCGCCTCGTGAAACGACCCGTACCGGGCCGCCTGCTCGTCCGTCAGGAACTCGACCGCCACAACAGCTCTCCGAAGATCGACAACAGCAACCCTCGAAGGCTCCGACGCCCAATTACCCCAGGTCAAAGCCCCAAACGGACCGGAGAGCCCTTAGCGCACGATCTGACGCCGAGATCAGGAAGCTGGGCTGCACCGGCAGCGCCAACCTGCTGGTCCGCTACCTCAACCAGGGCCGCGCCGACGGCGACCGTCCCGTCACAACCCCCCGCCACCTCGCCCGGCTCCTGCTCACCCACCCCGAGCACCTACGGACCAAGGACACCGCCCTGCTCGGCCTCCTCACCGCAGCCTGCCCCCGAGATGACCGCACTCACGCGACTCACCGGCGAGTTCGCCGCACTCCTGACCCCGGCCCAGGCCAACAACGACAAACTCACCGAGTGGATCACCACGGTCCGCAGCGTCAACCTGCCCCACCGGTGGCCGCGCGGTGGCCATTTGTGCAGGGGAGCGTGCAACGGCGCTGCCAGGACTCAATCCACGCAATGCTGAGGTGAACCGCCCCAGTTCAGGCGGAGGTGATATACCAGGATGGCCGCCCGATCGCTGGCGTCCGTCGGACGGCGGCGCGACCCGCGGGCATGGCATGTGCCGATTGTCGCGCTCGACGGAATCTACCCGGCCGCTACTGCTGGGCCTACGGCGGCCGGACCCCTAACCGAACGGCATTGGGCCTAGGCCGGCGTGGCCCGGCCCAGGGGCGGCGGGGTGATGGTCTTCTTGGCCCGCAGGTAGCGGATGAAGCCCTCGTGGTCGAGGGTGTGGCGGACCGGGTCGGTGTACGTGGTGAGCGCGTCGTACCCGTCGTAGGCGAGCATCGTGTAGGCGTTCGTCGCCAGCCGGTAGCTGCCGTTCAGGTCGAGCGGCCTCCCCCCGATGGTGACCTTCGCCGGGTCGACGCGGGAGCCCACGGGTTTCGAGGTGTCGTAGACGTACCTGACCTCGTCGGACACCGCCAGCGGGTAGAAGCCCACGCTGCCGCCGGAGGCGGTCTGCCACTGCTCCTCGAGTGCCTCGTGGATGGCCGCGCCGGTGTAGGTCGCGGACATGTTGGGGCTGTCGAAGCCGTACGCCTTCCACGCCTCGCCGAAGAGGATCACGCCGTCGGCGTCGCCGGTCGCCTTGCCCTTGGCGTAGGGCATGTCCCCGCCGAGGGCCGAGCGGGCCTTGGGGGGTTTGCTGGGGAGGATGGCCAGCTCGGCAGGGCGGGGGGCGCGGGCGGCGCCCTTCTCCGCGTACTGGGTGGACTCCCAGACCAGGAAGTCGGCGACGAGGTTGCCGAGCGTGGACTCGCCGGAGGCGTTGGCGGCGCGGGTGAGGTCACCGGTCTGGCGGGCGACGGGGGTGGCGTCCTGCGCGGTGGAGCGGCCGGTCCAGTAGCCCACGATGTCGGCAATCTCGGCGTCCTGGGGGACGTCACGGGTGACGGCGTGGTTGGTGGATGTCGTCAGCTCGCGGACGATCCTCCCGGTGAGCGGGTCAAGCATGATGTTGATCTCGTTGACGAGCTGGCCGTAGTAGCCGGCCTCGACGACGGGGCGGGGCACCTCGTAGGGGTCGTTGATCATCATGTTGAAGCGGCAGTGCCAGTGTCCGGTCACGATCACGCCGATGTCGGGGTCGGCCTTCGCCGCCAGCTCGAAGGCGGGCCCGGTGGGGCTGCTGCCGGAGTTGTAGTCGTCGCCGGCGTAACCGCCCTCGTGCATCACGACGACCAGCGCGTTGACGCCGCGCGCCTTGAGCTCGGCGGCGGACCGGTTCGCGCTCTCGATAAGGTCGGTGGTCCTGAGAGTGGGCTGGTAGGAGCAGTTGAAACCGGGACCCTCGACGCAGCCCTCAACGGTGATGTGGATGAACCCGATGGGCAGCCGCCGCCCGCGGGGGCCGTCCACGTACTCGATGTTCCAGGACGGCAGCAGCTGGCTGCCGTCCTCGCGGCGCACCACGTTGCCGCTGTAGTACGTCCAGTCGGCGCCCTTGAAGCGGCGGCCTGTCGACGTCGGGAAACTCGAGAAGGGCGCGTCGAACGGGTAGTCCTTGCCGTGCACCATGTGGTTCATGGTGAAATCCATGCCCTTGTCCAGCTCGTGGTTGCCCAGCGAGGAGAACTGGAGGCCCATCGCGTTGAGGACCTCGATGGTGGGCTCGTTGTTCTGGGTATCCGCGTAGGAGGCCCATCCGGAGAAGTTGTCGCCGGCGGAGAAGAAGAGCGAGTTCGGGTGGCCCTCCCTGATCCGCTTGAGGTGCGTGGCGAGGTACGCGGCACCCCCGGTGACGATCGGTGAGCCGCCGGCCGGGTCGGGTATCGTCCCTCCCTCGCTCGGGCCGGGCGGGGCGATGTAGCCGTGGAGGTCGGTGATGTTGACGAGCTGGACGTCGACATAGCCGTTGGTGGACAGGGTGTCGGCGGCGGCTGGCGTCGCCCGGGCGGCGGTGCCGACGGCGGCCGTGACGGCGGCTGCGGCTCCGGCCGCGAGGATTGAACGGCGCGGAACAGAGCGGGTATGCGAGTGCACTGGATCTCCCCCAGAGTCGACGGGCCGACGAGACGGCCGCGGCGGGTAGCACGTGGGGGAACGCTATGCAGCGGCCGGCCGGAGCGGCCATGCAGGGACGGGTCGCAGTTTTGCCGGAAACTGCTACAGGGACGGGACTTGGCCTGCACGCCACCGATTGTCGGGCGGCGCGTCGCGCGGCGGTCGGTGCCGAACGTCCGCCGTGTCACCTGCGCCCGTGACCGGCCCGGTAGGCGGTCGGCGGCACCCCGAAGCGCTGCCGGAACTGGCGGCTGAAGTGGTACGGCGAGGCGAAGCCCACCTCGGCGCCGATCCGGCCGACCGGCAGCCCGGTGGTCTCCAGCAGCGTCGCGGCTCTGCGCAGCCGGGTGGCCAGCACGACATTGCCGATGGAGTCGCCGGTCTCCGCGCGGAAGAGGTGGGCGAGCCGGGACGGGGAGAGCGCGACCTGCCGCGCCAGCGCGTCTACGTGGAGCGGGGCGGCGGGGTCGGCGGCGATCTGGTCGAGCACCTGCCGCACCCGCGGGTCCGGCCCCGCGCCTGCGCTCGGCTCCAGCGCGGTGGCGGCCATCAGCAGCAGTTCCTCGATCCCGTTGAGGGCGAGTGCGGTGGCGTATGCGCCGGGCCGCGGTCCGCGGTCCACGGGCACGCGGCCCTGCGGGGCGTCGACGGTGGCCGACATCGCGTTGCGGTGCACACGGGCGAAGGCCGCGTCCGCGGCTCGCAGCCCCTCCCCCGGCCCGAGCGGGGCGAGGCTGAGGCCGGAAGCGAGCTCGGGCCTGCGCAGCCAGCCGAACCAGCTGGGCCGGGGCTGGAAGTGTGCCCACCAGTAGCCCCAGGGGGTGTCCCCCGCGGCCCGGTAGTGCTGGGGCGTCCCCGGCGTGATGACGACCAGGTCTCCGGGGCCGGTGGTGAGGTGGCGCCCGCCGGCCACGTACTCGGCGGTCCCGGAGACGGTCAGGCTGACCATCCAGTTCCGCGCGCCCCGCTCACGGTAGACGGTGTGTCCCGGCTGCTCCTCGAAGCGCCCGGCGATCAGCAGGTCCGCCTCCGGGATCTGCGTCCACATGTCCCCGTCGGCTCTCACCGTCGACCGCCCAGTCCGGGGACCGGACCCGTCAGCCGCTTCGGGCGGCGTCGGCATGGGCACTGTGGCGGTGGGCGACGGCGACGCCGTGGCCGGTCCTTATCAGCTCCTGCATGACGCGTTCCGCCAGCGCCGGGTCGCGGTCGCGGATCGCGTCGAGGAGGCGCCGCCGCGGCGGCAGCGGTCCTTCCTCGGGCCCGTTGTCGTCTGCCAGCCGGTAGCTCTGCCGTATGCCCTGGTCGATCACAGTGTCGAGGCTCGTCGCCAGGTCGTTGTGGGTCGCGCGCAGCACCGCCCGGTGCAGTACGACGTCGTGCTCGACGGCGAGTGACGGCTCGTCCAGGTTCTGCTCCATGGCGGTCAGTGCGGCTTCCATCGTGGCGAGATCGATGTCGTCCCGGCGGCGCGCGGCGAGGGCCGCGAGACCCGGTTCGATGATCAGCCGGATCTCGGTCAGCTGGTCGAGCAGCGCGTGCGTCGGCTGCTGCGAGAGCCGCCAGCGCAGTACGTCGGCGTCGAGGGTGTTCCAGCGCGCGGGGTCGGTCACGTACGTGCCCCGCTTCTGGCGTGCGGCCACCAGCCCCTTGGCGGTCAGCACCTTCAGGGACTCCCGCAGCACGGTCCGGCTCACACCGAACTCCGCCTCCAGAGCGGCCCGGTCGAGTGTCGCACCCGGCAGCAGCCGACCGGACATTATCCTCGCGCCCAACTCGTTGACCACCTGGCCATGGAGGCCGCGCGGCAGCTCGGCGGTCATGGGGTCCCCCCTCGGTACGGCGCGGCCATCCGATGGCCGCGCCTCTCGCGCCACAGTGTGACGTCGTCGTCCAGTGACGAACAGTGGGTCACGGGTCTCCCTCGGTCGCCGATGAAAAAATAAAATACGATTTCTTCTGGACAGGGTCCAGTCCCTCATGCAAAGTTCTGTGCCAAGCCGCCCGCCGTCGTAGGTCATCCCGGTGGGGGCTTCCAATCGAACGCTGTATTCGTCGTCGCAGTCGCCCGCTCTGCGGGCCGGACGCGAACGCGCATACCACGGGCACGAAACCGACAGACGACGGTAGTGAGCCCGGCCATGGAGCGCGCCAACAGGTCAGCGTGCGTGACACGGAAGGAGGACACCAGTGCGGAAGCGAATGCGAATCCTGGCGGCCGGCGCCGCGGCCGCGGTTCTGGCCGGGACGCTGGCGGCGTGCGGCAGCAGCGGCTCCATGGGGACCGAGGACTCCAAAACCATCACCTACTGGTCGACCTGGAACAAGGGCGAACCGCAGCAGCAGGTCATCCAGCAGGCCATCGGCTCCTTCACCAAGGAGACCGGCATCAAGGTCCGGGCGCAGTTCTCCGGCCGGCAGGTGATGAAGCAGGTCGACACGGCCAACAACACCTCGAAGGTCCCCGACCTGGTCGACGACTCCTCGGAGAGCCTGCTCTCCGCCGCCAACTCCGGTGTCCTGCAGGGCGTGGACGCCGTCTACGGCCGCAGCGTACCGGGCGAGTCGAAGACGGTCGCGCAGGTCATACCGCCGGCCTCGGTCAAGTTCCTCAAGGACGACAAGGGGCAGTACGCGCTGGTGCCGTACCAGACGCTGGTCACGTCGCTGTGGTTCAACGACAAGATGATGCAGAAGATCGGCGCCACACCGCCCAAGACGTTCGACGAACTGCTCGACACGTGCGGGAAGGCCGTGGCGCACGGCATGGCGTGCGTGGCGGACGACGGGACGATCCCCGACTACAACGCCTACTGGCTCACGCAGCTGGTCAGCCGTTACCTGGGCCCGGAGTGGATCCGGAAGGCTGCGGCCGACAAGACCGGCCAGACCTGGAGGGACCCGAAGTTCCTGGCCGCGGCGCAGGCGCTGGAGAAGCTCGTCAAGGGGAAGGGGAACATGCTGTCCGGCTACCAGGGCAGCAAGCTGCCGGCCGGCCAGCAGGCGTGGTCGCAGAACAAGGCGCTGTACCTGCTCATGGGCAGTTGGGCCGCGTCCGACACGAAGAACTACGCGGCCTCCGGCTTCGACTACGACTCGGTCACCTTCCCCAGCGTGCCGAACGGGCAGATGTCGGTCGACAGCCAGTCGGTGGGCTTCGGCATCACCAAGAAGGCCAAGAACCCGGCCGCCGCGCAGAAGTTCATCGCGTACTTCATGAGCAAGAGGTGGATGAGCGAGCTCTCGTCCAAGGCGGGCGTCATACCCTCGCGGCCCGACGTCCCCGCCCCGGCGACGCTCGCCTCGGTGCAGAAGCAGCTGGCCGACGCCCCGGTGGTCACCAGATACCTCGACGGCGTTCCGTCGATCTACCCCAACTACTGGACGAACGTCTTCGACGTCGCCGACGACCAGCTGTTCTTCGGCGAGACGAGTCCGGAGAAGTTCGTCGACAAGCTCGTGTCGTCGAGCAAGAGCTACTGGGCCTCCCACAGCTGACCCTCACGTTCGTGTCGCGGCCACCCCGTGTGGCCGCAGCACGCTCGCCCCGCGACGAATCCGTTCCAAGCCCGTTCCAAGCCACCGGAGCAGAGCCTTGACCATCAGCGGCATCAGACGCGCACCAGCCGTGGTCGGCGGTGAGACACCGAGCCCGCCACGCCACCAGAAGGCAGGAAGCCGCAGAACCGTTCTCCTCTTCCTGCTACCGGCCTTCGTCGTCTACACGGCCGTGTACATCGCGCCCGCTGTCGCATCGGTGGCCCTGAGCCTGTTCCGGTACAGCGGTACGGGCGACGATCCCAAGTACATCGGTCTGCGGAACTACCGTCAGGCGCTGCGCGACGAGGCGTTCCGCTCCTCGTTCGTCAACACCTTCAAGGTGCTGTTCTTCGTCGGCATCGCGGTGTTCGTGATGAGCTTCGTCCTCACCATGACGATGCGCGAGATGCGCGCCCGCGGCTTCGTACGCGCGGTGCTGTTCTTCCCGTTCCTCGTCAGCCCGGTGATCATCGCCATCGTCTGGGGCTTCATGCTCGACCCGACCCGGGGGCTGGTGAACACCACGCTCAACGAGGTCGGACTGGGCTCGTTCACGCAGGTCTGGCTGGGCCCCAAGCTCATCTTCCCGATGATGATGACGGGCATGGGGTGGATGTTCACCGGCTTCTTCGTCACCATCCTGATGGCCGGCGTGGAGCGCATACCGCCCTACTACTACGAGAGCGCCGACCTCGCCGGCGCCACACGGTGGCAGAAGTTCCGGCTGATCACGCTCCCGTTGTCCTGGGACGTCGTCGGCATCATGGCGGTGCTCTGGGTCATCAACGCCATGAAGACGTTCGAGTTCATCTACGCCTTCACCGGCGTCGGCACCCCGCCGTCGGCCACGAACTGGACCGCGGCGCTGTACGTCTACTACACCGGCTTCGCGAACACCGGGCAACCGGCGCTGGGCAGCGCCTGCGCCATGACGGTGATCATGCTGCTGATCATCGCGGTCCTCGTGGTGCTGATCCAGCGGCTGATGCGGCGCGAAAGGATCGAGTTCTGATGGCGACCGCGGTAGGACCAGCATCGGCCGCCTCCGGCGGCGTCCCCGCGCGGGCACCGCGTCGCAGGCGGCGTACCGTGCGCAGCACCCGGATCGGGCCGGCCTCGCTGCTCGGCCGTCTGATCACCTGGCTCTGGGTGCTGTTCAACCTCGCGATCTTCCTCTGGATGATCTTCGCCTCACTGAAGAACAGCGGGCAGGTCTTCAATTCGCCCTGGTCGCCGCCGACTCACCCGGAGTGGTCGAACTACAGCCGCGTGTGGAACAGTTCGGACCTCGCGCGGGCGTTCCTCAACTCGATCCTGCTGGTGGGGGGTTCGACCCTGGTCGTCCTCGTGCTGGCCTGCCCGGCGGCCTACGCCCTGAGCCGCTTCGTCTTCCGCGGCGGGCGGCTGCTGACCGTCTACTTCGTCATGGGCATGGGGATACCGGCCCAGACGATCGTGATTCCCGCGTACATCGGGCTCTCGCATCTGTCCATGGTGGACAGCCTGTTCGGTCTGGGACTGCTCTACGTCGGCGCTTCGCTGCCCTTCGCGGTCTTCCTGCTCACCGGGTTCTTCTCGACACTGCCCGGTGAACTCGAGGAGGCGGCGCAGATCGACGGGGCCGGCCGGCTCCGCACCTTCGTGCAGATCATGCTGCCGCTGGCGCAGCCCGGCGTGGTCACCGCCGGCATATTGACCGCGGTGGGCCTGTGGAGCGAGGCCTTCCTGTCGCTGGTGTTCATCAGCAGCAACACCAAGGACCCGCTCGGGCTATCGGTTCTGACGCTCTACGCGTCCATGCAGTACACGTCCAACTGGGGCGGCCTGTTCGCGGGCGTCTGCATCATGGTGCTCCCGGTGCTCGGAGCATACGTGTGGCTCGGCCGGCGCATCGTCTCCGGCCTCACGACTGGAGTGGGGAAATGAACGACACCTCCCATGGCACGGCCGGCCGGTTCTCACCGGTGGCGAGGGTCACGTGCGATCCGGAGGTCGCACGTGTCTACGAACACGGGTGGCAGTCGTGGAGCCCGTCGGGGATCTACCCCGGCAGCGGCACCTCGCCGCGGCCGACGTTCGAGAAGACCTATCTGAGCAACTGGCGCGGCGACGTTCCGCCGCCGGCCACCGGATTCCAGGGCGAGGGACTGCTCGCCGTCCAACCCGAGCCGGGTGCCCCGGTGACACTGGTGGCGTCACCCGATCCGCGCCACGAGGTCCCGTCGATACGTGTCTCGGCCGTCGCGGAAGGGCTGGAGATCACCGCGAACGGGCACGTCGAGACGCGCGTCGACAACGGCCCCAACGGCATCCCCGGCGCGATCGGCCGCTGGGCCAACGAACTGGTGGCGCAGCTCGGCCTGGCCGCCCCGAAGCCCGTCGGCCCCATGTGGTGCAGTTGGTACTGCTACTGGGACCAGGTCACCGACGCGCAGGTGCTCGACGACCTGGGGCGTTTCGAGCCCGCCGGCCTCGACGTGCGCATCGTCCAGATCGACGACGGCTACCAGGCCGAGATCGGGGACTGGCTGGAACCGCGTCCCGGCTTCGGCGACCTCGGGGTACTTGCCCGGCGCATCACGGACACGGGCCGGCACGCCGGTCTGTGGACTGCTCCGTTCCTCGCCGGGCACCGTAGCAGGCTGTGGCGGGACCACGAGGACTGGTTCCTGCGCGGCGTCGACGCCGGAAGCGGCTGGACGCAGGACCTCGCCGCCCTCGACCTGACGCATCCGGGCGCGCTGGAGTACCTCGACACGGTCTTCCGGTCGTTCCGCGACATGGGCTTCTCGTTCTACAAGCTCGACTTCCTCTACGCCGGAGCCCTGCCAGGGCCCCACCACGACGCCGACGTGACCCCCATCGAGGCCTACCGCCAGGGCCTGCGGACGGTACGCGCCGCGGTCGGTCCCGACGCGGTCCTGCTGGGGTGCGGTGCGCCGATCTTCCCCAGCCTCGGCCTGGTCGACATCATGCGGGTCAGTCCTGACACCGCCTCGGCGCTCGACCACCCCTCGGGCGACGGGTCCCTGCCATCCTCGCGCAACGCGCTGGCCACCGGCATGGCACGGGAGTGGCAGCACGGCCGCTTCTGGATCAACGATCCCGACTGCCTGCTCGTCGCCCCCAAGGTGGAGCAGCGGGAGCAGTGGGCACGCTGGATCGAGCAGTCGGCGGGACTGCGCAGCTCCAGCGACTCCATAGCGGAACTGGACGAATGGGGCCTGCGGACGACTCGGCGGCTGCTGTCGCCGTCCCTCCCCTCTGCCGTACCCGCCGACCTGCTGTGACACCCGCACCCCCCGGCACGTCCGCAAGGCGCCACCGTCAGGAACACGGCGCCGGCCCGCAACCACATGAGGGGAGGGCGCCTCGATGCCCCTGACCGATCTCCCGCTCCCGCAGCTCGCTGCCTACTCGTGCGCCACCCCGGAGCCGCCCGACTTCGACGCCTTCTGGAAGCGCACCCTTGCGGCGACCCGGCCGGAGGCGAGCTTCGAGCCGTACGAGACCCGGCTGCGCACCGTCACCGTGCAGGACGTGGCCCTCGCCGGCTTCGGGGGAAGCCGGGTCCGGGGGTGGCTGCTCGTGCCGGCCCACGCCGAGGGGCCGCTGCCGTGCGTGGTGGAGATACCCGGATACGGGGGCGGGCGCGGCCTACCGCACGACTCGCTCGTCTATTCGGCCGCCGGGTACGCCCACTTCATCATGGACCTGCGCGGCCAGGGTGCGCACTGGCTGGTCGGCGGCACGCCCGATCCCGACGCCTCGCCGGAGCCGCACTACCCCGGCTTCATGACCAGCGGCCTGGCCGACCCGGACGGCTACTACTACCGGCGGGTCATCACGGACGCGGTGTGCGCGGTACGTGCGATCGCCGGGCATCCGGCCGTCGACGCGGACCGCATCGCGCTGATGGGCGGCAGCGCCGGCGCCGGCGTGGCGCTGGCGGCGGCCGGGCTCGGGGCTCCCGTGCGCTGCCTGATCGCCGACGTGCCCTACCTCTGCGACATCCGGCGCGGCTGTGAACTTGCGACCGACGGCCCGTACCTGGAAGTGGTGGGATTCCTGCGCGCCCGGCGCGACCTGGTCGAGCAGGCCATGCGGACGCTCTCCTACGTCGACGGGGTGTTCTTCGCCCGGCGGGCCACCGTCCCGGCGCTGTTCAGTGCGGCGCTGATGGATCCGATCTGCCCGCCCTCGACGGCGTACGCGGCCTTCAACGCCTACGCCGGGCCCGCGGACATGAAGCTCTGGGAGTTCAACGGGCACGAAGGCGGCGAGGGGTTCCAGCAGCTGCGCCGGCTCGACTTCCTCACCGAGGCCCTGTGAGGAGTGACGGGTGCCGTAGGAGCAGGTGAGTGCCGACTTCCACAACCGTATGACACCACCCGTCGCAGATCAGCTGTGATGGCACGGACCACACAGAGGGGCATCAGATGACATTCGGAAACGTCGCGGACGAGGGCGCGCCCCTGGTCGTACCGGCGCTTCGGCAGTGGATCGCCCAGGACGGGGCGCTCGTGCTCGACGACGGCGCGCGCGTCGCCGTCACCGCGGAGACCGCGGACGAGGTGGCCCGCTACCGCTCCGAGCTGGTGCGGCTGACCGGGGCCGGACTCGCGGTGAGAACGGGCAGCGCGAAGCCGGCCCCGGGTGACATCTCGGTACGTGTCGAACCGCAACTGCCCGCGGAGGGCTACCTCTTCCGGATCAGCGACGGGGTGGACATCGCCGGCGGCGACCTCGCCGGGGTCGCCTACGGGTTGCAGACCCTCATCCAGCTGCTCCGGCGCTCGCCCGAGCTCCCGAAGGGCCACACCCTCGACTACCCGACCCAGCGCGTGCGGGGCGCGATGCTGGACCTCGGACGCCGCTACTGGTCTCCCGACTACCTCCGCGAGCTGCTCGACGACCTCGAATGGCGGCGCTTCAACCGGCTGCACCTCCACCTGACGGACTGGAACGCAGTACGGGTGCACGTGGACTCGCCCGAGTACCGCCATGTCGCCGCGGAGCAGTCGTACGACCTTGCCGAACTCCATGAGATCGTCGCGCTGGGACGCGCCCACCACATCGACGTGATCCCCGAGATCGACCTGCCCTCGCACGCGACCGCGTTCGTCCGCGCGAATCCCGCGCTGGCCTTCCCGGCCGACGAGCACACCATGAACTCCTCCGAGTTCGGCGAGTCGCCCGCCGACGAGGGCTGGACCGTCGACATCACCCGGGCGAGCAACCGCAGATGGCTCAACGGGTTCGTCAGGGCGGTCGCCGACGGCCTCGACTCCCCCAGCGTGCACATCGGCGGCGACGAGTGGCAGGACGGCGAGATCCTGGAGGCCTCCTCCACCCTTCTCGGCCACGCCCGCCACCTCGACCCCGGTTACCACGCCGTCGACGGACTGCTGGACTACCTGGAGGAGGTGCGCAGGCTGCTGGCGGCGGACGGCCGGGACACCGAGATCTGGAGTTGGTGGGAGGGCACCAGCCCGCGCACCACGAGCCCGTCGCGGGACATGGTCATCCTCGCCTGGTCGCAGACGGAGCACGAGATCGACTGGTTCCTGCACTCCGGGTACCGCGTCATCTCGACCCCGTTCGAGAGCCACTACATCACCCCGCTCGGGTATCCGGGCTACCCGCACAGCGACGACCACCGGGCGCGCTGCGCCGACCCGCGCTGGCTGTACGAGCAGTGGGAGCCGCGGCGCCACCCGCTGCTCCTCGGCTACCAGTACTGCGTCTGGGCGGACATGAGCGGCGACGTCGACGACGCGTACTTCGAGTGGTACTCGGTGCGGACCAGGCAGGTGCTCGCCGACCGGTTGTGGGGCGGCGCGCGGCAGCGCAGCGTCGACGAGTTCCTGGACCTCGTCGACGAGATCGGCCACTCGCCACTGGGCGACCGGCGCGGCGCCACCAGGGTCGCCGATCGCGGATCGGTCGTGAGCTTCGCCGAACCGCTCGTGCTCACCGACCTCCGCTTCCGCCCCTCGCCTCCCGCTGGCGGCTGGGTGACCCCCTACGAGAGCAACGGTGTGTGGTCGGGCGGTTCGCTCGAACGGCTGGAGCAGTTGCGCGGGGCCAGGGTGGAGGTGTGCCACACCTCCGACGGCCAGTGGCAGCACGCCCTCGACCTGCCGCTGCTACCTTTCGGCTCCTGGAACGCCGCCGCGCTGCCCGAGCCGGCCAAGGTCGCCGCGGCACGGCTCGTCGGCAGTGACGGTACGCCGCTGCCGGCCTCGGTCGTCGACGTCGAGTGGCTCGTCGAGCGCTGAGAGCTGCCGCCCCCTGCGCTGACGTGGGCGAGGGCCGGCGGCATCGTCGGGCACTCCCGACGCCCCCAGCGTCACGCGACGACCCGTCCCCACACGGTGAGGGACATAACAGACAACCAGCCGCACAAGGCGATTCCGTCACGCCGCTGAAGAATCGAGGTCTACGCCTTCGCTCGGCCGTCATGGGCCGAGTACAGGCGGTAGGCCGTCACCCCGTTGAGGCGGTGCAGGTTGCGGCACAGGCCCAGCATGCGTTCCCGGGCGATGTCCCCGGGGCCCGGGTATTCGGCCATCACCCGGGCAAGGGCCGGGTCGAGACCC
Source organism: Actinacidiphila cocklensis (assembly GCF_907177275.1). Taxonomy (GTDB): domain Bacteria; phylum Actinomycetota; class Actinomycetes; order Streptomycetales; family Streptomycetaceae; genus Actinacidiphila; species Actinacidiphila cocklensis. The sequence goes on from NZ_CAJSLV010000050.1 coordinate 47,099, forward strand.
TCGGCCCAGAGGTTGGTGCATGCGGTCTCCGTCTCGGTGAGTGAGCGGCCCGCCGCGACCGCGGTCTCGACCTCCTCGTGGAGCCGTTCGAGGTAGCCGATGAGGGTGTCGATCGCGGCGTGACCATCACCCATCGGTCCGTGGCCCGGCACGATCGTCCGCAGTTGCGGCAACGACTCCTTCATGCGACGCAGTGAGGTGACGTAAGGCCGGGGCTCGCCCTGCAGCAGCATGTGCGCGATGCCCGCATGGCAGAGGAAGTTGCCGGTCCAGGCGGTGCCCGTTCCGGAATCGTAGACGACGGTGTCACCGGGACCCTTTCCCGGGCCGAAGTGCCGCAACTGCACGGTCCGGCCGCCCAGATCGATCTCGGCGAAGGTGTCGAACACCACGTCAGGTGTGCGCCAGTGGGTTACGGCGTCGAACGCCTTCTCGTCGCCGTACATGTTGCCGGACATGATTGCCTTTTCGTAGCGGAGGTCGGCCATGTTCTCCTTGTTGGCCCGGGAGGACACGATCACCGTCTCGGCGGGGAAGCCAAGTTCCCGAAGGTGTGGTCACCGTGGTAAGTCATGCTCACGAGGTAGCGCAGCGGCCGGTCCGTCAACTCTGCGACGAACCGTTGTATCCGGTGGGAGACGTCCGGGGCCTGCGCGGCATTCCTCGAGCGGCGAGGCTGATCTTCGAGAGGCCGAATCAGAAGGTCGCGCCAATGGACTGTCCGCCGCAATTGACGGCGCTCGTCGGCGGCCGAGTGCCCGCGACCCGCCCTGGTCCCGCCGAACACGCCAGTGGGCGCGGCGGCGACCGCGCGCCGGGCGCGGACCAGTCCGGCGCCCTCCGTGGTCGTGCTGCTCTGCTCGGACATCGCTGCCTCCCCTTCGTCACCCCAGCCGGCTGCCGGCCGGGCTGGTACCACCATCGGCGGGCAGGGGTGGCGCGTCATTGCCGGTGCGGCGCCGGAGCATTGCGGGTCGCCCGCAATGCTCCCGCCCATGCCGTTCGCGCCCTGCCCGGCCGCGGGCTCCTCAGCTACGGTGAGCCGCTGACGCCTCCTGGAGGTGCGCCCATGCCCACGATCACCCGTGCGCGCCGCGCGGCCATCGCCACGCAGGCCGCCCAGATCCGACGGCGCTGCCAGCAGCAGCACCACACCACCGAGCGCACCGTCACCGCGATCCGCGCCGCGCTGCCCGAGGTGACCGCGTTGGAGGCATGGCGGCTGACGCTGGTTTGGTCCCGCGTCGCGCGGCCTGCCCTACCTGGCGCCGGGCGTCATCTGGGACGGCGACTATCTGGGCAAGTGGCGGTGGCGGCAGCAGGAGCCCAGCACCTGGAGGCAGTTGTCGACCGAGCAGCAGGAGCGGCTGACCAAGCTGGGCATGCAGCCCCCTGCGATCCCATCGCCCGCCCCGGCAGCCGGGGCGCGGCGAAGGGAGCGGGCAAAGGGGCGCAGGCGTTCCAGCGGGGTCTGGCAGCCCTCGCGCAGTGGGTGGGAAGGCGCCGACCGGCCCGTACCGAGAACGCACAGCGAACAGATCACCGTCGACAGCGAGACCGAGCCGGTGACCGTGAAGCTGGGCGTATGGATTTCCAACACCAAGCAGCGCCGCGACAAACTCACCGCCCTCGCCGCGCTGGGCATCGGCTGGGCGGCCGCCACCCCGGCCGGGGCGGCTGGGGACAGCCGCTGACCGCTCCCCCGAGCACGAAGCCCCGGGCTTGCTGCCCGGGGCTTCGTGCTGTGTCTTGGCCGCTGTGGGACGCCGGCGGCACAACTGCCCTGTCCCCGAGCGTCAGGGCGCCACACGGGCGTACAGCGGCTGTGCTGGGGTGCCCGGGGATTGCGGCCGCGCCCCTTGCCGCACAGCCCCGTCGCGGCGGCCGGCACACCGGACGCCGGGACACCGACCACCCACGCCCTCACCCCGAAATCCCGCCCCACACGCGCCCGCCCTGCCTTTCCTGGCGGGCGCGAAGGGGTGAGATAGAGGGGAAGTCGGCATGCTTGTTTGGCACACCCGGCATCACAACCCCAGGTCAGGACCGGTTTCCAGGACGGCCCGGCGAATCGGTCCGCACGGTCCCTCGCACGCTGTCTTGCACGATCCCTTGAACGGCCTCTTGCACGCTCTCTTGCCGTCGGTCTCCTGACCTCTCACAGCGAAGGTTGAGCGATTTCAGCGAAGTGAGCGACTCGGGTCACGTCTGGTGGGCCTGGGGGTCTCGGCGAGAACCTTCCGTAACCACCCGCTACGGCCAGCCCGCGAGGCGCCTTGCGATCTCGGCCACCTATCCGTCGAGGTTGCGTCCTTGGAAGTGGTGTAGCGGGTTGGACCTGATCCGGGGGTTTGTCCCGGCGTCCGGGTTGGTGCCCGCATAGAGAGACGGCCACCGGCCGATCTTCGAAGTGTCTAAAGCCTCGAAGGAGATCAGCACGATGACCGCACCTGACAGTCTGCCCCTGCACGCCCTCACCGAGGACAACCTCGCTTCGGCGAGTCCGGATCTGCTGCGCGCGATGGTCAAGACGTTCACCGACGCGTTGAGCTGCGGACCGGCAGCTACTTCCCGGCCTGGCTGCTGGAACGCCGCCGCCGGGCCGAACAGGCCCTGATCAGCGTCGTCGCGACGGCCTACCTCCTCGGCGTCAGCACCCGCCGGGTGGAGAAACTCGCTCAGTCCCTCGGCATGACACAGCTGAGTAAGTCGCAGGTCAGCGCGATGGCCAAGCACCTGGACGACCAGGTCACGGCCTTCCGCAACCGCCGGCTGGACGCCGGCCCGTATGCGTTCGTCTGGGTCGACGCCCTCACCCAGAAGGTCCGCGAACAGGGCCGAATCACAGGCGTCCACGCCCTGGTCGCGGTCGGGGTCAACGCCGACGGCCACCGCGAGATCCTCGGCATCGACGTCGCGACCGCAGAAGACGGCGCCGGCTGGCTGGCGTTCCTGCGATCTCTGACCGCCCGCGGCCTGAGCGGAGTCCAACTCGTCGTCTCCGACGCCCACACCGGGGTACGGCACGTCCATCACGACCGGGTGGCCGATACTCCGGTCGCCCCACCGAGCCTCACCCGGCCGCCTCAGCGGCTTCGCTCCTGGCCTGGCTGATGTAGAACGCGATGGTGCCGGCGAGGCTGCTGCCCTCACCCGCGACGTCGGCGTAGACCGTGATTTTCCGGAGCAGGCCCACGCCCGCGAGCCCGACGCCCTCGCGGGCCAGGACGAACAGCAGGGTGAGGAGGGCGCAGCGGGCGTTGCCGTCGTCGAAGGGGTGGAAGAAGCAGACGTCGAGGTAGGCCCGGGCGGCCCGCGCCGTCAGTGGGAGGGCTCCGGGCGCGTCGGGTGCGCTTTCGGCCAGGCATGCGTCGAGCCGTGCCCGGGTGTCCGGGCCGATGCCGTACCGCTCCCGGCCGCCCTTGGCGAAGGCCGGGAGCGTGCGGAAGGCGGGCGGGTGCGGGGTGCCGAGGACGTGCTGCTGCCACCTTGCGAGAAGGCCGGTGTCGAGATGGGCGCCGGACGCCGCGTCGGCCCGCAGGAGGTCGAGGGCGGCGAGCAGGCCCTCGGCACGGGCTGGGTCGATGCGGGCGTCGAAGTCGCGGAAGTTCTCCGCAGCGCCGTCGCGTGCCGGGGTGACGGGGCCGCCCGGGCCGCCGTCCGGCACGTCCGCCCAGCGCTCGGCCGCACGGACCTGAAGCCAGCGCGCCAGATGGTCGGGCAGCGGATCGGCGGCGGGCGTGGCGGCGTCCTGCGGGCGCAGCGGCGCGGTCAGCCGACCGGCGATCTCGTCGGCGGTCGCCGGGTCGGGGCTGCACCAACTGCGGAAGCGGCCGCCGACGGCCTCCTTGACCAGGCGGGCCGCGTGCGGTTCCGGTATCCCCCACCGGGTGAGGTACCAGCCCAGCACCTGCCTGCAGTGCGCGTACCAGCCGCTGGCGCCTTCGGTGCGGTCGCCGACCTGGAGGATCAGGGCGCTCGCGGTGCGCTCCCACAAGATGCGCTGGTCGTCGATGTCGGCGAGTTGCAGAGGGTACGCCTCGAAGCGCCAGGCCAGGTTCTCCAACCAGTCCCGCCACTCACGCAGGGCCTCGGCGACCGCGTCGAGGGTCTCGTCCGGATCGTCACGGATCGAGTGGCAAGCGTGGCACCAACCGGCAACGGGGCCGCCATCGAACTCGGACTCCCCGATACCCCACTGCCAGCCGACGACCCAGTCGCCGTAGTGCTGAGCGAGACCGTAGGTGACAGCGTCGGCCCAGGTGCCGGCCTCCTTCCGCCAGGCGTGGATCGCCGGGTCCAGCGGGTGCAGGTGCGGGTTGATCGGTACGTTTCGGGCGGCCGGCAGGGACCGTACGACGTCGTCCACACCGGCACTGTCGAAAGGGTGACCGGCGGGGTCCACATCGTCCCAGCTCAACAGGCAGGGCGACCAGGGGTGCAGCACGCCCGCCAGTGTCCGCGGCAACCAGCCCGTGCGGCAACCGGTTTCGCGGCGAGGTTCGCACCGTAGGAGTGGAGGTTTGGGGCTCGCACGGAATGACCGGGGACGTCCCTTCACCGGCAGGGTCCTCCCACGTGGGACGTGTGTGGACGAGGACGCCGAGCCGACCTCGCCGTCCGGCTGACCAACTCGCCGGTGCGCTTCTGCCTGCACATCCAGAAGTACGTCAGCGAGCGGCAGACACCGATCGAGGACGGTGCAGTGGAGTGGAAGGAGAGCGACTCTCCCTGGCTCGGCGTGGCGACCCTGACGATCCCCGCCCAGGACATCCTCGGCCCGCAGGGCCGGGCCACCCGCGACCGCATCGACACCCTCGCGTTCAACCCCTGGCACGCTCCGGCGGATTTCCGCCCGCTCGGCAACCTCAACCGCGCGCGCCGCAGCGTCTACGAGGCCAGCGCCAGGGAGTGGCACGCGCGGTGAGGCCGCGCGGGGCCCAGCCTGACCGAACCGCATGGCCGGGTGCGGGGACCGGGCCGCACGCGGCATGGACTGCCCGCGTTCCCTCAGCATCCGCCACCGCGGATCAGACACGGTAGACGGTCAGGCAGGGCACGCTCCGCAAACGGCGCACTCCAAGTCTCCGGAGGCTCTACCGTCCCCGCGGTCGGCCCCGCGGGCAGGGCCGAGTCCGCTGAGACTCCAGGTCTTGATCGATTATCCCTTCCGCCGCACGCCTGCCCGGTCAGGACGCCCGGCCTGAAAAGCGGCGCGGTTACAGGCAGTTCAAGATCTTGTGATGTTCCGGCTTTACGTTCTGATCGCAAACGCCGCTCACCAACTCTGGAGACAACGTGGAGCTCCCGTTCACCCGAAGATCCGCTGTGTTGATCGGGGCTGTCTTCGTCGCCACGCTGATCACCCCTGTGCAGGCCCAGGGCGCCCCCCCGCCGATACCGCCGGCGGCGACGCCGACCGCAGCCGACGGCCCGCGCCGTGCGCCTGTCACCGTGACGCTGATCACCGGCGACAAAGTGACGGTGACTCCGGGATCAAGCGGATCAGCCCTCTCGGTGGATGCCGTCAAGCGCGGACCGGGCGCCACCGGTTCGGTACGCACCTCCATCGAGGACGGGGACACCTATGTGTACCCCGACCAGGCCATGCCCCTCATCGCGACCGGCCGCCTCGACAAGCAGCTCTTCGACGTCACCCAGCTGATGGCCCAGGGCTACGACGACGCGCACAGCAGCGAACTCCCCCTGATCGTCACGCACACGAAGGACTCGGCCACCGTCAGATCCGACGCCGCCAAGGGCCCGGTCGCCCAGCCGCCCAGCCGCGACCTGCCGGGAGCCGAGACCACGCTGAGCCTTCCGTCCGTCCACGGAGAGGCGGTTCGAGCCCACCGGTCGAAGGCCGCCGCCTTCTGGTCCGCCCTCACCGGCAACGAACGGCAGAAATCCAAGCCGTTGACGACGCGGACCGGTGAAGTCCCTGACGCCGCGACGTCCTTCGCGGACGGTGTCGACAAGGTGTGGCTCGACGGCAAGGCGCAGGCGACGCTCGCCGACAGCACCGCCCAGATCGGCGCTCCCGCGGCCTGGGCCGCGGGGGGTACGGGGGCCGGGGTCCGGGTCGCGGTACTGGACACCGGGGTGGACCCCACCCACCCGGACCTGGTGAACCGCGTCGTGGCGTCGAAGAACTTCGTCCCCGGTACGGACATCATCGACCGGGCCGGCCATGGAACCCACACCGCCTCCACCGTCGCCGGTACCGGCGCCGCCTCCGACGGCAAGGAGCGGGGAGTGGCCCCCGACGCCGATCTGGTGGTGGGCAAGGTCCTCGGCGACGACGGGTCGGGAGCGATGTCGGGGATCATCGAGGGCATGGAGTGGGCGGCGCGGACCGAGCACGCCAGGGTGATCAACATGAGCCTGGGCACTCCGGTCTGGCGCACCCAGGACGACCCGCTGAGCCAGGCGGTGAACCAGCTGAGCGCCGAGACGGGCGCGCTCTTCGTCATCGCCGCGGGCAACACGGGCAACAGCCCCTACAGCGTGACCGCACCGGGAACCGCCGATGCCGCGCTCACCGTCGGCGCGGTGGACTCATCCGACCACCTCGCCGACTTCTCCGCCGCCGGGCCGCGCATGGACGACGACGGCCTCAAGCCGGACCTGACCGCTCCCGGCGTGGACATCCTGGCGGCACGCTCGCAGTACATGAACGACGGAGGCGACGGCTACTACCGCTCGGACAGCGGCACTTCCATGGCGGCGCCCCACGTCGCCGGGGCAGCGGTCCTGCTGGCCCAGAAGCACCCCGACTGGACCGGGCAGCAGATCAAGGACGCGCTGATGAGCACCAGCGTGCCGACCCCCGGCTACAGCCCCTACCAGGCCGGCAGCGGCCGGCTGAACGTGGCCGCCGCCTACGACCTGGACCAGGTCTTCGCGACCGGATCGGTGGATGCGGGGCTCGTTCCCTGGTCGACCGACCCGCAGCGGAAGCAGATCACCCGGCAGATCACGTACACCAACACCTCGGACACGTCGATCACGCTGGATCTGTCGACCACCCACGAAGCCTCGCCCGCAGGGGTGTTCACGCCGGCCGCCGACAGCGCCACCGTACCGGCGCACGGATCCTCCACGGTCGACATCGTGGTGGACCCGAACGGGCTGGCCCCTGGCCAGTACGCCGCCCAGGTCACCGCGCGCTCCGCCGCCGGTGAAGTGCACACAGCCGTGGGGGTCTCCGTCGAATCGGAGAAGTACGACCTCACCATCCACCTGAAGGACCAGGCCGGCCAGCCGTTGAGCGGTGACGTCGAGATCACGGGCGCCGACGGGAGGACCACCGACAAGTGGGTCCAGGACGGGACGCTCACCAGCCGATGGGCACCCGGCTCGTACACAGCGGTGGCCACGGTGGAGGTGCCGGGTCTGCACGGACCCCACTCCCTCGGATTCGCGCTGCTGACCGTTCCCGAATTCGACCTGACGGCCGACCGGGACATCGATCTCGACGCCTCGGGGGTACGCCAGGTGAAGGTGGCGACACCCAAGCCGACGAGCATCTCCACCACCAGGATCGACGTCTACCGCTCCTTCACCTCCACCACGCCCACACCCAGTGACCAGCAGGCCCTGCACGAGAACTTCTGGCCCTCGGCCGCCTACGACAGCCTGTGGGCCCTCCCCACCAGGGGCAAGGTGACCAAGGGCAGCTTCGTCTTCACCACGCGGATCCGTGCCGTGCAGACTCCGCTGAAGATCGCGTACGGCGGGCACAGCCTCGATGACGCCCTGGTGGTGCAGCCAGGTACCCCGCTGCTGCCGGACGGCACGAAACGCCTGGACGCCGTCTTCGCGGGCAGTGGCTCGCCGGCCGACTACGCCGGCCTGTCCGCCGGCGGCAAGGCGGTGGTCGTACGGGCCGGCGACACCGTATTCCCCACGGATCAGGCAGCCGCGGCGCACGCCGCCGGTGCGGCAATGCTCCTGGTGGTCAACGACGGCGACGGCCGGGGAGTCGACTGGTACGGCAACCCCGACGGCCAGACGACCGGGCAGATCCCGGTCGCCTCGGTCACCACGGACGAGGGAGAAGCACTGATCAAGACGATCACCGCCGCCGCAAGCGGCCGGGTAGCGCTGGCGGTCGAGGCCCATCCCGCACCGAAGTACCTGTACGACCTCGCCGACTACCACCAGGGAGGGGTGCCGAAGGACCCCTCGCCCGCAACGGATCCCCACAGTCTCGCCCGGATTGATCTCGACTTCACCCCGCCCCACGGTGAGCAGATCCTCGAGAGCCGCGAGGACAGCCCGCCGTACGAATACGGGCCGGCCGCCAACCCGCACGCCGTGTACGGGATGGTGCGGGTCGCACGGTTCCCGCTGGAACCGGTCACCCCGGGCCGGCGGACCGACTGGGTCTCGGCCTCACCCGACGTCAAGTGGCAGCAGTACGCCGACATCGACGGCTGGAGGTCCAACACCGACGTGCAGACCTACCAGCGGGGCAGCGTGCAGAAGGACCGCTGGTTCGGCCCCATCACACGGCCGCGCCTGACCAGTGCCGAGATCCCGTTCCGCGGCGGGAGCGGCATGAGCCTGTTCACGACGGGAGCCGCCGGCGACGGAGGATCCGCACACAACGGCTATGCCACCTTGATGCCGGGGACGTTCTCGCTCTACCAGGGCGGCAACCTGCTGGCGCAACGCAGAACCCAAGATGCGCCCACACTCGACGTCTGGGGCCTGGAACCGCAGAAACTCCCCTACCGACTCGTCGTCGATACCAGCGCCGACACCGGATTCGGCCCTTACTCCACCACCACCCACACCGAATGGACCTTCACCTCCGGCGCCCCCGAGGAGGCGGCCGAGGCCGTCCCACTGGTCCAGCTGGACTACGGAACCGACCTGGACCAAGCCGGGCGGGCGCGCCGGACCTCGGACTTCTCCATCACGCCCCAGGTTCTCGGCAGTGACTCGGCTCGGGACGCGGTCTCCTCGGTCAAACTCGAGGTCTCCTACGATGACGGGGTCTCCTGGCAGCGGCAGGACCTGAGGGAGAAGAAAGGCACCTGGAAGGCATCGCTGAACGCCCCGCGCTGGGCCGGCTACGTGTCCATCCGGGTCACCGCCAAGCAGCACAACGGCGGCGGCATCTCCCAGAGCATCATCCGGGCCTACGGCCTGCGATGACACCGCGAGGGGCCGGTGCACACACGAGCACCGGCCCCTCCGCGCGGTCCCACGAAGGGACCGTCCTGAACGTTGCGTACGCAGCGCCGCCGGGGGTGAACGTGCGGCGGCGGACGACGAGGCCGGGGCCGGCACACCTGCCCAGTCGCGTGCGGGGGAGGCGATCGCGGCGCCCGGCACCAGCCAGCCCCAGTCCGGGGCGGTCACGACGGTGGCATGCCCGGCCGGTCGAGCAGCAGCCGCGCCGTCAGCGCCCGCCCGCCCCCGCAAGCGGCAAGCGCTCCCGCGACCGTCGCGACCGCGTACAGCAGACCGGTGGTGACGTGCCCGTGGCCGATCAGGCGCTGGGTGCCGGTGGCGAAGGTGGAGAATGTGGTGAAGCCGCCGAGGCCGCCGCTTCCCAGCACTGGGCCGCCCCACACCGGCGCCCGGGGCAGCCCGTGCAGCGCGGCCATGAGCATGCCCACAGCAGCACAACCTGCAAACTGGGGGTGCGCGAAAAGCCGCGGAACAGCGCTCTGCGAGCCGGCGCGGGAACCGCTACCCCCGCTACAGCGGCTGCCTCGGCCGTCGACGAGCTGCCTTCCTTGGCGGGGATGGTCCGGATGTCGCAGCTCCCGGGCCGGCGGTACGGCCAGAACGGTGGCAGCCGGGCTCGTCAGCGGGCCGGGCAGCCGACGAGCCCGGCTGCCCGGAAGAGGGGCTGCGTCGGGCCCAGCGCAGTGACGGTGTCAGGCCCGGTTATGAAGGTCAGCTCGCGAGGAATTCCAGGAGGTCCTTGTGGAACATCTCCTTGAACGGCGCGACCGCCATCAGGCCGTGCGGCGCGCCCGGGTACACCTTCAGCACGGAGTCCTTGACGAGGTTCACAGACTTCTCGCCGGCCGCGACGATGGGCACGATCTGGTCGTCGTCGCCGTGGATGATCAGCGTGGGGACGGAGACGCGCTTGAGGTCCTCGGTCAGGTCGGTCTCCGAGAACGCCTTCACGCAGTCGTACGCCCCCTTGATGCCGACCGTCATGCTCCACAGCCAGAACATGTCCCGAACGCCCTCGGACACCTTGTTGCCGTCGCGGTTGGCCCCGTAGAAGGACTCACTGAGGTCCTGGTAGAACTGCGACCGGTCGGTGAGGACGCCCTTGCGGATCCCGTCGAACACCTCCAGGGGCAGGCCCTCGGGGTTGCTCTCGGTCTTCAGCATCAACGGCGGGATCGCGCTGAGCATCAGCAGCTTGGACACCCGCGGTGCCCCGCGCCCCGCGGCGCACCGCGCCACCTCGCCGCCACCGGTGGAGTGGCCGACGAGCACCACGTCGTTGAGGTCCAGGTGCTCCAGCAGCTGCGCCAGGTCGTCGGCGTAGGTGTCGAGGTCGTTGCCGTCCCACGTCTGGTCCGAGCGACCGCCGCCCCTGCGATCGTGCGCGATGGCACGGTAGCCGTGGTCGGCCACGAGTTTCAGCTGGTCGTCCCAGGCGTCGGCGTTCAGCGGCCAGCCGTGGCTGAAGACGACTGGACGGCCGCTCCCCCAGTCCTTGTAGAAGATCTCCGTGCCGTCAGAGGTGGTGAAGGTTGCCATGAGTGAATCCGTCCTCTGGTGCGCGTGGTGGGAAAGAGGGTCCGGGCTCCCGACGACGGTGCTCGCTTGCCGCGGCCGCCGGGTTCTATCGCGCCGCAATGCCCGTGCCGGGCATGCCTCCATACCGAGACGGCGCTGGGACCTCACATACAGACCCTGCCCTGCCAGCCTGCACGGTGGTCGGGAATTCCGCATCCGTAGGGCAGGGCACCACGCCCGCAGTCATCCGCTGGGCTGGAGGTATGACCAATCCGGATCGAAGCTGCCGCCAGTCTCCTGCAGCGTCTTTCACTCCGCTCCGGACTGTGCCCCGGACTCCGCACGGCAAAGGGGAAAGTCCATGCCCGACCAGCCAGGCGAGTGGACGCAGGCGACCACCACGAGGCGATTGAGCGGTCCTGTGACACGAACTGCTGCCGGGTGTCGAGTAGCGGGCGTGTCGTGAGAGGTCGCGCGCGGACCGACACCCCGGCAGTCGGTGTCAGCGAAACCGACCTGCCCTGAGCCAACCAGCGACGACAGCGACCGTGGTGCGGGCGCCATCGACGTCGAGCACGATGCCGTGCACGAACGAGGACTCATCACTCGCCAGACACGCAGCAGCGCTCGCGATCTCGTCAGGGGTACCCATCCTGCCAGCAGGTGTGCCCTTCATCATGATCTCGGCCGGGTGGGCCTCTCCCGGAACTGGCGTGAACACCACTCCCGGGGAGATCGCGTTCACCCGCACGCCCCGCGGTCCGAACTCCGCCGCCCAAGCCCGGGTCAGCGTCTCCACTGCGCCCTTGGCCGAACTGCAGAGCGCACCAACCGGAAGGCCCAGGTCCGCGGCTCAGGAGCCCCGGTTGATGATCGCCCCGCCGCCGGCCTCCACCACGGCGGGCGCGATCACCGCTTCCGCCTTGACATCGAAGTGAGACTCAGCAGCTGGGACCAACTGCAGCCCGCACAGCAGTGGATGCTCGAGCGCATGCTCCACCTCACCCCGATGGAGCCCGGCGAGGACCCGCCAGCACCCCGCACACAAGCCGACGAATGGGCAGCCAACCTGCGGGCCGCCAGGGAATACCACAACCGTCACGGGCACCTCCAGGTCCCGCGCAAGCACACCGAGACCGTCGGCGGCATCGACCACAAGCTCGGCATGTTCCTCGACAACGCCCGCAGACGCGCCACCAAACTCACCCCCGAGCGGCGCGCGGAACTCGACGCCCTCGGCATCCGCTGGTAGCGGCACGCCGAATGGCCGGGCACGGACCTCCCCGACGGTGGTCCGCGCCCGGCCGGCTTTGGACGTGAGTTGGGGAGCGTTTACGAGGGAGCGGAGCCCTCGCTGCCGGGTTCGCCGCCGACGTCAGCCGCCGCTGAGCCCCCCGTAGGACCGGCGGCACGCGCTGCGAGGACGAACGTCCCCGGCGACTCGGACACCGAGATCAACCTGATCACTTCTAGTTACTGATTGAATACACATTGTAGCCAGTCGTGATGAGCACGACACCCAGGAACGAGTAGAGGACCCTCATGCGACATGTGTTCACCAAGGCAGTCCGTACTCGACGCGGATGTCCCGCCACGGAACTCCGGTCCGGACACGGAATCGTAAGCCCTCGATCAGCTGCCGCCGTGGCCAGACGGGTGGCCGCCCCGCCCTGGCACCCTTCGGCAACAGCGGTTCCAGCACCGCCCATTGCTCGTCCGTGAGATCTCCCCAACCCATGAACCGTGATCATTCACGGCCCCAAGATCCACTTTCGACACACGGCCTAGAGTGGACAAGACCCGCGCCACCGCGCACGGCCGCGACGAGATCCGCCGGGTCAAGACCGCCACTGCCACCCGCGGCCTGGACTTCCCCCACGCTGCTCAGGCCGTGCAGCTCGTGCGCCGCCGCCGGACCGTCAACACCGACAAGGTCACCCTGGAACGCGTCTACGCGGTCACCGACCTTGCCGCCCACCAGGCCGACGCTCCCGAGATCGCCCACCACGTGCGCGAACACCGGGGCATCGAGAACAAGATCCGCCACGTGCGCCACACCACCTTCACCGAGGACGCCTCGCGTGTGCGCACCGGGACCGCACCCCGGGCCATGGCCACGCTGCGCAACCTGGCCATCGACGCCCTCCGCCTCACAGGCTACGACAACATCGCCGCCCGCCTGCGTAAACACAGCCGAGCTGCCACCCGACCCCTGACGACCCTCGACATCACCTGATCCGACCCGACAGATCCCCTGAACGACGCCGCCCCGGGCTGACACGATCCAGACATGGGAAACATCTACGACTACTACGCGGCCATCGACGACACGCAAGCCCTTGCGCTGTTCGAAGACGACTGCATGGGCGACCCATTCGGCACAACCGGCCTCAAAGGGGCAGACCCCTATCTGCTCCTCCTCACCGTCGAAGCCCACCTGACAGGAGTCTCCAAGGAGCAAGTGGAAGCTGACCCCCGCTTCTGCGAACTGCTCAACGACCCCGAACACGACGGGCCCTGGCTCGTCTCGCTTACGGACACCCTCCGTGACGCTCTCGCAGCGGCTACCCCGGAGCGCCTGCTGGAAACCGCCACCGCATGGACCCATACGGAAGACGGTGGCGGGCAGGACCCAGGGCTCCCGGCCGACTTCCTCGGACGCCTCGCCGAACTCGCCCGCGACGCCGGGCCACGACGACGCCTGTATTGCGGCATGCACCTGTAGGGAACTTTGACCACGACGCGGGCGCGCTCTGGCGCCGAGTCCTTCGAGGCTCTTGGGACTGGCCTGGCGGTCGAGGGCAAGGGGGTTAATGCGATCATCCTGGGATGCGAGAGATCGACGAACTGACCGAGGTGGACGATCCGGCGTGGCCCCAGCTTCAGGGTGAGCTCACTGCGAGTTCCGTGCCTGCGCAGGTGCTTCGCACCGACGGCGACGAGGGGCGTCGATGCCTCTTGCAGATGCAGGTCACCGCGCGGTCGACGCTTGGTGCTCTCGTGCTGAACACTGGCGGATTGCTCGTGGACGACGGGTGGGTGCGCGTGTTCGGCGGAGGCTCAGCAGTTGGCGGAAGTCTCCCGAGCATGGGGCAGGTCAACGGATTTCCCGCGGCCTTCGATCCCGCTTGGCATCCAGCGGCTGGTCTCGTCGTCGGCCACGACGTCGTGGGTGGGGTCTTCACGCTGAACGGTCATGATCCTGCGGCGGTGGGCCGCCCAGGGGCACCCGGGCAGATGACCTACTTCGCTCCGGACACGCTCGCGTGGGAAGCGTTGGAGATGGGGCACTCCGCATGGGTTTCCTGGCTGCTCTCGGGCCGCCTGGAGACGTTCTATGACGGGCTGCGATGGCCCGGTTGGCGCGAGGAAGCCGCGGCCCTGGTTCCCTCGCAGGGGATCACGGTCTATCCGTTCCTGTGGTCCAAGGAGGCCCATGCAGATCTCGCTGCCACCAGTCGACGGGCGGTGCCAATGCGCGAGGTCCTCGGGGTGGCAGTTGATTTTGCCAAGCGGATGGGCCCGGACGATCCCGGATTCATCGGCGAGGTGTGAGCTGCCTCGGTCATACCGCCGAGGTTCTGCCAGATCCTGGCCAGCGCGATCAGCATTCGATGACACCAACTCGTGTCCCCCAAGGTTCAATGACGCACAGTCAGATCGCGGCGACTCCGGGCAAGGGTAACTGCGGCCGTCCGGTGCCAGTGATTCCTCAGGTGGTTGTCAAGCCGTTCGGTCAGACGCAAGGGGTTCAGCCAGCCCGCGTTTCACGCGTCTCGATCGTCGTAGCGACTGATCGGCCTTGCAGTCCGGCGGCGAGGAACTCCATCTCGACCAGGGTGCCGACCATGCCCGTCTCTTTGAGTGTGGCGGCCGCTGCGCGTGCCTGATGCAGGGACAGGTGGAGGACCTCGCGCAGGACTCGCAGGACCGGGACGAGATTCGGTTCGTTGTCTGCAAGTCGAAGCCGAGCGGGGCCATGCTCCGCGAGCAGGGCGTTCCGGATCCCCTCGGGAGTTGCTCCGCCTGTGTCCTGCTCACACCACCCGATCGGGCAGGTCCCACATGCTGCTTCGGTGCCCCACCACAACTTCCCGTGATCGATGTACTGGCCTACGTCGCGTATGAGCACGCCGCCGCAACCTTCGCATCGTGCCGCGACCTTCACTCCTTGAGTGATCACTGGGCTCCTCGCTATGGACGCCGATCAGGGGATCCTTCCGTAATCGTGGCACGCAGTCGACCGTGTTCTCGCTGGACTGGGAGACCGGCAGCAGGTCAGATCCGTCACGCTGCAGGTGGCTCCGGCGGTATGAGCTCGTAGCAGCGTTGGTCGCGGAGGAGTGCCAGATGATGTTGACGTGGCGGCGGGCCAGGACGGGACGGCCCGGGCGTGGCGTTTGCCTTCGGCGCGTTTGCGGCCGTAGAAGCACCGTGATTCCTCGCAGCCGCGGATGCTGATCAGGGCGGAGGTGTAGAGCACCCGTTGGAGGCGTCGGTTGTCGGTTGCGGCCGGTGGAGATTGCCGCTGATCTTGCCTGAGTCGCGGGCTGCGGATGCGACGCCGCCGAAGCCGGCGAGCCGGTCGGGGGGTTCCGAAGGCGTCCATGTCGCCGCCGGTGGCGGCCAGAAACCCGGCCCCGAGGATGGTGCCCAGCCCAGGCCCGGCAGGCTTGCGCGGATCTCGGTGTGGCCGTGCTCGCGGAATCGGGCGCCGATGAGCTTGTCCATCTCAGCGATCTGCTGGTTGAGCGCTACCACCCGGCTGTCCGGGTCGGCTGAGCGCTCGGTGCACGAACAGGGCATGAGGATGTAGCCATGGAGAACGAAGTGCCGTTGTCCGGCGGACGCATCACCCCCGGCGTGGTCAGGGTCGGCCGCACCGTCCGGCGACCGGTCACCGCGTCGTCGGTGTTCGTCGCCGAGCTGCTTGGTGACCTCCACCGGCAGGGCTTCACCGGCGCTCCGCGTCACCTTGGATTCGACACGGCCGGTCGCGAGATCCTCAGCTACCTCCCCGGCCGGGTGCCCGCCCGCTTCCAGCGCTGGACCGACCTCCAGGTGGCCGCCGCCGGCTCCCTGCTCAGCGCCTTCCACGACGCCACCCGCCGCAGCCGCCTGGCTGGTCGGCATCCCGTGGTCTGCCACCACGACCCGGGGCCGAACAACACAGTCTTCGCTGACGACGTCCCGGTCGCCTTCATCGACTTCGACACCGCCGCCCCCGGAGATCCCCTCGAAGACCTCGGCTACATGGCATGGACCTGGTGCATCTCCTCCAAACCCGACGCACCGACCGCCACCGTCCAAGCCGCACAGGTACGCGTCCTCGCCGACGCATACGGGCTCGACGCCGCCTCCCGCTCCCGCCTCGTCGATGCCGCGCTCGACCGCCAGACCCGCAACGCCCTGTGGTGGCGCAGCCACCTCGCGCACCCGTCCCCGCGCGTCGCCGACGACCGCGACATCACAGGTCGCATCCGGTGGTCCGAGCGTGAGCACGCCTACACCTCGGCCAACCGCACGACCTTCGACACAGCCCTGTACTGACAAGACATCGCCCGCCCGATCCTCCGACCTGCGCGATCAAACTTCGATGACACAAACCCGCGTTCGTCAAAGTTCGATGGCACGCGGTCAAGGCCCGGTGGCACGGGACACCAGCCGGGCGCAGTGGGGCGCCGCGTTCCACTCGTGGAATCGAACAGAGAATCGAACTAAGGTGGAGGGGTGAGCGACGGCCAGGTCCCAGAACAGCCCCCGCAGCCGGCAGCGCTGCCGCAGGCCGACGGGCCACTGGTCGACGTGACCCTCCCGGACGGGCAGCACCTGCTCGCGGTGGTGAAAAGCCGCCGCAGGGAACCCGATAACTCTTGGTGGTACGACCTGCAGATCCACCTGCCCAGCCAAGGCAGCGAACGGGGCCGGCTCCGGGTCCTGCCCGCCGCGGTCGACTTCCGCGCCCCTGCGGCCCTGTGCGAACCGATCGACGGCCAGCCCTACGACCAGGTGCCCACCGAGCGGCCCGGCATCACCCCGGCCTGGAAGGTCGAAGAGAGGATGTACTCCGGACCCCAGCACGGCCCGGCCCGCATCGTCCACCGCGGCAACTGCAACGCGGCCCGCGACCTCGCCCGCCCCGCCAGCACCGCCCAGGCACGCGCCACCCTCGATCGCGACGACGCCGCACCCTGCCCGACGTGCCGACCTGACCGGCCGCTGCGCGCGGTTGCGTAGCCGCGGCCGGGTCGCGGGGGTGCCAGCCGGTCCCTCCTCCGCAGCCAGCCCCGGCGGGGTCAGCATGGTGGTGGCCTTCACCGGTACGGGTGTGGCCGCCTGCCGGGCCGTTTCCGTGGGCGGCCCTCGGGGCAGCCTGGCGTGGTGCACGACGTGATCTTGGATGACGGCAGTCATGAAGAACGAGTTGGCACCCTTGCGGTTGCTCCGCCAGGCGGGCGCGGTGTTCCAGGGCCGGGGCAGTGGGATGGGGCCGTCGACGGGGCTGCACATGCTCTGGGGCGCGCGGTGAGTTCGCTGTCGAGACCCAGGCCGGCGGCGGAGAATGGTGCAGCCCGGCGCAGCCGCGGATCCTCGAGAACGCCGTCGTGGCCTGTTCCCTGAAGAGGATGGAGCAGGCCCGGGCGGCGCGCGAGCGGGTGTTGTACTGGCTGGAGGGGCTCGTCCGCAGCAGCACGACGCATTCACCGCTGCAGCCGACCGGTGGGTGGCCGAGCTGCACCGTGCGCCTGCACCTGCAGCCTTCCCCGCTGCGCCATCCCAGGACGGGCCCCATGCGCGGCGGGTGCTGTACCTCGACGCACTGGCGTGCGCGACCGGCGCTTCCGGCGCGGACGCCCGCCGCCTGTTGGAGCGGACCCGGGCCGTGCTGGGGGCAGACCGCGGACACGGGATCAAACCGTGGCAGCGATCGATACTGCTCGCCTTCGAGGCCATCGCCTGCTCCGCGCTTCGCCTGCCCGTGCCCGCATCCACCCTGCCCGAGCTGGAGCTGGCGCAGGGTCCGGACGGGTCGTTCTTCGGGATGCCCCTGGTCACGGGCATAGTGCATCTCGCGCTGCGGATCGTGGCGCCCGGCCATCAGGTGACCCTCAGGCGCTGCGACAGCCTGCTCGCCGCGCAGCACCCGGACGGTACGTGGCGCTTTTTGACCAGCCAGGTCTGGGACACCGGGCTGATGGTCCGAGCGCTGCGCGGGCACCCCGCCTTCGAGGCGGCCGCCCTGCCCGCCGCCGTGGACTTCCTCGCCTCGGCTCAACGCCCCGACGGCGGCTGGGCCTGCGCAGCGCTCCTCGACTCCGACAACGACACCACCGGCAACACCCTCCTGACGATCACCGCCACCCAGGTCCACGCCCTGGCCGCACGAGGACTGCGCGACGCCCTGGCCGCCGCCCGACACCCACCTGCGGAGGGGTTGTGACCGAGCCGCCCGCCGGCACCCGCGACTTTCTGGCCGCCGCCCAGCCCGCTGCCTGCATCTTCGACTTCGACGGCACCCTGGTCGACACCAGCACCATCAACACCGACGCCGCCCGCGCCACCCTGGCCTCCCTCGGCCTAACCGTCCCCGAACCCTGGCTGCGCCAGGCGCCGCTGGCCGACCTCACCGCCCTACGAGACCGCCTGAAAGCCGACCTGGACCTGACGCTGCCCTGCACGGACGAGGAGTTCGTCAGCAGTGCCCGAGCACA
Organism: Actinacidiphila cocklensis; assembly: GCF_907177275.1. Taxonomy (GTDB): domain Bacteria; phylum Actinomycetota; class Actinomycetes; order Streptomycetales; family Streptomycetaceae; genus Actinacidiphila; species Actinacidiphila cocklensis. The sequence continues at coordinate 65,533 of NZ_CAJSLV010000050.1, forward strand.
ATGGCTCACCCGCACCGGCCTGCTCCGTCCCGTCGCCCGCGTGACAGCACTCGCACGCCATCTGGCGTCCGTGCCCATACCCATGGCCGTGGCCTCGGCCAACGACGGCGCGGTCGTACGGGCCGGCCTCACCGCCGCAGGCCTGTCCGGCCTCTTCGCCACCATCGTCGCCCGCGAACACGTCACCCGCCTCAGACCAGCCCCCGACGCCTACCTGCTGGCCACCACGAAACTGGCCACCGCACCCCACCACTGCCTGGCCTTCGAGAACACCGACGACGGCATCACCGCCGCACACACAGCCGGCGTCCCCGTGATCGACGTACGCAACACCACCTGGACCATCCACCAACCACCCACCACAACGACAACACCCACACCCACCGCGTCCTACTGAGGGCCTTGTCACCGACCGAACAGCAGACCGACGGGCCGCTGGCCGACGTCGCGCTCCCTGACGGGCAGCGCCTCTTCGCCGTGGTCAAGGGCCGCCAGACATCGCGGGAATCCGCGCCGGGCCGTAAACAGGAAACCGGCGAGGACCCGTAGGTGGCACGCCAGGACAGGGGGATGCGAGTGCTGCGGTGGCGGGGGCGAAGACGGTGGAGGCGAGGAGGCCGCCGGCGACGTCGTCGACCACACCTACCGCCAGGCCATCACCGCTACCGGAACCGGCTGCGCTGCCGCCCTCGACACCGAGCGCCACCTCGCCTCGCTCGCCGACCAGACACCGGCCACCGTGCCCGGCCAGGAAGATCCGGTACTCGCCGCCACCCTCTGAACCCTGCGCGCGCAGCCGCGAGGTGTGGCCGGCCCGATCGCGGGCACGCGAACTGTTGGCCCCCAAGGGGGTCAACGTCCCCTCGGGGACTGGCGGTGCTGCCGCCCGGCAAGCGCCCGGCCGTCAACCCCCCCGGCGGCCGGGCGCCCCCTTGCCGCAACGATGCGCTCAGCCAGCAGCCGGTTCGTTGCCCGCACCGAACAACGGCACGTCACCCGGCGCCACGTCAGTCCGCAGTCGCAACCACCGCACCGGATGCCGCTACCGGCCCGCCGGATCCAGCACACGTCCGCGGCCACCTCCGCCATCAGCACCGGCTCCACCAGTCGAGATCCTCGCCGAGGACGAAGAAGCCCTTCGCAATGGCGAGCACGTCAGCGGTCCGGCCGCCCACGGCGTTGTAAGTCAAGTGTCGCCGAACCCTGATCGGAAGATACATAAAGGATTCATATAAAGCTGCTATGCTTCAGGCATGAGTCGCCAAGACGCCGCGCACGGCGCTTCCGATGCCATCGGGTCAGCCCTCTACGGTCTGGCCACCAGGGCCGTGAGACGCCTTCCCCGCGACATGAGCCTGACGTCCGCCGCCACCTTGGCCACCCTGGACAAGACCGGCCCGCGACGGATCACCGATCTGGCGGTGGCCGAGGGCGTCACCCAGCCCGCGATGACCGTCCTGGTCCGGGTGATGGAGGAATCCGGGCTGGTCGAGCGGAAGGGCGATCCGTCCGACAAGCGGGTCACGCTGGTGTGCCTGACCGAGGCCGGCGCGTCGTACGTCCGGACGCGACGCCAGGCGGGCGTCGACGCGTACGCGCGGTTGATCGACGAACTCACCGGTGACGAGGTCGAGGCCTTGGCAGCAGCCCTTCCGGCACTGGCGCATCTGGCGGAGCTCGAAAGCCAGGCCCGTGAGGAGTCGGACCGGTGACCGCGGCCCAGGCTCATGACCAGCCCATGAGCACTGCCCTGGTACGTTCCGAGGCACGTCTGCTGGTCCCCGCCCTGATGTTCATCGCCTTGGTCGTGGCGGCGGTCGCCAGCCTCGGGACGCCGCTCATCACCAGCGTGGCGACCACGTTCCACGTCTCCCTCGACAGCGCGCAGTGGACGCTGACCATCGCCCTGCTCAGCGGCGCCGTCGCCACACCCGTCCTCGGCCGGCTCGGAGCCGGTCCGCACCGGCGGGCCACGATTCTCGCCACGCTGGCGATCGTCGTCGTCGGCAGCGCGCTCACCGTGCTGCCGCTGCCGTTCGCCTGGCTGCTCGTGGGCAGAGCGGCCCAAGGCGTCGGACTCGGTCTCACGGCGCTGATGATGGGCGTGGCCCGCGACCATCTTCCCGAGGAGCGCAGCGCGGCCGTGATCGCCCTGATCTCAGTGGTCTCCATCATCGGAGCCGGCGTCGGCTACCCGCTGGCCGCGCTGCTCGCCGAGTTCGGCGGACTGCGGGCCGCCTACGGCCTCGGCCTGCTCGTCACCGCCATCGCTTTCGTGACCGCGTGGCGCTCCATGCCCGCAGCTCCCGAAGGCCGCTCCGCTCACGTGAACGTGGCCGGTGCGCTCGTCCTGGCGGGTGGACTGCTCCTCGTCCTGTTCCTGGCCGGCGAGAGGAGCCTGTGGAGCCGACACCTCGCCGTGGCGGTGACCCTTGCCGTCGCCGCCGTACTCCTGCTCTGCGTCTGGACCGTTTCCGAACTGCGAACCAAGACGCCCCTGGTCGACGTCCGGGCGGTACGGCACCCGGCGGTCGCCGGGGCGAACATCGCCATGTTCGTCGGCGGGAGCGGCATGTACCTCCTGCTCACGCTCATCACCCGCTACGCGCAGACGCCGCACAGCGCCGGCTACGGCTTCGGACTGACCACCTTCGTGGCGGGGCTGGTCCTCATCCCGTTCTCCGTGCTGGGGTTCGTCGCCGGCAAGCTCACGCCGCGGGTCCGGATGCGGATCGACGGCCCCCTGCTCCTGGCCGGCAGCGCCGCCATCGTCGGCGGCGGGTTCGTCCTGTTCGCCACCGCCCGGTCCAACCTGGCCGAACTGCTCGCGGCCATGGGCGTGCTGGGCTTCGGCGTCGGCAGCTTCTCGGCCGCCATGCCCGGCGTCATCCTGGCCGTCACCCCCAAGAGCGAGACGTCGAGCGCCATGAGCTTCAACTACGTCGTCCGCAGCGTCGGGTACTCCCTGGGCAGCGCCATCGGCGGTCTGGTCCTGGCCGCCGGCACCGCCACGGGCCGCCTCTTCCCGAACAACGACGCCTACACGACCGCGGCGCTGGTCGGCGTCGCCGCGATGGCGATCACGACGATGGCCGGCCTCGCCCTCGCCCGTCGACGCTCGCCCGAGACCAATCCGATCACAGCCCCAGTCGGTGTGCCGGGCCTGGGCCGGTCGAGCCGAACCGGAAGCTGAGGATCGAAGCTGTCCGACGTCGACGCCGTCTCCGTCGGCTCGCTGACCCACAGCGCGCCGGCCATGGATCTGAGCATGCTTCTGAGCATCAATTCCGAACACAGGAGGTACCGTGGCCAAGGGCTATTGGGTCAGCGCCTACCGCACCATTGCGGACCCCGAGAAGCTGGCTGCCTACAACAAGCTGGCTGGTCCAGCCGTCAAGGCCGCAGGCGGGCGGCTGCTCGCCCGCGGCGGCCGGGTCGTCGCACACGACGCCGGAATCGCCGAGCGCACCGTCCTGATCGAGTTCGACAGCTTCGAACAGGCGGTCGCCGCACATGCGAGTGCGGCCTACCAGGAGGCGCTGGCCGCACTTGCTGACGGCGTCGAGCGCGACTTCCGCATCATCGAAGGCCTCGACTGACGATCGAGGCCGCGTCGGCGACGAACACGAAGCCGACTGCGGGGATCACCCCGGCTCGTCAGCGCGCCGCACCGTCGCGAACAGCGTCAGGCCAGTCGACCATGGTGATCGAGATGGTTCCAGCGGTGCACTGCCCGCGATCTCGGGCACCCGCCGTCGGTCTGTACCTGGGCGACGATTGCACCGCATCCGCCCACCGCCACGCCGAACGCGTCAGCTTCTGGCTCTACGGGATGCGAACTGGTCGCCGTGCACGGAGCATCCGCTTGATACCCGGCCGGTGACGGCTCACCGGCCCCCGGCAGGTACCGGCTACGGGAGGCGGAACCAGCTGTCCGCCTCGCCGCAGCCGGGGGCCGGCGCCTCGGAAGGGCGCCGCCCCCGTCAGATGTGCTGCCCCGGCTCGTAGCCGCCACCCTGCTGCCGGGTCATCACGTTCATCCGGTTGAAGGCATTGATGACGGCAATCTGCGACACCAGGGCCATGAGCGCCTCGTCGTCGTAGTGTTCCGCTGCCTTTGCCCACGCCTCGTCGGTAACCCCGCCGCCGTCGGCGAGACGGGTGCCCTGCTCGGTCAATTCCAGCGCGGCTCGCTCCGCACCGGTGAAGACCGTGGTGTCCCGCCAGGCCGCGACCAGGCTCAGCCGCAGCGTCGTCTCACCGGCCCGCGCGGCCTCCTTGGTGTGCATGTCCAGGCAGCCCCCGCAGCCGTTGATCTGGCTGGCGCGGATGTTCACCAGCTCCAGGGTCGCGGCGGGCACCGCCGACGCCGCCGCAGCCTTGCTCGCCGCGATGATGTGCCGGGCGAACTTCGGCCCGATCTCGGTGCCGAACGGCTCGATCCGAGGCTGCATGACGCTCTCCTTCGTCGCTGGGTTGCGATCTCACCCCCTTGGACGAATCAGCCGCACGACACGTAACACCTCGCGGGCCGCCGCGTCAGGGACGGGCCGGTACGCCCATGGCGGCGAGCCGCCCAGGGTCGCTCACCGACAGCATCCCGACGATGCGGCCGCCGGCCACCGTGCACGCCATCACCCCGAGCAGCCTGCCGTGCGCGTCCCGCACCACGATCCCGGAATCCCCGTTGACCAGCACCGGGCGCGCGGTCACCACCGCGCGGACCCCGCGCTGCGCACGGGCGGCCACCTCGGCCGCGCCCAGCCTGACGACGACCCCGTGCGCGGAGTACGAGCGCCAGACCACCTCGGGGTCGAGCACCCGCAGCAGCCCCTCGAAGTCGCCGCTCCGCGCCGCCGCGAGAAACGCATCGACCACCGCGCGCTGCTGCTGCCGCTCGTCAGGGGGACGGTGGGCGTCGTGCACCTTCCTGCGCGCCCGGCTGGCGAGCATCTTGGCCGCGTCCGGGGTCCTGCCAAGGATCAAGCCGATCTCGTCGAAAGGCACCGCGAACATGTCGTGCAGCACGAACGCCAGCCGCTCGGCGGGACGGAGAGTGTCCAGCACCACCAGCAGCGCCAGGCCGACGGACTCGGCGAGCACCGCATCCTCCTCCGGCGGCGCGCCGTCGTCCTCCGCCACCACGAACTCGGGCAGCTGCTCGTCGTAGGGCACCTCAGGGCGGGCCTTGCGCGAGCGCAGCACGTCGATGCAGACCCGGCCGACCACGGTGGTCAGCCAGCCGGCGAGGTTGCCGATCGCGTCCGGGTCCTGACGCCCCAGCCGCAGCCACGCCTCCTGGACCGCGTCCTCGGCGTCCGCACGCGACCCCAGCATCCGGTAGGCCACCGCCACCAGGCGCCCGCGCTGTTGCTCGAAGGCCCCCGCCAGCACGTCGCCGACACCCGTTCCGGTCATAGTGTCACCTTCCTCGTGCGATTTCCGTCAAGGGTGTGACGGTCCGAAGAACGCCGAGGTAACCGCAGGACGGGCACCCCGATGGAATCACGCTGCCCGCAAGCCGGATGCGCGCGGGCGCCCCGGGGTCGCACCGGACCGGCGGGCGGCCTCCGTGCATCGACGGCCGCACCCGCCGCAGCGCCCCCGCCATGGGCCGGATGCGCGACGACACGCCGGATGGACGAGTTCGCGCAGCAGCATCGCGACGTCGTGGTCAGGCAGCCAGGCGGCGCTCTCCTCGGTGATCTGCCCCCGCAGCTTGTCCCCGTAAGCCAGCGCGGCCGCGATCGCGGCCTCCCCCCTGGCAGCTTCATCGGCGGCGTCCGCGCGCTGCGACGGCCCGCGCGCTCAGATGGCCGGCGTGCTCGGCCTCGACTGCGCCGGCCGGCAGCCTGAGGCGTCCCCGTGACACCTTCGACGGCCCGCGCGACCGACGATGGGGCACCACCCCGGGCCGCAGGGGTCTCGCCCAGCTAACAGGGCTCCGCTCGTGATGAGGGCGCCGGCGGTCAAGACACTGACGGCATGCGCCAGCAGTGCTCACCGGGGCTGTGGTGTGGGGAGGAGCCGTTGCGGTCCGGCTGCTGCCCGCCCGCGATGGGTGGGCAGCGACAGGGCGAACCTCAGACTCCTGCGCTCGGCCGGCAGGGGCAGGGAAACCGCTGGCCAGGTACGTGCTGAGCCCGTAGTCTCGCAAGGCGCAGCGGCGTGTAGCTCAGTCAGAAGAGCACCGGGCTCTTAACCCGGAGGGCGCGGGGGCAGAGCCCGCCACGCTGGCTATGGACACGAACGACTCCGGCCGCAACGACGGCCATGACGCGACCGCGCCCAGTCAGGGAGCAGCGGAAGTTCACCAGGCCTACCCGCTGGGCGAGCTGGCCAGGGCCTTCAGCACTGCCCTGACCCATCACGACCGGCGGGTGCGCGCCAGTGCCGAGGAGCGTGTGGACCGCTGGCGGAAGGTCCTGGCGGGCATGGCCGACGGCACTCTTACCGTCGGGTCGCGCACTCCTGTGGCCGGCTTGCCCGCTTGGGTCACCCCGCAGGTGGTCCGTGGCGGCTTCGCCACGGGCACACCGGCCGCGAGTGGACCGCTGCTTGCGCACGAGACTGATGCCGCGCATCGAGCGGGTCTGCCGGCCGAGCGCCGTGCCCTGTTCGCGCACGCCCTGACCACGCCGGGCCTCGCCGAGTTGACGGACCTGCTGGAATCAGGCTGTTACGCCGTCGAACTCCCCGAAGAGGCCGCCCTGCTGACCGTTGCCTGGCTCGCCGGTCGCGGGGAGACCGCCGCCGCGCTGGAACTCCTCGATGTCCTGGAGCCGTTCGCCGACCGCCTGCGGTTCCGACCGCGCCCGGTATCTGCCGTGCCACGATCCGACAGCGGCGTCGTGTTCCGCTGGACGTCCGCAGAGGTGCGCCGACGGTTGCAGGAGCGGCGCCCGCACACCGGCGTCGAGGCGATGAACGAGGCGCTGGCGGTCTGGAACCCCTTCGCCGACGAACTGCTCGACCACTGGCTGAAGACCGTACGCAACGGCCGCGTACTGGCCACACCCCCCGAGCCGGAGTGGAAGGAGCACGCTGCCGCGCTGCTGGAGCGCTACCACGCACTGGCTGCCGAACACACCCGCTGCGGCAAGCACCGCCGGCCGAAAGAGAACGTGTTCGTCCTTCGGAGCGCACTGGAAGACCTGGTCGCCGGACGCGACCTGGATGCCCGGCGCCGCGGAAGGGTGCAGCACGCCGTCGACGCGATGGTGCGCCGCCGCGGCGCACCGGGTACCCCCGAGCATGCGGCACTGCGGGCACGCCAGGCCGCGGACGCCGCCCGCCCGACCCACCACGCCATCGCCCAACTGGTCATCGAGCGCCTCGCGGACCTGCCGCCCGACACCGGCACACCGCAGGCCCTCACCTTCACCACGCCGGTCACCTCCGCCGAGCACGAGGCAACTGGTATGCCCACCGGCGCCAGCGTGCCCGAACCCATCGCCCGTCTGGTGAACCGGGCGCTGGCCGCCGACGTCCCGACGCTCATCTCAGCCGGTGTCGTGCCGTCCGCTGAGGTACTGGCCGCCCTCACGCCTCAGCTCGTCGCGGCCACGAGCGCCGCCGCCTACCCCGACCTCCGGCTGCGCCGCCTGATGGCTGCCTCCTACGCGGCATTCCGCAACCGGCGCTCGCTGCTCCTGGTCGACCTCCAGCACCAGGTCCGCTTCGAGGAACTGCCCTGGGTTCGTGCCGTCGAGGAGCACCGCCGGTCCACCGATCCGGTGCGCGCGACGGCAGCACGCACCCTCGCCAACCTCGGCGAACTCGCCCTGCACGCCTGGCCCGGCACTGTGCTGCCCAACCCGCTGGTGAGCCAGCTCGCCACGCTCGCCCGGACCGCGGGGCTCACGCTGCCACTGACGGAGGAACTCGCGGCGGACATCTTCATGGGCACCTTCACTGCCAAGTTCCCCGCCGCGGCCCGGGTCGCGGCGGAGCTTCTCGACGGCACCCTGTACGCGGCCTACTACGGCATCGACTACGCGGCCGTCGCCGGCCTCGACGAACCCGCCTCCCAGAGCGGGAGACGCCGGGGTGCTCCGCAATTCGTGGCGCTGTGCCACGAACGCGCCGGCCTCGACAGCACGACGTGGCTGTCGGTCGCCCAGGGCGGCGCGGTGATCGAGCAGTCCCAGATCCTCACCACCCACAACCTCGCCCTCCTCGCCGGACCGGTCGGGGTGATCCCGCCATCCGGCTGGACGGCGCTGGCCCGCAGCGCGTTCGCCACCACCTGCCGCCTTGCCGCACGTATCCACGGCAACCCGCGGCCACTGACGACCATCAAGGACATGGCCTACGCCTGGCGCCAGACCCTGTTCTACCTGTCCATGGCCGCCCCCGCCGAACAGGACACCGCCCTCGCGCAGTTCGACGAGGACACCGCCCGGTATCCCGACCACACCCGCGCGCGCCTCGCGCCCGTCCTAGCCGGCCTGCGCCTAGTCCACGCCGGCGGCGACCTAGACCCCGACGGCGACACGAGCGAGGGCCGCGCACGCCGACTCCTCGGCTGGACACCCAACGGTCGGCACTGGCTCCAGGCCCAGCCCGGCCCAGCGCTCAAACAGTAACCCGCGCCCGGGACCATCCCGCCGCCCCGGGGACCGCGCCCGACGGCATATGGTCTTCCGGCGGACGCGGTGGACGCAGCCAGCCATGGTGTGGCTGCGGTACGCCGACGTGGATCTGACCGACGCGGTGGCCGAATGCCCTGTGACCGTCGCCGCCCGCCCTCGCATTTTCACAAGCCGCTCAGGCACGCCAGTCCTTGAGAGCGTACTTGGGGGAATGCCGACGGATCAGGTGCGGGTGACTTCGCGGCGGGGGGTCGTCCCCCCGACGCAGCCCATTCCGTCGGTAGTCCGTATAAGGACAGGGGTGAAGGGTGCGGGGTGCCGCCGCGGTGGGCGGGGTGGGGTCAGCGCTCGGTCTTCGGGGGGCGCTGCATGAGCTGCGCCGCGGCCGCGTCGAGGCTGATGCCCTGGTGCAGGACGGCGGTGACGACGGCGGTGATGGCATCTCGACGTTGTGAACGCTGGCGCGTTCGAGGATCGCCTCAGCGGACTTGACGCCTTCGGCGGTGGTGCGGGTGGCGGCAGCAGCCTGTGCCACGGTCCGGCCGTCGCCGGGGTACCAGCCGAAGGTGCGGTTGCGGGACAGCGGCGAGGTACAGGTGGCGACCAGGTCGCCGAGGCCGGACAGGCCGGCGAGGGTGGCGGGACCGGCACCCAGGGCGGTGGCCAGGCGGGTGGTCTCGGCCAGGCCGCGGCGGGTGATGAGCATCGCCGAAGTGTTGGACCCCAGGCCCCTGCCGGTGGCAATGCCGACGGCCAGGGCGATGACGTTCTTCACAGCGCCGCCAAGCTCGCTTATCTCGGGTCGCCGCAACGTCTCTGCAGGTCAAGCTTGTGCAGCAGTCTGAGGGACGTGAGGCACGTTGTGTAGGCCCAAGATCCGGACGTGGCGGGTTTCAGGTGGCGGTGCCGGGGGCTGGGGCCTGGCCGACGAGGTAGATCCGGTTGCGGAGTTCCGTCTCGGCCCAGTCCAGGTCAACTCGTAGGTCGAGCCACACCTGGTCCTTGCGTTTGTCGGGCTGGTCGAGTCTGACGGCGACCCAGGTGAACGCGCCCTGGAGGATCTCCCGTTTGCCACCGGGACTGGTCACGGAGAGCGCGAAGGACAGGGCGATGCCGGCCCGGGTGACGATCATGTGGCGCTCATCGTCCGGTTGGGGGCGGCCTCCGGTGAGGTAGCGAGGAACGTCGAGGACCTTGATCCACTCCAGAACCGCTCCCGGGACCTGTTCGTCCAAGATCCGCGCGATGGAGTCGCGCACTGCGACGGCGGGCTGTTCATCGAGCCAGTCCAGCCAGTGCTCGGAATCTGTGAGCTTGGCGAAGTCGTCCTTGGGCGGGCCGTAGTTCGGATTCTCCACGAACTCGCCAGTCAGCTTCCCGTCCTCGCCAACCCGCCAGACACCCTGGACGGCTTCCCCGGGGACGTAGCCGTTGGGGTCGCCGATGAGGTCAGGATCGATCTCCGCAACCGACCCGCCCGGGTTCGCAGCCGCCTCCGCAACGAGCTCGGGCGGAGGCGACTGCAGGATGCGACGCCGCTCCTCCGATATGTCCCCCATGTGAGCACCCCTTCGCCTGGTTCGTCCGAGGAGGTCAGCACCGCCCCGCCTGGGGCATATTTCCATGGCCGCTGTCGGCCGAGGTCCCAGGGGCTGGATTGAAGCCGGTTCTCGTTGCGGATCATGCGGCGGAGGCTGGTGCGGGCGGCGGCGAGGTCGTCCTCCAACCCGGTGACTCGCTGCCGGAGCTCCGCGTACTCCCGTGGTCGCTTGCCGTTCCGCCGCGGACAGTCGCATGTTCTCCTCGGTGAGCTCGTTGACGCGGTCGACCAGGTCGTGGTTGCCGAGCTGTTGAACCTGCTGTCCGAGATAAATACGGGCCTGTTCCCGCAGCTGGCCGCTCTCGGTTCGGAGCCGCTTGATCTCCTGGCGAGCGAGAAGCAGACCGGTCTGCTCGCTGGCAGTGGAGACCTTCCGTCCGCTCTGCTGGTCCTGGTGGCCCTGGGCCGCCTGGCGAGCCCGCGCCTGGTCGATGCGTTCGCGCGGGCCGGGCGCATAGACGAGCCAGTTGGAGACGCCTGCCTCGCGGGCGACCATCGCGAAGGTGATGCGTCGGCTGTCGCGGAGCATGTCCTGGACGGCCTTGAGGACGCGTCCGCGTTTCTCGGTGCTGTCCCGCTGACGTGCGGCATTGAGGACCTCTACGGGCGTCCTGGAGAGCTTCACGGACGTCTCAGCAGGCATCCGGGGTCTCCCTCCGGGGTCGCGATCAGGGGCAGCAACTTGTGGTCCCGGGTTGCGCGGACGTTGCGTAGGACCGCGCTGGCTTCCTCGATTTCCTGGCGTTCGTCCTTGGGGAGGCTGCCGAGCCGGTCGCGCATGGTGTCGGCGACGTTCGTGAACGCGGTGATCTGGTCGGCGAGGTTGCGGACGACGAAGTCGTCGGCGTCCATGGCCTTGCCGGTCTCGCGGTCGGCCCGCAGGTCGTTTAATGGTGCAGTCGGGTACGGGAACCCTCCGAATGGGTCGGAGCTCAGCGGTCGGTGAACTTGGTGACCGAGGCCAGGAACTGGGCCAGGTGGGGTCCGAAGTCTGGACGGGGTGGCTCTGGGCAGCCGGGGAGTTCGTCGCTGTCGGGCTGGAGTCGTCGGAACCGATCGACAGTGTGTCGTTGATGGATCGGGTTCTCCGGGACTGAGGGGAGCACGCTGATCGGCATCTTGAGCGTCGCCAGTTCGGCGTCGGTGACGCCTCGCAGGGTCTGCCCGTCCAGCAGTGCCCGGATGATCTGGTCGGAGGCGCCGAGGCCGGTCAGGCCGATGCGGGTGCGGGAGTCCACTGCGGGGTCGCCTGCGGTTGCGGGCCATGCCAGCAACAGTCTTTCGATCCGGTCCGGGATGGCCGATGCGAGGCGAACGGCCACCGAGCACCCGTTTGATCCGGCCACCACGGAGACAGGATGGCCGGACAGGGCCGGGGCGAGGTAGGGGCCTCCCCCTGAGTGGTGGACACGCTGATACTGGATCTGCTTGATCCGGAGGAAGCGAGAAGACCGCCGATGGCGATGAAGGACTACTCGGACGAGTTCAAGGCCGATGCCGTGGCTCTGTACGAGTCCACACCCGGGGCGATCTACAAGAGCATCGCTGCTGACCTGGGCGTCAACCGGGCGACCCTGCGTGAGTGGGTGCTGCGGGACCGCGAACGCCGCGGCGTCACCGCCACGGCTGCAAAGCCGGACGTCCAATCGGGGACGGCGGTGCTGTCCGACGCTCCAGACGAACGGATCCGGCAGCTGGAGGCGAGGGTGGCCGAACGCGAGGCGAGTGAGCGCAATCTCGCCACCGAGGGGGACATCCTCCGCAAGGCGGCCAAGTATTTCGCCGGAGAGTCGAACTGGTGAGGAGTCGCTTCCAGTTCGTTGACGACCACCGGAACACCTACGAGGTGAAGCGGCTCTGCGAGGTCCTGGACGTGAACCGGTCCAGCTACTACACCGGACCCGGCAGCCACACCTGTCCCGGACCTGTTCCAACGGGACTTCACCGCCACCGAGCCCGGGCGCAAATACATGGGCGACATCACCTATCTCCCCCTGGAACATGGAGAGTTCCTCTACCTCGCGACCCGGCTGGGCTGCTTCAGCCGCAACGTCGTCGGCTGGTCCATCGCCAGCCCCATGCGCACCTGCCTGGTCACCGACGCACTGCGGATGGCCGCCGCGACCCGCGGCCGCCTGGACGGCGCGGTATTCCACTCCGACCACGGAGCCCAGTACGGCTCCAGGGCCTTCGCCGGCCTCTGCGACCAGCTCGGGGTCACACGGTCGCTGGGCGCGGTCGGCACCAGCGCCGACAACGCGGCCTGCGAAAGCTTCCACGCCTCCCTGAAACGCGAGACCCTCCAGGGCGCCCACGACTACAGCGACGCCGACACCCGCCCCGGCACTTCGCCGGCGGCCACCTTCGACCTCGCCGACACAATCATCACCGTGCGCAGCCTGATACGCCGGTCCTGGACAACTCACCGCTGGGACGAACGCCTGAACCGACGACCGTGATCCTTCAGCCCCGCTCCGCCTTTGGCAGATCGGCGGAGAGGAAGGGAGCAAGAAGCGCGAACAATGCGTCGGGGCGGTCGAGGGGGATGATGTGGCCGCAGTCCTGGAGATGGTGTCCGACCAGGTCATCAGCGATGGGACGGAGTTGGCGTTCGAGCCCGGTGCCGACGGGGTGAGAGCCGACGGTCATGGTGGGCATCGTCAGACGAGCCGTCGCGACGGCGTCCTGTATCTGCTGCGCGCTGGTGGGCAGTGCCCGGTAATAGGAGAACGCGCAGCGCAGGGCATCGCTCCCGGTGTACGCGTGGACGAAAGCCGCACGGATGTCGTCGGGTACTCCTCGCCCGAGCGTCCCCGAGTCGAGGAACCAGTCGATGTACGGGGCTTCGTTGCCGGCCAGGACGGTCTCGGCGAGGCCGGGGACGGCGTGGAAGCCGAACCACCACGGGGCGCCGCCCGCCATGACGTGTTCTGCTCCGGGCAGGCGGCCTAGCAGCGCCTCCATCACGACCAGGCGCCGGACGAGGCCGGGGCGGCGCAGCGCGAGCAGGACGGCGGGGGCGGTGCCCGCGTCGATGCCGACCACTGCGGCCGAGGGCTCGCCGAGTGCGTCGAGCAGCCCTTCGGCGTCGGTGGCGAGGGTCCCTGCGTCGTAGCCCTCGACGGCTCGTGTACTGGCACCGAAGCCTCGCAGGTCCGGGGCGATGACCCGGTACTGCCCGGCCAGTCGGCCCATGATGCCGCTCCAGAGCTGCCAGGTGTGCGGGAAGCCGTGCAGCAGGAGAACCGCAGGTCCCTCCCCGGCGATTGCGACGTTGAGTTGGACGCCGTTCGTCGCGACGCGGCGCAGGTGGTGTGCGGTGGTGGCGGGCATGACGGCTCCTTCCGGATGGTTACCATTGGTGACCACAGAACGATAGGTAACCGTCTGACCGCTGCCCAGACGGCACTTTCAGGGAAGGTGGTGAGCCACAGGTGACCACCCAAGAAGCCCGGACCGGCGGTCGCGGGGTGCGCGGCGATCTGTTCGATCCTCGGTGCCCGACGCGGCAGTTGCTGGACCGCATCGGTACGAAGTGGACGTCCATGGCCGTCAAGACGCTCGCCGATGCCGCACCGGACGAGGTGCGCTTCGCGGAGCTGAGACGCCGGATGCCCGGCGTCTCGCAGAAGATGCTGTCCGTGACGCTGCGAAGCCTGACCCGTGACGGGCTGGTGTCGCGCCGGGTCGAACCGGCCGTGCCGCCACGGGTCTTCTACCGACTCACCGGACTCGGGCTGTCTCTGGAAGCCGCGCTTGCGGGGCTGCGGACCTGGGCGGAGGAGCACATGGCCGAGATCGACCGTGCCAACGAAGCCGCCGACCAGGACGCCGAAGAGGGGTAGGCAGGCCGGTTCCGTGCTCAGTACATTCGCACCGGCTCCCCCCTCCCCCTTCGTGGCTCCGCCGAACCGGGACGGATCAAGGAAGACATCCCATGCCTCCTTGACATGTCGCAGACACTGAGGCACCGTCAATGCCCGAACGCACCTGGGCCACGAGCCTGGCAGCGCCGGAAGTGGTATCGCAGATGTGAGCGCTCACATCGGTTTGCAAGCCAACAGCGAGCAGCGGTACGCAACGAAATGACAGTTTTTACACCTGCATCGAGACGCACCCGCGAGAGCGCGCAACGTCTGGACTACGGCAGTTCTCCTGCTCTCAGTCGTGAAGGTGCTCTCGCTGTGCCCGTACGCGACCGAGGCCATACCTACTCACCGCTAGCCCCGACGACAGTCCGTGGAGGAAGAGATCCCATGCTGCGATCCTGGTACCTGAAGTTCCGCTTGCTCGGGGTGCTCCTGGCGGTCGCCGCTGTGATCGGGGTGGCTCTGCCCGCCGCACCCCGGGCTGCCGCGGCCTCGCTGACCCAGGTCACGAACTTCGGCACCAACCCGACCAACCTGCAGATGTACGTGTACGTGCCGAACAGCGTCAAGCCCAACCCGTCGATCCTGCTGGCACTGCACGGGTGCCAGGGTTCCGGACCCTACCTGTACTCCAGCACCGACTTCGGGTCGCTGGCCGACCAGGACGGGTTCATCGTCATCTACCCATCGACAAACCCGGGCGGCAGTTGCTGGGACGTCTCGTCCGACCAGGCACTGAAGCGCAACGGCGGCAGTGACCCGGTCGGGCTGATGTCGATGATCACGTACACCGAACAGCACTACGGCGGGAACCCCAACGCCGTGTACGTCACCGGCGAGTCGTCAGGCGGGATGATGACCAACGTCATGCTCGCGGACTACCCGGACGTGTTCAAGGCGGGCGCGGCGTTCATGGGCGTGCCCTACCACTGCTTCTACACGGGCACGGTGCGCGGCTGGAACGGGCCCTGCGCCGGGGGCCAGGTTTCCATGACCCCGCAGCAGTGGGGCGACCTGGTGCGCAATGACGCCGACCCCGGCTATACCGGGCCGCGCCCGCGCGTGCAGTTGTGGCACGGCACCGCCGACACCACCCTGAACTACAACAATCTCGGCGAAGAGACCAAACAGTGGACGAACGTACTCGGGGTGAGTCAGACTCCTTCGTCGAGTGACACCCCGGTCACCAACTGGAACCGGAACCGGTACAACAGCAGCGCAGGCAGCACGCAGGTCGAGACGTACAGCATCGTCGGCGCCGGGCACCAGCTGCCGATCCAGGGCACGCAGATGGCCGCCTACGCCATTCACTTCATGGGGCTGGACGGCAGCACCACAGGCGGCAACACGGTCGCCGTCACCAACCCCGGCGACCAGACCGCCGCATCCGGCACCCCGATCCACGCGCTACAGGTCAACGCCACCGACTCGGCATCCGGACAGACCCTGACCTACAGCGCCACAGGTCTGCCCCCAGGTTTGTCGATCTCGGCCAGCGGCCTGATCTCCGGCACCCCCAGCAGCGGCGGCACGTTCACCGCCGTCGTGAGCGCCACCGACACCACCGGCGCCACCGGCAGCACCCGCTTCACCTGGACCGTCAGCGGCACCATTACCGGCACCACCGGTGCGCTGCACGCGGTGGGTGCGGGCAAGTGCCTGGACGACCCGAACTCGACCACGACGCTGGGCACCCAGCAGCAGATATACAGCTGCTCCGGCGGGGCCAACCAGACCTGGACGCACAACCCGTCGAACGAGCTGGCGGTCACGGTCGGTGGGGGAAGCCTCTGCCTGGACGCCAATGCCAAGGGCACCACCAACGGCACCAAGGCGATCGTCTGGTCCTGCAATGGTCAGGCCAACCAGCAGTGGAACGTCAACTCCAACGGCACGGTCACCAGCGTCCTGTCCGGCCTGTGCCTGGACGTGACCGGAGCTTCCACCGCCAACGGAGCTCTTGTCGAACTCTGGTCGTGCAACGGCGGCAGCAACCAGCAGTGGACCCTCGGATAGTCGGCCTCTGCCGTACGCAGCGGTGTGGCGCACCAGGCGGGACTCGCGCAGCGCCTGCAGCACCAGCGGCTGCCCGGGTCCCGGCAGGGGTACTCCGTCGCCCTCGGGCTCCGCACCGCGCGCACCGCCCGGCGCCCACCCGTCACCGGCGGGACCTCCGCTCGGACACGAACCGGTCGGCCGCCCTGTACCCACCGACATCGTGCCCCCGTACTCAGGCCGCCGCAGCAGCCACCCCAGTGACGCCCTGGCATCACGCGTTCGGAGTACAGCGCTCCGCTCCGGCGCCGCCGACAGGGTGCAGGCCGCACGCCGTTCCCCCGTGTCGCGTCGGCGACACGGTCCGGTCTCTCCTAGGCTGACCGGCCACGAGGACCCGCAGTGCCGCAGGGCGCGGCGGACGAGCGAAGGACGAGCGGAGGACAAGACGCCGGGCATCTCGCGCGAACGCCTCGTCAGGCTGCTGACGTTCTGGCTGCGGCCCTCCTTCGTGCTGCGCGTCGTCAACCGGTTCCAGAAGATCGTGGGCTTCGACCGCTCGATGGCGCTGGCGTCCAGCGCGCTCACCGGGCTGGTCCCGCTGCTGGTCCTGAGCAGTGCCGTCTTCGGCAACGACGTCGCCGACCGGATCATCTCGCGCTACCGCCTCACCGGAGGAGGCGCGGACGCCGTCAGGTCGGTGTTCGCCGGCGAATCGACGAGCGCCGGGGTCAGTGTCCTCGGCGCGACCTTCCTGGCCATCTCGACGCTGAGCTTCGCGCGCTCCACCCAACGGCTGTTCGAGCAGACGTGGGAACTCAAGCCGCTGAGCGTGCGCAACACCCGGAACAACCTTTGGTGGATTGTCTCGCTCGGCTGCTACACAGCCGTCCTCGGCGCCGTCCACGCGGCCGTCGACCAGGGCACGCTGGGTCTGGCGTCCGCGGCGTGCGAAGCCCCGATCACCGGGGCCTTCCTGATCTGGAGCGGCCGCGTCCTCTCCGCGTGGCGGCTCACCTGGCGCGCCCTGATGCCTTTCGGCCTCACCGCGGCCGCGCTGACCGCGGTGTACTCGGTGGGCGCGACGGTCTACCTGCCGCGGCTGTTCAACTCCCAGGCGTCACGTTACGGCGCCGCCGGCGCGGTCTTCGGAACGGTTTCCGCGCTGTTCGGCGCCATGCTCGTGGTCGTGGTGTCGGCCGTGCTGGGCCGTGAGATCCACGACGAACTCACCCGCATCCGCACGGGCCGCCGCCCCTCCGACGACCAGGTGCGCCGCCAGTGGAACCGCGTCGTCGAGCAGACCCGCTCCCGCTGGCGCACCGCCCGCAAGCAGCCTGCCGCCCCGCCCGGCGCGTAAGCCCGCCGCAGTCCCCCAACCGTTGCGGGGGAGTCAGATCAGGACATCCTTGTAGTACACGCTCGCGTAGCGGCTCAGACTCGACATGTCAGGCCGGGAGGCGAAGCCGAAGCACAGGCGCAGGTTTCCGCCGACGGTCCGGTAGACCATCATGCCTTCGGGCTCGCGGTAGAAGAGCGTCTTGCCGGCCTGGGTGAAGGAGCGTTGCACGACCTTGCCGGTGTTCATGTCGACGGCCGTGACGTAGGAGTTGATGTCGGCGGGGTCCTCGTGCCCTGTCCCGTCCAGGGTGTACAGGTAGTTGCCGAGGACGGTGTAGCCCTGGAAGGTCACCGAACCGCTGCCCAGCGTCGGCTGCGCGAAGTGGGCCAGTGGGCTGGAGAACCTGCCCGCGGCAGCGTCGGCAAGCGGGAACAGGCTGTAGTACATGCTGCCGTTCTCGTTGCGCCGAACCAGCAGCCGCTTGTTGTCCGGGTCGGTCGCGCAGGTGATCGTCCTGCTGCCGGTGAGGAACTTCTGCACGGAGGACGGGGTACCGCCGTTGACGAACTTGAAACGGGCGAGCGCGGTACCGCGGCCGGCATCACTGTGCTCGTCGGAGTCGCACTCCATCCAGATGTAGGACGAGGTGCCGACCGGTTCCACACCGATCGACACACCGTGCCCCGCGTTGCTGACGAGCATGTGGCCGGTCAGCACGCCCTCGATGGTCAGCTCGTTGATGCACAGGTCGTCGCCGTCGCTGCCGTTCTGGATCTGTGCGATGTACAGGCGCCGGTTGACGTTGTCGTAGGCCATGCCCTGCATCGCATGGTGTGTCGCGTACAACGAGACGCTGCGGAACCGCTCGTAGGACGGTTGCGACAGGTCGAACCGCTGGGAGGTCGGAACGTCGGCTGACGCCGGTGGGACGGGCAGTGCGAGGCTCGCGCCGAGGCCGAGCAGACCGGCACCGGTCATCTTTAACGCCGCGCGGCGCGGCAGTGGAGTCGACATCGGCCCACCCTGACACCGGCCCGGCATCCTTGCAATGTCTGCGTCAAGGTCTGACGGCACTCCGCCGCCGCCTGACGGCCGGGCGGAGACCACCTGGACCTGGTCGGTGCCGGCGATCCGCACGTGTACGAAACCGCCCTCGATGCGGTAGTCCGCCTCGGCCACGATCGTCGTGGGTTTCCCGTCGGCGCCGACGAGGAATTAGCCGCTGAGGTGTTCGACGCTGCCGTGGTATTCGGCCGGGCCGGTGATGCGGGAACCTCC
Source organism: Actinacidiphila cocklensis (assembly GCF_907177275.1). Lineage (GTDB taxonomy): Bacteria > Actinomycetota > Actinomycetes > Streptomycetales > Streptomycetaceae > Actinacidiphila > Actinacidiphila cocklensis. Next base: position 84,211 of record NZ_CAJSLV010000050.1, read on the forward strand.
GGGCGACGCCCGCGGCGCCCTGGTGACCAGCACCACGCCGTACGGCACGACGCCGCACCGTGCCTGGTGCGCCGCCCCGACCGGCCGCTGCGGCGCCGCGGCGTAGGCGGCGCTCTGCGAGATCTTCGTGCGGGGGTGAGCAGGAGTCCGGAAGTAGAGCGTTCTCGACCCCTGCTCGTCGACGGATCGATACAGCGGGGGCTTGAGCATCGCCGCCACGTCCGCACCCGCGGCGCGAATGGCGCGCAGCCGCTTCTGCGTCTGCAAGGCTCGCTCCTGCTCGTCGGTCACCGGCAGGTGCTGGTGATTGGCGGCGCAGGCGTCCGGCGCCACCGTCGGCGGCATGTCAGGCCCGACGAACACCGTCACCGCTTTCGCGGGATCGACAAGGGTGAGGTTCTGTGGGACGGCGATGGGCAGGGACCGCAGCACACCGACCTGGGCACTCTGCCAGACTGCGCCGCATGGACGTTCGTCTCGAACCCTGGTCGGAGCCCGCGCTCGCGCTCCTCCGCAGGATCAACACCCCGCAGATGCGCCACCACGTCGGGGGTCCCGAGTCGGAGGACGAGCTGCTCGCCCGGCACCGCCGCTACCTGGCCATGCCGGCGGCCGGGGAGGGCTGCATGTTCGCCGTGCTGCTCGGGGAGGAGATGGTCGGCAGCATCGCCTACCACCAGCGGGATTGGGCGGGCGAGCAGATCTACGAGACGGGCTGGAACGTCCTGCCGACCTACCAGGGCAGAGGCATCGCGGCCGCGGCCGGCGCCGCGCTCGTCGGCGTCGTGCGGGAGGCCGCTCGCGCACCCCGTGCCCCGCGCCGCCTGCACGCCTTCCCCTCGGTCGACAACGAGCCGTCGAACGCCCTGTGCCGCCGCCTGGGCTTCCGCCTGGCCGGCCCGTGCGACTTCGAGTACCCGCGGGGCAGCGGCACCATGATGCGCAGCAACGACTGGCGGCTGGACCTGGACCTCGACCTGGACTGAGCCGGACGCGGACCTTGCACGAGCGTCCCGGTTCGCCGACGGCGGGCACGAGCGGACGCCCGCTGACGGTGGCGGCCCGACGCCCCGGAGGGCAGCGCTCGCCTACGACCCCGCAGGAGAAGTCGTTGTCGAGACGTGCGCCGCCGCGCACGCTGAGGTGTGATCAGCCGTCACTCCGCTGATGCCGACCGGCTGGACGCGAGACCGGCGGCCTTCAGCTCCGCCTTCCACCGCGGAGCCGGAGCTGCAGCACCGTCAGCCAGGCCATCGCCAGCGCCGCCAGCGGCCGAGGGCGGCCGGGCGCCTGCCCGGCGTCGGCCACCGCACCCGAGCTCGCTGCCTGCGCAGGGACAGTTGCGCGGTCGGCCCCACGTCCTCCCACCGCCCGCTCGATCAGCCCGCCGTCGCTGCTCGTCACCAGAGATCCTCACCCTCGCCCGGACTCGTCCCGCTCTCCGCATGCCCCGGAAACGCCGCCCCATCCACTCGATCCCTGCGGTCTTGTCGAGCTTCAAGCCTGCCGGCGGGGCACGCCTGCCCCTTCGCGGGCGCAAACACCCTTCCCCGCCCAGGTGGCCGATGCTTGACTGGCGGCGCGATCTTTCCCGCCCTCCCAGGAGCACCATGCCCAAGATCCTTCCGCGGCCGGGGCCACCTCGTGTCCTGGCGCAGGCGCAGCTCGCCAACTCCATTGGCGACGGCGCCTTCTACGCCACCTCCGCGCTGTTCTTCACGCAGATCGTGGGCCTGTCCGCCACCCGTGTCGGCGTCGCGCTCACCGTCGGCTGGTGCACCGGCATGCTCGCCGGGGTGCCGCTGGGCGCCCTCGCCGACCGCTGGGGGCCACGGCGTACCGCACGGGTGCTGGCGATCTACACCTCGGCAACGCTGCTCGCCTTCCTGGTGATCCGCTCCTTCCCGCTGTTCGTCCTGATGTTCTGCCTCTACGCCTGCTGCCAGGGAGGGCTGACCTCGGCCCGGCAGACCCTGCTGGCGGGTCTGGTCGACGCGGACGAACGGACCCGGGTGCGAGCCCAGTTGCAGTCCACCCTCAACGGCGGGCTCGCCCTCGGCGCCGGAGTCGGCGGCGTCGCCCTGAGCGTGGACACCGAGTCGGCGTATCTCACCGTCTTCGCGGTCGACGCCCTCATGTTCCTCACCGCGGCCCTCGTACTCGGCCGCCTCCCCGAAGTCCCGCCGGCGGCCGCTCCGGCGGCGGGCGAGCCCCGGCTGACCGTCCTGCGCGACCGCCCCTACACGCTGCTGACCTTCCTCAACGCGATCCTGTACCTGAACATGCCGCTGCTCAGCCTCGGCCTGCCGCTGTGGATCGCGGAACGCACCGACGCGCCCAAGCCGATGGCCGCCGCCGTCCTGGTCGTCAACATGCTCAGCGTCGTCGCCTTCCAGGTCCGGGTGGCCCGCCAGGTCACCAGCCTGCCCACCGCGTCACGCACCACCGCCAAGGCAGGCCTCCTGCTGTTCGCCGCGTGCCTGGTCTACGCCGTGACCGGTACCTCGCTCGGTGCGTTCTGGGCGGTCTGCGTGCTTCTGGCGGGGGCCTTCGTCCAGGTCTTCGGCGAGATGATGCAGGGCGCCGGCGCCTGGGAGATCGGCTTCGGCCTCGCCCCGGACGGCAAACAGGGCCAGTACCAGGGCTTCTTCGGCATGGCTCCGCAGATCGCCAGGATGCTCGGCCCCACCGTGATGACCACCCTGCTCATCGGCTGGGGAAGCGGAGGCTGGCTCGTCCTGGGCGGGCTCTTCCTCGGCTCGGGGCTGGCTGTCCACCTGGTGGTGGCCCGGTACACCGACGGCTCGGCCGCCGCGGCGGAGAAGAAGCCGTCGGATCCTCCCGTCGAGGCTCCGGCCGCACCCTGAGCCGGACGGCGTGACCGGTCGGACCCGGCCGTGAGGTGGTCACATGCTCGGCCGGACGGACCCCAGTGCTCGCTGGACATCGGCGGTGGGGAAGGGAGTGCGCTTGCTCTGTGTCATCAGGCGGTGGTGGAAGTCGTCCAGGATGATCGCGTGACGTGCGTGGCGGTCGATGATCGCGCTGATGTCGTTCGGAACGCCGGAGGGGCGGCGGCCCGCGACCCATTCGCGCAGGAAGGTCCCGTGGTCGGCGCCGGTACGCACGCTGTCGGGAAGGTGATGGCGCAGCAGGTGGCTTGGCGCGTAGCAGCGGTCGTACACGAGGTGATCGGTGAGGAAGGCGCGCTCTTCCGCCGAGAGGTCGAAGCCGCGGCTCAGGGCCAGACCGAAGTCGGCGAAGTAGACCTGCCGGCCGTCGGTGAGCAGGTTGGAGAAGTGCGCGTCGAAATGGACCAGTCCGCGCGCGCTCATGAACTCCGTCCCCCGCACCACCGCGTCCTCAACCCACAGACAGGGCGAGTGACCTCCCGGGGTCGCGTCCCGGGCCTCGGCGAGCCACGCGCCGAGCGTCCGGGGAACATGCTCCATGAAGAGCACCAGGCTGGATGACGACCGCCCGATGGCTTCCAGCCGGCGGCGCACGGCCGGCGACCCGTCCCAATGGGCCACAGCACCTTCCACTCCCCCGAAGCCGTCGGCGAAGCCGGCGGGGGGGCTGTCGGGCAGGACCCGCCAGTGGTACAGCAGCGGGAACCCGGCATGTTCGCCCTTCAGTACCCAGCCGGTGGTCATGATGTGCGCGGCCAGCTCACGCCAGGCGCCGAACCCCGCCGATCCCACCCCGTACTGGTAGAAGAGGGGAAGATCGAACACGTTGGCGGTCGACCGCACGTGCGCGGGCTGCAGCTCGATGTCCGTCAGCGGGACCCGCTTGACGAAGACGCGTGTCCCCGCCACCCGCATCTCCGCCGACCTGCCGCCGATGCCGGAACCGAGGCTCTCCGCGGCGGATACCGCATCCGCGAGCCGCCGGTCGCTGAGCAGGGACAGGTGCGTGCCCACGGTCGCGTACGCGGAGACCCGCGTGGCATGCACCGACTCGGTCACGTCCATGAGCGGCTCCAGCCTGAGTTCACCACCGACTGCGGTTGATCCTGCCAGGAAACCGCACATGACTGTGATCGGCGACCACAAGCGCGCCGCTGCGTACGCCGACGGCCCCGCCGGGTGGACCGTGGTGGTCCACCCGGCGGGGCCGGTGGCGAACTGCGCTGGTGCTACCTCCCGTTGCCGCCGGCTGTGGCCGGGCGGTGGTCGTGGTCGGTCTGCTGGAAGCCGACGGTGTAGGTGCGGGTGACCGAGCCGTTGGCGGATGTCACCGTGATGATGCGGGTGGTGAGGCGCGAGCCGGTCGAGGACAGGATCGGGCTGCCGTCGGTGACCCTCACCAGCTCGCCGGGCTCGGCCGGCACCGCGGTGACGGACGGGACCTTGGCGTTCTTCGGCCAGTCGACGACGTACGTGGACACGGCCGGGTCGAAGCCGTCGATCGCGGCGCCGCCCACCCGGATCGCGTCGACGTCCGCGACGCTTGCCTTGGTGGCGTCGGGGACGTTCGTCACCGTCACCGACCCGTCGGGGTTGACGGCCACGTGCGCCGACATCGCGGCGGCCAGGTTGATCCGCTCCCAGCCGGCCCCGCCGTCCGAGGTGAGGTCCAGCGGGTAGCCGGAGTCCGTCGCGGTCTGCTGGAGGACCTGCGTGCGCTGCGCGGTGGTGAGGTCGGGGAAGGCCGTGATCAGCAGGGCCGCCGCGTCGGACGGCGCGGTGAGGGGCTGTCCCGCCTTGCCCACCTGCGAGAAGCCGTACGCCAGGCGCTGCGTGTAGACGTCGACGTCCTGGGCGGTGCTCAGGCCGTCGTAGGCGTCGCCCTCGCAGGCCGCGAGCGTGTCGCCGTAACCCTCCTTCTGGCACTGCGCGAGCAGCACGTTCTCGATCTCGGTGTGGGCCTGCAGCAGCAGCCCGGCGAACTCGGGGTCGGCCCACCGGTGGGCCACGGTGGCCTGTCCGGTGATGCGGCCGCCCATGACGTCGAGCGGGTAGTGGAACCCGAGGACGATGCGGTTGTCGCCGTACTCCGAGGTGCGCGCGAGGATCGACGGCGCCACCTCCGGCAGCAGCGTGGCCAGCACGGTGCCGGCCTCGTAACCGCCGTAGGTGTGGCCGCTGGGGTACGAACCGCTGGTGGCCAGGCCGCTGTACGAGCCGTCCTGCGACTCATAGACGTCGCCGCCGTCGCCGACGAAGCCGAGCCGTACGTACGGGCGCAGGTAGCCGTAGTGGTCCTTCGCAGCGTCGTGGGTGTCGAGGTTCTTCGTCACCCGGGAGAACAGCGCGCTGGTCTTCGGCAGGGCGCCGCCGTTCAGGGCGTCGCGGTAGATCTGGCCGAGCCGGGACCCGAGACCGTCGGCCATCGTGACGGTGGGGCTGTTGGTCGCGTCGACCTCGGCCCGGTCCACCTCCTTCTGCGTGGCCGCGTTGTTGATGCGCAGGGCGATCGTGTCGTTCTGGGCGGTGGGCGCGGTGCCCGCGGGCACCTTGGTGTCGGCGCCGAGGATGTCGGAGTGGAGGTCGCCGATGCCGCTGAGCAGGTCGTTGAAGTAGCCCGCCGTGTCACCGGTGGCCGGCCACGCGTCCGACGCGTAGGTCGCGTTGAGGGTGTCGTCGGGGAAGGGCGAGGAGACGTACCCCGGGTCGGAGGCGTCCGCCGGGGCGGTCGCTGGGGTGTCGTCCGAGGTGCCGGCCAGGGTGACCGCGGTCACGGTCGCCGTGTGCGCCGTGGCCTTGCCGCTCGTGGTGAGCAGCGCGGTCTCGGAGGTGGCGGGGAGGTGCGCGGTGGTTCCGTCGTCGAGGGCCACGGTGTAGGCGATGATCGGGAATCCGCCGTCGCCCGCCGCGTCCCAGGTCACCCGGGTCTGCCGGCCGTCGGTGACCACGCCGGTGACGGCCGGCTTCTGCGGCCTGCCGCCGGTCACCACGGGTGCGGTGGCGGCGCTGGAGCGCGAGGTGCCGACGGCGTTCACGGCCTGGACGCGCGCGGTGTAGGACCTGCCGTCCGGCAGCCAGGTGAAGGTCGTGCTCCGGCTGCCGGGGTCGCTGATCGCGACCTGGTGTCCGTCGCTGAGGGCGACCTTGTAGCCGGTGACCGGGGAGCCGCCGGCGTCCGCGGGGGCGGACCAGGCGACGGTCACGCTCGTGCCGGACGACGTCGCCGACACGGCGCCGGGGGCGGCAGGCACCGTCCTGGGCTTGGTGGTGAGTGCGGACATGGCGTGGTCGAGGGCCGTGTCCCGTGCGGTGAGGGTCTCGTCGGTGGCCGTGCCGTCGGCCAGCGCGGTCTTCGCCGCGGCCAGCGCCGTGGTGAACGCCGCCCACGAGGCGTCGGTGTACCGCGCGTTGTCGAGGGCCGACGCTGTGGTGACCAGGTTCTCCAGCTCCAGCCTCGGCAGCGGGATCAGCTGGCCGGCGGCCAGGGTGAGGCTGCGGGTCTGGTTGTCGACTTCGAGCTGGGTGGCGCCGTCCGCGGCGGCGAGGTCGCGTGCGGCGGCCAGTTCGCGCTGGTAGACACCGAAGTCGACGGTGTCGTAGCGCTGCGCCTGGTCGGCGAGTCCCGCGTACTGGTCGATCGCCTTGAGCAGGCCGGACTTGTCGGTGGCAGCCGGGGTGTCGACGTGGCTGAAGGTGATCCGGCCCAGGTTCGCCACGTACGGGTGGGAGGAGTCCGGGGTCGTCGTCAGCCGCAGGTGGACGCCGTGCGTGCCGGTGACCGCCTTCGGCAGCGTCACGCTCGTCGTCCCTCCTGTGGACCACGCGCTTCCGGTGACCGGCAGCGGGACGGTCGCGTACGGCGTGCCGGGGTTGGTCGCGTCGAAGGAGTCCAGGTAGATCTGGACGGCAGAACCGGTGCCGCAGCGTGCGGAGTTGTTGGCGTAGGTGAGGGTGACGGTGGTCTTCTGCGAGTCGCCGAAGTCGACGTCCCCGTAGTCGAGCCAGGCCCCGTTGTACGTGCCGCCGAGGTCGGTGGCCGAGCCCGCGCCGCTCCAGCCGACCGGCTCGCTCTTGAGCCCGCCGCCGCTGTTGGAGCGCCACGCCGTGGCGTCGAAGCCCACCGGGGCGGCGGCGGCGCGCGTCAGGGTCAGCGAGTAGACGTTGCCCACGTAGGGCAGGGTGGAGGTCTGCGTGCTGGAGGCGAAGTCGGCCCAGGCGTCCTGGACTCCGGTGAAGACGGCCGGGTCGAGCTGCACGGTCGCGGTGCCGATCGTCCCCCAGCCGGAACCGGTGTAGTCCAGCGGGATGTCGACCTTCTTCGGCCCGTCCTTGGCGCCGAGGTGCAGTTCGATGTGCGAGTCCGCCGCGGCCCGCGACTGGGGCTTGTCGTAGCGCACCGTCACGGTGTCGGCGCCGCCGTGCAGGTCGGTGCCCTGCCACTGCGCCCAGGCGCCGTCCGTGACGTTCTCGAAGATGCCGCCCGAGACCTTGAGCGGGAGCGAACCACCGCCGGTCGTGGTGCTGTTGGCCGCGCTGAGCGTGGCCACGGTGGTCGTGGGCGAGGAGGAGACCGCGTTCGGCGAGAACTGGTACCAGTCGAAGTTGGACACCCACTGCTGGCCGGACGGGGCGTGGAAGACGAACGTCGCGCCCGACGCCGCCAGCAGTGCGGAGGGGTCGGTGACGGCGGCCTGCACCGTGCTGTAGTTCTGCCAGCTGCCGGTTCCCGGCAGCTGGACGGTGGCGACGACGGGTCCGTCGGCGCCGCCCGCGTGGACGTCGACGCTGCTCGGCTTCGCGGTCGCCGGCTGCGCGTTCGCGTAGCGGACCGAGACGCTCCGCGGGGCGACCCCGCCGAAGTCCAGCTTGGCGTACCGCTCCCACGCCCCGTCGGTGACGCCGCCGAGGTCGCCGTCGGAGTAGTAGGCCTCGCTCACGAGGCTCGGACCCTCCTTCTGGTCGGGGGTCTCGGCCTGCAGGACGGCGTAGCCGCCCTCGTCGATGGTGAGCGCGTCGACGGCGGAGTGCAGCGCGTCGTCCGCGGCCATGATCGTGCCGGTGCCCGCGGCGGTGTCCGCCAGGACGGTCCGCGCGTGTTCGAGCGCCGAGCGGAACAGGTTCCAGGAGCCGTCGGAGTAGTTGCCGCTGCGCACCAGGGACGCCTGGCCGACGTACGCGGCGAGCGCCTTGCGCTGCACCGCGGCGGCGGAGATCACCAGCGGGTCGGTCGGGGACGTCCCCGTGCCGTGCACGGTCGAGGCCGGCACGCCGTGGGCGAAGGCCGCGTCGCGGAAGGTGACGCCGAAGCGCGCGTCGACCGTCGTGGTGCCGGTGAGCGACAGCGTCGCCGTCCGCGAACCGCTGATGCGGAGGTCGGCCGTGACGCCGGCGGGCAGGCCGGTCACGCTCGCCGCGCCTGACCCGGTCAGGCTGGTCCCCTTGCGGGCGGCGAAGGACGCCGGTCCCGACAGGGTGAGCTGCACGCTGCTGTGGACGCCGCCGTCGGCGGCGGTGGCGACGGCGGCCGGGCGGGCGGCGACGGTGGTGTCGCCCGTGGCCGCCCCGGTGCCGCCGCCGGTGCCGGGGTCGGTGTCCAGCGAGTAGGCGGGCCTGGTGTGGGCGCCCCACTGCGAGGGCGTGACGCCCATCGTGAAGTCCAGCGTCCCGCCGTGGAGGATCTGCGAGTAGTCGAGCCAGGTGTCCGTGAACCGCGAGCCGTTGAGGGTCGCGCTCTGCACGTAGTAGTTGCTCGGCGAGACCCCGTCGGCCTTCACCGTGAAGTGGGTGCCGTTGGGGTAGGTGATCGTCGTGGAGTCGAAGAACGGGCTGCCGATCTGGAACTGGCTGGAGCCGGCGGTCACCGGGAAGAGCCCCAGGGCGGCCGCGACGAACATGGTCGACATGGTGCCGGCGTCGTTGTCCATGGTCGGCAGGAAGCCGTTCGGGGACAGCTTGTAGACCCGGGTGTCGATCGGCGGGGTGAACTGGCCGCCGGAGCTGGGGGCTTCGTTGGTGGAGCCGGTCGCTATGTAGCGGTTCCAGGTCGTGCCGGTGTAGATCGCGCGCACCCACTTCTGCGTCAGGCTCGGCTCGCCGACGTAGTTGAAGAGGTAGGGCGCCTGCAGGTCGATCTCGTTGGCGTTGGAGTGCAGCATGGTCGAGCCGTCGGCGGCAGCGGAGTCCACGCCGAACATGTGCTCCACGGCGGCTTTTCCGGCCTTCGCGCCGCCCATGGCCTTGATGAGGCCGCCCATGTCGTAGGCGTCGTACCAGTTGTACTGCCAGAGCGTGCCCTGGTAGAGGCCGGCGGCCTCGAACTTCTCGTAGTCGGTGCTCTGCCAGTCGCCGCCGGACGTGCGCGGGGTGAGCAGCCCGACCTCGGTGCCGTCGGCCGCGGTCCAGGCGCCGGACTTCACGAGGTTGTCGATCGCCATCGTCGACTGGGTGCGGAGCTTCTGCGCGTCGGCCGTCCTGCCGAGCGCGCCGGCGATGACGGACAGCGCCCACTGGTCGTAGCCGCGCTGGACGGTCGTGCCGGGGTCACCCGCGACGTATCCCAGCCGCAGCTGCGTGCCCGTGTAGTACCCGGCGTAGGACATCAGCGCCGGGTAGGCCTCGTCCAGCCGGTCGAAGTTCTTGTAGCCCTTCGACAGCGCGTCGGCGATGACGACGGCGGAGCGCTCCCAGCGCACGGTCGGGACCGAGTGGGTGAGGCTGCCCAGGCTCTTGCCCGAGGTGTGCGCGTCGGCGAACAGCTCGATGAGCGACTGCACCATGTCGCGGTAGCCGGCCGGGTCGATGTAGGCGTCGACCGAGTACTTGCGGAAGTCGTCCCAGGTCGACCAACCGTCGTAGTACGTGGAGTCGTTGGCCTTGTGGACCGCTCCGTCGACACCGCGGTACGTCCCGCTGGTGCTGGTGGCGTTCACCGGCAGCCCGTACATGCGGTACAGGTGCGTGTAGAACTCCTTGGTCAGCGTCGACCCGGGGTCGGACGTCGCCGAGGAGCGCACGTCGACGGCGCCGAGCGTGCTGTTCCACTCCGCCTTCGTGCGGGCCCGCGCCTGGTCGAAGGTGAGGCCGCCCACCTCGTTGCGCTGGTCGGTCGCGGCCTGTTCGGCGCTGATCGGCGAGAGGGTGATGCGCAGTTCGACGTCGTCGCCCGCGGAGGTGTCGAAGCCGAGGACCGCGCCGGCGTCGGCGCCGTCCTGCGCGGTGGCGTCGCCCAGCACGCCGTCGTTGCCCCAGGTCTTCAGGGAGGTCACCGGGACGTTGGTGGTGGCGTCGTAATACAGCTGGTACGAAGCGCCGTTGAACGATCCCGCGATGAGCCCGGTGATCGAGGTGGTCCCGTCAGGGAGCGTCGCCGCCTTCATCGTCGCGCGGCTGCGGCTGGTGAAGTTGTTCGCCAGGTCCAGGACGAGCTGGGGGTTGGCGCCCGAGGGGAAGCGGTAGCGCTCCAGCGCGGTGCGCGTCGTCGCGGTCATCTCGGCCTGCACGGTCCCGGGTCCCTGCGTCACCGACGAGGCGGTGCCGGAGAGCGCCCCGAGCCCCACCCGGTAGTCGCCGGGCGCCGCGCTCTCGTCGTCGTGGCTGTACGAGTGCGCGTACGTGCTCGGCGCGGGGCGTTTGTCGTACCGCACGGACGTCGGGACGACCAGCAGGTCGCCGCCCCCGCCCGATCCGCCGACGCCGTCGAGGTCCGTGGCCGTGAAGCCGGCGATGTGGTCCTCGTTGTAGTCGTACCCGGAGTGGTTGCGGTTCGGCGTGGTCATCGGGTTGACCTTCGCCAGGCTGTGGGGCGCCTCGGCCCCCGGCAGGTCGTTGCCGTCGTCGCCGGCCGTCGACACGAACGGGTCGACGAGGCTGGTGTAGTCCGTACCGCCGGTGGCCGCCGCGGGCGAGGCCGCGGCACCGCCGGCACCCGCCAGACCTGCGAGGCCGAGCGCCCCGGTGAGCAGCACGGCGACCGTCGCGCGTAGGGGACGGCGGTTGCCGCGGGCGGTTCCCGGCGGAACCGCGGGGGGCAGGGGGACATGGGATCTGCTGGACACGTGACCTCTCCGGCGTGGCGCTGCGTGTGCACGGCCCGCGTCGGAAGGACAACGTTGTCAATCCCAAGACGGGGGTGTGCGGGGCGAGATGGGGTGGGCACACAGGATTTAACCCGCTGCGTCCACGGACGTCCACCATCAGACACGGGTCAGGCGTACGGCGGACCAACGGAAGTCGGACGGGAGGTGCGCGCGGATCGGGGCGGTGCGGCGCACGAGGCGCTCGGGGCGATGACGCCGGTTGCGGCGAAGCTGGATGAAGTACTTCCCGCCGTGGACGGTGTGCCGAACACGTTGAACCGCTGGTTCGAGTTCCCCTTGCAGCGCCACCCCCGTCGCCGTACATCCAACGGTTTTCGGCGCGTCGGCTGCCTCTCCTCCTTGCACCCGGTGGTCCGCCCGACGTGACCGGGCGGAGATCGGCGGCCCTGCCGCCGCGTCGCCGCCAGCGGCCGAGGGCGGCCGGTGCGCCGGCCGCCCTCAGTCGCGCGACGACCCCCGTCGTCCCGTGGTCAGTTGTGCCAGCCCACCCAGGCCTGGTAGCTGCCGGGGACGGTGTGCAGCGAGCCGTCGGAGTACGCCTTGAGCGCCTCTCCGAGCGCCGAGCCGAACTGCTGCGTGGTGGCGTTGTAGCCCCAGCGCTGGCCGTCGGTCCACGTGCAGGAACTCGTCCAGACCGCATTGACGTTGCTCTTGTCGTCGGTGGCCAGGCACTGCCCGGTGGCCCGGTTCTTGAGCTGCGGGAAGTCCGCACCGCCGCTGTCGCCGACCCAGTCCCACTGCTGGTTGCTGCTGCCGGTGCAGCTGGACGCCCAGGCCACGCCGCTCGTGCCTCCCGTCAGGCACGTCCCTGTCTCGATGCTCTTGAACTGCCAGTAGACGGCGGCCGCCTGGGCGGGCGAGGCCGCCATGACCGACGCGACGGCGGCGCCGAGGACGGCAACGGATGCTGCGGATACGGCGCGCTTGCGCAGTGAAGTGAATCCCATGCACGGAGACTTGCGGGCGGGGGGAAATCGCTGGCGCATTTGTCATGTCCACTGGCTGACGCACGCGTGAACAAGATCAACATTGTCGAAGTGCCGTCCGCCGGCCGCTGCGCATCAAGCACTCCTGCCGCAGCGCTCCGCCTGACGTCGGGATCCGCCCATCACCGCGTTCGCATCGACGACGGGTTGTGTCGTCACATCTCGCCGCCGGCCCATGGACACGTTTCCGGCTCCTCAGTCGAGGCAGAACTCGTTGCCCTCGACGTCCTGCATCACGATGCACGACTCGTTGTACTCATCGGCGCGCAGCAGTCGCACGCGTACCGCACCGAGCGCGACCAGTCGTGCGCACTCGGCCTCCAGTGCGGCCAGGCGCTCTTCACCCACGAGCCCGCTGGCGACCCGCACGTCAAGATGCACCCGGTTCTTGACGATCTTCCCTTCGGGAACGCGCTGGAAGAACATCCGCGGGCCCACACCCGAGGGATCCACGCATGCGAACGCCGCGCCCTGCCGCTCGGGCGGTAGCGCGCGGTCGAAAACGTCCCACGTGGCGAACCCTTCCGGTGGCGGCGGTACGACGTACCCCAGCACGTCGCACCAGAAGCGGGCGACGCGCTCGGGTTCCGCGCAGTCGAAAGTGACCTGGAAATGCTTGATCGTCCCCATCCGCCCACCGTAACGGCACGTACCGCTCGCCGTGAAGCTGTCAGCGTCGCGAGGCGCGACCGCAGGCGCCGGACGTACGTCACGCCCACCCCAGGCACCGTGGCCCGGCCATCCGTCGGCCGGACACGGGGCGCGATGCTGCGAGTCTCCGCAGGGCTGTCGCGGCTGAGCAGCGACCCGCCCGTGCACACCCGGATGGGCTGCCCTCAGGAGGGAAGGGGGTGGCCGCCGTCGCCTTCCACGACGGCACGCTGGGTTTCGCCGTGGTCGGCCTCCTCGACGATGGTGACGTCCACCGTGCCGTCCCCGGTGGTGTCGAACTGGTAGAGGTCGGCCTTCCCGTCGCCTGTGGTGTCGCTCATCCACACGTCAGGCTTCCCGTCACCGTTGGTGTCGGCGCTGAGGAGCAGGTGTTCTTCTGCGGGTGTCGCAGTGGTCTCGTCGGTCATGGTTGCCGCGTGCCCCTGGGTGAATTCGGCAAACCGCGGACGAGCGGGAGTGGGGACTGCTCGTCCACCCTCCCGCGGACCCCCGGTCGCAGACTGCCCGATGGCCGCCCACACGCATCAGTTCCCGATGCCCTCGGCGAGGGTGTGGGCGACGAGGGCGTTGGCGTGGCCGTGGCCGAGCCCGTGGTCGGTCTTGAGCCAGGCGACCAGCTCCATGTGCCTGGTCAGCGGCGAGGCACGGATGAGGTCCTTCCACTCCGCGATCGGACGGCCGTACTTCTTCTCGATCGAGGGGAAGTAGCTGGCGGGGCCCTTCACTGGCGCTGTCATGTCGATGTCCTGCCTGTCGTGTCGTCGCAAGGCGACCCGGGCGCACCGCCCGGGTCCCGCTCCACCAGGTCAGACCGGGCGGCGCCACGGAACTCATCGCTGCCGGGCGGGGATTCCCGAAAATTCTTCCGCCGCACAGCCGTTCAGTGGCGAGCGAGCCGGACGGTTGCGAACCGGTGCAGGTCGACGGCCTCTTGTCGCCGGCCGCGGGCACGTCGGAGCCAGGTCAGGCGAGACCCGGATCGCGCTGCTGGCGCTGGAGCACCTTCCACGGCTACATCAGCCTCGAACAGGCCGGCGCCTTCGCCCACAGCTCCCCCGGCCCCAGGACACCGGGACCTGGATCGTCAACACGCTCGACGCGCTCCAGAGGAACCAGCCGCGTGGGGAGCACGGGAAACAAGCAGGTCCGGCCCGCGGCTCACCGGTGTGGTGCGCCGCGGACCGGACAGGCGGGTCAGGCAGGGGTCAGGACAGCAGCACCAGCCCGAGCAGGGCGACGGCCGCCCGCGCGACCCGGCGCCGTATCCCGCGCGCGGTTCATGTCCGGCTCCCCGCGGGCACGGGTTCACCCTGCCCGGCGGATACCGGATCCCCGCCGGGTGGACCGCGCAGACCGCGCTGGCCTTCATGGACGGGCACGAGATCCGCGCCCAACTGCTGTCCGCACCCTGGCCCTTCGCGGGCACCGCCGACGATCCGGTCTTCGCCACCCGCTTCTGCCGGTCCGTCAACCGCGAGTACGCCGACCTGATCGGCAAGCACCCCGACCGCTTCGGCGCCTTCGCCGCGGTGCCGCTCGACAGCCCCGAGGCGATGCTCACCGAGATCGCCTACCCGCTTGACGAGCTGGGGCTCGGCGGTGTGCTGTTGAACTTCAACGGGCTGGGCCACTACCTCGGCCGGCCCTTCTACGCGCCCGTCCTCGCCGACCTCGACCGCCGCGGGACACCGGTCCTGGTCCACCCGACCGACAGCCCGCACGTGGATGTGCTGGGCATGGGCCGTCCCAGCTCGGTGTGCGAGTACCCCTTCGACACCGCCCGCACGATCGTCGACGCGATCTGCAGCGGGGTCTTCCGCCGCCATCCCGGGCTGCGGCTGATCCTGGCCCACTGCGGCGCCCTGCCGTCGATGGGCTGGCGGATCGCCGAAACACCACCATGGGAAGGGGACCGGACGACGCCGATGTCGACCCGGGACACGTCACCGAGGTCCGGCGCGGCCTCCACTACGACACGGCGCCGGCGGGCGCACCCCACTCGCGTGCCTTCCCCTGGACGTCCTCAGCGCGCGGGTCGCCTGCCGTCCGCGCCTCGCCCTCAACCGGAGACCCGTACCGGGTCCTTGTCGCAGCCGAAGTGCGGGCCTTGGGCCGCGGCGTACGCGGCGAGGACATGGGCCGCGTCGAAGCCGCCGATGTCGTCCTGGTCGCGGATCACGAAGGTCACGTCCTGCTTGCCGCATCTCAGGTCGGCCGTCGCCAGGTTCGTGCCGGCGTATCCGGCCCCGTGCGGGGTCAGCAGGCGGCCCGGACCGTAGGTGCGCGCCAGGCCGTGGAAGGTCCGCGACAGGCCGAGGTCGCCGGACAGGGTGATCAGGTCCAGGTCGCCCACGTCGCTGACCAGCGTGCACACGCTCACCGAGCGGCCGGTCGCCCGGTACTCCGAGCGCACGTCCACCTTCGCGGGCAGCGCCGAGGCCGGCAGGCCACAGCTGTCGCGGGGCGAGGTCGGGGACGAGAAGTGCTCGGAGGCCGGCAGCGTCGGGCTCGGCAGCGTGCCCGCGCAGTCAAGGGACGAGGCGGCACGGTTGGCCAGTGCGACCGCGGCCTTGGCCATCTGGAGCGCGCCGTCACTGCTCGCGCCGTCGTCGTCCACCGGCAGGATCGCTGCCCGGGGCCGGTACGACAGCCGCACCACGTACGGCGCGCTGTCGTCGTAGGGGTCCGTCGCGAAGCACGCGCGCGGCAACTCCACCCAGGCGTCCTGGTCGTCGGCCATGCCCGTCAGCCCCGGCCCCAGCGGATACAGGCCGCCCCTCAGTCCGTCGTGCGACCATCCGCCGCCGGCGCTGTCCGAGTCCAGCTCGTCGAGGTCGGCGTAGAAGACGTCCGAGGTGGCATCGACGCTGCGGCCCCGGTCGACGCCCACCATGATCCGGCACTCGGGGGTCGTGTCGCCGTACGGCGCGATGTCCTGCGTGGACGTGGCCCGGTGCGGGAAGAGAGCCGACAGGTCGACACCCCAGCACGAGGGCGCGGCCGAGGTGAAGGGCAGCCGGCCCTTCGCCCATGTCGCCCCGCCGCCGAAGGCCACCGCCACGGCCACGACGGCCGCCACGGCCCATACGATCCAGCGGCGCCGGACCTGTACGGTCTGCGTGTCCTCCGGCGTGTCCCCTGGCGTGTCGGCCTGCGTGTCACCACTCATCCGCGCATCCTCGCAGACACCTGCTACGCCTCCGCAGCCGGGTCTGGGTGGTGGCACGTCGTCATACGGCTTATATACAGCGCGAGTTGGGGCATGAGCCGAGAGGGCCAAGGCAGCGGGCCGGCCGGGGGGCCACGTCAAGGCGGTGCCCCGCCGACCTGGCAGGGCGGCGGGGCACCGCGTGCCGACCGCGAAGGCCGGCACGTTGGAGGGGGATCAGCGGCGGCCGCGGCCCCACGACTCGGTGTCCACGACGTGGCCGCGGCTGTCGCGCAGCGTCGCGGTGTCACGGCGGGCGTCCCACACCGACGTACGGCGGTCCTGGTAGAGGTCGCGGCTGGTGTCCCGCCCGTAGCCGGTGCGGATGCGCACCGACTGGTGGCCGCGCAGGGTCACATCCTCGAAGCGGTACACGTGGTGGTCGGAGTCGGTCAGGGTCCAGCGGTCCAGGCTCACCGGCCGGCGCCCCTCATTGGTGACGGTCACCCACTCCTGGTTCAGCGCGCGGCCCGACCGGACGTCGGAACCACGGCCCGCGTGGTGGACCTCCCCCAGGACGACCTGCGAACGCGCGTGGCGGCCCCAGCCGTGGTCATTCACCGGCGCCGCCGCGGACGCCGGCAGAGCCGCGACCGCCACGACCGCACCGGCAGCCATCACGGTCGACGCCAAACGCAAAGCAAAACGGGACACGTACGTTTCCCCTTCGTGTGGGCTACGTGCAGGCACGGCACCGCCGTGACCTCGGAATGCACGCCCCGGCAGCGCCGAGGAAGACCACTGTCACCGGGCACGCCCCGCTCACACCTGCCAACTCTCCTCACGTTACGAATTCCGGACATAACGGCAACTGTCGGATGCGTCGTGCGCGCAATCCCACGCCCGGGCGTGGCGAGCACACTCCGCACCCGCCTCGCCCAGCAACCACGGCTCCCGGTAACACACACCACCCATCACGCCACCCCAAACACCCGAACGACACACCGCCCACACCGAACCCGGAAAGGTAACAACCGACCTCCACAGCCACGACACTTCTCCGCCGAGCCGCGGCGACCTGCCGCGCTCCGGACTTCACGCGGGCGGCGAACAGGCCGCGCACGCACCTCCGCCTCCTGGAGAACAGGCGTTCTAGACTCCCGGGATGAACAGCGAACGTCTCCGCCTCACCGTTCTCGGTAGCGCGACGCCCTATCCGACTGTCGACAATCCGTGTTCCGGCTACCTGCTCTCCAGCGGCGGGACACGGGTGTGGATGGACGCCGGCACCGGGACGCTGGCCCAGCTGCAGCGGTACGCCAGGCTGGACGAACTGGACGCGATCTGGATCTCGCACCTGCACGCCGATCACAGCGCGGACCTGCTCACCGCGTATTACGGCGCCCTCTTCGCGGATGTGCGGCTCGCCGCGCCGATCCCGCTGTACGGCCCTGCGGGCACCGCGGACCGGCTGGCCCACTTCCTCACCAACACCTCGACCCGCAGCCCGGTCGAATCCGCCTTCGCCGTCCACGAGCTGCACGACGGGCACCAGGTGCAGGTCGGCGCGCTCACGCTGACCAGCCGGGCGGTGGCGCACGGCATCCCTGCCTTCGCCGTACGTGTCGAGGCCGGGGGCACGTCACTTGTCTACTCGGGGGACACGGCGCCGTGCGCGAGCCTCACGGAGCTGGCCGAGGGGTGCGATGCGCTGCTGTGCGAGGCCGAGAGCGTGCAGGCTCCGGTGGGTGAGGAGAAGGTGCACCACACGCCCGAGGACTCCGGTGAGACGGCCGGTGCGGCGCGGGCGGCCCGGTTGATCGTCACGCACGTCGGCAGGTCCCTCACGCCGCAGCAGGCGGTGGAGCGCGCCGCCACCCGGTTCGACGGCCCCGTCGACCATGCCGCGCCGGGCGCCACCTTCTCGTTCGGTTAGGCCACGGCCTCCCCTCGTTCGCGGCAGTCCCGCGAGGCGGCGCTGCCCGGCGCGGCCGATCCGGGAGAATCCCGCACAGAGCCACCGACACGAGGGGAAGGGGCACCCCATGGCCGTACTCGGGCTGGGCCTGGCCGCGTTGGGACGTCCGGAGTACCTGACGGCCGGTCACGGCGCGTGGCTCGGTACCGCCCGCTCCGTGGAGGGCCTGCGCAGGCGGTGCGAGGAGGTTCTCGACGCCGCCTGGGCCGCGGGGGTGCGGTGGTTCGACGCCGCTCGCTCCTACGGGCTGGCCGAGCAGTTCCTGTCGGGGTGGCTGGCCGACCGCACGATCGGGACCCGTGAGGTCACCGTGTCGTCGAAGTGGGGGTACGCCTACACCGCCGGCTGGCAGGAACACGCGCAGGTCCAGGAGGTCAAGGACCACTCCGCCACCGCGCTGGCCCGGCAGTGGCCGCAGAGCAGGGCGCTGCTCGGGCCGTGGCTGGACCTCTACCAGGTGCATTCCGCGACCGAGGAGTCGGGGATCCTCGACGACGAGAAGGTCCTGCGCGCGCTTGCCGGGCTCGGCGTTCCCGTCGGGCTGAGCCTGAGCGGACCCGGTCAGTCCTTCACGCTCCGCAGGGCGCTCGCCGCCCGCGTCGACGGGCAGCCCGTCTTCTCCGCGGTGCAGGCCACCTGGAACGTGCTGGAGCCGTCGGCCGGGCCGGCCCTCGCGGAGGCCAAGGCCGCGGGATGGACCGTGATCGTCAAGGAGGCGCTCGCGAACGGGCGGCTGGCCGAACCAGGACCCGGCATCGGAGCGCTGGGCGAGCGCCCGGACGCCACCGCCCTGGCCGCGGCCCTGGCCCAGCCGTGGGCCGATGTCGTCCTGTCCGGCGCGGTGACCGTCGGGCAGCTGCGGTCCAACCTCACCGCCACAAGCGCACCGGCGCCCCCGCCCGACCTCTGCGCCGCGCTGGCCGAGGACCCCCGGGCGTACTGGTCCCGGCGGTCGGCCCTTCCATGGACTTGAGGTGGACGGCCGCGGCTCAGGGGACGGGTCGGCGGACGGCGGGGCACAGGGCTGAGGCCGACGAGCCGCAGACGAGTGCGGCCTTGGTGTTCGCGGCGCAGTAGTCCTTGCTCTGGGGTATCTCCGCGCCGAAGCCGGTCGGCGTGCTGCCCGCGGTCAGGGCGCGGGCCGGTCCGCCGACCACGTTCAGCCGGGCCTGCCCCGCCGCCCCGGTGGATGTGGTGCCGACGAAGACCCCGGACCCGGGCGGCAGCCCCGGCCCCTTGTCGTACAGCCAGAAGTTGACCCGCTGCCCCGCCACGGGCTTGCCGTCCGCAGTGAGCGTGGCCGTCAGCGCCAGGTCGTCGGTGACCTGCCGGACGTGCGTGTCCCGCACGGCCAACGACACATCCGTACAACCGGACACCTGCGACTGCGAGCAGCCCGTGATCAGTGCGCCGGCCGCGGCCACAGCCCCGGCCAGCACGAAGGCGGCCCAGGCGATGGGCCTGTGCGGCAGTTCGGACATCCGCCCCCCTCGATGGTTCTCGGCGACGACCGTATCCAGTCCGCAGGACCGCCGGCGCCACACCCCCACACCGGCCCGGACTTCGGTGATCCGCGGGTTCCGGGCGGCGAATTCGGCTGCGGCGTCGCCGGCTCGGGGGTGATC
Organism: Actinacidiphila cocklensis; assembly: GCF_907177275.1. GTDB lineage: Bacteria > Actinomycetota > Actinomycetes > Streptomycetales > Streptomycetaceae > Actinacidiphila > Actinacidiphila cocklensis. The sequence continues at coordinate 103,628 of NZ_CAJSLV010000050.1, forward strand.
GGGTAGACAGGGGTATGGCTCTTCCCGCGGAAGTGATCGCGCCCGTACTGATCGACGTCCGGCAGGGGCACCGGCTGGCCGTGCGGCGGCGCGGGGAGGGCGGTGTGCCGCTGCTGCTCGTCCACGGGTTCCCCTGCACGAGCCGTATCTGGTCGCACAATCTCGCCCCGCTGGCCGCGGCGGGGTTCGACGTCGTGGCGCCTGACCTGCGCGGCTACGGCGACTCCGATTTCGCGCCGGACGGCTTCTACGACTTCCGCGCGTTCAACGCCGACCTGACCGGGCTGTTCGACCGGCTCGGCTGGGACCGCGCGGTCGTCGCCGGGCACGATCTGGGCGCGATGATCGCCATCGACATGGCCAACCGCCACCCGGACCGGGTGGACCGCCTGGTGATCCTGGACGACTCCATGCCCGACCTGGCCGAGGCGTTCGCCGCCGCGGGCATCCCGCCGATCCCTCCCAAGCGTGCGGTCTACGACTACCAGCGCCGCCAGGGGCTCCACGCCGACGTCCTGGTCGCCGAGTTGGACACCCCCGAGCAGCGGCGGCGTTATATAGGCGAGTTCTACGGACACCGCCTGTGGTGTCCGCCCGACGCCTTCGGCGAGGACGACCTGGCCTTCCTCACCGAGCCGTACGGGGACGCGGCCCGGCTGCGCGCCTCATTCGCCGACTACGAGGTCGTCATGGGCATCCGGCCGCTGTCGGCACCGGAGATGACCGACCGGCCGGTGCGGCAGCAGGCGCTGCTGCTGATCGGCACCGACCAGGTGACCCTGCGCAACCACGTCGAGGAGCGGTGCGCGATCGCCTTCCCCGAGGCGGTCGGCCCGTTCTGGGTCAAGGGCGCCGGCCACTTCATGCCCTGGGAGCGGCCCGAGACGGTCAACCGCGCCATCCGCTCGTTCTGCGGCGACCTGCTCGCCGGCTGAACCGCCGCGGGCGACCTCGGCGTCAGGCGGCGGAGGCGGTGACCTTGCCGAGGAAGGCGTCGAGGTTGCGCCGGGTGCGGGCGACGCGCTCGTCCAGCGTGAGGGTCTCCTCCATGCGGCGGACCAGCGGGGTGGTCTTCTTGCCGCGGATGTAGAGGGAGCAGGCGAGGTCGGCGCACATGTACAGGGCGACGGTGTTGCCCTGGCGGCCCGCCGGGCCGGCCAGCGGGGCGGCGAGCAGGTCGACGCCGCCACCGCCGTGGCCGGTCAGGCAGAGACCGCACAGGCTGCTGCGGAGCAGGTTGCGCCGGGCGCCGGGGGCGACCCGCAGCGTCAGGCCGACCGGGTCGCCGCCGGGGGCCGGGCTGACCAGGTAGGCGCGGTCCGGCGCCCCGGGGTCGCGCCAGCCGACGAAGTCCAGGTCGGCCCACGGCATCTCCGGCAGGTCGCGGGGCAGGCTGATCCGCTTGGCCTCTCCCTTGCTGCAGTTGACGAAGCTGGCGCGGATCTCGGCGTCGGTCAGGGCGTCCATGGGCCGAAGCTACCTCTCCCCCGCCTGCGGCCTCGACCGGTTTTCCCGCGGTTACGCGGCGGCCGCGGCCGGCCGCAGGACGTCCTCGCACCACTGCCGGAAGGTGGTCGGGGAGGCGGTTCGCGACGGGTACCGGCCGGTCCCGTAGATGCCGGCGCCGACCGCGGCGGCCATGTCGACGAGGCCCTGCGCCCACGGCTCGCTCATGCCGTGGCTGATCAGGTCCGCGCGGTAGGCGTCGGCGGGGACCTGGCGGTAGGTGACGGGGCGGCCGAGCACCTCGCTCATGACGGCGGCCATGTCGTCGGGGGAAAGGTCCTCGGGGCCGGGGAGCGCGATGTCGTCCTGGCCGGTCCAGGTGTCGTCGAGGAGCAGGCCGGCCGCGGTGGCGGCGATGTCGCGGGTGGCGCAGGCGGGGCCTTTGCGGTCGCCGGGCAGCAGGCCGAAGAACATGCCCTGGCGGGTGAGGGGTTGGAGCTGCCAGAGGATGTTCTCCATGAAGCCGGGCATGCCGAGGGAGCGGTAGTGCACGCCGGTGCTCTCGATCAGGTGGTCCATCGCGAAGACCGCGGAGATCTGCCCGGCCTTCCTGGCCGTGCCCCGGCCCAGGCTGGAGACGCCGACGACGCGCTGCACGCCCTGGGCGATGACGGCGTCGCACAGCGGCCGGGTGAAGTCGATGACGTGGCCGTGCACGCTGGTGGCGCGCGGGTCGGGCGGCAGCACCCACAGCACGGCGTCGGCGCCGGTGCAGGCCTCGGCGACGGCGCCGGGGTCGTCCATCGACCCCTTGACCACTTCTGTCCGTTCGCGGACCTCGGGGGTCAGCCGGGACGGGTCTCGGGCGATGACCCGGACCGGGGCACCGGCGTCGATGACGCGTGCGAGGGTCTGGTGGCCGATACTTCCGGTGGGTGTGGTGACGACGATCACGGGTCTCTCCTGACCGAAGCTCGACAGGCTCCACTGGCCCGGCAAGCTCCACGAGCTCAACAGCCGAACAGAAGTAAACTCTACCGTACCGTTTACTTCGCTGCACGAGAGAGGCCGACGTATGGCGAGGCGGGGCGAGGAACTGCGGGAGCACATCCTGTTCACCGCGAAGGACGTCTTCCTGGAGACCGGCTTCGAGCGCGCCTCGATGGACACGCTGGCCGCGCGCGCGGCGACCTCGAAGCGGACGCTCTACGCGCACTTCGAGAGCAAGGACAAGCTCTTCCTGGCCGTCGTCGACCTGGTCCGCGAGCTGTACCTCGACCGGCTGCGCACGCCCGGCGAGTACGCCGGCGACGACGCCGAGGCCGTCGTGCTCTACTGCGGACGCTTCCTGCAGATGCTGCTGTGGGAGCCGACCCTGCGCATGTGCCGCCTCGGGATCGCCGAGGCGGAACGGCTGCCGGAGGCGTCGGCCCGCTACTACGACGCGATCTTCCACTCCGCTCACCAGCGGCTCGCGGACCATCTCGGCCGGCGGCTCGGGCTGCCGCCCGCGGACTGTGCCCGGATCGCCCACGAGCTGATCGGGCGCACCCTGCACCCGCGCTTCCTGCGGGCGCTCTTCGGCACGGAGGAGCTGCTCACCCAGCGGCCGGAGAAGGAGACGATCGCCGCCGACGTGGACCTCGCGCCGATCCGGGCGGCGGTCGCCGCTCTGCTGCCGTCGGCGCGGTGACCCGGCGTCACACGGCCCGGCCCTCGGCGCGGCTCAGTCGAGGGGGGTGCCGGTCTCCTCGGCCAGCGCCTTGAGCAGGGAGTCCTGGAACGCCGTGTCGTGGACGGCCGGGTGCGGCTCGGCCCGCCGCTGGTGGTACCAGTAGCCGCCGCTGGTCAGGGCCTCGGGGTCGTCGCTGGAAGCGAGCCACTCCTGGGTCCTGTGCCCCATTTCGAGGTCGTCGCTCGCGTACGGGCCGCCCATCTTCGTCGGTACCCAGCCCGGGTCCACGGCGTTGCTCAGCACCCCGGGGCGCAGGCGGCCCATCGCGGCCGCGAGCGCGGTGACGAACAGCTTGCTGTCGGCGTACGAGCCGGAGCGCCCGCCCAGCCAGTCGACCCGGGCGAGCGAGGGCTGCCCGTCGTAGTGCGAGCCGCTGGTCACGTACACCAGGCGGCGCGGGGCGCGCAGCAGGGCCGTGAGCAGGTAGGGCGCGATGATGTTGACGGGCATGACCGCGTTGCCCCGCCACACCCCGGCGTTGTGGATGACCGCGTCGAGCGGCTCGCGGCCGTTCAGATCCGCGGCGATGCCGCGAACGGCGTCGCGTTCGACGAGGTCGCCCACGACGATGTCCGCGCCGCGGTCGACCAGCGGGCCGAGGGCCGCCGCGCGCTCCGGGTTCCTGGCGTGCACCACGACGCCGTGTCCCGCGGACAGCAGTGCGTCCGCCGCGAGGCGTCCCAGGCCGTCCGCGGAACCGGTCACCAGGATCCGGCTCATGCCGCCACCCGCCCTCGGACGGGTGCGTCGGCGCTGCCGCCGTCGGCAACGTGCACGACTGCTCGTGGCATGGAGGTGCCCCCTTTCCGCGGAGGGTGCCGCGACGGCCCCCTCCGCGGAAAGGCTACGGCTTGATGGCGACGCCCACCCACAGGCTCACGTCGGCGTCCGACACTCTCGGGAGTTCGGTGCGCGCGGTCTCCTCAGGGCGCCAGCGGTGGCCGACGGAGATACCCGGCTCGATCAGGTCGTAGCCCTCGAAGAAGCGCTCGACCTCCTTGCGGGTGCGGACCTGCGCGGGGGTGCCGGAGTTGCGGTAGACGCTCACCACCTCCGCCCACGACTCGGGGTCGAAGTCCGGGGTGCAGTGGCTGATCGCCAGTGCGGAGCCCGACGGCAGTTCCGACATCAGGCGGTCGACGATGCCGTACGGGTCGCGGTCGTCGGGGATGAAGTGCAGCAGCGCGTTGAGGCTGAGCGCCACCGGGCGCGACAGGTCGAGGGTGGCTGCCAGCGTCTGGTCGGCCAGGATCGAGTCGGGGTCGGTCGCGTCGGCCTGTACGTACGCGGTGCGCCCGGTCGGGGTGCTGCGCAGCAGGGCGCGGGCGTAGTTCAGCACGATGGGGTCGTAGTCGACGTAGACGACGCGGGCGTCCGCGGCGACGGACTGGGCCACCTCGTGCAGGTTCGGCGAGGTGGGGATCCCGGTACCGATGTCCAGCCACTGGCGGATGCCGTACGAGCGGGCCAGCACGCGGGTGGCGCGGTGCATGAAGTCGCGGTTCTCGAGCGCGGTGTGGAAGACGCTCGGGAAGACCGTCGCGACCTCGTCCGCGGCCTCGCGGTCGGGGCGGTAGTTGGTGCGCCCGCCGAGGTAGTAGTCGTACATCCGTGCGCTGTGCGGAATGTCGGTACGGATGCTGGCCTGTATGTCTGCTGCCGACTCCGACTCGGAGTCGTCGAGCGCTGTCCCGTCTGCCATGTCCACAACCCGTCGCCACTCGGACCCGGGGCCGACCCCCGGTAACCACCGGTATTCTCGCGGCCCATCATAGGCCCGGCCGCGGGCGGATCTGCACGTCGACCCGCCCAACACCCCGACGCGCAAGGGCTGTTGACCTCGAAAAACCCGTTTTGCGGGCAACATGACCCGCCTGTCGCGTTCTTTGCTGCCGGGGCGTCAGCCCTCGGTCGCCGCCGAGTGCCGGGCGGGCCGCCGCTCAGTCGCTCAGTCGCTCAGGTGGCGATGCCGAGGGCGTGGTGGACGGTCGCGGGGTCGGTGAGGCAGTGGAGCATCAGGTGGGCGACGTCGGCGCGCGGCACGGTGGAACCGCCCTTGAGATTGCGGTCGACGGCGGTGCGGTAGCCGGCGGTCAGGGGTTTGTCCGTGAGGCGGGGCGGGCGGACCACCGTCCAGTCGAGTCCGCTGGCACGCAGGACGTCCTCCATGACCGCGAGGTCCGCGAAGACCTTGCCGAGGAAGAGGCGGCCGAGCGGGGCGGCGACGTAGCGCATCGCCGCGCTGTCACCCGGGTCGTGCCGGGGCGGGCGCGGGCGGCCGGGAGAGGGGGTCGTCGAGACGGGCGCCGCGCTGACGGCGACGATCCGCCGCACCCCGGTCGCCCGCATCGCCGCCACGATCGCCCGGGTACCGGATCCGGTGTGCCCGGCGTCCGCCTGCCCGTGCGGGCCGAAGCCGGACAGTACGGCGTCGGCGCCGTCGACGGCGGTCCGCAGCGCGTCCGGGTCGGGCGATGACAGGTCGGCGGTGACGACGCGGACCTTCGGACCTGCCCGCTCCCCGAGCTTGCCGGGGTCGCGGACCACGGCGGTCACCTCGTGGCCGGCCGCGAGGGCCTGCGCGAGCAGGTTCCTGCCGACGCCGCCTGTCGCGGCGAAAATGGTGAGGTTCATGTGCGCTCCGACTCTCTGTCCACGGTCTCGCTGGTCGAGACCCACTGCGACCAGGAGTGCTCCCGGCCCCGAGGATGTGACATCCGGGGCGTCAGGTACCGGCTCCGCCGGCTGCCGGGCGAGTGCCTCCGGAACCGGAGTTCACCAGCGGCGGGCTGGTGGGGCCACGCACCGCGTCCAGCACCATCTGGCCCCGCCTGTCCACGAACTTGGTGAACAGCTCCTGCGAGTAACCGAAAATGACGGCCCAGGCGATGATTTGCGCCGAGGAGTCCAGCGCGCTGAGTCCCGGCACGAACGCACCTCGCATGAGGAGGATCCCCAGCACCGCGGTGAGCGCACCGGCCGGCAGTTTCAGCATGGCCAAGGCCACGGGCAGCCGGAACGGAGTAGCCGTTCCTCTGATATTCCGCAGAGATGCGGCTGCGGCGAGCCCGGCGGCCACAAGTCCGACCACTTCGACCACGAGGTAATCGCCCCAGGATGCGACAGCCGCGAAATTGTCGTCAAGGTCCCGGGTACGGGGAAATTCGTCACTTCCCGTCGGACAGACCACCGTGTAGTCGACGACAGGTGATTTGGGGTTCGGGAGCGCCTGGACCATGCCGACCGACTTGGCGGGGTTGAAGCAGAGAGGTACCACGTTCGACCAGTGAGCGGTGAGTACGGCGACCGCGACCGCAAGGAAGAACAGGGAACCGGCCACCCGCCAAACGAGGCGTACGAAGCTGGCAGCACGCAGCTTCTCGTGAAGGGCGACCGAGTTGGCGGCTTCCACCGCCTCCGTGAGCTTGACCAGCTGATCCGGAGTCGAAACGACGTCGATTCCCTCGACGGACTTCCTGCGCCCATCACGGGCAGGAAGGTGCTCTCTGACGACCTCTTGCAGACTCGGAAGATAGGGGGAAATTTTCTCCGGGGTCGCGAAAAATGATTTCACCCAGAACAGCCTGGCGGCATTGACATGAATCTGAGCAGCAGTCACATGCGACCCCAGGGACGCCCTGCGGTGATCACCGAAATCGAGCAACTGATCGGCCGACGCCAGCTCCACTTCAGCTGCTTTCAACATTTCTCGGGCGTCTTCGTCGAGAGAGGGGATTTTCTCTCTCGCCTCCACGAGTGCCCGGAACTTGCTCACATTCGCGTGACCCTCTTCTCTGAGTTCCCAAGAGCGCCGCTCCTGCCGCCACTCACTCACCCGATCTTTGATCATCCCCGCCAGTCGGCTCATGCCTTGGTACTTCCCTGGAGCGCACCACTTCCTTGCAGAATTGCTCTGCCTGGAGCAGCCGAACAAGCCGGTTGCCCCGGCCGACGGGGGTGCGGCAGGAAAATCGGGCTGCTCGGCGGCCGAGGCGGCGGGCGGCGTGCTCGCCGTGGGTGTGCAGCGCGCCGGCCCGGACGGATCCGGGCCGGCCGCCGCGTGGAGCGGGCAGTGCGTCAGGACACGGTGCAGACGGCACCGTTGAGGGTGAAGGCGGTGGGCGAGGAGGTTCCGGTGCCCGTCCCCTGGAACCCGAAGCCGGTGGAGCCGCCCGCCGGGACGGTCCCGTTGTAGCCCAGGTCGGTGGCCGTCACGGTCGCGCCGGACTGGGTGGTCTTGGCGTTCCAGGCGCTGGTGATCTGCTGGTCGGCCGGGAACGTCCACTTGAGCGACCAGCCGTTGACGGCGCTGCTGCCGGTGTTGCGCAGGGTCACGTCCGCGGTGAAGCCGCCCGTCCAGGCGCTGGCGACCTTGTAGCTGACGGAGCAGGCCGCGACGGCGGGCGGAGTGCTGGTGGGCGGGGTCGTGGGAGGTGTCGTGGGCGGCGTCGTGGGAGGAGTCGTCGGCGGGGTGGTCGGAGGAGTCGTGGGCGGGGTGGTCGGCGGGGTCGTGGGCGGGGTGGTCGGGTCCGACGCTCCGGCGGAGGCCAGCGCGTAGGCCACGTCCGGCAGGAAGGTACCCGCGGCGCCGGCGCAGCCGTCCGCCTCACCGGGCGGCTTCACCCAGAGGAAGGCGTCGATCGCCGGGTCGCCGGTGTTGGTGGTGGGGTAGGCGCCGATCGCCCGGCCGGACGGATCGCACCACGCCCCGCCGCCGGCCGGACCGTTGCCGTTGCGGCTGGTGTCCACCACAGCGTGCAGGTTGGCCGGGTTGCCCAGCGCGCCCAGCACGTTCTTGGCGAAGTTGACCTCGTTCGACGTGGTGTTGAAGTTGGAGACGTTGGTGAAGAGGCCGTCGGCGTTGGTCAGGATGCCGGCACTGCGCAGCCTGTTGGCCTGTTCCGAGGCGCTGTTCCAGGCCGAGTGGCCGCCGTCCAGGTAGACCTTGGCGTTGGGCGAGGCCGCGTGGATGGCGGCGCCCGCCCGGGAGAGCGAGGCGAACCGGTCGGCCTGCTGCTGCCCGGACAGGCAGGTCGTCAGTGCGATGGAGTCGGGCTCCAGGATGATGATCGACTGGCCGCTGCCCAGCCCCGCGGCGAAGCTGCGCACCCAGGCGTCGTACGAGGCCAGGTCCGGCGCACCACCGGCGGAGGCGCCGCCGCAGTCACGGTTGGGGATCTCGTACACGGCCAGTACCGGCACCTGTCCCGCGGTGGCCGCGGCCGAGGTGACCGTCCTGACGTCGTTGGTGACGGTGGAGGGGCTGTAGTTGGAGAACCAGATCGCCTGCGGCTGGGAGGCGATCCGCCGGGAGATGACCGGCTGGCGGGAGTCTCCGGGATTGGCGGCGACCCAGCGGGCGACCTGGGAGTTGGGGTCCTTGAAGAGCTGGGTGCCGGTGGGGAGGCTGCCCTGCACCGCGGCGCCCGCGGTGATCTGGGTGCTCAGCGCGATACCGGCGGCGGCGAGGCCTGTGGCCAGGCCGAGCGCCATGGCCTTGCGCAGTCGCGACCCGCGCGCGGGGGGCGCGGCCGCCCCGGTGGGAGGCGGGGTGCGGTCGGGGGGTGTCACAGTCGTCCTCCGTGCTCTCGTGGGGGGAGAGTGCCCTCGGTGATGAGGGCTGAATGCGGCGGGAGTTGTGGGAGCGCTCCCGCGCATTCTGGCTGAGCCTAGCCAGCGGGACGGAGGTGCGTCATCCCTTGCGGGGAACGCAATTTCATGAAAATGGGAGCGCTCCCATCCCGAGCCTCGATCGCCTCGCCGCCGATCCACGAAATCCTTGCGGCCGGCCCGCTAAATCCTCGGCGCCACCGGCCGGGTCGGCTCGGCGGTGCCCGCCGCGCTGTTCGCCCTCGGCGGGACGGTGACGCTTCCGCCGGCGCGGTGGGCCGGACGGGCGTGCGCTCCGATCGGGTGACACGTACGGCTGCGTTCGGCCGAAGAGGGCAGCCGGCGGACCACCATGGGGATCACACGCACGCCGTGTACCCCGCGGTGTTCAGCCCGAACAAGGAGAAGTCGACGGATGGCACGAGGTCCGCTGGCCGGCCGCTATCCGGTGGTGGCGGCGATGGTCGTCTTCGCCCTGGTGCCGTACCTGGCGCTGTCCGCCGCGCTGGGGCCCCTCACGCCGCTCATCGCCCGGGAGCTCGGCATGAGCCTGCAGGCGATGAACGTGACGTCGGGCATGGCCAACGCCGGCTACGCGGTGGGCACGGTCCTGGCGGTGCAGTTCGCCCAGCACCTGCCGCAGCGGCGGATGCTGATCGTCTACGGCGTTCTGCTCGTGATCGGCTCGGTGCTCACCGCGGCGGCGGTCGACCCGGCGATGTTCATCGTCGGGCACGTCCTGCAGGGACTGTGCACCAGCCTGCTGCTCATCGCCGCGGTACCACCGCTGATCATCGACTATCCCGCGGCCAGGCTGCGCGAGACCGTCGTGATCCTCAACGTGTGCATCTTCGGCGCGGTCGCGCTCGGGCCTGTCGTCGGCGGCGCCCAGGCCTCCTCCCACGGCTGGCGCCCGCTGTTCTGGATCATCGCGGGAATCGCCGTGGCGGCGCTCGTACTGTCCCTCCTGACCTTCCGCGACACCCCGCCGGCCAACCCCGGCACCCCCATCGACTTCATCGCGCTGGGCCTGGCCACCGTCGGATGCGCGGCCGCGTTCTTCGGCGCCTCGTGGCTGCTCACCCACCGCTTCCTCGACCCCGCCACGTGGGGCCCGCTGTTCGGCGGGCTGCTGCTGCTCATCCTGCTTTTCGTCCACGAGTACACGGCCAGGAATCCGCTGCTGTGCGTAAGGAGCCTGGTCAGCACGCTCCCGGTGGCCGGCATCGTCGCCGCCGTCTGCGCGGCGGCCGCGTCGGTGTCGGCGATCTCGCTGACCCAGACCTCGCTCGCGGACCGGATGGCCCCCATGAACCTGGGGCTGCTCTACCTCCCGGAGTTCGGCGGTGCGGTGCTCACCGCTTTCGTCTTCGCGAAGGTCTTCCACACCCGGGCACTGCACTACTTCGTCCTGGTCGGCCTGGTCTTCCTCTGCGCCGGCATCCTGCTCATGAACGGCACCGCCCCGCCGTCGGCCGCGCTCACCTCGGTGGGTTCGGGTCTTGTCGGCGTCGGTGTCGGCGCCTCCGTCGTGCCGGCGCTGTTCATCGCCGGCTTCTCGCTGCGCTCCAGGAACGTGCAGCGGGTGTTCGCGATCATCGAACTGGTCCGGGCGGTGGCGGCTTTCATGGTCGCCCCGATCCTGCTGTACGTCGCGGCCAACGTCGGGAGCAACATCGACTCGGGCACGAGGACGGCCCTGTGGATCTGCTTCGCCCTGTCCGTCGCGGGCGCCGTCGTCGCCGTCGCCCTCTACGCACTCGGCGGAGTGCGCCACCCCCCGGCGCCCTCGGTGGACACATGGATGAGCGGCGCGCAGCCCGGCTGGTTCTCCCCGCCGCTCCTGGCCCGTCTCACCCACAAGGCCCAGCCGGAGGACCCCTGTTAGCGCGGCAGCAGCGTCAATCTCCGGGAATCGGCTGGGTGAGGTTCACCGGGTTGCCGTCGGGGTCCTGGATGTGGGCGACGCGCTGACCCCACGGCATGTCGTTGGGGCCGCCGCTGACCGAGCCGCCCAGTGCTGTCACCCGGCCGAGCGTCTCCTCGACGTCGTCGACACCGATACTGAGCAGGATCCGCGGTGCCGCCCCGGTCCCCAGGTCCGTCCTGGCCACCAGCCCGAGGTCGGTGTCGCCGATGCGCAGGCCGACGTAGAAGGCCGGGCCTTCCTCCGGTACCCGGAAGATCTCTTCGGCGCCGAACAATTTCGTGTAGAAGCCGAGCAGGACGTCATGGTCGGCGGTGATGATCACTGGCTGGATGGTGGACATCGCACTCCTGTCACGAACGGTCGTGTTGCTGGGTAGACCGTTCAAGGACGGAGAAGTCATCGGCGAAACGGCCCTGCCGGACGATCTGCGCCCCGGCCTGCCCGCTCGCCGCCCCAACTGCGGCCTCGGGCCGCGCCCGTCAAGGCTGAGGCGGCTGGTTCCGGGTAGGCGATCGTGTACGGCCTCGCCTTCCGACCTCGCGCAGGGTGCTCCGGCCGGTGCTGCGGTGCTGTCCACCGGCAGCACGCCTCCTCCAGGGCAGTGTGAAGGGAGCGCCGGCTGTGGACGACGATTTCACGGTGACCGTCGCGGAACAGCATGGCCGTCTCGCGGTGGCGGCGATGGCCGGGGAGCTGGACCTCACGAGCGCCGCCGAGGCGTACCTGAGCGTCACGGGGCTGCTCGGCGACCACCCCGATCTCATCGTGGACCTGTCGGGTGTCACGTTCTGCGACTCCACCGGCTTCAACGCCCTGCTGCGCCTGCGGCGGAGGGTCGGGGAAGCCGGAGGATGGCTGGCACTGGCGGCCCCGCCGGTCCAGATCGGCCGCCTGCTCACGCTCACGGGGGCCAACGGCGTTCGTCCTCTACGGCAGTGTGCACGAAGCCGTGGCGGACTACAGGGGCTCCGACCAGCGCCGTTGACAACGACGGCGACGGCCGTCCCGCCGGCGCACAGCGGCCTGCCACCCGGGCGGTTCTGCTGGTCCGGGCGGGGGGGGTGGGGTGTTACGGCTGAGGCAGTGGTGCGGAGCGCACGATGCGAAATCCCACGTCGTCGATCCGGAAGGTGGGATGGCTGCGCCGCCGCACCGACGCCCGGCAGCTCCAGTGCTCGTCGGCCCATCCACCGCCACGGAGCACCCGGTAGACCCCGTACACCTCGGCGTCGTAGACGTCCCAGCACCAGTCCCACACGTTGCCCAGCATGTCGTACAGGCCCCATGCGTTGGGCTGCTTGCCACCGACAGAGTGGATCCGCCCATCGGAATTGCCCTGGTACCAGGCGACCTCGTCGAGCAGGCCGTACCGCGGGCCAGTAGTGCCCGCACGGCAGGCGTGCTCCCATTCGGCCTCAGTCGGCAACCGGTACCCGTCCGCACAGGTGTCCCACTCGGCCGTCTCGGCGTCGAAGCGCAGGTGATACGCGGGTGTCAGCCCCTCCCGCCGGGACAAGGCGTTACAGAACTGGACCGCGTCCCACCAAGAAACACCCTCGACCGGTAGCCGCTCGCCCCTGGCGCTGCTCGGCTGTCGGCCCGTGACTCGTGCGTACCAGGACTGCATGACCGGGAACGCCGACATCTGAAACGGCGCGACCTCGACGGGCCAGCTGTTCCGCGTCCGCCGGTCCGACAGCATCACCGTTCCCGACGGGACCGCAACCATCTCGTTTCCTGCCCCCGCGTCCACAACAAGCCACCCTACCGGCGTCTCCCACGGCGTCGGTGGCCGCGATGCTTCCCACGGCTGCATCGTGTGAGCCCCGGGCTGTGTCGTATGGCGTCGCTCCACCGATACCGCTTTCCCTCGGACGTCGTAGGGTTCGGGTGTGCTGAACCTCGTGCTCGATGCCATGGGAGGCCGCTTGGGTGCGGCGATGGCCGAGCGTATGAATGACCGGCAGGCACGCCGGTTACGGGAGCGGATCGAGGAGGGCGCACCGTTCGCCGTTCCCTGCTCGCTGCGGTACTCGGACGAGAGCTGGTCCCGGTGGCGGCGCGGCCGGCTCATCGAGCGGGAAGCGCAGTTGGTCTTCCAGCCGCACTTCGGGAGCGGGGCGGAGGAGCAGCTGCTGCCTCCCGGTGCGGTACGCGTGCTGCACGTCGGCGAGCCGGCGGCAGAAGGCGGAACGGCGCACAGCAGGGACTCTGTCGTCGCGCGGATCGAAGTCCAGGGCCTGCGCATGGACCTCGTCCTGCCGGAGTGGAGCGTCCCGCGACTCCACGAAATGGCGGCGGAGGCCGCTCGGATGGAAAAGCCACACCCGTGACATGAGGGTCGGTCCCGCCGACACGGAGGACGGCGCCGAGCAGCCGTTGCCGACGCGGGCCACCCCCGGGATCGGGTGCCTGGCCGGATCTCGTCCGGGAACGGGGATGCCGACGTCCCTGACACCGGACGGCCCGCCCTGCGACCTGTTTGCCGAGGTCCTCGATGTCCTGGCCGAGGGCGGGATGCACGTCACGCCGGCGTGAGCCTGAACGGGTGCCGCTGTGCTGCGCTCGAGTGGGCGCGGGCGTCAGGTGACCGCGGAGGTCTCCCGCCACAGTGCGGCGAGGGCGGCGTCGCCGGTGAGGGTCGCCGCGTCGAGGGGCAGCCGATTCCACAGCATGAGGTAGAGGTCCTGCGCTCGGCCGGTCAGCTCGCAGTCGGCCGGGCCGTCCGCGGACCGCTCGGTGCGCGGGGCCGCGTCGGCCGAGAGCCGTACGGTCCATGCCGCGTCCGCGTCGGTCGGCCGCACACGCAGGGTGCGCGGGTGCTCGGCGCGCACGCGGCTGCGCGGGCGGGCGTGGAATCCGGTCAGCAACTCGTCGATGCCGTCGGCCGCGAAGACCGGGTCCAGTGTCGAGAGCTCCCCGCCGCGCGCCGACTCGGCGTCCACCCGGTGCACCGCCGTCTCATGCGCCTGCCGCCGAGCCCAGAATGCCAACGGCGACGCCGCGGGCAGAACGGTCCAGCAGTCCGTCCCCTGGCCGGCCGCCCGCAGCGTAGCGATCAGGCGGGCGTGCCCGTCGAGGAACCAGGGCGGCAGCGCCGCGCCGGTCGGCTCCTCCGGCATCGGATCCTCCGGTACGGGCCCCGCCAGCCGCTCGGCCACGATGCGGGCCGCCCAGCGGTGGACGGTGCCGGTGTGCCGGACCAGGTCCCCGGTCGTCCACCCCGGACAGGTCGGAACGGAGGTGTGCTCGCCCGCCTTTGCGGCGGCGTCCGCGAGCAGTTCACCCTCCCGCTGCAGGTGGGTGAGGTAGTCGTTCGTGTGCATGCCGCGGATTCTGCCCTGGCAGCGGCCCCGGCGTCATCTGCGGACTGCGTTCCCGGTCGTGGCGGCGGCCGCCGCGCAGACGCTGCTGGGCCAGGAGCGTGCCCAGCGGTGCTGGTGGGCGAAAAGCCGTTGCCCCGGGGCCTGTTGGGGCTGGTAGAAGGGGGCATGGACGACGAGATCATGTCACCGGTCGAGCGGATGCTCGCGGAGCGCGCCTGCGAGCGCATCATCGTGGAGTTCATCCACCGCCTCGACCTCGGCGACCCGGTGTCGGTGGCCGAGCTGTTCACGCCCGACGGTGTGTGGCGCTGGCCTTTCGGGGACCGGCGCGTCGAGGGGCGTGAGGCCCTGCGGGGGTACTTCGCCTCGCGCCCCGCGGACCGGCTGTCGCGTCGTCTGATGACGAACATCCTGGTCACGGTGGAGTCCGAGGGGACGGCGCGGGCCGTCTCGTACCTGACGACGTACCGGATCGACGGCTACTCGGGCGGGATGGTCGAGCCCAGGCTCCCGGTGAACGTCGGCCACTACGAGGACATCTTCCGCAAGGTCGACGGCACTTGGCTGCTCGCAGGCCGCACCGTCTTCCTGCCCTTCGGCGGCGGAACGGAGCGGCTCCCGGCCGGGGATGCGTCCCCCCGGCCCTGATGGACCGCCTTCGTCGTTCCACTCGACATCATATGCCGGTCACCGATATATATAGGTGGCATGACTGACCGACCGCTTCAGGAGCCGACGCTGCTCCTGCTCACCGCACTGGCCGACGAGCCCAGGCACGGCTACGGGCTGATCCAGGAGATCGACGCGATCTCGCAGGGCCGCGTGCGCATGCGCACCGGCACCCTCTACGGCGCGCTGGACCGGCTGCTCCAGCAGGGCCTGATCCAGGTCGAGCGGGAGGAGATCGTGGACGGCCGCGCCCGCAAGGTCTACGCCCTCGCCGAGGCCGGCCGTTCCGTGCTGGCCGCCGAGGCCGAGCGGCTGCGCGCCGTCGTCGACGAGGCGGAGCGGCGGCTGGCCGGCCACCGCGCCCCCGCCACCCGGCCGAAGGGGGCGCTGGCATGACGCAGCGACACCCGTCGCGCGCCCTGCGCTGGGCGCTGCGCCTCCACCCGGCCGCCTACCGCGCCGAGCACGGCGCCGAGCTGACCGCGATCCACGACCAGGCCACGCAGGGCGCGGGCCGGGCCGAGCGGCTGCGCGAGGCGTTCGACATCGCCGCCCACGGCCTGCGGCAGCGCACAGGACTCGGCTCCGACCGGACCGCCGGTCAGATCCTGGCGCAGGCGGCCCCGCTGGCCGTCGCCCTCGCCATGGGCGGCAGCGTGATGAACCTGCTGTGGCTCCTCGCACCCGACGTGCGGACCCTGCCGCCGGACTCGCTGCCCAACGTCCTCGTCCTGACCGGCCAGTTCGTCGCGCCGCTGCTGTGGTTCGCGGTGCTCGCGGGCGTCTGGACCGGGCGCTGGGCCGCGGCCCGCGCCCTGGTCGTGCCCGCGACGCTGCTGCGGCTGTGCGACGTACCGCTGCTCCTGCTGACCCACTCGGGCGTCCGGGGCGACCACACGGGCATGGCGCTGAACGTGGTCGTGCCGCTGCTCACCGCCGCGGTCGTCCTTGCCGCGCCCAGGGACCTGCTCGGCTCGTCCTCGTCGCAGCGCACCGCCGTCGCGGGTACCACCGCGCTGGCCGTCCTGGTGTGGGGTGCGCAGTTCGCCACCGCCTTCCAGTACCTGCCGCCGGGCGGACCCCGTACCACCCACACGCTGTGGGCCGCGGTGCTCGCGGTGGCCCTGCTGTGCTGGAGACGCGACCGGCCGGCCGCCGCGGGCCTGGCGGTGGCGGTGCTCCCGGTCGTCGTGCAGTCGACGGTCCCGCTGCTGCTCCCGCTCTCCGCCTTCGGCGAGGGCGCCCTGCTCATGGTCCTGCTCAGCGCGGCCGCGCCGCTGCTGCGTGCCCGCCGGCGCCACGCGTAACGCCCCGTTCCGCCCAGGAAACCCCGACCCAGGAGGCTCCATGTCCCGCACGCCGTCCGCCGGCAGCCACCGGACGACCCGCCGAGCCGTGCTGGCCGCCGCGGCCGCTCTGTCGGTCTCCCCCGCCGCCCGCGCGTCGGCGGCTGCTCCCCCGGCCCCGACCGCACCGCGGCTCGCGCTGCCCGCTCCCACCGGGCCGTACCGGGTGGGCACGGTCTCCCTGCACCTGGTCGACCCCTCGCGCCCCGACCCGGTGGCGGGACCCGGGCGCTCCCGCGAGCTGATGGCGAGCCTCTGGTACCCCGCCCGGGGCGCGGGGCGCCATCCGCGAGCGCCGTGGATGGCCGCGGCACCGCTGCGCGAACTCCTCACGTACTCGGGCTTCCCCGCCGGCCTCGCCGCGTCGCCGCTCACGTCGGGCCATGAGGGCGCCCCGGTGCTGCGGCACGGCGGGCGGCTGCCCGTCGTCGTGTTCTCGCACGCCGCGCACGACCACCGCGGCGATAACACCGTCATCGTCCAGGAACTCGCCAGCCACGGCTACGCGGTCGTCACGGTGGACCACACGAACGACGCCTTCACCCAGTTCCCCGACGGCCGGGTCTCCGTGCCCAGCCAGGACCCGAGGTACGGCCTGACGCCAGGGGACTTCGCGGCGGACGTCAGGTTCGTCCTCGACCGGGTCGAGGACCTCGACGCAGGGCGCAATCCCGACGCCGGGCACCGGACGCTGCCGGCCGGCCTGCGCGGCGCCCTCGACCTCGGCCGCGTCGGCGTGTTCGGCTCGTCGAAGGGCGGTACGGCGGCGGCGCGGGTCATGTACGACGATCCGCGGGTTCGGGCGGGGCTGAGCCTCGACGGCCCGATGGAGATGCAACCGGCCTTCACCGCCGACCTGTACCGGCCCTTCATGCTGATGACCGCCGACTACACCCGGGCGGCGCAGCCGGCCGTCGCCAACCTGTGGTCGCACCTGCGGGGCTGGCGGCTCGACGTCCGGGCGGCCGGCGCGGTCCACGCGTCCTACAGCGACTACCAGGTGCTGATCCCGCAACTGGCGCAGCCGGCCGGGATGAGCGAGGAAGACGTCCGGAGCTGGATCGGCACCCTCGATCCCGCCCGCGGTGTACGCATCCAGCAGGCGTACCCCCTGGCCTTCTTCGACCGCCACCTCCGCCGCCGGGGCCACCTCCTCGACGGCCCGAGCCCGGCCTTCCCCGAGGTGACGTTCGCGCCCTAGGTGTATTGCCCGGTGAGCCGGGGTTCGCGCCCTGGACGACCTGCCAGCCCGACCCGGGACCCCGGTCGAGATGCTGGACGCCCTGTCCTCGCAGTGTCGCGACCGCCGTGGCGCCGGTGTCGAGTTCTGCCGCGTAGGAACCGTGGACGACGAACTGCGTCAGCTTGCGGTCGAGCGCGTGCGACGAGGCGCGAAGACGGTCGAAGCGTGCGTCACGACGGACCGGCCCGCGCAGGCAGCGCACCGTGGACCCCGTCCGTGCGGGCGACCGGGAAGCACGTCCCCGCCGCGGCGAACGCGTCGGTGATCGGCGTGATGAGCGAGGCCAAACGGTGGGCACCCGCGTCGCCTATCGGCGCCCATAGTGCGGCACAGAGCTCGTCCGTATCCGCCTCGATCCGCTCGCGCGCCGCGCTGCCGGCGCCGGTGACAAGGGCGTTGGAGTCGAGCCAACCGCGTGCGGTGAGACGTGCCGTCGCCGCGCCCCATTCCTCGTCGTTCCACTGGCGGGTCGCCCGCGCGAGAGCCGTCGGGAGGCGACCCGTCGCAGTGTGCAGAACGAGGCAGTCGCACGGCCCGAGGCCGTTCTCGGCGAGCACGACGAGATGGGCGTCGCCGCGCCACTCGCGCGCCACCGTGATCTGCTGCCACAGGGCGACGAGGGGATCGGACGGAAGCGCGACCGAGGCGTTCGCGGCGGCCAGCACCTTGCCGGCGTAGCCGGCACCGGCGACGACCGGATCGATCAGCGAGCGCGCCTCGGCGAGTCGGTCGACCGTGAGGTGCACGCCGACGCGCCGCATCGCCCACCCGGCGGCCAGGAAGCGGGCGGCCTGCCACCGATCGGGCGGCGCGACGTCCCACACACCCGCCATGGCCCGCACCGCCCGCGGGCTGAAATTGTAGAAGGCCGCGAGCGTGACCTGCCACGGAACCGCGCCCATCGCGGCCGACCGGAAGGCCAGGTACGCCGGTCCGCGGCTGGTCACGCCGAGTGCTGCCGCTTCCTGCGCACTCTCGGGGACGAGGTAGATGAACTGGTGGGCGGCGCTGACGGCGCGGCTGACGTGGCGGACGGCGCGCAGGCCGGTCGGGCCGTCGCCGGGGCGGGCGGCGTGGGGAAGCTCGCCGAGCTGCATCGCGGTCGTTTCTCCAGGGAGCCCGGGCGGCGCCGTCACGCGGATGTTTCGGCAGTGGCGATCAATACCGCGCGTCCGAGGGTGTGACCGGACATGGTGAAGCCGAGGACGGCCGGGGTGGCGTCGGCGGGGACGCCGATGGATGCGACGTCAAGGGCGTGGACGACGACGAAGTACCGGTGCGGGCCGTGCCCGGCCGGCGGGGCGGCGCCGATGAAGCGGGCTGCGCGGGCGTCGTTGGGCAGTTGGTAGGCGCCGTCGGGCAGGCACGAGCCGACATCGTCGCCGGCGCCCTCGGGCAGTTCGGTGGTGGTGGCGGGTATGTCGACGACCGCCCAGTGCCAGAAACCCGATCCGGTGGGAGCGTCGGGGTCGTAGACGGTGACGGCGTAGCTCTTGGTTTCGCTGGGGGCGCCACCCCACGACAGCTGCGGAGAGATGTCCTTCCCGCCGGGCAGGCCGGAGGCGTGCTGCTGGAGCGGCCAGGCCGCTCCAGCGGTGACGTTGCTGCTGCTGACGGTGAAGGACGCCGCTTCCGGGAGGCGGGCGAAGGGGTCGTTGGCGTTCACAGTGATCTTCCTTCCCTCATTGACGCTGCTTCAGAATCGACAGTAACACAGATAATCGATTATTGGCCGGATCGTCTATGCTTGCGTCATGACTGGCATGCCTCACGCCCCCGCTCCCCCGGGGAAGCAGATGCTTTCCGAGCAGGTCTACGCACACCTGCAGGGCGCGATCATGCGCGGGGACTACGCCCCGGGTGACGCCCTCAAACCGCAGGACCTCGCCAGGGAACAGGGCGTAAGCCTCGCCGTCACGCGCGAGGCGCTCGTGCGGCTGGTCGGCGAGGGGCTCGCCGACCGGCTGCCCAACCGCGGATTCGCCGTCCCGTCCTTCTCCGACCGCCGCTGGCAGGAGATCGCGGAAGCACGCAGGACCATCGAGCCGGTCGTACTGCGCATGTCCATCGAGCGCGGCGACGTCGACTGGGAGGCCCGCGTGCGCGCCGCCCACCATCGCCTGGTGCGCACGCCGGCGTTCGTGCCGAAAGAGGGCGAGCACTACACCGACGCCTGGGCCGAGGCCCACAGGGTCTTCCACCGCACGCTGCTGGAGGGGTGCGGCAACCACGCCCTGCTGGAGACCTTCGACCGGTTGTGGACCGCAAGCGAACTGGCACGCCGTTGGGCAGCGCACCGCAACCCCGATCGGGACGGCGTCAAGGAACACCGCAGGCTGGAGGAGGCGGCGCTGGACCGCGACGCCGACACCGCAGCCGCGGTCCTGGTTCAGCACCTCACCCTGACCGCGGCCGCTCTGATCGACGATTCCCGTCAACCCGCCCAACAGGGCTGAGACCTGCAAGGTTCACCGGGTTGAGCGGCTGCACCGCCCGGCCCAGCCGTCGCATCGGACGGAAGTGGCGGACGCAGGAGTGCTCCCTGGACCGGGCAGCCGACACCCTCGCGCGATTGCTCGCCGAAGCGGTCAGTGTCCGGTGATGTGGGCTGCCAGGCGGGACAGCAGGGCAACGGACTCGCTCAGTCGCCGCTGTTCCTCGGGGGCGAAGGTCTCGCGGATGGCGGCGCCGAGGGCGCCCGCGCGGCCGGCACGTTCCCGCTGGAGGCGGGAGAGGCCCGCCCCGGTGATGTGCAGCAGGAGCTTGCGGGCGTCGTCGGGATGCCGCTCGCTGCGGACCAGGCCGGCCGCGGAGAGATCTTTGACCGACTTGGCGGCCGACTGGTGCGTGACGCCGCGCAGGCGAGCGAGGTCAGCCGTGGTCAACGGGCCGCCGCGGTCGAGGAATCCGAGAATGGCGGCCTCACCGGGAGGCATGGTGTCCGCGGCTCGTACCGCCCGGACCAGCTCACCGAGCGACCGTCGCAGCTCCTCGGCCAGCGCGTCTTCGTCCATGGGGGCATCCTACCCAGACTCCTGCTACCTACTTGTACAGTCTTGTTGTACAAATGAGTGACAGTAAAGACGAAAGGACGTGCCGGTCATGGAGCTCACCAAGTTCGGACATGCGTGTGTGCAGCTTGAGAAGGACGGGCGCCGCCTGGTCATCGACCCGGGTGGCCTGAGTGACGCGACAGCGCTGGAAGGCGCCGATGCCGTGCTCGTCACGCACGAGCACTTCGACCACTTCTCGGAGGCGGTACTGCGGCGGGCGGCCGCGGCTCGTCCGGGCCTGCAGATCTGGACCAACCCTTCGGTCGCGAAGCGACTGGACGGCCTCGGCACGCAGGTCTCCACCACGGGGGACGGGGACGCCTTCACCGTCGCCGGCTTTGACGTCCGTGTTCACGGCGCCTGGCATGCGGTCATCCACCCCGACGTTCCGCGTATCCCCAACATCGGTTTCCTTGTGGACGACGCCCTCTTCCACCCCGGCGACGCCCTGACCGTCCCCGATGGTCCCGTCGGTACGTTGCTGCTACCGGTCCACGCTCCATGGTCCACCGTCGGCGATCTCATCGACTACGTGCGCGAGGTCGCCCCGCGGGATGCCTACGCCGTACACGACGGCGCCCTCAATGACATCGGCGCCACGATGGTCGAAGGCTTCCTCGGCGAGGGAGGCCCAGGGGTTCCGGCCCGCTACCACCGGCTGACCGCGGGGATGAGGGCGCGGATCGACTGAGGGCCGGCCTTCGACCAGTCCGATCTGGTGGCCGGGGGCACCTTCCGGCTCGGTGCGATGCCCGTAGCCAGACCGCTGCGCCCTGGTGCGAAGCGGGTGATCGCCGGGATCAACCCGCCGGGCGAACCCGAGCAGAAGCAGCGGCTTCCGCCGCCTCCTGGAAGTCGGCGATGTCCCCGCCGTGCTCCCTGGCCCAGTTCGTCAGAACCTCGATGGGTTCGATGAGGGTCCGGCCGAGGTCGGTGAGGCTGTATTCCACCCGCCTCGGCGCTTCGGCACGGCGGTTGACCAGGCCGTACTCCTGGAGCCGGCGCAGCGTCTGGGTGAGGACCTTGCGCGAGACGCCGCCGATGAGGTTGACGAGTTCACCGTGCCTGCGAGGTCCCTGGCTGAGGCCGAAGAGCGCGAGTACGGCCCACTTGTCGGAGATGATCTCGACCGCCAGACGAGTGGGGCAGTCGGCGAGGAAGGCTGCTCCGTCCACGTTCTGCATGAAAGTCGAAGGTACCAGGAGGTAACCCACGGCTCCGTAGCGTTTTCCCCGATGAGCCGATCAGCCGATCAGCACCGGATGCGGAGGAGCCACCATGCCACGAGTCGTCATCTTCGACGAGTTCGGCGGGCCTGAGGTCATGCACGTCGTCGAGGAGGCCCTTGCCGAGCCTGCGGCCGGCGAGGTCCGGGTCAGGATGGAGGCGTTCGCAGTCAACCCGCTCGACCAGATGATGCGTTCCGGTGCCTCGCCCGCACCGGTCCCCCTGCCGCAGGCCCGCCTGGGTGTCGAAGGAACCGGCGTCGTCGACGCGCTGGGGCCTGGGACCACTGGGCTGAGCATCGGTGATCCGGTCATCCTCACGGCCGTTCCGGACGCGAACGTGCGGGGCAGCTACGCCGACTACACCACGGTGCCCGCGAGCCGGGTCGTCGTCCGGCCGACCGGGCTCGGCATCACGGAGGCGGCGGCGGTCTGGGTCGCCTTCTCCACCGCCTACGGCGCGCTCGTCGAGAAGGCGGGGATGCGGCCCGGCGACCACGTCCTCATCACCGCCGCGTCCGGCGGCGTCGGCCGGGCGGCGATGCAGATCGCCCGTCAGATCGGTGCCGTGCCCATCGCCGTGACCCGGCACGCCGCGAAGGAGGACGAGCTGCTCGCCGCAGGCGCCGCCGCGGTCGTCGCCACCGACCACGCGGACATCGTCGAAGCCGTCGCCCACCACACCGGCGGGACCGGCGCGGACGTCGTCCTCGACCTCGTCATGGGCCCCGGCCAGCAGGATCTCCTGAAGGCGGCCCGCCCCGGCGGAACGCTGGTCGCCGCGGGCTTCCTGGACCCTCGGCCCGCACCTTTCCCAGCAGGCCCGCCGCTCACGGTCTTCAGCTACCGGAGCTTCGAGCACACCCTCGACGCCGTCGTGGTCAAGCGCATGGCGGCCTTCCTGAACGCGGGCCTGCGCCTCGGTGCGCTACGGCCCGCTGTCGACGACAAGGCGTTCTCCCTCGACGCCGTGGTCGAGGCACACCGCCACCTCGAGAAGGGGTTGCACGCCGGGAAGAAGATCGTCGTGACGACCTCCTGAGGCAGGTCGGGTTCGGCCAGGATCCGCGGCGAATGTCCTTTGGTGGACTGCCGGCTGCTCGGAATCGTCTTCCGGGTATCGATGGTGAGCGCTGCCCCACGGGGGATCCGCCGCGCCGACCCGCGCCGGTGAGGAGGCTCACCGTGGCGACCGTGGGTGTCACACGTTCGGGCCGGGCGGTGTCTTCATGCCGAACTGCCCCACAGGGGCGCCTACAAGGAGAGACGTCATGACACTGCGCCTGCCGAAGGCCGAGCTTCCCGCCGAGCTCAAGGAGAACATGATCAAGCAGCTGGGCGTTGTGCCCGAGAATGTCGAGGTGCTGTGGCACAGCCCCCGGGTGACACAGGACAATCTGGAGTTCGGTAGCAAGGTGGGGGCGTGGAAGGCGGTCGACCCGGGCCTGAAATCGTTCGCGCACATGGCCGTCGCGGCGCAGGTCGGCTGCAGCTGGTGCCTGGACGTCGGCTATTTTCAGGCGCAGAACGAGAACCTGGACCTGGCCAGGGCGAGCCAGGTGCCGCGCTGGCGGGAGGCGGACGTTTTCACAGCACTGGACCGCGACGTCATGGGGTATGCCGAGGCGGTGACGAACACGCCGCCGACCGTCACCGACGAGCAGTACGCATCCCTCCTTGAGCGGCTCGGGACGGAGGCGATGGTGGAGCTCACCGCGTTCATCGCCTATGTCAACCTGGCGACCCGGGCCAACGTGGCGAACGGGGTCACCTCGCAGGGATTCTCCGACGCCTGCGAGATCCCGCTGGCCAAGCGCCCGGCGACGTCCCACGCAGGGTCCGCGGCGTGACGCAGGACCCGTTCGTCGCCCACCGCAGCCTGCTGTTCACTGTCGCCTACGAGATGCTCGGCTCTGCGGCCGACGCCGAGGACGTGCTGCAGGAGACCTGGCTGCGGTGGTCCGGCGTCGACCGGGCACAGGTCCACGACCCGAGGGCGTACCTCGTGCGGGCCGTCACCCGGCAGTCGCTCAACCGCATGCGCGCACTCTCACGCCGTCGTGAGGACTATGTGGGCGAATGGCTGCCCGAGCCGTTGCTCACCCACCCCGACGTGGCAGACGACGTCGAGCTCGCGGAAAGCGTCTCCATCGCGCTGCTGACCGTCCTGGAGACCCTCGGACCGTTGCAACGCGCGGTGTTCGTGCTCCGCGAGGTCTTCGCCATGCCGTACGAGGAGGTCGGCGAAGCCGTGGGCAAGACCCCGGCGGCGGTCCGGCAGATCGCCCGGCGCGCCCGAGACCACGTCGCCGCCCGGCAACCGCGCGTCACGGTGAGCCGGTCGGAGCACAAGGCCGTCGTGGACCGCTTCGTCGCCGCGCTGCACACCGGACGCATCCAGGACCTCCTGGAGGTCATGGCGCCGGACGTGGTCCTCATCGCCGACGGAGGCGGGATCACAGCCGCCGCTCTGGCCCCCGTCCACGGGGCCGAACTCGTGGCAACGATGCTCGCCGGCACGGACCGGTCCGCATCCGAAACCACGACGGTATATCTCAACGGCGCCCCCGCCGTCCGGATCGAATCCGCCGCTGGAGGGGCCACAGTCAGCCTCGTGATCGCGAATGGGCGCATCACCCGGATCTACGCGACGTCCAATCCGCACAAGCTGACACGACTCGACCGACCAGCCGATCTCACCAGGTAGCTGGGGTTCGGATGTTCCGGGGATGTCACAGCCGGAACACCCGCCGCGGCGCCGCGGAGGGGGAGGAGGAGGAAGCAAGCGCATGACCCGTCGCAGGCCTGTGCAGCTCACTCACGGGTAGGAAGAGGCTGTCCCACCTCGCCGAAGGAAGGATGGTCGCCCATGGAACCGGAGTCAGCCGAGGGCGTGGTGCAGGCGGTCGTCCTGTACCACGGCCGCCTGCTGTTGATCGACGATGGCGGAGGGTGGGCCTTGCCGTCCGGCAGGCCCGAGCTCAGTGAATCCGCCGGGGCCACCGCGGCCCGCGCCGTCTACGAACTTACCGGCTACCTCGTCGACGGCACCGAACCTCTGACGTCGACCCGACCCGGAGGACCGGACGACCCTTCGGCGGTGATATGCCAGTTGCTGAGCGAGTCCCCCTCGGACGGCGCTTCCCTCCCCCGCTCCCATGTGCGTTGGACGCCGATCCCCGAGGCCGTCGACTCCGGCCTCTCCGCATCCGTGCGCTCTTACCTCCGGGGCCACACTCGCGTGTGACATACCCGCGTCAGCCGCCCACGACCGCCAAAGGCCAACCAGCCGTCGACCGGGCTCCTTCCAGCGGGACGAGACGGGTGTCGCACCGGTAGATGCGGCTGCGACGCCGTGTGCACACGGCGACCACGACCGTTCGGCGAGGGGCGGGCCGGCGAGTTCGCCGAGGGCGGTGAACGGACGTGACGCGACTGACGTGTGTCACGGCTGGTGTCAGGCGGCCCGGGCGCCGGAGCGGGTTCCCGCGGTGAACACCCCGGCCCCGAGCTGTTCGAGCAGCAGCCCTTCCCTGGTCGACCAGGGACAGATCGTCACGGTGTCGGCATCGCACGCTTCCATCAGGGCCTCCGCGACGAGGGCTCCGGCCAGTGCCTGCTCGGCGCGGTGGGAGGAGATGCCGGGCAGCTCGTTGCGGCGGGCCGGGCTGGTGCCGGCCATGAGGGTGATCACCGCTTGCAGCGCGCCCAGGGTCAGGCGAGATCGCAACCGCGGCCGGAGCCGGGGGGACGCAGTGGCGGCGGCGAGCCGCGCGAGCTGGGCGAAGGTCTTCGAGCAGGCCACGACGTCCGCCCCGGGTTCGGCCCCTGGCAGGCCGTCGACCTCCGCGAGAGACCGGCGCAGATGCCGCCGGGCGGCGGCGAGGTGGCGTGCGGAGGGCGCGACACCCCCGGGCAGCAACTCGCGGGTGACGCGACGTGCCCCCAGCGGCAGGGAGCACACGGTCCGGGGCACGGCCCCGCTGCCGGAGGCTGTCTCCAACGTGCCGCCGCCGATGTCCAGGACCAGCAGCTCCCCCGCTGCGGCGCCTGCCCATTGGCGCGCGGCCACGTAGGCGAGCCGGGCTTCCTCCTCGCCGGGTAGGACCTGCAGCCGTATGCCGGTGGTCCGCGCCACCCGGTCGATGATCTCGCCGCGGTTGGGCGCGTCGCGGATGACGGAGGTGGCGAAGGCGAACACCTCGGGCAGAGGCACATGGGGGTCGGCGAACAGCGCTTCGGTCACCGCCTCTTCCACGCTCCTCACCCCCGGCTTGCGCAGTCGCCCGTCCGCCCCGAGGGCCTGGCCCAAACCAAGACGGACCTTCCGGGTCAGCACCGGTCGCAGTCCCCCGCCGGCCTCGCGCCGCGCCACGGTGAGCAGCACGCTGTGGCAGCCGACATCGAGGACAGCTGCCTGGCGCATCCTCCACCTCCCGCGTCTCGGCCGACCGTTCGGCCGGGACATGCCTACCCCGGTGGCGCGCGAACAGTCCCGGGCAGGCAGCGCCGGGCGCGTCCTCGGTGCGTCGTTCCCACGACGGGGTCCGGCCCGGCCTGGCCTGAGCCTCCCTCCCCGATCAGCTGGAGACCTGCCGCGGAGGTTCCGCCGATGAGTTTCCGGCGGTTGTGCGGTCTACCGGTCGTCGAAAGGAGCGCACCATGCGCAAGATCATCGTTTGCACGTTCCTGACGCTGGACGGCGTCATGCAGGCACCGGGCGGTCCGGACGAGGACACTCAGAGCGGCTTCGAGTACGGCGGCTGGCAGAAGCCGGTGTCCGACGACGAGGTCGGCACGGCCATCGCCGGTTGGTACGAGCGCTCCGACGCGATGCTGCTCGGCCGCAAGACGTACGAGATCTTCGCGTCGTACTGGCCGACCGCCGATCCCGGCAACCCGTTCACCGAGCGGATGAACAGCATGCACAAGTACGTGGCGTCACGGACCCTGGCGTCCGTCGCGTGGCGGAACTCAACGCTGCTGGAGGGCGACACCGTCCACGCCGTGCGCAAGCTGAAAGCGTCCGACGGCGGCGATATCAACGTCGTGGGCAGCGGCGACCTCGCCCAGACCCTCATGCGGCACGACCTCGTCGACGAGTACCGGCTGACCATCCATCCGGTGATCATCGGCACCGGCAAGCGGCTGTTCGACGACGGAGCGATCCCCACCGCGCTGGAGCCGGTGAGCGTCTCGACGACAAAGGGCGGCACCATCGTCGGCGTCTACCGGCCGAACGGCAAGCCCAGTTACGACAGCTACTGACCCGCCCCCGGGCGCTCGAACCCGCAACTGCCCGACCGCGCATTCTGCTCACGGGCAGCGAGCGGGGCGCGCCCTGGGCCGAAGCAGTCAGTGCAGGCGCTTGCGGACCGCGCCGACAGCCGCGGTGGTGCTGTCGGCGGCACCGTCGGCTGCGTCACCGATCCTGTGGGCGACCGCGTGCGCATGGTCGACGACCGACTGCGCCTGCGCGGCAACGGCATCAGATGCGTGGCCGGCGGCGCCCCGCGTGCGGTAGGCGAGAGAGGGCTTGCCGTGAGTGTCGGCGGCGGCAAGCAGCAGCCCGCCGAGCATCGAGGTGTTCTTGAGGAACTGCGCCCGCTGTTCGTCTCGCTCGGCGGGGTCCTCGATCGTCCAGTAGCGATGGGCCGCGAGGGTTGTGGGCACCAGGGTCGCGGCGAGCGCCAGCGAGGCCAGTCGCGGTACGCGTCCCAGCGCGAGCAGGACGCCGGCGCCCAGTTGCACGGCTCCGGCCAGACGCACGAGCTGCTCCGGGCTCTCCGGCAGCAGGGACGTGCGGGGCGCGACCGACGATGCCACCGGTTCCACGAACGACTTCACCTCGGGCACGAGTCGCGCGGGATCGCGCACCGCGTCGTATCCGCCGGAGATGAACAACGAGGCCAGCATGGGGCGGGCGAACCTGCGCAGAACAGTCATGGCGGTCGGATGCCCCGCCGCGGACGGTGAACACCTTGGGCGGCGTTGGTTACGAACGCGTGATCGCCTGCTCCAGCAGGCCCTGGAGGACCCGCTGCTGTTCGGCGTCGAGTCCGGCAAGGGGTGAGTCCTGGACGAGGAGTTCGAGGAGACGCTCGCGCAGGTCGACGCCTTCCGGGGCGAGGACCAGGAGCTTGGCGCGGCGGTCGGTGGGGTGGGGGCGGCGCTCGACCAGGCCCTGCTTCTCCAGCTTGTCGATCACGAAGGTGGCATTGGACGGCTCACAGCCCATGCGTTCGGCAAGCTCGCGCATCGTCATCGGCCCGGTCATCTCCCGCAGTGCCGTCGCCTGGGCCGCGGTGAGGCCCAGGCGGACAGCGCGCTCGCGTACGTGCTGGGCGATCTGCTGCGCCATTCCGTTGAGAAGGCCGCAGAGCTCCCGCTCGGCGGTGATGTGCGACTGCGAGGGCAACGTCATGCGTCCATCCTAGCAAGTCCATCAAGCATGAATATTTCAAGCTTGCATGATTCTAGCTTGACTCATATGGTTGCGCCGTCGCCTCCGAGGGGCACGGCGACCACCTGTGAGGAGGAAGGCGATGGGGATCAAGGCGTACTCCGATACCGAGCGGCCGCACCGGCCGGCCGGTGTGCGTTCGATACGGCTGGGCGACACGAAGGTGTCCTACGTACCGGACGGTGCGGTACAGCTCAGGCCGCGCGAGCTGTTTCCCGACAGCACCGGTGAGGCGTGGGCCGCCCACCCCGAATACCTGGACGGGTCAGGCAACCTGGTGGCGAGCATCGGCGGCCTGCTGGTGGAGAACGGTGACCGTGCGCTGCTGATCGACGCGGGCTTCGGACCGCAGTCCTGGTCGCCCGCGCCCGACGGACCGCGCGGCGCGATCCACGGAGGCGCGCTCCTGGAGAGCCTGGCCGAACTCGGCCGCAGGCCCGAGGAGATCGAGGCGGTGGCCATCACCCACCTGCACCCCGACCACACCGGCTGGGCCTGGCACCCCGCCCCGGGCCTCGACCGCCCCGCGTTCGCCCACGCCGAGTACCTCGTGTCGGAGCCGGAATGGGTCTCGCACCGCGATCAGTTGGAGCCGCGCGAGGCCGCGGGCCTGGCACCGTACGTCCGCACCGTGTCCGACGGGCAGGAGGTCTTCCCCGGGGTACGGATGCGGGTCGCCGCCGGACACTCGCCCGGACACGCCGAGTTCGTCATCAGTTCCGGCGCCAGGCAGCTGATCGCCTTCGGCGATGCGCTGCACTCGCCGATCCAGGTCGCCCACCCCGAATGGTCCTCGGCCTTCGACCACGATCCCGTCCGGTCGGCCGGCCATCGCCGCAGTCTCCTCGCCGAACTGGCGGAGCCCGGCACGACCGGCTTCGGCATCCACTTCGCCGGCGCGGTCTTCGGGCACGTCGAACGTGACGGCGACCGCTCCAGGTGGCACCCCCTGGACGCCTGACACCGCACCGGGACGCTCGCACCTGGTGAAGTACCGACGGCAACGGGGTAGATCATGGAAACCGCACTGACCGAACCGGCCGAAGCCCGCCAGGCCCCGCACACCGCGCGGCCGAGAGCCCGCTCGCGGCCCGGCTCCGGCCGCCGCAACGCGGTGGTCCTCGTCGGCTTCACCGCCGCGACCAATCTCGCCGACGGTGTGATGAAGATGGCGCTCCCGGTTCTCGCCGCCCGCCTCACCTCCTCTCCGACCCAGGTCACCGCCGTGTCACTGACCCTGACGCTGCCCTGGCTGCTCGTCGCCCTGCACGTCGGCGTGCTTGTCGACCGCTTCGACCGCCGACGGCTGCTGTGGGGCGCGAACGGGATGAGGCTGGCGGCGATGGGCTCGCTCACCGTCTCCGCGATGACCGGCGGCGTCACCCTCGGCCGGCTCTTCGCGGCCGGGATGATCCTCGGCGTCGCCGACGTCCTGGCATCCACCTCCGCGTCCACCCTGGTCCCGGCGGCGGTACCGCCGGCAGGGCGGGAACGGGTGAACACCTGGATGGTGGGTGCCGAGACGGTGGGACAGGAGTTCGCCGGCCCCTTCGTCGGCGGACTGCTGCTGGCCGCCGGAACGGGCCTGGCGTTGGGGCTGATCAGCGCCTCCTACGCGGCCGCTGCCCTCGTCCTGCTGCTGCTGGCGGGCCGCTTCCGGGCCGAAGCGCCCGCGCCGGGAGCCGTTCCCGTCTCCGTCAACAGCCGGATCGCCG
Organism: Actinacidiphila cocklensis; assembly: GCF_907177275.1. Lineage (GTDB taxonomy): Bacteria > Actinomycetota > Actinomycetes > Streptomycetales > Streptomycetaceae > Actinacidiphila > Actinacidiphila cocklensis. The sequence continues at coordinate 133,390 of NZ_CAJSLV010000050.1, forward strand.
AGGGAGTGCGCTTTCTCTGGCGGGACCGGTTGCTGCGGACGCTGTCGGTGGTCGTCGCCGTGCTCTCCGCGGTCTGGGGTGCCTGGCTGGCTCTCATGCCGCTCTACGCCAAGCAGGCCATGCACCTGGGGCCGCAGCAGTACGGCATCGTGCTCAGCGCCCTCGGGGTCGGAGGCCTGGCCGGTGCCGTGTCCGTGACCTGGGTGAACCGGATACTCGGCGCGCGCAGGGCGATGTTCGCCGACTTGGCGGGCACCACCGCGATGGTGGCGCTGCCCGCCCTGACCACCAGCATCTGGGCGGTGGCTGCGGGCGCCTTCCTCGGCGGCGCGGGCGGCACTCTCTGGTCGGTCAACGCCCGCACCATCACCCAGGCCATGGTTCCGGACGACATGCTCGGACGCTACGGCGCGGCGGCCCGTCTCTTCAACTTCGGCGCCATGCCCCTGGGCGCGGCCCTGGTCGGCCTGCTGGCCGAACTGGGCGGGATGCGCCTCGCGTTCGGAATGTTCGCTCTCGCTACCGCGGCGACGCCGGTGCTGTTCCTGAGGAACGTCACCACGTCGGCCTTGAAACCCCGTGAGGACACCTCCGTCCGAGGCCACAGCAGGGCCAGTACCTGAAGCCGGACGACGCCCGGGTCTTCGATCCGGCCCGAGAACTGCCGCCCATTTGGCGGACCGTGCCGGACACTGCTACCTTTCCGCAGGCCGTGCGAGAGAACGAGGAGGTGGTACCCGTGAACGCAGTATCGACATGGGTGCTCCCCTCCGGGGTCACGGTCGGACGCTAGGTCGTCCGGGAGCGCCGTCAAAGAGCACTCCCGAAAGGCACGACCATGCAATTCACTTCAGAACAGCGCCTCGACGACGGCGTCCTCGAACGCGAATTCACCCTCGGTGGGATCCCCGGCATCCTGTGGACGCCCGAATCCGAATCTGCACCGGCGCCGCTCATCCTGCTGGGACACCCCGGCGGACTGCGCACGATGTACCCCCGGCTGGCCGCCCGTGCCCGGCACTCCGTGGCGGAGGGCTTCGCCACGGCCACCATCGAACTCCCCGGAAGCGGTGACCGGCCCCGTTCCGCCGCCGCCGAGCAGGCCCGCGCAGAACTGCGCCGGGCACTGGAGGCCGGCGAGCCGGTCGGCGAGGAGATCGTGGACCGGCTCGTCCTCCCGCTGGTCGAGAAGGCGGTCCCGGAATGGCAGGCCGCCCTGGACGCCCTCCTTTCGCTGCCCGGGATCGGCGGCCCGGTCGGATTCTCGGGAGGCGTGATCTCCATCGGGATCCGGCTGGCGGTGGTCGAGCCGCGCATCGCGGCCGCCGTTCTGTTCGCCGGGAGCTTCGTGCCCCGCGCCCTGTTCGAGGAGGCCCGGCAGGTCACCGTTCCGCTGCACGTCCTGCTCCAGTGGGACGACGAAGGGAACGACCGGCAGGCGGCCCTGGACCTGTTCGACGCCTTCGGCAGCAAGGAGAAGACGCTGAACGCCAACATGGGCGGGCACACCGGCGTCCCGCAGTTCGCGGGGGACGCCGCGGCCCAGTTCCTCACCCGGCATCTGAAGTGAGGGGGGCCGGCGGCAGACGGTAAGCAATTGCCGTGGTCGTGGAGTGCGGCCGCACGCACGCGCTTCCGGGATCGCCACGAGGAGGGCGAACATCGGCGGCAACGGCCCGCTGAGTGGTTCAGCGGCGCCGGAGGGACCGCTGCACGTGCCTGTCAGGAGCAGTAGTGCCGCGCACTACGCGCCGGTTGTGCCCGTTCGGGGGTGAAAGGCTCGGGAACGCCTTGCGCCGGCGACCGGCGCGTCGCCATCGTGGCGGTGCAGGGACGACGGGCCGCAGCCGACGGCCGGAGGGGCAGTGCAGTGATGGAGTGGCAGTCCGAACAGTTCGGGGCCGCGCACGAGGGCCGCGCGGCCGCCGTGCTCGCCGACGGCAGCGAGCCCGAGCCCGTGTACTTCGACATCGGCAGCGGCGGCAGCATGCACCGCACCAGCGACTGGTGGGTCTACGACGGGACCCTGCGCGCGCCGCTGGCGACCGGTCTGCGGGCCGCCTGCTCGTGCTCCTGGCGCGGTACGACCCGCTACCCCGTCGACTGGGACGACGTCGACCCGCACGGACCCCACCTCTACGACACCAGCGGGCCCAAGAGCGACTGGGCGCAGCACATCGCGGAGACCGAAGCCCGGTCGGTTCCGCTGCCGGAGACGCTCGCCGAGCTGCTGCGGCGGCTCGACGAGCAGCTGGTGGACCTGGCCGAGGAGGCCCCGCTCGCGGCGCTGAGGGCTGTCGCCGCCCTGGAGCGCACCACCCACGAGGTCGCCCGGCAGGCCGCGCTCAACGTCGAGGCCGACACCACGTCCTGGACGGCGGTGGCGACCGCTCTCGGGCTCACCGAACGGGACGCCCGCAGCCGGGTCGGCCGCTACGCCCTGCGGCACTGACCAGGGGCGGGACCTTCCCGCCCGAGGCGACGACACGTCATATCCCGTCCGTCAGGCGGGTGTTGTACACCGCCCGGCCGGCCTGGCCGGTGGCGGCCCACCCAGGACCGGGGCACTCATCAGGTTGGGCTAACCCAAGTGCCATGATGACCGGTGAGAGAGCCGGCGGTCCGTCACGCCTGCGTGGCCACGGGCTGTCGGCCGCAGGAATGACGGTGGCATACGAGACCTGCTCGGCCGTACGGTGGTCGCCCCCGCGCAGCTGGGCGCGGGGCTGATGACGGCGGTCGTCGGGGCGCCGTACTTCCTCTACCTGCTGGTGCGCACCCGCAGGTAGCGCTTCCGGCGGCGGCGGTTCGCCGCCGCCGGGAGGCGGTTCAGGCGGCCGAGCGCTCCGTCAGCGGGCGGCGCAGGGCGGGGCCGGCCGGGGTCTGCAGGGTGTAGCCCATGTCGAGGGCGCTGATGTCGCTGCCGGGAGGCGCGATCGCGTCGATGGCGTCCAGGACGTCGTCGCTGAGGGTGGTCTCGGCGCCGGCCAGCAGGTCGTCCAGGTGGTCCATGGTGCGCGGGCCCAGGATCGCGGAGGTGACGCCCGGGTGGGCGATCGCGAAGGCCATGGCCATGTGGGTCAGCGGCATCCCGGCCTCCTTCGCGACGGCGATGAGCTCCTCGACGGCGTCGAGGCGGCGGTCGTCGCTGAGGTAGCTGAAGCCGAATCCGGACCGGTGGGTGTCGGCGGCCTGGCCCTTGCGGTAGCGGCCGGTGAGCAGTCCGCCGGCCAGCGGGCTCCAGACCAGGGTGCCCATGCCGTGCCGCTGGGTGACCGGCAGGACCTCGCGTTCGATGCCGCGGTCCAGGATCGAGTACGGCGGCTGCTCGGTGCGGAAGCGCTGCAGGCCGCGCCGCTCGGCGACCCACTGGGCCTCGACGATGTCGGAGGCGAGGAAGGTGGAGGAGCCGAAGGACCTGATCTTCCCGGCCCTGACGAGGTCGGTGAGGGCGGAGAGGGTCTCCTCGATGTCGGTGTCGGGGTCGGGGCGGTGGATCTGGAAGAGGTCGACGTGGTCGGTCTGCAGCCGGCGCAGCGAGTCGTCGAGCGCGCGCACCAGCCAGCGCCGGGAGTTGCCCCGGTGGTTGGGGTCGTCGCTCATCGGCAGGTGGGCCTTGGTGGCCAGGACGACGTCCTCGCGGCGGCCCTTGAGCGCCCTGCCGACGATCTCCTCGGAACCGCCGCGACTGTAGGCGTCGGCGGTGTCGACGAAGTTGATGCCGGCGTCCAGTGCGCGGTGGATCATGCGGACGCATTCGTCCTCGTCGGGGTTGCCCATGGCCCCGAACATCATCGCGCCCAGGCAGTAGGGGGTGACCTTGATGCCGGTGCGGCCCAGCGTGCGGTACTTCACGATGCTCCTCGTCGGTCGGGATGTCCGCTGCCGCGCGATACCCTCGAATAAAGCGGAACAGCGTTCCGCCGCGCACGATACGGAACAACGTTCCAGTTAGCAAGAAGGAGTGCCTGTGGACGACGGACCGAGCAGCCCGGGCCGGCACCGCCAGCCCCTGCGCGCCGACGCACAGCGCAGCGTCGACGCGCTGCTGGCCGCGGCCGCGCAGGTCTTCGCCGAGTCAGGGGTGGACGCTCCCGTACGGCAGATCACCGCCAGGGCGGACGTCGGCGCGGGCACCCTCTACCGGCACTTCCCTCAGCGCTCCGACCTCATCGCGGCCGTCTTCCGCCGCGAGGTCGACGCCTGTGCGGCCGTCGGCCCCACCCTGGCCGCGCAGTACGAGCCGCTGGAGGCGCTCACCCGGTGGCTGGAGCGCTTCGCGGGCTTCGTCGCCACCAAGCGCGGGCTCAGCGCCGCCCTGCACTCCGGCGACCCCGCCTACGACAGCCTGCCCGGCTACTTCCAGCAGCACTTCGAACCGGTTCTCGCGGACCTGCTGGACAGCGCGGCACGGGCCGGCGCCATCCGTTCCGACGCCGACCCGTGGGACCTGCTGCGCGCCATAGGCAACCTCGCCGTACCCCTGGAGGACGGCGACGACCACACGCAGCGCATGATCTCCCTGCTGGTGGATGGCCTGCGCTACGGCGCGGGCAGCGCGCCGCGGCAGGCCTGACCGGGCCGCCGGCGGGGGCGGCGCCCCCGCCGGCGCCCGGTCACTTCAGGGCGTACGCCCGCAGCACCGTCTGGCTGACGGTGTTGCCCGCGTCGTCCTCGGCGGTGGCGCGCAGCGAGACGTGACCTGCGGACCTGGGGGCCTTGGCGGTGGAGGTCCAGGTGGTGCCGTGCCGGGCCAGGTGCAGCGCGGTCCAGGTGGCGCCGTCGTCGTAGGACACCTGGAGGGTGGCCCCGTCGATCGTGCCGGCGCCGGTGACGCCGGGCAGGTGGGAGGCGGTCAGGGTCAGCGGCGTGTTGCGCGGGGCGCGGCCGGACAGGTCGGTGGGGACGCCGTAGTCGAGCTGGATCAGCGGCAGGTCGACGTAGCCGCTGCCCGAGGTGAATCCCCATTCGGTGCGGGTGCTGGGTGAGCTGGGCAGGACGCCGTCCTGGCTGGTCTCGGCGACCAGCCGGTAGGGCAGCGGGGCGCTGCTCGGTGCCTCGGCGGCGAGCTGCTGGTAGACGGTGGAGCCGAGGTCGGTGTCGCCCTGGTAGAGGGTGACGGTCTCGTGCAGGTTGTCGACGTCGCCCCACAGGTTGACGTCGAAGCCGTCGTGGCCCGAGCCGGAGTCGCCCCAGCCGGGGATGTTCAGGACGAAGAAGTCGCCCTGCCGGTCGGGCATCGACTGGCTGTCGTTCAGCCGCGGGTGGTAGACCGGCAGGAACCAGTCGCTGGGGGTGGTGGAGCCCTTGACCGGGTGGGTGACCAGCGCGCGCTCCTCGACCACGGGGTTGGCCGACTCCTCGTACCAGCCGAACTTCCTGCCGCCGGGGGTGACCCAGTCGGTGCGGGTGGTGCCGGGGGTCTGGACGGTCTGGAAGCCGACGCCGTAGCGGTCGAAGTCCTGCATGTCGTAGCGGCCGTTGTCGCCCGGGTCGGTGGCCTTGCCCGCGAAGCGGGAGTCGATCCTGGCCAGGTCGCCCTTCTTCGGCGCGTACGTCAGGTCGGCGGCCGGGATGGCATCGTCGTGGCGCTCGACCAGGTCGTAGACGTACGGCGAGGTCGGTGTCGACGTCAGGTCGAGGGTCAGACCTGGGCGGGCGGCGGCCGCGATCAGCGCGGCACCCTGGCCGGTCTGCAGGGAGGCCACCTCGATCGGCGACGGCGACTCGTAGTCGGCGGAGCCGTACCAGGCCGACAGCCGGCCGGCCGTGTCGCCCGCGACCAGCAGCAGTCTGGCTCCCGCGGCGACCGCCGCGGCGGCCTGGGCGGCGTCGGCGGCCGGCTGCGCCGCCGGGTCGGCCTGCCGGTCGTAGCGGACGACCACGGCCTTGCCCTTGGCGTTCAGGCCCGCGTAGTCCGCGGTGGTGCCGGCTCCGGCGTAGACCACGGGGAGCGTGCTGCTGCCGGCCGGCAGCAGGGTGGAGCCGGCCTGCACCAGCATGCCTGCCAGGTCGGGCGCCCGGCCGTGCGCGCCCTTGGCGGCGGCGGTCAGCAGCGGGGCGGTCTTGCGCCAGCGGGTGTCGAAGGCGAAGCCGCCGCTGGTCACCTTGGCCGTGGACTGCGCCCACACGCTGGTGTAGGCGACCGGCAGCAGGAAGTTCTCGTTGAAGCTCTCGCCCCCCGCGACCCGGTTCCACTCCACCCGGGTCATCCGGTCCTCGCTGCGCTGCGGGGTGACGGCCGAGACGAGGTGCGCCTTGCGGGCGTCCAGGGCGGCCGTGCGGTCGCCGTCGAGCTGGAGCTGGGGGACGGACAGCACGCCGAGCCCGAGGTCGTCGGGGCCTGCCGCGCCGGGCAGGTCGGCGTACATCAGCACCGAGTACTCGCCCTTGGGCAGTCGCATGGTCAGCCGGCCGCTGTCGGGGATCTCCACCTGGTACGGCATCAGGTCGCCGGTGCGGTAGACCACCGCGGTGCCGGGCACGGCCGTGCCGGTGCGGTCGGCGGTGGTGATGGTCAGGTTGTACCGCTCCTCCTCGCGGTCCAGGCCGATCAGGGTGTGCGCGACGGCGGTGCCGTCCGCCGCGGTCGCCTCCAGCAGGCCGTCGCTCACGCCGTACGGCGCCTTGGCCGGGTCGGCGGTCACGGTGACCTGGGCGGTGCCGCCCGCCGGGACGGTGACGGTCGGCGCGGACAGCGCGAACGCCGCGGAGGCGTCGGCGCCGGCGGAGTCGGTGGCCGCGGCCTTGAGGTTCAAGGTGACGTCGGCGGCGCCGGTGTTGGTGTAGGTGACGGTCCTGGTCGCGGGCGCGTCGGAGGTGTGCGGCCACGGGTAGAAGCCGGCCCACGCGGTCGCCGAGGCGTGCACCTCGCCCAGCACCGCGGCCTGCGCGTCCAGCCGGCCGCTGCCGCCCTGGGTGACGGGGATGTCCGGGGTCTGGTGCGCGCTGCTGACCAGGGCGTCCTTGATCTGCTGCCCGGTCCACTGCGGGTGCGCCTGGGCGACGAGCGCGGCGGCGCCCGCGACGTGCGGGGTCGCCATCGACGTGCCGCTCATCGTGACGTACGGCCCCGAGCCCTCGGCGGAGTACTGCGAGCGGGCGGCCAGGATGTCCACGCCGGGTGCGGTGATCTCGGGCTTGAGCCCGCCGTCGCCGGAGCGCGGGCCCCAGCTGGAGAAGTACGCGAGCTGGTCGGCGGAGTCGACCGCGCCGACGGTCAGCGCGGAGGTGGCCGCACCGGGCGAACCGATGCCGCCGGGGCCGGTGTTGCCCGCGGCGATGACGAAGAGGGCGCCGGTGGAGTCGCTGAGGTCGTTCACGGCCTGGCTCATCGGGTCGGTGCCGTCGCTGGCCTCGGTCGAGCCCAGGCTCATGCTGACGACCTTGGCGTGCTGTTCCTGCGCAGCCCACTGCATGCCGGCGATGATCCAGGACTCGTCGCCGTAGCCGTCGTCGCCGAGTACCTTGCCGACCAGCAGGCGGGAGCCGGCGGCGACGCCCTTCTCCTTGCCGTCGGAGGCGGCGCCGGTGCCGGCGATCGTGGAGGCGGTGTGGGTGCCGTGCCCGTGGTGGTCGGTGGTGTCCTCGCCGGGGACGAAGCTCTGCGAAGCGGCCACCTGGCCGGCCAGGTCGGGGTGTTCCGCGTCGATGCCGCTGTCGAGGACGGCGACGTCCACGCCCTTGCCGTCGGTGCCCGACTGCCACACCGCGGGGGCGCCGATCTGGGCGGTGCTGTCGGCGAGGGTGGCCTTGACCTTGCCGTCGAGCCAGATGTGGCTGATGTTCGCGCCGAAGACGGCGGCGCCCGCGGTCCGCGGCCGCGCTCCGCTGTTCTGCCGTTCGGCGGCCCTGGTCCTGGCCCGGGTCAGCGCGGCGGGCGGGGTGACCTCCTGCCAGAAGGCGGCGGCGCCCGCGTGCTGCTCGGTGACCGCCTTGCCGTGGACGGCGGGCAGGTCGCGTCGTGCGGACAGGCCGCGGGGGACGGCCGGCGCGGAGCGCGCGCCGGTGTCCGCGTACTGCACGATCAGCGGCAGGGCGGCGGTGCGGGCGTCGTCGTAGCCGTCGGCGATCAGGGCGGTGACGTCGAACAGCCGCTGGTCCAGGACGCCCGCGGCGACGTAGGGCAGCACCTCGGCCGGGTAGACGTACAGGTCCTTGCCGACGGTCCTGGTCTGTACGCCGCCGGTGAGGCTGGCGGGGCGGTCGACGGTGGCCGCCGAGCGCCCGTCGGCGAGCGTGGTGACGGTGACCCGGTCGCCGGTCACCAGGGTGACCGTGCCGGCGGGCGCGGCCTGCGACGTCGGGGCGGGAGCGGCCGGGGTGCCGGCCGGCGGAGTCGTGGCCTGCGCGATCGACGGGGTCGCCGCTATCGCCGCAAGGACGGTGCCCATGGCGGTCAGCAGCCGCCGGCGCCGGGTCGGAGATCTCATGTGATGCCCTCCATACGGTGCGTGGAACGCGGAACGCAGCACATTCTTCGGGCACGAGCATGCCAACTGAACGCTTCCGGCTGACGGTTCACCGCCATGACGGAAGCCTGCCGGACCTGACAGAACGTCACCTCGCCCAAGGGCGCACCAATTCGGTGAACGGCAGGTCATACCGGTACGGGCGCCCGGTCAGCGGCGCAGCCAACCGCGGGCGACGGCCTCGGCACCGAGCTGGAATCGCGACCCGACGCAGGCCAGGTCCATCAGGGCGCGGATCTTGCGCTCGACGGTGCGCAGCGACAGGTCGAGTTGTACGGCGATGGTCCGGTCGGCCACGTCAAGGGCGAGCAGCGCGAGGATCTGCCGGTCGATCTCGCCGGGTTGCCGCTCGGCCGGCCCGGGCTCTGCCGGTGCGCCCGGGCCGGGTGCGGCGGGCTGCGGGCCGGACGGCGGCAGCGGGGGCAGCGGCCTCGCGCGCTGCCAGTGCTCCTCGAAGAGCAGCACCAGCGCGTGCACCAGGCCGGTGCCGTGGACGACGACGGTGTCGGCGTTGCCCGTGCCCTCGGCGAGCGACAGCGGCACCATGGCGTTGGCGCGGTCCGAGACGATCATGCGCATCGGGATGTCCGCGGCCACCCGCATCTTCATGCCCAGCCCGGTGACCTCGCGCACGTCGTCCCACATGCCGGGGACCTCCAGATGGCTGCGGGTGATCACGGCGCGGAAGTCCACCCCGCGCACCAGCGCGTCGTGCTCCATCGGGTGCACGCTGTCGCGCTCCACCGCGATCACCGACTCGGCCAGGAAGGTCAGCACCTCGTGGTGTGCGCCGCCGATCAGCTGCCCGAGCCGGTGGCGTACCGCGACCGGCCCCGACACCACCTCCACGACACCGCCCGCGGCCCGCGATGCGGCGCTGCGGAACTGCTCGGCGAGCGCGGTGACGGCTGCGCCGGCCTCGTCGAGCGAGGTGCGGTGGCGTACCAGCAGCGGGGCCAGCGCGACGGACGGGGAGCTGGCCCGGTAGGTGCGCGCGGCCGCGTCCTGCGCGCCGCCGGCGCCGAAGGGCTGCGGCTGCTCGCCGACGACGAGCCCGCCGGCTTCCATCTCCTCCAGCCGGGCCACCGCCTGCTCGACGCCGATGCCCGCCCGCCCTGCCACCTCGGCGGCCGAACTGCCCGGCCGGCCGATCAGCAGGACGTACAGCCGCTCCTGCTCCGGCGGGATACCGAGCGGCGCCAGCATCAACAACCCCCCGGGCTCACCGAACCGGTCCGTGCCGGAATCCTTCTTGGCCCGTACAACTGCTGTCAACACCCGCCGGGCGGGCGGGGGGCGGCAGGCCGACCGCGGGAAATTGCCTGGCCCCCGGCGCGGGAGGTCCGTAGGGTCGCGGCGTGGACCCAGCTGACTTCTACACCGGCATCGTCGCGGAGTTGTACGCCCCGCTGAAGGCGGTCGCCCAGGAGCCCGAGCCGTACGCGGCCTTCGTCCGCGAGGCCGGCTCCCCCGCCCTGGAGCTGGGCTGCGGGGACGGCGACCCGCTGCTGGGCCTGCGGCGGCTCGGTCTCGACGTCGACGGTGTCGACTCCTCCGCGGACATGCTGGAGCGCTGCCGGCTCCGGGCGCGCGAGCAGGGCGTCGAGGTCGTCGTGCACCGGCAGCGGATGGAGGCGCTGGACCTGCCGCGCCGCTACCGTGCGGTCTTCCTCGCCGGGCCGACCTTCAACCTCCTCCCCGACGACACCGTCGCGCTGGCCGCCCTGCGCGGCATCCGCCACCACCTCGCCGAGGGCGGCACCGCGCTGGTACCGCTGTTCGTCCCCTCCCCCACCCCCGCGGAGCAGATCGGCCGGGTGCGCACCGCGAACGGCGCCGACGGTGCGGAACTGCGCGTGTCGGTGGTCTCCGAGGAGCGCGACGAGGCCGCGCGCACCCAGACGACCGTGCTGCGCTACGAGCGCCGCCACGGCGGCGGCACCAGCGTCGTGGACCGCGACTGGGTCCTGCACTGGTACGCCCCCGGCGGCTTCGAGGCGCTCGCCGCGGCCGCCGGGCTGGCCGTCGTCTCCGCCGCTGACTCCTCCGGTGGCGGCGTCCGGGAATACCGGCTGCGGGCCGCGACTTGGCGTTGAGGCCGCGACGCTGCGGCAGGTCGCCTGTGCGGCGGGAACGAGACGTGGGGATGTGCGGATGCGCGCTGTGGTGATCGACGAGTACGGCGGCCCGGAGGTACTGCGGCTCACCGAGGTACCCGAACCCGTCGCGGGACCCGGCCAGGTGCGGGTCCGGGTGCGTACCGCCGGCGTCAATCCGGTCGACGTGAAGCAGCGCACCGGCTTCTTCTCCGCCGTCGCCCCGCCGCGCTTCCCGCTGCGGATGGGCAACGAGTACGCCGGCACCGTCGACCAGGTCGGCGAGGGCGTCGCGGACTTCGCGGTCGGCGACGACGTCTTCGGGTCCGCCACCGGGCAGTGCTACGCGGAACTGGTCGTCGTCGACGCGGCGGACGTCGCCGGCAAGCCCGCGTCGCTGGGCTGGGACGCCGCCGGCGGCCTCCCGGCGGTCGGCCAGACCGCGTACACCGCGCTGGAGCAGATCGGCGGCGTCCGCGCCGGCGAGACCCTGCTGGTGCACGCCGCCGCGGGCGGGGTCGGCACCGTCGCGGTGCAGATCGCCCGGCTGCGGGGCGCCGTGGTCATCGGCACCGCGAGCGAGGGCAACCACGACTACCTGCGCTCGCTCGGCGCCGTCCCGGTCGCCTACGGCCCCGGACTGGCGGACCGGGTGCGCGCGCTGGCGCCCGGCGGTGTCGACGCCGCCCTCGACGCGGTCGGCGGTGACGACGCCACGGCGGTGTCGCTCGCGCTGGTCGCCGACCGCCGCCGCATCGGCACCACCGTCGACGCGGCGGCCGCGGAGGCGCACGGCTTCCTGCGGGTCGGCGGCCGTACGACACCGGGGCTGCGGCAGTTGGCCGAGTGGAGCCGCACCGGTGACCTGGTCCTGCCCAGCGTCACCGGCTACCCGCTCGACGAGGTCGCCGCCGCCCACCGGCACGTCGAGGGCGGCCACACCCGCGGCAAGGTCGTGCTGCGGGTCGGGTGAGCGGCCGCTTCGCGGCGCCCGTCCGGTCAGCCGACCCGCTGGGCGAGCACCTGTCCGGGCCAGCCGTCGGACAGGAAGGTGTCGGTGGGGGTGAAGCCGTTGCGCTCGTAGAACGCGACGAGTTCGCCCCCGCCGCCCGCCCAGCAGTCCACCCGCAGCAGGTCCACGCCGGCCCGCTGGGTCTCCTCGACGGCGTGCGCGAGCAGCGCGGCGCCGACGCCCTGGCCCGCGTAGCGACGGTCGGAGACCAGCAGCCGTACGTACCGCTCCGGCTCCCCGGCCGGCTCGATCGGCACCAGCGGGCTGGGGCCTGAGTCCAGGACCAAGGTGCCGACGGGTGATCTGTCCAGTTCCGCGACGAAGGGCTCGTTCTCGGTCAGGTACCGCTCGACCCGCGCCACGCCGCCGGGCTTCTGCGAATACGGTGTGGTGCCCCACTGCTGGGTGTTGCCGCGGGCGTTCATCCAGAGGATCGCGCCGTCGAGCATCTCCAGCGTGGCCGTGACGTCGGCCGGGCCGCCGGGCCTGATGCGAATGCCGTGTGTCGTGTCGTTCACGGCGGAAGCCTACGAGACCTGGCGAGACGGGCTGTCAGGCCGTCGTCCAGTGGCGGAGCTTCTCGGGGTTGCGCACCACCCAGATGTGCGTGATCCGGTCGCCCGCGACGTCGAACGCGAACACCGTCACCGTGACGCCGTCCTGCTCGGCGACCAGGCCGGGCTGGCCGTTGACGGTGCGCTCCAGGAAGGTCATGTTGCCGGGTTTGCGGCCGGCGATCTCGACCCAGGCGTGCGCGATCTGCTCGGCGCCCTCGATGGGGTGCAGGAAGGTGGTGGCAAGGCCGCCGCCGTCGCCGACCGCGACGGCTTCGGGGTCGAGCAGGCCGATGAGGGCCTCGATGTCCTTGGCCTCCCACGCCTGCTTGAAGTCCCTGACGACGCCGGCGCGCTGGGCTGCCGGGGTCGCGGAGGGCCGCGAGTCCCGGATGCGACGGCGGGCCGAGGAGGCCAGCTGGCGGCATGCCGCGGGGGTGCGGCCGACGATCTCGGCCACTTCGGTGAAGGTGTGGCAGAACACGTCGTGGAGGATGAACGCGACGCGTTCTGCCGGGGTCATGGCTTCGAGCACGACCAGGAAGGCCAGGTTGACCGACTCGTCCAGGGTGACCCGGTCGGCGGGGTCGACCGCGGCGCCGCCCGGCCGCCCGGTGATCCACTCCGTGCGCTCGGGCAGCGGCTCGGGAATCCACTCGCCCACGTAGGTCTCCCGCCGCGCGCGGGCGGAGCTGAGCAGGTTCAGGCAGATGCGGCTGGTGACGGTCGTCAGCCAGGCGCCGGGGACCTCGACGGCCTCCCGCTGTTGCGGGGACATCGCGAACCAGCGGGCGTAGGTCTCCTGGACGGCGTCCTCGGCCTCCGCCAGGGAGCCGAGGAGGCGGTAGGCGATGTTCATCAGCTGGCGCCGCTCGCCGGTGATCGCGTCGAGGCCCGGATCGGGCCGACCGCGTCCCGGCCCGTGTCGGGTGGTCATGGTGCCGACGGCTCCCTTGCTCGCATCTGCCTTCACAGTACCGACAAGACAGCGCGCCGGAATGTGAGGCCGGCGCGTCGCCCCGCATCGGTCACGAACGGTCGGGGGTCCTGCGCAGGACGAGGGTGAGGAAGCCGAACGTGTCGCGGTAGGTGTGCAGCCATTCCGTGCGGCGGGTACCTGCGGTGGCCAGGACCTCGGGGGCCTGCGGGTCGTCGCCGTGGTCGAGCGCCCAGCCGGCCAGGCCGCCCCAGCAGGCCCACTCGTAGTCGTCCAGCTCGCGGCGGGTGCTGACGTGTCCGTGCACCGGGGTCCATCCGTCGGCGACGACGCGGTCCACGGTGGTGGCCAGGTCGTCGAAGTCGCCGAGCATCCCGACCGCCTCCGCGGACGGCGTACCGTCCCAGAAACCGTCGCCGACCAGGACGCTGCCGCCGGGGGCGAGGTGCTCGCGGGCCGCGGCGAGGGTGGGGAGCAGGCCGCCGAAGGCGTGCGCGGCCCCGACGCTGAGGACCAGGTCGAAGGGCTGCGGTGAGGTGAACTTCGCGGCGTCCTGGTCGTGCAGCACCAGCCGCTGCCGAAGGCCGCGCCGGGTCGCCGCCTCGTCGGCCTCGGCCAGGGCCTCGGGAGAGACGTCGACGCCCTCGGCGTGCACCCCCGTGCCCGTCTCCAGCGCGCGCAGCAGCCACTCACCAGTGCCGCAGCCCAGGTCGAGCACGCGCTCGTCGCCGCGCGGCAGACCCTTGGCGAGCAGCGCGCGGACCGAGTCGTCGCCGAGCGGGGCCTTGATGGGGTGGTCGGCATGGGCGATGCGGGAGATCTCTTCACGATTCACCGGCGCAGCCTGGCAGCCGGGCAGCGGGTCCGCATCCGGTTTTCCGCCCCCCGGCGGTAGGCGGACGGGATAAGCGGTGGAACCCGGCGCAGGAGTGCGGGCATGCTGTGCGCATGTTGATCAGGGAAGCCACCACGGAGGACTGGCCTGCCATCTGGCCGTTCTTCCACCGCATCGTGACCGAGGGCGAGACCTTCACCTATCCCGCGGACCTCACCGAGGACCAGGGCCGCGAGTGGTGGCTGCTGACCGCGCCGTTCCGCACGGTCGTCGCGGTCGGTGATGCGGGGGACGTGATCGGCACCGCGAAGATGAACCGCAATCACATGGGCAACGGCTCGCACATCGCGAGCGCCAGCTACATGGTCGACCCCGAGCACTTCGGCCAGGGCGTGGGCCGGGCGCTGTGCACGTACACGGTGGACTGGGCGCGGGCCGAGGGCTACCGGGCGATGCAGTTCAACGCGGTGGTGGAGAGCAACGTGCACGCGGTGAAGCTGTACGAGTCCGTCGGCTTCGAGGTGATCGGCACCCTGCCGGAGGGCTTCAACCACCCGAAGCTGGGCTATGTCGGCCTGCACATCATGCACCTGGCGCTCTGATGCATCGGCAGCCGGGCGGTACGGACGATCTTGTGACGGCCCGTCTGGTGCTGCACTCGCTGAGTGCCGCCGAGGCCGAACACGTGCGGGACGGCGGGCAGGGCGGCGACGTGCGCTGGGCGGACGGCTATCCCATGGAGGGCGACGTGTCCGCCATGACGCGGTTCCTGGCCACGTGTGCGAGCAGCGGCCACCCGCGGCCGTTCGGCACCTACGAGATACGGCTGCGCGCGGACGGCCTGGCCATCGGCGGGGTGGGCTTCCACGGCCCGCCGGACGAGGACGGCGGCGTGACGATCGGCTACGGGCTCGTACCGTCGGCCCGGGGCAAGGGCTACGCCTCCGAGGCGCTGCGCGCGCTGCTGGCCTTCGCCCGCGACCAGGGTGTGAGCAGCGTGGCGGGCGACGCCGACATCGGCAACACCGCCTCGCAGCGGGTGATGGCGGCAGCCGGCATGCGGCGGATCGCGGCGACCGCCCAGCTGGCCTTCTACCGGGTCTCCTGGGACGGCGCCGCGGGCGGGTAGCTCCGCGGGAAGCCGCGAAGAAGGAGCAGGAGAGTGCCCCTGGCGTGGGTGGATGGGGCTGGTTGAAGGCACTGTCCACCGCAGCTGCAGGTGGCACTCTCCCGGCCGACGACCTTACCGGCGGCGAGTCGTGCGACAGCGCGGAAAGCGCCGCCGCAGGCCCATGACCACCCGATCAAGCGACAGCGGGCCGCGCCCCCCTGCATGAGGGAGGCGCGGCCCGAGGTGCGCGGTGGGGCTACCGGCTCAGCCGGCGCTGCGGCCGTAGCGGCGGCGGAAGCGCTCGACGCGGCCCGCGGTGTCCAGCTCACGTGCCCTGCCGGTGTAGAAGGGGTGGCTGGCCGAGGAGATCTCGACGTCGATGACGGGGTAGGTGCTGCCGTCCGTCCAGACGACGCTGCGGTCCGACGCGGCGGTGGAGCGGGTCAGGAAGGCGAGGTCGCCGGCCTTGTCGCGGAAGACCACCGGGCGGGACGTGGGGTGAATGCCGTGCTTCATGGGAGTCCTTTCGTGGTGGGTGCCGGGCCGGAGTACCGGGTGCGCGGTGCCGTACGCCGTCGTGGTCAGCGCTCCTCGCGGAAGAGCACGTGGCGGCGGGCGACGGGGTCGTACTTGGTGAGCGTCAGCCGGTCCGGGTCGTTGCGGCGGTTCTTGCGGGTCACGTAGGTGTGACCGGTGCCGGCGGTGGAGCGGAGCTTCACGACCGGGCGCAGTTCGCTGCGGGCCATGGTCCACCTCTTTCCGTCATCGTTATCGTTTTCTTCTTGGTACGCCGTCGATAACGCCAGGGGGCCGGTCGGCATTCCCCGCCGGTTCCCGGTATGCCGACCGGCCGCACGGTCGGGGGATCGTGCGGCCGGACTGGGGCGATGGGGGCGGCGGGCTACCGGGAGAAGACCGTGAAAAGGCCGCCGTCGGGGTCGCGCAGATCGGCCCAGGGGCCGGCGGGAGCCGTGCCGCTGCCGATTACCGCGCCGCCCAGGGCGCGGGCGGCCTCGGCGCACGCGGCCACGTCCTCGACCGCGAAGTGCACGGCCCAGTGCGGGCGGACCGCCGGGTCGGGCGCCGCCTCGACCGCGCCGGAGGAGATCCGCGCCACCACGTCACCGCTGCTGCGGACGACGACCTCGGCGTTCTCGTACTCGTAGGACACGCTGCAGCAGCCCTGCCCCTCGTCGGCCCACTCCAGGACGCCGCCGTAGAAGATGGCCGACTCGAAGGCGTCCCTGGTGCGCAGGCGGACGACGACCGGGCCGCGGTCGTGCCAGGACTGCCAGCCGCCGGGCAGCTTGCCGTCCCAGACGCCGAAGACCGCGCCGTCGCGGTCGGCGGCGAGCACCGCGCGCCCGGACGCGAAGGACACCGGGCCGAGCGCCACGGTGGCGCTGCGCTCGCGGATCCTGGCGGTCGCCTCGTCGGCCTGGGAGACCACGAAGAAGGGGGTCCAGCCCACCGCGACCTGCATGTCGCTCGCGACGGCACCGATGGTGGCGAGCGGGCGGCCGTCGGTCACGGCGACGGCGAAGCGCTCGCCGAGCGTCGTCGAGCGGAACTCCCAGCCCAGGACGGTGCCGTAGAACTTCTCCGCCGCGGCCAGGTCGCGTGCGCTCAGACTGACCCAGCAGGGGGCGCCGCGTGCCACCTCGGTGCTCCTGTCGCCGGGCGTGCTCGTCCCGTCGGCCGCACGCGTGGCGTGCTGCTCCCCTTGCGCCGGCTGCCGCCCGGTCATCGCACCGACTCCGCTTCGTTCGATTCGTACCCATGGGGAAAGAACCCCTGGTGGGCAAGGGTCTTATTGCTGCACCTGCCCCGTCCGCGCGTGATCATGCCGGGTGATCCGGACCTCTTGCGCCACCTCGGCCGGCGGCGGGGCGGCGCACGGTCAGCCCCTTGCACTGCCAGTGCAGCTCCTCGGTGCCGGGGCGCGGCGGCAGATGGCCGTAGCGGCCGGCCGCGACGCTGATGCAGACGACCGGCCAGGCACGCCAGTGCGGGCCGACGCCCTGGTGGTCGGCGTAGAGCAGCCTGCCGTCGGCGTACCACTCGACACTGCGGGTGCCGAAGACCACCCGCAGCGTGAACGGGCGGCCCGCGGTGACGGCGCCCTCGGCGTAGTGGGCGGCCGGGTGGACGTGGTTGGTCAGCTCCAGCAGGCCGGGATGGGTGGGGTGGTACTCGAAGGCGTCGACCTCGCCGTGCCCGGGCTGCGGGCGGCTGCCGGTGTCGCGGCCCCAGGTCCACAGCGCGGGCCAGGCGCCCTGGACGTCGTGGACGGTGCAGGTCGCGGTCAGCTCGTCGTCCGGCAGCAGTTCGAAGCCGCCGGGGGCGTACTCGGTGGAGACCAGCGCGGTGTGCCAGTCGCCGCCGCCGGCGCGGCGGGCGGTGAAGACGCCGTCGGCGGTGGGGCCGTAGCGGGGGCCGATCACGTCGAGCTTGTTGTCGTCGGGATTGCGCCCGTCCTCGGGATAGGCGGAGGTGCGGCCGACCGCCCAGGCGGTGCGGTCGTCGAAGGGCGCGTCGAAGACCACCGCGGCGGTGAGGCGACTGGTCATGCGGGCTCCCTGCTGCCGACCGGAATGACCCCATTCAATCCGGTTCGGGCGCACCGCAGGAAGCGGCGTGCGGAAGCACGGTCCGGCGTGCACCACCTGGCGCACGCCCCCGGGGCGGCACACCGGGTCCTCCGCTGGACCCGCCCGGTTCGGCCTCGGGGGTACGGCCGAGCCGGGCGGGCGGATCAGGTCAGCGGCCGCCCTCGATGCGGCGGGAGCGCTGGTCCACGCCGGGGACGCCGTACGGGTAGTCGGCAGCGCCGGGGTCGCTGGCCTTGTCGAGCCTGGCCGTCTGCTCGGCGGTCAGCCGCCGGTCGGCGGACCCCAGGTTGTCGTCGAGCTGCTCCACGGTGCGGGCGCCGAGGATGACCGAGGTGACGGCCGGGCGGTCGAGCAGCCAGGCCAGCGCGACCTGCGCCATCGTGGCGCCGGTCTCCTCGGCGACGGCCTGGACCTCCTCCACCACGGCCCAGGTGCGCGCCATGGCGGCCCGCCGGTCGTACGCCTCCACCCCGCGCTCGGGGTTCTCGCCGAGCCGGGTGGCGCCGGTGGGCCGCTCGTCGCGGCGGTACTTGCCGGTGAGCCAGCCGCCGCCGAGCGGGCTCCAGGGCAGCAGGCCCAGGCCCTCGGACCGGCACGCCGCGGTGATCTCCCACTCGATCTCCCGGCTGAGCAGGCTGTACTGCGGCTGCAGGGTGACCGGGCGGGCCAGGCCGCGGAAGTCGGCGGTGTCGACGGCCTTCTGCAGCTGCCAGCCGGTGTAGTTCGACAGGCCCACGTAGTGGATTCGGCCCTGGCGGACCGCGTCGTCGAGGAAGCGCAGGGTCTCCTCGACCGGGGTCAGCGGGTCCCAGGAGTGCACCTGGTAGAGGTCGACCGAGTCGACGCCGAGCCGCCGCAGCGAGGCGGTCAGCGCGCGGTCGAGGTGCCGCCGGGACAGGCCGGCGTCGTTGGGTCCCGAGCCCATCGGGAAGCGGCCCTTGGTGGCGATCACCACCTGCTCGGTGATGTCGGCGGGGCGGTCGGCGAGCCAGCGGCCGAGGATCTCCTCGGAGCGGCCCGCGCTGTAGACGTCGGCGGTGTCGATGAAGGTGCCGCCGGCCTCCACGAAGCGGTCGAGCTGGGCGAAGGCGGTCTTCTCGTCCGACTCCGCGCCGAAGGTCATGGTGCCCAGGCACAGGGCGGAGACAGCGCATCCGCTGCGGCCGAGGTTGCGGTACTCCACGGGAATGCTCCTTCGCAGGCTGCCTGATCGGGTGGCCGGAGGGCCGTCGACCATGCTCGCCCCGGCCGCGGTGAACCGTCCAATAGAAGAAAGCGGATGGATTCATCGAGTAGGTTTCTCAATCATGGAACTGCGGCAACTCGAGTACTTCGTCGCCGTCGCCGAGGAGCGGCACTTCACCCGGGCGGCGCGGCGGATGGTGGTGTCCCAGTCGGGTCTTTCCGCCTCGGTGCGGGCGCTGGAGCGCGAGTTGGGCGCCGCGCTGTTCACCCGGACGACGCGCAGCGTCGAACTGACCGGCGCGGGGCGGGCGCTGCTGGCCGAGGCGACCCGCACGCTGGCCGCCGCCCGGGCGGCAGGTGACGCCGTCGCGGCGGTGCAGGGGCTGCTGCGCGGCAGCCTGTCGGTCGGCACCGAGCAGTGCGTCAACGTCGACGTGGGCGCGCTGCTGGCCCGCTTCCGGGCCGAGCACGGCAACGTGGAGATCCGGCTGCGGCAGGCCGGGTCCGCGGTGATGGCGCAGGACGTCGCCGACGGGCGGCTCGACCTGGCCTTCATCACGCTGCCTGGGCCGCCGCCCGAGGGGGTGCGGCTGCTGCCGCTGACCAGCGAGCCGATGGTGCTGCTGTGCTACCCCGGGCACCGGCTGGCGGGCGTGCCGTACGCGCAGTGGGGGCAGTTGGCGGACGAGACGTTCGTGGACTGGCACCAGGACTGGGGTGCCAGGCGGCTGACCGACCGGGCCTTCGCGGCGAGCGGCACACCGCGCCGGGTGGGCGTCGAGGTCTACGACGTGCACACGCTGATCGACATGGTGCGGCACGGGCTGGGCATCGCGGTGGTGCCGCAGCCGATCTCCCGCAAGGAGCAGGCGGCGCCGCTCGCGGTGGTGCCGCTGAAGGGCCAGGAGGACCAGAACTGGGAGGTCTCGGTAGCCCTCCCGGCGGGCGACCGTACCAGCCCGGCCGCCCGCGCGCTGCTGTCCTACCTGGACCTGTGAACACCACCCGCCGGGGTGCCGCCCCGCAGGCGGCGGGCCGGCAGGGCAGGCCCGCGG
>NZ_CAJSLV010000051.1 GCF_907177275.1 Actinacidiphila cocklensis
GGGCGGCCCTGGCCGCCCGCCCGGCGGCCCCGCGCCCGCTCGCGGCCCTGTCCGCGGCCACCGGCCCCGTACCGCGCCGCGTCGCCGCCCTCCTCACCCGCCCCCACCCGCCCCGCACCCCCCGCGCGATCGCGGTCGCCCTCGCCTGCTGCCTCGCCCTCTCCGCCGCCTGCGCCCTGGAGGCGGCCCACGACCTCCACGGCTCCATCGAGGTGGCCCAGGAGGAGTAGCCCCACAACGGCCGATCTCAAGCGGCGGCAGGAGAGGCGGGCGTCATGTCGAGGGACGAGATGATCCGACTCGCCGAGCGCCTTGCGGCCGGTGAGGGGACGGAGAGCGAGCACGACGGGCTCGTGCGGCTGCTGGAGGCGAACGTCCGGCATCCACGTGTGGTCGATCTGATCTACCGTTCCGGCCCGCAGCTCAGCGCGGCGGAAGTGGTCGACGAGGCTCTGGCGTACCGGCCCATTGCCCTGTGACCGCGCGGGCCGGCCGACGTGGCCGAGGAAAGTCCGGCCGGGGATGTCGAGAACCCGCGGCCGGCTCCGTCCCCGGGGTGAAGGCGGCGGCCACAATGGGTCGCACCGGCACGGAGGAGAACCACCATGGCCAAGTACCTGCTGCTCAAGCACTACCGAGGCGCCCCGGACGCGGTCAACAACATCCCCATGGACCAGTGGACGCAGGACGAGATCACGGCGCACATCCAGTACATGAACGACTTCGCGGCCCGGCTGGAGACGACCGGTGAGTACGTCGACGGCCAGGCGCTGTCCCCCGAGGGGACCTTCGTGCGGTACGACGGGGAGGGCCGCCCGCCGGTCACCGACGGCCCGTTCGCCGAGACCAAGGACCTCATCGCCGGCTGGATGGTGATCGACGTCGACACCTACGAGCGCGCGGTCGAACTGGCCGGGGAGCTGTCGGCCGCCCCCGGGGCGGGCGGGAAGCCCATCCACGAGTGGCTGGAGCTGCGCCCCTTCCTGACCCCGACGCACACCGTCACGGACTGCACGATGCACACCGCCACGGACTGACCGCGCCCGTGGACGAGGTCCTGCTCAGGAGCCTCACCCCGGGTGTGCTCGCCGTCCTCGTCCGCCGCGGAGCCGACTTCGCGGCGGCCGAGGACGCGGTGCAGGAGGCGCTGATCGAGGCCGTGCGGGTCTGGCCCGCGGAGCCCCCGCGCGACCCGAAGGGGTGGCTGGTCACCGTGGCCTGGCGCCGTTTCCTCGACGCGACCAGGTCCGACACCGCCCGCCGCCGGCGGGAGGACCGGGTGGAGGAGGAGCCGCCGCCCGGCCCCGCGGCCGCCGCGGACGACACGCTCCAGCTCTACTTCCTGTGCGCCCACCCGTCGCTGACGCCGTCCTCCGCGGTCGCGCTCACGCTGCGGGCGGTCGGCGGGCTCACCACCCGCCAGATCGCCCAGGCGTACCTCGTGCCCGAGGCGACCATGGCGCAGCGCATCAGCCGCGCCAAGCGCACCGTGTCGGGGGTGCGGTTCGACCGGCCCGGCGACGTCGCCACCGTACTGCGGGTGCTCTACCTGGTCTTCAACGAGGGCTACTCCGGCGACGTCGACCTCGCCGCCGAGGCGATCCGGCTCACCCGGCAGCTCGCCGCCGCCATCGACCACCCCGAGGTGGCGGGGCTGCTCGCCCTCATGCTGCTGCACCACGCGCGGCACGCGACCAGGACCACCCCCGACGGCGCCCTGGTGCCGCTGGCCGAGCAGGACCGCGGCCGCTGGGACACCGTGGCGATCACCGAGGGCGTCGCGATCCTCCAGGCGGCTCTCGCCCGCGACCGGCTCGGCGAATTCCAGGCCCAGGCGGCCGTCGCCGCGCTGCACGCGGACGCGCTCACCGCTGAGGAGACCGACTGGGTGCAGATCGTCGAGTGGTACGACGAGCTGGTCCGCCTGACCGACAGCCCGGTCGTCCGCCTCAACCGGGCGGTGGCCGTCGGTGAGGCCGACGGCCCCCGCGCGGGCCTCGCCGCCCTGGCGGCCGTCCCCGACTCCGTCCCTCGCCGCACCGCGGCCGCCGCGTACCTCCACGAGCGCGCCGGCGACCTCCCGACGGCGGCCCGCCTCTACGCGGAGGCGGCCCACCGCTCCCCGACCATCCCCGAACGCACCCACCTGACCCGCCAGGCGGCCCGCCTCAACGCCCACCTGCGCCCGTGAGGCGGGCGCCTGCCGGGCGGCCTACGCCCGGGCCGTCCGGGGGCTCGACCCCCCGGGTCGCGCCGGCCAGGTGCGCTGCGGGCTCCGGCGCGGGGCCGGGGTCCCGGCAGGGACAATAGGTGGGTGGAAGAGAACTTCGGCGACGTGCTCGCCCGGGCCGTCCGCGGCGGCGCGGACGACGTGGACGTCGCCGCGTCCGTGCTCGCGGCCGCCGCGGACTGGGACGCCGTCGCGGCACGGTCCGCGGAGGGGGCCGTACGCGACTGCGGGCGGCGCGGCTGGCAGCCGCAGGACCTCGTACGGATGGCCGCCCGTGAGCTGGGGCCGCTGCACCAGCGGCTGGCGGCGGCGGAAGGCGGCCTGGGCGCGTTCGCCCGGGCCGAACGGCTCGACCGCTTCTCCGCCGCGACCGCGTACGTCGAGCTGCTGTGCCTGTACGCCCGCCTCCCCGCGATCCCCGCGCTGCTGGCCGCCGCCCCGCCCGGCGAGGCCGCCGCGCCGCCGAAGATGCTGGCCCGCATCCGCGCGCTGCTGGCGAAGGCGGAGTCGACCGGCTACCCGGACGAGGCCGAGGCGCTCTCGGCGAAGGCCCAGCACCTGATGGCCCGGCACAGCATCGACGCGGCCCTGCTGGCCGCTTCCCACGAGCACCCGGACGCGGCAGGCGCCCGCCGCATCGGCGTCGACCGGCCGTACGAGGGCGCGAAGGCCCTGCTCCTGGACGCCGTCGCGGAGGCGAACCGCTGCCAGTCCGTCTGGTCCTCCGAACTCGGCTTCTCGACGGTCGTCGGCCACGCCCCCGACCTCGACGCCGTCGAGCTGCTCTACACCTCCCTCCTCGTCCAGGCCGACCGCGCCCTGCACCGCGGCCGCACCTCCCGCTCGCGCGACTTCCGCGAGTCCTTCCTGATCGCCTACGCCTCCCGTATCCGCGCCCGGCTGACCGCGGCGACCGCGGAGGAGGAGTCCGCGACCCCGGGCCTGCTCCCGGCGCTGGTCTCCCGCGCCCTGGCCGTCGAGGACACCACCCGCCGGCTGTTCCCCACGACCACCACCTCCCGCCTCAAGGCCCGCGACGCGGCCGGCTGGCAGCACGGCGAGGACGCCGCCGACAGCGCGCGCCTGCGCTGACCGCCGGCGCCCCCCTCGCTGGCCGTGGCCGGCGTCACCTCGCCGGACTTGCCCGGCTCCCCGACGCCCACCGAATACCCTGCCGCGGGCCGAACGGGTGGGCCGCCACGGCACGTTCACGTTCGGCACGACGGCGACCGACGCGGTCCCGTACCCGTAGGGCGTGCACGCAGCGCCGTCCTCGGCCTGCCGCCGGCGGGCTCTCCCCGCCGAGGGCCTTCTCGCTACGATCCCGGCTCCGTGGCCGGCCTGGAATGGAACTCGATGCGGCCCACCGGCGAAGGACACGTGAGAAACCCGAACAAGCCCAAGCCTTCGAGGCGTTCGCACGAACGAAAGGAGCCCCGATGGCCGTCGAGTCCCCGGGCGTCCGCACCCGCGAGGAGCATCGCGAGGACAGCGACGCCCGTGTGATCGCGCGGTCCCGGGACGAGCCCGAGCATTTCGCCGCGCTCTTCGACCGGTACGCCGACGCCGTGCACCGTTACGTGGCCCGGCGGATCGGTCCCGAGGCGGCGGAGGATCTGATGGCGGAGACGTTCACGACCGCCTTCCAGCGGCGCCATACCTACGACCTGACGCGTGCCGACGCCCGCCCATGGCTGTTCGGCATCGCGACCAACCTCATGGGCCGGCACCGCAGGGCCGAGGCACGCCGTTTGAAGGCGCTCGCCAAGGTTCCGGAGCCGGTGCAGCACGAGGAGCCGGTCGCGGACCGCGCGGTCGCCAGGGCCGGCGCCACAGGGGTGCGCCGGGAGCTGGCGGCGGCGCTGGCCAGGCTGTCCGCCCGGCACCGGGACGTCGTCCTGCTGGTGGCCTGGGGCGACCTCGGCTACGAGGAAGCGGCCCAAGCCCTCGGAGTGCCGGTCGGCACCGTCAGATCCCGGCTGAACAGGGCTCGCAAGAAGTTGCGCGAAGCACTGGGCGGGTCAGATCCGACAGCTTTCCGAGAGGCAGACCCCCATGCGTGACATCGAAGAACTGCGGGAACTGAGGGAGTACGACGCGGGGGCTCCCCCGCTCGACGACGCCACCCGGAGACGGGTGCGGGCACGGCTGCTCGACGCGATGGACGCGGAGGACGGACCCGCCACGGCCGTACGCCGCCGCCGTCCCGTCCTGCGCATCGCCCTGACCGCCGCGGTCGCGGCCGCGGTCGTCGGCGGTGTCCTGGTCGCCGGGCAGGGCGACGACAGCGGCGGGCGGCAGACGGCGGTACCGCCGTCTGCCAGTCTTCCGGCCCTGCAGAACGTGAGCGCGCAGGTCGTGCTCAACGGTGCGGCCACCTACGCCCGGCAGCACGAGCAGGCGGCCAGCCCGAGGGACGACCAGTTCATCTACACCAAGGAGATCATCAGGGAGACCGACGAGAAGACCGGCGCCACCAAGAGCTACACCGACGAGAACTGGAGGTCGGTGGACGGCTCGAAGCCTTCCTGGATCATGGAGGTCGGCAAGGGCTGGTGGGCACCGCCGACGGAAGCGGGCGTGACCGAGTGGCCGCCGCAGGACTGGGCGACGCTGAAGACGCTTCCGACCGACCCCGAGAAGCTGATCCTCTCGCTCGTGGCCGGGGGCGCGCCCAGCGACCCGTCGGCGCCCCCGTCGGCACCTTCGACGACTTCGGGCACGCCCGACGGCAAGGGCGACCCCCTCAGCGGGATCTCGGACGTCCGGTGGTCGGCGGCCGAGTTCCAGCTCACCGGGCTGCTCAAGCTGGTCCCGGTGATGCCCGACGGGCTGCGCCCGGCAGCGTACGAGGCGCTCGGCATGATCCCCGGGGTGAAGGCGGTGCCGAACCAGAAGGACGCCAAGGGCCGTACCGGCGTGGGCATCACCTACGACGACCCGACGCTTCCGGCCGAGTACGGGGGCTTCGGCAGCTACTTCATCTTCGACCCGAAGACCTACGAGTTCCTCGGCTTCCGCGACCAGAGCACCATCGGCAAGGGCAAGGGCAAGCACCGGGTCGAGGTCACCCAGCTCTCCTACCTCGACAGCTGGGCCGTCGTCGACAGGGCCAAGCAGCGGCCGTAGCCGGAAGGCGGCAGCGGCGAACCTGCGGGGCAGCGGTGGCCCGGTGAGGGCGGCCAGGACCGGAAGGTCCGCGGCCGCCCTCAGCGCATCGCCTTTCAGCGGGCGCCGCCACGGCGGAGGAGCTGGGTCAGGGGGGTGCGGATGTCGGCGGGGTGGAGGTTGAGGGGGGTGAACTCGGTCGGGCTTGCCCAGAGGAGTTCGAAGCTGTTGGTCGGGGAGTGTTCCTGGGCTTCGGGGCCGGACAGGGTGGGGGTGCCGGTGACGTCGGTCATCAGGTAGTAGGACGCGGGGCGGCCGTTGTGGAGGCCGGTCCACAGGAGGCGGTCGACGCGCGCTTCGAGGGTGGTCTCCTCGGCGAGTTCGCGCAGGGCGGCCTCCTCGGGGGTCTCGCCCTCCTCGACGTGGCCGCCGACCAGGACGGCGTAGTGGTGGCCGGGGCACTCCGGTCCGGGCGAGGCGGTGGCCTCGCACATGACGCAGGCGTCGAGCCGTTCGCGCTTCAGGTAGCGCTTGATGACCAGCGCACGCGGACCGTCGACGACCACGGCGACCGCTCGGGGTATCGGCATGCCGACGAGCATGCCAGCCGCCTGGTGCCGCCGGTGCTAGAGGTCGCCGGGCTCGCCCGTCACTGCGAAGGCGAGGACGCAGTGGCGGAGCCGGTCGAGGAACTCCGGGAGGTTGTCGGCGACCTGGCCGAACTCCGGCTCGTCCAGGGAGGCCGTGCGGGATCGGTGGACCGCGCCGCCCCAGTCGGCGACGTAGAGGTGGCCCGCGCCGTTCGAGGCGATCACCATCCCGAGCGGGTCGTCAGCCATCGGTATGAAGATCTCGCCTTCCTCTGCGAGCCGGTCCAGGACGTTGCGCGCCGAGTGGACGAAATAGCCGTTGCCGATATCCGGCAGCACGACCTCGCCGATCGACTCGTAGAACGTACTCATCTCGCGGAACCCGCAGCCTTCCCGGCCGTAATCGGCCGCAGCCCGGAGGTCCGACTCGTCCGCGACCCGGACCTCGTTCCTGCTGGGCGGGTAGCCGTACGTCTTCTCGAACGTCGACATCACGGCGGCCACCGCGCTGGTGACCTCGTCCCGCCAGCGTTCCAACCAGGCGGCGGAGTAGCTGAGTTCGTCCACGGCTCGAATCCTGCCAGACCCGGCCGTGAGGTCTCTGTCGTGCGTAGTACGCGGCAGATCAGGCTGACGGTTGAGTGCAGGTGGCCCAGACGATTTTGCCGGGGCCGTTGCGGTCGGTGACGCCCCATCGGTGGGCGGTCAGGGTGTCGACCAGGGTCAGGCCGCGGCCGCGTTCCGCGTCGGTGGGGGCCTCGGTCAGGGTCGGTGCGCCCTCCGCCAGGTCGACGGAGTCGTGGACCTCGATCCGTACGCCGGCGGGGACGCGGAGGACGGTGACGCCCGTCTTGCGGCCGGGGGCGGTGCCGTGGCGGTAGGCGTTCGTCATCAGCTCGGTCAGGACGAGACCGGCCGTGAAGGCCAGGTCAGACAGCTCCCAGTGGGCCAGTTGGCGTTCCAGGGAGTGGCGGGCCTGGTGGACTCCGCGGGGCGTGGCGGGCCACAGGATCTGTGCCGGGAGGTAGGTGGGGGTCGTGGTCGCCATCGCGGTGCGCCGCCTCTACGTGATCGGTTTCTGACGTTCTGTGGATAAGGGTGCGGTGTCGGACCTACGATCAGTAGGGGCTGGGCTTTGCCCTCCCTGACCGGCACATGGCCGGTTCGCATGCGTGCGACCGTGACGCTCCGCACGCAGGTGGCCGTGCCCGCTGCCGGGCCGGCCGGGCGGTTGCCCGGACTGCGAGGCAACGGAAGTGGGTGCGTACTGCGCATGAACGGCAACGGTGATGATGACCCGTCGGCCCGAGCGGTCTTCCGCCGCGAGCTGTCGCGCCGCCGAGAGAGCAGCGGCTGGACTCTCGCCCAGCTCTCCGACAAGACGAGGTACGACACGTCGTACCTCCAACGGCTCGAAAAGGGCGGTCGGTTGGGGTCCCTCGACGCGGCCTGCGCCCTCGACCGGGTCTACGACGCCGGTGATCTCCTCGCCAACCTGTGGCGGTTGGCCAAGCGGGAGGCGAGGCAGAGCCGTTATCAGGGCTTCACCGATCTGGAAGCCGACGCCACAGGCGTCCAGGAGTTCAGCATCAGCACGGTGCCGGGGCTGTTGCAGACGCCCAGGTACGCCGAGGCGCTGCTGCGAACGCTCCCCATCTCGGAGGAGGCGTTGCCAGGGGAGGTGCAGTCCCGGATAGCTCGGCAGGAGCTGTTGACCGGTTCGCAGCCACTGCACTACCGGGGACTGCTCGACGAGTCGGTGATCCGTCGCCCCGCTCGGAACCCGGAGGTCTGGACGGAACAGCTCGGGCATCTGGTCGAAGCGGCTCAACGCCCCAACATCTCGCTGCAGATGGTGCCGTACACGGCGGGCCTGCACGACCTGCTCGGCAGCTCACTCCAACTGCTGTGGCTCGCGAGCGGGCAGATGGTGGCGTACATCGAGAGCAGCCGTTTCGGGCAGTTGATCGACGACGTGGACGAGGTGGAGCACCTTCGGTTGTCCTACGATCGGCTGCGGGACTCCGCGCTCTCCACGGCCGAGACCCTTGGACTACTGCGAGACGTTCTGGAGGACCGCGCGTCATGCTCAACGCCACGCCAGACCTGAGCACCGCCACTTGGCGCAAGTCGTCGTACAGCGGTGGGGCCGACCCGGAAAGCTGCATCGAGGTCGCCGACGGCTTCGACGTCGTCCCCGTGCGGGACTCCAAGGACCCCCAGGGTCCCGCCCTGGTCTTCCCGGCCGCGGCCTGGGCCGCGTTCCTCGCCGACGTGAAGGCGAACCGCTTCCCGGTCTGATCGCGTGACGGGGTGACCCGTGTGCGGTCACACTGATGGGCCGGGCGCGCGACGCGCCGCGCGGACGGCTTGGCGCGGGCTGCCCGCGTAACGGACCCGTGGGGGATGTCGTGGCGAAGGTGACGATCAGCCTGGACAGCGATCTGGCGATCGAGGTCATGCTGCTGGCAGGTGCGAGGAGTCCGCAGGACGCGGTCGAGTTGATCGTGCGGGACTACCTGGAGCGGGGTCACCGCACCGAGGCCCGTACCGGTGACACCGGCGACGGCTACCGGGTCGCCGACCGGCGCGCTGCGCCGGAGGAAGGGCGATGAGCGCGGCGGGACGCGCCCCGTTCTGACCGGGTGGCGGACACGTTCTGCCGCCCGCAGGTGCTTCTATGGTCACTCAGCGCCGTCGAGCAAATGCGTGGAGTGGTCATGGCCGATGTGTCGCCACCGTCGTCACCGCCGTCGGACTACCGGCCGTCGAAAGGGCTCTGGCAGGAGGTGAAGGACGCGGTCACCCCGCGGTCCAGCATCCTGCTGCTCGGGGTGCTCATCCTCGAACTGGCCTTCATCGTCTCCTACATCGGGGCCTTCCACTCGCCGAAGCCGAGCCGGATCCCGCTCGCCGTGGTGGCGCCCGCGGGGACGCAGGCGGCGGTGGTCGGGAAGCTGAACGGGCTGCCAGGGGAGCCGTTGTCGGCGAAGTCGGCGGACAGCGTCGGGCAGGCGCGGGCGATGGTGCTGGACCGGAGCGTCGAGGCGGCGCTGGTGGTCGGGCCTGCGACGGGGACGGACCGGCTGCTGGTCGCGTCGGCCGGCGGGCCTGCGGCGGTGACTTCGCTGCAGGTGGTCTTCCAGAAGGTGGAGGCGCCGCGGCGGGTGACGATCGTCGACCTGCGGGCGCCCAACCCCGCGGACGGGCGCGGGCTGAGCAGCTTCTACCTCGTCGTGGGCGTGATCATCGGCGGCTATCTGGGGTCGGCCGCGCTGGCGATGTCGTTCGGTGCGCGGCCGGCGAACCTGCACCGGACGCTGGTGCGGCTGAGCGCGCTCGCCGTGCTGTCGGTCCTGTCCGGGCTGGGGGCCGCGATCATCGCCGACCTCGTCTTCGACGCGCTGCCCGGGCACTTCTGGTCGCTGTGGTGGATCGCGGTCCTGATCACCTTCGCCGCGTCCGCCGCGGGGATGGCCTTCCAGGTGCTGCTGGGGCAGATCGGCATCGCGCTGTCCGTGCTGATCTTCGTCGTGCTGGGGAACCCGAGTGCGGGCGGGGTGTTTCCGGCGTCGCTGATGCCGCCGTTCTGGCGGGACATCGGGCCTGCGCTGCCGAACGGGGCCGGGGTGACGCTGGTGCGCAACTACTCGTACTTCGGCGGGCACGACACCGCCACCGCGTGGTGGGTGCTGTCCGCCTGGGCGGTGGGCGGGGTGCTGGTCGGCATTCTGGCGTCCCTGCGGCGGCAGGCGAAGTTCGGCTTCATGGGCAGGCCGCAGGCGGCCTGACCGTCGGGCGGGCGAGTGCGGGAGTCCGGTCAGCGGCCGGGCCGGTGGGGGCCGCGGCCCCCGACTCCCGTGCGGCGTACCGCGTAGAGCGCCGCCCCTACCGCCGTCACCGCGAGGCCGGCGAGCACGGAGGAGAGCGGGAGGCTCGCGGCCAGGGCGGCGCAGCCCAGGACGCCGACGACCGGGACCGCGAGCGGAGGGCGGTGCTCGGCCGGGGCGAGGCGGAGGGCGGAGGCGTTGGCGATGGCGTAGTAGAGCAGCACGCCGAAGGAGGAGAAGCCGATGGCGCCGCGCAGGTCGGTGGTCGCGGCCAGGACGGTGGCGGTCGCGCCGACGGCGAGTTCCGCGCGGACGGGGGCGCCGGCCCTCAGGGTGGCCAGCGGGTGCGGGAGGTGGCGGTCGCGGGACATGGCCAGGGTCGTCCGCGATACGCCGAGCAGCAGCGCGAGCAGCGAGCCGAGCGCGGCGACGGCGGCGCCCGCGCGGGCCACGGGCGCCAGGCCCGGCGCACCGGCGGCGCGGACGGCGTCGGCGAGCGGGGCGGTGGAGTGGGCCAGCGCCACCGGGCCGAGGACGGCGAGCAGGGTGGCGGCGACGGCCGCGTAGACGACCAGGGTGATGCCGAGCGCCAGCGGGATCGCCCGGGGGATCGTGCGGGCCGGGTCGCGGACCTCCTCGCCGAGGGTGGCGATGCGGGCGTAGCCGGCGAAGGCGAAGAAGAGCAGGCCCGCGGCCTGGAGCAGGCCGTGGGCCGAGGCGCCGGTGCCGTCGGCGGCCAGCCGGTCCGCGTCGGCGTTGCCGGTCAGGCCCGCGACGACGCAGGCGGCGAGCACGGCGAGGGTCACCGCGACGATCAGCCGGGTCAGCCAGGCGGACTTGCGGACACCGAGGCAGTTGACGGTGGTCAGGGCCACGACGGCGGCGACGGCGGTGACACGGGCGTGGTTCGGCCAGGCGTAGTGGCCGACGGTCAGCGCCATCGCCGCGCAGGACGCGGTCTTGCCGGCGACGAAGCTCCACCCGGCGAGGTAGCCCCAGAACGGGCCGAGGCGCTCGCGCCCGTAGACGTAGGTGCCGCCGGACTCGGGGTGGCGGGCGGCGAGCCGGGCGGAGGAGGTGGCGTTGCAGTACGCCACGACCGCCGCGAGCCCGAGCGCGCCGAGCAGCGCGCCGCCGGCCCCCGCGGCCCCGGCGGCAGGGCCGAACGCCCCGAAGACCCCGGCCCCGATCATCGCCCCGAGCCCGACGACGACCGCGTCCCCGACGCCGAGCCGCCGCACCATCGCTTGTTCTGTCACGGGCGCATGGTGCCACCCCCGGGTGAACGGCGGGGTCGCCGCCGCGGGCCGGCCGGGATCCGGTCGGCCGGGGACCGCCGCCGCCGGGGCCGGCGGTCCCCGGCCAGGTGGAGCGGAGGTCAGAACTGCTGGACGAAGTACGGCGACACGGTCATCCGCCCGTTGCCCCGGGCGCCGTTGAGCTGGCCGGAGGAGGACTGGGCCAGGGTGTACCAGGAGTCGACGTAGTCGGCGTCGTTGGTGTACCAGGACGACGGGATCGCCGCCAGGATCGCGTCCACGAGCGGGATGTAGGCGCCCTGGTCGGTGATGGTGAGCAGGGCGTCCGCCAGTGCCTTGGCCAGGGTCGCGTAGTTGGTGTCGCCGTCGTCCTCCATCATCACGACGTCGGCCAGGTTGTACTTGTAGTTGGACCAGTTGACCAGGATCTGGTTGGGGTAGTACGTGGTGCCGTCGTTGTCCAGGTAGGGCATGTCGACGGTGTCGACGCGGACCTTGCCGTCGAATCCGAAGCCGCTGACGACCGAGAAGATCTCGGCGTTGCCGAGGATCCAGGGCTCCTCGTCGTCGTTGAGGTGGACCGAGTCGACCTTGGTCGTCCAGTAGCCGCCGGTGGCGGCCGTGGCGGCGGTCGCGGTGGCGGCGGGGGCGTTCAGGCCGGCCTGGTGGAAGGCCTTGCCGACCTCCTGGAGGCCGGCCGCGGCGGCCTTGTCGACGTCGACGTCCACCACGTAGACGGGCTGCTCCGGCGCCTGCCGGGCACTGAGGGTGTGGGCGTGGCCCGCACTGTCGTACGCGGTGACCGCGGCCCCGCTGTCGTCGTCGGCGGCGACGGCCACCAGCGGGACGGTGTCCGGGGTCAGGGCGGCCTTCATGCTGTCGGCGCCCAGCCGGACCCGCAGCAGCGAACCGGTCTGCGCGCCGAGGCCCTTGGCCGCGGCGATCTTCCGGTCGGCGGCGGTGACCGCGGCGGCGAGCCCGGCGGGTGCGCTGCCGCGCGCGGCGAGCGGGGCGAGGTCCACCTGCGCGGAGCCGAGCGCGGCGGCCCGTACCCGGCCGCGCCAGCCGGGTTCGGCGAGCGAGGCGGCGAGGCCGCGCGCGACGGCTGCTTCCGCGGCGGTGACGGGCGAGGTCTTGGCGGTGACGTGCGAGGGTGCCGGGGCGGCGGCGTGTGCGGAGGGCAGGGCCAGGCCCTGGACGGCCAGTGCGCAGGTCGCGCCGAGTGCGAGGGTGATCGCGGCGCGCTTGCTTGCGGTGAGGTGCACGGGGGTTCCTCCTGGAGGCGTGCCGGTGCCGCTGGTGAGCGGCGGAACGGCGGGCGAGGGCGTTCAGGACGGAGCCGATCTATGCGGGTAGATTTCCCGCATCGCCGTCATCATGGCCGGAGCATGCCAAGTTGCACAAGGTGCTTCGCCTGAACATGACCGGGCGCCGCGTGGCTGGCTCGTAACGGCTGCCCGCTGTCGTCGTCCACGTGGGCCGCAGTTCCGGGTGTCCTCGCCTCTGTGGACGGGGTGCGGAGAGCGGGCACCCGGAGTGGCCGGCTCGGGGGCGCTGACGTGCCGAGGGCGGCCCGGTCGGTGGACGGGCCGCCCTCGGGGTGTGGGGGAGGGTCAGACGGTGAGCGGGTCGAGGAGGAGGGGGCGGGCGCGGCCCTCGATCATGGCGCCGAGGCCCTGGACGGCGACGATGTCGGGGCGGTCGGCCACGTGGACGGGCATGCCGGTGGCCTGGCGGAGCATCAGGTCGAGGCCGGGCATCAGGGCGGAGCCGCCGGCCAGCATGATGCCGCAGTCGCCGAGGTCGGCGACCAGGTCGGGCGGGCAGTGCCGCAGGACGCCGGTGATGGCGTCCACGACCGCGGTCAGCGGGGTGCGCATGGCGTGCCGTACGCCCTCGGTGTCGACCAGGACCGAGCGGGGCATGCCGCTGACGACGTCGCGGCCGTACACCTCGGTGGTGGGGGTGCCGCCGCTCGCGGGGGCGCCGAGCATCTGGTGCAGCGGGCGCACGGACTGGCTGGGCAGCGTCAGCTCGTGCGCGTTGCGCAGGTGCTGCACCACCGCCCGGTCGATCGCGTCGCCGCCGACCGGCACGGTCTCCGCCGACACGATCGAGCCCAGCGAGAGGACCGCGACCTGGGTGGTGCCCGCGCCGCACACCACGATCATGGTGGCCTCGGGGTGCTCCACCGGCAGCCCGCAGCCGACCGCCGCGGCGATCAGCGTGTCCACCAGCTCGACCCGGCGCGCGCCGAGCCCGTACATCGTCTCGACGGCCGCCCTGCGGGCGATCGGCTCGCTGCCGTGCGGGGTGCACACCGCGGCCCGCATCATCGGCATCCGCAGCCTGCGGCGGCCGAGCTTGTCGCCGAGGATGTGCCGCAGCATCCGCTGGGCCATGGCGATGTCGACGACCGCGCCGCCCGCGACCGGTCGGACGACCCTGATGTGCTCGGGGGTGCGGCCGGCCATCTGCTCGGCGCTGGCGCCGACCGCGATGAGCGCGCCGGTGCGCACGTCGACCGCGGCCACGCTGGGCTCGTCGGCGACCAGGCCGCTGCCGCGCAGGTAGACCCGGGTGCGTGCGGCGCCCAGGTCGACCGCGACGGTGCAGCGGCGCAGCTGGACGAGGGTGGGGTTGGCGGGGAAGCCGATCACAGCTTGCCCCCGGCCTGCCGACCGTGCTGGGGGTGGTAGGTGGCCAGCGCCCAGATCACGAAGATGTCGATCCCGATCATGATCAGTGACCAGACGGGCTGGTAGGGCAGGAACATGAAGTTCGCGATCATGCTGAGCCCGGCGATCGCGATGCCCAGGTACTTCGCCCACGCGTCGCCGCGCAGCAGGCCCGCGCCGACGATCACGGCGATGACGCCGAGGACGAGGTGGATCCAGCCCCAGGCCCGCACGTTGAAGTCGTAGACGTAGCCGCCGCGGTTGACGATGTAGACCGTGTCCCTGGCGATGCCGACGATGCCTTCGAGGATCGCCAGGACACCGGCGACCAGCAGCAGGACGCCCGCGAAGACCGTGCCGCCCGCGGCCCAGGAGTTGCGTTCGTCGTCGTTCCGGGAGCGGCCCGGTCCTGCGGGGGGCGGCTGCGGTGAGGGTGTGTCGTGGCTCATGGCGACTCCCGGGTCCTGAGGACGACGGCGGGAGTGGTGCGCAGCAGGCGGTGCACGCCAAACGGCACCAACCCGTACAAACCCGCCTTGACGACAACATGATGTGACGACAAGTCGGATAATGCGAGCAGGACTGGGCCGTACGGGAGTGCGCCATGCGGGGGTTTCGTGCGCGCTCGGGCACTCGGGGGGCGCCCGGGGCACCCGGGGGAGTGAGGAAAGGGGGGCTAGTCCGCCGCCTCCAGGCGGAAGCCGAGCTTGATGCCCACCTGGTAGTGCTCGATCTCGCCGTCGACGAGGTGCCCGCGCACCTGCGTCACCTCGAACCAGTCGAGGCCGCGGAGCGTCTGCGAGGCCCTGCTGATGGCGTTGCGCAGGGCGGCGTCCACGCCCTCGTTCGAGGTGCCGACGATCTCCGTCACCCGGTAGGTGTGCTCGGTCATGGCGGACTGCCCTTCGCTGGGGGTCGGGGTGCCCTTCCACGGTGCCGCACGCCCGGCGCGACCGCACGGCGGCCGACCCGAATGCGTATCGTCATAAAATGGACATCGTGACGACCGGTTGGCCCACCGCACTCGTGCGCTGGATACCTGGTGGGATGGTCGCGGCCGGGGTCGTATTCGACCTGGCGACGCCCGCCCCCTACACCGGCGACCCCCTGCTCGCCGGGGGATGCGTGCTGGCCGGGGCCACCCAGCAGACCCGCGCCACGATGATCACCTTCGGCGCCGCACTGCTCGCGATGGTCGCGCTGACCATGGAGGACAACCGCCTCGACGAGCACAGCGGCATCGCCGACGTCGCGAGCATCGTGCTGGCCGGCGGGATAGCCCTGATCGTCAACCGGGTGCTGCGCCGCCACGGGCGGCAGCTGGCGACCGTACGCGGTGTCGCCGAGGCCGCACAGCGCGCCCTGCTGCCCGACCCACCGCAGCGCATCGGCCCGCTCGGCATCGCCGCACGCTACGACGCCGCCGCGTCCGAGGCCAGGATCGGCGGCGACGTCTACGCCGCCCAGGCGACCCCGTACGGCATACGGCTGCTGATCGGCGACGTCCGCGGCAAGGGCCTCGGCGCGGTCGGGGCGGTCGCGGTGCTGCTCGGCGCCTTCCGCGAGGCCGCCGACGCCGAGCCCGACCTGCCGCGGCTCGCCGACCGGCTGGACCGGGCGCTGGACCGCCACAAGACGGGCGGCGGCGACGAGGCCGCGCTCGAAGGCTTCACCACCGGGGTGCTCGCCGAGTTCAGCGCGGACGGCGACACCCTGCGCCTGGTCAACCGCGGCCACCCGCCGCCGTACCTGCTGACTGCCGACGGAGCCGTGCACACCCTGGAGCCGTCCGCGCCCGACCTGCCCTTCGGCATGCACGGGCTCGGCGGCCTGCGGTCGGTGCCCGACGAGGTGGCCGTACCGCACGGCGCCACGCTGCTGCTGGTCACCGACGGGGTGACCGAGACCCGCGACCCGGCCGGCGAGTTCTACGACCCGCAGGCCCGGCTGCCCGCGCTCGGGCCGCAGGACACCCCGCAGCAGGCCGTGGAGAGCCTGCTGCGGGACCTGGACGCCTGGACCGAGTCGCGGGTGCCGGGCAACGACGACCGTGCGGTGCTCGCCGTCCGGCGCGACTGACCGGTCCCGCCGTCCTCAGCGGTAGCGGTAGCACAGGGTGTACGACAGCTCGGGGTAGTTGTTCGGCCGCCAGGTCGCCCACGCGTCGTTGCCGCAGAACTTGCTGTCGTTGTACTTCGGGGTGCGGCCGGTGACGATGACGTTGGCGCTGCCGCACTTCGCCGCGTGCAGCGAGGGGTGGGTGGACGAGCCGCTGAAGTGCATGCACTGGTTCAGCACGGCGTGGCCCGCGTCGTCCGGGTAGACCATCGACAGGCACAGCGTGACGTCGAGGTCGGACCGGCCGCTCACCCCGAAGTGCTCGGCCCAGTCGTTGTTGCGCAGGCCCTTGCAGCGGCTGCCGTCCGTCGTCCCGGTGATCCGCTGCTGCACGGTGAAGGCGCCGGTCTGGCACTGCAGCTCGTCCCAGTCGCTGGTGGCGCTGTCGCCGTAGACGCACGTGCCGGCCGTCGCGTGGTACGCGGTGCCGTTCTCGTACTGGTAGCTCAGGCACAGCACGAGGTTCTGGGAGGAGTACGACACGTTCCAGTCGTCGCCGGGGAGCCTGTCGCAGCCGCTGGTGGCGGTGGTGCCCTGGAGGACCTGGACGACCTTGAAGGTCCGCGGCGCGCAGACCGTCGGCGTCAGGTCCGCGGTCTGCTCCGTCCCGCTGTTGTCGAAGCAGTCGCCGGCCTGGGCGGTCGCGATCGGGTCGTCCTGCGTCGGCGATGCGGACGGGATGCCGGAGACGTCCGACGGGTCGTCGTCGCTGCCGTCGTCGCTGCCGCTGTCACTGCCGCCGCTGGCGCCCGGGTCGGTGCTGCCGTCGGAGGGCAGGCTGCCGTCGAAGGAGGGCAGGCTCGGCAGGCCGGTCGCCGTCGCGCCCGCGGGCGGCTTCACCGAGAAGTCGTCGTGGCCCGAGCTGCCCGCCGTCAGGATGAAGACGGCGAACAGGGCAAGCGTCACGGCGGTCGCCACGACGGAGGCCGGCACGTCACGCCACCACGGCCGCTGCGCGGGTATCGCGGGTATCGCGGGCGCTCCGGGCATCGGAACGCCGCCCAGGGGAACGCCGGCCAGGGGAACGCCGCCCTGCGGAGGGCCGCCGTTCAGCCGGCCGAGCAGGTCGTGGACCGTGGGCCGGGCGGCGGGCTGCGCGCTCAGGCAGTCGGCGATCAGCAGCCCGAGCACCGGGTCGGCTATCGGCGGCGGCCCCGGCTGCCAGCCGGCCGAGGCGGGGGCCGGCGGGCGGCCGGTCGCGGCGAAGTAGAGGGCCGCGCCCAGGCTGTAGACGGCGTCCGGGTCCCCGCCGCCCGCCCCCGGTACGGCGTGCGCGATCCCGAAGGGGGCCAGCCGCGGACCCTCGGGCGTCATGAACACGGCGGACGGCTCCAGGCCGGCCAGGCGGACGCCGGCCTGCTGGGCGCCCGCCAGCGCACCGGTCAGCGCCACCGCCACGTCCCGCAGCTGGTTCGGCGGCAGCGGCCCGAGCCCGGTGACCGCCGTCGCCAGCGTCGCCACGTCGGGACCGGCCGAGGCCACCCAGGGCGCAGGACCTTCGGTGTCCGCGTCGACGGGCAGGACGTACGGGCCTGCGGCGCGGCGGGCGTCGTTCACGTCCGTGCGGAAGCGGGCGCGGACCTGCGGGTCGGCCGCCAGGTGCGGGTGCAGCACCGTGACGGTGACCGACGCCCCCGCCGGATGCCGTCCCGCGTACGCCTGCCCCAGCTCGTTCGCGCCCAGCCTGCCCGTCAGCTGGTACGGGCCGACCTGTGCCGGGTCGCCCATCATCAGCGGTTCCATCTCGCCGTTCCCCCGTTCCTTCGCACCCGTGCCACCCGAGGTGCGCCACTACGTGAACGCCGGTCAGCCGACCGGAAGGGGACACTGTGGCACTGCCGCGGCCGGCTGCGCCACCGGGTGGGAGGGGGCGGAGGGTTCAGTGGTGGAAGGCGGTCGCCACCGACTCGGGGCGGTTCAACGGGCCAGGCTGGCGGTGCAGTTCCGGCAGCAGCCGGGTGAGGTCGTTCATCAGCAGGTCGGCCAGGTCCTCGGAGAAGCCGTTGCGGCACACCACCCGCAGCACCGCCAGGTCCTGACGGTCGGCCGGGTACGTGTACGCGGGCACCAGCCAGCCGTGCTCGCGCAGCCGCCGCGAGACGTCGAAGACGTCGAAGGCCGTGACGTCGGGCGCGGTGGTCACCGCGAAGACCGGCAGCTCGTCGCCCCGGGTGATCAGCCGGAACTCGTCCAGCGCGGCGAAGCGGTCGGCGACCGAGACGGCCACGTCCCTGCTGGTCTGCTGGACCGCCCGGTAGCCGTCCTTTCCGAGCCGCAGGAACGTGTAGTACTGCGCCACCACCTGGGCGCCGGGGCGGGAGAAGTTCAGCGCGAAGGTCGGCATGTCGCCGCCCAGGTAGTTCACCCGGAAGACCAGCTCCTCGGGCAGCGCGTCGGCGTCCCGCCACAGCGCCCAGCCGACACCGGGGTAGACCAGGCCGTACTTGTGCCCCGAGGTGTTGATCGACGTGACCCGCGGCAGCCGGAAGTCCCACACCAGGTCCTCGTCGAGGAACGGCGCGACCATGCCGCCCGAGGCGCCGTCCACGTGCACCGGGATGTGGTGGCCTGTGCGCTCCTCGTACGCGTCCAGGGCCGCGCAGATCTCGGCGACCGGCTCGTAGGACCCGTCGAAGGTCGAACCGAGCACGGCGACCACGCCGATGGTGTTCTCGTCGCACAGCGCGAGCGCGGAGTCCGCGTCCAGGTGCAGGCGGTCGCCGCTCATCGGGGCGAGGCGGGCCTCGACCTCCCAGAACGTGCAGAACTTCTCCCAGCACACCTGCACGTTGGCGCCCATCACCAGGTTCGGCCTGGCCGTCGCCGGGTAGCCCTTGGTGCGCTTGGACCAGCGGCGCTTCAGCGCCATTCCGGCGAGCATGCACGCCTCGGACGAGCCGGTGGTCGAGCAGCCCACCACCGCGTCCGGGTCGGGGGCGTTCCACAGATCGCCGAGGATCGCCACGCAGCGCCGCTCCAGCTCGGCCGTACGCGGGTACTCGTCCTTGTCGATCATGTTCTTGTCGCGGCACTCAGCCATCAGGATGTCCGCCTGGGGTTCCATCCAGGTCGTGACGAAGGTGGCGAGGTTGAGCCGCGAGTTGCCGTCGAGCATCAGCTCGTCGTGCACGAGCTGGTACGCCGCGTGCGGCGTCATCGGCCCGTCCGGCAACTGGTGCTTGGGCGGTGCCGTCGTCCGCCCCGAAACGGGGTCGGCTTCGCCGAAGAAGGGGTTCACCGCGATTGCCCGCGGGCTGCCTGAGCCTTTGTGCAGTGCCATGTCTCGCACGATACGACTGCCTCTGCGGCTCCGCCCCCCGAGCCTTCACCCCCTCCGCGGGGGGCGCGCTTCCGCAGGGCGCGGTGGCTGGGGGCTCCCCTTCGGGGTACGTCCCGCCGTGTGGGGGTCCCCTTGCGGAAGGGGGCAACCCTCAGGGGCGCGGGGAACTGCGCGCCCAGCCCGCACCGGCGGGTGGTCCGGGGCGGAGCGAAGAGCCCCTCCGGGTCGGTGGCGAGCCGCGCGCGGTCGGTGGCTGGTCGCGCCGTTCCTCGCGCCCCTTCGGGGTACGTCCCGCCGTGTGGGGGTCCCCTTGCGGAAGGGGGTGCCTGACAGGGGCGCGGGGAACTGCGCGCTCAGCCCCCACCGGCGGGTGGTCCGGGGCGGAGCGAAGAGTCCCTCCGGGCCGGTGGCGACCCGCGCCACTGAGAAGCGCGAACCCGCTGCGGAAGAGGGCACCCACCCGGGGGAGGCGCCCCCCAGGGGGCGCTACGCGCGGGTGAGGACCACGGCGGAGCCGTATGCGCAGACTTCCGTACCGACGTCAGCCGCCTCGCTGACGTCGAACCGCATCGCCAGAACCGCGTTCGCGCCCCGCGCACGCGCCTGCTCGACAAGGCGCTGCATGGCCTGGTTGCGGGTCTCGACCAGCGTCTTGGTCAGACCCTTGAGCTCACCGCCGACCATGGACTTCAGGCCCGCACCGATCTGGCTGCCGAGGTGCCGGGAGCGGACCGTCAGGCCGAACACCTCGCCGATGACCCGTTCCACGCGAAAGCCGGGCGCGTCGTTCGTGGTGACGACCAGGATGTCCGCGCCCTGTTCCTGCCCACCGCCGAAATCATCGATTCCCATGGGAAGAAGCATCGCCCGGCGGTGGGCCTGCCGCAGCCGCGGCTACTCCAGGCGCGGCTGCTGCGCGGGGGCCGGGCAGATGCGCTGGCCCTCCTGGTCGAAGACGTACAGGTGCGCGAGGTCCACCAGCAGCGGGACGCGGTCCCCGCGGCGTACCCGGATGTCGGGTCCCGTGCGGACGACGAGGTCGCCGGTCTGCGTCTCCGGCGTCGAGGGCCGGTCCATGACCGACACCGGCGCCTGCTGCGGCTTGGGCGGCAGCCCGTCGGAGGACGCCGAGGAGGAGCTGTCGCGCTCCATGACGCTGGCCTGGATGCGCCGCGCGGCCTTCTGCGCGAGCTTGCCGAGCCCGACGCCGCTGCCGCCCCGGCGGGAGCCGTTCCTGGCCGCCGAGGTGGGGCGCGGGGCCTCCAGCTCGGGGACCACCGCGGGACGCGACCCGGTGTTGAGGTGCACCAGCGACTCGTGGCCCTGGTACTCGACGTGCTCGACGATGCCGCTGAGCACCACCTCGCCGGCGTGCGCCTGGCTGGGCTGGGCGATGCGCACCGCCTCCGAGCGCAGCCCGACGATGATGCGCCGGCCCTGCTGGATGCGCAGCATCTGGTGGTCGTAGTTCAGCGGCTCGGGCAGCCCGAGCCGCTGCCGGCCGAAGTCGATCCACATCCCGCCGGTGAGCGGGGCGATGACGGTGGCCTGGAGCAGGTTGATCCGCGGGGTGCCGACGAAGGCGGCGACGAAGACGTTCTCCGGCAGGTGGTACGCCTCACGCGGGCTGCTGATCTGCTGCAGCACACCGCTGCGCATGATCGCGACCCGGTCGCCGAGGGACATGGCCTCGGCCTGGTCGTGGGTGACGTAGACGGTCGTGACGCCCATGCCGTGGGTGAGGCGGGCGATCTCCGCGCGCAGGTGGGCGCGCAGCTTCGCGTCGAGGTTGGACAGCGGCTCGTCCATCAGGAAGACCGAGGGGTGCCGGGAGATCGCGCGGCCCATTGCCACGCGCTGGCGCTCACCGCCGGAGAGCTGCCCGGGGTAGCGGTCGAGGATCTCCTCGATGCCGAGGATGCGGGCGGTCTCGTCGACCCGCGGCCCGTGCTCCTCGCCCGGCATCTCGAACCGCAGCGGGAAGCCGATGTTCTCCCGGCTGGTCATGCTCGGGTAGAGGGCGAAGTTCTGGAAGACCATGGCCATCCGGCGGTCGCCGGGCGCGAGGTCGTTCGAATACTCGCCGTCGAGCAGCAGTTCGCCCGTGGTGATGTCCTCGAGCCC
The DNA here is from genome assembly GCF_907177275.1 of Actinacidiphila cocklensis. GTDB lineage: Bacteria > Actinomycetota > Actinomycetes > Streptomycetales > Streptomycetaceae > Actinacidiphila > Actinacidiphila cocklensis. Next base: position 21,218 of record NZ_CAJSLV010000051.1, read on the forward strand.
GGCGATCATCCGCAGGACCGTGGACTTGCCGCAACCGGAAGGACCCAGGAGCACCAGGAACTCCCCTGGTGCGATGTCCAGCGAGAACCGGTCCACGGCAGGCGACGGCTGCTTGGGGTAGTACTTGGAAACTTCGTGCAGGGTGATGGCGCGAGTCATAACGGGAGCCGCCAGGTGGTTCGGACGCAGTGACGGGGCACGTGGGGGGATGACTTTCCGGACATGCGAAGGTGGTGCGCGGGTGACACTGCGGAGAAGGTAGTCCACTACTCGCAGGTTGCGGAACGTTTGTATCAACACTGCATTGATACTTTTGGATCGTGACGAACATCGCCCTCGGTCCGAGCTGGCTCTCTCCCGACCATCTGATCAACACGTACGGCCTGTGGGGCGTACTGCTGATCGTGTTCGCGGAGTCCGGGCTGCTGATCGGATTCTTCCTGCCCGGTGACTCCCTGCTGTTCACGACGGGTCTGCTGGTCGCGGGCGGCACCCTGGACAAGCCGCTGTGGGCCGTGGCGCCGCTGATCGCCGTCGCCTCCGTGCTGGGGCAGCAGGTCGGCTACCTGTTCGGGCGCAAGGTCGGCCCCTCGCTCTTCCGGCGGCCCGACTCGCGGCTCTTCAAGATGGAGAACATCGAGAAGGCGCACGAGTTTTTCGATCGGCACGGCTCCAAAGCCATCGTGATGGCGTGCTTCGTGCCGATCGTCAGAACGTTCACCCCGATCGTCGCAGGCGTCAGCCGAATGAACTACCGCACCTTTGCCACCTTCAATGTCATCGGCGGCACGCTGTGGGGCGCCGGGGTCACCCTGCTGGGTTACTGGCTCGGGCAGATCGCATTCGTCAAGGACAACATCGAGGCGATCCTCGTCCTGGTGGTGCTGGTGTCCGTGGTGCCGCTGGGCATCGAGTACCTGCGCTCGCGCCGCAGGGCGAAGGCCGGGCCGGCGGCGCACGAGCCCGAGGGCGGAGAGACGTCCGAGGCCACCGCGGTCTCGCGTGGTGGCGGCCGGCACCGCGCGCAGAAGAACTGAGGCGGGCGGGTGACGGGCGGCGGCGGCCCGGGAGCAGGGGAGGAACGCGAGGCGGGGTCCGCCTTCACACCGCCCGAGGGCTTCCCGATCCTCCCCCTGCCGCCGGGTGACGCCCGCTGGCAGGACCGCATGCGGACCTTCGTACGGCTGCCCGTCACCGAGCGGCCGGGACCCGAGGCCGCCTTCGACCGGCCCGAGACCGGGCACACCGTGTCCGTGCCGAGGGTGCTCGACCTGACCCTGCGCATCGGCGAGCTGCTGCTCGCCGGGGGTGAGGGCGCGGAGGACGTCGAGGCCGCGATGCTCGGGGTGGCGTACGCCTACGGGCTCGCCCGGGTGGAGCCCAACGTCACCTTCACCCTGCTGGGCATCTCCTACCAGCCCTCGCTGACCGAGCCGCCGCTGACCGCGAGCCGTACGGTGCGCCGCCGCGTCACCGACTACACCCGGCTCGCCGCGGTCTACCGGCTCGTGGACGGCATCACCACGGGTGAGGCGACCCTGGAGGACGCCTACCGGCGGCTCGCCGACATCCGCCGCAACCGGCACCCGTACGGCAGCTGGCTGCTCACCTGCGCCGCCGGGCTGCTCGCGGGCGCGGCCAGCCTGCTGGTCGGCGGCAACCTGATCATCTTCCTCGCCGCCGGGCTCGCCGCGATGCTCGGCGACCGGCTGGCGTGGCTGCTGGCCGGGCGCGGGATCCCGGAGTTCTACCAGTTCGCGGCGGCCGCGATGCCCGCCGCCGCGATAGGGGTGGTGGTGGACCGCGCGCACTGGATTCCGGGCGCCGCGGGCGTCCAGTCCTCCGCGGTCATCACCGGCGGGCTGTTCGCGCTGCTGCCGGGCCGCGCGCTGGTCGCCGCCGTCCAGGACGGCCTGACCGGCTTCTACATCACCGCGTCGGCCCGGCTGCTCGAAGTGATCTACCTCGTCGTCGGCATCGTCATCGGCGTCACGCTGATCCTCTACGCGGGCGTCCACCTCGGCGCCGACCTCAACCCGGACCAGGCGATCCGGGCGTACGACCACCCGTGGGTGCAGCTGGTCGCCGCGATGGTGCTGACGCTGGCCTTCGCCGTGCTGCTCCAGTGCGAGCGGGCGGTGCTCCTGCTCGCCACGCTCAACGGGGGCGTGGCGTGGACGGTCTTCGGCGTCCTGCACCAGCAGGCGGGCGGCAACCAGGTCGCTGCGACCGCCGCCGCGGCGGGCCTGGTCGGGCTGTTCGGGCAGCTCATGGCCCGCTACCGGTACGTGTCCGTCCTGCCGTACGTGACGGCGGCGATCGGGCCGCTGCTGCCCGGCTCCGCGACGTACTTCGGCCTGCTGGCTTTCACCCAGAACCACGCGGCCCAGGGCTTCACGCAGCTCACCCGGGCCGCGGCGCTTGCGCTGGCGCTGGCCATCGGGGTCAACCTCGGCAACGAGATCGCCCGCCTCGCCCTCCCCACCCCCGGCCCTGCGGCCCCCCGCCGCGCGGCGAAGCGCACACGTGGTTTCTAGGGGGTTCCCCTCCCCCCGGCGGTGCGCGCCTCGTCCCGGGACCTTCCCCCGGGTTGCGACGAGCCACCGCCGGGGGAAGGTCCCGGGGCCGCCCGCAGGGGCAGGGCAGGGGGTCAGCCGCGGGAGACGCCGGAGGCAAGCGCGTCCAGAGCCGCCTGCGCGGCATCCGCGGAAGTCGTGCCCTGGGTCATGAAGGAGAACGCCAGGACGCGCCCCGCAGGGGTGACCGTCACCCCCGCGATCGTGTTCGTGCCGGTCAGCGTGCCGGTCTTCGCCCGGACGACCCCCGCACCGGGGCTCGCCGCGAAACGGGACGCGAGCGTGCCGGTGAAGGCCGCGACGGGAAGCCCGGCGAGGACCGGGCGCAGCTCGGGGTGGGCGGGGGACGCGGCCAGGGCGAGGATGCGGGTGAGCGTCGCGGGCGACAGCGCGTCGGTGTGGTCCAGGCCGCTCCCGTCGGCGAAGACGGCGTGCACGAGGGGCACGCCGTACTGCCGCAGCGCCGCCGCGATCGCCTTCGCGCCGCCCGCGAAGGAGGCCGGGTGGCCGGAGGCCAGGGCGACCTGCCGGGCCAGCGCCTCCGCGAGGTCGTTGTCGGAGTCGGTGAGCATCCGCTCGACCAGCTCGCTGACCGGCGCCGACTGGTGCACGGCGAGCCGCGTACCCCCGGCGCCGCGCGCGGGCGCGGGCCCGCCGGCCACGGTGATGCCGTGCGAGCGCAGCAGGGCCGCGAAGGACGTGGCCGCGGAGAGGGCCGGGTGGGTGGTGCGGGTCGCAGGCCCGCCGGTGCTGGCGTCGAGGCGGCCCTCGCGCACCATCAGCGCGGTGACCGGTGCGAGGTTCTCGTTGTAGCCGATGGGGTGCAGCACGGGACCTGAGTAGAGCGACGTGTCGTAGCCGAGCCGTACCGATGTGGTGCCGCGAGCGTGCAGCGCGGCCGCGGTGTCGGCGGCGAGCCGGTCGAGTTCGAGCGTCGGGTCGCCGCCGCCGACGAGCACGATGCGCCCGGGTCCGAGGGCGACGACGCTGGTCGCCAGGGTGCGGGAGCCGCCCAGGACACCGAGCGCGGCGGTGGCGGTGGCGAGCTTGGTGGTGGACGCGGGGGTGGAGGCGGTGCTCGGCCGGTGGGCGTAGAGCAGCTTCCCGGTGGTGACGTCTATCACCGCCCCGGTGCGTACCGTGCCCAGGCCGGGCGAGGCCATCAGCGGCCCGAGCCGGGCCGCGAGAGCCGCGGCGGTCTCCGGCGCCCCGCCGCCGGCCGCGGCCAGGACAGGCGCGGCGGAGGCGGCGGGCGGCGCGGCATAGGGCCGCGGCGACGCGGTCGCGGCGGACCGTACCGGCGCCTCGTGCCCGTCCCGGGCCGCGGCGAGTGACCGCTCGGCCTTACGCTGACCGCCGTCCCACGGTCCGGCCGCGGCCACCGCACCGGCGGCGACGACCGCGCCTATTGCCGCGGATATCGCCACTACCTGCACATTCCTGCTGTGCGGCACCCCCGACCAGCCCCTTTCGCGACCACCCACTTGCGTGGGAGACACTTAATCACCCGCAGTATGCGCTGATCATGGAGGAGTAGGGCCTTGGAGTTCGACGTCACGATCGAGATCCCGAAGGGTTCGCGGAACAAGTACGAGGTGGACCACGAGACCGGTCGTATCCGCCTGGACCGCCGGCTCTTCACCTCGACCAGCTATCCCGCCGACTACGGCTTCATCGAGAACAGCCTGGGCCAGGACGGCGACCCGCTGGACGCGCTGGTCATCCTGGACGAGCCGACCTTCCCCGGCTGCCTGATCACCTGCCGCGCCATCGGCATGTTCCGCATGACCGACGAGGCCGGCGGCGACGACAAGGTGCTGTGCGTGCCCGCGTCCGACCCGCGGGTGGAGCACCTGCGGGACATCCACCACGTGAGCGAGTTCGACCGGCTGGAGATCCAGCACTTCTTCGAGGTCTACAAGGACCTGGAGCCCGGCAAGTCCGTCGAGGGCGCCGACTGGGTCGGCCGCGCCGAGGCCGAGGCCGAGATCGAGGACTCGTTCCGCCGCCTCAAGGAGCACGGCCCGGGCCACTGACGGCCGCAGCCGCCACGTACGCCCGAGGGGCGGGCCGGGGAATGTCCCCCGGCCCGCCCCTCCGCCTTCTGCGCGGCGCCCCAAAGCGCGGACCGGCAACGTACCGTGAGAGGCATGACGAGCATCGGTGGAAGCGAGATGGTCGACTGGAACCTCGCCGTGGCGACGGCCCAGAGGCTGACGCGCCCTGGGCCTGAGGTGAGCCGGGACGAGGCCCGGGCGATCGTCGCCGAGCTGCGCGGGCACGCGCAGGAGTCGGAGGCGCACGTGCGGGGCTTCACCCGCATGTACGGCGACGGGGAGGTGCCGCCGCACGGCACCCCCGTACTGATCGTGGACCGGGCCGGCTGGGTCAAGGCGAACGTGGCGGGCTTCCGCGAGGTCCTCAAGCCGCTGCTGGTCAAGATGCAGGCGCGCAGGCCCGGCGGCGCGGGGGGTGCGGTGCTCGGCACGGTCGGCGGCAAGGTCACCGGCGTCGAGGTCGGGATGCTGCTGAGCTTCCTGTCCTCCCGGGTGCTCGGGCAGTACGAGACCTTCGCGCCGCCCAGCCGCGACATGCCGGCGGGTCCGGTCAAGCCGGGTCCCGGCGAGTCGCGGGCCGGCCGGCTGCTGCTGGTCGCGCCGAACATCGTGCAGGTCGAGCGGGAGCTGGACGTGGACCCGCACGACTTCCGGCTGTGGGTGTGCCTGCACGAGGAGACGCACCGCACGCAGTTCTCCGCGGTGCCGTGGCTGCGCGACCACATCGAGGGCGAGATCCAGTCGTTCCTGGGCGAGACCGACCTGGACGCGTCGACCGTGATCGAGCGGGTCAGGCAGGCCGTGCAGTCCTTCACCGGCGGCAACGGCGCCAAGGACCCGGCGGCGGAAGGGGCCGAGGAGCGGGCAGCGGCCGCCGACGCGCCTGACGACGGCCGCAGCCTGGTCGACCTGGTCCAGACGCCCACCCAGCGGGAGATCCTGGCCCGGCTGACCGGCGTGATGTCGCTGCTCGAAGGCCACGCCGACTACGTGATGGACGGTGTGGGACCCGACGTCGTGCCGAGCGTCGCGGAGATCCGCGAGAAGTTCAGCCGCCGCCGCGCCAACGGCGCCGGCCGCCTCGACCAGGCGCTGCGCCGGCTGCTCGGCCTGGACGCGAAGCTGCGGCAGTACCGCGACGGCGAGCGGTTCGTACGGGCGGTGGTCGACGAGGTCGGCATGGACGGCTTCAACAAGGTGTGGACGTCGCCCAACACGCTGCCCAGCAAGGCGGAGATCGGCAAGCCCGCGGAATGGGTCGCGCGGGTGCACCGGCGCTCCGACGGCTGACGAGCGAGCGCCGCAGTGGCCGGCCGAGGGACGAGGCCGTCCGCGGAGGGTGCGAGGAGGAAGACGGAGCGGTGAAGGGGTCGCCTGACGCTCTTTCACGCCCCCGGTTCACCCGTCCGAGGGACCGTAGACGCAGGGTAGGGCGTGCGATGCTCGGGTAATGCCCAGAGTTCTGTCACCATCTGGATACCCTGCGTCATCTCCTCTCGTCGATCCTGCTCACCGCAGCCTTCACAGCCTCCTCAGGAGGGAACCGGACATGGGACCCCACCCCACGGTCGCGGCGATACGCCTGGCGGTCCGCCGCGTCCTGCACGACGTCCTCAGCTCGTCCGCAGAACCGCACCCCGTGGTGCTCGCCGCGTGCAGCGGCGGCGCCGACTCCATGGCGCTGGCCGCCGCCCTCGCCTTCGAGGCGCCGCGGCTCGGCGTCAGGGCCGGCGCGGTCACCGTCGACCACGGCCTGCAGGACGGCTCCGCCGTCCGCGCGCAGGAAGTGGCAGGACGGCTGCGCGCGCTCGGCCTGGACCCGGTGGACGCGGTCGGTGTGACCGTCGGCCGCCAGGGCGGCCCCGAGGCCGCGGCCCGCGACGCCCGCTACGCGGCACTCGACGCCGCCGCCGACCGGCGCGGCGCGGCGGCCGTACTGCTCGGCCACACCCGCGACGACCAGGCAGAAACGGTGCTGCTCGGGCTCGCCCGCGGCTCCGGTATCCGCTCGCTTTCCGGCATGGCCGCGGTCTCCGGGGCCGGCGGCCGCTACCGGCGGCCCTTCCTGCTGCTGGACCGCGACACCGTGCGCCAGGGCTGCCTGGCCCAGGGCATCACGGTCTGGGAGGACCCGCACAACCACGACCCCGCCTACACCCGCTCCCGGGTCAGGCACGAGGCGCTGCCGGTGCTGGAGAAGTCGCTCGGCAAGGGCGTCGTCGAGGCGCTGGCCCGTACCGCCCAGCTCTCCAGGGACGACGCCGACGCGCTCGACCAGTGGGCGGCCGACGCCCAGGCGGACGCGGCGGGCGACGACGGCAGCCTGGACGTGCGCCGGCTGGCGACGCTGCCGGCGGCGGTGCGCCGCCGGGTGCTGCGCAGGACGGCGATCGCGGCCGGGTCACCGCCGGGCTTCCTCTTCGCCCGGCACATCGAGGAGGTGGACCGCCTGGTCACCGGCTGGCACGGGCAGAAGGCGCTCAACCTGCCGGGCGGCGTCGCCGTACTGCGGGCCAATGGCAGACTGGTGTTCTCGCCGTCGTAGAGGCGCCGGCGTGGACCCGAGCAGCTGAGGGATGTACCAGGCAGTGAACGAGATCGACATGGGCACCGACCTGGAGAAAGTACTCATCTCCAAGGCAGAGATCGACGCCAAGCTGGTGGAGCTGGCTGCGGAGATCGACCGGGACTACGCGGGTAAGGACCTGCTGATCGTGGGGGTGCTCAAGGGCGCCGTCATGGTCATGGCGGACCTGGCCCGCGCCCTGTCGAGCGAGGTCACCATGGACTGGATGGCGGTGTCCTCCTACGGCGCCGGCACCAAGTCCTCCGGCGTGGTGCGCATCCTCAAGGACCTCGACACCGACATCGCCGGCCGGGACGTGCTGATCGTCGAGGACATCATCGACTCGGGCCTGACGCTCTCCTGGCTCATCAGCAACCTCGGCTCGCGCGGCCCGGCCTCCCTGGAGGTCTGCACTCTGCTGCGCAAGCCCGAGGCGGCCAAGGTCGAGATCGACGTGAAGTACACCGGCTTCGAGATTCCCAGCGAATTCGTCGTCGGTTACGGCCTGGACTATGCCGAGAAGTACCGGAATCTGCCCTTCGTCGGGACGCTCGCCCCGCACGTCTACGGCGGCTGACCGCCGCCCGGGCGGGCACAGGGAACCGATGGCACTTTCCCAGCGTTGGAGCAGGGGAAAGCGGGTTGGTTAACAGTCGGCGGCGCCCTCGGGTGACAATGCTGGGGTACCGTCCGAAGGTCGGGTCATTACAACACCGGATGCATGCGCCGCCAGCAGGCGGCGGTGCCTCACTGTGGCAGGAGGGACGGGGCGGTTTCGCCCCGCATGGATGGACGTGAAGCGCTATTTCCGTGGGCCAGTGATGTGGATCGTGCTGGTTGTCCTCGCTGTGATCGTGTTGATGCAGGTCGTCGGGTCTGGCGGCGGCTACAAGACGGTGGACACCGGCGCGGTTCTGCATGCGATCGACACCAACCAGGCCAAATCAGCCGAGCTGACCACCGGAGACGACAACTCCATCAAGGTCCAGCTCAAAGACGGCGTGAAGATCGAGGGCAGCTCCAAGGTCAGGGCCAGCTACATCGGCGACCAGGGTGCCGCGATCGCCGCCGACCTGCAGCGGATCGTGGACGGTCAGGTCAAGGGAGTCCAGCTCCCCGACAAGTACACCGTCTCGCAGTCCAAGCAGAACGCCTTCCTCGGCATTCTGCTGTCGCTGCTGCCCTTCGTCCTGATCGTGGTGGTCTTCCTCTTCCTGATGAACCAGATGCAGGGCGGCGGTTCGCGCGTCATGCAGTTCGGGAAGTCCAAGGCCAAGCTGATCACCAAGGACACCCCCAAGACGACGTTCTCGGACGTCGCGGGCTGTGACGAGGCGGTGGAGGAGCTCCAGGAGATCAAGGAGTTCCTGCAGGAGCCGGCCAAGTTCCAGGCCGTCGGCGCCAAGATCCCCAAGGGCGTGCTGCTGTACGGCCGCCCTGGTACCGGCAAGACGCTGCTCGCGCGGGCCGTCGCCGGTGAGGCGGGCGTGCCGTTCTACTCGATCTCCGGTTCCGACTTCGTCGAGATGTTCGTCGGTGTCGGCGCCAGCCGGGTCCGCGACCTGTTCGAGCAGGCCAAGGCCAACGCACCGGCCATCGTCTTCGTCGACGAGATCGACGCCGTCGGCCGGCACCGCGGTGCGGGCCTCGGCGGCGGGCACGACGAGCGTGAGCAGACCCTCAACCAGCTGCTGGTCGAGATGGACGGCTTCGACGTGAAGGGCGGCGTGATCCTGATCGCCGCCACGAACCGGCCCGACATCCTGGACCCGGCGCTGCTGCGCCCGGGCCGCTTCGACCGGCAGATCGCGGTCGACCCGCCGGACCTTCAGGGCCGTCTGGAGATCCTCACGGTCCACCAGAAGGGCAAGCCGATCGCGCCGGACGTCGACCTGATGGCCGTCGCCCGCCGCACGCCGGGCTTCACCGGTGCGGACCTGAGCAACGTGCTGAACGAGGCCGCGCTGCTCACCGCCCGCGGCGACAAGAAGCTGATCGACAACGGCGTGCTGGACGAGGCCATCGACCGCGTCGTGGCCGGGCCGCAGAAGCGCACCCGCATCATGTCGGACAAGGAGAAGAAGATCACCGCGTACCACGAGGGCGGACACGCCCTGGTCGCGGCGGCCTCGCCCAACTCCGACCCGGTGCACAAGGTGACGATCCTGTCCCGCGGCCGCGCCCTGGGCTACACGATGGTGCTGCCCGACGAGGACAAGTACTCGACCACGCGCAACGAGATGCTCGACCAGCTCGCCTACATGATGGGCGGCCGGGCGGCGGAGGAACTGGTCTTCCACGACCCGACCACCGGCGCGTCCAACGACATCGAGAAGGCCACCACCACGGCCCGCGCGATGGTCACCCAGTACGGCATGACCGAGCGGCTGGGAGCGATCAAGTTCGGCTCCAGCGACTCCGAGCCCTTCCTCGGACGTGAGATGGGCCACCAGCGCGACTACTCGGAAGAGGTCGCCGGGCTGGTGGACGAGGAGGTCAAGAAGCTGATCGAGACGGCGCACAACGAGGCCTGGGAGATCCTGGTCGAGAACCGCGACGTCCTGGACAACCTCGTGCTGGCCCTGCTGGAGCGGGAGACGCTGAACAAGGAGGAGATCGCCGAGATCTTCGCCCCGATCGTGAAGCGCCCGCCGCGTCCGGCCTGGACCGGTTCCGCCCGGCGTACGCCGTCCACCCGTCCCCCGGTGCTCTCGCCGAAGGAGCTGGCGCTGACCAACGGCAGCCAGCAGCCCTCCAACGGCAACGGCCCGGCGGCGATCACGACGACGAAGCCGCCCGTGGAGCCCGTCGACCTGCCCGAGGACGGCAGGAACGACAGCTGACAAGCCGCAGGTCCGGGAGCCTCCCGGAATGAAGGCCGCGGTCCCGGGGTTTTACCCTGTGGCCGCGGCCTTTTGTTGTCGCGGCTCCCGGCCGACCGCACCAGCAGCAGGAACGAGGCACCATGACCGACCCCGTGACACTCGACGGCGAGGGCCGGATCTCCGAGTTCGACGAGAAGCGGGCCGCCGCGGCCGTCCGCGAGCTGCTGCTCGCCGTCGGTGAGGACCCCGACCGCGAGGGCCTGCGCGAGACCCCGAACCGGGTGGCCCGGGCCTACCGGGAGATCTTCTCCGGGCTGTGGCAGGAGCCCGAGGACGTGCTGACCACCACCTTCGACCTCGGGCACGACGAGATGGTGCTGGTCAAGGACATCGAGGTGATGTCCTCCTGCGAGCACCACCTGGTGCCCTTCGTGGGCGTCGCGCACGTCGGCTACATCCCCTCCACCAGCGGCAAGATCACCGGCCTGTCGAAGCTGGCCCGGCTGGTCGACGTCTACGCCCGCCGCCCGCAGGTGCAGGAACGTCTCACCACGCAGATCGCCGACGCGCTGATGCGGATACTGGAGCCGCGCGGGGTGATCGTGGTCGTCGAGTGCGAGCACATGTGCATGACCATGCGGGGCGTCCGCAAGCCCGGGGCCAAGACGATCACCTCCGCGGTGCGCGGCCAGCTCCGCGACCCGGCCACCCGCGCCGAGGCGATGAGCCTGATCATCGGCCGCGGCTGAGCGGCCCCGCCGGCGGCCGCGGCCGCTACGACGGGGCGAGGTGGGCACTGAGCCACTCCAGCGCCGGCGGGATCTCCCGCGCCCAGGTCGTGAAGTTGTGGCCGCCGCTGGGCAGGATGATCGACGAGACGCGGGTCGGGCCGTGGCCGGCCAGTGCGATGAAGCGCAGGGTCGCCCGGTAGTTGCGCTCGCCGTGCCGGCTGCTGGTCACCAGCAGGTCCACCGGCGGGTGCGGGAGGTGCCCCAGGCGCCACATCAGGTCGTCGGAAGCGCGGCGGGCGGGACTGCCGCCGTAGAGGTCCCCGGTCGTCGCGTCCTCGGGGGCGCCGTAGTCCGCCGACAGGCCCACCGCGGCGCCGTACGAGCCCGGGTTCCGCAGAGCGAGCTTGAGGGCGCAGTAGCCGCCCGTGGAGTCGCCGATGACGCCCCAGCTCGCCGCGCCCGCGCCGATCCGGTAGCGGGCCGCCAGTGACCTTCGCAGGTCGGTGGCGAAGAACGTCTCGGTCCGCGGCCCGCCCGGCACGTCCGTGCACTCCGTGTCGCGCGGCGGCGCCACGGTGGGCCGCATCATCACCAGGATCATCGGCCGGGCGGCGCCGCGCCGTACCTGCCCCGCGGCGACCACCGGGTACTTCAGCTTCTTGAACAGCGCCTCGGCCGTGCCCGGGTAGCCGGTGAGCACGAGCGCGGCCGGGAAGCGGCGGTGCGGGTGCGCGAAGTACTGCGGCGGCAGGTAGACGTACGCCGTCGTCGTGATGCCCGAAAGGCCGCCGCCGAGGGCGATCTTCTGGATCTGGCCGCCGAGCCGCGGCACCGAGCCGCCCGCGACGTTGACGTGCAGGGTGGCGAGCACCCGCAGCGCCCCCTCGGCCGGCGAGCCCGCCGCGTGGTCGACGACGACGCCCGGGGTGGTCTCCAGGCCGAAGAGGTCGGCCCAGGAGGCGTAGAACCCGAAGGAGTAGTTCGCCGCCAGGCCCAGCGCGGCGACCAGCGCCAGCTGGGTCGCCAGCAGCGCCCCGACCCTGCCCAGCACCGGCAGCAGGCCCCGTCCGGCCAGCCGCGGCCACAGCCACACCGTGGCCGCGAACAGCGCCAGGGCGAGCAGAGCGGCGGCCAGCAGCACCTTCTTACTCGTGAGACCCATGTCGGCAGGTGTACTTTCTGCGTCGGCGTCCAGTTGCGCCGCCCGGGAAGGAACCCGGACGGCAGAGTTCGCGTCCTAGAGGGCGCAAATTCTTCGTACTGGAGCAGATTGCGGGACATTCCCGTGATTTCCGGTGATGCTGTGGTTTGGGTGACCCATGTCTGTGCTGCTAGAGGCTGAAAGCCCGGCCCGGGTTCCGTCGGCGGTGGACGATGTCCGCTGATCGGCAGTCGGCCGCGCGCCGGCACCGCTGGCCGGTGCGGTCTTCCGCCGTGCCCAAGATCATCGGCTCCGCGACGGCGGTGATCGGCCTGCTCGACGTGATCTCCGCGGTCTTCCCGGCCTTCCGCAACGGCCGGATGCACCACATGGCCGCGGTCTTCCCCGGCACCGTCAGCTCGCTGGCCGCCGCCACCTCCGTCGTCACCGGCATCCTGCTGCTGATGCTGGCCCACGCGCTCAAACGGGGGAAGCAGCGCGCCTGGTGGGCCGCCGTGGCCCTGCTGCCGGTCGGCGCCGCCACCCAGCTGATCTACCGGCACTCCTTCTTCGGCGTCGGCGTGTCGCTGGCGCTGATGACGGTGCTGCTGCTGCACCGGCAGGAATTCACCGCGCTGTCCGACCCGCACACCCGCTGGCGCGCACTGCTGAACTTCGTCGGGCTGAGCGCCGTCGCCTTCTCCCTCGGCCTGGTCATCACCAGCGCCCACCCCTCCTCCGAGCGCGGCAGCCCCGGCTTCCTCGACCGGTGCGAGCACGTGCTGCTCGGCCTCTTCGGCGTCTCCGGGCCCGTCAACTACACCAGCGACCGGGTCGACGACGTCGTCGGCTTCTCCCTCGGCGGCCTCGGCCTGCTCATCGCGATCTCCACCGTCTACCTCGCGCTGCGCCCCGGCCGCCCGGTCGCCGAGCTCAGCGAGGCCGAGGAGGACCGGCTGCGCGCCCTGCTGGCCCGGCACGGCGCCCGCGACTCGCTCGGCCACTTCGCGCTGCGCCGCGACAAGTCCGTGGTCTTCTCCGCCAGCGGCAAGGCCGCGGTCTGCTACCGGGTGGTCTCCGGCGTGGCGCTGGCCGGCGGCGACCCGATCGGCGACGTCGAGGCGTGGCCCGGCGCCATCGAGCGCTTCATGGAGCTGGCCCGCGCCCACGCCTGGCTGCCCGCCGTCGTCGGGTGCAGCGAGACCGGCGGCGAGGTGTGGACCCGCGAGACCGGGCTCGACGCGCTGGAGCTGGGCGACGAGGCCATCGTCGACGCCGCGGACTTCACCCTCGAAGGCCGCGCCATGCGCAATGTGCGGCAGATGGTCAAGCGCATCGAGCGGTCCGGCTACGTGTGCCGGGTCCGCAGGGTGCGGGAGCTGACCGAGGGCGAGAAGCAGAAGGTGCGGCTCGCCGCCGACGCCTGGCGCGGCACCGACACCGAGCGCGGCTTCTCGATGGCGCTCGGCCGCTTCGGCGAGGACCTGGACGGCGACTGCGTCGTCGTCACCGCCCACAAGGACCGCGAGCCGGGCGCCCCGAACCCGGAGCTGGGCGACCTGCGGGCGGTGCTGCACTTCGTGCCCTGGGGCGCCGACGGCATGTCGCTCGAGCTGATGCGGCGCGACCGCAGCGCCGACCCGGGGCTCAACGAACTGCTCATCGTCGCCGCGCTCCAGCAGGCCCCGGCGCTCGGCGTGGTCCGGGTGTCGCTGAACTTCGCGATGTTCCGCTCCGCCCTGGCCCGCGGCGAGCGGATCGGCGCGGGGCCGGTGCTGCGCGGCTGGCGCGGCCTGCTGGTCTTCCTGTCCCGCTGGTTCCAGATCGAGTCGCTGTACAAGTTCAACGCGAAGTTCCAGCCGGACTGGGTGCCGCGCTTCCTGGTCTTCCCCAACTCCCGCGACCTGCCCAGGATCGGCTTCGCGATCATGCAGGCGGAGGGCTTCGTCACCCTGTCGCTGCCGCTGCCCGCCGCCGTCCAGCGCTTCCTGCCCGGCCGCGCCGACCGGCCCCCGCACCGGCACCGCACGGGCTACGCCGCCGTACCCGACAGCGCCGCGGCGTTGTCGCGGGACTCGGGCAAGCGGAGTGCGGTCGCCTGACCCGCACCGCCTACGCTGGGCGCATGAGTACCCAGCAGGGTCCGGCAGGACCCGTAGGACTCCCGCAGTGGGACCGCTGCGCGGTCATGGGCGTGGTGAACGTCACGCCCGACTCCTTCTCCGACGGCGGGCGGTGGTTCGACCCCGATGTCGCCGTCAAGCACGGCCTCGACCTGGTCGCCCAGGGAGCCGACCTGGTCGACGTCGGCGGCGAGTCCACCCGGCCGGGTGCCGCCAGGGTCGACGAGATGGAGGAGCTGCGCCGGGTGCTCCCGGTCGTCCGCGAACTGGCCGCCTCCGGCGTGCTGGTCAGCGTCGACACGATGCGGGCCGCCGTCGCGGAGCAGGCCGTCGCCGCCGGGGCCAGGCTGGTCAACGACGTCAGCGGCGGCCAGGCCGACCCGGCGATGATCCCGGTGGTGGCCGCGGCCGGCGTGCCCTTCGTGGTGATGCACTGGCGCGGCCAGAGCATCGACATGAACAACCGCGCGGTCTACGGCGACGTCCTCGCCGAGGTCATCGCCGAACTGCGCACCAGCCTGGACCGGGCGGTGGCCGGCGGCGTCGACCCGGACCGCATCGTGCTCGACCCGGGTCTGGGCTTCGCCAAGGAGGCCGACCACGACCTCGCGCTGCTCGCCCAGCTCGGCGCGCTGCGCACGCTGGGCCGGCCGCTGCTGGTGGCCGCCTCCCGCAAGCGTTTCCTCGGCCGCGTCCTGGCCGGCTCCGCGGGCGACCCGCCGCCGGCCCGCGAACGCGACGCGGCCACCGCCGCGGTCACCGCGATCGCCGCCCGCGAGGGCGCCTGGGCGGTCCGGGTGCACGAGGTGCACGCCAGCGCGGACGCCGTACGGGTGGCGCGCGCCATCGAGACGGCCGCAGGGCAGACCGCGGCGGGGGCGGGCGCATGACGCCGCGCACCGCGGAGGCCCGCGCGGTCGAGCGGGCCAACCAGGCCTTCTACGACGCCGTGGAGAACTCCGACCTCGACGCGCTGGAGTCGGTCGTCCTGGACGGCCCGCTCGCCGAGTCCGTCGCCGTCGTCCACCCCGGCTGGCCGGTGCTGCGCGGGCGCCGCGAGGTCATGCGGTCCTTCGCGCTGATCATGGCCAACACCGACTACATCCAGTTCTTCCTGACCGACGTCGAGGTCGGGGTGGACGGCGACGCCGCCGTGGTGACATGCACCGAGAACATCCTCACCGGCGGCCCCGCCGAGGACGACGGTTCGGCCGGCTCGCTGGTCGGCGGCCTGGTGGTGGCCACCAACGTCTTCCGCCGCACCGCCGACGGCTGGCAGCTGTGGGTGCACCACGGCTCGCCGGTGCTGGCCGAGGAGGACGACGAGACCGAAGAAGCAGAACACGAGGAGTGATGGTGGACCGAGTCGCGCTGCACGGGCTGAAGGTGCACGGAAACCACGGGGTCTTCCAGCACGAGCGGGAGAACGGCCAGGTCTTCGTGATCGACCTGGTGATGGGCCTGGACACCGTCCCGGCGGCGGCCGGTGACGACCTCGATCGGACCGTGCACTACGGTGTGGTCGCCGAGGAGGTCGCGGCCGTCGTCTCCGGCGAGCCCGTCGACCTGATCGAGACCCTTGCCCAGCGCATCGCCGACACCTGCCTGGGGCACGAGGCGGTGCAGGAGGTCGAGGTGACCGTGCACAAACCCGACGCTCCCATCACCGTGCCCTTCGACGACGTGACCGTGACCATCACCCGGAGGCGCCAGTGACCGCCGAATGGCCGGAACAGTCCGCAGACCCCACCGTCCAGCCCGTGCCCGCGTCCGTCGTCGCCGCCGTCGACGCGGCCGACCGCACGCTGCAGAACCCCAAGACCGCCGTCGTCGCCCTCGGCGGCAACCTCGGCAACCGCCTGGAGACGCTCCAGGGCGCCGTGGACGCGCTGGAGGACACCCCGGGCGTCCGGGTCAAGGCCGTCTCCCCGGTGTACGAGACCGAGCCGTGGGGCGTCGAGCCCGGCACCCAGCCCGGGTACTTCAACGCGGTCGTCCTGATCCGCACCACGCTCCCGCCGAGCGCACTGCTGGAGCGCGCCCACGCCATCGAGGAGGCGTACCTGCGGGTACGTGCCGAGCGCTGGGGGCCGCGCACCATCGACGTCGACATCGTCGCCTACCAGGGCATCGTCTCCGACGACCCGGCCCTCACGCTGCCCCACCCCCGCGCCCACGAGCGCGCCTTCGTGCTCGTACCGTGGTACGACGTCGAACCGGCCGCCGTCGTGCCAGGACACGGGCCGGTCGCGGAACTGCTCGCGGCCGTCGGACGGACGGGCGTCGAGCGCCGCGACGACGTGGAACTACGGCTGCCCGAGTAATCGTTGCGACCGGTAGACAACAACGACGTGGAGGCGGGCGCTCGGTGAGGACACTGCGGATCAGGATGCTGGCGGGGCTCTTCGCGATCGCACTGGTGATCGCCTGGTCCATTGCCCGGCTGTGGGACACGGTGGGCACGCTGCCAGGCGTGCCGGTGGCCGCGCCCATCGTCCTGGCCGTGATCGCGGTGGCCCTCTTCGCGACGGCCCTTTCCCTGCGCTCCCGGCTCCGCGCGCAGCGCGAGCGGCGCCCCGGCGCCAAGGGCGTCGACCCGCTGGCCGCCGCCCGGGCGGTCGTCTTCGCCCAGGCCAGCGCGCTTGTCGCCGCGCTGGTCGCGGGGCTGTACGGCGGCGCCTGCCTCTACCTGATCATGTACAAGCTCGACATGGATCCGCGCCGGCACCAGGCCGTCTACGCCGGCCTGGCGTTCCTCGCCGGGGTCGCGGTCGTGGCCGCGGCCATATTCCTTGAGCGCATCTGCAAACTCCCCGAGGACGAGGATTCCCCTCCGGGGGTTCACGCGCCGCACCACCGCCACCACTGACTCCCCGGGCGCCGGCCCCCCGTCCCTGCCCCTTCCCCCGGGCTCCGGGACCTTCCCCCGGTGGTGGGTTGCGCGCGCAGTTCCGCCCCCAGAGCTTTGCGCTGGGGGTACCCCCAGCTCCCCCTGAAAAACGCTTGCCCTGTGCGCAGAGGGCGAGCCCCTGCCAGGGGCGAATGCTGTGCGTCGGAGGACGCGGGCCAGAAAGGGGCGCCCACAGGCGAAGCTCTGGGGGAGAACGGAGCGACAAGCCACCCGCCGGGGGAGGGTCCCGGGGCGGCGCCCGGGGGCAGCCCCGGGTGGGTGGGGGTGAGTTGACCCGCGGGGGAGGCTCGTGGTTCGCTCGGGGCGTGAACGAGTTCGCGCCCCGTTTCCACCGGAGGGTCCATCTGGACCTGCTCCGGTACGCGGGCTGCGTGTGTACGGCCGCGCGCTGACGCGCGCCTCCGCGCCCGCCGTTCACCTACGCCCCCAGGGTGGTCACCCTTGTCCACGTCACGCACGACATCCCTCGCGCCCACCGCCGCGGAACTGCTCGACTTCGCCAGGCGCACCGCAGCCGACACCGCGCTGGTGCGCGACCTCCCGCTCGACCCCGAAGGCCGCACCTGGGTGCGGCTGGAAGGCCCCGGTGGGGCCGAGGCCTGGCTGATCGGCTGGCCGCCCGGCGCCGAGACGGGCTGGCACGACCACGGCGGCTCCTACGGCGTCTTCGTGACCGCCGCGGGCGAGCTGACCGAGCAGTCGCTGTCGGTACCGCTGCCCTCCGAGGGCTGGCGCTCGCTGGAGCTGGCCGACGGCCTCGACCGCGACCGGGTGCTGCCGGAGGGCAAGGGCCGGGCGTTCGGCCGGCACCACGTGCACCAGGTCGAGAACCGCTCGCAGACCACGCACGCGGTCTCCGTGCACGCGTACTACCCGCCGCTGCCGCTGATCCGCCGCTACAGCCGCAAAGGCAGCACGTTCCGGCTGGAAATGGTCGAGCGCCCGGAGGAGTGGTGATGGCCCGCTCACTGGACGAGCACCTGGCGGCGCTGCGGACGACGTACCGCCGCCTCGGCCCCGCGGAGGCGGCCGGGGCGGCCCGCGAGGGCGCGCTGCTGGTCGACATCCGCTACGCGGCCCTGCGGGACCGGGACGGCACGATCCCGGGCGCGGTGATCGTCGAGCGCAACGAACTGGAGTGGCGGCTGGACCCGTCGGGGTCGCACCGGCTGCCGCAGGCGGTGTCGTACGACCTGCCGGTCGTGGTGGTCTGCAACGAGGGCTACGCCTCGACGCTGGCCGCGGCCTCGCTGCACGCCCTGGGCCTGGCCGCTGCCACGGACCTGGCGGGCGGCTTCCAGGCGTGGCGTGCGGCGGGCCTGCCGGTGACCGCGCCGGACGGCACGCCGACGCGCCCGACGCCGTCGATCGCGGCCGAGGGCGCCCCCGCGTAGTCCAGCCCACCGGCTCCACCGCCGCGCCCTCGCGGCGGTGGGCTCGTCGAGCCATACGGTGGGCGCGGCCGGCAGGTCGGCGAGGGCGATGCCGGTGACGGAGAGCCGTTCGAGGCCGCGGTCGGCGCCGACGAACTCGGCGACGAGGCGGTCGAACAGAATGCCTTTGCCGTCAGCAAGGACTTCGCCGAGCAGCACCACCTGAAGACGCTTTCCGATCTTGGCGCGGCGAACCTCAAGATCAAATTGGCGGCCGGCGACGAATGCCCCGACCGGCCCTTCTGCGAACCCGGTCTGAAGTCCGCCTACGGCATCGGCGTCGTATCCGTCGCCCCCGAGGGAGTCGGCACCACGCAGTCCAGGCAGGCCGTCAAGGACGGTACCGGCCAGCTGGTGCTGACCACCACCGGCGCGACGCTCGAACAGTTCGACCTGGTGCTGCTCCGACGCGGAACGCCGGAAGCCGCGGATGTCGCCGCCGACTACCTCGACGCCAAGGGGCTGTGATCCGGGGCGATCCGGGGCGATCCATGGGCGGTAACGGCGAGGGTATTCGGCATGTCGCAAAACGGACACAACGTGCCATGGCGAATGCCCTCCGTATTCGCCCGGCATTAGATACCGGAATCGGGCAGAAAAAGTGTCACCCGCTGCCCCACGGGCCGTCCGCGCACGCTAAATTTCTGGCCATGCCCCGTGGACGCCACCGCCATTCCCAGCCACTGCACCGTTTGCTGCCGCCGCTGAGCGTCGCCTGCGGCGCCGCAGTGCTCGCCGCCGCTTCACTCATGGCCGCGGATACGGGCGTGATACGGGTCATCACCGCCGCGACCGCGCTCACCGCGATAGCCGGCGCGGCACTGGCCCGCACCTGGGACCGGTCCGCGGGACGCGAGGTCGCCGAACTCGAGGCCGCCCGGGTGCGCGAGGAATGGCGCACCGACGAGCGGGTCGCCGAGCTGGAGACCGACCTGGAGGAGTCGCGGGAGATCCGCGGCCGGCTGGAGAAGAAGCTGCGCGCCAAGCGGTCCGAGATGGCCCGCCTCCGCACCGAGCACGCCGACCTGCTGCGGCGGTACGCCACCGCCGAGGCCGAGCGGGCGCGGGCGCTGGAGAAGAACCGGCTGCTGCGGGTCGGCGACGCCCCGCAGCAGCTCGCCCTGACCGCCGGGACCTCCGCGATCGGGCCTGCCGCCTTCCTCAAGGCCGAGCAGGCGTTGCGGGAGCTGTCCCGCAACGCGGCGAAGCAGCAGGCACAGGCCACCGTCGAGGAGGCCAGGCGCCGCGAGGCGGCGGCGCCCGAGGAGGAGCAGGGGCGGCACACCGCGGAGTCCCACGCCCGCGCCACGTCCCGTGCGGGGCTGCCGGTGCGCGAGCACCGGCTCGTGCCGGCCGTCGCCGCGGCCGTCCTGCCCTACGCGCAGCCCACTGCCGCGCCCACCGGGTCCGCGCACCGGGCGATCGGCGGCTTCGACTTCTTCGGCACGCAGAAGGAACTCCCGCCGGCTCCGTCGGCCGCCGCCGAACTCCCGCCCGCGTCCTCGTCCGCGTCCTCCTCCGCATCCTCGACTTCGACTTCGACTTCGTCCGAGCACGCCCAGGCCGAGGACCCGGCCGAGGTCATCGACCTCACGGCGCACGACGACACGGAGCAGCTCGACATGTCGGGCCTGCGCGCCCAGGCCTAGCGTTCAGGCGACGATGGGGCGGACGCCGGCGGATGCGCGGGCGGCGGCGTGGCCGGACACGAGGGTGCGCAGGGCGCGTTCGGCCGCGGGGTCGGCCGGTGTCACCGCGATCAGGCACTGGTCGAATCCGCCCGGGGTGGCCAACGCGTCGTAGTTGACCGTCAGCTCGCCGACGGCAGGGTGCCGTACGCGCTTGGTGCCGTGGTCCCGCTCCCTGACCGTGTGGTCGTCCCACCAGGTCGTGAAGTCCGCGCTGGCGGACCGTAGCTCCGCGATCAGTTCGCGCAGCCGGCGGTCGTCGGGGTGCCGTGCGAGATTGGCCCGCAGGTTGCCGACCGTCTCGCGGGCGACCCGCGCCCAGTCGAGCTGCATGGCGCGCACCGGCGTCGGCAGGAAGAGGGCGCGGGCCAGGTTGTCGGCGCCCGCCGTGCCGAAGTCGTCGCCGAAGAGCGCCGCGGCGGCCGCGTTGTGCGCCAGGACGTCGAGCCGGAAGTCCAGGACGTACGCGGGCAGCAGCGGCATCCCGTCCAGCAGGGCGCGCAGGGAGCCGCCGACCAGCGGCCGGTCGTGTGCGGGCAGCGGCACCTCGCCGCGCCCGATCAGGTGCAGGTGCCGCAGCTCGGCGGGGGACAGCCGCAGCGCCCGCGCCAGCGCGTCCAGCACCGCCGCGCCCGGGGTGCCCACCCGTCCCTGCTCCAGGCGGATGTACCAGTCGATGCTGACCGCCGCGAGCTGCGCCACCTCCTGCCGGCGCAGCCCCGGGGTCCTGCGCCGGCCGCCGGCCGGCAGCCCCACGTCCTCCGGCGCCAGCCGGGAGCGCATCGCCCGCAGGAACTGCGCCAGTTCCGCCTGCCCGCCTGCTCGCCGCCCCGTCATCCCCCCATGATCCGCAGGGCGGCCGGGCAGTGTCCACCCGCGGACCTGGCACTGCGCGTACCAGCATCCGGAGGGCCTTCCCGCCGCCGGCCGTCCCACCGAGGGTGTACCCACATTCCCCTGCCCCTGGAGGCCGAACACCATGACCTGGTCCGTCCGCACCGCCGTCCGAGCGCCGCGCCGCGCCGCCGTCGCGCTGGCCGCCGTCACCGCCGTCACCGCCGCCGCGGTGGGCGCCGGATCGGCGGCGGCCCACGACAGCGTCCGCAGCTACGGCTACACCGCGGTCCGCAGCGCGGTCCCTGCCGATGCCGGCCACTTCTCCGTCACCAGCCCCGACGTCCGCGACGGCGGCACCTTCCCCGCGGCCTTCTACGCCGACGCCTTCGGCTGCACCGCCGCCAACCGGCAGGTCAGGCTGGCCTGGAGCGGCGCCCCGCGCGGCACCCAGAGCTACGCGGTCACCATGTTCGACCCCGACGCCCCCTCGGGCGCCGGCTTCTGGCACTGGCTGACCTGGGACATCCCGGCCGGCACTCGCACCCTGGGCGGCACACCGCCGCCCGGCGCGGTCGCGGGCACCGACGACGCCGGTGCCACCGGCTACCTGGGTCCCTGCCCGCCCGCGGGCGACATCCCGCACCGCTACGTGATCACCGTCTACGCGCTGGACGTCCCCAGCCTGGACCTGCCCGCCGCCACCCCGGCGACGGTCACCACCTTCACGATGTCCTCCCACATCACCGCCACGGCCCGCCTGACGGCGACGGCCGCCCGCTAGGCGGATCGATCACGCGGTCCGGCTCCGGGCCGCCCGGGGGCACTCGCCTTCCCCCGGGTGACCCGGGGGAAAGCGCAATACGGAGAACACCTGTAACGCGCGGGCGGCCCCGCGCATCGACTACGGGTAGGAGCACGCCGTCCGGAGGGGGCCGTCCGCATTGCGACAAGCACAGACCAAGGCGTACATCGAGTTCGCCCAGGCCAGAACACGGCCGTTGTACCGGTCCGCGTGGCTGCTCGCCGGCGGTGACACGCACCTCGCCGAGGACCTCGTCCAGGAGACGCTGAGCCGGATGTACGTCGTCTGGGGGCGCGGGTCGGACAAGCTCGGCAACCCGGCCGCGTACGCCCAGACCGTCCTGGTGCGGACCTTCCTGATGCACCGGCGCCGCCGCGCCACCGCCACCGAGCGGCTGACGCCCGACCCTCCGGAGTCCGGGCGGCAGCCGGCCGGGGGCGGCACCGGCGACGTGGCGCTGCGGGTGACGCTGCTCGACGCGCTCGCCCGGCTCGGCCCGAAGGACCGCGCGGTGCTCGTCCTGCGCTACTGGGAGGACCGCAGCGTCGAGGACACCGCGGAGGCCATGAGCGCGACGTCGGGCGCGATACGCACCCGTACCGTCCGCGCCCTGGAACGGCTGCGGGCCGAACTCGGCGAGCAGGCGGCCGATCTCGTCCCGAGATGAGGCGCCCGCCGCATCCGGCGCCGTCTGCCGCGCTCCGGCAGCACTCACGACCCGTCCGCACGCGCGGTCCGCGCATGCCCACCAGACGAGGATCAGCCATGCCCGAATTCGAGGACGCCCTCAGCACCGCCCTCCGCCAGGCCGCCGAATCCGTGCTGCCCGACCGGCCGCTGCGGCTGGTGTCCGAGGCCCACGCCCAGGGGCGCAGGACGCGCCGGCGGCGCAAGCTCGCCATGGTGACGACGGCCGCTGCCGTCGCCGCCGCCCTCGCGGTCGGCGGCACGGTCGTCGCGATGTCGGGGTCCGACGGCCACCGCACCGACACGATGGTCGCGGATCCCCCGCCGGCCGGCCAGGGGCAGCGGGACGTGCAGATGAGCAACGCCCTGACCGCGCTGCTGACGCCGGGCACCCTCACCGGGATACGCCCCGAGGACAGCATCGCGAAGGAGGACGAGAAGGCCGGCATCGCGCCTGCGGCCGGTGTGGCGGCCAAGTTCTCCAACAGCCGGGGCGTGGCGGTGGTGTCGGTCTTCGTGACCCGCAAGCCGGCCGGTGCAGGCCTGTCCAGGGTCGTCTGTCCCCCCGGCGGGTCGGGCGGCTCCGACGGCCCGTGCCACATAGCCACGTTCAAGGACGGCCGGGTCATGGTCTCCCAGAGCATCCAGCCGGCCCCGAAGGACTGGCTGGGGGCGCTCTACGAGACCGCCGGCTACCAGGTCACCGTCATCCAGGACTGGTTGCGGAAGCCGGGTACGCCCGGAGGCAACTCCCCGAAGACCGACGCCCCGCTGACCGTCGCGCAACTGACGTCGATCGCCCAGTCCGATCTCTGGCGGACCATCGCCGCGGGTATGCCGGTCCCGCCCGGCTCGGCCACGGTGGCGGGCAGGTTCGTCTCCCCGGCACCGTGGTCCTAGGGCGGGGACCTACGCGAGGCGTTCCACCGTCAGGGTGGTGAGGACGTCGGGTGAGGTCAGGACGTCGATCGTGCGGACCCGGCCTGCGGCGATCGTGAAGGTCAGGACGCGGAAGCGGGGCGTGCCGGGCTCGGCGACGATACCGACCGCGCCGTCGACCAGGGCGAGGTGGGCGCCGACCGCGGTGGCCGCGAGAGCGGCGTTGCGGGCGACCGCGACCGCGCCCCGGCTCACCGGCGCCCCCGCCACGTCGGTGCGCGAGACCGCGTCGGGGTCGAGGAGCGCGACCAGCGCCTCGAAATCCCCCTGCCGCGCGGCAGCGAGAAACGCACCGACCACCTGCCGCTGCCGCGCGAGATCCGGCTCGGGCGCGACGGGCGCACCCTGCACCCGGCGCCTGCCGCGGCTGGCCAGCTGCCGCGCGGCAGCCGGCGTGCGGTCCACGATCGGCGCGATGTCCTCGAACGGCACCGCGAACATGTCGTGCAGCACGAAGGCCAGCCGCTCCGCGGGGTCGAGCGTCTCCAGCACCACGAGCATCGCGACCCCGACCGAGTCGGCGAGCACCGCCTCCTGCTCGGGATCGGCGGCCCCCGGCCCGGGAACCGCCGGGAGCGGCTCCTCGCGGCGCGACCTGCGCGACCGCAGCATGTCCAGGCAGACCCGGCCCACGACGGTGGTGAGCCACCCGGCGAGATTCGCGACCTCGGCGGTGTCGGAGCGGCTGAGCCGCAGCCACGCGTCCTGGACGGCGTCGTCCGCCTCGGTCGCCGAGCCCAGCATGCGGTAGGCCACCGCCCGCAGATGGCTCCGGTTGGCCTCGAAGCGTTCGGCCAGCAGCTCGTCGTTCATCGGTCACGTCCTCCGTTGCGTTCCGTCGCCCCTTTGACGCGCGGCACGCCGGTGATGTGACCGGCCGCTCCCTGCTACTTGTCGACGTCGCCGACCACGAAGAACATCGACCCGAGGATCGCCACCATGTCGGCCACCAGGGTGCCGGGCAGCAGCACGGTGAGCGCCTGTATGTTGTTGAACGAGGCCGAGCGCAGCTTCAGGCGGTACGGGGTCTTCTCGCCCTTCGACACCAGGTAGTAGCCGTTCAGGCCGAGCGGATTCTCCGTCCAG
The DNA here is from genome assembly GCF_907177275.1 of Actinacidiphila cocklensis. Lineage (GTDB taxonomy): Bacteria > Actinomycetota > Actinomycetes > Streptomycetales > Streptomycetaceae > Actinacidiphila > Actinacidiphila cocklensis. The sequence continues at coordinate 45,620 of NZ_CAJSLV010000051.1, forward strand.
GCGTAGGTGTGGCCCTCCGGGGCCTTGAGCACCTTCGGCAGCCGCTGGTTGATCGGCCCCGGCGGCAGCTCCGCCAGCCGGTCCAGGCACGCGTCGGCCAGGTCGAGCGCCACATACGTCTGTTCGAGCAGTACCTCGAAGCGGGCCAGGCAGTCGCCCTCGGTCCTGGTCACGACCCGCATCGTGTCGGCCAGCTCGCCGTACGCCAGGTACGGCTCGTCCCTGCGCAGGTCGAAGTCCACGCCGGAGGCGCGGGCGATCGGCCCGCTCACCCCGAAACCGTGCACGTCCTGCTGCGAGAGCACGCCGACGCCGCGGGTCCTGCCGCGGAAGATCTCGTTGCCGAGGACGAGGTCGTCGATCCGCCCCATCCGCGAGCGCACCGCGGCGACCGTCGCCCGCGCCCGCCCGGTCCAGCCGTTCGGCAGGTCCTCCTTGAGGCCGCCGACGCGGTTGAACATGTAGTGCATCCGCCCGCCGGAGACCTCCTCCATGACGTGCTGCAGCTCCTCGCGCTCGGTGAACGCGTAGAAGATCGGCGTGATCCCGCCCAGCTCCAGGGGGTACGAGCCGAGGAACATCAGGTGGTTCAGCACCCGGTTCAGCTCGGCGAGCAGCGTCCGCGTCCACACGGCGCGCTCCGGCACCTCCATGCCGAGCATGCGCTCGACGGCGAGTACGACGCCGAGTTCGTTCGCGAAGGCGGAGAGCCAGTCGTGGCGGTTCGCCAGCATGACGATCTGGCGGTAGTCCCGCGCCTCGAACAGCTTCTCGGCGCCGCGGTGCATGTACCCGATGATCGGCTCCGCCGAGCGGATGCGTTCGCCGTCCAGCACCAGGCGGAGGCGGAGCACTCCGTGGGTCGAGGGGTGCTGGGGGCCGATGTTCAGCACCATGTCGGTGCCTTCGGCTGCGCCGCCGATGCCGATCGTGGTCTCCGTCATGCGCCCATCCTCTCAGCTCAGCCCCTCCGGGCTGCCCCGTCCCCCGGTCCCGGGACCTTCCCCCGAGGGCGGAGCCGCGCGACGAGCCACGCACCGGGTGGTGGGTGAAAGCGCTCCGCAAGGCGCGGATGCGGGGCTCAGGAGAGGGTGCCGGCCAGGGGGGCCAGGGACGGAGTGGGGGTGAGGGACCAGGTGAAGGTGCCGAGGGTTGTGGGGGAGATGAGCGCGGCGGCCTCCGAGGCCGCAGACAGGGCGCGGACGTAGTCCGCGGGGGAGGTCGTCGCCAGGGCGAGGGGCGGGCGCGCGGCGGTGAGCCCCAGAGCGCGGAGGGCGTCGCGCTGGGCGACGCGGACACCCCCCGGCAGGGAATCCGCCGCGACATGCGCGGTCAGGTCGCACGTGCCGTCAGGCACGGGAGGCACCTGCCGCCCCGCCCGGTACCCCGTAAGCGTGCCGTAGGGCGGCCGCTCGGCCAGGACGTGGCAGTAGTCCACGGCGACGGCGAGCCCGTCCGCCAGGGACGCGGCCGCGGCGGCCCACGCCTCGTCCCTTGGCCGTCCGATCTCCGCCCGCTCCCCGGGCGAGAGCGCCGGCCACCAGCGGCGCAGCCACTGCGCATCGGCGCTGTCCACTTCCGCGCCGAGGCGCTCGGCCCCGTCCGAGGTACGGACCTCGACATAGCGGACGGCACCGTCCTCATCCGCCTCCGCCACGTCCAGCGGCACATTGTCGAGCCATTCGTTGGCGAAGAGCAGCCCGCGTACATTGCGTGGCGTCTCCGCCGCCCAGGTGATGCGCGGGTCGAGCCCGGCCGGGCGCGGCGAGAGGTCGACGGCGTAGGGGCGTACCCGCGCGGCGACCCCGGGGGGAAGCGCGTCGAGCACGCCGGCGCACAGTTCGCCGCCGCCCGCCGCCATGTCGGTGAAGACCAGTTCCCCGGGGTGCCCGAGCGCGCTGTCCACCCGGCACAGCAACTCCGCAACGGCCTCCGCATAGAGCCGCGAGACGTGCACTGACGTGCGGAAATGCCCTGCGGGCCGCTCGCGCAGGAAAAAGCCGCCGGGACCGTAGAGCGCCTGCTGCATCGCGGTGCGCCAGGGAAGCCACTGCGGGGTGGGGCTGGTCACACGGAACCTTCCTGACCTGGAGTTGCGTCGTAGGGCTGGGCGGTTCGCCACCCGGGGCCGGTAGGGTTCCGGAATACCACAGTGCCGTGGGCGCCGATGCAGGTGGCGGCGGATGTGCGGTAAGGCAGTACGAGGGAGTGGAAAGCGGATGACGGCCGGACACGACGGCACGCCGGAGAACGACGACCCGTTCGGGTACCTCTACCGGGCCGAGGACGGCAGCGAGCAGCCCGCGGCACCGCGCACCTCGTACAACCAGGTGCAGCGGGTCGGCGAGCGGCGCAGCCCGCAGCAGCAGCCCCAGCAGGCGCAGCAGGGCGGGTACGGCTACCCGCCGGCCCAGCCGCAGCAGCAGGGCGGCTACCCGCAGCCGCAGCAGCAGCAGGCGCAGGGCGGCTACGGCCGGCAGCAGGGTGGCCCGCAGCAGGGCGGCCCGCAGCAGCCGCCGCAGTACGCTCCGCAGCCGGGCGACGGCGGCGGCCGCCGGGGCGCGGGCAACGGCCACGGCGGCGGCGACGCGCCCAACCGCAAGGGCCTGCTCATCGCGGCGATCGCGGTGGTGGCCGCGGTGGCGATCGGTATCGCCATCGCCATGAGCCAGGGCTCCGGCAAGGACGACCAGGCCAACGACAAGCCGACCACCCCGCCGGTCAGCAGCACCACGCCCTCGACGCCGTCGCAGACGCCCTCCGCCACGCCGTCGCAGTTCGCGTCGGACAAGGTCGACGCCTCGACCTTCGCCCTGGCCGGCGGCGCCGCGACGAGCACCGAGGTGCAGGGCGCGAGCGCCGCCAACGGCACGTACGTCGGCAACCTGAACCAGGTCGGCTCCAGCGCGACCTGGACGGTGACGGTGCCCGAGGACGGCGCCTACACCTTCTTCATCAACTACGGCAACGCCGGTCCCGACGCGACGCTCTCGCTCGCCGTCAACGGCACGACGCGCACCACGCCGGTGAAGCTGAAGAACTACGGCTCGTACACCGACTGGTCGAAGGCCTGGAACAACACGACCTTCGCCTGGGTCACCCTGAAGAAGGGCGACAACACCCTCCAGCTGTCCTTCCAGCAGAGCGACACCGGCGCGGTCAACCTCGACCAGACCTGGCTCAAGCAGGGGCAGGTCAAGAAGTAGCCGGGACGACCTCGATCCGCGGCAGCAGGTCGGCGTAGGCCGCCCGGTCGTACTCGCCGGCCGCCGGGGCCAGGACGGTCGCGGCCGACAGGGCGACCGCCCGGGTCAGCCGCTCCGGCCACGGAAGCCCCTCGGCGACGCCCGACAGCAGGCCGGCGACGGCGGAGTCGCCGGCGCCCGTGGGGTTGCCGGTCAGCAGGACCGGCGGGGCGGCCCGCCAGCCGATCTCCTCCTCGGCCATCACGAGCATGCCCTCGGCGCCCAGTGACGCCGCCACCGCGCGCGCCCCGCGCCTGCGGGCGTCGCGGGCCGCCCTGACGGGCTCGGCGAAACCGGTGAGGCCGGCCAGCTCGTCGGCGTTCGGCTTGATCAGGTCGGGCCTGGCGGCCAGGCCGCGCCGCAGCGGCGGTCCTTCGGCGTCGAGCAGGACGTAGACGCCGGCCGCGCGGGCCTCGCGTATCAGCTCCGCGTACGCCCCGACCGGTACGCCCGGCGGCAGGCTGCCGCACAGCGCCACCGCGTCGGCGCTGCCGCCCGTCAGCAGCTCGCGGTAGACGCCGAGCAGGGCGTTCCACTCGGCGGGGGTGACGGTGGGGCCTGGCTCGTTCAGCTGCGTCGCGCCGCCGTTGCCCGCGTCCACGACGCCGACGGTCCGGCGGGTGTGGCCGGCGATCGGCACGAGGGCGTCGGTGAGGCGGCCGTCGTACGACCCCGCGGCGAGCCGCCGCCGCACCTCGTCCCCCGCGGGGCCGCCGGCGAAGCCGGTCACGGTGACGGGGTGGCCGAGCGCGGCCAGCACGCGGGCGACGTTGAGCCCCTTGCCCCCGGGCCGCTCGACGACCTCCAGCACCCGGTGCGAGGCGTGCGGCAGGAGCGCCGGGACCCGGTAGGTGAGGTCCAGAGCTGCGTTCAGCGTGACGGTGATGATCACCCACCGATTCTGACCCACCCCCCACCCCCGGGTACACCACGCGTCCCCTTCCCCTTCGCCAGGGGAGGACGCGCTTCCGCGGGGCGCGGTGGCTTGTGCGGTGCCCCTTGCGCAGGGGGTGCGCTTCCGCGGGGCGCGGTGGCTGGGGGGTTCCCCTTCGGCAAGGGGGCAACCACCAGGGGCGCTGGGGGCACCCCCAGGCGAAGCTCTGGGGGCGGAACTGCGCGCTCAGCCGTCCACCGGGGCGCGGGTCGCCACTGACCCAAAGGGGCTGTTCGGTGCGATCCGGACCACCGGCCGGTGGCCGCTGTGCGCGCAGTTCCCCGCGCCCCCAAATGCCTCGCGAACCCGGGAGCGCGCAGGCGCCGCCTAGAGCCTCGCTCGCCCGGGAGCGCGCGGGCACCCCGGAGGGCTCGCGAACCCGGGAGCGCACGGGCGCCCCCGAGGACTCGCGAACCCGGGGGCGGGGAGGGCGCCCCGAAGCGCCAGGGGATGGCGCATTCCGCGGACGGGGGCGCCCGAAGCGCTCAGCTCGGGTCAGGGGCGCTTGAGCCACTCGCCGTTGCGCATGACGCCCACGACGTCGTAGGACTCGTCCAGGACGACGAGATCCGCGTCCTTGCCGGGTTCCAGCGTGCCGACGCGGTCGGCGAGCCCGATGAGCCGCGCGGGGTTCGTGGACACCGCGCGGACCGTGTCGGTCAGCGACAGGCCGTCCAGGGTGACCGCGCGCTTGAAGGCGGTGTCCATCGTGAGGGTGGAGCCGGCGATCGAGCCGCCCTCGACGAGGCGGGCGACGCCTTCGAGGACCTCGACCTTGAGCGGGCCGAGGTCGTAGAGCCCGTCGCCGAAGCCGGCGGCGTCCATCGCGTCGGTGATGAAGGCGACCCGGCCGGCGCCGGCCGTGCCGAAGGCGAGTTCGAGCACGGACGGGTGCAGGTGTGTGCCGTCGTTGATGAGCTCGACGGTGATCCGCTCGTCCTCCAGGAGCGCCGCGATCGGCCCGGGGGTGCGGTGGCCGAGCGGCGGCATCGCGTTGAACAGGTGCGTGGCGACGGTCGCCCCCGCGTCGATCGCCTCCACCGTCTGCTCGTACGTGGCGTCGGTGTGGCCGATCGCCGCGATCACGCCGAGGTCGGCGAGCATGCGTACGGACTCGATGCCGCCGGGCAGTTCGGCCGCCAGGGTGACCATCTTGGCGGCGCCGCGCGCGGCCTCGACGAGCTTGCGCACGTCCGCCGGGTCCGGGTGGCGCAGCAGGCCCTCGTCGTGGGCGCCCTTGCGGCAGGGCGAGATGAAGGGGCCCTCGTAGTGGATGCCGGCGATCTCGCCCTGCTCCACGAGTTCCGACAGCAGCCCGGCCTGCCGGGCGAGCGCGTCCATCGTCTCGGTGACGGTGGAGACGACCAGCGTGGTCGTGCCGTGCTCGCGGTGCGTGCGCACACCGGTGAGCACGTCCTCCGCGGTGCCGGAGGTGAAGGACGCGCCGCCGCCGCCGTGGTTGTGGATGTCCACGAAGCCGGGGACGACGGTGTGGCCCGCGGACAGGTCGAGTACGACGTCGTCCGGCAGCGGCCCGGTGTCCGCGGCGATCCGCGAGCCCTCGACGGCGATCCGGCCGCCTTCCACCACACCCGTGGGCAGGACCACACGGGCACCCGTCAGCACCGTGCGCTGCGTTGTCGTTACGGGGGCCATCAGGCGGATACCTCCACGGAGAGTAGATCCCAGGCGAGCAGGCCGGCGCCCAGGCATCCAGCGGTGTCCCCGAGGGCGGCGGGGACGATGAGGGGGAGCTTCTGGAAGGTGGTGCGCGCCTCGACCGCCGCCCTCAGCGGGCCGAAGAGGGTGTCGCCGGCCTCCGCGAGGCCGCCGCCGATGATCAGGACCCGGGGGTCGAGCAGGGTCAGCCCGGTGACCAGGCCCGCGGCGAGCGCGTCGATGGCGTCCCGCCAGACCTCCAGGGCGCGCGGGTCGCCGGCCTCGACGGCGCGGGCGCAGTCCGCCGCGTCCGCGGTGGGGTCGTCGCTGGCCGCGGCCCACGCGCGGGAGACGGCGGCGGCGGAGGCCAGGATCTCCATGCAGCCGCGCTGCTCGCAGCTGCACAGCGGCCCGTCGGGGCGTACGACGACGTGGCCCAGCTCGCCGGCGAAGCCGTGCGCACCGGCCTCGATGCGCCCGTCGATGCCGATGGCGCCGGCGATGCCGGTGCCCAGGGCCAGGAAGAGGAAGCGGTCGGTGCCGCGGCCCGCGCCGATCCGGCCCTCGGCGAGGCCGCCGGTGCGCACGTCGTGGCCCAGGGCGACGGGTACGCCGTCGAGCCGCTCGGACAGCAGCGCCCGCAGCGGTACGTCCCGCCAGCCGAGGTTGGAGGAGTACGCGGCGATGCCGTTGACGTCGTCCACGATGCCGGGCACGGCGACGCCCGCGGCGGCGGCCGGTTCGCCGTGTTCGCGTATCCCGTGGTCGCGCAGGTCGGCGGCGAAGTCCACGATCGCGGTCACGACGGCGTCGGGGCCGTGCTCCCTGCCGGTGGGCCTGCGGTCCTCGTGCAGGAGGGTGCCGTCGGCTGCGACCAGGGCGGCCTTCATCCCGGTGCCGCCCACATCAAGGGCGATGACATGTCTCACGGGGGACAGTCTCGCGGGTAACCCCACTAAAGGTCTAGTCCACTCGTCGAGGAAGATCCGAGGTGGCGCAGGGTGCCCCGCCGAACGGGGGATTCCGGTCATGGTGTAGACCTTGGGTGAATCTGTGGGCAAGACTCTGCGCTTCCGCGGACAAATCCATCCACGAAGGCGGTATTCCGGCATGAACGTGCAGCGACGAAGACTTGTGAGCCTGGTGGCGGCCGGACTGGGCACCGTACTCGCCGCGACCGCCCTGAGCGGATGCAGTGCGAAGTCGGACAAGGACGTCACCCTGCACATGGTCGCCGCGGACTACGGCGACCCCAAGACGCACAACAGCTCGACGACGTACTGGAACGACCTGGTCAAGGCGTTCGAGAAGAGGAACCCGCACATCAAGGTCGACGTCCAGGTCGTCGACTGGGACCACGTGGACGACAAGGTCGCCACCATGGTCAAGGCGGGCAAGGCCCCCGACATCGCGCAGATCGGCTCGTACGCCGACTACGCCGCCGACGGCCTGCTCTACAGCGCGGACGACATCTTCTCGATCAGCATGCAGGCCGACTTCATCCCGTCGCTGGTCTCGGCCGGCACCATCCACCGGGTGCAGTACGGCATACCGTGGGTGTCCAGCTCGCGGCTGTTCTTCTACAACAAGGGCCTGTTCAAGGAGGCCGGCATCAAGCGCGCGCCGGCGACCTGGGCCGACGTCGCGCACGACGCGGCCAAGCTCAAGGAGCACGGCGTCAAGGTGCCCTACGGGCTGCCGCTGGGCACCGAGGAGGCGCAGGCCGAGTCCCTGATGTGGATGCTCGGCGCGTCGGGCGGCTACACCGACAGCGTCGGCGGCTACACCTTCGACTCCGTCGAGAACGTCGCCGCCTTCAAGTGGCTGAAGGACAACCTCGTCTCGAAGGGCCTGACCGGCCCCGGCGACCCCGCCAAGACCAACCGCCGCACCGTGTTCGCCGACTTCCTGGCCGGCGACGCCGGAATGCTCAACGGCCACCCCACGCTGCTCGCCCAGGCCAAGGCCGCGCACATCGACGTCGGTGTCGCCGCGCTGCCCGGGCAGAAGGGCACCACGGACAGCACGCTCGGCGTGGCCGACTGGATGATGGCCTTCAAGCAGAAGGACGACCACCTGGCGGCGGACAGCGCGTTCCTGCGCTACGTCTACAGCGCGGAGAACTCGCTGAAGTTCCTCGACCAGTACGGTCTGCTGCCGGTGACGACCTCCGCCCTGCAGGCGATGGAGCGCAACCCCAAGGACGCGGACATGCGCCAGTTCCTGGAGCGGCTGCCCGCCGCGGTCTTCTACCCCGTCGACAAGACGTCCTGGGGGCCGGTCAGCGACCAGGTCAAGAAGTTGATCGGCACCGCCGTGGACGGCGATCCGAAGCAGGTGCTGGGCACGCTCCAGAGGTTCGCGGCGGCGCAGGTCGGGAAATAGCCCTCTCGTGAGCGAAGAGGAGCTGCCGCTGTCCGCGCGGGACATCGCCGTGCTGGACTTCGCGTCCAGGGCGTGGGCCGGAACGGGGGCGCGGGACCGCGCGATACGGGAGCGGTTGGGGATGTCGCCGACGGCGTATCTCCAGCTGCTCAACGCGCTCCTGGACGATCCCCGCGCGCTGGCTCACGCCCCCGCGACGGTCAATCGCCTCCGCGCGAGCCGCGCACTCCGCCGCTCCGAACGCTGAACTCCTCCCCCCGGGTTGCCCCTTCCCGCCGTCCCGGGACCTTCCCCCCGGTGGGTGGTTCGTCTCGCAGTTCCGCCCCCAGAGCTTCGCCTGGGGGTACCCCCACGCGCCCCCTTTGGCCCGCGTCCTCCGGTGCACAGGGTTCGCTACGGCGGCGGGAGGGTCCCGGGACAGGGGTCGGGGGGTACCCCCGGGGGCAGGGGGCGACGGTAAGGTCGGAGTCATGGGTTACGCCGAGATTCCGACGCCCAGCACGCCGCAGGGCGAAGTAGGACTCAACGCGCTGCTGGCGCAGCCGCAGCGCGCGGTCGTGGCGCTGGATTTCGACGGCACGCTCGCCCCGATCGTGCCCGATCCTGAGCAGGCCCGCGCCCACCCGGGCGCGGTCCCGGCGCTGGCGCGGCTCGCGCCGCACGTCGCGGCGGTGGCCGTGGTCACCGGCCGCCCGGCCGGTGTGGCCGTCCGCTACGGCGGCTTCGCCGGGGTCGCCGCCCTGGACCACCTCGTCGTCCTCGGCCACTACGGTGCCGAGCGCTGGGACGCGCACACCGCCGAGGTGCACAACGCCGGCGCCCACCCCGGCGTCACCGCGGTCCGCGCGGAGCTGCCCGGCTTCCTCGACCGCAACGGCGCCTGGCGGGGCACCTGGATCGAGGACAAGGGCGGCCGGGCGGTCGCCGTCCACACCCGCCGCACCGAGAACCCGGACGCCGCCTTCGAGGCGCTGCGCGTCCCACTGGCCCAACTCGCCGCCGACCACGACCTGATGGTCGAGCCGGGACGCTACGTCCTGGAGCTGCGCCCGCCCGGTGTGGACAAGGGCGTCGCCCTGGCGGCGTATCTGCGCGAGGTGGACGCCGGCTGCGTCCTCTACGGCGGCGACGACCTCGGCGACCTCGCCGCCTTCGCCGCGGTGCACGAGCTGCGCGAACAGGGTCTGCCCGGCCTGCTGGTGGCCAGCGCGGGCGGCCCCGACTCGCCCAAGGAGCTGACGTCGCAGGCCGACCTGGTCGTCCCGGGGCCGGCCGGCGTCGTGGCGCTGCTCGACGCCCTGGCCGACGCCGTCACCGCCTGAGCCGCCTTCCCCGCTCGTATCCCGGACCCTCGTCCAGAGTATTCAGGAGCCTTTCCTACGCCTCCGAAACTGCTATGAACTCCAAAGTATGCGCAGCAGGATGAATCGCCAGCGATCAGACATAACGCTGCGCGGAGGACGGGTCCGTCGATCGCGGTGACGGCGCCCCGACGCGCCCGTTTGGCCAGCCCAAGTCCGCCTTCGGGTGATCGGAACCCCTCCCACCGGATAAGTTCGCACTCCGGAAACGCCACCGAAACGGAATCCGTCGTCCCGCCTGTCCGGCTCGCAGCTAGGTGTCCGCGAGATGCGCACCACCGCCTTTCCCGTGAATGGCGGCATTACGCCACGTGAATTCGTTGTCCGCATAGTACGGCCCCCATACGGTTGAGCGGTACGGATGTTCCACCGAGCGCAGGAGGTACTTCATGTCGGAGTCCAAGCGGGATCTCGCACGTACGGTCGCCCTGGCGGCGGCCGCCGTCGCGGCAGCCACCGTGGTCGCGGCCGGCACCGCCGGCACCGCGTCCGCGGCCGAGCCGTCGGCCTCGGGTGCCAAGGCGACGTCCACGTCGCACAGCGCCCTGGGCGCGGCCCTCGTGCGCAGCGCCACCGCGCACACCGTGAGCCCGAACATGAACCACAACAAGTAGTCCCCGCAGGCGCGGACACGTGGCGCGGGTGCCGACGTGCGGCAGCGCGGAACCCGCGTCATGTACCGGCCGCGGGGCCGGGGTCACGGATGTCGGATCGGAGGGTTGCTGGTGATCGAGGTACCGATGGCGGACCGCGCGGCGGGACCGGGAGCCGTACAGGAATGGCCGACCGCGGCACTCGTCGACGAGGTGCTGGCGGACCGCGTGTGGGCGCCGATGCCGTTCTCCGAATTCATCGTCAAGACGCACGGCCGGTGCAACATCGCCTGCGACTACTGCTACATGTACGAGATGGCCGACCAGAGCTGGCGGTCCAAGCCGATGGCCCTGACCCGGGCCACGGTCGACCAGGTCGCCCGCCGGCTCGCCGGGCATCTGGGCGCGCACGCGGCCGAGTTGCCCGAGGTCATCGTCAAACTGCACGGCGGTGAGGCGCTGCTGGTGGGTGCCGAGGAGATCGACTACGCCGCGACCGCCTTCCGCGCCGCGGCCCCCGAGGGCACCGCGATGCGGCTGTCGCTGACCACCAACGCGATCCTGCTGGACGACGAGCGGATGCTGGAGACGCTGCTCAAGCACGACGTGCAGGTCGCCGTCAGCCTCGACGGCGGCCGGGAGGCCAACGACCGGCACCGCAAGTACGCCAACGGCAAGGGCAGTTACGACAAGGTCATGCAGGGCCTGCGCGCGCTGCGGCAGCCGCGGTACGCCCGCCTGCTGCAGCTGGTCCTGTGCTACATCGACGTCGACAACGACCCGCTGGCGGTCTACGAGGAGTTGGCCTCGATCGGCGCACCGGCCGTCGAGTTCTCGCTCCCGCTGGGCAACTGGTCGCAGCCGCCGCCCGGTTGGGTCGCCGACGGAACCGCTTTCGCCGACTGGCTGATCCCGGTCTTCGACCGCTGGTACGGCACGACGCCGGTGCCCACCACCGTCCGGCTCTTCGACGACATCATGGCGCTCGTGCTCGGCGGCCACAGCACCACCGAGGGCACCGGGATCGGCACCTTCCGCACCCTGACCGTCGACACCGACGGCTCGATCGAACTCGTCGACACCCTGCGGTCAAGCTTCGAAGGCGCCCCGCAGACCGGCCTCGACGTCTTCCACGACGACTTCGACGCCGCCCGGTCCCACCCCGGCGTGGTAGCCCGGCAGATCGGGGTCCGCGGCCTGTCCGACACGTGCAGGAGCTGCGCGGTCATGGAGATCTGCGGCGGCGGGCAGTACGCCCACCGCTACCGCGAGGGCAGCGGGTTCCTCAACCCCTCGGTCTTCTGCGCGGACCTGACCAAGCTCATCGTCCACATCCGGGACCGGGTCCTCGCCGACGTCGAGGCGCTGGCCGCGACGCAGGAGGTGTGACCGCGCCGGGGGTCAGACCTCCAGCGCGGAGACCTGGTCCAGGAACCACTGCGTCGGCGGGAGCGCGGTGGCCGCCGCCGCGAGGCGCTTGGTGCGGTCGGCACGCTCGGCGTCCGGGAGGGTCAGCGCGTCGTTCAGCGCCTCCGCCGTGGCGGTGACGTCGTAGGGGTTCACCACGATCGCGTCGTCGCCCAGCTCCGCGTAGGCGCCCGCCTCGCGGGACAGCACCAGGGCGACGCCGTTGTCGGACACCACCGGCATCTCCTTGGCGACCAGGTTCATGCCGTCCCTGATCGGGTTGACCAGCGCCACGTCCGCGAGGCGGTACGCCGCCAGCGAGCGCGGGAAGTCGTCGTCGACCTTGAGCAGCACCGGCTGCCAGTCCGGGGTGCCGAACTCCGCGTTGATGGCGTCCGCGACCCGGCCGACCTCCTCGGTGTACTCCCGGTAGACCGCCAGGTCCTGGCGCGAGGGGTAGGCGAAGGCCACGTGCACCACCCGGCTGCGCCAGCCGGGGCGGTCGGTGAGCAGCCTGCGGTACGCGTACAGGCCGCGCACGATGTTCTTCGACAGCTCGGTGCGGTCCACCCGGACGATCAGCCGCCGCCCGGGGCCTGCCTCGGCCCGCAGCGCGGCCATCTGCTCGGCCACGTCGGGGCGGTGCGCGCGCTCGCGCAGGAAGTCGGCGTCGGCGCCGAGGCCGTGCACGCCGAGCCTGGTCGTACGCCCGCGGTGCGTCACCTCGTGGCCGTCGGGCGAGACCGTCGCGCCCAGGACGTCGGCGCAGCACGCGGCGAAGGCGGCGGCCCAGCGGCGGGTCAGGAAGGCGGCGCGGTCCGAGCCGAGGATGCCTTCGAGGAGGGCGGCCGCGATGTCGTCGGGCAGCAGCCGGAAGTAGTCCGGCGGCGCCCACGGGGTGTGCGAGAAGTGGCCGATCCGCAGGTCGGGGCGGCGCTCCCGGAGCAGCGCGGGGACCAGGGCCAGGTGGTAGTCCTGCACCAGCACGGAGGCCTGCGGCGCGGCCTCCTCGGCCAGGGCGTCGGCGAAGGCGGCGTTGTACGACTCGTAGGCCGCCCACTGCTCGCGGAAGTCCTGGTCGAAGGCGGGTTCGAGGGGGGTCTGGTAGAGCATGTGGTGCACGAACCAGAGCACCGAGTTGGCGATGTCGTTGTAGGCCGCATGGAAGACGTCCGGCTCGACGGAGATCATCCGCGAGCCGGGTTCGGCCACTCCGCGGCGCACCGCCTCGCGGTCGCCGTCGGTCAGGGCCGCGCACACCCACAGGGACTCGCCCGCGGAGTCGATCGCGCTGAGCCCGGACACGACGCCGCCGCCCCCTCGTCTGCTGCGCAGCTCACCGTCTTCGCCGACGCTGAAGGCCACCGGGCCGCGGTTGGACGCGACCAGAATTCGGGCAGCCCGCGATGATCCGTCCATGCGGCGAGCCTTGCCACGTAGTGCCCGGCTCAAACCTCCCGGGGCGCCCCCGGCCCGCTTCCCCGCCTACCCCGCGTGCACGTCCCCCTACGCAGGGGGTACGCCCCTGGGCCGCCAGGTGCGCGGTTCCCCTCGCCCAGGGGCCACCCTTCCCGGGCCGCGGCGGCCTGCGATTCCCCTTCGCCAGGGGGCACCCTTCCGCGGGCTGCGGGGGTTGTGCGGTTCCCCTTCGGCAAGGGGTGCGCTTCCGCGGGTCGCGGTGGCCGTGAGGGTTCCCCTTGCGCAGGGGGTGCCCGTCAGGGGCGCGGGGAACTGCGCGAGCGGCCACCGACCGCGCGCGGGTCGCCACCGCCCCAGAGGGGCTGTTCGGTCCGTGCCGGACCACCGGCAGGTGGCCGGTTGCGCGCGCAGTTCCCCGCGCCCCTGGGGTGGTGGCGGTCCGTCGCCACACGACGGCCGTGGTGGGCTGGTCGCGCAGTTCCCCGCGCCCCTGAAAAGCACTCCCTTCCGCGGGCTGCGGGGGTTGTGCGGTTCCCCTTCGGCAGGGGGTGCGCTTCCGCGGGCCGCGGTGGCCGTGAGGGTTCCCCTTGCGCAGGGGGGTGCCCGTCAGGGGCGCGGGGAACTGCGCGACTGGCCGCCGACCGCGCGGGGGTCGCCACCGTCCGAAAGGGGCTGTTCGGTCCGTGCCGGACCAGCGGCAGGTGGCCGGTTGCGCGCGCAGTTCCCCGCGCCCCTGGGGTGGTGGCGGTCCGTCGCCACACGACGGTCGTGGTGGGCTGGTCGCGCAGTTCCCCGCGCCCCTGAAAGCACCCCCTGCCACAGGGGAGCCGCACACCCTCCGTGCCCGGAGGGAAGAGCACCCCCTTGCCGAAGGGGAGCCGCACATCCCCCGTGCCCGGGGGGAAGGTCACGCCGCGTGGCGGGTGAGGTATTCGGGGACGTCCAGCATCGGTGGACGTTCCTCCGTGTCGACGGGGTGGGTCGAGGGGACGAAGCCGGAGGGGGCGCGGTCGTACTGGGTGAGGGACGGGCGTACCAGGTGGGCCCGTCCCGCAAGGCGCAGGTGCGCCGTGCGGTAGATCGCCGCGGCCATCCGCCCGAGCGCCTGGCCGTCCTGGTGGCGGTGGTGCCGCACCCCCACGTCGACCTGGCCGAGCGCGTCGAGGCCGACGAGGGACAGGGAGTCGACGAGCATGCCCAGCTCGACCCCGTACCCGACGGGGAAGGGCAGCCGTTCGAGCAGCGAGCGGCGGGCCGCGTACTCCCCGCTGAGGGGCTGGACGAAGCCGGCCAGCCGCGGCCAGTGGAGGTTGAGCAGCGGGCGGGCGACCAGTTCGGTGACCCGGCCGCCGCCGGCCGGGACGACGCTGCCGCCGGTCTCCAGCGGCCGGTCGTACATCGCCTTGACCAGCTGCACCGCCGGCTCGGTGAGCAGCGGCCCGACGATCCCCGACACGAAGCGGGAGTCGAACTCCCGCAGATCCGCGTCGACGAAGCAGACGATCTCGCCGCTGGTGACCAGCAGTGACCGCCACAGCACCTCGCCCTTGCCGGCCACCGCCGGCATCCGCGGCAGGATGGCGTCCCGCCGGACCACCGTGGCGCCGGCCGCCGCGGCGACCCGGGCGGTGGCGTCCCGCGAGCCGGAGTCGACGACCACGACCTCGTCCACCAGGGGAACCTCGGGCGACATCAGGTCGCGCCTGATCACCGCGACGATCTCGCCGACCGTGGCCTCCTCGTCGAGCGCGGGCAGCACCACACTGACCGTGCCCGCGGGACCCGCCGCGCGCTTCGCGGCGAGCAGCAGGTCCAGCGGCCGGTCGGCGGCCGACCACGACCTCGCGGTCAGCCAGCGGTCCACCTCTTCGAGCACGTGCGCGTCTCCTGTGTGATCCATCTCGCGGTTCGGACGACTATCTCCACGGTCACCCTCGTCGGTTACAGTCTTGAACAATGCTTGTGAGCCCCGCATGCCGGGGTGGCACCGCAGGACAAACGCCCGGACCTCAGTCGTCCGGTGCCATACCGCTCATCCAGAGGGGCAGAGGGAACGGCCCGTTGAAGCCCCGGCAACCCTCCCGCCGACCGCGAGGTCATGGTGGGGAAGGTGCCAATTCCGTCTCGTGGCGACGTCCGCCGCGAGGAAGATGAGGAGAAAGGGCCTCGCCATCATGGCTGTGCAGACCGTCGCCAGTACCACCCCCGCGGACGACTCCGGGGAAGCCCCCTTCGGCCCCGCCGCCGCCCTGTCCTGCCGGGAGTGCGGCACCCGCTACCCGCTGTCCCCGGTCTTCGCGTGCCAGGAGTGTTTCGGACCGCTGGAAGTGGCCTACGACCTCCCGCTGGGCGACCCGGAGGGCCTGCGCCGGCGTATCGAGGCCGGCCCCGCGAACATCTGGCGGTACGCACCGCTGCTGCCGGTGCCCGCCGACGTCACCGGGAAGCAGAACCTCAACCCGGGCTGGACCAAGCTCGTCAAGGCCGACAACCTGGCGCGCGAGCTGGGCATCACCGGCGGCCTGTACGTCAAGGACGACTCCGGCAACCCGACGCACTCCTTCAAGGACCGGGTCGTCGCGATCGCCCTTGAGGCGGCCCGCACCTTCGGCCTGACCACGCTGTCCTGCTCGTCCACCGGCAACCTGGCCGGTGCGGTCGGCGCCGCGGCGGCCAGGGCCGGCTTCCGCTCGTGCGTGTTCATCCCGCACGACCTGGAGCAGGGCAAGGTCGTGATGGCCGCGGTCTACGGCGGCGAGCTGGTCGCGATCGAGGGCTCGTACGACGACGTGAACCGTTTCTGCTCGGAGCTGATCGGCGACCCGATCGGCGAGGGCTGGGGCTTCGTCAACGTCAACCTGCGGCCGTACTACGGCGAGGGCTCCAAGACGCTGGCGTACGAGATCGCCGAGCAGCTCGGCTGGCGGCTGCCGGACAACCTGGTCATCCCGATCGCGTCCGGCTCGCAGCTCACCAAGATCGACAAGGGCCTCCAGGAGCTGATCAAGCTCGGCCTGGTCGAGGACAAGCCCTACAAGATCTACGGCGCCCAGGCCGAGGGCTGCTCGCCGGTCTCCGCGGCCTACAAGGCCGGGCACGACGTGGTCCGCCCGGTGAAGCCGGACACCATCGCCAAGTCGCTGGCGATCGGCAACCCGGCGGACGGCCCGTACGTGCTCGACATCGCCCGGCGGACCGGCGGTGCGGTCGAGGACGTCGACGACGAGCAGATCGTGGACGCCATCAAGCTGCTGGCCCGCACCGAGGGCATCTTCGCCGAGACGGCCGGCGGGGTGACCGTCGGCGTGCTGAGGAAGCTGATCGAGACCGGGCAGCTCGACCCGGCCGCCGAGACCGTCGTGCTGAACACCGGCGACGGGCTCAAGACCCTGGACGCGGTGTCCGAGACCACCGGGCCGACCGCGACCATCCGCCCCACCGTTGCCGCTTTCCGAGAGGCTGGCCTCGCATGAGTGCTTCCGTCCGTATCCCCACCATCCTCCGCACCTACACCGGCGGCCAGGCCGAGGTGCAGGCCGACGGCGCCACGCTGGCCGCGGTGATCGAATCGCTCGAAAAGAATCATGCGGGTATTTCGGCCCGGGTTCTCGACGAGGCCGGAAAGCTCCGTCGTTTCGTGAACGTGTATGTCAACGATGACGATGTCCGCTTTTCCGAGGGTCTTGCCACGGCGGTCCCCGACGGTGCCAGCGTCTCGATCATTCCGGCGGTCGCGGGCGGTTGAGCCGACCCCCGAACCGACCTGACGGGAATCCGCAGACACTCTGACGTTTAACCCGCGCCCCATCCGGGAACTGCTTTCGTCCCCGGGTGGGGCGCCCGCATGTGAGCCGGTAGTTGATCGTTTGTACAGTTGCCAGGGGCAAGTGGCACTTCCTGAGGTTGCTGAGCATCAACTGCGGCGATTTATCGCCAAAGTAACAAGCGAAAAGTCCGTCAAGCCCCTTATGTCCCGCCCGGGTTGTACCGCATTATCGTTTTTTCCTGTGGTATTTCCGATCGGTCGCGCCCAGAATTCTCGTCCAATTGACCTGTTGCAGACGGCATCCGTGCAGATACATTCAGCCGCGGTCGACGCGTTCCGGCGCACACCCCTGAGGGGGTGAGGTCTGACCCGGGCCCGCGGAGCGCGGGGCCGCGATAGGGCCAGTAATAGGGGAGTTAGGAATGGCTCAGGGCACCGTCAAGTGGTTCAACGCGGAGAAGGGCTACGGCTTCATCGCGGTCGACGGTGGTGCGGATGTCTTCGTCCACTACAGCGCGATACAGATGGACGGATACCGCACCCTCGAAGAAGGCCAGCGGGTCGAGTTCGAGATCTCGCAGGGTCAAAAGGGGCCGCAGGCGGACATGGTCCGTCTCGCCGGCTGATCGGCTCCGGCGCGTTCGGCCACCGACGCGACGCCAACCACGAAGGGCCATCCCGTCAGGGGTGGCCCTTCGCCCGTGCCGGCCCTCCCGAGACCCCGGAGGCGCTTGCACTCGCAGGGGGGGAGTGCTAATCATTGGTTAGCACTCTCCGCGTGAGAGTGCCACTTGGACCGGGTCGGTGAGGCCCGCCCGGGCGTCGGGAAGAAACCGGCGGCCGGCAGGCCGTCCGTCGCGGGCGCCACACGGTCCGATCCACCGCCCCCCGCTCCGGTGGGGGAACCCCCAGTCCGCGGAGGACACTTCACATGGCTAAGATCATCGCGTTCGATGAGGAGGCGCGGCGCGGCCTTGAGCGCGGGATGAACCAGCTCGCCGACGCCGTTAAGGTCACCCTCGGTCCCAAGGGCCGGAACGTCGTCCTTGAGAAGAAGTGGGGCGCCCCCACGATCACCAACGATGGTGTGTCCATCGCCAAGGAGATCGAGCTGGAGGACCCGTACGAGAAGATCGGCGCCGAGCTGGTCAAGGAAGTCGCGAAGAAGACCGACGACGTCGCCGGTGACGGCACGACGACCGCGACCGTCCTGGCCCAGGCCCTGGTCAAGGAAGGCCTGCGCAACGTAGCCGCCGGCGCCAACCCGATGGCCCTCAAGCGCGGCATCGAGCGCGCCGTCGAGGCCGTCTCCGCCGCCCTGCTGGAGCAGGCCAAGGACGTGGAGACCAAGGAGCAGATCGCTTCGACCGCCTCCATCTCCGCCGCCGACACCCAGATCGGCGAGCTGATCGCCGAGGCCATGGACAAGGTCGGCAAGGAAGGCGTCATCACCGTCGAGGAGTCGCAGACCTTCGGGCTCGAGCTCGAGCTCACCGAGGGCATGCGCTTCGACAAGGGCTTCATCTCGGCGTACTTCGCCACCGACCTGGAGCGTATGGAGGCGTCGCTCGACGACCCGTACATCCTGATCGTCAACTCGAAGGTCTCCGCGGTCAAGGACCTGCTCCCGCTGCTGGAGAAGGTCATGCAGTCGGGCAAGCCGCTGCTGATCATCGCCGAGGACGTCGAGGGCGAGGCCCTGTCCACGCTGGTCGTCAACAAGATCCGCGGCACCTTCAAGTCCGTCGCCGTCAAGGCCCCGGGCTTCGGTGACCGCCGCAAGGCCATGCTCGGCGACATCGCCATCCTCACCGGTGGCACCGTCATCTCCGAGGAGGTCGGCCTCAAGCTGGAGAACGCCGGGCTCGACCTGCTCGGCCGCGCCCGCAAGGTCGTCATCACCAAGGACGAGACGACCATCGTGGACGGCTCGGGCGACACCGACCAGGTCGCGGGCCGGGTCAACCAGATCCGTGCCGAGATCGAGAACAGCGACTCGGACTACGACCGCGAGAAGCTCCAGGAGCGCCTGGCGAAGCTGGCCGGCGGCGTGGCCGTCATCAAGGCCGGTGCCGCCACCGAGGTCGAGCTCAAGGAGCGCAAGCACCGCATCGAGGACGCGGTGCGCAACGCGAAGGCGGCCGTCGAGGAGGGCATCGTCGCCGGTGGCGGCGTGGCCCTGCTGCAGGCCTCCGCGGTCTTCGAGAAGCTGGAGCTCGAAGGTGACGAGGCGACCGGCGCCAACGCCGTGAAGCTCGCGCTGGAGGCCCCGCTCAAGCAGATCGCCATCAACGGCGGCCTCGAGGGCGGTGTCATCGTCGAGAAGGTGCGCAACCTGCCCATCGGCCACGGCCTGAACGCCGCGACCGGTGAGTACGTCGACATGATCGCCGAGGGCATCATCGACCCGGCGAAGGTCACCCGTTCCGCGCTGCAGAACGCGGCGTCCATCGCCGCGCTCTTCCTCACCACCGAGGCCGTCATCGCGGACAAGCCCGAGAAGGCGGCTGCGGCCGCCCCGGGTGGCATGCCCGGCGGTGACATGGACTTCTGATCCGGGACCCCTGGATCACGTCCTGCACGCGAAGCGGCGCCCTCTTCCCCGTACGTACGGGGAAGAGGGCGCCGCTTCGTGCGGTCATTCGTTCGGCAGCGCCAGCTGCGCGGGCAGGTTGTCGGGGTCGGTGACGCCGATGACGTCCTCCTCGGTCATCACCGCCAGCGTCGGATCGATCCCGGCGACCTGGTAGACGGCGACGGTCTGCCGCGGCTCGGGGCCGCCGCCGTCCTGGCAGCCGTCGAACCAGCCCTGCCCGATCGGGCTGCCCTGGTGCGGGACCACCTTGGCGGACGCCATGCCGGGCGCCTGGAGGTACAGCTTCCCGCCGTAGTGCAGTTCCCAGGCGCAGTCCATCCCGCTGGTGCCGTGCGTCTCGGAGCAGCCGCCCAGCGCCAGCAGCGCGGCCGCCACGAGCACCCCTCGTCCTACGTTCACAGGTCGTTCCCCCTCGTTCGGTGTGCCGGTGTGACGCACGACCGGTGAGGGCGGTTCCAGGGGCTGTCACGGGGTCAGCTGCCGGCCGACTCCAGGGCCTTGCGCAGGTGCCCGCCGGACTCGGAGAGCAGCCGGGCGGCGGTCGGGGCGTCGACCCGGGCCAGCAGGGTCAGGATGGCCGGCTTGACCTCGCCCTCGGTGGCGGTCAGCGCGTGCTCGATCGCCGCGTCGTCCGCACCGGTGGCCAGCGAGACGATCCGCCGGGAGCGCGCCCGCAGCTTCTCGTTGGACGCGCGCACGTCCACCATCAGGCTCCCGTAGGTCTTGCCGAGCCGGATCATGGTGATGGTCGACAGCATGTTGAGCACCAGCTTCTGCGCGGTGCCCGCCTTGAGCCGGGTGGACCCGACGACCAGCTCGGGGCCGACGACGACCTCGATGCCGTGGTCGGCGGCGGCGGCCAGCGGCGAGTCCGCGTTGCAGGACAGACCCACCGTCAGCGCCCCCAGCGCGCGGGCGTGTTCGACGGCTCCGACGGCGTACGGGGTGCGCCCGGAGGCCGAGATGCCGACGACGGTGTCGGCCGCGGTCAGCCCGAGCGCGTCCAGGTCCTCCGCGGCCAGCTCCCTGCTGTCCTCGGCGCCCTCGATCGAGGTGACCATCGCGGACGGGCCGCCCGCGATGAGGCCGACGACCTCCTGTCCCGGCGTGGTGTTGAAGGTCGGCGGGCACTCGCTGGCGTCCAGCACGCCGAGTCTGCCCGCCGTGCCCGCGCCGGCGTAGACGAGCCGGCCGCCGCGCGCCATCCGGTCGGCGATGCCGTCGATGGCGGCGGCGATGCGGGGCAGTTGGGCGGCGACGGCGGCGGGAACGGTGGTGTCCTCACCGTTCATCGTGCGCGCGATCTCCAGGGTGGGCATCCGGTCGATCTCGGCCAGCTCCGGCCGGAACGCCTCGGTGGTCAGCGTGTCCAGCTCGCGGCGCAGCTCGGTGTACTGGGGCATTTGCGGCTCGTTCATCCTTCTCGCAGTGGTCAGGTGCGGGCGTGGGGGGATGGGCCGGCCAGTCGTCCGGGTGGCCGGCGAGCGGATTTTTCCCGGCAGGCCGGGAGAAAACGGTTTCAGGGCATTATTTCAGTGCATGGTCAGCCACGAGCGGCACGTGGCCGGTGGCGGTGGGCGAGTGCCTCGTACGACGCGGCGAGCGCGGGTGCCGCCGACTCGTACGTGCGCTGCGCCACCCCCACGAACAGGCAGTCCACCAGCAGGAGCTGGCTCGTCCTGCTGGACATCGCGGCCGGTCGCAGCTCGCTCTCGCGCGAGCTGGACGAGGTCAGCACGATGTCCGCCCACTGGGTGACGGCGCCGTCGGGGCGGCCGGTGAGCGCGATGGTGGTGGCTCCCCGGTCGAAGGCGGCCCGCAGTGGCTCGATCACATCGTGGGTGCTGCCGGAGTGGGTGATCGCGATGGCCACGTCGCCCGGCCGCAGCTGCACGGCGTTGGTCACCGCCAGGTGCGGGTCGGCGTGCGCGTGCGCGATCCGGCCGATCCGCAGCAGCTTCTGCGCCAGGTCCTGGCCGACGAGTCCCGACGCGGCCATCCCGTACACGTCCGTGCGGCGGGCGGCGGCCAGGGCCGTCACCGCGGCCTCCAGCTGCACCATGTCCACCTGGGCCGCGGTGTCGGCCAGGGTCTGCTGCTCTTCGAGGGCGAGCTTGGCGACGACGTCGGCGAGCGGGTCGTCCACCGCGATGTCCGCGGTCACTGCCGGCGGGACGCCGGCCGCCTGCTGGGCGGCCAGTGCGGCCAGGGCGAGCCGCAGGTCGCGGTAGCCGGGGTAGCCCAGCAGCCGCGCCGTGCGCACGACGGTGGCCTCGCTGGTGCCGGTGCGGACCGCGAGCGCGGTCACCGTCTGCTGGGCGCAGCCGGCCGGGTCGCCCGCGACGGCTTCCGCGACGCGCTGCATCGAGCGCGTCATGGACGGGGCGAGCGTACGGACCTTGGCCGCGAGCGCCCCCGGGTCGGGGGGCGTGGCGGGTATGACGGGCGCGTCCGCGGCGCCGCGCTGGGGACGGACACCCGGGGGGAAATTTTCCTTCACGCTGTGGGTCACTCTATGAAAGGTATTTTCATGCGTCGCCCATCGTCAAGGGCGTTTCCGGCGGCCCTCCGGCTCCCGGGCCGCTCCCTGGCCGCGCCTGGGACAATGGACGGTATGGAAGAACCCGCAGAGGCGGTGCTGCACACCGCCCGCGCCTTGGTGCTGGCCGACCTCACCGCCCGCGACGTCGCCGGGCCGGCCGTCGTCTCGCTCGTCGAGGACGCCGTCGTGCAGCGCCGCTGGTGGCTCGGCCAGTGGCCCGACGGCGCCGCCTTCGTCCCCGGCCTCGTGGCGCAGGACGTCCAGGACGCCCTGCTGTCGGAATACGGCCGCTGGCCGCTGTGCCCCCTGTGCGACGACCCGCACGCCCTGGCCGTCGAGCCCGAGTTGGGGGAGGACCCGCACTGGGTCTGCGAGGTCCGCGGCGAGGTCGTCGCGGCGGTGGGCGCGCTGCGATGACCGTCTACGTCGACCCGCCGACGTGGCCCGGCCACGGCCGGATGTGGTCCCACCTGATCAGCGACACCTCGTACGCCGAGCTGCACGACTTCGCCTCCCGGCTGGGGGCTCCGCGCCGCGCTTTCGAGCGCGACCACTACGACATCCCGTCGGAGCGCTACGAGGACGCGGTGCTGCTCGGCGCCCTGCCGATAGGCAGCAAGGAACTGGTCCACCACCTGATCACCGCGGGCCTGCGCCGCCGCAAACACGCCCGCCCTTAAGCCCAGCCCGTCCAGCGTTTGGTTGGAAGCGGGCGCCGAGTAAATCCAGCCCGTCCGGCGTTTGAGGACGCGCCGGGAAGTGGACGCAAGGGGTGGTCAGGCCCAGACCCCTGCCCTGGCGGCGGCAGCCGCAGCCCGCGCCGCCCGCTCGGCGTCATCCCCGGTGGGCGTGCGGCCGGTGTTGAGCAGGGCGTAATAGAGCGGAGCGGAGACCGCGGCGACGACGGCGTGCGGGTCGGTGCCGTCCGGGATCTCGCCGCGCGCGGCGGCGTCGCGTACGCAGCCCGCCCATTCCTCGATGCGGACGGCGTAGAAGCGGTGCAGGGCCTCGGCGGCCTGCTCGTTGCACAGGGACGCGGCGATCAGGGCGCGGAAGAGGCGGCCCTGCCGCGGGTCGGCGAGGGTCTTGACGACCAGGAGCGCGTTCTCGCGCAGGTCGTCCTCCAGCGCGCCGGTGTCGCTGCGCGGCAGCGACTGCTCCGCCATGTCGCCCAGCAGGTCCGCGGCCAGGGCCCCGGGGGTGCCCCAGCGGCGGTACACCGTGGTCTTGCCGACCTCGGCGCGCCGGGCGACCTCCCCGAGGTCGAGCGCTTCGAAGCCGTCGGCGGCCAGGACGTCCCCGGCGGCGTGCAGCACCGCCGCCCGGACGCGGGCGGTACGGCCGCCGGGCCGCAGGGTGCCGGGGGCGGGGGTGCCGGACATGGGGACTCCTTCGGGCGGTGGCCTGCTCGTGGCCTGCACTCACCAGCGTATCGGAACCACAGTTCCTTTATCGGTGGGTGGGTGCTACGGTCTTTCACGTAACGGGACTCGAAGCCCATTAGCGGGCTTCGGGCTCGCTCCCCGGGAGGGACCCCACTGCCATGTCCACCACCGAAACCCCGCGGTCCGCCGTCGCGGAAGGCGGCGCCACCGCCGGTGCCGTGACGGGCGCCGCGCCCGGCGGCGAGAGCCCGCGGCTCACCGGCCGGCTGAAGCTCGTCCTGGTGATCCTGCTGGTCGCCCAGTTCATGCTGGCCGTCGACTTCTCGATCCTGAACGTGGCGCTGCCCGCCATCGGCGACGGGCTCGGCTTCTCGCTGTCGAACCTGCAGTGGGTCGCCACCGCGTTCGCGCTGCCCGCCGCCGGCTTCACGCTCTTCTTCGGCCGCATCGGCGACCTGCTCGGCCGCAAGCGGTTCTTCGTCGGCAGCCTCGCGCTGCTCGGCCTCGCCTCGCTCGCCGGCGGCCTGGCCACCAGTCCGGCGGTGCTGCTGGCGGCACGCGTCGCGCAGGGCCTCGCGACGGCCGCCGCCACCCCGGCGGGACTGTCGCTGCTGACCACGTCCTTCCCCGAGGGGCCGCTGCGGCGCCGGGCGCTGGGTATCAACGGGGCTCTGATGTCCGCCGGGTTCACCACCGGCGCGATCCTGGGCGGGGTCCTGACCGACGTGCTGTCGTGGCGGTGGGCCTTCTTCGTCAACGTGCCCGTCGCGCTCGCCGTCGTCGTGATCGCGCCCGCGGTGATCTCCGAGTCCCGCCCCGCCCGCCGCGCATCGCTCGACCTGCCCGGTGCGCTGACCGTCACCGGCGCGCTGATCGCGCTCGTCTTCGGCCTCACCGACGCCGGCGCCCACAGCTGGGCAAGTACCCCCGCCCTGGCCTCACTTGCCGCGGCCGCGGTGCTGCTGGCCGCCTTCTTCCTCGTCGAGCGGCGGGTCGCGCAGCCCCTCGTGCCGCTGCGCACGCTCGGCCGCCGCAACGTCGCCTGGGGCAACGTGCTCGGCCTGCTGGCCTTCGCCACCGAGACCTCGCTCGTGTACCTGCTGACGCTCTACCTGCAGAAGACGCTGGGCTTCTCGCCGCTCGCCGCGGGCGTCTCCTTCGGCGTCCTGGGCCTGGGCACGGTCGCGGGCGGCCTGCTCGCCCCGCGGGTGATCGCGGCGACCTCGACGTCGACCGCGCTGACGGTCGGTGCGCTCGTCCAGACCGCGTTCACCGCGGCGCTGCTCTTCCTCGGCACCTCCACGGGTCCCGCTCTGGCGCTGCTGCTCCCCGCGACCTTCTTCGGCGGGGTCGGCAACATGCTCGTCATCGTCGCCTTCATGGTCACCGCCACGTCGGGCCTCCCCGACTCCGAGCAGGGCCTGGCGACGGGCCTGGCCTCCATGAGCCAGCAGGTCGGCATCACCCTCGGCACGCCCGTGATGTCCACGGTGGTCGCCGGCGCCGCCGGCGCTTCCACACCGGCCGCGGTCCACCACGGCGTGACCTCGGCCATCGCCGTGAACGCGGCTCTCACCTTGCTCACCGCCTTGCTGGCGGCCACCTTCCTCCGCCCGCGCCGCCGCTAGCAGCCGGCCGCGGTGGCTGAGGGGCGCCCCTTGCGCGCGAGGGGGCGCCCTTCCGCTCGCTGCGGTGGTCGGAGGGGACGACCGCATCCCGAACTGAGCACTGCCCTTCCCCGATGAATCCACCCTCGGCTAGCGTCCGTCCTGTGCCCGTGAACCCGAACCTGGTCTTCGGTTTCCTGACCCTGTCGGCAGTGCTGTCAGCGATCCCGGGACCATCTGTCCTGCTGGAGACCAGCCGTGCCATCAACCTGGGGCGTCGATCCGCACTGTGGATCGTGCTGGGGAATGCCATAGGCGGTCTTGTACTCCTGGCGCTCGTGCTCGCCGGTCTCGGAGCAGTCGTTGCGACATCAGCCAAGCTCTTCATGGCGGTCAAGGTCGCCGGCGCGTGCTACCTGTTCTGTCTGGGCGTCAGTGCGCTGCTCTCCGTCCGGTCCAGGTCCGTGAACGCGCCCCCTGCCGCAGCCGAAGTCCCGAGCAGGACGTCGTGGGCGCGATCGGTACGGCAGGGCTTCCTGGTCGGTGTCGCCAACCCGAAGAGCATCGTGTCGCTGATGGCCGTACTGCCCCAGTTCGTTGACCACTCGCGCGGTCACCCCGTCCTCCAGATGCTGGTCATCGGCCTCGCCGGAGGCGTGGTCCAAGCCTTCATCGAAACCATCTGGGTCTGCGCTGCCGGCGCCATGCGGACGTGGTTTTCGGGGAGAGGACACCGTATCCGGGTGCTGAAGGCCAGTGGCGGAGTCGCCATGATCGCATTTGCCGGCAGGCTCGCCATCGAAAGTCCGTAGGGCCGGAGTTCCCTGTCTCCTAGACTCATGACGTGGCATTCATGAGCACCCCGCACTGCTGCTTCCTGTGATCGGAAGGCGCTGAGGGCGACGCCGGGCGGCGTCGCCCTCCTTGGTGTGCCTGCTGCGTGAATCACGTCCCTTTGCTGCCCGTTCCTTCCCGAGGCAGTGACGCTCTTGTCGCGCAGGCACGATCCCTCCCCTTCCCTCCGTGCCAGGAGTGCCTCGTGCCCGTGCCGCTTCCCCCTGCCCTCGATCTGTCCCTCGACCTTCTGCGCTGCCCGACGTGCCGTACGCGCCGCCTGCACCCCGACCACGGTGCACTGCGTTGCCCGATGGGCCATACCTTCGACATCGCCCACCACGGCTATGCCGGCCTGCTGACGGGCACCCGCGCCACCAGCGGCGACGACGCAGCCATGGCCCAGGCGCGGGGCCGGTTCCTGTCAACCGGCGCCTACGCGCCCTTCCGCGAAGCCGTCGCCCGCCTGGCGGCCGACGCCGTGTCCGAGCAGGGCACGGTGGTGGACGTGGGGTGCGGCACGGGCTACTACCTGGCCGGCGTACTCGACCAGCTGCCCGGCGCCCGTGGTCTGGGGTTGGACACATCGGTGCGCGCACTGCGCTCGGCAGCCCGTGCCCACGACCGAGCCGCCGCGGTGGCCTGGGACGTCTTCCGTCCCTTCCCGCTGGCCGACGGGGCGGCCGATGTCGTGCTGGACGTGTTCGCCCCGCGCAACCCGGCCGAGTTCCACCGCGTACTGCGCCCGACCGGCCGGCTGATCGTGGTCCGACCCACCGGGCGGCACTTGGCCGAGCTGCGTGGCCAGGTGCCTGCGATGGTCACGATCGACCCGGCCAAGGAGCAGCGCCTGCATCGGGCGCTCAACCCCTTCTTCGAGGTCGCCGTTACTGAACAGGTGGAGTACTCCGCGTCCTTGACCAGGCTGGATGTCCTGGACCTGGTTGCGATGACGCCGAGTGCACGCCACGTGAGTCGTGCCGACCTGAACGACGGCGAAGTCTTGCCCGATCAGGTCACTGTCTCCGTGCTGGCCACCGCGTACCAGCCTCGCTGTCGAGGCGACCTCTGACGGGCACTCAGCAGCACCATAGATCTTCTAGCGTAGAGAAACTCATAACCCAAAGGGCTTGCGTCTGCCCGCTGTTGCGGTTTTTCCGCGACATCAACCGATCCAAGATCGGGCGAGCCGGGCAAACGCCGTTTTGCGAGGCTCTGGAGAACCTCAAGTTCATAGACTCGCAAAGCTTTGGCGGGCTACTGTCAAATTGTTCGCCACGAATTCATGGCACCGGCGGACATCCTCCACCATTCGGGTCTTCTCGTGGCCCCATGCGAAAAGAGGAAACACATGCGCAAGTCCATGTTCACCCGTCTCGCAATTGTCGGCGCAGCTGTCACCACCATGGTCGTCACCGCACAGGGGACGGCCATGGCGGACAGCAACAAGACCATCTACCTGCCGGACGGCCGCGGTTACATGAAGTTCATCGACGACGGGGACGTCTTCGTGATCTGTGACACCAGAGTCGACGACCACGGTGTCACGGGGACGCTGAAGAAGCAGTACCTCACCGGAAACATTTCCGAGCTGTGGTCCGAGCAGGACGGCGGCGACGCCGGCTGCGACAATCACCCCTACAACATCGGGAATGACGGCTGGTACGAGATGAAAATCACCTGGAACGGCGGCGGTAGCGCTGTCTATTCCGGGTGGTTCAACGAGTAATCCGGAATTCCCCCGAGGTTGATCCGACCTCACGCCGCCCCGCGTGGTGAAGGACACGAGGGCCTTCACCAGGCGGGTGGTCGTGCTGCTGAATTCGCTCTCAGGCGCCGGGGAATTCGCCGCGGGCGGTGGCGTCCACGAACGCGGTCCACGCGGCGGGGGTGAACGTCAGGGCGGGACCGTGCGGGTCCTTGCTGTCCCTGACGGGGATGAGGTCGGGGATGTTGTCGGCGACCTCGACGCAGTCGCCGCCGCTACCGCCGCTGTGGGTGCTTTTACGCCAACTGGCGTGCGTCAGGCTGTCGCTGGCTTCGACGCAGTCGTCACCGCTTCCGCCGCTGTACGTGCTCTTACGCCACGTCACCGCCGCTGGGTTGAGATCCATGCTCGTACTCCTCGGCTACCGCTTCGATGAGCGTCAGGGAAGCATCCGGCGACAGGGCCGCCGCTCCGAGAAGATCGTATGCCAGCTCATGGCGCCTGACGTCAGCTGGGTTATCAACCAGGGTGCCGTTGCCGACACTTGAGAGGTAGGCCATCGGGGTGTCGTTCTTGAAATCCATGAGTCGTAGCGGACCCTCCATCCCCGCGTGCGCGCCCGCGCTGAACGGCAGGACCTGGAAGATGATTCGGCTGCGCCGGATCATCGCGGCGACGTAGCGGAGCTGCTCAGCCATGGCTTTCGGGCCGCCCACCGGGCAGCGAATGGCGGCCTCGTTCACGATGGCCCAGTAGAGCGGGCGGTCCGCACTGTCGAAGATGCGTGCCCTGATCAGCCGAGCGGTCAGCCTCTCCTGGACCAACTCATCGTCGAGCACCGGGTCGTAAGCGCGGATGACGGCCAGCGCGTAGGCCTCGGTCTGGAGCAGGCCAGGCACCAGCAAGGGTTCCCACTGCCGGATGTCCGTAGCATCGGCCTCCAACTCAACGACCCCGGCGAAGTGTTCGGGATACGGCGTCGCACGCCCCGCCGCCAGGTTGCGGACGAAGAACCCTCCCGCGTCCAGGACGCGGTCGAGTTGCTCGGCCATGTCGGGCTGGATGCGGCGCTCGCCGCTCTCCATCTTCGCGATGAGCGAGTTGCCGACGAACAGCAGCTCGCCCAGGCCGGCCTGGCTCAGCCCCGCCCGCTCGCGCTGGAAGCGCAGCTCCGCGCCGTACATGGCGCGGGGCGACTGCGCGGGGTCGAGCTTCTTGGAGGCGGCGGAGGAGGAGGCGGGTTTGCGGTCGGCCATGTCGTGACTCCCGGGGGGGTTCATGGGGCGTGCGGGACCAGCACCTCGACCGACAGTAATGCGTAGTACGCACCGCGTGTGGGGTAAACCGGGAAATTCACCCCGCTCCGGCGCCGTCAGGAGGTGTAGGTGAACTCGGCAGCCGGACCGGCGGGGGAGAGGTAGCCGTTCACCAGCACCCTGACGTCCCTGATCGCGCCGCGGCCCGCACCGGACGCCGGCGCCTCCGCCGTGAGCACCGTCGACGAGGTGTACTGGACGCTCGTCGCGAGCTTCTTTCCGAAGTACACCGTCGGAGCCGGGGTTTTGGTGAAGCCCGTGCCCGTGATGGTGACCTGCTGCTTCCAGGCCCCCGAGGTCGGGCTGATCTCGGTGACGATCACGGGCGCGGGCCCGCCGTAAGCGAACTGCGCGGACGCGACGGCCGGCGAGGTGCCCAGGGTGTTGGTGACGCGGACCGCCACGACGCCGAAACCGGCGGGCACCCTCCCGGAGATCCGGGTGTCGCTCTCGACGGTGAACTGCGTGCCCGGGGAGGTGCCGAAGTCGACGACGCTGTCCGTCGTGAAGCCCCTGCCCGCGACGATGACCGGGTTGCCCTCCAGGCCTTCTGAGGTGCTGAGCATCGTCACCACAGGGCCGGCGGTCATCTGCGGAGCGTTCAGGATGTCCAGGTAGCTGGAGTTGGCGTGCTGGGCGGCGACCTGGGCCATGAAGTCCCCGACGGTGCTGTGGACCGCCACGGGGTCGTAGGGCTTGTAGTCGCCCGCGTTGGGAGCCACGGTGTTGTCCGGCTGGACGTAGACGTTCGGCCCGGGGAGGGCCTCCAGTTCCGGGATGATGACGTCTTTGACGTAGAAGTCCGCGGCCGGTCCGGGCTTGGGGAAGAAGTCCTTGGCGGTGTCGAGGCCGGCCCAGGCCAGCGGCACCATGTCGTACGCGTTGACGTACCCCTGGTTCACCACCCACTTCACCTTGTTGAACTGGGCGGCGAAGTCCTGGAGGCCCGCGGTGGGGGCGGCGAAGGTGTAGACGCCGAACTGCGGCGCGAGTCTGCTCCACGGGCGCGACTGCAGGTAGAGCGCGAGCATGGTCGCCAGGCAGCCGCCCAGGCTGTGGCCGATCACGTAGACGGTCGCGTTCGGCGGCGCGCTCGCCCCGAGGGCACTGACCAGGGCCTGTTCGAGGGTGCCGGTCGTCGCCGCCGGGGTGTTGGTCATCCGGAGGAGCTGGGTGAACGCCGCCATGGCCCCCTTCGACACCGACGGCGGCTGCGAGGCTCCACCGAAGTTGAAGGGGACCACCGTGCCGACGCCGAGGTCCTCCAGCATGTCCGCCACGTTCGCGTTCGAGCCCCGGACGACCACGGCGAACTCGTTCGGCCCTGAGGTGTTCTTCACGATGTACGCCATGTTCGCGTTGTCCGGGCTCAGCGCGAGCCACCTGAGCTGCCACACCCCCTGCGTCGCCAGGCCGGTGTCGGCGAGCTGCTGGGTGACACCGGCGACGATGCGCGCCTCCTGCGCCGCCAGGGTCTCTCCCGAGGGGCGCGGCGTCGCCCCGGTCGCCGCGATCGCGGCCAGCGTCATGGCGCCCCCGGGAGTCAGCGGGGTCGGTGTTGCCGTCATGGTCGCTCCTCGGGAACGTGCTCGATCACCGAGCGGGTCAATGGATGGCCCTCAACGTATGTGCCCATGGGAGTATTTGAGGCAGCGTCAGGCGCTGGGCCGCCCGAGACCAGGCCATTGGGCTATTCCGACACCCCGGCGGACGCCCCGGGTCGTCCGCCAGGGAAGAGCCCCCGCGCTCACCAGCACAAACCGGGGTGCGAATATGCACAGGTCGTTCACATCGATCGACCTTTCCGGCAGGACGGCTCCATGAAGCGCAAGCATTTCTCCCGCTCCCGGGTGGCCGTGGCCACCGCCGTGGCCCTCGCGGCGGGGATCGCCGGGCTGCCCGGCGTCGCGACGGCCGATGAGGCGCCTGCGGCGCCGAGGATCGCGGTGGGGCGCGCGACCGTCGACCTTTACGGACCCGCGGCGGAACTGGACGTCACGCTGACCGCCCCGCCCTCGGCGGACGCGTACGTGGCGCTCGACAGCCCTGGCGGACTGCACTTCACCGACGACGCGGGCAACGTCCTTCCCGTGGTCAAGGTGCCGGGCCACGTGGACCGGGTCCTCGTCGGCGCGGACGACAGCGACCACAACGGCGTGCCCGGTGCTCCGCTGACCGCGGGAGTGATCCACCTGCACGTCAGTGCGGCCTACCCGGCACAGAACGCGGTGTACGGCTTCGTGGGCTACATCGTGGACGGTTCCACCGGCGAGCCCGTCGTCAGCGCCGCGGGCACCGACAGGGGGGGGCGTCACCGTCAACGCGCCGAAGTTCCGCGCGACCTGGCTCGGCGTCTCCGGCAGCGAGAGTGACACCGACGTGTCCGTGGTGGCCGGAGAGCGGCGTGCCACGATGGTCGACGTGGCCACCACGGACACAGGGACGCTGCCTCCGGTGACGCAGACACGGCTGACCATCACGGCCGCGTCGATCGCCCAGTCCGGATACACGCCGCAACTGCTGGCGTCCATGCTGCACCTCGGCTACTCCACCGACTCCTCGACCTACACCGCCCAGCGGTGGACCGTGACGGCCGACGGGTCGCTCACCATGGGATTCCCGGCCCGGCGGTGGGCTCCCCCCGGCGGGACGTTCTCCGAGAGCCTGAAGCTCACCGCGGACTGGGGGCTCCCCTCGGGGGAGGTGATGGTCGACCTGCAGTCCTTCGGTGCCGACGGGAAGCTGTACGCCGGTTCATTGGCGAGCGTGTTCGTGGGGGCGTTCCAGGTGCCCGCCTACCTGCGGGGGGTCGTCTTCGGGCGGGACTCCAACGGGGAACTCTGGCGTTACGAGGCCACCCCCGACCCGGACCGTCCGGGCCGGTTCGCCCCTCCCGTACTCGTCGGCCAGGGCTGGAACGCGTACTCCGCGCTGACCCCGCTCGGCCTTCTCAAGGCCGACAACACCGGTGGCGGCCTGGTGGCCCGCGACCGCTCGGGCGTGCTGTGGTTCTACCGCAGCAACGGTGCCGCCGGCGGCTCCTTCGCGCCGCGCACTCGCGTCGGCACGGGCTGGAACACGTACAACTCCCTGGTCGGCGCGGGCGATGTGACCGGCGACGGACACGCCGACCTGCTCGGGCGGGACAGCGCGGGCGTGCTGTGGCTGTACCGCGGTACGGGCTCGGCGACCGCGCCGCTCGTGTCGTCGCGCGTCCGGGTGGGCGGGGGCTGGCTGGGGTACAAGTCGCTGATCGGCGCGGGGGATGTGACCGGTGACGGTCGTGGCGACCTGCTCGCCGTGGACGCCGCGGGCAAGATGTGGCTCTACGCGAGCACCGGCAACTCCGCCGCCCCGTACCGCAGTCGCGTCCAGGTCGGCACCGGCTGGCAGATCTACAACCGCATCGTCGGCGTCGCCGACATGACCGGCGACGGCCACCCCGACCTGCTCGCCCGCGACCCCGCCGGCCGCCTCTGGTACTACCGCGGGACCGGCAACCCGGTTGCCCCGTACGCGGGTCGGGTGCAGAGCGACACCGGCTGGAGCGGCTACGACGTCGTCTTCTAGGCCTCCCGGCCTCCGGCAGGACGTCGGTCGTCCTGCCGGAGGCCGGGGGTGCCCTACCGGTTGCCGGAGCAGAGGTCGACGTTGACGGTGTCGGTCAGCTTCATGCCCTTCAGGTAGTCGGGGTCGCCCACCGCCTTGACCAACCGCGGAGTGCCGTGGAACACCATCAGCACCGTGCCGCGCCTGCCGGTGCACGGAGCCCAGGTGATCGAGCCGGTACGCAGGTTGTGCTTGCTCAGCATCGTCTTGGCGTCCTTCAGGGTCAGGCCTGCCAGGTCGATGGTTGCCAGGCCGTGCCCCTTCTGCGTGACGAGCTCCACCTGTGCGAAGTGCCAGCGGGCGTTGACCTCGGTGATGGCCGGGGAAGCAGTGGCGGGGACGGTGGGCTCGGCTCCGGCGGCCCGCCCGGCGCCTTGCGCGCTGTGCCCGATGGTGGCCAGGGCGGTACCGGCGCCGACGATGACGGCCGCCGCGGTGAGGGCGGCGACGGCCACGCCCCGCTTGCGCCGGCTGCTGCGGGCGATCACGTCCGGCTCGAAGGCCGGTGCGGTGGCGGAGTCCGCGAAGTCGTTCATGGCACTCACCAGTTCCTGTTCGAAGGGGGTTCCTCCGCCGCGGCCGGAAGGCCGTACGTCGTCATACGGAGTCATCGGATTCCTTCCGGGGGCGCTGCGTTGACAGGCCGGAGCGTTCGGGGAACTGACCTCGGAGTTTCTCGATGCCGCGGGCGAGCTGCGATCGCACTGTGCTTGCGGAGATGCCCAGGTCACCCGCGATCTCGTCGTCGGACAGATCGTGGAAGTACCGGAGCACCACAACGGTGCGCATGCGCATCGGAAGGTTCTGCAGCGCGCGGACCAACTGGTCCCGGCTGTCTATCCGCCCGTACTCGTCACCGGGTGCGGTCATCTCGCCGCCGGGCGGCGCGGGCACCGTACGGCGGAACTTCCGCCAGCGGTCGTTGGCCAGGTTCACCATGATCCGGCGCACGTATGCGTCCGGGGAGTCCGCCGCGGCGACGGCACGCCACTTCCGGTAGACCCGTTCGAGCGTCTCCTGGACCAGTTCCTCCGCCACGTCCGGGCTGCCCGTCAAGACGAGGGCTCCCCGGTACAGGCCGGCCGAGCGGGACGTCACGAACGCGTGGAACGCGGTTCCCGCCGGATTCGTGCCGACCAGCACGGTTTCCGATGTCGGGTCGGTCGCCAGATCCATGGGCTCCTCCTTTCCTGTCACCCCCTACCGACGGGGGCAGCCGGAGGATCTGCTGCATGGCCATGACGTGACCCAGGTCACAACGCCGCTGTCTTCGCGGCGGGTTCGGCCTCCGGCCGGAGCCCCGGAGCGCTACGCCTCCAGCAGCTCCAGCTCCGTCGTGAGGTTGCGGCGGGCCGTGCGCTCCCAGTGCTCCTGGCCGTAGGGGGTGCGGAACAGGTGGGGGAGGTCGAGCAGGCGGCGCAGGATGTCCGCGCGGCCCGTGCGGAAGTCGGGGTCGGGGACGAAGGCGTACTCGGCGCGGACGGCGGCGGCGTACGCGGCGTAGGAGGCCGGGTCGCCCGCGAGGACGGCGAGGTCGGCGTCGCAGAGGACCTCGCCGTCGGCGTCGCCGGGGGCGGGGTCGTGGGTGACGGTGAGGCGGACCAGGCGGACGACCTCGGCCGTGCGGTCGGCGTCGACGCCCGCCTCGCCGAGCGCGCGGCGGGCGAGGTCGGCGCTGCGCTCCTCGTTCTCGCTGCGGTCGGGGCGGTAGACGGCGTCGTGGAACCAGGCGGCGAGCGCGACGGTGTCGGGGTCGTCGGCGTAGGCCGTCAACTCGGTGGCGCGGGCCAGCACTTCGGAGAGGTGGTCGAGGGTGTGGTACCGCCGCTGGGGCTCGGCCCAGCGCTCCAGCACCTCGCGCCCGTACGGACCGGGGTCGGGCGTGTCGTCGGGGCCTGCGCTCTGGCAGCGGCGCAGCAGTTCGTTCCACTCGGCGAGCAGCGCGTCGTAGCGGGGGTGGGCGGCAGCCCTGGTGTGCGGCATGCGGGTCATTCTGACGGAATGGCGCCCCCCGTTCGTGCGGGGGTTGTGTCCGCGGCGTGTGGATCGGGTTCCGCTGCAGTGGAGGGTGCATCTCAGGGGCGCGGGGATGTGCGCACCCGCCCCCCGACCGCGCCCCGCCCGCCCCGCGCCCGCGCGCCGTCACGGCACGAGCGTGCGCTCCAGGCGGCGCAGGGCCAGCGCCATCGACGCGCAGCCGAAGAGGAGCAGGTAGCCGGCGGCCCATCCGACGCCGGCGTCCACGACGCCGAGGGACGGCTCCCGGATCAGCTCGATGCTCTGGTAGAGCGGCAGGCACTCCACCGCGATCTGCACCGGGCGGGCGTACACGCCCAGCGGGTAGAAGGTCGTCGCGAACAGGAACATCGGCAGCATCACCAGCTGAACCAGCTGGAAGTCCTGCCAGCTGCGGATGTACGTGACGACCGCGAGGCCGGCCGCCGCGAAGGCGAAGGCGATCAGCAGCGCGCCGGGCAGGATCAGCAGCGCCCACAGCGAGTGGACCAGGCCGAAGGCCGCCACCGCCGCGCCGAAGACCACCGTGACGGCGGTGCCGCGCAGCAGCGCCCACGCGACCTCGCCGAGCGCGACGTCACGTATCCGCAGCGGTGTGGCGAGGATCGAGTCGTAGGTGTGCAGCATCTTGAGCTTGCCGTAGATGTTGAACGTCGTCTCGTTCATGGCCCCGTTCATCGCCGCGGTGGCCAGCAGCCCGGGCGCGACGAAGTCGACGTAACCCACGGACGGGTCGCCCAGGCCCGGCACATGGCCGACGAGGGCGCCGATGCCGACGCCCATCGACAGCAGGTACAGCACCGGCTCGAAGATCTCGGCCAGCAGCAGGTACCAGGTGTGGCGGTAGATGACGAGGTTGCGCTCGACCAGGGCGGCGGGGCCTGCCACGGCCGGGGATTTCCACAACGTGCCCAGCATGGCGGTCCTTTCAGCGGTTCAGTCGGTGGGTGTACGACCGGCGCGACACCCAGATGCCGGCCGCGGTCATGGCGAGCAGGTAGCAGGCGTGCACGGCGGTGGCGCCCGGGTGCGCGCCGCCGAGTGCGGCCGCCCGGGTCAGGGCCACGCCCTGGTACAGCGGTGTGCAGGTGGCCACCGCCTGCAGCCAGTACGGGAGTTGGCTGATCGGGAAGAAGGTGCCGGAGAACATGTAGAGCGGCATCACGACGAAGCGGTAGAGCCCGTTGAGCCGGCTCTGCCGGTCCACCAGCACCGCCCAGGCCATCAGCGGGGCCGCGAAGGCCGTCCCGGTGAGCAGGACGGGACCCGCGGCGAGCAGCGCCCTGGCCGGGCCGACCACCCCGAAGGCGACGACCACGCCCAGGAAGAGGAGGCCGCTGAGCAGCACCCGGAAGGCCACGAAGAGCAGGTGCCCGGCGAGGATGTCCGTGGGGCGCATCGAAGTGGCCACGGCGGCCGAATAGTTGCCGCGGGTGCGGGACGACTGGAAGACGGGGAAGGCGCCTTCGATGAAGCCGTTCTGCATCGCGGAGGCGGCCAGCAGGCCCGGCGCGAGGAAGTCCAGGTAGGGCGTGCCGGACAGGTGGCCGCTGTGGTTGGCGTCCACCAGCTTGCCCAGTCCCGCGCCCATCGCGGCCAGGAAGAGCAGCGGGTTCGCCACGCTGATGACGACGGTGCCGCGCCAGATGCGGCGGTAGCGCCGCATCCAGTAGCCGAACTCCCGCAGCGCGGGCACCCGGGCGGTGAGGGTGTCGGTGGTCAGTGCCATCTCAGTCCACCAGCGTCCGGCCGGTGAGGGTGAGGAAGACGTCTTCGAGCCCGGCCCGCCGAACCAGCGCGGTCAGCGGCTCGGCTCCCGTGCGGTGGACGGCCGCGAGGGCGTCCTCGCCGTCGTCGGCGTACACCAGCAGCCGGTCCGGCAGCGCTTCGAGGCGGTCGCCGATGCCGGCGACCTTCTCGGCGGCCTGGGCCTGGAGGTCGGCGGGGAAGCGCAGTTCGAGCACCTCGCGGGTGCAGTGCGTGGTGATGAGCTGCCGGGGGCTGCCCTCGGCGACGATCCGGCCGTGGTCCATGACCACGATCCGGTCGCACAGCTGCTCGGCCTCGTCCATGTAGTGCGTGGTCAGCAGCAGCGTCACACCCTGCTGCTTGAGCCGGAAGAGCCGCTCCCAGAGCAGGTGCCTGGCCTGCGGGTCAAGGCCGGTCGTCGGCTCGTCGAGCAGCAGGATGTCCGGCTGGTTGACCAGCGAGCGGGCGATCGTCAGGCGCCGCCGCATGCCGCCGGACAGCGCCTCGACCTGCTCGTCCGCCTTGTCCTCCAGGCGGGCGAACTCCAGGAGCTGGGCGGCGCGTTCACGGATGACTGCGCGGGGGAGGCCGAAGTAGCGGCCGTAGACGAGGAGGTTCTCGCGGACGGTCAGCTCGGTGTCGAGCGTGTCGTCCTGCGGGACGGAGCCGAGGCGGGCGCGGATCTGGGGGCCGTGGGTGGCCGGGTCCATGCCGAGGATCGACAGGCGGCCGCCGGATATCGGGGAGACGGCGGCGACCATCCGCATCGTGGTGGACTTGCCGGCGCCGTTGGGGCCGAGGAAGCCGAAGGCCTCGCCGGCGGTCACGGTGAAGTCGATGCCGGCGACGGCCTCGGTCGGGGCGCCGCCCCCGCGCGGGGCGTGGACTTTGCGCAGCCCCTTCGCCTCGATCAGCACGTCCGCCATACCGGCACCACTCCCCGCCCGTGACCTGCCCTGCCCCTGGCCCGCCTTGGTGGCGGCCGGGTCATCCCACCATCGAGGGGGGTGCAAAATCAACAGGTTTTGCCGCAACTTCCTTACGTCGATGAGCAATCTGTTCGCAGAGGCGTGCTGTCAGGTCTTCCGGAGCGGCCGGACCGTGTGCCGCGGCCTCGTGCGAGGACCGCGGCCCCGCGGCATCCGGGGTCAGGCGACCTGGCCGGTGGGCATGATGGTGACCTGCTGCAGGTTGACCCGCGGCGGCAGGCCGGCGAGGAACCCGACGGTCTCGGCGACATCCTGCGACGTGAGCCACTCCGTCGTCTCCCTGGAGCCTTCCAGCCACTCCCGCGCGCCTTCGTCGGTGACGTGGCTCTGCAGTTCGGTGCCGACGATGCCCGGCTCGACCGCGGACACCCGCACCTTCTTCGGCCCCAGCTCGGTGCGCAGATGCCGGGACAGGTGCGAGACGTACGCCTTGCTGCCGGAGTAGACCGCGAAGGTCGGGAAGATGTTCTGCGCCGCGATCGACGAGGTGTTGATCAGGTCGGCCACCCCGCGCTCCGCCGCGGCCCGGATCAGCTGGGGCGTGAAAGCGCCGATGACGTTCATCAGGCCGCTGATGTTGAGGTCGATCTGGCGCTGCCACAGGTGGGTGGCCACCTCCCCGACCGGGGACGGCAGCATGACGCCCGCGTTGTTGAACACCAGGTCGGCGTCGCCGAACTCGGCCGCCACCCGGTCCGCGGCCGACTGCACGGCCGCCGCGTCGGTCACGTCGACCGCCAGGGCGAGGGCCTGACCGCCGTCCTTCTCGATCCGGGCGGCCAACTCGTCCAGGCGGTCCCGGCGCCGCGCCAGGACGGCGACCCGGGCGCCCAGGGCGGCGAGGTGCCGGGCCGACGCCTCACCGATGCCGCTGGAGGCACCGGTGACGACAGCGACGCGGCCGGCGAGGGGGCGGGAGGCAATCTGCGTGGTCAAGGGACACGCCTTTCGGGGAAGGTTCCTGAAGGGTGGGATCAGGGGGTCGGGACCGCGGCCTGTCGCCGTCGCTCCCTCCACAAGAACACCACCGGCAGACGTCTCCTGGGGTGCCGTAACAGGCCCTGACCAGGCGGGTATTGGCGAGGCAGGTACCGGCGGTACCCCCCGGCCCGGACCGCGGCCGCCCCGCGCACGCCACACTGGGGGCATGGATGACCGTGGTCGCGAGCTTGCCGACTTCCTGCGTACCTGCCGTGCCCGGGTGACCCCCGGCCAGGCGGGGCTGCCCGAGGACGGCCGCGCCCGCCGCGTGCCCGGCCTGCGCCGTGACGAGGTCGCCCGGCTGGCCGGAGTCAGCACCGAGTACTACACCCGCCTCGAACAGGGCCGGGCGCTGAACCCCTCCCCGGAAGTCCTGGAAGCCCTCGCCGGCGCCCTGCGGCTGGGCGCCTCCGAGCGCGAGCACCTCACCGACCTGCTGGCCCGTCCCGCACCGGCCCGCCGCGCCCCGGACGGCTCGCAGCGCGTACGCCCCGGCCTGCACCTGATGCTGCAGACCCTGGACCATGTGCCCGCGTTCATCCTCGGCCGGCGCACGGACGTCCTGGCGTCCAACCGCCTGGCCCGGGAGGTCCTCACCGACTTCGACGCCCTGCCCGCGCCCCGCCGCAACCTGGCCCTCTATTACCTCCTGGACCCCGAGGCCCGCCAGTGCGTCGGGGACTGGGAGCGGATCGCCGCCGAGACCGTCGCCATCCTCCGGCTGGAGGCGGGGCGGAACCCCCATGACCGGCGACTCGCCGACCTCGTCGGCGAACTCACCTTGAAATCGCCGGAGTTCTCCACGTGGTGGAACGACCACCGGGTGCTGCGCCGGACCCACGGCGCCAAGACCTACCACCACCCCCTGGTCGGAGACCTCCACTTCTTCTACGAGTCCTTCCAGGCGCCCGGCGAGGGCGACCAGTCCCTGTGCGTCTACAACGTCGAGCCGGGCTCCGAGACCGCCCGCTCCCTCCAGCTCCTCACGAGCTGGACGGCACCGCAGCCGGACACGCTCTCCCGGCCCGAGCCCGGCACCCCGCGAGAGCGTCAGGTACGGGACGCGTCCGGGGACCGTTGAGCAGGTGGACGCCGACGCCGCGGTAGCGGAATTCCGCTGCGCTCCGGGCAAGGGGGACCCGGGGGTCGCGTGGCGCGGGGGCAGTCGGTAGGCTTGGGCATATGTCTAGACCAATCTTCGAGGTGATCGCCCTCGGCGCGGACGATGCCGTAGCGGCCCAGGCCGGTGGCGCCGATCGGCTCGAACTGGTCACCGATATGGCCGCGGACGGCCTCACTCCGTCCCGCGCGACCTTCGGCGCGATCCGCGCCGCCGTCGACATCCCGCTCCGCGCGATGCTGCGGCTCTCCGACGGCTTCAGCGCGGGGGGTGCGCGCCGGCTCGACGCCCTGTGCGAGGCCGCGCAGGGCCTCCGTGCGGAGGGCGCCGACGAGTTCGTCCTCGGCTTCCTCGACGCGAAGGGTGGCGCGGACCTGGACGCCGTCCACGCGCTGGTCGACGTGCTCGACGGGTGCCGCTGGACTTTCCACCGGGCGATCGACCGGGCCGCGGACCGCGACGCCGTACGGCTGCAGCTCGCCGGGCTGCCCGGGCTCGACACGTACCTGACCGCCGGGTCGGCGGACGGGGTCGGCGCCGGGATGGACGTGCTCTGCGCGGAGGCCGCGCGCGACGGTGAGCCGGGTTACGAGCCGCGCCTCCTCGTCGGCGGCGGGCTCCTCCTCGACCACGTGCCCGAGCTGCGGGCGGCGGGCCTGGACGCCTTCCACGTCGGCGGCGCGGTCAGGGCCGGCGGATGGGCCGGCCCCGTGGACGTGGACGCCGTCCGCACCTGGCGCGAAGTCCTCGACTCCCCGGTCGCGGTGTCCTGACCCCTCCCGCTCCCGGGGGCGGCCGAGGCGTCAGAACGGGTTTTCCGCGGCGCCCAGGACGACGAGCTCCGTGCTGTCCAGCACCTTCGCGAGCGTCTGCGGTGCGCCGTGCATATGGCGGTAATCCCACTGCGCACGCTGGATCGTCCCGTCAGGGTGGCCGAGCGCCTGCAGCACGTCCCAGTGCAGGCCCTGTGCCCATACGTACCCCGGATCGCCGTCGACGTCCTTCTCCTCCTCGTCGATCGGGGTGTCCGCGAGCGCGGAGGACAGGCGGTGGCTGTCCACCGGCCCGGCGGCGAAGTCCAGGAACGCGGCGGGGTCTATGTTCGCGGGGGTGCTGTCGGCGTCATCGTCGCCCCGGGGCGGCCGGGAGTCGTAGCGGTGGGCGCGCACTCCGTCCCGCCAGACCTCCAACTCCAACCGGTCACCGTCGTACTGGAAGGCGGCCAGCACCGGGACGCCCGACCCGGAGCTGATCGGCCCGGCGAGCGAGAAGATGTCGTTCCCTTCGACGAACCGGTCCGGATGGGCGAGGCAGAACCCCGGCCCGGCGGCGGTCGCGTAACCGGCCGCGCAGACCGCGCGCAGGACCGGGGCCGCCTGTTCGAGCGGCATGGGGATCAAGATCGTGCCGTACGTGGTCACGGCCTCACCTCCTGGAATGCGACGACCGTACGCGGTGGTGGCGCCGGGGGGCCAACAATTTGAACGCCCCGCATCCGCATCCGCTGCACGCCCCGCACCCGCACCCGCATCCGCTGCCCGGCCCGCAGCCCGCCACCGGTCGGCGGTGGGCTGCGCGGGCGCCCCGTCAGGCGGCCAGGGCCGGGGGCAGCGGGGAGGCGTGGAGGACGGTCAGGCCGGAGACCGCTCGGGTGAGGGAGACGTAGAGGCGGCGCAGGCCGGTGCGGGGGTCGGGCTCGGCCGCGATGATCTCGGCGGGCTCGTCGAGGACGACGTAGTCGTATTCGAGGCCCTTCGCGAGGGACGCGGGGACCAGGGTGAGCCGGGCGGTGGCGGAGGTCTCGGCGCCCGGGGCGAGGTAGGGGAGGCCCGCCTCTTTTAGGGCGGCGCCCAGCACCGCGATGCGCGGGTCGGCCGCGATCAGCCCGATGGAGCCCTCGTGCCGCAGCGCGGACCGGCACGCCTCGACCACCGCCGCGTCGAGCCCGTCCGGCGCCACCGCCTGGACGGCGAAGTCACCGCCCGCCTCACGGACCGAGGTCGCCGGGGCCAGGTCGGGGGCGATCTCCGGCAGCAGCCGGGAAGCGTAGGCGATGACCTCCCGCGGCACACGGAAGCCGCGCGTCAACTCCTCGACCCTGGCCTCCGGTTTGCCGAGGTGCCGCAGTGCCTCCGCCCAACTGGCGGTGGCCCAGGGCGTCGTGCCCTGCGCGATGTCGCCGAGGACGGTCGCCGAACCGGTCGAGCAGCGCCGCCCGACGGCGCGGTACTGCATCGGGGAGAGGTCCTGCGCCTCGTCCAGCACCACATGCCCGAGCGACGCGGTGCGCTGCACCAAGTCCCTTGCCTCGTCGATGAGTACCGCATCCGCCGACGACCACTTCGCCGACGCCAGCCCCCGCGCCGGCTTCTCCCACAGCAGCAGCTTCTGCTCGTCCGCGTCGAGCAGCCCGTCCGCCGAGGCGGCGAGGAAATCCGGGTCCGAGAGCAGCCGCAGCACCAGCTTCGCCGGATCGACCGGCGGCCAGCACGCCTTGACCGCCGCCTTCACCGCCGAGTTGCGGGCCACCGCGTCCTGCACGCGGTCGTCGGGCGCCTCGCCCGCCCGTTCCATCTGGACCAGCACCGCGTGCGCGATCCGCTGCGGCAGCGCGTCGTGCGCGGCGCCGTAGCGGATGTCGCGCTCGGCCAACTCCTTGACGATCTCCTCCAGTTCGTACGCAGGCACCCGCCAGCGCCGGGAGCCGCGCACCACCATCACCGGCTCGGTCGGCATCCGGATGCCGGACCGCACCGCCCGGCGCAGCACCTCCGCCATCCGGGCGTCGCCCTTGACCGTGGCGGTCGCCGCCGAGTCGGCGCCGCGCAGCGGCACATGGGCCACCAGGTCGTCCACCGTGGCCTGCTTGACCTGGAGTTCGCCCAGCGCGGGCAGCACCTGCTCGATGTACTGGAGGAAGGACGCGTTCGGCCCGATCACCAACGTGCCGGTGCGGGCCAGGCGTTCGCGGTGCGCGTACAGCAGGTACGCCACCCGGTGCAGGCCCACCGCCGTCTTCCCCGTGCCCGGCGCCCCCTGCACGCACACCGTGCCGCTGACCCCGGCACGGACGATCTCGTCCTGCTCGGGCTGGATCGTCGCCACGATGTCCC
Organism: Actinacidiphila cocklensis; assembly: GCF_907177275.1. Taxonomy (GTDB): domain Bacteria; phylum Actinomycetota; class Actinomycetes; order Streptomycetales; family Streptomycetaceae; genus Actinacidiphila; species Actinacidiphila cocklensis. The sequence goes on from NZ_CAJSLV010000051.1 coordinate 87,954, forward strand.
GCATCGGGCCGACGCGCGGCCGTTCGATCTCGGTCTGGAGCAGCTTGCTGGCGGTGTCGGCCTCCGCCGGGTCCGACAGGTGCTCGTCCTCGTACGCGGTCAGCTCGCCGCCGGTGTAGCCGAAGCGGCGCCGCAGCCGTACGTCCATGGGCTCGACGCGCGAGGCGCGGTAGAAGGGCTGCGAGACCGGCGCGCGCCAGTCGATCACCATCGGGTCGCCTTCGGCGTCGTGCACATGCCGGCGCCCGATATAGAAACTTTCGCCCTCCCGTCGCCCACCACCACCCTTGTTCGAGGCGCTGGGCGCCGCCCCTCCTGATGCTCCCTCCGCCAGGTCCGAGCCGGGCGCGTGGCCGTAGTCGAGGCGGCCGAAGAACAGCGGGGTGTGCGCGAGGTCGGCGAGCGCCTTGATACGGACCTCGATCTCGCCGGCGAGGATCTTGGCGTTGACCCAGTTCCCCGTGACATCGCTGATGTCGAGCGCCTCGACGTCCTCCCGCATGGCCCGCAGCGCGGACCGGGACGACGAGAGGTGGTCGCGCTCGCGCTGGAGCGGATCGGGGGTGTGGTCCTGGGTCGGGGCGTGCGAGGGCACGGCTCTGCCTCCGTCTGGTGTGCGGGTACGTGTACGCGTACGTCAGGAGGCCGACCGGTTTCCGTCCGGCCGGCGGCTCTCCCGTCCGGGAGACGTCCGGGAGGCGGCAAGACGGGCGATCTTACGCTCCGGACGCGGGGGACGCGAACGAATTAACCCGCCCGGCTCCCCGTACGAGCGGGTGGGGACCTCTCAGGGGTGACCCTGAGGCCGGGGTAGGGGTCGCAGGTCCGCCCGGAGGGGGACACGCGGCGGAAGAATTACATCCACAGCCCGACGTGGGCAGGATGCCTGATTTCGTACCGTGGAGATATGGCCTCCACGATCATTCCCCCAGGTCCGGCCGTCCACGGTGCCACCGTGCTCGGCGCCCGTCCCGACGACCACCCCCGCCACCGGCTCGGCGACGCTCTGCGAGCGGTCCGCGTATTCGCCGGTGCTGTGGTGGAGGTGGTGGTCCTCGGCAACGAGGGCAAGCTGCTGACCCGGCAGGACGACCCCGGTCAGATATCCTCGTCCGCGCCCGTCAGGAGGTCGTCCGCGTCGACGATCCGGTAGGCGTACCCCTGCTCGGCCAGGAAGCGCTGGCGGTGGGCCGCGAAGTCCTGGTCGATGGTGTCGCGGGCGACGACCGAGTAGAAGCGGGCCTCGTGGCCGTCCGCCTTCGGCCGCAGCACCCGGCCGAGCCGCTGCGCCTCTTCCTGGCGTGAGCCGAACGTGCCCGACACCTGGATCGCGACGGTCGCCTCCGGCAGGTCGATCGAGAAGTTGGCCACCTTCGAGACCACCAGCACCGACAACTCGCCCTGCCGGAAGGCTTCGAAAAGCTTCTCGCGCTGCGAGTTCGGCGTCTCGCCCTTGATCACCGGGGCGTTGAGGTGCTCGCCCAGCTCGTCCAGCTGGTCGATGTACTGCCCGATGACGAGCGTCTGCTCCCCGGCGTGCTTGGCCACCAGCGCCTCGGTCACCCGGCGCTTGGTGTCCGTCGTCGCGCAGTAGCGGTACTTCTCCTCGGTCTCGGCGGTGGCGTACGCGAGCCGCTCCGCGTCGGTGAGGTTGACCCGCACCTCGACGCAGTCGGCGGGCGCGATGTAGCCCTGCGCCTCGATCTCCTTCCACGGCGCGTCGAAACGCTTCGGGCCGATGAGGGAGAAGACGTCCGACTCGCGGCCGTCCTCGCGCACCAGGGTCGCGGTCAGCCCGAGCCGGCGGCGGGCCTGGAGGTCGGCGGTGAACTTGAAGACGGGTGCGGGCAGCAGGTGCACCTCGTCGTAGACGATCAGGCCCCAGTCGCGCGAGTCGAACAGCTCCAGGTGCGGGTAGACGCCCTTACGCCTGGTCGTCAGCACCTGGTAGGTGGCGATCGTGACCGGGCGGATCTCCTTGCGCGTACCGCTGTACTCGCCGATCTCCTCCTCGGTGAGCGAGGTGCGCTTCACCAGCTCGTGCTTCCACTGCCGGGCCGAGACGGTGTTCGTGACCAGGATCAGCGTCGTCGCCTTAGCCTCGGCCATCGCGCCCGCGCCGACCAGCGTCTTGCCCGCGCCGCAGGGGAGCACGACGACGCCGGAGCCGCCGTGCCAGAAGCCTTCTACGGCCTGCTTCTGGTACGGCCGCAGCGCCCAGCCGTCCTCGGCCAGCGCGATCGGGTGCGCCTCGCCGTCCACGTACCCGGCGAAGTCCTCGGCCGGCCAGCCCAGCTTGAGCAGCACCTGCTTGATCTGGCCGCGCTCCGAGGGGTGCACGGCGACGGTGTCCTGGTCGATCCGGGCGCCGACCAGCGGCTGCACCCGCTTCGAGCGCAGGATCTCCTCCAGCACAGGCCGGTCGGTGGTGGTCAGCACCAGCCCGTGCGCCGGGTCCTTGCTCAGCCGCAGCCGCCCGTAGCGGTCCATCGTCTCGGCGACGTCGACGAGCAGCGCGTGCGGTACGGGGTAGCGGCTGTACTCGACCAGCGCGTCCACGACCTGCTCGGCGTCGTGGCCCGCGGCGCGGGCGTTCCACAGCCCCAGCGGCGTGAGCCGGTAGGTGTGGATGTGCTCGGGTGCGCGCTCCAGCTCCGCGAACGGGGCGATCGCCCTGCGGCAGGCGTCGGCGAGCTCGTGGTCGACCTCCAGCAGAAGGGTCTTGTCACTCTGGACGATCAGGCAGGACACGCGGTTACCTCCGGCGGGCCGGGCGTGGGGCGAACTCTCGATTCTACGCTCCCGGCGCGGAAGCGGGGACGGCTCGCCCCGCGGGGAGCTTCCCCCGGGCGGGCGGCGCCGCGGGAGGCCCCTCGGGGCGCCTCGGGAGCGCCTTGGGAGCGTCTTGGCGGCGCCATCCGTGCGAATCTGCGGCGCCCTTACTCGTGGCTTACATGGCAATAAGTCCTATTTGATGTTTTCTGCCCCCATGGATCATCAGCAGACGCATCCCCCCGCAAAGTCGCGCCGGCGGGGAACGTTCCGCGCCGTCGCGGCCTCCTCCGCCGTCGTCGTCGCGGGAGTCATCGCCGCGGCCGGCCTGCTGCTCCCCGCCTCCGCCTCAGCCTCCGCCTTCGGCGAGGGAACGACGGGCGACGGGTGGCCGTCCTCCGGCTACGGGAACTCCCAGCCCTCCGAGCAGCCCAGCCAGCCGGACAGCTCGTGGCCGGCCGGCTCGGCCGGCTCGGCCGGCTCGGACAGCTCGTGGCAGGAGCACTCGGACAGCTCCTGGCCGGTCGGCTCGGCCGGCTCGGCTGGCTCGGACAGCTCGTGGCAGGAGCACTCGGACAGTTCGTGGCCCGCCAGCTCGGGTCCGGACAGTTCGTGGCCCGAGCAGACGACCAGCTGCCCGCCCACGACGTCCCCCACGACGCCGCCGACGTACACCCACCCGTCGGGCCACCACCACCCGGGCCACCACCCGTCGCACCCGCCGACGACGCCGCCCACCAGCACGCCGCCGACGACGCCGTCGCACCACCCGGGCCACCACCCGTCGCACCATCCCTCGCACCACCCGAGCCAGCACCCCTCGCACCACCCGTCGCACCACCCGTCGCACCACCCGAGTCACCACCCGACGGGCCACCCGTCGCACCCGCCCACGCACCACCCGAGCCACCCGCCGACGCATCACCCGTCGCATCACCCGAGTCACCACCCGACGGGCCACCCGTCGCACCCGCCCACGCACCACCCGTCCCACCCGCCGACGCATCACCCGTCGCACCCGCCGACGCATCACCCGTCGCACCCGCCGACGGACCACCCGAGCCACCCGCCGACGGATCACCCGTCGCACCCGCCGACGACGCCGCCCACCAGCACCCCGCCGACAACGACTCCGTGGCACCACCCCACGGGCCACCCGTCGCAGCCGCCCAGCACGCCCCCTGGGCTGCCGCACACCGGCGCTGACGGAGTGGAGTGGATCGCCGCGTCCGCGGTCGCGGTACTGGGCGCCGGCGGAACGCTCGTCTACATGGCCCGACGCCGTCGCGGCCAGCACGGATGAGGCTGTCCCCGCGGTAACACCCGGTAACCGCCGCGCCTACCCCCAGCGGCGGTGCGTGGGAATCCGGCCGTCGTACGCCGTCACCCGGCGTACGACGGCCGGTCCCGGGTATGCGGCGCCAAGTAGGCGTCCGCAGGGAGGGGTTACGGCCATGGCGATCCGTGTCGCACTGCTCGACCGGATGCGTGGGCCGCGGCCCACGGCGAAGCCCAAGCCGAAACCGGCCGCGAAGCCGGTGCCGGCGGTGAAGCCGAAGTCCAAGTCGGCGGTGAAGCCGGCCACCAAGCCGGCTGCGAAGCCGAACAAGCCGGCTGCGAAGCCGAACAAGCCGGCTGCGAAGCCGAAGCGGACGCCGAGGCCACGACCGCGCCCCCGCGGGCGTAAGACCCCGCCGCCGGTGCTGCAACGCCGCACCCTCGGCCCGACGCTCGCGCGGGCCGCGGTCATGGCCGCCGCCATCGTCTGCATGGTCGCCTTCGCGGCGGCGCTGGCGAAGGTCACGCTGGTGCCGTCGCCGTCGTCCGACTCCTTGATCCACACGAACCTGCGCCCGGGGGCGTCCATCCGCGCGTACCTCGACCAGCCGGCGCTGCGCGACACGGTCAAGCAGATCGGCGGCAACGTGCTGCTCGGGGTGCCCTTCGGCATCCTGCTCCCGATGCTCTTCCCGCGTGCCCGCGGACTGCTCCGGGTCGCCGTCCTCACCGCGCTGGTGATGGTGCTCATCGAGGCGACGCAGGGGGCGATGGTGGAGGGCCGCGCGTTCGACATCGACGACGTCATCCTCAACACGACGGGCGCGCTCCTCGGCTACCTCATCCTGGGCCGCCGCCTGGGCTCCGCCCTCCACCCCCACCGCAACCACTGGTGGCACCGCTTCCGTCGCGACCCCCCGAGAGAGCCCAAGCGCCCGTGAGGGCACCCTTCAGGGGCGCGCAACCACCCACCGGCCGGTGGTCCGTCTCCGACAGCAATTGCCCCTCCGGGCCGGTGACGACCTGCGCCCGGGCGGTGGGCTGGTCGCGCAGTTCCCCGCGCCCCTATGTGCTCGGCTCTGCCGCAGAGGTCAACCTCCAGGGGCGCGAGGAACGGCGCGACCCACCCACCGGCCGGTGGCGGCGGGGGGCGACGTGAGGCCCGTCATGGGCCAGGTCAGGACGGGTCTTCGGCGAGTTCCGCCACGCCGGTGATGCGGTGGATCGCGAAGGTGCGGACCTCGTCCGCAGTGTGGTCGTAGGCGGTGACGTAACCGCCTTCGACTCGCACCGGCGCGATGACGCGCTGCGTGGCGTTGCCCTCCGCGTTGACGTACCCGATCCAGAGCGACTCGCCGGTCAGGACGGCGGACTGCACCGTGGCGAGGGTGTCGGCCGCCGGGGTGCGGGGGAGGCCGGGGGGCGGGTCGGACGGGGTGCGGTGGACGGCGGTGGCCGCCCGGTCGCCCGCCCTGATCGCCTTGACCGCGAGCCCGAGCAGCGCGGCGTCCGGCACGGGCGGCCCGTCGGGCACGGGGACGGGCGGCGTACGCGGCGGGGTGCGGCGGGCGTCGGGCCGGGTGATGAGCACGTCGCCGTCTGCGGACTCCGCGGCGGGGGCCAGGCCCATGGCCCGGAGCCGTTCGAGCAGCGTCGAGGGGTCGGTCTGGGCGGCGAGCACCGTGGGGGCGAGCCGGCGCAGCCCGAGCCCGGAGGCGCGGCGGTCCGCGAGCAGCTCGGTGAGCAGCGCGTCGTCGTCGCAGCGCAGATACGCCGCTGCCGCCCCGACCCGCAGCGTCCCGTGCCGCCGGGCCATGTCGTCGATGAGGTAGCTGAGCGGCTGCGGCACCGGGGTGCGGGAGTGCTTGGTGAGGAAGGCCTGCAGCTCAGCGGCCGTACGCCCGGCGTCCAGGGCGCGGCGTACGGAGTCGGGCGTGAAGCGGTAGACGGTCGCGCCGCCCTTGGACTCGATGTCGGCCAGGACGCCCAGCGTCTCGGCGAGCGCGGCGACCAGCGGGCCGGGGGCGACCGCGGTGAGGTCGGCCTGGAGCAGCACGTGGTCGAGGGGTTCCGGCAGCAGCGGGGAGAGCAGCGCGGCGGCCCGGTCCTGGCCGAGCCCTTCCGCCGAGTCCAGCAGCGGCCTGGCGTGCGCGGCGAGCGCGCCCCGGCCCGTCACGCCGAGGGTCTCCGCGTCCTCCAGCGTCCAGCCGAGCAGGTCCTCGCGCAGCGCGTCGGCCGCGGCCCGCAGCGGGCGGTCCCAGCGCAGCCTGGCCAGCAGGTCCCCCCGGCCGGCCGCCGCGCCGAGCGGCAGCGCGGCCAGCAGCCGCAGCGCTCCGCGGCGTACCCGGGGGGCGAGCGAGCGGTCCAGGTCGGGGCCGAGCGCCGCCAGCGCCCTGCCCTTCGGGTCGCGCGTGCCGACCAGGCCTGCCGTGCGGGTGGCGGCCAGCCACGCGGCGGCCAGCGCCGCCCACTGCCGCTCGGCGGGCAGCAGCAGCCACTCGTCGGCGGCCGGCGTGGGGGCGTAGGCCTCGTCGACCTCGCCGTCGGTGGCGACGAGGCCGGCAGCGTAGGCCAGTTCCAGCCAGAAGGCGGTCTGCGGCTCGGTGAGGTCCAGCGCGGCCGCCGTACGCCGCAGGTCGCGGACGCTGATGCCGCCGGCCCGCAGCACCGCGGGGCCGCCGGTCTGCCACTCCTTGAGCAGGTCGGTGACCGTGCGTACGGCCGTGAAGGCCTGGCCCGCGGCGGTGGCGTCCACCGTCTTCGCGGTGCGCTGCACCGGGGCGACGGCCGGCGGCACCGGCTGCGGGGTGCGGTGCGCGCGGCCGGCCCGCAGGGCGAGCGCGGCCTCCCGGGGCAGGACGACGTTGTGCTGCCCTGCGGGCAGCAGCAGGCCGCGGGCCAGCAGCCACTGCACGGGAGTGCCCGCGCCCGCCGCCCGTACCGCCGCGGTCGCGTCCCTGACCTCGCCGTACGGCGGCCCCCACACCAGCCGGTCGAGCACCGCCCGCGCGCCCTCCGGCGCCTCCGCGAGCAGCGCCCCGAAGCGCTCGGGGTCGGCGAACAGCCCGGCCAGCGCGGTGATCGCGCTGCTCGGGTCGTGCGTCGCGGCGAGGCCCGCGTCCGCGAGCACCTCCTGGAGCCGGGCCGGCGACATCCCGGCCGTCGCCTCGGCCACGGAAGGGCCGAGCCCGGTCGGGGACGGCGTCGCGGCGGACGGCGCGAGCACGTCCCGCGCGGTACGCACCAGCCGCAGCCGGTCCTCCTCGCCCCAGATGAGCCCGTGCTCGCGCAGCGCGGCCACGGCCCGCGGCAGCGCGCCGGCCACGGCGGCGGCGACGTCCGGGTCCAGCGCCTCGCCGACGCCGGCCACGGGCGACCGCCCGGTCATCAGCTCACGCAGCGTGTCGTACGGGCAGCCGTCCGCGGTCACCGCCAGCGCCTCGGCGGCCTGCTGCGTGAACGCGTCGAGGTGGTCGAGCGCCCGCAGCACCGACGTGCGCGTCGCGGCGCGGGTCGCGAGCTGCGTGAGGTCGGTGGGCACCGGGGCGAGCAGGTCGGGCCGCGCGCGCAGCAGCGCGGCCAGCGCGTCGTCGTCACGTGCGCGCAGGTCCTCCGCGAGGGTGCGCGGGGCACCGCTGCTGCCTCCGGTCGTCATCCGTCCCACATTAGGCCCTGTCCGGCCCCTCACGCGGAGTACGGGCCCCGGATACGCGCTGAAGGCGGTTTCAGCCTCCGTTTCCGCCCGGCTCGCGTGCTTCATCCGCCTGCTGCTCGCCGTCGCCCTCGGGAGGATCGCGGCCGGCGGGTGTCCGAGCCGCGACAGCACGGGGGCGCGGCGGTGTCCGCGGGGACAGGCGCCGCGGTGGGCGGTACCGTCGGCGAAAGCGGAGTGCGGTCCGGGCAAAGGGAGTTGGAGCGGTGGGGGTCGAGAGCGATCGGCTGGTGTTCGACTATCTGAGCCGGGTCGGGGACCTGGCGCAGACCGCGATGCCCGCCGCCCAGCGGATGCAGCTGGTCGCGCAGCTGCGCAACGACATCGACCGGGAGCGGCGCGGCGCCGACTCCGAGGCCGCGGTACGGCGGATCCTGGGGCGGATCGGCAGCCCGGACGACGTCGTCGAGGCCGCCGCGGGCCAGGGCGGTTCCCGGCCCGAGGCGGCGCAGCCCGAGGAGCCGCCCCCCGGGTCGTACGGGCCGTATGCCAAGGGGCCGGGGCCGCAGGTGCCGCGCGCGGCGCGGGTGCCCAGGCCCGGCAAGGGGCAGGACGCGGACGGCGCCGGGGACTCCGGCGACGGAGGCCGGGAGTGGTGGCAGGGCGGCGGGCGGCCGCGGGCCGGTGACGAGCTGGCCGGGCTGCCCGGGATGACCGGCGGGGTCTTCATCTCCTTCGACGACGAGGAGTTGGACCCGGAGGACCTGCCGCCGGGCGCGAAAGCGGGCGCTGCACCGCCGGTTGAGGAAGCCGAGGCCGAGGAGGCCGTGGAGCCGGCCGCGCGGCGGCGGCGCCTGCTGCGGCGCAGGCCGCGCACGGAGGGGCGGCGCCGCAACTGGGGCAGCCCGGTGCTGCTGCTGGCCGCCGCGCTGCTGGTCGTGGGGGCCGCGATCGGCTCGCTGATCCCGCTCGGGCTCGGCTGGCTGGCCGCCTACCTGTCCCGCAGGCTCAGCAGGCCGCAGGCCAAGTTCGCGGTGCTGTTCATCCCCGGCGCCTTCGCGGCCGGGATGCTGGTGTGGATCTGGGGCCGGGACGTCGGCAAGTGGGGCGCCCCGATCGCGCAGGGCCAGATGGGGCAGGCCTTCCAGGACGCGTACCCGTCGACGATCCGGATGGCCGCCGTCGGCACCGCGCTGTACGTGCTGTGGCGGAACCGGCGGTCGGGGTGAGCCGGCGGTCGGGTTGAGCCGGCGGTCGGGGTGAACTCCCCGGCTGCGGTGCCTACTTCGCGGTGAGGTCCTGCTGCAGCTCGTCGAGGATCTTGCCGGCGGCGGTGTATCCGATGCCCTGGTACCAGAGCTGGTCGTCCACCCGGTGGGCGTGGCCCGCGCCGACCGCGGTGAGCTGCTTCCACAGCGGACTCCCGGTCACCTGCGTCTCCTTGGCGGCCTTCGGGTCGCCGTAGGTGGCGTAGAAGAGGGCGTCGCCGTCGGCCTTGTCGATCTGCTCGGGGCTGACGTCGACGTCGAGCCGGTCGACGTCCTGCACCGCGGGCCGTGCCAGGCCGACGTCCTTGAGGACAGTGCCGATGTAACTGGCGTTGCCGTACAGCCGGATGTCCGCGCCCTCCACGAAGCGCACCATGCTCACCTTCGTCGCCGCCGCCTTCGCGGCCCCGCCGAGCGCCGCGGTGACAGCCGCCACGTGGTCCTTGTACGCCGCGAGCACCTGTGCGGCCTGCGCGGTACGGCCCAACGCGGCCGCGTGCAGCTGGAAGTCGGCCTTCCACGGCGCACCGGTCGACTCGGTCAGCACGGTCGGCGCGATGTGGGACAGGGCGTCGTAGTGAGCGCCGTCCCTGACCTTGCTGCTGAGGATCAGGTCGGGCCTGAGGGCGGCGACCGCCTCCAGGTTGGGGCTGGCGATCCCGCCGACGTTCGTGATCCCGGCCAGCGCGTCCTGCGGCAGGTAGTCGAGGAAGCCGGAGCTGGTGCCCGCGCTGGTCGCGCCGACCGGCTTGACGCCGAGGGTGATCGCCGAGTCCAGCTCCGCGGTGTCCAGGACGACCACCCGCTGCGGATGGTCGGGCACCTTCACAGGACCCATGGCCGTGTCGACGGTGTGCGTGCCGGACGCCGCCGTGTCCTTGCCCGAGTCCTTGCCCTTGCCCGAGTCGGAGGAGCCGCCGGACGAACAGGCCGCCGTCGCCAGTGCCGTACAGAGCAGCACGGCGGCGACGGCGGTCAGGCGGGTCGAACGGGCGCTGCTGCTACGGGACATGGCGGATCTCCGTTCAGAGATGCGGAGTTGCTGCGGCGTCGTGCGGTGTGTCGTCGGACGGCTTCCAGGGTTCGCCGGGCACGACCAGCGGGCTGCCGGTCACCGGGTCGGGCACGACGACCGACGCGAGGCCGAACACCTCGCGTACCAGCTCCGCGGTGACGACCTCGCCGGGCGGACCCTCGGCGACGATCCGGCCGGCCTTCATCGCGATGAGGTGGTCGGCGTAACGGGCGGCCTGGTTGAGGTCGTGCAGCACCGCCACGACGGTGCGCCCGCGCTCCCGGTTGAGGCGGCGTACGAGGTCGAGCACCTCGACCTGGTGGGCGATGTCCAGGAAGGTCGTCGGCTCGTCGAGCAGCAGCAGGTCGGTGTCCTGGGCCAGGGCCATCGCGATCCAGGCCCGCTGCCGCTGCCCGCCGGACAGCTCGTCGACCAGCCGTCCCGCCAGGTCGCTCGTCGCCGTACGCTCCATGGCCTCGGCGACCAGCCGCTCGTCGGACTCCGACCACTGCTGCCACCACTTCTGGTGCGGCTGGCGGCCGCGCGAGACCAGGTCGGCGACGGTGATGCCCTCCGGCGGCACCGGCGACTGCGGCAGCAGGCCGAGGGTGCGGGCGATCTGCCGGGTCGGGACGCGGGCCAGCTCGGCGCCGTCCAGCAGGACCGAGCCGTGCCGCGGCTTGAGCAGCCTGCCGAGGGCTCGCAGCAGGGTCGACTTGCCGCAGGCGTTGGGGCCGACGATGACCGTGACCCGGCCGTCGGGGATCTCCAGGTCGAGCGCGTCGACCACGACCCGGTCCTCGTAGGCGAGGGTGAGGCCGCGGGCGGCGAGCCGGTTCTTCGGCACGTCGCTGCGGGCGCCGCCCGCACGGTCCCGAGCGGGCCCGGCGGCGGTCGCCGCCTTCTGCGCGGGGACGGACGGGGTGGGCTCAGGGGTCGTCATGACGGCTCTCCGGAACGGCTGCGGCCGCGGACGATCAGCCACATCAGGTAGGGCGCACCGACGGCGGCGGTCATCACGCCGACCGGCAGCTCGGTCGGCGAGAACAGCTTGCGGGCCAGCAGATCGGCGACCACCACGACCAGCGCGCCGGTCAGGGCGGAGGCCAGCAGCGGGATCTGCGCGGTCCTGGTCAGCCGACGGGCGATCTGCGGGGCGAGCAGCGCCACGAAGTCCACAGGACCCGCCGCCCCGGTGGCGACCGAGGCCAGCACGACGCCGAGCGCGACCAGGCCGAACCTGACCCTGCCCAGCCTGATGCCGAGCGCCGTCGCGGTGTCGTCGTCGAAGGACACGCTGCGCTGCGCCCGCGCCGCCCACAGCGCGCACGGCACCGCGACGAGCAGCACCAGCGCCAGCGGCCGCGCCTCGGCGTAGCCGCGGCCGTTGAGCGAACCGGTCAGCCAGACCTTGGCCTGCTGGGCGACCAGGTAGTCGCCCTTGGTCAGGAACAGCTGCGTCACCGACGACAGCGCCACCGAGAAGCCGATCCCGATGAGCACGAAGCGGGCCGCGTGCAGCCCGCGCCGCCGCGCGAAGACGTAGACCAGGGCCGCGGCCGTCAGCCCGCCGGCGACCGAGAGGTAGGGCAGCGCGGTGTACGACGTCACGCCGTACGTCATCGCGGCCACCGTCACCGCACCCGCGCCATGGGTCACGCCGATGACGTCCGGGCTGGCCAGCGGGTTGCGGGCGACGGTCTGGATCAGCGCTCCCGACACCCCGAAGGCCGCGCCGACCAGCAGGCCCAGCACGAGCCGCGGCTCGCGCAGCTCGCCGACCACCAGCTCGTCCGGGCTCGGCCGCCCGAAGACCACCTTCACCACCTCGCCGGGCGCCACGAAGGACTCCCCGACGCACAGATACGCCACGCAGACCGCCGCCAGCAGCACGGCAAGCACGCAGGTGACCGCGAGCGCACGCCGGTGCACCAGGAAGGAGCCGCGCCCGCCGGGGCGCACGACGGCGTAGCCCGCGGGCCGGAACCGGGCGGCGGGACGGGGCACCTGAGGGGGCGCAGGACGGGTCGCGCTCATGCCGCCACCACCGACCTGCGCCGGACCAGCGCCACCAGGAACGGCACCCCGATCAGCGAGGTCATCACCGCCACCGGCACCTCGGACGGCGGGAAGACGATCCGCCCCACCACGTCCGAGACCAGGATCATCACCGGGCCGAGCAGCGCCGCCATCGGCAGCACCCAGCGGTGGGCGGTGCCGACCAGGGCGCGGGCCAGATGCGGCACCGCCAGGCCGACGAAGGCGATCGGGCCCGCGGCGGCGACCGCGGCGCCGGTCAGCACGGTGGCCCCGAGCGCGCCGGTCAGCCGCAGCAGCGCCACGTTCTGCCCCAGGCCCTTGGCGACGTCCTCGCCGAGGGCGAGCGCGTCCAGGCCGCGGGCCATCGCCAGCACCAGCAGCAGGCCGACCGCGAGGAAGGGCCAGATCATCCCGATGATGTCGGTGTCCCGCCCGGACAGCGAACCGACCTGCCAGAAGCGGTAGGTCTCCAGTGTCTGGGCGTCGGTGGTCAGCACCCCGGACACGACCGAGGCCAGGAACGCGTTCATCGCCGCGCCCGCCAGCGCCAGCTTGACCGGTGAGGCCCCGCCCCTGCCGCGGGCGGCGACCGCGTAGACGGCGACGGCTGCCGCTCCGGCGCCCGCGAAGGCGAACCAGACGTAACCGCTGAGCGTGCCCACCCCGGCGTAGGCGATGGCGCACACCACGCCGAGGGACGCGCCCTGGCTCACCCCGAGGATGCCCGGCTCCGCGATCGGGTTGCGTGTGACGCCCTGCATCACGACCCCGGCGACCGCCAGCGCGGCGCCGACCATGATCCCGATCACCGTGCGCGGCACCCGCAGGCTGCGGACGACCTCGGCGTTCTGGCTGGTGCCTCCGTGCAGCAGCGCGTCGAACACCTGGGACGGCGGTATCTCGCGGCTCCCGACGGCCAGGCTGAGCAGCACCGCCAGCAGCAGCGCCGCCGTCGCCGCGGCCATCCAGCCGGTGCGGCGGCGCAGGTGCATGTCGGTCGGTCCTCCGGAGGGCGGCGGCCGTCTGGCGCCGGGCAGGCTTAACTTAGGCTGGGCTAACTATACGGGGTGCCTCCCGGAGCTCCGGGGTGAGGTTGACCCTGCGCGCGGGGCGACCTGTGACAATGGGTGCCGTGACCAACGATCTCTCCTCCCTTTCGCCGGCTCTCACGGTCGGCTTCGACCTCGACATGACCCTGATCGACTCCCGGCCCGGGATCAAGGCCGTGTACGACCGGCTCGCGGCGGAGACCGGCGTCTTCATCGACTCCGACCTGGCCGTCACCCGGCTCGGCCCGCCGCTGGACGACGAGTTGGCGAACTGGTTCCCACGCGACCGGATCCCGGAGGTCGCCGACCGCTACCGCATGCTCTACCCCGACCACGCCATCACCCCCACGCCCGCGATGCCGGGCGCCCCCGAAGCGGTGGCGGCGGTCCGGGCGGCAGGCGGCCGTCCGGTGGTCGTCACCGCGAAATACGGTCCCAACGCCGAGCTTCACCTCGCCCATGTCGGCATCGAGGCGGAACTGCGCGGCTGGCTGTGGGCGGAGGCCAAGGCCGAGGCGCTGATCGAGTGGGGTGCGACCGTCTACGTCGGCGACCACACCGGGGACGTGCGGGGCGCGCGCAAGGCGGGCGCGCTGTCGGTGGCGGTGGCCACCGGGCCGTGCAGCGCGGCGGAGCTGCGGGCGGCGGGGGCCGATGTCGTACTCGCCTCCCTCACAGAATTTCCCGGCTGGCTCGCCGCCCACACCTCGGCAGCGGCCTGACCTTCGGATTCACGCCTGTGGGTGACCCTCGGGCCGCCGCTGCGCGAGTGCCGATCGCAGGAGGCCCAGCAGCGCGAGGGCGAGCCCGACCCCCATCAGCATCGACACGAAGTAGGCGGGTGTCGGCAGCCGGTGGGTGCCCAGCAGCAGCGGCGCGACCGTCGCCAGCGTGCCGGCCGCCCCGACGAGGAAGACGATCGCGCCGATCCTGACGAGCAGGTCACCGGCGCCCATGGTTTGTTTGCTCACCGGACAAGGGTAGGTCCGTGCTGTGGGGCGCGAGCAAACGGGACCTCGCCGTCTTGTCACACAGCACCTGGCCATTAGCCTTGGTGTCAGCGGGTCTCCGGTGGACCCGCTGCTGTCTTATTCAGAGCGGTTTCGAGCAATGAGGACGAGGTCGGACGTGCCTACCGGCAAGGTCAAGTGGTTCAACAGCGAGAAGGGCTTCGGCTTTCTCTCCCGCGATGACGGCGGCGATGTCTTCGTGCACTCCTCCGTGCTGCCTGACGGGGTCGCCGCGCTCAAGCCCGGCCAGCGCGTGGAATTCGGTGTCGTCGCGGGCCAGCGTGGTGACCAGGCGCTCTCGGTGACGCTGCTGGACCCCGCGCCCTCGGTCGCCGCGGCACAGCGCCGCAAGCCCGATGAGCTGCTGCCGATCGTCCAGGACCTCACCACGCTGCTCGAAGACGTCGCCAGGTCGCTGCAGCGCGGCCGCTATCCGGACAAGGCCCACGGACACAAGATCGCCTCCGTGCTGCGAGTGGTCGCCGACCAGCTCGACGTTTAGGGGCGCGTGCCCGACCGCGAACGGGTAACGGCGCACAAGCCGCCAGGCGGCGCTTTGCCGGAGGTCCATCTTCCGGTAAAGCGCCGCCCGCGTTTTTCCGCGCCCCGCGAATGCCGGGGCAATGTTTTCAGAAAGCCAGCGCGTCCGCGCCCAGCGGAGGCACGAGTCCTTCGGCGGCCGCACGAGTGAGCAGTCCGCGTACGGCGGCGTATCCGTCCGCACCGAGGTCGGCGGTGAATTCGTTCACGTACAGGCCGATGTGCTGGTCGGCGACCGCCGGGTCCATCTCCTGGGAATGCGCCAGCACATAGTCCCGCGAGGCGGTCGGGTCGTCCCAGGCCATGCGGACCGAGGCGCGGGCCGCGTCGGCGAGGGCGTGCAGCCGCTCCTTGCCCAGCGAGCGGCGGGCGATGATCGCGCCGAGCGGGATGGGCAGCCCCGTGGTGGCCTCCCAGTGCTCGCCCATGTCGGCGAGCTTGTGCAGCCCGTAGTTCTGGTACGTGAAGCGGGCCTCGTGGATCACCAGCCCGGCGTCCACCCGGCCGTCCCGCACCGCCGGCATGATCTCGTGGAAGGGCATCACCACGATCTCCCCGACACCGCCGTCGAGCTCGGCCGCGGCCCACAGCCGGAAGAGCAGATACGCCGTCGAGCGCTCGCTCGGCACCGCGACCTTCCGGCCCGCCAGGTCCGTGCCCGGCTCCCGGGTGAGCACCAGCGGCCCGCAGCCGCGCCCCAGCGCCCCGCCGCAGGGCAGCAGCGCCCAGTCGTCGAGCACCCACGGCAGCACCGCGTAGGACACCTTCAGCACGTCGAGCTCGCCGCGCTCCGCCATGCCGTTGGTGATGTCGATGTCGGCGAAGGTCACGTCGAGCGGCGGCGCGCCGGGCACCAGCCCGTGCGCCCACGCGTGGAAGACGAAGGTGTCGTTGGGACAGGGGGAGTACGCGATCCGCAGCGCGTCCGTACCGCCGCCGCTTTCCGCCGTACCGGTGCCGCCGCTGCTCTCAGGTGCCGTCATGTGCTGCCTCAACCTCCAGTACGCCGGGGAGCTTCCCGAACGCCGACGTCAGCGCCGCCAGCGCCTCGCCGATCCGCCAGGCCGCGCGGTCCCGCGGGCCGACCGCGTTGGAGACGGCGCGGATCTCCAGCACGGGGAAGTCGAAGAAGGCCGCCGCCTCCGCCACCCCGAAGCCCTCCATCGCCTCGGCCACCGCGCCCGGGTGACGGCCGGCCAGCTCCGCGGCCCGCTCGGCGGTGCCGGTGACCGTGCTGACCGTCAGCACCGGCCCGTAGGCGGCGGCGAGCGCGTCGGCGACACTCCGGCTGAGCCCGGCGGGCGGGCGGTGCTCCGAGCGGCCGAAGCCCAGCTCGGCGACCGGGGCGAAGCCCTCGGCGGTCTGCGCGCCGAGGTCGGCCGCCACGATCGTCTCGGCGACGGCGAGCGAGCCGACCGGCGCCGCGGGTGCGAAGCCGCCGCCGATGCCCGCGGAGATCACCAGGCCGGGGTGCCAGCGCTCGACCGTCAGCTTCTCCATCAGGGCGTACATCGTGCCGGCCGCGGCCGCCGCGGGGCCGACGCCGACCGTGACCGCCTCGAAGCCGCTGCCGGCCCTGCCCGCGGCCGCCAGGCCCGCCGCGACGGCGTCCCGCTCGGCGTCGACCGCGGTCAGCACCAGCACGTGCCTGCGGCGGGCGCGCACCGGGCTACTTGCCCCTGATCAGGTTGAACTGGATGACGCGGAAGGAGGCCTCGCCGCTGGTGTCGGCCGACTCCACGATGTTCAGCGTCACCTGCTTGGCGGTGGTCGTCCCGCCGGTCTGCTGGTCCTGGGTGTTGAACAGCTGCTCGCTGTCCACCGACCAGTACGTCTTGTCCTTGAGCGGCTCCGGCGTGACCAGGGTGGTGCCCGCCGCGATCAGCCAGCCCTTCTTCGCGATCGAGGGGTCGACCCCGATCCGCACCTGGTCGCCGACGGGCACGGTGATGTGGTGCGTGGGGATGCCCTGGAGGCACGCGAGGAACGCCACCTGCGGGAGCTTCTTGCCGTCGTTGTAGCACTTGTCCGCGGCCTCCGCCTGCACGGTCTTGCTGCCCACGGTCACGGTCGCCATGGCGGTCGGCTTGTCGCAGGCGGTGAGGACGACAAGCCCGAGGGAGAGGGCACCGATGGTGGTGGCAGCGCGGCGAATGCTCATGGCAGGAGGCTACCGGGCGGTCGCCCCCAGTCCGCGCGGGGGTGCGCGTGTCCCCAGGTGGGGCGCCCGCACCGGTGGACGGCGGCAGACCCGTACGGGTTACGCCGTCGCACATTGCCGCGCCCGCGCCGCCCGCGGCACATTGCCGGGCGTTTTCGGCCACGCGAGGCTCCCTGCTGCGCCACGCCCCGGCTACGCCACGCGCGCGCGGGCAGAAGTGCCGCGCCGGGCGGAGCCGAGCAGACCGCGTGCGGACACCAGGAAGGCCACGAGTACCAGGCCCGCCGCGCACGCCATGCCCAGCGGGCCGTTCAGCGGCAGCAGTATGCCGAGGCCGCCGCCCACCACCCAGGACAGCTGGAGCGCGGTCTCGGAGCGGGCGAAGGCAGACGTCCGCACCAGCTCCGGCACATCGCGCTGGATCAGCGCGTCCAGCGACAGCTTCGCCAGCGCCTGCGAGATACCGGCCACCGCGGTCAGCGTGGCGACGGTGATCAGGCTGTACCAGCCGGCCGCTATCGTCGCCGCGCTCAGCGCGCAGATGAGCACCGTGGCGATGATCACCTCGGGGCCGCGGGCCTTCAGCCAGGCGCCGAGCGCGGTGCCGAAGGCGTTCCCGACACCCGCCGCGACACCCACCACACCCAGTGACATGGCAGGCGTCAGCCCGCCGAGCGGGTGCTCGCGCATCATGAAGGCCAGGAACATCGTCAGGAAGCCGGACAGCGACCGCAGCCCGCCGTTGCCCTGGAGGGCGTGCAGCACCGACGAGCCGACGCCCAGCAGCCCCGGTTTGCGGCCCGGAATGCCGGACGGCTCCGGCGGCGCCTCCTCGTCGGCCGACAGGCGCACCCGCTGCTCGCCGCGGGCCGAGTCGACCTTGCCGGGCAGCGAGAGCGACAGCAGCGCGCCGCAGATGAAGACCACGAAAGCGCCGTAGAGCGGCCACTGCGGCCCGATCACGTTCAGCCCGGCAGCCACCGGCGCCGCGACCGCGGTGGCCAGCAGGCCGGACAGGGTGACCCGGGAATTGGCCTTCACCAGCGTCGTCCGCCCCGGCAGCAGCCGTGGCACCACCGCGCTGCGGACCACGCCGTACGCCTTCGACGCCACCAGGACGCCGAGCGCCGCCGGATACAGGCCCAGCCCAGCGGTCGAGATCACCCCGGCCATCGTCCAGGCCAGCACGGCTCTGGCCATCATCGCCATCGCCATCGCGGCCCTGCGGCCGTGCTGGAGCCGGTCGAGCAGCGGGCCGATCACCGGTGCGAGCAGCGCGAAGGGCGCCATCGTCACCAGCAGGTACAGCGCGACCCGGCCGCGGGCCTCGCCGCTGGGCACCGAGAAGAAGACGGTGCTGGCGAGCGCGACCGTGATCATCATGTCGCCGGCGGAATTCACCGCATGCAGCTCGATCAGTTTGGCCAGGCCGGACTCGCCCGCGCCTCCGGCATGTGTCGTACGCCGGATACGCCTGCGCAGCCAGCCGGCCGGTCCCCCCACGCCGTGCACGAGGGCGCGACCGGCTCTGCGCGCAGGCCCTCGGGCGGTGGTCGTGGTTCTTGCCATGACGCAATCCTGCCCCAAACGGAAGTCGGCTCACCCCCTCCTTTGCGGGCGTGGTGCGCACAGGTACCGTGCGATCACGCAGAATGGGTGGCAACAGGTGCGCCCGAGGACGCTCGGGCAGGACCGGATGAGGCAGGGAACGTAGGCGTCGAAGCGGTCCGCAGGTCCGCTCCGCTGCAACTCTCCGCGTCGGGTCCTTCCGCCCGCGAGCGCACACGTGAGACGGCGTAGAGAGAGAAACGATTTCTGTGAGTGCAGCGATGCGAAGCCGTACCCCTGACCGCCTGTGCGCCGAGGCCGTCGACGTAGCGAGGGCGGTCACGCTGGAGGCGGCGGGGCCGCAGTCGGTCGGCGAGCACCTCGGGGTCGCTGCGGAGGGCGACCGGGTCGTCACGCACTTCTTCGCCTGTACCGAGCCCGCGTACCGAGGCTGGCGCTGGGCCACCACCCTGGCCAGGGCGTCCCGCGCCAAGGTCGTGACCATCGACGAGACGGTGCTGCTGCCCGGCGAGGACGCCGTCCTCGCGCCGGAGTGGGTGCCGTGGAGCGAACGGCTGCGGCCCGGCGACATGGGTCCTGGCGACCTGCTGCCGACCGAGGCGGACGACCTGCGCCTGGAACCGGGCTGGACCGGTGACGACGAGCCGCCGGCCGGCGAGCCCGGCGCGGAGGTCGAAGGGGTCGAGGAGGACGCCGACGTCGTCGTGCCGTCCGTGGCGACGATCGGCTCGATCGCCGGCCAGCTCGGCATGGGGCGCCCCCGGGTGCTGTCCCGCTACGGGCTGCACGCCGCCGCCGACCGCTGGGACGAGCAGTTCGGACCCAAGTCGACGATGGCGCAGGCCGCCCCCGCCAACTGCGTCAGCTGCGGCTTCCTGGTGCCGATCGCCGGCTCGCTCAGCCAGGCCTTCGGGGTCTGCGCCAACGAGTTCTCGCCGGCCGACGGCCGCCTGGTCTCGCTCGGCTACGGCTGCGGCGGCCACTCCGAGGCCGCGGTCATGCCGCGTCCCCCGCAGCCCGCCCCGATGGTCCTCGACGAGCTGCACGACACCGACCCGCTCGCCCTGCACCCCGCCGAGGCCGCGGCAATGGACGACGGCGCGGCAATGGACGCAGCCGAGGCCGATGGGGAGGACCCGGGCGGCTCCTGACGCCCGCGCCCTCCCCGGGGCGCGGGATGAAGGGCACGCCGAATGGCGGTACGGTCACCGTGCACTGCCCTCAGGGGCGTACTCGGCGAGCGAAGGACCGCACGTGACCCGCGCAGGCGTAATCCGGACGCCCCCGGAAGGCCACCCCGACCCCTTCCGTACGGCGGACCTGCGCCGGGCGGTCCTCACCGCCTGGTCCGCCTCGGCCGCCCGCTTCCGCGAGGACGCCAATGCCGAGGAGGACCTCGCCCTCGGCGGCCACCGCGACCGGCTGATCGTCGAGCTGGCCCAGAACGCCGCCGACGCCGCCACCCGCGCCGGCGTCCCCGGGCGGCTGCGGCTGACCTACCACGAGGCCGCCGGCGACGCCCCCGCGGTGCTGGCCGCCGCCAACACCGGCGCCCCGCTGGACGCGCCCGCCGTCGAGTCGCTGTCCACGCTGCGCGCCTCCGCGAAACGCGACGAGGGACCCGCCGCCGTCGGCCGCTTCGGCGTCGGCTTCGCGGCCGTCCTGGCCGTCAGCGACGAGCCCGCCGTCGTCGGCCGCAGCGGCGGGGTGCGCTGGTCGCTGACCGAGGCGCGCGCGCTGGCCGCGGAAGTCCCGGGCCTGGAAGAGGAATTGCGCCGCAGGGACGGCCATGTGCCGCTGCTGCGGCTGCCGTTGCCCGCGGAGGGCAGCGCGCCCGACACGTACGACACCGTCGTCGTCCTGCCGCTGCGGGACGGCGCCGCCCAGGACCTGGCCGGGCGGCTGCTGGCCGCGGTGGACGACGCCCTGCTGCTGGCCCTGCCGGGACTCGCCGAGGTCGTCATCGACACCCCCGCGGGCGTAAGGACGCTGACCCGCCGCCAGGCCGAGGACGGCGACGTCCTGGTCGAGGACTCCGCCGCGCCCGCCGCCACCCGCTGGCGGGTCGTCGGCGACGGCGGCGCCCTGACCGCAGAGCTGCTCGCCGACCGCCCCGTCGAGGAACGCCTGCGCCCGGTCTGGGCGGTGACCTGGGCCGTGCCCGTCGCCGCCGACGGCTCGCCGGCCGCACCCCGCACCGCGGGCGTCGTCCACGCCCCGACGCCGACCGACGAACCGCTCGGCCTGCCCGCGCTGCTGCTGGCCTCGCTCCCGCTCGACCCGACCCGCAGGCACGCCGCCCCCGGGCCGCTCACCGACTTCCTGGTCGAGCGCGCCGCCGACGCGTACGTCACGCTGCTCGCCGGCTGGCGCCCGACCTCCGAGGGCGTGGTCGACCTGGTGCCCGGACCGCTCGGCAAGGGCGAGCTGGATGCGGAACTGCGCCGCCGCATCCTGGCGCAGCTGCCCCGCACCCCCTTCCTGCCGCGTGCCGCCGAGGTCCCGCCGCAGGCCGCCGCGGCGCCCGCCGCCGACCTCGACGGCTGGGACGGCGGCGGCCCGCTCGCCGGCGATGGCCAGCCGCTGCGGCCCGTCGAGGCCGAGGTCGTCGAGGGCGCCACCGCCGAGGCGGTACGCGTCCTGGCCGAGGTGCTGCCGACCCTCGTGCCGTCCGCGCTCGAACGCCGCCCCGCCCTGCGCCAGCTGGGCGTCGGCCGGCTCACGCTCGCCGACGCCGTCGACCGGCTGTCCGGCACCGAACGCCCGGCCGCCTGGTGGTGGCGGCTCTACGACGCCCTCGCCGGCACCGACGCCGACGTCCTCAGCGGCCTGCCCGTCCCGCTCGCCGACGGCCGTACGGTGGTCGGGCCGCGGCAGGTGCTGCTGCCGGTGCCCGGCGACGACTCCGCCGCCGTGGACCCCGCGCTGCTGGCCAGGCTCGGGCTGCGGGTCGCCCACCCGGACGCCGCGCACCCGCTGCTGGAGAAGCTGGGCGCCGCCCCCGCCACGCCACGGGCGGTGCTGACCACCCCGCAGGTACGGGCCGCGGTCGCCGCCTCCCTCGACGAGGACATCGCCTGGGACCAGGACGAGACGGGCCTGGACGCCGACGAACTCGCCGACACCGTGCTGACCCTGGCCCGCGCCGCCGGCCTCGCCCCGGGCGACGAGCCGTGGCTCGCCGCGCTCGCGCTGCCCGACGAGGACGGCGAACTGGCCCCGGCCGGCGAACTCGTGCTGCCCGGCAGCCCGCTGGAGGCCGTGCTGCGGGAGGGCGAGCTGGGCACCCTGGACGCCGACCTGGCCGATCGCTGGGGCGAGCAGCCGCTGACCGCGGTCGGCGTGCTCGCCACCTTCGCCCTGGTCCGCGCCGCCGACGTCGTCCTCGACCCCGACGACCTCGAACCGCGCGACAGCGACTGGGCGGAGCCCGACGACGTCGGCCTGCTCGACGCCGTCGACGTCTGGTGCGAGGACGTGCTCGACCAGCTGCCCGAGACCGATGTGCCGCCGGTCGCCACCGAGATCATCGGGGTCAGGGACCTGGACCTGGTCGACGACGACGCCTGGCCGCAGGCCCTCGCGCTGCTCTCCCGGCCGCCGCTGCGGGACGCGGTGACCGCCCCGGTCCGCGTGCTGCTCCCGGACGGCACCACCGAGTCCGTACGCCCTTACGCCGCCTGGTGGCTGCGCGACCACCCGGTCCTGGACGGCCGCCGCCCGGTCGGCCTGCGCGCGGCCGGCGGCGACCGGCTGCTCGCCGGGCTCTACGACGAGGCCGAGACCGACACCGCGGTGGACGAGCAGGTGCTGCGGGCGCTCGGCGTACGCACCACGGTGGCCGCGCTGCTGGCCGAGCCCGGCGGCGCAGCCGAACTGCTCGCCCGGCTCGCCGAGCCGGAGCGCGAGGTCGCACCGGCCCAGCTGCACCGCCTCTACGCGGCCCTGGCCGAGCTGGACCCCGACCAGGTCACCCTGCCCGACGAGCTGAGGGCGGTCGTCGACGGCGAGACGGCCGTGGTGGACGCCGCCGACGCGCTGGTCGCCGACGCCCCCGACCTGCTGCCGCTGTCCGGCGGGCTCGCCCTGCTGCCGGTGCCGCCGCGTTTTGCCGCGGACCTGGCCGAGCTCTTCCAGGTCCGCCGGCTCAGCGAGGCCGTGGACGCCGCGGTGACCTCGCAGGGCGAGCCGCACGAGGTGCTGCCCGCCGTGCACGACCTGCTGCCGGGCGCCCCCGGCTCCTACGTCGAGCACGAGGAGCTGCTGCTGGCCGGCGGCGTCGAGGTCGACTGGCGGTACGCCGACGGCACGCTGCACGCCGCCACCGTCGAGGGCGTCGCCGCGGGCCTGGCCTGGGCCGCCGGCCACTGGGAGCGCCGCTTCGAGCTGGCCGCGCTGCTGGAGGACCCGTCCCGTACCGAGGAGCTGGCCCGCGACCGCTGGTTCGACTGACGCTGCCGCAATGTGCGTCGGGCGCCGGTCCATTGCGGCGCCCGCCGCACATGGCCACGCTCGACGTAACGTTGCCGAGTCCGACGTAACTTGCCGCGCCTGACGTACATTGCCGAGCGGCCTCCTATGCCGCGGCGTTCTCCCGGTGCCGCACCCACGCCCAGGAGACCTCAAGCGCCACCGCCCCCACCGCCGCGATCCCGACCGCCGACCAGGGCACCTCGTCGCCCACCAGCTTCAGCGCGAAGAACCGCTGCAACCACGGTGTGACCAGCACGATCACGAACGCCAGGCCCATGGCGAGCACCAGCCCGACACGCCACCACGTGTAGGGGCGGGCCACGATCGCCAGCACCCACATCTCCATCAGGAACAGCGTCAGCGTCGCCGCACTCGTCTCCGCGTCCAGCGCGCCCGCCCCCGTGTAGATGTGCCGCGCCATCAGGTACGTCGCGAAGGCCGCGGCCCCGCAGATGAGCCCGGCGGGCGTGGCGTACCGCATGACGCGGCGGACGAAGTGCGGCCGCGCCCGCTCCTTGTTGGGCGCCAGCGCCAGGAAGAAGGCCGGCACCCCGATGGTCAGCGTGGACAGCAGTGTCAGATGCCGCGGCAGGAACGGATACGGCACCTGCCAGCACACCACGAGGACCGCGAGCAGCACCGAGTAGACGGTCTTGGTGAGGAAGAGCGTCGCGACCCGGGTGATGTTGCCGATCACCCGGCGGCCCTCGGCCACCACCGAGGGCAGCGTGGCGAAGCTGTTGTCCAGCAGCACGATCTGCGCGACCGCCCGGGTCGCCTCGGAGCCCGAGCCCATCGACACGCCGATGTCGGCGTCCTTGAGCGCCAGCACGTCGTTGACGCCGTCGCCGGTCATCGCCACGTTGTGCCCGCGGGACTGCAGGGCGCCCACCATGTCGCGCTTCTGCTGCGGGGTGACCCGGCCGAAGACCGCACCCCGCTCCAGCACCGCGGCCATCGCGTCCCGCTCGGGCGGCAGCTGCCGCGCGTCGACCGGCTCGTCCGCGCCCGGCAGCCCGAGCTTGCCCGCGACCGCGCCGACCGACACGGCGTTGTCGCCCGAGATGACCTTGGCGTCCACCTGCTGCTCGGCGAAGTAGCGCAGGGTGTCGGAGGCGTCGGGCCGCAGCCGCTGTTCGAGCACCACCAGCGCGAACGGCGCCACGGAGGCCGCGACCTGCGGGTCGTCCAGCGGGCGCCCGGCGCGGGCCAGCAGCAGCACCCGCAGCCCCTCGTCGTTGAGCCGGTCGACGTCGCCGAGCGTGCCGTGCCCGGTCGGCAGCAGGACGTCGGGCGCCCCCAGGAGCCACGTGCTGTCCGTGCCGTCCGGCTCGGTGAAGGCCGCGCCGCTGTACTTGCGGGTCGAGCTGAACGGCAGCGTCCCGGCGCCGCGCCAGCCGGCCGCACCGGCCGGCGGGTAGGCGTCGATGACGGCCTGCAGGCTGGCGTTGGGGCGCGGGTCGGAGCCGCCGAACGCCGCCAGCGCGCGGGCCACGTACGCCTCGTCGCCGCCGTCCAGGACGTGCAGCGCGGTGACGTCCATGCCGCCCTCGGTGAGGGTGCCGGTCTTGTCGAGGCAGACGACGTCGACCCGGGCCAGGCCCTCGATCGCGGGCAGCTCCTGCACCAGGCACTGCTTGCGGCCGAGCCTGACGACCCCGATCGCGAAGGCCACCGAGGTCAGCAGCACCAGCCCCTCGGGCACCATCGGCACGATGCCGCCGACCGTACGGCGCACCGCCTCGCGGGTGTCGTGGCTCTCCACCGTGAACTGGCTGATGATCAGCCCGACCGCGGTCGGGACCATCATCCAGGTGACGTACTTGAGGATCTGGCTGATGCCGTTGCGCAGCTCGGAGTTGACCAGGGTGAAGCGGGACGCCTCGTCGGCGAGCTGGGCCGCGTAGGCCTCACGGCCGACCTTGGTGGCGGTGAAGGCGCCGCCGCCGGCGACCACGAAGCTGCCGGACATCACCGGGTCGCCCGGGTGCTTGACCACCGGGTCGGCCTCGCCGGTGAGCAGCGACTCGTCGATCTCCAGGCTGTCGGCCTCGCCGACGACGCCGTCGACCACCACCTTGTCGCCCGGCCCCAGCTCGATCAGGTCGCCCAGCACGATCTGCGAGGTGGAGATCTCGGCGGTCACGCCGTCCCTGCGCACCTCGGGCCTGGCCTCGCCGATCACCGCGAGGCTGTCCAGGGTCCGCTTGGCGCGCAGCTCCTGGATGATGCCGATCGCGGTGTTGGCGACGATGACGAAGCCGAAGAGCCCGTCCTGGATCGGCCCAACCACCAGGATGATCAGGAAGAGCACGCCGATGATCGCGTTGAAACGGGTGAAGACGTTGGCCCTGACGATCTCGGCGGTGGAGCGGGACGACCGTACGGGGACGTCGTTGACCTCGCCCGCCTCGATCCGCCGCGCCACCTCTTGCGCGCTGAGCCCGGGGTGCCGTGCGAGCGCCCCTGCCTGCGTCCCCGTGTCCGTGCCGGTGCCCGTCTCCGCGCGTTCCGTCATGGACCGACGGTACGTGGCACGGGCGGCTTCCACCCGTTCTGCGGGCACTCGCACGGCCTACTGCGTGAGCTGGCCGCGCGGTCTGCGTCAGGTGCCCTGGGGGGCCTGTCCCTCGTGGGCCGCGCGGGAGCGGGCGATGGCGTCGCGGCGGGCGCGCACGTACTTCAGGCCGACCAGGCCGAGCACGCCGCCGGCCGCGCAGGTCCAGATGAACCAGGTGTGGCCGTGGTCGGAGTACCAGCCGTAGAAGGGGAGCTGCACGACGAAGAGCGCGAACCAGACGATCGTGCCGACCGTGACGGTCGCGACGTCGTTGGCCTCCAGCGGCTCGGGGGCCTCGCGCAGTGGACTCCGCTGCTTGCTCATGCCGACATCGTAAGCGGCGGATCCGACATGCCCGGCGGAGGCCTGCTACGGCAGGGGTCTACGCGCGGAGATGGTTTTTGACGTATTGGTTATTCATACTGAAACCGGTCACCGTTGACTGAAAACATTCGTACGATCGCCCAAGTGCGGGCGAAATCGCGTCCCCCCATGAGGATTCACATGCCCACCTCGGCCCCCGCTCCGGTCGACATGGGTCGGTCGTCAGGCCGCCCGCCCACCAATCCGCTGGACCGCTACTTCCGGATCTCCGAGCGCGGCTCCTCGATCCCGCGGGAGATCCGCGGCGGCCTGGCCACCTTCTTCGCGATGGCGTACATCATCGTGCTGAACCCGATCATCCTGGGCTCGGCGGTCGACAAGTTCGGCCACCACCTCAACGGCGGCCAGCTGGTCACCGCGACCGTCATCACCGCGGCCTTCACCACGCTGCTGATGGGCGTCATCGGCAACGTCCCGATCGCGCTGGCCGCCGGTCTCGGCGTCAACACCGTGGTCGCGCTCCAGCTCGCCCCGAGGATGAGCTGGCCCGACGCGATGGGCATGGTGGTGCTGGCCGGTTTCGCGATCATGGTCATGGTCGCCACCGGGCTGCGCGAGCGGGTGATGAGCGCGGTGCCGCTGGGCCTGCGCAAGGGCATCGCGATCGGCATCGGCCTGTTCATCCTGCTGATCGGCCTGGTGGACTCCGGCTTCGTCTCCCGCATCCCGGACGCCGCCCACACCACCGTGCCGCTGCAGCTCGGCACCGGCGGTCACCTGACCGGCTGGCCGGTGCTGATCTTCATTCTCGGCACCCTGCTCACCCTGTCGCTGATCATCCGCAAGGTCTCCGGCGCCATCCTGATCTCCATCGTCGCCATGACCGTGTTCGCGGTGATCGTGGACGCGGTCGCCGACATCCCGGCCACGGGCTGGGGCCTGACGGTGCCCAAGTGGCCGGGCAACCCGGTCGCGACCCCGGACTTCGGCCTGATCGGCAAGGTCAGCCTCTTCGGCGGCTTCCAGCAGGTCGGCGTCGTGACGGGGCTGCTGTTCGTCTTCACCGTGCTGCTCTCGTGCTTCTTCGACGCGATGGGCACCATCCTCGGCGTCAGCGACGAGGCCGGGCTGCTGGACGCCAAGGGCGACCTGCCGGGCATGAACAAGGTGCTGATGATCGACGGAGTCGCCACCGCGGTCGGCGGCGCCTCCTCGTCGTCGGCGAACACCTGCTTCGTGGAGTCCACCGCCGGCGTCGGCGAGGGCGCCCGTACCGGGCTCGCCAGCGTCGTCACCGGGCTGATGTTCGTCTTCGCGCTGTTCCTCACGCCGCTGGCCACCATGGTCCCGGCGCAGGCCGCCACACCGGCGCTGGTCGCGGTGGGCTTCCTGATCCTGGCCGGGTCGATCCGGGAGATCGACTGGAGCGACTTCACCATCGCCATCCCGGCGTTCCTGACGATGGTGCTCATGCCGTTCACGTACTCGATCACCAACGGCATCGGCATCGGCTTCCTGAGCTTCTGCGTGCTGCGGGTGGTGGCGGGGCGCGGCAAGGAGGTCCCGGTCGCGCTGTACGCGGTCGCGGCCATCTTCGCCTTCTACTACCTGATGCCGGCGCTCGGGCTGCTGTAGGGCGGCGGGGAGGTGCGGTCCTGCTGCCCGTAGAACCGCTCGGTCTCCTCGACCGCGGCCTTGAAACGCTCGTCGAAGTCGTCACGGACCAGTGCCGTGACGACGTAGTCCTGGGCGGTCATCCCGCGTCTGGCGGCATGATCGCGAATCCGGTCCCACAGGTCTGCGTCTATGCGCAGGCTGAGCACTCTCGATGCCATGTGCCCACGGTCGCGGGCGGAGGCGGCAATGTGCGCCGCTTTCGCCCGCGATCTCACCCGTTCGGGTGAGATGTGGGCACGTGGCGGTTTGAACGCGCCTTCGCGGCCGGGGCGGGGGGGTATGCGTGGTGCGGGCGGGGCGGGGGTGCTCCGGCGTGGCCCGGGTGTTGCGTGCAGGGTGTACTTAGGTTAACTAATGAGCTAGGCTAAACACCGTGACCGAACTGTCCGAGGACGACCGTGCCGCAGTCAACGAGCTGCGGGGTGCGGTGATGCGGCTCTCCCGCCGGCTGCGCCACCAGCGCGTCGACGAGACGCTCAGCCCGACCGAGATGTCGGTGCTGGGCACCCTTGCCCGCTGCGGCTCCGCCACACCGGGGGAGCTGGCCCGCAAGGAGCACGTGCAGCCCCCGTCGATGACCCGCATCGTGGCGATGCTGGAGTCCAAGGGGCTGGTGCGCAGGGAGCCGCATCCCGACGACCGGCGCCAGGTCGTGGTGACCCGCACCGAGCAGGCCGCCGCGATGCTCGAAGAGAGCCGCACCAAGCGGAACGCCTGGCTCGCCTCGCTCGCCGAGGGCCTCACCCCTGAGGAACTGGCCGTCATGCGCCAGGCGGCCCCCGTCCTGGAGAAGCTCGCTCACCTGTGACCCGACCGGAAGCACCCGAAGAGGGGGAGGCGAGTACCGATTGAGTTCGGCAGCCGGACCAGACGCCGCAACCGAACCTGACCGTCCCGCGGACACCAGAACGAGCACTTTCAGTGCCCTGAAGATCCGCAACTACCGGCTATTCGCCACCGGCGCCGTGGTGTCCAACACCGGCACCTGGATGTCGCGGATCGCCCAGGACTGGCTGGTGCTCAGCATCACCGGCTCCTCCTTCGCGGTGGGCATCACCACCGCCCTGCAGTTCCTGCCGATGTTGCTCTTCGGCCTCTACGGCGGAGTGATCGCCGACCGCTACCCCAAGCGGCAGATCCTGCTGTGCACCCAGGCCGCGCTCGGCCTGCTCGGGCTGCTGCTGGCCGGGCTCACCCTGGGCGGCGTCGTCCAGGTCTGGCACGTCTACGCGATCGCCTTCCTGCTCGGCATGGTCACCGTCGTCGACAACCCCACCCGGCAGACCTTCGTCGTCGAGATGGTCGGCCCCTCGGTGATGCGCAACGCCGTCTCGCTCAACGCCGCCAACTTCCAGGCCGCCCGGCTCGTCGGACCGGCCGTCGCCGGTGTGCTGATCACCGCGGTGGGCAGCGGCTGGGCCTTCCTGATCAACGGCCTGTCCTTCATCGCCCCGCTCACCGGCCTGCTGCTGATGCGCACCGCCGAGCTGCACACGATCGAGCGGGCACCGCGCGCCAAGGGCCAGCTCCGCGAAGGCCTGCACTACGTCGCAGGCAAGCCCGAGCTGATCTGGCCGATCGTGCTGGTCGGCTTCATCGGCACCTTCGGCTTCAACTTCCCGATCTGGCTGTCCGCCTTCGCCAACAAGGTCTTCGACAGCGGCGCCGGCACCTACGGCCTGCTCAACACCCTGATGGCCGCGGGCTCCCTGCTCGGCGCGCTGCTCGCCGCCCGGCGCAGCCGCACCCGGCTGCGGATGCTGGTGGCCGCCGCCGCGGTCTTCGGCCTGCTGGAAGGCGCCGCGGCCCTCGCGCCGGTCTTCTGGCTCTTCGCGGCCCTGCTGGTGCCGATCGGTATCTTCGGCCTGACCTTCAACACCACGGCGAACGCCACCGTGCAGCTGGCCACCGAGCCGGTCATGCGCGGCCGGGTGATGAGCCTGTACATGATGGTCTTCGTCGGCGGCACCCCCGTCGGCGGACCCGTCATGGGCTGGGTCACCGACACCTACGGCGCCCGGGTCGGCTTCCTGTCCGGCGGCCTGATCTCCGCCGCCGCGGCCGTCTCGGTCGGCCTCGTCCTGGCCAGAGCGGCAGGCCTGCGCCCACGCGTCGACCTGCGGCGCGGCAACGGCAGAGCCCTGGTCTCCTTCGTCCCGCGCAACGCCGCCCCGCAGCCACCGGCCGACGACGCCGACGCGGCCGGGGACGAGGCACCCGCTGCCGACGATGCGGGCAAGGGCCGAGACGAGGACTCCGGCAGGGGCTCGGGCTCCGGTACGGGCTCCGGTACGGGCGGGGCCGCTCCGCAGCTGTCGCCGGCCGTATGAGGCTCTTCGCGGCGCTGCTGCCGCCGCCCGCCGCGGTCGACGCGCTGGCGGCGGCGCTGGAGCCGCTGCGCTCCCTGCCCGGCGCCAGGGACCTGCGCTGGACGGCGCCCGCGGGCTGGCACTACACGCTGGCCTTCCTCGGCGAGGTGCCCGACGACGTACGCCCGGGGCTCGACGAGCGGCTCGCCCGCGCCGCCCACCGCCACGAGCCGTGCGAGCTGCGTACGGCCGGCGGCGGGCGGTTCGGCAACCGGGCGCTGTGGACCGCCGCCGAGGGCGACCTGCGGGAGCTGTCCCGCCTCGCGGACACCGTACGGGCGGCGGCACGCAGGGCCGGGGCGCCCGGTGACGAGCAGCACGGCTTCCGGCCGCACCTGACGCTGGCCCGAGCCTCGAAGAACGCGCCCGTCGACCTGCGCCCCTTCGCCGCCGCCCTCGCCGATTTCCGCGGTACATGGTGGCGGGCGGACACTCTCAGCCTCGTCGCCAGTACATTGCCGCGCTCCGGCGTCCCCGGCGAGCAGCCGGCCTACACCGCGGTGGGCTCCTGGCCGCTGGGCGGTCCCGGTGCCCCGCCCGAGGACGGGGCACCGGGCACGGCCGGTTAACCTCGGAGGGTGGACCCCAAGACCCGTACCCGCGTGATGACCGCCGCCTTCGTCCTGATGCTGGTGGTGGTCGTCGTCGCAGCGGCGGTCCACTGACCCGCCGGGGCACGCGTCACCAGGCGAAGGCCTCCGGGGAGGGACCCGTACCCGGGAAGATCTCCTCCAGGGCCGCCAGCACCTCGGCCGACAGTTCGAGCTCCACCGCCCGCAGCGCGGAGTCCAGCTGGCCCGCGGTGCGCGGCCCGACGATCGGCCCGGTCACCGCCGGCCGCGTGAGCAGCCACGCCAGGCCCACGTCGCCCGGCTCGAGCCCGTGCTTGTCGCACAGGTCCTCGTACGCCTGGATCTTGCCGCGCAGCGCCTCGTCCGCCAGCGCCTCGGAGGCCCGCCCGCCGGCGGAGCGGCCCGCGCCGCCCTCGCACTGCTTGCGCAGCACACCGCCCAGCAGCCCGCCGTTCAGCGGCGACCAGGGGATCACGCCGAGGCCGTACGCCTCCGCCGCCGGGATCACCTCCATCTCGGCCCGCCGCTCCGCCAGGTTGTACAGGCACTGCTCGGAGGTCAGCCCGAGCGAACCGCGGCGCTGTGCCGCCTCGTTGGCCTGCGCAATGTGCCAGCCCGCGAAGTTGCTCGACCCCGCGTAGAGGATCTTGCCCTGGGTGACCAGGACGTCGATGGCCTGCCAGATCTCGTCCCACGGCGTCGAACGGTCCACGTGGTGGAACTGGTACAGGTCGATGTAGTCGGTGCCGAGCCGCTTCAGGCTGCCCTCCACCGCTCGGCGGATGTTCAGCGCCGAGAGCTTGTCGTGGTTCGGCCAGCTGTCGCCGTCCGCGGCCATGTTGCCGTAGACCTTCGTGGCCAGCACGGTCTTGTCGCGGCGGCCGCCGCCCTTGGCGAACCAGCTCCCGACGATCTCCTCGGTGCGGCCCTTGTCCTCACCCCAGCCGTAGACGTTGGCCGTGTCGAAGAAGTTGACCCCGGCGCCGAGCGCCGCGTCCATGATCGCGTGGCTGTCCCCCTCGTCGGTCACCGGACCGAAGTTCATGGTGCCGAGCACCAGACGGCTGACCTTGAGACCCGTGCGTCCGAGCTGTGTGTACTCCATGGCACCAAGCCAAGCCCTTCGAGTGCGCTCGAATCAAGGGGCCGTCTCAGCGCTCGTCGTAGGGCGCCCCGACGCCCCAGGCCTGGTACATGGCGTCGGCGAAGGCCCCGGCCAGCTTGTGCTCGCCCGCCGCGTTGGGGTGGGTGCCGTCGTAGGTGTCGAGCAGGATGTCGTAGCCGTCGGGACGGGAGGCCAGCAGCAGGGGCGAGGCGGGCGTGTCGTGGTCGGCGACCGCCTTGGCCAGCAGCGCGTTCAACTCCGCGCACTGGTCGGCGAAGCCCGGGTCGAGGTCGGCGCGGGTGTTCGGGATGACCGGCAGCAGCACCATCCGCAGCCCGGGCGCCGCGCCGCGGGCCTCGGTGATGAAACGCTCGACGTTGGCCGCGGTCTGCCCGGCGTCGGTGTAGAAGCCGAGGTCGATCAGGCCGAGCGATATCAAGAGCACGTCGGGCCGGTGCTCGCGGACGATGTCGCCGATCACCGGTGCCAGGTGCAGCCAGCCCTCGCCCCAGCCCGCCAGATGGCGCCTGGCCCGCGGCGGGAACGACGGGTCCGCGTAGTCGGCGGAGACCGCGGCGTCCGCGGCCCTGTCGTACAGCCCGTCCCGGGGGCCGACCACGGTGAAGGGCTCACCCAGCCCGCACAGGTGCTGCCACATGCGGTAGCGCCAGGTGTAGTCGCCGGCGGCGCCAACGGTCATCGAGTCGCCGACGAAGAGGTAACGCATGCCGGGCATCATCCCCGACGGGCCGCCGACCAGGGACACTGGGGTGCATGCGCGCGTACATCCCGACGGCCGCCGCCTGTGCCGCCCTCGCCCTGGCCTGGGGCGGCCTCGTGCCCGCCGCCGCGGACTCCGGGCCGTCCACCGCCTTCACGATCACCGACCCCCGCATCACGGAGTCCAGCGGCCTGGCGGCCAGCCGCGTCCACCTGGGGATCTACTGGACGCACAACGACAGCAGCGACGGCCCCTACGTCTACGCGGTCGACTCGGCCACCGGAAAGACCGTCGCCCGGGTGACGATGCGCGGCATCCACCCGCGGGACGTGGAGGCCATCTCGCTCGGCCCCGACGGCGACCTCTACGTCGGCGACATCGGCGACAACCTCGGCGGGGCCTGGTCCGAGGTGTGGATCTACCGCTTCCACGAGCCGGCGAAGCTGCGCGACCAGACCGTGGACGTCACCCGCTACACCGTCCGCTACGACGCAGGCCCGCGCAATGCCGAGGCCCTGATGGTCCAGCCGCAGACCGGCCGGGTCTACATCGCCAGCAAGAACGAGGACGGCGGCGGCCTCTACCGCGGCCCCGCCAAGCTCAGCACCCAGGGCGTCAACGTCTTCCGCCGCATCGCCGATGTCCCGTGGGTGACCGACGGGGCGTTCTCGCCCGACGGCAGCCGCCTGGTGCTGCGCGGCTACTTCTGGGCGGCGGAGTACCGCTGGAGCGGCGGGGCCCCGCACAAGCTCACCGACCTCGACGTCCCCATGCAGCCGCAGGGCGAGGGAGTGACCTTCACGCCGGACGGCAGGACGCTGATGTACGGCAGCGAGGGCAGGAACAGCCAGGTGTGGCGGGCGCCGCTGTCCGGCAGCGAACTGCCCGACAACGTGTCGGCCGCTTCTTCCGGCGCCGAGAAGGGCGCGGGCGGTACCCGGGGCGGCGCGGCGGGCCAGGCAGGCAAGGGCACGGCCGCTCAGGACTCGCCGTCAGGCGGCGGCGGCATCGGCGGTGACAGGACGGTGGGCTTCGGCGTGCTGGCCCTTGTGGGCGTGCTGGGCCTCGGCCTGCGCCGGGCGATGCGCCGCCGCCGGGCCTGAACCCGGCGGCGGCCTCGCCGCGATGGAGTCAGCTGGTCAGAGCTGGCCGATGACGTAGTCGATGCAGGCGGTCAGCGCCTCGACGTCGGACGGCTCGACGGCCGGGAACATCGCCACCCGCAGCTGGTTGCGGCCCAGCTTGCGGTACGGCTCGGTGTCCACGATGCCGTTCGCCCGCAGCACCTTGGCCACGGCCGCGGCGTCGATCCCGTCCTCGAAGTCGATCGTGCCGACGACCTGCGAACGCTGCGAGGGCTCCGCCACGAACGGCGACGCGTACGAGGCCTTCTCCGCCCAGCCGTAGAGCCGCGACGACGAGTCGGCGGTGCGGCCTGCGGCCCAGCTCAGGCCGCCCTGCCCGTTGATCCACTCCAGCTGCTCCTTGAGCAGGAAGAGGGTGGCCAGCGCGGGCGTGTTGTACGTCTGGTTCTTCTGCGAGTTGTCGATCGCTGTGGGCAGGTCGAAGAACGCCGGGATGTGCCGCCCGGACGCCGCGATCGTGGCGGCGCGCTCCAGGGCCGCGGGGGAGAACACGGCGATCCACAGGCCGCCGTCGGCCGCGAAGGACTTCTGCGGCGCGAAGTAGTAGACGTCGGTCTCCGCGATGTCGACCGGCAGGCCGCCCGCGCCCGAGGTGGCGTCCACGACGACCAGGGCGCCCGCGTCCGCGCCCGCGACCCGGCGGATCGGGGCGGCGACACCCGTCGAGGTCTCGTTGTGGGTGAGGGCGTATACGTCCACGCCCGCTTCCGCGACCGGCTCCGGGTGGGTGCCCGGGTCGGACTTGACGACCGTCGGCTCGTCCAGCCACGGGGCCTGCTGCGCCGCCTTCGCGAACTTCGACGAGAACTCACCGAAGGACAGGTGCTGGGACTTGGAACCGATCAGGCCGTGGGTGGCGACGTCCCAGAACGCGGTGGACCCGCCGTTGCCGAGGACCACCTCGTAGCCGTCGGGCAGCGAGAACAGCTGCTTGACGCCGTCACGCACCTGCCCCACCAGGTTCTTCACCGGCGCCTGCCGGTGGGAGGTGCCGAGCAGGGACGTCCCGGTGGCGGCCAGAGCGTCGAGCGCCTGCGTCCGCACCTTGGAGGGGCCCGACCCGAATCGACCGTCGGCGGGCTTGATGTCAGCGGGAATCTGGATATCGGCCACGAGCGCAGCGTAGCCCGTTACGAGGCGGTTTCCGCGGGCGTCCCATCCGGTGAGACGGCCTGTCGGCGCCGCTTTCGACCGGACGGGCGGGACGCCCTGCCGCCCGGCAGCACGTCGGGCAAGGTGAGGGGTATGACGGGTGGCCGGGTCGACGAAGTGGAGCAGTCGCTGCGCGGGGTCGTGCGCGGGGAGGTGGAGTGGGGCGCGGGGGCGCGGGCGGTTATGACGATGGACGCGTCCAACTACCGCAGGGTGCCGCTGGGGGTGGTGGCGCCGTTGGACGCGGCGGACGTGGCGGCGGCGCTCGGGGTGTGCCGGGAGTACGGGGTGCCGGTGACCGCGCGCGGCGGTGGGACGTCGATCGCCGGTCAGGCCACCGGCACCGGCGTCGTCATGGACTTCACCCGGCACATGAACCGGCTGCTGGACATCGACGCGGCGGCGCGGACCGCCCGGGTCCAGCCCGGCCTGGTGCTCGACGACCTGCGGCGGGCCGCCGCCGCACACGGCCTGACCTTCGGCCCCGACCCCTCGACCCACAGCCGCTGCACCCTCGGCGGCATGATCGGCAACAACGCGTGCGGCTCGCATTCCGTGGCCTGGGGCACCACCGCCGACAACGTGCGTGCGCTCGACGTGCTCACCTACCGGGGCGAGGCGGCCGTGCTCGGCGGCCCCGGCGGGAGTTCCGCACTGCCCGGCCGGCTGCGGGACGGGCTCGCCCGGCTGGCGGACGGCAATCTGGCGCTGCTGCGCACCGGCTTCCCGCAACTCCCGCGCCGCATCTCCGGATACGCCCTGGACCGGCTGCTGCCCGAGCACGGCAGGGATGTGGTGCGCGCCTTCACTGGCAGCGAGGGGACGCTGGCCGTGCTGACCGAGGCGACGGTGGCGCTGGTGCCCGCGCCGGGCGCGCGGGCGCTCGCCGTACTCGGCTACGCCGACGAGAGCGCGGCGGCGCAGGCCGCCCACCTGCTGCTGCCCTGGCGGCCGTTGACGGTCGAGGGGATGGCCGCCGACCTGGTGGGTGCGACCGCGGCCGCGGAACTGCCGCGCGGCGGTGCCTGGCTGTTCGTGGAGACCGGCGGCGACTCCGCCGCGGAGGCCCTCTCCCGCGCGCGGGAGATCTGCCGGACGGCCGACGGCGTGACCGGTCACGCCGTCGTCGCCGACCCCGCGCGGCAGCGCGCCCTGTGGCGGGTCCGGGAGGACGCCGCCGGAACCGCCACCCGCATGCCCGACGGCACCGAGGCATGGCCGGGTTGGGAGGATTGCGCCGTTCCGCCCGCCCGGCTGGGCGCCTACCTGCGGGATTTCCGGGCCTTGCTGGCCGACCACGGGCTGCGCGGGGCGCCCTACGGCCACTTCGGCGACGGGTGCGTGCATGTGCGGATCGACTTCGACCTGGTCGATCCGGCCGGCGTCGCGCGCTTCCGCCGCTTCTCCGAGGCCGCCGCGGACCTGGTGGTGTCGCACGGCGGCTCGCTCTCCGGCGAGCACGGCGACGGCCAGGCGCGCGCCGAACTGCTGCCGAAGATGTACGGCCCGGAGGTGATCGCACTCTTTTCAGATTTCAAGGATCTCTGGGACCCCGACGGCGGGATGAACCCGGGAACGCTTGTTCGCCCCGACCTCATTGATAGCAACCTTCGCTTCGCGGCGCTGCCGGC
Organism: Actinacidiphila cocklensis; assembly: GCF_907177275.1. Lineage (GTDB taxonomy): Bacteria > Actinomycetota > Actinomycetes > Streptomycetales > Streptomycetaceae > Actinacidiphila > Actinacidiphila cocklensis. Next base: position 124,037 of record NZ_CAJSLV010000051.1, read on the forward strand.
TTCCGCCTCGGGACCCGTCGACGTGGAATTCACTTATCCGGGTGACGGTGGCGATTTCGTTGCCGCCGTCCGGCGCTGCGTCGGAGTGGCCAAATGTCGCACCTCGGCGGCCGTCGGCGGTGGCGGATCCGCTGTCATGTGCCCGTCGTTCCGGGTCACCGGCGAGGAGCAGCACTCCACCCGCGGGCGAGCCAGGCTGCTGCACGAAATGCTGGCCGGCGAGGTCGTCACGGACGGCTGGCGGTCCCGGGAAGTCAAGGAATCACTGGACCTGTGCCTGTCCTGCAAGGGCTGCCGGTCGGACTGCCCGGTGGAAGTGGACATGGCAACCTACAAGGCGGAATTCCTCCACCAGCACTATCGGGGGCGGCTGCGGCCGCGTGCCCACTACTCGATGGGCTGGATTCCGCTGTGGCTGAAAATCGCCGGAAGATTCGCCCGGCCGCTCAATTTCATTGGCAGGGTGCCGTCAACCGCCTGGCTGCTGAAACGTATCGCCGGCATCGCAAAAGAGCGCGACATGCCCGAACTGGCGCCCGAGACATTCACTCGATGGTGGCATGCCGACGACACGAACGAGGGACACCAGGGGGCGGCAGGCGGCTCACCGGACGGCAGCCGCACGGTCGTTCTGTGGCCCGACACCTTCACCGACCACCTCGCGCCGGAGGTCGGCCGGGCCGCGGTGCGGGTGCTGCGGGCGGCCGGACTGCAGGTCGTACTCCCGCCCGCAGCCGTCTGCTGCGGTCTGACCTGGGTGTCCACCGGCCAACTGGACCGCGCGCGGACCGTGATGCGGCGCACCCTCGACCGGCTGGCGCCGGTCCTCGACGCGGGACTGCCGCTGGTCGTGCTCGAACCGAGCTGCGCCGCCGCCCTGCGCGCCGACCTGCCGGAACTGCTCGGCACCGGCGAGGCGCGGGCCGCACGGCTCGCCGCGTCGGTGCGGACCTTCGCCGAGGCGCTGGAGGAGTACGCGCCGGGCTGGGAGCCGCCGCGCCTGGACCGTACGGCGGTCGGGCAGACGCACTGCCACCAGCACGCGGTGCTCGGCGACGCGGCAGACCGCCGGCTGCGCGAACGCGCGGGACTGACCGGAGAGCTGACCGGCGGCTGCTGCGGCCTCGCCGGCAACTTCGGCTTCGAGGCCGGGCACTACGAGGTGTCGGCGGCCTGCGCGCAGGAGGCGCTGCTCCCCGCACTGCGCGCGGCAGACCCCGGGGCCGCTGTGCTGGCCGACGGCTTCTCCTGCCGTACGCAGATCGCCCAGCTCGCCGGCGGCCCGACCGCCCGCCACCTCGCGGAAGTCCTCGCGGAGGCGCTGCCCGAGGCGGCGCCCCCGCGGCCGGCCGGTCCTGCCCGGCCGACCGCGTAGCGCCGCTCCGCGCGCACGGAAATCCGCGGCGAGGTACCGGGCAGATCCGCGCCGCAGCTGCAGCGCGTATCTGCCCGCCGATCTGCCGCCGGGTCAGGACGCGGTGGTCGGGTCGCCCTCGATGTCGTGGAGGCTGCGCGCGCTCGGGCCGATGTAGCGGGCCGAGGGGCGGACCAGGCGGCCGGTGCGCTTCTGCTCCAGGATGTGGGCCGACCAGCCCGCGGTGCGGGCGCAGGTGAACATCGACGTGAACATGTGCGCGGGCACCTCGGCGAAGTCCAGCATGATCGCCGCCCAGAACTCCACGTTCGTGGCCAGGACGCGGTCAGGGCGCCGCTCGTGCAGTTCTGCGAGCGCCGCCTTCTCCAGTGCCTCCGCCACCTCGAAGCGGGGTGCGCCCAGCTCGCGGGCCGTGCGGCGCAGGACGCGGGCGCGCGGGTCCTCCGCGCGGTAGACGCGGTGCCCGAAGCCCATCAGGCGCTCGCCCTTGTCGAGCGCGGCCTTCACGTAGGCCTCCGCGTCACCCGTGCGCTCGATCTCCTCGATCATGCCGAGGACCCGGGACGGGGCGCCGCCGTGCAGCGGTCCCGACATGGCGCCGACCGCGCCGGACAGGGCGGCGGCAACGTCGGCGCCGGTGGAGGCGATGACGCGGGCGGTGAAGGTGGAGGCGTTCATGCCGTGCTCGGCAGCCGACGTCCAGTACGCGTCCACAGCCGCGACATGCCGCGGGTCGGGCTCGCCACGCCAGCGGATCATGAAGCGCTCGGTAATGGACTGCGCCTTGTCGATCTCCCGCTGCGGCACCATGGGCCGCCCCTGCCCGCGCGCGGACTGGGCGACGTACGACAGCGCCATGACCGCGGCGCGGGCGAGGTCGTCGCGGGCCTCCTCGGCGTCGATGTCGAGCAGCGGGCGCAGCCCCCACACCGGGGCGAGCATGGCCAGCGCGGACTGCACGTCGACCCGGATGTCGCCGGAGTGCACGGGGATGGGGAACGGCTCGGCAGGCGGCAGCCCGGGGTCGAACCGCCCGTCGACCAGCAGGCCCCACACATTGCCGAAGCTCACGTGCCCGACCAGTTCCTCGATGTCGACACCCCGGTAGCGCAGCGACCCGCCTTCCCTGTCGGGTTCTGCGATCTCCGTCTCGAAGGCGACGACTCCTTCGAGTCCGGGTACGAAGTCGGACATGCGGCGGCTCCTCTAGCTGGGGTCGATGCTCGCGGCGGTATGGCACTCCGGTCATGCCCCGTCACCGGAGTGCGCACCCTGCTCCATTCGGACCAGTCATTCTCGCGGCATGTGGACATGCCAGAAAGCGTGAGGGACCCGTGAGATGCCGCACACCTCGCAGCCGTCGGCCGGCGTGCCCCTTCGCGGGCACTGCAAGGATGTGCGCGTGCGAGAACCACAGGACCTCAGGCAGGACCGGCCCGACCCGGCCGCCATGCGCAAGCGCTACCGGACCACGGGAATCACCGAGGACGAACTGGCGGCAGAGCCCTACGCCCAGTTCACGCGCTGGTTCGCCGACGCAGTCGCCGCGGCCGAAGGCGGCGTCCTTGCGGAACCCAACGCCATGGTGCTGTCCACCGCGGACGCCGACGGCCTGCCCAGCTCCCGCACGGTCCTGCTCAAGGGCTACGACACGCGGGGGTTCGTCTTCTTCAGCAACTACCGGTCCCGCAAGGGCCGCGCGCTGGCCGCGAACCCGCGGGCCTCGCTGCTCTTCCCGTGGCACGCGATCGCCCGCCAGGTCATCGTCGGCGGGGCCGTCACGCAGGTGTCACCGGAGGAGACCGCCGACTATTTCCGCAGCCGTCCCTACGGCTCGCAGATCGGCGCATGGGCGAGCGAGCAGTCCAGCGTGGTCGCCTCGCGGGCGGCACTGGAGGAGCAGTACGCGGAGCTGGCGGCGCGCTGGCCGGAGGGCACCGCGGTGCCCGTACCCCCGTTCTGGGGCGGCTTCCGGGTGGATGCGGCGAGCGTCGAATTCTGGCAGGGCCGGGAGAACCGGCTGCACGACCGGCTGCGGTACGTCCGCGGGGCGGGCGGCTGGTCGGTGGAGCGGCTGGCGCCGTAGCGGGGCGGACGCGGTATCCGAAAGGCGTGGCGCATTGCCGCGGGTCGGGCGTCCATGAACGCGAACGACCCGCGGGCTGCTCCCCGGAGCCTTGCGGCTCCGAGCACCGGCCGGACAAGTCCGACGAGCCCGCGGGTCGGGTGAACTGCGTGGGATTGGCGCGCATCGCGCACGCCCAGTGCGCGGAGCTAGCCCGCAGTCACCTCACGTGTCCGACTGCAACTCATGCTTCAGACCACCTCCCTTCGTGTGTGCCGCAACAATAAGAACCCGACCTGCGGCAGCACAACCGAATTATGTAAAAGGCGTGTGACGCAGCCCACACGAGGGTTGAATGTTGTGACGTGCAGCCTTTCGATGCGCAACCGAAACCGCTGGGCGACGACAGCGGCAATGACGATTCCGGCGGTTCGGCAGGGGTTCCGGCTCCCGCGGGCGCCGAGGGCCACGAGGGCGACGAGCAGCTGCTTGCGGCGCTGCTCGACGGCATGGAGGCCGGTCTGTGCGCTTTCGACCGCGCAGGGGTGATCACGCACTGGAACGCCGAGGCGGCCAGGATTCTCGGCTGGACCGCGGAGGACGCCGTCGGGCGGCGCGGCTTCGCCGGCTGGGCGGCGCGTTCCTCCGACGTGGCGGAGGCGGAGGAAAGGCTCCTGGGGGCGATGGATTCCCCCGGCCGCCATGTGCACGAGTTCGCCCTGCTGACCAAGGACGGCCGCCGGGTGCTGGTGCGCACCCAGTCCGCGGCGGTGCAGGGCGCGGACGGGCGGCCCGCGGGGGTGTACTGCGCCTTTTCCGAGGTGCATGTGCAGATCGACCTGGAGCGTTCCATCGCGCTCAGCGAGGCGCTGTTCACCGACGCGTCCTGGGGCGTGGTGCTGATAGACGCCGATCTGCGGCCCGCCGTGGTCAACGCGAAGGCCGCCCGGATGCTCCAGACCGGCCGGGACGAGGTGCTGGGGCGCCCGCTGGGCGACCTGCTCACCCAGGGCGTGGAGGAGCTGGAGAACGCGCTGCAGCACGTGCTCGCCGAGGGTGCGCCGCCGGCCACCGCCGACCTGTGGCTGGCGCTGAGCGGCGACCAGGAGCACCAGCGGCGCTGCTGGCGTAGCGGATTCGTCCGGCTCGGCTCACCGCTCGGCGAGGAGCCGGTGCCGCTGGGAGTCGGCTGGCTGTTCCTCGACATCACCCGGCAGAAGGCGACGGAGACCGACGCCGCGCAGGTCAGATTCCGCTACCAGCAGCTCCACCGCGCCGACCGGGCGGCCGCCGAGTGCGGCAGCGCCCTCGACGCGGCCGCGCTGCAGCTGGATTTCGCGCTGGCCGGCTTCGCCGACCACGCGCTGCTCGACCTCGCCGACGACGCCGAGCGCCTGATACGGATCGCGGCCACCCCCACGGGTGAGCCGGGTCCGTGCGAGTTGACGCCGGGTGCGGCGGAGAGCGGCATCCCGGTGGGCTACCCGCCCGCGCATCCGGCGCTGCAGGCGCTGGAGCGGATCGGCACAGTACGGACCAGTTACGGCCCGCAGCCCGCGGGCGGGGACGCGGCCGGTACGCGGGCCGACGCATGGGCCGCGGACAGGCGCTGGCCGCCGGGGACGGTGCACGGGCTGGTCACGGTGCTGCGCAGCCGCGGCCGTACGGTCGGTGCGCTGACCTTCCTGCGCGGCCCGGGGCGCCGGCTCTTCGACCGCGCCGACGCGGCCTACGCCGAGGACGTGGCCGCCCGGGTCGCGATGGCGCTGGATCTGGCAGGGCTCGCGGGGGAGCGCTGACCCGCGGCAATGTGCCACGCCGCCGAGCCACGCCGCCGAGCCGCGGTGACCGAGCCGCGGTGACCGAGCCGCTGTAACCGAGCCGTGGCAATGTGCCGCGGTCAGCAGGAGGCGGCCCGCGCGTCAGTGGCGGAAGAAGATCCGGTCGCGGTACTGCTCGAAGATCTGCGCGTTCCAGTCGTGGCCGCCGTCCACGTTCCCCGAGCGCAGCATGGGCGGGGTGACTCCGCGCCCGGCGAGGTCGGTGGCCGCGGTGGCGACGACGGCCTGCATCAGGGCGCTGGTGACGACGGTGGAGGCCGGGCCGAACGGCGAGGGGATGGCGTCGTCCGACAGCTCGGCGTCGCCGACCGCGATCTTCGAGTCCAGCACGATGTGGCAGTGGTCCTTCAGGAAGGTGCCGGACGCGTGCCGCGAGCTGGTCTGCTCGGCGTAGGCGACCGAGGTCACGCCGACGACCGTCAGGCCGAGCGCGCGGGCCTTCTGCGCCATCTCCACCGGGAGGGCGTTGCGGCCGGACAGCGAGATCACGAACAGCACGTCACCGCGCCGGACGGGACTGGTCTCGAGAACCACACCGGCCAGGCCGTCGACCCGCTCCAGGGCGCTGCCCAAGGTGGCGGGCATCACGTCGACGCCGACGACACCGGGAACGGCGAGCAGGTTGATCAGGGCGAGCCCGCCGGCACGGTAGACGACGTCCTGGGCGGGCAGCGAGGAGTGCCCCGCGCCGAAGACGAAGACCCGGCCGCCGGCCTCGATGGCGTCGGCGACGGCGGTCGCGGCGGCCTTGACGGCGGCCGCCTCCTCGTCGCGCACCCGGCTCAGGAGGCCGATAGCAGCGTCGAAATACCGGTCGGCCAGGTCCTCGCGGGGCTCAGTCATGCGGATCACCGTGGGGCCAGCGCGCGGCCGATGTCAAGAAAACGGCATGGGCGGAACCCGTTCTGCCCCGGGCGGGCGGGCCTCGGGAGGGGCCGCGGGACGGCCTGGCGGGCGTCCTGGGGGAGTCGCCTGCTCGCGGCGGGGCCGGTTGTCGGTGCTATGCGTCAGAATTGTTCTCAGGGCCACGCACGATTGAACGAGGGGCGCGCATGTCCGGACTGATCGACACGACGGAGATGTATCTCCGCACCATCCTGGAGCTGGAGGAGGAGGGTGTGGTCCCCATGCGCGCCCGAATCGCCGAGCGGCTCGACCAGAGCGGCCCCACGGTCTCCCAGACGGTGGCGCGGATGGAGCGGGACGGGCTGCTGCATGTGGCCGGTGACCGCCATCTGGAACTGACCGAGGAAGGCCGCCGCACCGCCACCCGCGTGATGCGCAAGCACCGCATCGCGGAGTGTCTGCTGGTCGACGTGATCGGCCTGGAATGGGAGCAGGTGCATGCCGAGGCGTGCCGCTGGGAGCACGTGATGAGCGAGGCCGTGGAGCGGCGGGTGCTGGAGCTGCTGCAGCACCCGACGGAGTCGCCGTACGGCAACCCCATCCCGGGCCTGGAGGAGCTGGGCGAGAAGGGCGAGGCCGAGACGTTCCTGGAGGACGGCATGGTCAGCCTGAACGACCTCAAGCCGGGTAGTTCGTCGGCCAGCGTGGTCGTGCGCAGGATCGGCGAGCCGATCCAGACCGACGCGCAGGTCATGTACACACTGCGGCGGGCCGGTGTGCAGCCCGGTGCCGTGGTGAGCGTGACCGCCGCGCCCGGCGGTGTGCTCGTCGGCAGCGGCGGCGAGGCCGCGGAGCTGGACGCGGACGTCGCCTCGCACGTCTTCGTCGCCCGGCGGTAGGCGGTAGGCGGTACGCGGTACGCAAGCACAGCGGTAGGCGAGGAAGAAGAAGGGGCCGCCCCGGCGCCGTGACAACGGCGCCGGGGCGGCCTTTTCCCTCCCTCGCCCCTCCCACGACCCCCACGGAGGAGCCGGGACCCCGAGCTTCCCGGTACCTCCTCGCGACCCGCTTCCCCTTCGCGCCGCGCCCCGCTGAAGATCTCCCCTCGGCCCGGGCGGTCAATCCTTGAGCGTTGTCACTCGAACGAGGGGTGTTGGGTGCGTGAGCCCCTTGTTCGAATAAAAGTTCGATAGCGTGGATCGGGAAGGCGCAAGGAGACGGATCGAGGACGGACGAGGACCGGAAGGAAGGGGGTGCGGCACATGAAGCAGCACGTGGACCGGCACACGACCCGGCGTTTCGAGGTCAGGGGAGCGGGCGGCACCCGCCTCGCCGCCTGGGACTACGCGGCGGCCGCCGTCGCCCGCGACGACACCCGCCCCGGCGTCCTGCTGTTGCACGGCCTCCTCGGCCGGGCCTCGCACTGGGCGGCGACCGCACGCCGGCTCGCGCCGCGCTACCGGGCGCTCGCGCTCGACCAGCGCGGGCACGGCCGCAGCGACCGGCCGGAGGGTCCGTACTCGACCGAGGCGTATCTCGCCGACGCCATCGCCGCGGTCGAGCAGCTCGGTCTGGGCCCGGTCACCGTGATCGGCCACTCCATGGGCGCGCTGACCGCCTGGCAGCTGGCGGCCCGCCGTCCCGATCTGGTCGCCGCGGTCGTCATCTGCGACATGCGGGCCGCCGCGCTGGGCGAGGCGGGCCAGCGCGAGTGGGAGGACTGGACGCGGTCGTGGCCGGTGCCCTTCGCCACGCTCGGGGACGCCCGTCGCTGGTTCGCCCAGCAGGACCCCTGGGCCGGCGCGCCGAGTCCCGTGCGCGGCGACTTCTTCGCCGAGGTCATGGTGGAGGGCGAGGACGGATGGCGCCCGCAGTACGCCCCGCGCCATCTGCTGCGCTCCCGCGACCCCTGGATACGTGACGCGCACTGGGACGAGCTGGCCGGAGTCGGCTGCCCCGCGTTGGTGGTGCGCGGCCTCGACGGGGAGCTGGGCCGCGCGGAGGCCCAGGAGATGGTCCGGGTGCTGCCCCGCGGCCACTACGCCGAGATCCCCGACGCCGGGCACCTCGTCCCGTGGGAGCAGCCCGACGCGTGGTGCGACACGCTGGAGCGGTTCCTCCGGGAGGCGGCGTGGGAGCCGCAGCGCGCGACACCGGCGTGATGACGTGCGGGCGAGGAGGGCGGGGCGGGACCGGATGGCGGCAGCCGGGCACCAACGGAGGGGAGGGCGGAGGGGGGAGCAGCGCCGGGAGGCCGAGGAAGGGGAGGAGGGTGCGGAATTGGGGTGAGGGTGGTGTGAGGGCTCGGTGATAAATGGCGGTGCCCGCGGGCGGTGGGGCGGCAGGGCCGAGGGGAGGCCGGGGGCGGCCGGAGGCGTCGGGACTGCGTGGGCGGTACGCGGCGGCTCGTCGCAGGCCGGCCCGGCGGGCGTGCGCACACTGGCGGGACCTGCTGGTAACTTGCCGTCGCTGGATTCGTATCGCGTCATGGGGGAGCACAGTGCGTCTTACGTTCACAAGAGCGGGAATCGCCGCGGTGGCGGTCGCCGCCGTGCTGGCGCTGAGCAGTTGCGGCAGCGGCGACAACGACGGGAAGAAGCAGCCGACGGTCAGCACCAGCGTGAGCGCGACGGGCGGGCAGGCGTCGCCGTCCACGACGTCCGCGGCGCCGGAGCCGACGGCCACGGCCACCACGCCGGTGGACTCGGCCGCGACCGGCGACGCGACGCAGACCGTGGAAGGCGTATGGCTCGCGACGCAGGGAACGACCAAGGTGCAGCTGGTTCTCGGCAAGGGCAAGGCGGCCCTGACGAGTACGCACCTGTGCGGCGGGGGCTACACCGACCAGGACGGCGTCGCGATTACGCTGACGTGCATGGACGGCGACACGGAGCGCACCACCGGCCGCGGTGTGCTCGCGGCCGACGGAAAGACGCTCACCGTGCAGTGGACCGACGGCCCGACCGACGTCTTCGCGCGCACCGGACTTCCCAGCAGCTGACCGTGCGACGGCGGCGCCGGATGCGGCCGCCCCAGGGCCGGAACCCGTCCGCGACGGGCCTCGTGCGTCCCGGTCGTGTCATGGCCGCGATACAGATGTGTAGCGGTGACGGGGCTTCCGAAGCTACTACTGCATTCGTGGCGCCGGTGCGCTAGCGTCCCTCGGGCGGGCGAGAGGCCCGCGAAAGTCCGGAGAATACGGGGAGGCTAGATATGTCCATCCATGGCGCTGATATTCAGCAACTGCGGGACCTGTCAACCAAGTTCAGCACGGAGGCCGGCAACCTCGGCACGCTGATCGGGCACCTGCAGACCGCGACGAGCAGCAGCGAGAGCTACTGGAAGGGTCCGGCCGCGGAGCGCTTCCGCAGCGAATGGGCACAGCTGAAGCCCACCTTCGACAAGTTCGTCGCGACCCTCCACGACGCCCAGAAGTCCGCCAGCACGAACGCGGACAACATCGAGGCCGCCACCCGCTGAGCGCGCCGGCGCTCGCGGCCGCGTGCCCGCCCGCTTCCGAGCGGGAGTACGCAAGGGGCCGGACCCGGGAACATTCCCGGTCGTCCGGCCCCTTCGCCTTTCCCACGGGCCGTACGGGCCGCGGGCACAACGCCGGTCAGCTAGGCCCCACCGCCTGGATCTGCACCAACTCCCCACCGCGCACGAGCAGTCCGCGCCCGGTCGGGCCGCCGCCGACGTCCCGCGGGAGCCGTACGTTGAACAGGTCGCCCTCGGTCGAACCCTGCGGGGCCAGCAGCAGGCCGTTGCGCGAGCGCCGCGCCTCGACCAGGAAGCCGCGGTACTGCGAGCCCATCTGGTCGGCGTTCCCCGCGGCGATCAGCGCATGGTCCCCGTCGAGACCGGACTTCACGACGGCCTCCAGCGCGGCGTCCAGCGGGGTGTCGTAGATCAGCTCGCCGTCGTCGACCACGACCACGTACGGGCCGCCCTCCGCCTTCGCCGTCAGCTCCTTCAGGTCGTCCTGGCTCGCGTCGGCGCCCAGCACACCCAACACTCCACGCTCAGCAGCGAGTTCACGCAGCGGTGAGCGGCGTGGGGTGACCAGCACCACCGGCACCCCGCCTGCCAGCAGCGAACGGGCCGCGGTGATCAGCGTCGTCGAACGGCCCGACTTCTGCGGCCCGGCGATCACGAATCCGGGACCCGCCTCCTGCAGGTCCACGCCCAGCGGCTGGAGTTCGTCACCGCCCACCCCGAGCAGCGCCCACAGTGGGGACGGTGGCGTGAAGTCCGTTTCCAGAGCCATCGCTTCGGCGACAGTGATGCGCGGCGGCAGCGCGTCCACGCGCATCGGCCGCGTGCGGCGCGGGAGTTGACGGTAGTACTCGGCTGCGCGGCGCGCGATCCGCTGCAGGGCCTCCACCTGCGCCTGCCCGGACGGCTCGGGGGCGAGCAGTGCGATCTGGCTCTCCTGCACCCCGCGGTCGGTGGGCCGCAGCGCCCGCCCCGACGGCATGGCCTTGGGCACCTCGCGGGCCGAGAGGCCGCCGGTGGTGTAGTCGTTGGGGTCGGCCATCCGCAGGATCAGCTTGTCGGCGAACACCGAGGAGATCTGCCCGTTGAAGCCCGAACGGTCCGCGGTCATCACGACCTTGAGCCCGGCCGCCGCACCCTCCCGGAACAGCCGGTTGGCGCCCTCGATCAGCTTGCCGTAGTTGTACGCCTCGAAGGTGGAGGTGTAGCCCTCCCAGTTGTCGAGCAGCAGCACCATCCACGGCAGCCGCTCCTCCGGCGTCGCCGCCATCGCCCGCTGCTCGGCGGCGCTCGACGCCCCGCGCATCGCCAGCAGTTGCTGCCGCCGCGACACCTCGGCCGACAGCCGGTCGAGCAGCCGCGCCAGCCGCTCCGGCTGGTCCCGGGTGACGACGGCACCGCAGTGCGGCAGGCTCACCAGCGGGAGCAGGGCGTTGGCACCGCAGTCGATGCCGTAGAGGTGGACGTCCTGCGGTGACGCGTCGCGGGCCAGCGAACCCGCGAACGTCCGCAGCGCGGTGGACCGGCCCGAGCGCGGACCGCCGACGATCAGTACGTGCTCGCCGTGGACCACGTCCACCGCCAGCGGTGCCCTCGCCTGTTGAGCGGGCAGGTCGGTGAGCCCGTAGGCGACCGGCACAACGTCCTGCCACGCCCGCCCCGAACCGCCGGAGGTCCCGGAGCCGGAGGCCCCCACCCCCGCCAGTTCCGCCACCGTCACCTGCTCCGGCAGCGGGTCCAGCCACGGCTTGCGCGGCGCGGGCAGCCCCAGCAGCTCGGCGGCGTCCCGTATCGCGTCCACCAGCACCGCCAGGTCCGTGACCATGGTGCCGTCGTCCCCGTCGTCGTCCGCGCCGCGCGGCAGCGGCCGCCCGAGCGCGGTCCAACCCAGCGACTGCACAGCCGCCTTGGCACGCTGCTGCCCTCGGGCGGGCCGGCGTCCGCCGATCCGCGCGGACTGCACGCCGACCAGCGACTGTGCACCGGAGCGCACATAGGCGCGGCCCGGCGTGGACTTGGCGATGGCGCCGGAGTCGGGGGCGTCGATGACGTCCCGGGACTCGTCGGCGTCGGTGACCCGCAGCGCGATGCGCAGGTTGGTGTTGGCGCGGATGTCGGCGCTGACCACACCGGCGGGGCGCTGGGTGGCGAGCACCAAGTGGACGCCGAGCGACCGGCCGCGGCGGGCGATGTCGACCAGACCTGCGACGAAGTCGGGCAGTTCGGCGACCAGCGAGGCGAACTCGTCGATGATCAGCACCAGCCGCGGCATCGGCTCCAACTCGGTCCGCAGCCGCCGCGCGTCGTTGTAGTCCTCGATGTCCTTGGTGCCCGCGGCGAACAGGATCGTCTCGCGATGGTGCAACTCGGCGGCCAGCGAGGCCAGGGCGCGCTCGGTCAGATGCGCGTCCAGGTCGGAGACCATGCCCACGGTGTGCGGCAGCCGGGCGCAGTCCTGGAAGGCGCTGCCGCCCTTGTAGTCGATGAGTACGAAGTTGAGCGCGTCCGGCCGGTTGACCACGGCCAGCGAGGTGATGACCGTCTGCAGCAGCTCGGACTTGCCCGCACCGGTGGTGCCGGCGACCAGCGCGTGCGGGCCGTCCCTGCGGATGTCCAGGACGAAGGTGCCGTCGGCGCCGACGCCGATGGGGGCCGCGGTGCTCGAACCGCCGCGCTGCCAGACCGCGGCGACGTCCTGCCCGGTCGGGTCCGGCATGCCGAGCAGGTCGAGCAGCCGGGCCGAGGTGGGCAGCGCGCTGTCCGCGTCGTCGCGGCTGACGTCCCGCACCGGTGCGAGCGACCTCGCCACCAGATGGCACCAGTCGACGCCGACCTGGTCGGCCAGGACGTCGCCGAGGACCTCAAGTCCCGCGCCCCGCAGGTGGACCCGGCTGCCGTCCTGCGGAGCCCAGCACACTGCGGCGCGGACCTCCTCGGGCAGCAGCCGCTCGTCCTGGTCCAGGCACAGGGCGTAGATCCCGAACCGCGGCCCCTCCTGCAGCAGTTGCGGGACGCCCGGGGTGCGCCTCAGCAACCGGGCGCCGTCCAGCACCACCAGGACGTACGGGTCGGGCCGCATCCGCCCGCCGCCGCTCGCGGCCAGCGCGTCGGCCTTGCGGCGGTCCAGCTCCTGGAGCAGTTCGGTGACCCGGTGCGCGGTCGCCTCACCGTCGGTGCCGACCAACGCCACGCAGTCCTGGCCCTGTTGGGGCGCCAGATGCGGCAGCCAGTGCGCCCAGCCCCACGCCTGGGCAGCATCCGGCTCCGACGACAGCAGCACCATCGACAGGTCGCGCGGGCTGTGCAGGACGGCCGCCTGCGCCACCAGCCAGCGTGCGGTGGCCAGCGCCCTGCCGCGCGGGCCGGCCACCCCGACCACCCCGAGCTCGGGCAGCGGCAGCGGCACGGGCACGTCGTTGACCTGCGGGGGTACCGGGTGCGGCGCCCCCTCCGGCAGATGCCCCAGCGGCAGCAACTCGATGTCGGCGGGCAGGTCGGCGACCCCGATCCGGAGCCGTAGCGCGTCCGGGTCGGTGATCCGCCGCTCCCACAGCCGGCGGCGCGGCCCGGTCGCGAACAGCAGGATTTCCGCGGCGTCGGGGAATGCCGCCCGCCGTTCCGCCCGGTCGGTCAGCCTCGCCTGTTCCAGCGTGATTTCGTGAGCGGCAAGATCCGCCTTGAACTGCTTGGCCGTATTGCGGATACGCTTCTTTCCCTCGCGCGATTCGCTGATCCACTGCCCGAGCAGCATCACCGGGCTCATCACGCAGAAGAGCAGCATGTACACCTGCTGCACCATGAAATACATCGCCAGTCCGAAAACCAGCGGCACCAGTGCGGCGATCGTCTGGAATCTGGCCGACTCGCTCTTTCCCGGCGGCTGCGGGACGTACAAACGCGGGCGTGGCGGCAGGGATTTCAGCCGCGGCGGCCGGTTGTAGGCGAGACCGCCCTCGCCCATCGGCGACAGATGCGCGTCGGACTCGCTCGGCACATCCAGCACGATGACGGTGCTGCCCGCCCTGACCTGCGCACCTGTCGGCCACACCCGTTCACCGGTGACCGGTTCGCCCTCCAGCGCCAGCCCGGCGTCCGGTTCCGCGGCCAGCGTCACCCTGCCGTCCGCGCCCACCGACACCCAGGCCGCCAGCGCCGCCAAGGTGTCGTCGGGGACGGAGACGGTGCAGCGCTGACCTGAACCGACGGTCGCCGTGCCGAGCCCGAGCCGGGCCACCCGGCCGGCGCCGGGACCCGCGCACACCCGCAACTCGTAGCGCCCCGAAGGCTCTCCCGCGCGCATGAAGGGACCGATCGAGTCGTCGACGGTGACGCGCATGCCGTCCCGCAGCACGGCCGCGGCCGCTGCCTGCGGATCGCAGCCGACCCCGTCCGCCCACAACTGCGGCGTGCCCGCGTCGGGTTCGTGCATCCCCGGGAAGGCAAGGACGGTGCCGCCGCCCAACCGCGCCTCGTCGGCCGCCCGTCCGCCACCGGTGGCCCTGGCCAGCGCTGCCGCGACGTCCTCGGCGGTCGCACTGTCGTCCGCCGTGACGACGACGTCCTGCGCCTCGGCTCCCTGCTGTACGACCGTCACGGTCACCCGCATGGGACGATCCCTCCCCGTCGCGGCCGGCCCCCGCCGGCCGCCGAATCCCGGCCCCGCCCGACCCGGCGCACCCGTCCCTGGAGGCTATCCGCCCCCCGAAACATCACGTAACCCCCTTTGATGCGCGGCCGATGTGAGCAATTGGTGAACGTATCGGCGAAACCGCCCCGGTACCGCCGTACCGGCTCGGGCCGCCAACACCGCCATCCTGCCGGGGGTGTGCGGAACTGTTGCACGGCTGTATCTCGCTTGTCGCGCAACACTCCTTGAGGGGGTTTATCCGGCGCTGATAGCGTGCCGAGTCTTGACATCGGCAACGGGGCGACGCCGGAACGGAATGCTGTGGCCACCCCTCGAACGCCGATTTCGACGCACGCCGGCCGACGGGGGCAGTCACGTGAGGACCAGGGATCGTTCGAGTGCCGGCGGCGGTGCGGGCCGCCCGCCAGGCGTACCCGCACCGGCACTCGGAGTGCCGGGCGGTGAACGCCTGCCGGTCGCGCCGAGGGAGCGCAAGCCGGCGCTGGCCGCGCTCGCCGTACTGCTCATCCTGCTGGGGGCGCTCGGCGCCACCGTGATGGTGATGCGGGCGGGCGACAAGGTCTCGTACGTGGAGATCACCCAGCCGATCGCGGCGGGCGACCAGATACCCGAGTCCGCGATCCGCGAGGTCATGCTCTCGGAGAACACCGGACTCGGCCTGATCCGCTGGGAGCAGCGCGGCGACCTGGTCGAGAACTACCGGGCCGCGGTCACGCTCGTACCGGAGTCGATCCTCTCCAACCAGATGATCACCACCAAGGACAACGTCCTCACCGCGGGCAAGTCCCTGGTCGGACTGTCGCTCAAGGACGGGCAGTTCCCCAAGGGCGCCATCAGCGTCGGCGACACCGTCGCCGCGTACGTCGTCGGAAACGACGCCGCGAAGGGCCAGAACGGCGCTGCGACCAGCGGGACTTCGGGCGACACCGCGGGCACCCCGCGCGACACCCTGATCAGCAACCGGCTGATCGTGAAGTCGATCAGCTCCGACAGCTCCGACCTCGGCACCGGCGACACCAACGTCACGGTGATCGCCGACACCTCGGCCGTCGGCCCGCTGACCATCGCGGCCTCCGCCAACAACGTCGCCCTGGTCCGCATCCCGCCCGCCGGCGGGAACTGAGCGAGCGGCGGACCACGTCATGGCACTGATCGCCATCGCCGCCGACAAGGGCTCGCCCGGCGTCACCACCACGGCACTCGCGCTGGCCGCGGTGTGGCCGCGCCGTGCGCTGCTGGCGGAGACCGACCCGGCAGGCGGCGACCTCGTCTACCGCTCCCGGGGCGCCCACGGCGGCGTCCTCGACCCCAACGTCGGACTGCTGTCGCTGGCCGCCACCGCCAGGAAGGGCCTGGCCGCCGAGCAGTTGTGGGACCACGCGCAGCCGCTCAACGGCGGGCTCGACGTCCTGGTCGGCATCGGCGGCGCCGAACAGGCCGCAGGACTCACCGGGTTGTGGCCGATGCTCGGCCAGGCCTTCGCCACGCTGGCCGAGTCGCCCAACGGCGCCGCCGACGTCATCGCCGACTGCGGCAGGATCGGCGGCGACACACCCGCACTCGGGATGCTCTCGCACGCCGCCCTGGTGCTGCTGATCGCCAGGACGGAGGCGGAGCACCTGGCGCGGGTCAGGGACCGGGCCGGCGCGCTGTCCGCCAAGCTGCACGGATCGCAGCGCGGCGCCGCCGCCCTCGGCTACCCGCCGATCGGCGTCGTCCTGATATCCGACCCCGGGCACAGCGCACGCATCGCCGCCCAGGCCAACGAGATGCTGGTCGCCTCGCAGATCGCCGCGCGGGTCGTCGGCACCCTCGCCCACGACCAGGCCGGCGCCGAGATGCTGGGCGGCCGCCGCCGCGGCCGGCTCGACAAGTCCCTGCTGATCCGCTCCGCCCGGCAGATCGCCGCCGACGTACCCCAGCGGTACGGAGTCTTCCGATGAGCGAGATCGACCACCAGCTGGTCAAGCGGTTCCGGCAGGAGGCCGGCGACCGTATCGCCGAGCAGCGCCGGCTCGACCAGGTCGCCGGCGAGATCGCCATGTCGGCGGAGGACGAGCGGCAGTTCGCCCGGGCGATCATCGCCCAGATCCTGGAGGACTACGCGCGCGCCGAGATCACCGTCGGCCGCACCCCGCCCGACGCGGTCGCCGAGGAGGCCTACGCGGCGGCCGTGCACGCGGCGCTCTTCGGCGTCGGCCGGCTGCAACCGCTGCTGGACGACCCGGAAGTGGAGAACATCGACATCAACGGCTGCGACCAGGTGTTCGTCGGGTACGCCGACGGCCGCGAGGTCCAGGTCGATCCGGTGGCCGAGTCCGATGAGGAACTCGTCGAGCTGATCCAGGTGCTGGGCGCCTACTCCGGGCTGTCCTCGCGCCCGTTCGACTCCGCCAACCCGCAGCTCGACCTGCGGCTGCCCGACGGATCGCGGCTTTCCGCGGTGATGGACGTGACCCGGCGCCCGGCGCTGTCCATCCGCCGTGCCCGCCTCGGCAAGGTCTTCCTCGCCGACCTGGTCGGGAACCACACACTGACACCCGAGTTGGGCAGCTTCCTGTCGGCGGCGGTTCTCGCCCGCAAGAACGTGATGATCGCCGGCGCCACCAACGCGGGCAAGACCACGCTGCTGCGGGCGCTGGCGAACGTCATCGCGCCGCACGAGCGCCTGATCACCGTCGAGCGGGCACTCGAACTCGGCCTCGACCAGTTCCCCGAACTGCACCCCAACGTGGTGACGTTCGAGGAGCGGCTGCCCAACTCCGAGGGCCAGGGAGCCATCTCGATGGCGGAGCTGGTTCGCCGCTCGCTGCGCATGAACCCCTCCCGGGTCATCGTCGGCGAGGTGCTCGGCGACGAGATCGTCACCATGCTCAACGCCATGTCGCAGGGCAACGACGGCTCGCTGTCCACCATCCACGCCAACAGCTCGGCCGAGGTCTTCAACCGCATCTCCACCTACGCCCTCCAGGCGCGCGAACGGCTGCCGGTGGAGGCCTCGCAGATGCTCGTCGCGGGCGCGATCGACTTCGTCGTCTTCGTCCAGCGCCGCAACGACTACCAGCACGGCGGCACCCTGCGCCGCGTCGTCACCTCGGTCCGCGAGGTCAACGGCGTGGACGGCAGGGTCCTTTCCAGCGAGGTCTTCGCCGAGGGCCGCGACGGTGTGGCGATGCCGCACGCGCCGCTGTCCTGCCTCGACGAACTCCTCGCATGCGGCTACCAGCCCACGGGGGTGTGGCGGTGATGACCGGGGTCTTCTCCTTGTCCGTGATGTACGGACTCCTCGCCGGAGCGCTGGCCGGCGGCGGTGTGGCGCTTCTCGTGGTCGCGATCCGCGGCTGGGCGCCCAAACCCGAGGTGGCGGGCCAGACGTCCGCCGACCGAGCCTCCGAACTGGTGCGCTTCCTGTCGCAGCGCGGCTCCGTCGCCGCGGTCGCCGGCCTCGCCGTCATGGGCCTGACCCGCTGGGCGGTGCTCGGCGTCGCGACCGCCCTGCTGGTCTTCACCTGGGACCGGCTCTTCGGCGGCGCCGCGGAGGAGCGCGCCGCCATGAAGCGCGTGGAGGCGCTGGCCTCCTGGACCGAGTCGCTGCGCGACACCATCGCGGGAGCCGTCGGCCTCGAACAGGCCATCCCCGCCTCGGCCCGCGCCGCGGCACCCGCGTTGCGCAGCCATCTGGAGTCGCTGGTCGACCGGTTGCGGTCGCGCACCCCGCTGCCAGACGCGCTCCAGCACCTCGCCGACGAGATCAACGACGCCTCGGCCGACATCATCATCGCCGCCCTGATCCTCAACTCCCGCCTGCGCGGACCGGGTCTGCGCGACGTGCTGGGCGCGCTGGCCAAGTCGGCCCGCGAGGAGGTGGACATGCGGCATCGGGTGATGGCGCAGCGGGCCAGCACCCGGCGCAGCGTGCAGATCGTCGTCATCGTCTCGGTGGTCGTCGTCCTCGCCCTGGCGATCTTCAACCGCAGCTTCGTCAAGCCGTACGGCACCCTGGTCGGCCAACTGGTGCTGGCCGTGGTGTGCGCCCTGTTCGCTGGCGGCTTCTGGTGGCTGCGCAGCCTGTCGAAGGTCGAGACGCCCGCGCGCTTCCTGGTCCACTCGCCGGAACCGCACTACCCGCGGCAGGAGGTGGGACACCCGTGAACGTCATCGCACTGTCCGCACTGCTCGGCGCGATCACAGGACTGGGCGTCTTCGCCCTGATCAAAGCGCTCGCCCCGGGCCGCCGCAGCGCCGCGTCGACCATCGCGGAGATCGACGCGCTGCGGGCGGCGGGACCCGCCTCAGGTCCCGCACCGCGCGCCACCGACCTGCGCGGCAGGATCGGCCAGCGGGTCGCCGCCTTCTACCTCGAACAGGGCTGGGAGATGCGCTCGTTGCGCGCCGACCTGGCCGTGCTCGAGCGCAGCTGGGAAGGCTTCCTCGCCACCAAGATCCTGCTGTCCGCCACCGGGCTGGTCTTCGGCCCGTTCCTCTTCGCCGTCGTCTGGCAACTGGGCTTCGGCGTCAGCCCGATCGTGCCGGTCTGGCTCGCGCTGGCCTGCGCGGCGCTCTTCTTCTTCCTGCCCGACGTCGAAGTGCGCCGCGACGCCGCCGACCGGCGCAAGGACCTGCGGCGGGTGATCGGCGCGTATCTGGACCTGGTCGCGATGAACCTGGCCGGCGGGCGCGGACTTCCCGAGGCGCTGATGACCGCCGCCGAGGTCAGCGACGGCTGGGCGCTGGTCCGTATCCGCAGCTGCCTGGCCGACGCCCGGATCACCGGCATCAGCCAGTGGGTCGCGCTCGGCCGGCTCGGCGCCGAGCTGGGCGTCGAGGAACTGCAGGACCTGTCCGTCGCGTTGGGCCTGGTCGCCGACGACGGCGCCAAGGTCCGCGAGTCGCTGGCCTCCCGCGCGGAGACCATGCGGCACCGCGAACTCGCCGAGATCGAGGGGTCGGCGGGCGAGAACTCGCAGTCCATGCTCGTGGCGCAGCTGATGCTCGCCGCGGGATTCCTGGTCTTCCTGATCTTCCCGGCCGCCATGCGCGTCTTCCAGGCCTGACCCTTCCGCAAGAGCGCCACCCGTTCGTGAACGAAGCCGTAGCCGAGGCCGCAGGGAAGCCGGGGCCGACGCCGTACCGCAGCCGCAGCCGTAGCCGTAGTTGACCGAAGCCGTAGCCAGAGTCGCAGCCAGAAAGGAACCGGACCATGAACCGTCCCAATCCCCTTGCCAGAGCGACCGACCCGGTCGTCGCCTTCGTCCGCAGGCGGATCGCCTGGGCCAGGAGCGAGGGCCGCAGCGTCGGTGCCTCCGCCGTGGAGTGGGTGATCATCTCCGCCATCGTGGCGGCGCTGGTCGCCGGTATCGGCGTGGCCATCAGCAAGGCCCTCGACACCAAGAAGGACAGCGTCACCAGCTGCATCGACAAGGCGTCGAAGGACACCAGCTGCTGAGCCGGACCGGGCGGTGCCGGGTGGAACCGTAGCGAACCGTACTGAACCGTACTGATCCGACGGGGGAGATGAGCTGACGGGGATGAGCACCCTGCATGCGTACCGCCGCGCCCTGCGCGGCCGGTTCGCCGCCGCGCGCGGCGACAGCGGCGTCGGCCGGCGTACGGCGGACGACCGCGGCATGACCGCGATCGAGTTCGTTTTCCTGACACCGATCATCTTCGGGGTCATCTTCCTGACCGTGCAGTTCGCGATGTACTACTTCGCCGCGCACGTCGCGCAGGCCGCTGCGCGGGCCGGGGCTCGGGAGGCCCGCGCGCAGGCGGCCGTGCACGACGACTGGCAGGACCGGGCGCGTGCCAAGGCCGACGGCTACATCGACCAGCTCGGCGGCAGCCTGCTCACCTCGCACGAGGTCGGCGTCCGGCGGGACGGGGACAACGTCAGCGTCGAGGTCGTCGGGCACGTGCCGTCGATCCTCGGCATCGGGATCACCGTGGACGAGCGGTCGCAGGGGCCGATCGAACGCTTCGTGCAGGGCGGGTGAGGCGCGGATGGGCACAGTGACGGCCGCGGCCGCCCGGCTGCGGCGGCGGGCACACACGGCGGGACCCGGGCCGGACGCGGGGATCTCGACGATCGAGATCGTGATCCTGGCGCCGCTGCTGATCCTCTTCATCCTGGTGCTCGTCGCCTTCGGCCAACTGGTCGACGGGCGGGGCGCGCTGGACGGCGCCGCGCGCGACGCCGCCAGGGCCGGTTCGCTCCAGGGGGAGCGCGACGCCGCCGACCGGGCCGCGCTGGAGGCCGCGACCAACGACCTCCAGGGAATCTGCGAGGGCACGGTGCACATGACCACCGACGGCACCAACTGGACCGCACAGGGCGGACGTTACGCCGTCCAGCTGTCCTGTACGGTGCGCGGTCTGGCGGTGGTCGGCCTCGACATCCCCACCACCATGAGCAGCCAGTTCGCCGCACCGCTCGACCCCTACCGGAGGTACGAGTGAACCTCCTGCACGCACGGTGGACCGCCGCCCGCGGCGGTCGCGACGGCGACGGGGACCGCGGGTCCGGCGCCATCGCGGTCGTCATCTTCGCGCTGCTCTTCATCGCGCTGGCCGCCTTCGTGGTGGACGGCGGCATGACCGTCGCCAAGCGCGAGCGCGCCGCCGACCTCGCGGAACAGGCCGCCCGCGCCGCCGCCCAGGACATCGACGTGGACGCGCTGCGCGCCGCCGAGGACCTGGGCGCGACCGCACCGATCAACTACACCAACTGCGACGCCGACATCCGCACCTTCCTGACGGCGGCCGGCCTCGACACCGACGACGTCACCGCCTCGCGCTGCGTGGCGCCGACCGACGCCGACCAGGTCACCGTCGAGGTGCAGCTCACCTACCAGCCGATGCTGAGCGGCTTCTTCCTCAGCGGCGACCAGCACGCCAAAGGGGTCGCCTCCGCCCAGTCACTGACCCGCTGAACGCACCACGGCCCCAGCAGGCACGCAGGCGTACAGCGGGACGCGTACGACCGAGAAGGCACCACACCGGAGCACAGGAAGCAGGGCAGCAGCGATGGCACGCACGACCGCCACGGGACGCACCCACCCGCAGCAGGGACCTGCGCAGGCCCACCCGCCGCGCAGGCGCCGCACGTTCGGCGACGTCGTACGTGCGCTCGGCGCTTTCGTGGTGCTCGCCGTGCTCGTGCTCGGCGTGCCGGGCGCGCTGCTGTACTTCATCGGCTCACCCTTCCCGCACCACTTCGACTCCGACGTGCTGCGCCAGCCGATCACCACCGAGACCTTCGTCAACTCCCTCGCCGTGGTGGTCTGGCTGGCCTGGGCGCAGTTCACCGCCTGCGTGCTGGTGGAGGCCAAGGCGGCGGTGTCGGGCGTGGGCCTGCCCCATCACATCCCGGCGTCGGGTGCGAGCCAACTGCTCGCCCGGCAGCTCGTCGCAGCTCTGCTGCTGCTCGGAGTGGGCGCCGCGACCCTCACCCCGGGCCTCGGCCAACTCGGCACGCACAACCGGGCGCTCCACGATGCGAAGCCGGGCATCAGCGCGTCCGCGCAGCAGACACCGGGAGTTCCGCACCAGGCACGGTCGTCGTCCGTCGCCACCCCGCAGCAGGACCGCGGAGCGCGGGCCGGGACCGCGCACAGCGTGGAACGCGCCCAGCAGGACACGAAGTTCTACCGCATCCAGCCCCCCGAGGGCCGCCACCACGACTCGCTGTGGGACATCGCGCAACGCCACCTCGGCGACGGCCGCCGCTACAAGGAGATCTACGAACTCAACAAGGACCGCGTGCAACCCGACGGGTCGCGGCTGTCGCAGGCCAGCCTGATCCGGCCCGGCTGGGTCATGGAGATGCCCGGGGACGCCCACGGCGGAGACCTGGTGGAGATGCCGGTCGCCGCCCCGCACGTCGCGCACGACGTCCTGCACTACGCGGAGCACGGCGGCGCCAAGGACACGGCGGCGGAGGGCGCCCACGCCGATCCCGCGCCCGCCACCGCCCAGCCCGCCGCCCAGGCCCCGCC